>CAZXFW010000049.1:0-1516 GCA_964640175.1 uncultured Polyangiales bacterium | reverse complement strand
GCCTGAGCAAGAACGAATGACAAGCCGGCTTGATAAACTCAGGGCCGAAACCCAACGCCTCGAATCCATCTATCAGCAAAAGCTCGCCGCGCTGGGTGAATTAAAGAAGTCGCTGCTGCACCAGGCTTTCAGCGGGAATCTCTAAGCAATGGCTGGCGTTATTGCACATCAAGATCGCGTTTCTTCTGAGGGGGTCACAGCCATTGGTATTGATGTCGGCGGTCAACGCAAAGGATTTCATGCAGTCGCACTGACAGCCGGCCGGTATTCATCCCACTGTGCTTCTCCACAAGTGAGCACAGTGGTGGAATGGTGTCATACCGCCAACGGCATGGTGATCGCCGTGGATGCTCCCTGTCGCTGGAGCAGGGATGGCCGTGCCCGCCCTGCTGAACGCCAGCTCATGGCACAAGGCATCTGGTGCTTTTCCACCCCTACGCGTCGGCGTGCGCTCGAACATCAAAAAAACTACTACGGCTGGATGCTTCAAGGCGAAGCACTGTTCCAGGCGCTGGAGTCCTCACATGCCCTTTGTTCCGAGCTTCCTCTGTCGGGCCAGAAATGTTGCTTCGAGACTTTCCCGCACGCCATCACTCGGCAACTGACCCATGGCAAGCCTGAAGACACGAACAAACGTGTGCAGCGTCGAACGTTGCTGGGTTCGGTAGGGATTGATCTCGCCCACCTGACAAATCTTGACCTCGTGGATGCCGCGCTCTGCGCGCTGACGGCGTATTACGTCGCAACCGGTAGAGAATGCGTGTGTTATGGCGAGAGCGATTCTGGATTCATCATCGTTCCCAAACGCATTGACCCATGAATGAAACCGAAACCAAAGCTATGCATATTGATCCAGCTTCAACGCGGCAGGGTGGGGTGTGGTCGAAGGAAGTCGCCTGTTTCTGGCATATCCCATCACGCTCGGCCGCATCGAAGATTGCGGGCGGGTTCGTGTATCGGATGGACTCTCAAAGCAGGCAACTGCTAAGGATTTCTTAACAGTTCAAAACGAAGGTAAGCGCCGGGTACAACGGATTCTTGAAGAAACCGGAAGCAGACAAGCATGACATGGATGGACACTTGAGCGAGATCAGCATCTACGAAACTACCAGTGGCAGCATCGAAGTCCGGCTTGAGCGTGACACCGTTTGGCTGTCGCAGGAACAGATGGGAATGTTGTTCGGGCGCGAACGCTCTGTTATCACCAAACACGTCCGCAATGTGTTTTCAGAGGGCGAGTTAGAGGAGGGGAGCAATGTGCAAAATATGCACATTGCTGGTTCCGATAAACCGGTCAGATTTTATAACCTCGATGTCATTATTTCAGTAGGTTATCGGGTGAAGTCCCCCCAGGGGACCCGCTTCCGCCAATGGGCGACCCGTATCCTGCGCGAACATCTCACCCAGGGCTATACCCTCAACCGGCAGCGATTCGAGACCAACGCCCGCGAGTTGGAGGCGGCGCTGCAACTGGTGCGCAAGGCGGCGCGCAGTCCAGAGCTGCAGGCGGACATGG
>CAZXFW010000048.1:0-1524 GCA_964640175.1 uncultured Polyangiales bacterium | reverse complement strand
GCAGTACCTAACTGCGATTGTCGAGAATAAATGTGAGCCAACAACTCGACTTTAGAATGGATTGCTGCACAATTGAGGAAAGGTGGGGGACCTTATGGTGCAACGGGTTAACACATGGGGTGAGCGAGCCGCCAGGCCGCGCAAATGTATGTATGTCGTGGGTCTGCTGATCGGCTTGGGATACAGCTGTAGCAGTGATAAGGCAAACCCTCCTGTCTATCCAGACGCTGGTCCCAAAAAAGATGTGTCGTATGATGTTCCTCAGCCCGATACTGCCATTAAAGATCCGGATACGTTGGTGCCGTGTGAACTGTTCACGGACATCATCGATGTTGCAACCTATACCGACGACATTGCACCTGCTGTCGCATTGGCAGGGGGTCACGATAAGATCTGGGCGTTTTACTATCACTCCCAATCGGGCTTTACCGGCTTCAGACTTGGCAACTATACCTCTACGGGATCATTCACGAGCGACGATGAATTGGTCACCGATCAAGAAATCGAAAGCACCCTTGTTTCCGCATCATCGCCCTCCGTCGCCTTGGGTCCTGAAGACGACAAGTTGATTGCGTATACAGCGCAATCCGGTGGCGTTAACGCCTTTCATCTATTGCGTGCCAATGGCGACTGGCCTCCGATGCCCGGAGAGGGACCAGGCCAAAACCCTGTCGCGTTTAGCCCAGGAACGAACGTCGTCAAAACTCAAGTCACACCTTTACCTGAAGCTACAATTTCTGAAACCTATACCGCTTCGGATGTTGTCTATGGCGCAGCGTGGTATGCGACATCTGGCACTACACTCTATTACGACGTTGTAAAGCGCGGCATTCATCAAGCTGCAACTGCTCAAACCGTAAGCGACAACGCCACGGGTATATTCTCGCTCAGTCAAAAAGGCTTGGAGCCTGTGCTTGCCTACACCGAACAAAACGATACAAAGGTAGACCTAAGACTGCGACGGATTGACCCTGAAACAGGCGCACTCGGCACAGAACAAACGGTGTGGGCAGAACGAACTATCGAAGACGTTGCTGCCATTCGTATTTTAAGTGATTCGACCGTGGTCGCTTGGACGCAGGTCATTACCAGTCGCCGCGAAGTCCATGCGATGACGGTGTATGACAATGGCTCGTTTGGTACCGAATACATTATCGCGGTTGGCATCGATCCTTCAAACGCCGTAGCCCTGGCACCCCTTGGTCAGTTTGCTGTGCTAGCGTATCGTGGTGGACCCATCACCGACAAAGAAGTTCGGGTGACCATGCTTAAAGGTGATGCGGCTTTTGCATTTGACGGCACCGAATACGAATACTTTGTGGTGGATGAACTTGGCGATGTCACCGACGTAGAACTGGGGCCGCCATCATTAGCTGTCAGTGGCGACGACACCACAGTAGCCCTTGGCTGGGCGGAGTCAGACGGCACGGGACGCACGCGCTTGGCACTTCTTAGTTGTACTTATTAATCATGTGGGGACATGTATCCATGCCATACCATGAAAAGATTTCAGACTTTGCAAGG
>CAZXFW010000047.1:0-1533 GCA_964640175.1 uncultured Polyangiales bacterium | reverse complement strand
CTCTTCCAGCGAGTGACTCGGAGCGCAAGCCTAGAGCCGTTTTGATCTCTGAGGCAATGATTTCAGGTGGCATCGTCATTCCGCCACACACATGCGGGCCGGCATGAACACGCTCGCTGTTGGGGATGGTGGCCTTGATTTCTTTCGCCAACCAGCCTGTCACGTTAAACTCTGGGACAAAAATGTGTTTCGCATTCTTGGTGGCTTCGCGAATTTCCTCGCCGGGCCAGGGACGGAGTGACTTGACCTTCACTAATCCGCAACGCACACCCTCGTCCTCAAGCAGGCGAATGGCTTCCCGCCCCTGCGAGACGGCCGTGCCTGACGCAACAATCACGACCTCTGCATCAGTGTTTTCCGTGTCAATCAGGCCATTGATCCATTTGATGGTATGTTTGCGCGAACGTTCCACTGCTGCCCAGATTTCCTGCTGCCAGGAAGCATGGGTGGCATAGCTGATGTAGTTGCTTTTCATGATGAACGGATCGCGCATCATCCGGACCGGAGGACATTCCATGTCCATGCAAGGCACGGGTGAGCGGTAAGGATCGTAAGGTGGCAGGCACATATCAGCTGGGGTGAGGTTCACGACGTCTTTCGTGTGGGTCACAAAGAAGCCGTCACAGCATAGCGCCAGAGGCAAATGCACTTCCGGCTCTTCCGATACCATGAAGCCTTTAAGGATCCAATCGAAAAAATCTTGTGCCGTTTCCGCGTGCCAAACCAGCATGCCCGTATTTAAGAGGTAGGAAATCTCAATGGTATCTGGCTGAATCGACAACGGGGAGTTGATGCCACGACACGTGACGATCATTTGAATCGGCAGACGAGCACCTGCCCACATTGGAAAGTTTTCCATCGCACGCATGGTGCCGGGTCCCGCGGTCGTAGTGAACACCCGTGCGCCGCCAAAGGCCGCGCCGGCGCATTGGGACATAACGGCAAACTCGCTCTCTCCTCGGAAATAGTCCCCGATGTAGCCTTCGGCAAACAATTCACCGATCAAGGCAGCAGCTTCACTTTGAGGGGTGATGGGGTAGGCAATCATGACGTCGCAGCTTGCGCGACGCAGAGCCTCTTTAATGACCTCGCTACCGGTGTAAAAAGACGGGTTTCGCGGGGCCTCGTGCATCATCTTCCACGCATCTGTATATGTCTGGCCCTTCTTATTTTGTGTCCCGATGTGGGATTTTATTTCCGCCATGGACTCGGCCTCCTTTATTCGTTAGAAGTGCTTCAAGCTACCTAGTTTGAAGCGCTGGTCTTGGCTGTTGTCAGCCGTGGTTTAACCGTGCCTTTGAGTTTGCGGATCCACTCCCCTAGTTTCAGGATCTTCTCTACGGAGGCATCTCTAAAGGAGAGCATGGCATCTTCATGCCCTGCCTGCGCACACATCGCGACTGTATAGCATGATGTCCCGCCGCGGATGATCTTGAGTGACAAGTTCGCCTGGTGGCAGTGTACTCCGATGAACATGCAGCAGTCGATCTTGTTGTGCCAGATAGTCAGGTTCGGGTGGTTGGGGTTAATTTC
>CAZXFW010000046.1:0-1553 GCA_964640175.1 uncultured Polyangiales bacterium | reverse complement strand
GTGGGCTGCCCATATACGGCGGCGTGATAACCGAGTTCTGCCAAGGGTGCATACGGGAACTTATCCTCGGTGCATTTGAGTTCTTGCAGGCAGAGCACCTCCGGTTGGTGTGTGCGGAGCCATTGCAGCAGCCGATCCTGCCGTGCTCGTACCGAATTGACATTCCAAGAAACCAGTTTCATAACGTTCCGAATATGCAACGCAAGGTGATTGTAACGTCGAATGCTCCTAAGGCCATAGGCCCTTATTCTCAAGCCATCCAAGTAGGTCCGTGGGTGTTCGTTTCTGGGCAAATTCCTCTGGATCCCGCCACGGGAGAGGTGGTGCACCCTACGGACATCGAAAGACAGACTAGGCAGGTTTTGGAGAATATTAAGTCAGTTTTGGCAGCTTCTGGGCTAAAACTTGCCAATGTTGTCAAGTCCACGATTTTTCTTACCGATCTCACCGACTTCGCCGTCGTCAACGCGACCTATGCCGAGTATTTCCCAAGCGAGCCGCCAGCTCGGGCTACGGTTCAGGTGTCCGCCTTGCCCAAAGGTGTTCATGTCGAGATAGAGGTGATTGCCTGTGCACAGTAGTTATCAACGGTCACGGCTTCGATACAGTTTAGTCACGATTCTAAGTAGTCTCATATGCCTGCTCAGCGCATGTGGCGGCACCAAGCCTGTGCCAGGGGATCTTGATCACGATGGCATTCTTGACTCAGAGGATCGTTGTCCCAAAGTGCCTGAAGACATGGACGGTTTCGAGGATGGCGATGGTTGTCCTGAACGTGACAACGACAAAGACGGTATCCCTGATGACAAGGATGCGTGTCCACGAGCTCCAGGCGACAAGGCCAATGGAGGGTGTCCTGAGTACATTCGCATCGAAGAAGGCAATCTGATCACATTGAATGGGATTTACTTTAAGTCAGGTGAGGCAGAGCTTCTTCCATCCAGTGAGGGGATTCTCAAAGAGGTAGTCGCGTTGCTTAAAGTCAATCCTCAGATTTTGCGTCTTAACATCGAAGGCCATGCGGATAGCCGTGGTGCAGAAGAGTTTAACGTGGAACTTTCAGAAAAACGCGCCGCTGCCGTTCAGGCATGGCTGACTCAACAGGGCATCGAAACCGAGCGTTTGGATGTCGTGGGTTATGGCGAATCCAAGCCGTTGTTGAATAACGCGACGCCGAAGGGGCGCAGCGCCAACCGCCGTGTGGAGTTCAGGATTTTAAACGACAACACCCACTATCGGTAAAAGTCGCCAAGAGTCGCTTCCCACGTGGTGGGATTGGCTTATTCGGGGGTGCGGCGGTGTGGTTTGGCTTTGGCCATGATGTTGGCAATGCGCTTGCGGCTCAAAAAACGCATGAGCAATACAAGCAGGCGATTTTTCCAGCCTGTCACCACCACAGGCAGTGCTCGCCGATCAAGAGCGTTCAGCGCTTCTAAGACCACGTCTTCTGCGGTTTGAGTGACTGCATGAGGAGGCGGCTTGGCCGGATCGCCGCCTGCCATCGTGTAAAAATTCGTTTCAGTGACCCCGGGGCATAGCGCCATGACATAGAC
>CAZXFW010000045.1:0-1562 GCA_964640175.1 uncultured Polyangiales bacterium | reverse complement strand
AATTCCAACAAATGATCGTTCATAAGACGCATGCCTAGATTTCGCCCAGTTTGCATCGCACTCGGAATCTGAAACGTTTTTCCTTCACGAATGAGATTGGCAATCGCCGAAGTTCCAATTAAAATTTCATAAGCAGCTACACGCCCCTTACCTTTTTTCCTGCACAACACTTGGGCGATAACCCCTTTAAGCGATTCGGATAACATCACACGTATTTGGCTTTGTTGTTCTGGGGGAAATTGATCGATGATACGATCAACCGTGCTTGGCGCTGTTGTTGTATGAAGCGTACCAAAAACCAAATGCCCCGTTTCTGCAGTTTCAATGGCGATCGATATGGTTTCAAGGTCGCGCATTTCACCGACAAGCACAATGTCAGGATCTTCACGCAGTGCCGCACGCAATGCTCTTTTAAACGAATTGGTATGCGTGCTTATTTCACGCTGATTCACCAAACACTTTTTATTTGGGTGCACAAATTCGATAGGATCCTCGATCGTGATAATATGGTCGCTTCGATTTTGATTGATAAAGTCTACCAATGTGGCAAGCGTCGTGGACTTCCCACTGCCCGTGGGGCCTGTTACCACCACAAGCCCTTTGGATAACCAACAAAGGTCCAGCACTTGCTTGGGTAATCCTAGCTGTTCAGGTGATAGAATCTCAAAAGGGATTTGCCGAATAACGGTCCCTACTCCCTTACGATCCATAAAAACGTTAACGCGAAACCGTGCAAGCCCCTCAATGCTATGCGCAAAATCCGTGTCATGAGTTTCTTCAAATTCCGTTACATTGCGCTCTGGCATTATCTGACGCAAAAGCGCAAAAAGCTCCTCATGCCTGAATGCATCTCTCTGTTCCAATCGCTTCATTTCACCATGAAGACGCACCATAGGAGCCACATTCGATGATAGATGCAAATCGCTTGCACCTTGCTTGATCATCATACGTAGGTATCGGTTGATTTCTGGCTCATCCGCACCCAATGGCGGAATGTCAGAAACCATCGGAACCAAAGAAGCCTTTGTGCCAACAGTGTCCTGCCCGGACTCCACTTCGATTTTCAGCGGAGCCGCAGGCTTCAATGCAGCCGCTGCTGGCTCTTTGGGCGTCTCAACCTTAAGGTTTGATTCTGCAATCGCTGGGCTAATGGGTATGGGCTCAGCCCTGAAAGGCATGCCCTTGGACGGCTCAACTTTGGCAGGCGAAGCCTTAGGCAAAGACACTTCCGCTTGCGACGGCATAACCGCTTCCAAGGGCGCTTCAAGAAATTCTTCGGGGGAAGCAGCAGGTATCTCAGGAGCCGTAGAAATCACTATAAGCTGCCACTGCGTGGGACTCTGCATCTCCACTTGCAAAATAACTTCATTCCCATCCACAGTGAGATGAGTTAACTCAGCCCCTCCCCTAGATTTTAACTCCGCCGCGAAGTGAGGTGTTGCAAACTCCTTTACGATCGCCAGTAGTTGAGGATGATCGGTGACCTGTTGAGAATCCTTGTAACCAGCTTTAAATATAAACCGCACAGGAGCATCGGACACAAGCTCCATACGGCGCGCTCC
>CAZXFW010000044.1:0-1610 GCA_964640175.1 uncultured Polyangiales bacterium | reverse complement strand
CTTGCGATCATGGGGAGCACAGAAGAAACATTGAGCTGCGAAGTTCCATTTCATTGTCCCCATGATCTGGGGATAACGTTGTGAACAAGTCGAAGTGGTACCCACGCCTCACAAGCTAAACAACGTCTGCTCAGCAAGTTGCCTGCCTTTTAAGCATACGCATTCGTCGAAGGAGACCCCAACTGGTTATGGCGGGCCAGCGACAGAGTGAATCTCGCTGTGCCGAGGAGAATAATCATCCACCTCATTGTCAAAGGGGCCGAAGATGCCGTCACGCAGATCTAAGCATGATGGATCCGTGATCGGAGGGGCGGGACATGAACGCACGAGGTTGCAGCGTAAGCTTCTCTGAAAAGTAAACGGCTCAACAGGGAGAATCTTCTGGAAGTGGCCTTAATCGCGTGAACCCACCTTTCCTCAAGAACTATTTCTGTCGCTCTAATGCAGCTTGTCTTTGACCCTTTCTGCCCTCAAGTCTGTCCATCCACCTGTCCAATTTCGCGCCACGCAATCCGATGTACCAGAATGCACGATGTTTCAATGTGAAACACTTCGAGGATGAACAGCATCTTGCGCGGAAACGTTCTCCGTTGTGCGAAACACATCTCAAAGCAATGGAACGGAAGATGTGAAGATAGCCACATGCACATGATCGCAGCGTCAGACCCCTTACCCCTAAAAGAGGAATCGGCATCCTCAGAAAAATCTTATCGTTTTCTATTTGATCGATGGTTAGGTGTTTAGCAGCCGAGGCGTACAGTTCCAGAGCCTCACCGAGTAGATAGACAACACGCAACCGCTGGGAAAAGCCATGCTGCATATGGTGGCATTACTCGCGGAACTGGAACGCGGGTTAATTGTGGAACGCATCAAAGCCGGACAACAGGCAGCGTGGCGGCGCGGGGTTTAATCCGGCGTGAACCGAAACTATCCCCCGCCCGGATTGACCACGCCCGCAAGCTCATCCAGCACGGCAAAGCATCCGGCGAAGTTGCCGCCCTGCTAAACGTTAGCCGCCCTACCCTCTGGCGGGCGTTGCAGGGCTGACATCATCTCTACTCACATCATGGCAGTGTCCGGATCTGCACATTTCGGAATTGGACATTCCCCGTATGGCATTGCAGGCCGATGTGGCCTTCGCGCTGGCGGGGATCACTTGCGGGAATCGCGTAGTTCGTTACGAGTTGGCCGTTGAGCGTTACCTTAATCGAGGTTGCGGTGGCTTCAATCTCATACGTATTCCATTGGCCGGCGGGTTTGGAGGCAACCTTCGAGGATGGCGCGAGGGCGTACACTGCGCCGGTTTGATGTAATGGATCAAACAGACGGGGAGGCGTTGAATCTGGGTTGTAGCCCATATCGTCGATCTGGATCTCATAGCCTTTGTCAGAGGCCAGCTTCCAATCATTGCCAGGATTGCTCGCATTGAGGGCGGGGAACCGAATCAGGATGCCCGAGTTATCGGTGCTCGGTGGCATATTGGTCGCAGTGGTCGTGGGATTGAAAGAAAGCCAATCCACTTTAAGAACAAAATTCTTGAACACCTCCCTGGTATACCACAGGAGGCCCAAGCCAGGCGCACCCGGCCTGGCTTCCAGGATGGAGCCGAA
>CAZXFW010000043.1:0-1661 GCA_964640175.1 uncultured Polyangiales bacterium | reverse complement strand
GGTTGCTATCAACTCTAGCGGAAAAGGGTTGCAGGGAAACGGAGCCGATAAAAACGGCGCCGCGTTAAAACAGTTCGCCATGCACTATCCTCTGCTGTTGGATGAAAGTGGACAAGTAGGCAAACTGTATGGCGCCAAGACAACTCCTCACATGTTTATTATTGATGCTAAAGGCGTGCTGGCCTACATCGGTGCCGTCGATAATGCCCCACTGGGAACCACGGAAGGAGATACACACGTCGTGTATGTCGAAAGCGCCGTTAAAGACCTACGCGCAGGCAAGCCCGTAGCCAATTCCAAAACACAAGCCTACGGCTGCAGCGTCAAATACGCTAAGTGACTCTACTACACTGGTAGTTTCTTCAATGCGTTCGGTTCTACCAGGGTGCTTGGCAATAAACCCGATTCAAACACATTAAGATTATCAATGGTTGTTTCGGCAATGTGGGTCAAGGCTTCGCTAGTGAAAAAGCCTTGATGTGCCGTAATCAGCACGTTGGGAAAGGTCAACAGCCTCGCAAATACGTCATCTTGGATAACGGTTGAACTAAGATCTCGAAAGAATAAATCGCCTTCCTCTTCGTAAACATCAATGCCTAAGTTAGCGATTCGTCCGTTTTTAAGACCTCGAATCACTGCTCGCGTATCAATCAAACCACCTCGGCTCGTATTAATAAGCATGACAGCGTTTTTCATTTGCCGAATTGCTGCATCGTTAATGAGATGATGCGTTTCGGGTGTCAACGGGCAATGTAAACTGATCACATCACTCTGGGCATACAAATCCTCCAGAGAAACATAATCAACACCCAAACTGAGACACACTTCGTTTGGATAAGGGTCAAACGCCACCACCTTACACCCGATGCCGCGCATGATGCGCGCGCAGACATTGCCGATTCGACCAGTACCAATCAATCCGATGGTGCGTTGACACAGATCAAAACCAAGGAGACCTTGCAGTTCGAAATTGCCTTCACGGACTCGTGCATGTGCCCGATGAATCCGACGATTGAGACACAATATCAATCCTAGAGTATGCTCAGCCACAGCATCCGGTGAATAGGCAGGAACTCGGGCCACACGTACACCAAGGTTGGATGCTGAAACGAGATCTACATTATTAAACCCTGTGCACCGCAGGACAATATAGCGAACACCATTGGCACATAGCCCTTGAAGTGTCTGGGCATTAAGCTGATCGTTGACGAATACACATACGGCTTCAAGTCCTTCGGTAAGCTTTAGCGTGCCTGGATGTAGGCGACTTTCAAAATAATGTAGCTCATGTCGCCCATGATTTGCTTTGCCTAAGAACTCTTTATCGTAGTTCCGCGTGCTGAATACTCCCACATGCATAGCATCATGCTAATTCGCAATGACAATCTCTAAGGAAGATCCCTTTCCCTGCACACGGTATGCAGGAGATTTTCCAGGCTCAAAAAACACGTTAAGTTCTGAGCGATCCCCATGATTGTAGATCGATGCACGCGCAACGTGAGCATGCGCAGCAGCCAAAGGACCTGCTTTGTCCAACGATAAAGCTCCTGGAACCACCACACGGAACCCATCCGAGAGACGCGTTCCCCGAAGCTCAGTGATGGGACGAGACATCCGCAGTGTAAAATGCGTCCCATGGGAAAGCTTTGCAGAGCCAAACG
>CAZXFW010000042.1:0-1736 GCA_964640175.1 uncultured Polyangiales bacterium | reverse complement strand
AACTACGGCTCTATTATTGCTGTCGTTGCAACCGATGCACCGTTGCTCAGTCATCAAGTGACCCGTTTATGTAAACGCGTAGCCTTAGGCATAGGACGCCTTGGATCGTATGCTGCACATAGCTCTGGAGAGATCGTTGTTGGCTTTTCAACCACAAACCGTGTACCCCGAAAAGCCAAACGCATGATTCATCGAATTCGTGTCATGCTGGATACCCATTTAGACCCTCTCTATGACGCTACCGTCGAATGCACTGAAGAGGCTATTCTTAACGCTCTGTGCATGGCAGAAGATATGCATGGCGCGCATGGCAATTTTTGTCCAGCTCTTCCACTGGGCGAAGTATCCAAGCTTGCTGAGTGGCTCAATAACCGTTAGCGGCGTTCCAGACGCCGTTCTTTTTGTCGTTCTCGGTACCGACGCAATGCAGGTGCGAGAATTTCTCCGATGAGCCCTCGATAATCAATTCCAGCAGCTTCAGCAATCACACAGAGATCGGAGAATCCCGGGGTTAACCCTGGCAAAGGATTGCACTCCACAAAATTAACGCGACCTTGGCTATCCAACCGAAAGTCAATCCGAGCAATGTCACGACAGCCCAATGCCGTAAATACACCCCGCGCAGCACGTTCCAATTCTTTGAGCAACACTCCATCAATTTTTGCAGGCACTTCAAAACGAATACCTCGACCTTGAAACTTATGTGCATATGAATACACAGGAAACCTATCTGATTTATCTGTAAAACATACTTCCATAGGCGGAAGAGCCCTCGGCCGCTTTTCGCCTAACAGCGCGACAGTGAACTCCCGTCCTGGCAAATATTCTTCCACCAATACAGGTTGCCTATACTTTTCCACACCTTCACGCACTAACTCCCTTAGCTCAGATTCCGTCTCTGCAACATTGGCATGAAAGATTCCTTTGGAGCTTCCTTCGTGAAGCGGCTTAGCAAGCATTGGGAATTGCAACTCAGACGGAATACGTTCCTTACCCGTATTCATCACCATGCTGGCAGGGGTATGAAACCCTGCCTGCCGCACTAACCGTTTGGCAAGCCCTTTATCCAACGCGATAGAAAGCGCAGTCGGGTCAGAACCTGTGTAAGGTATCCCCAAAAGCTCCAACAACGCTGGCACTTGAGATTCACGCGCCCGTCCCTCAATGCCTTCTGCAATGTTGAAAACAAGATCAAGGTTTTGTGTTGGCAGGACTGAAGGAAGTTCGGGAGTTGCTTGAAGTTCGATAACCTCATATCCATAAGACACAATGGCATCTTTGATTGCAGCGACTGTTTCTGGGGAATCAAATTCGGCGTCATCGTCGGCACTTTTTGTAGGAGTGTGTTGTTTTAAATTACACGTTAATCCCACACGCAAAACAGAACGGCGCCGAGGTATTCGGCTTCGAGAAACTGACAGACCAAACCGATCTGCAGAACTTCTCACAATGGCATCAAGCACGGATTCTGTCGTATCGAGTCCCGCAAGCGCGCCAGAGATATAGAGCGATGCTCCCTTTTCCAAACTCGGAAGTGCGTTAACTTCAATGAAATAAACTTCGCCACTGTCGGCTATTCTAAAATCGATGCGACCGACATCCCGTACTCCTAAGACTCGAAATACGACGTGAGCAAGCTTCATGACTTGCACACGCTGCGTTTCAGTAAGCTCGGCGGGCACATTCACATGCACTGCTTCGCTGCCTGTGGTTTTCAACTCAAAATCATAGAGCTG
>CAZXFW010000041.1:0-1788 GCA_964640175.1 uncultured Polyangiales bacterium | reverse complement strand
ATGCCTATGCCACATTGGGTGAGTTCGTTGCTTGGTTGATCGGCTGGGATTTGATTCTGGAATACATCGTGGCTGCCAGCACAGTCGCCATCGGATGGTCAGGCTATTTCACAAAATGGCTTGAAGGGTTTGGCGTGATGATGCCACATGCCTGGACCCACGGAGCATTCGATGGAGGAATCATTAATCTTCCTGCGGTAGGAATTATCGTCCTTATTACGACTCTGCTTATCGTAGGCGTCAAAGAGTCTGCTTGGCTTACCAGCTTGCTTGTCGTGCTTAAGCTCGGCGTTATCTTCGTGTTTCTACTCCTTGGCACCCCTTGGGTACGCCCAGAAAATTGGTCGCCATTTATGCCTTTTGGCGCCTGGGGAATCGTGGCAGGTGCCGGCGTGATCTTCTTTGCCTATATTGGTTTTGACGCCATCACAACGACATCGGAAGAAACGCGTAACCCCTCCCGTGATGTGCCGTTTGGCATCTTGGGCTCATTGGCTGTGTGTACACTGTTGTACATCGCTGTCTCCTTGGTGTTGACCGGTATGGTGCCCTACGCCAAACTCAATCATCCAGCGCCTGTTGCGCTTGCGTTAGAGCTTGTAGGCATTCCTTGGGGGATGCAGCTTGTGTCTTTAGGCGCTGTGGTGGGATTAGCTTCAGTCCTTATTGTGATGCTCATTGCCCAACCCCGTATCTTCTTTGTCATGAGCCGCGACGGGCTCATCTCCCCTTGGATTGCCAAAGTGCATCCCAAGCTCCAAACACCGTATCGCGCAACCCTTGCTACGGGCGCTGCAGTCATGGTGGGCGCTGCGGTATTGCCCATCAGTGCCTCAGGAGAAATGACCAGCATTGGCACGCTTTTTGCGTTTATGGTGGTATGCCTTGGAGTGATTATCCTACGGAAAACACAGCCTAATTTACGTCGCGGCTTCCGGACCCCGTTCAGCCCTTATGTGCCTGCCCTTGGGGCCCTGGTGTGTCTTATTATGATGTGCGGCCTTGAGTGGGCTACGTGGTTTCGATTTATCGGGTGGATGATCATCGGCGTAGTCATCTACTTCAGCTTCGGCCGTCGTCACTCTCGTTTGAATCAACCACAGCCCACGCCATCCCTCTAACGCATCCAGTGGGATGGTGTCGTTTTAATGTTGATCCGGCTCTGCCGCACCTTTGGGTGGAATAATCGTAGGCTCGTAATACTCTTCGACATAACTTCGCGATCCCACTCGATTTGGATGCACCGCACCCACTGGAACGGGTTTCATCTGATCTTGATCACGCTGAGTGACAGGCTGAGAGTCTGCCGTGGCTCGCGCAGATTCTTTCGAAGAAGCCATAGAGCCGCCACAGGCGATTAAAAAAACCGACACGATCCCCACCGGCCATACTTTCTGATATCGACGCATGATGTCGCCCCTCCTCGTATCCTATAGTCTATCTTCCTTTAATTGATTGAAAAGTCGACACATTCCGCTATTTCTTGCGCCATGTCTCCCCTCGCCATCCATGCACCCAATTTTGCATGGATTGAGCTGGCTTGGTAGGGAGTGGCAGGACATTCCATGGCTAACCGTACACGCAAAAAGAAAAAGCAACTTGAACTCGACGTCGGTAATCTCGGTGGCAGCATTATTGAAGCTTCTTTAGCCACCGAAGCAGAACGGCGTTATCTGAATTACGCACTGAGCGTCATCACCTCCCGGGCGCTTCCTGATGTCCGTGACGGACTCAAGCCTGTGCAACGACGCATCCTTTATGCCATGCATCACGAACTCAAACTGCATA
>CAZXFW010000040.1:0-1840 GCA_964640175.1 uncultured Polyangiales bacterium | reverse complement strand
CAAATCCGAACGTGTCGCCACCCACGGGTGAGGAACAGATACCGGGCTGGCTGAAATCCCTGAATGGGCGCAAGGCAAAGGTCACGGGCTTCATGCTTCCGACCAAGCTGGAGAACAGCCTCGTCACCGAGTTCCTTCTGCTCAGCGATCCCATGATGTGCTGTTATGGAGCGGTTCCGGAGATGAACCAGTGGATCGTCGTCAGGATGAAGAAGGGCGGGGTGAAGCCCATCCAGGATGTGCCGGTTGCATTCTACGGCGACCTCAAGGTCGGCGCGATGTTTGAAAATGGATACATGACGGGGATCTATCTGCTGGAATGCGAGAAGATGGGTGATGTCCAGGAATAGAGGGTCGAATTTCGCCTCCGCTGGTGTTGGAGGCTTTTGGGAACTGTCGTTTGCCGAGGTACCGGCGCTGGATGTTATCGCGAAATATCCCGCTGCGACAGGACCTTGAATCCCTGCTGATTCAGTGATTGCGCGGCCACATCAGCATCTTCGACATTCAGCGCAAGGGCAGCACGCTCGCCGGGGCGCTTGATGAAGGAGTAGACATAGTGGATGTTGATCTCAGCCATGAGCAGCGCCTTCAGCACCGAAGCGAGGTCGCCTTCATCGTTGATTTCGACGGCGAGCACATCGCTTTCCCCGAAAGGAAAATCGTTATTGATCATCAATTCGCGCGCCTTGTCTGGATCATCTAGAATCAGACGCACAATCGCGCTGTCAGTGGTGTCCAGGACGGTCAGCGCGACCACATGAACCTGACTGGAACGCAGCAGGGCGATGAGGTCGTGCAAACGCCCTACACGATTCTCTGCGAAAACGGAGAACTGTTTGACCGGGTCGCTTGTCGTAGAAGTCGTGACATCCATGGTGCAGGGCAGAAAGCCTGTTCGAGCAGAACGGGGCGGTCAATCCAAGGCATTGCGTGTGGATTCAGGGGAATCCAAATGCAGGATTCAGCGGAACGCGAATCTGGCTGCAGGGTCGCCAATGCCTGATCTGACCGGTATTGATTTTTGTTCAGTCCCATATTCGGCGGCCTGTAAAAGGTGATGCGTGGGCTTTCCGGTTTGCGGGTGTGGATAAGGTGCTTTAGGGAATGGGCCATGAAACGCGATGTTACCCGACCCATTAGTTCAAATCCCAATCTGCTGAAGTGGGTGGCCAAGATGGCCGAGTTGACCCAGCCAGCCGCCATTCACTGGGTGGATGGATCAAAGGAGGAAAATGAGCTCCTATGTGCCGAGATGGTCGAAAAGGGCACTTTTACCAAGCTGAACCAGTCGCTGTGGCCGGGATGCTACTATGCCCGCTCGGATGCGAGCGATGTCGCGCGCGTGGAGGACCGGACGTTCATATGCTCGCTGTCAAAGGACACGGCGGGTCCTACCAACAATTGGGAGGACCCCTTCGAAATGCGCAAGAAGTTGAAGAGGCTCTTTGCGGGATCGATGCGGGGAAGAACCCTGTATGTGCTGCCTTTCAGCATGGGACCAGTGGGCTCGCCCATGGCACAGATTGGCGTGCAACTCACGGATTCACCCTACGTTGTTGTCAATATGCGCATCATGGCGCGCATTGGCCTGGCGGTCTTCAAGGAGATCGACAAGGCCGAGAAGCGGGTGGTGCCCTGCATGCATTCTGTTGGGGCGCCGTTGAATCCTGGTCAGAAGGATGTGCCATGGCCCTGCAATCCCGAAAAGTACATCGTGCATTTTCCGGAAACCCGCGAGATCTGGTCGTACGGCTCGGGGTACGGCGGCAACGCACTGCTGGGGAAGAAGTGTTTTGCACTTCGCATCGCTTCAAACCTGGCGCGCGACGAGGGCTGG
>CAZXFW010000039.1:0-2177 GCA_964640175.1 uncultured Polyangiales bacterium | reverse complement strand
CAGGCAACCTGGATTTCTCAGACAAATTTTTGATTCTCAAAGACGGAAACCCAGGCGCCCCTTATGCATCACTGGCACAAGCTAAAAACGCAGGCGCTGTTGTTATGTCGTATGGTCAACTCATCAGCCAATTGCTAAGCTTTTTCATAGTTGCTTTTGTGTTGTTTATGATTGTCCGTTGGATCAGTCACTTGCGCCGAACACAACAAGCTACCCCTGCTCCAGATGCAAAAGACTGTCCCTTCTGCAAATCCAGCATTAAACTAGATGCCTCACGATGTGCTTTCTGCACTTCGGAACTCAAGAGCGCATAAACCATCCTGCTTAGCATGCCTCAATGAGGTAAAAGCTCTGACGGGAGTTGACTACTTGCCCATGCGGCCTGCACCTCATCTGCAAGCTCTGTAGCTGCTTGCGCACGATTGGAAGGTTGTGACAGCAAAAGTGCCCCCGCTCCCAACGCAACCAGTACCGCCCATCCTGGCGGTCCACTGGCTGCCAATGCAAGAACGGCCAAGACAACTACAGTCGCAACGATCACGAGAACTACACCT
The DNA here is from genome assembly GCA_964640175.1 of uncultured Polyangiales bacterium. Classification (GTDB taxonomy): domain Bacteria; phylum Myxococcota_A; class Polyangia; order Polyangiales; genus JACKDX01. The sequence goes on along the minus strand of CAZXFW010000039.1, from coordinate 1,623 downwards.
TCCATGATCAAGGCAACCACATTGCCATCGGTAAAGATACCTATCCTGGGCGTTTGCGCCACGGGTTCAAACCCATGTTCAATTGCCCACGCTTGAAATTCATCACCGGTCATATCCAACACTTCGCTGTTGGTCACCGTTTGCGCTAGTAGAGGTATCCCTGGACCCGCAGGCGATGCTGCCCACGTTGTAATCATCTTGAAGGCGCGAAAGTCAGACTCTGACATATAGGAGAGCATTGTGTACGCCTGTATCCACGCAGCGGGATGCTCCTCTTCGATAGCCTGCAAAAGATCGACCATTGGTGTTTGCAATAAATCCAGCTGTCTTAAACCAATAACATCGCCTGATCCACCCATAGGAAAAGAACGCCCAGGGTTTCTGGGAGGGGACGAGCGTACGCGTTCGGGCTCTGGCACTTGCACTAAGACATTGGATGCTTGAAGCATATGACTCAAGGGACCATCACATTTAAAGCAATACAGATCTGCAGCGTCATCAGCCACACTCATCCCGTCGGGCTGAATCATCTTGAACAACAAATCGAGGAGAATACCAAAACAGAAATTCGAGCTGCCACCGTATCGAATAATCTGAGCCGACGTATGTTTACCAGCTTGAATCATCTGTTCTAGATTGTCCGTACAGGAATGCTCGCGTTGCAATAACTCATAGCTATACGTCAGCCTGTCTTCATTGCCCACACATTCTGCAAGAGCCCTTGCACATAGCATTCGCGCAATTATTCGTGGTGGAAGGACGTCATGATCATTCACAGGAACACGTACTACTGGACCTGTCCCGGGCGGACTCTGAGGAACTTGGGTTTGCATCGCAATATGGGTTTGCCAGCTTTCATCGACCGTGACAGCTTGACACGCTTGCCCAAGCAACATGCTAGCCATAGTAACAGCCATCACGGTATTGTGAGGCGCCCATTGGGCTCGGTGTTTGCCTTGCATCATGTCCTCCAGGATTGATTAAGCACCGACAATAAAGACAGTCAAGGCGACGGGAGAGCACTGAAACTACGTATGCCTAGCCCCAATTTGCCTGGCACCACATGCCAACAAACGGTTTGCACCGTCCTTGTTATCAAGCTATCGTGGCGTATGCAGTACTATCGATTATGGATCGGCGGAATTACTCTGTGCGCACTTAGTATCACGCCTGCTTGCGGACAGGATCGCTCGCACAGGGGCCGAGATTCATCGGCCGAAGCCACTGATTTCAGCGCACCCAAGCCGCCACACCCTGTCATCGATGCGTCTCATACCGATACCGATCTCTCTGACACTGATACCGTGGACGCCGATTATCCGGATTCAGAGTTACCTTGCCAACGCGGGTTTGCTGGTGCAGTGGGCATTTTTCCCGAAGAAGAGCAGCCATTGGAATGCAGTGTGTTGTTCTCAACTGCGCGCCTCGACTGCATTGCCCGTCGCACTGAATGCGGCGCTTCACTACAATGTCCTGACGCCCTATGGAATGAAAGTCAGTGGACATTCGATGAGTTAGGACAAGCAGAAGCCACACTCGTATCACCTACGGATGACTCCATCGCATGCACTGGTCAGCTGACACCCGAAGGCTACGACATGGAGTGGGTGTGCATGGTTGGTA
>CAZXFW010000038.1:0-2723 GCA_964640175.1 uncultured Polyangiales bacterium | reverse complement strand
GGATGTGCATCACGTACCCATTCCCCTCGAGGGCGACGTAACCCACCTTTCGTCGCCAACACCACTTCATTGGCGTCACCACGCCACGATGTGAGTGCTTTACGAATCAAACGTTCGTTATGTCCGATATCGTCATCATCGAGACAATAGACATCGGCTGTATCAATCAATGTCACACCCAGATCCAATGCAGCGTGAATCACTCGGATGGCTTGCGACTCAGGAGGCCTTCCTTGGATAGAAAGCGGCATGCCACCCAAACCAATGGCCGACACTGAAAAATGACTTTTACCTAAAATACGCTGTGGAATAGTAGCCATCTGAAGGCACAAATATAACAAAATTCACGTAGAAAGTGTACCTGGAATACGGAAATCGTATAGTATAACTTGAATGCATTAAAGGTTATGGAATGACTTACAGCGGAGCAGAAAAAGCCACAAAAGCAAGAGAAACACTGGGTGATGCCCTCGGGGCACTTCAAGCCGATCCCAATATTCCTGAAGACGTGCTGTCTGTGGCCTCTAATATTGCGAGTGCCGTAGGTGCATTGTTTGAAGCTGCACGCGCTAGTTCAGAAATCGATGGGAAAGGTTGTGTCAAACACGCACTGGAATCTCTTAGTCAAACCCTTGCACTGTTACAAGACGTTAAAAGCCAACATCAGGGTATCGAAGTTGCCACACAGACCATTGCTAGCGCGATGACATTACTGTTTCCCTTGACCACGGTACCCTCACGCTATCCTCAAGCATATTCGCAGCCAGCAGCCCCTGCGCATGTCTCAGCTCCACCTGCAAGAGAGCCTTCCATCAAACCCGCATCTATGCCTGTTGCGTCTATCACAAGCCACGATCGCGTCGAGATCGAGGCCAACATCGGTGCATCCACCGAAACCAATTTCTTTGTCGGATTTTCGGGAGAGATTGTAGAAGGCGGTGTTTTTATTGCTACTTATACCGTGCTTGAGCGAGCCACGCCTGTGGATGTGATACTCACTCTCCCCGGCGGCTTTGAAATGCGGTTGGCTGGAGTGGTAAAGTTCGTTCGTGATCCAATGGACCTTAGCTCAAACTCGGAACCAGGCATTGGGGTGAGATTCGAGAGCGTGACAGATGAACAACGCCAGCTCATGCTACGCTTCATTGCTAAACGGACTCCCCTATTCTACGACGAATAATCGACCCGATTGGAGAACTCAATGAGCGGCCCCTCCGTAGATACCTTGATCTTTGACGGAGAATGTGGATTTTGCACCGCATATGTAAACTGGTTTCGTGCACGAAACCAGCAATCTGTTCACATTGTAGCTTTCCAAAACATTGATCCCAAAGAATATGGGCTTACTCTCGAAAAGGTTCAAAGAGAAGCTTGGTGGGTTACGCCCACACGCAAGTTTGCAGGAAATCGTGCAATCGCGCATACACTTAAAGCCTGTGGCATGCCTTGGAGCGGCATCGGGGTGATGATCGATGTTATCCCTGTACGTTGGTTGGCCGCTTTGGTGTACCAATGGATTGCACGTCACCGAAACAATTTACCGGGAGGCTTTCCCGCCTGCCGTACAAACGGGCATCAAAACCCCGACTAAGATAGAGAAAAAAGCATGACACCTATGGACGAATCAACGATCACTGTAGTTGTGGTGGACGATGAAGCATCCAACCGAGAATCACTGGAAAAAATTCTTCAGAGAGAAGGGTTGCGGGTGCTTGTCGCCGAGGATGGTCGGGCAGCGTTAGATCTATGTCGACAACATCGTGTTCATGCCGTACTTGCAGATTTGATGATGCCCGGCATGAATGGGCTAGATCTCATTAAAGCACTCAAAACAGTATCGCCAGATACTGAAACTGTCATGATGACTGCCTATGGAACTATTGAAACTGCTGTCGCCGCCATGCGTGAAGGGGCATATGATTTTGTGGAAAAGCCTCTCAAGCGTATCCAGATTGTCAAAACCATTCGTAAAGCTGCCGAACGGCATGCTCTGGTCACAGAAAATCGTCGCCTCAAACTCCAACTTTCTTCATTGAACAACAAAGCCATCATCGGTTCATCGCCTGCACTACGGCGTGCACTTGAGATGGCCACGCAGGCAGCTCCTTCCACAGCATCCATTCTTGTCCTCGGACAAAGCGGCACAGGTAAAGAACTTCTAGCACGCCATATTCATGAGCATAGCCATCGCCAAGGACCTTTTGTGGCGGTGAATCTTTCTGCACTTCCGGAAGGTATTGTGGAGGCAGAACTCTTTGGTTACGAGCGTGGTGCCTTTACTGGCGCTGACCGTCGACGGGACGGACGTATCGCTCAAGCACAGGGAGGCACATTATTTTTGGATGAAATTGGCGAACTTTCTCCACAAGTGCAGGTGAAATTATTGCGTGTCTTACAAAACCAAGAATACGAGCCACTCGGGGGACAAACGCGTCAAGCTGATTTTCGGTTAGTGACTGCAACCAACCGAGACTTACAAGCCGAAGTCACGGCTGGAAATTTTAGAGAAGACCTCTACTACAGACTAAATGTGATTGCGATTCAATGCCCTCGCTTAAGCGACCGACGTTCAGACATTCCTTTGCTAGTTGACCACTTCGCCGATCTTTATAGCAAGCGCAACCAAAAGCCCCCCCTCGCATTTTCTAAAACCACCATGGAAAAGCTTATGGGGTACAGCTGGCCCGGCAACGTGCGTGAACTCGAAAACGTGATCGAACGTC
>CAZXFW010000037.1:0-2899 GCA_964640175.1 uncultured Polyangiales bacterium | reverse complement strand
CATTCACATGCACTGCTTCGCTGCCTGTGGTTTTCAACTCAAAATCATAGAGCTGATATTTTCGATGGCGTGTGTATTCAGTATCAAACCGATACGAGGCTGGCTCCAGCACACCACCTGTTTTGGACGACCCACGTTCCAAAAACGGAACTACGACATCTCTTCCAGTAATGAACTCCTCTATCAGTACGCCAGCCGAATAACGTGACAGTAATTCCACTGCACGAGCACGCAAGCTTTCTTTGGTATCGACAACAGAGTTCGCCATAATTCCCATGGAGCTACCTTCGTAGTTGGGCTTAACGATCAAGGGGAAGCGCCATGACGTATGATTAAGTTGAGTAATATCGTTGATCACTACGCCTTGAGGAGATGGAATGCCATGCGGCGCAAGCAACATCTTTGTAAGGTTTTTGTCTAAAGTGAGCGCGCACGTATATGCGTCTGATCCAGTAAATGGCAAACCCAAACGGTCAAAAAGCGCAGGAAAAAATGCTTCTCTAAATCGACCATGAGAACCCTCAGCTGTGTTAAACACCATATCTGGGTTAAGCGCTTCCAAGCGCGCAACCACACGGGAAGCCGGACCGGAGACTTCGATCGGCTCAACATCGTGGCCAAGAGCCCGTAGTCCATCGGTGATCATCCCCACTGTTTCAGGTGTATCGAACTCGGCTTCATCTTCACTCGCAGACAATTGTAAATTATGAGTAAATGCAATGCGCATACGATCGCTCCGTTTTCATGAGTACGATACCATCAACCTTGCTCGATCACCCAGATTGACGCCAACATGACCACGCGCTATCGAAGAACCATGGCTCTGATACGACAAGTGCTAGCGAGATTTCAGGAAATTGGTGGACCGCTAATTAGCGCAGGTATCGCTTTTTACGCCTTTTTATCGGCAGCACCCTTAGCCGTCGTTGCCATTGCCATGGCAGGCGCATTGTTTGGGGAAGCTGCCGCCCAAGGAGAACTCGAAGCCCACGTTCTTATGTACCTTGGCCCTGAGGGGTCCTCTCTTTTCAACCGTTTGATCTTGTCCACTCATCGATCAGAGCAAGGTATCTGGGCCTCTATGCTCAGCCTTAGTATCGTCGCATTTGCAGCAAGCCGATTTTTTACAGCTTTAGAACGTGCTCTCAACCTGGTGTGGGACATTTCACCGACGGCAAACAGCGATCTTCGCAGCAAGACGCGTGTAGCGCTGGGCAAAAGAATTCGTGCATTTGTATTCGTGCTGGCAGCATCGACGGGGCTCATCCTAATGCTCATCATCAAGATGATTACCGATGCCTTGATTGCAATCACTCCATCGCCCCTTTTTGCACATTCAATCGTCGTAGATATCTTTCAGATTCTCGGATTAATTGTGACGCTCACAGCATTTAATGCAGTGGCATTCCGACACCTTCCACAAGCAGAGCTTTCATGGCGCGAAGTAGGACTCGGTTCATTTGTGACGGCTGTTCTTGTAACTTTAGGCGCCCTATTAACAGGGCTCTACACTCGAAAAGCCACCCTTACATCCACATACGGTGCAGCGGGCACACTAGGACTGATCCTAATCTGGGCTTATTATTCTTGCCAAGTGTTTGTCTTAGGCGCTGTCTTCACTTGCATTTGGGGGAAAGAAGATCCTATCACACTAGAAAGAAACTCAAAGCATCATGCCCAACACGCTCACAGAACAGACACCTAGCCCTGCAAGCACTCAACGTTCCGGCTTACGTGTTGGAAAGCTCTGGGGTATCGAGATTCGGTTGGATCTCAGTGTTGTTATTATCTTCGGGCTTATCGTGTATAGCCTTGCAAGCGGTGTGTTTAAAGAGTGGCATCCTGATTGGTCTATGAGCCTGAGATGGAGCGCGGCTTTTGCCGCTGGCGTACTGTTTTTGACGTCACTTCTGCTACACGAACTCGCACACTCTGTCATTGCCAAAGCACGTGGTATCCCCGTGCCAAGAATTACACTGTTTTTATTTGGCGGCGTCTCCGAAATGCAACATGAGCCCCGTACGCCTGGCACAGAGTTTCTAGTTGCCATCGTAGGGCCTCTCACCAGCTTGCTCCTAGGTGTTTTGTTTCTGATAGTGGCCTTTTTTCTAACGGGATCTGGCTTTTACGATCAGGTCCTGACCGATCCCGAAAAAGCTATCGCCCATCTAAAGCCTTGGCCCACGCTTCTTCTATGGCTAGGCCCCATCAACCTTATGCTGGGGATTTTTAATATGATTCCAGGCTTTCCTCTCGATGGAGGCCGAGTCTTACGGGCCACGCTTTGGTGGCTGATGGACGATATGCGTCGTGCAACTTTATGGGCTTCGCATGCAGGTCGCGGGATTGCTTGGGTGCTCATGGGATTTGGCGTCTTGAACGCGTTTCACGGCGCCCTACTCCAAGGACTGTGGTTGGTGCTTATTGGTTGGTTCCTTTATAACGCCGCACGCAGTTCATACACTCAGTTAATCTTACGACAAACTGTGGCTGACCTTAGCGTGCGTGATCTGATGCGTACGCAGTTTGACACTGTTGATGCCAATATGCCGCTATCACAATTTGTAAGCGAGCATTTACTTCGAAGTGGTCAGCCAGCATGGCCTGTGATTGGTTTTAGCAAAGCAGTCGGGATAATCACATTTGAAGCCGTACAGCGCATAGAAGACATCCATAACCCTACCCTGCGTGTGCGAGACGCAATGATACCTCTTACTCTAAGCGTTGGGCCAGAGCTTTCAGGGCGTAATGCATTGCAGATACTTGCCACTTCTGCCATCGATCCTATCCCAGTTATCGAAAATTCTGAGATTGTTGGCCTTCTTCACCGCAGTGATATCGGCAAATGGCTCGCATTGCGTGAATTAGATCAAGCAAACGCACGCTAACTTTGCATAGA
>CAZXFW010000036.1:1870-3026 GCA_964640175.1 uncultured Polyangiales bacterium | reverse complement strand
ACCGCGAAATGACCAAGCTGGTCAGGTACATTGCTTTGCAGCACCCAGTATCCCAGGGAAAACCTGTTCATCCCGCTTCACCCTCCCGCTCTCAGGGAACACCCAACGAGTCCGTATAACCCATGTCTGACAACGCTGTGACGTTGGTAATTCCAGCTAGAAATGCTGCTGAAACAATTCGCGCGTGTTTGAACGCTGCAACGGCTGAACTGGGAAAGCACGGGCTTTGTGCAATCATTGTCGTAGATGACGGTTCTATCGATGCCACAGGTGCAATCGCATCGGAATTCGGGGTGCATGTCATACGCGGAGAGGGCCAAGGAGCAGCCGCCGCTCGAAATCTGGGATGGCGCGCCGCTCAAACACCACTCATATGGTTTGTAGATGCAGATTGCGTGATTGAACCAGGCGCCCTGCGATTTCTCATGGAGCACTTTCGCAAACAGGACATCGGTGCCGTAGGCGGAAGCTATGGCAACATGCGTGAAGATTCCTTGGTTGCAAGCCTAATTCATGAGGAAATCGTCGAACGTCACCTATGCATGCCCGAAGAAGTTAACTTCCTCGCTACATTCAATGTGGTGTTCCGAAAGGCCGTGCTCGAACATGTGGGCGGGCTTGATGAACATTTTTTGAAAGCTCAGGACGTTGAGCTCGCTTACCGGACTCAAGAAGCCGGCTGGCGTTTAGGATTCGATGTGCGTTCGCGCGTAAAGCACTTTCATCTTTCATCTTTGTGGAAATACCTCAAGGTACAACGCAGCCAAGGATATTGGCGCATGTGGTTATATTTAAAGCACCCCAAAAGAATGACTGGAGATTCTTACAGTGGCTGGCTTGACTACGCACAGCCTCCCCTAGCGATGTGCTCGCTGTTAGCTCTAGTGCTTACGCCGTACAGTGGAATTCCGTTGGCCTTGTGCATTTCAATACTGGCTCTTTTACAGCTTCCCATGGCCATACGCGTCGTGCGTCGTACACGGCGCTTACGCTATCTCGCCTATGTGCCATTCGGTATGCTCCGTGCGTATTGGCGTGGCCTTGGAATGACTCAAGGATTTATCGCGGCGCTGTTCAGCCGCATGTTTTCTCCAAGCTCCAGCACATAATCTTAAACGCGCGTCATGTGCCAGAGTTCCATCGCAACCACACACAC
>CAZXFW010000036.1:0-1770 GCA_964640175.1 uncultured Polyangiales bacterium | reverse complement strand
GTGGCCTTGTAACCTCAGATGTTCCGCTGGCTTATTTCTCACCTGCACTCACTTTCACCTACGGCATGATGTCCGATAACATCCCACCTTTCAACTCCACAATTTTCCGCTTTTGAGCCTCATTCGCTTAATATCCAACAACATCCAGAAGTTAACGCCTTTGAGAATTTGCGGTCCCATACCTCTTGGCACGGTTTGTGCTTTGTTCACAAATAATACGCTTGAAATCTAACAAAAAGGTAGGAACATGCGGTCACCTTCAATAAACAATGCCACGGCTAGAACACTGCTCACGATCTTGCTTGTGGGTGCCTCATCGAGTTTCGGATGTGGCGAGACTGAAGAAAATGGCGGCGAATTGAATAACGCCGAGATCATCAAAAATACATTCGCGCTGGATGCCAATCAGAAGTTGGTCGCCGCAATTGAGGAGCACGGTTGTACCTTGAATCCGGATATGTCGTTCACTAACAAACTACCATGGGGCGGATATGCCTATATGGGGACTGGTGGTTGTGAGGAGTCTGGCAAACGCGTATCGCTGATTACCTATTTGTCACCGGAGGGTGTTCCATATGCCACGATCGCAAGTGTAAAATACGTCACGCCTCCCGCGCCGGGTTCGAGCGGAAAAACCACGAGCAGCATGAGCATCATTCGAGTTGATGAAGAAGGCAATGTCACCGAAACGCCATGGTCAGATGAGGACTTCAGCCAGGTGTTTTTGAAGTTTGCCGAACTCTTTCCCGAGGTTCAAGCTGCCGTGGAGGAATATCAAGCGAGTCAAGCTAACAATCCGAGTGATGATGCCGCCGCGGCAAGAGCGGCGCTGGGCAGTCCTAATCTTGGGAACACTGGAGCATGTGAAGCGTGCGACAACTTCTTACCTGCATTGGAAGCAACTGATGAAGACGGCAAGCACCTTATCATCAATGGCGGAAGCATCAACTGCAATAAAGACTGTTGCTCTTGTCAGTCTGACGCTGACATATGCGCAGGCTATTACGCAAGCGCAGACCGAGGGGTAAAATCATCAATCAAGGTGATCCAGGGGGTACAGCTGACAACAGAAGCGCTTGGTATTGTTGGGAGCGTCACGGCGATCATTGCCGCTATTGCAGCTCTCCCCACAGGAGGACTTTCCGTAGCAGGAGGATTTGTCCTCAAGAAAGCCATTGCCAAGATCAAATCTGTAGCGAAAGAGTATGCTATTGTGGCGTTGCTTGCCGAAGCAGGCATAGTCATCGAATTCTACTATTCGAAAGTCTACGATTTTTTTGACCTATTCAAAGGCCCATGCGGTTTTGAAAGTGCTTGTTTCGGAATAGACGATTGCACTGTGGAACCCGAATGTTCCGTGAGAGTGACCTTAGAAGATGGCTCGACAGACTGGAGTAAATCCGGCATGACTCGGTCCGGCAATTACCTAGGGCTAGCGGATTTGGCAGTGCAAGGCAAAACCTGCGGAATCGTGGATGTGGTCGAATGCTTCGCCACAGGGGATGATGGCAAACCCATCTCACCGGAAAATTGCCCACCCGAAGCCAAAGCTCGCTACAAACAAACCAACTTCGTTCGGTGGGACAATGGTGATGTGATCACGTATGCCCAGGGGATGGTGCCAATTCATTGCCCCACCGGTGAATGCACCATCACCGACCCAGGCACGTGCCATTTCGGGTGCACGGAAACATCATGGACGTTCAACAGTCGAGCTGAAGCAGAAGCAGCCTTGTCCTGTGCACACATTGGGCCGATTCCCTTCCACTA
>CAZXFW010000035.1:0-3350 GCA_964640175.1 uncultured Polyangiales bacterium | reverse complement strand
GGAGCACTCCAAGCCGATCCCAACATTCCTGAAGATGTACTGTCTGTGGCTTCTAATATTGCAAGTGCCGTAGGTGCATTGTTTGAGGCTGAACGTGCTAGCTCAGAGATTGACGGCAAAGGCTGTGTCAAACACGCACTGGAATCGCTTAGCCAAACCCTTGCACTTTTACAAGACGTAAAAAGCCAACATCAGGGCATCGAAGTTGCCACACAGACCATTGCTAGCGCGATGACATTACTGTTTCCGCTAACCACGGTACCCTCACGCTATCCTCAAGCACACTCGCATCCAGCAGCCCCTGCGCATGTCTCAGCTCCACCTGCAAGAGAGCCTTCGATCAAACCCGCATCCATGCCTGTTGCGCCGGCCACAAGCCGCAACCGCGTCGAGATCGAGGCCAACATCGGTGCATCCACCGAAACCAACTTCTTTGTCGGCTTTTCGGGAGAGATTGTAGAAGGCGGTGTGTTCATCGCCACCTACACCATGCTCGAACGATCCACACCCGTCAACGTCCTACTAACTCTTCCTGGTGGATTTGAAATGCGGTTGGCTGGAGTGGTAAAATTTATTCGTGATCCAATGGATTTTAGCTCAAGCTCGGAACCAGGCATTGGGGTGAGATTCGAAAACGTGACAGATGAACAACGCCAGCTCATGTTACGCTTCATTGCTAAACGGGCTCCGATATTCTACGACGAATAATCAAACCGATTGGAGAACTCATGAGCGGCCCCTCCGTAGACACCTTGATCTTTGACGGAGAATGTGGATTTTGCACCGCATATGTAAACTGGTTTCGTGCACGAAACCAGCAATCTGTTCACATTGTAGCTTTCCAAAACATTGATCCCAAAGAATATGGGCTTACTCTCGAAAAGGTTCAAAGAGAAGCTTGGTGGGTTACGCCCACACGCAAGTTTGCAGGAAATCGTGCAATCGCGCATACACTTAAAGCCTGTGGCATGCCTTGGAGCGGCATCGGGGTGATGATCGATGTTATCCCTGTACGTTGGTTGGCCGCTTTGGTGTACCAATGGATTGCACGTCACCGAAACAATTTACCGGGAGGCTTTCCCGCCTGCCGTACAAACGGGCATCAAAACCCCGACTAAGATAGAGAAAAAAGCATGACACCTATGGACGAATCAACGATCACTGTAGTTGTGGTGGACGATGAAGCATCCAACCGAGAATCACTGGAAAAAATTCTTCAGAGAGAAGGGTTGCGGGTGCTTGTCGCCGAGGATGGTCGGGCAGCGTTAGATCTATGTCGACAACATCGTGTTCATGCCGTACTTGCAGATTTGATGATGCCCGGCATGAATGGGCTAGATCTCATTAAAGCACTCAAAACAGTATCGCCAGATACTGAAACTGTCATGATGACTGCCTATGGAACTATTGAAACTGCTGTCGCCGCCATGCGTGAAGGGGCATATGATTTTGTGGAAAAGCCTCTCAAGCGTATCCAGATTGTCAAAACCATTCGTAAAGCTGCCGAACGGCATGCTCTGGTCACAGAAAATCGTCGCCTCAAACTCCAACTTTCTTCATTGAACAACAAAGCCATCATCGGTTCATCGCCTGCACTACGGCGTGCACTTGAGATGGCCACGCAGGCAGCTCCTTCCACAGCATCCATTCTTGTCCTCGGACAAAGCGGCACAGGTAAAGAACTTCTAGCACGCCATATTCATGAGCATAGCCATCGCCAAGGACCTTTTGTGGCGGTGAATCTTTCTGCACTTCCGGAAGGTATTGTGGAGGCAGAACTCTTTGGTTACGAGCGTGGTGCCTTTACTGGCGCTGACCGTCGACGGGACGGACGTATCGCTCAAGCACAGGGAGGCACATTATTTTTGGATGAAATTGGCGAACTTTCTCCACAAGTGCAGGTGAAATTATTGCGTGTCTTACAAAACCAAGAATACGAGCCACTCGGGGGACAAACGCGTCAAGCGGATTTTCGGTTAGTGACTGCAACCAACCGAGACTTGCAAGCCGAAGTCACGGCTGGAAATTTTAGAGAAGACCTCTACTACAGACTGAATGTGATTGCGATTCAATGCCCTCGCTTAAGCGACCGACGTTCGGACATTCCTTTGCTAGTTGACCACTTCGCCGATCTTTATAGCAAGCGCAATGAAAAGCCTCCCCTCACATTTTCTAAATCCACCATGGAAAAGCTCATGGGGTACAGCTGGCCCGGCAACGTGCGTGAACTCGAAAACGTGATCGAACGTCTCGTGGTGTTAAGTACGAAATCCGCAGTCGATGTTGAAGACTTACCGTCACCCATTGCAGAAACCCCTCCACATCGAGGAGACATTGTGTTTGTTGTTGGAACCCCTTTAGAAGACATTGAAACCCGCGCAATCCGAGCCACATTGGATCATACCGGCGGCGACAAACAGCTTGCAGCTCAGCTCCTTGGAATTTCTGCTCGCACCATCTACCGTAAACTCGACTCTTCGGAGTAAAAGCCTTTCATTGTTCTAATGCATATTGTTTACGCCTATGATCGATTACTTCCAGGAACCGGTGCTGACTGTGAACAGGCACTTAATACCATTGCAGCGCTGACTCGCCAGGGCGCAGACGTCACACTGGTAGTGCCCGTTGCTCCAGGCACTGACGTGCCGACCGCAGAACAACTCCAGTCCTATTATCAAGTCAGTGGCACGTTCCGAGTGATGGGCGTTCCCTGCCATGGACTTGATTGGATTGTGTCAAGGAAGGTGCTGGCCGCGCGCGCCATAGCTAAAGCCCTCAAAGCACACTCTTTCGACATTGTATATACACGCAATCTTTTGATACTGATCGCCATGCTTTCCCGAGGACATCGCACTGCGTATGACAGCCATCGAGCCTGGCCCACACATCTACCTGTGCTCCGACCCCTGTTGCGATGGGCCATGCACCATCCAGCTTTTGTCGCAGGGATCTTTCACTCCGATTATGCTCGCCAAAGCTATGTACGCATGGGCATCGATGCGAGTAAACTCACAGTTGCATACAACGGATTTGAACCAAGTCGACTCAATCCAGTGCTTAGCCAATCCGAGGCACGACGTTTATTAGAGCTACCGGACGATAAACCCATCGTCGTCTATACCGGACACGTTAATCTGACCAAAGGCTTAGGCATCGTTCTTGAGATAGCGAAACGCTGTCCGGAGGTTTTATTTATCTTGGTAGGCTCAGAGTCAGAAGAGGGCGCAATTGAACGTAGAGCCCGTGCTCTGAAAAACGTCATGCTTGTCCCTTGGCAACGCTTTGACAACACAGCCAAATATCTCTATGCCGCAGACGTTCTTTGCATCCCCCCAAGCGCCGCACCTCTC
>CAZXFW010000034.1:0-3524 GCA_964640175.1 uncultured Polyangiales bacterium | reverse complement strand
TGGCAGCTTCCCAAGCTGCAAGTCGTCGGTTCGAATCCGATTGCCCGCTCCACAATACCAGAAAACGGTATAGGTTTTTCGAATCGTCTTAGAACTACACGAACCCTCTTAGTAGTAACACCCTAAGAACGCGCATTCTAAAATTTCTTAGTAGCGGTAGTGATCGGGCTTGAAGGGACCTTGGACCGGAATTCCAAGGTATTCGGATTGTGCTTCTGTTAACGCAGTCAGACGCGCACCTAGCTGCCCGAGGTGAAGCGCAGCCACCTTTTCATCGAGATGTTTGGGAAGAACATAGACCTTTCCCTTTTCATATTTATTGGTTTCAGTCCACAACGAGATCTGCGCCAGCACTTGATTGCTAAACGAGTTGGACATCACAAAGCTCGGGTGTCCTGTTGCGCAACCCAGGTTCACCAACCGACCTCGCGCCAAGACAATGATCTTCTTGCCATCAGGAAAGATGAAGTGATCCACCTGTGGTTTGATGTTTTCTTCACGGATCTCGGGGTTTTTCTCCAGCCAGCTCATTTGGATTTCTGAATCAAAGTGGCCGATGTTGCACACGACAGCTTCGTTCTTCATTTGCTTCATGTGCTCGCCGGTGATCACATCAGAGCATCCGGTAGCCGTCACAAAGATATCTCCGCGCGAAGCCACATCTTCCATGGTCTTGACATCAAAACCTTCCATGGCAGCTTGAAGCGCGCAGATAGGGTCGATTTCAGTCACAACCACGCGCGCACCAAAGGCCATAAGCGCCTGGGCACACCCCTTGCCGACATCACCATAACCACAGACTACCGCAAGCTTTCCGGCAATCATCACGTCCGTGGCGCGTTTGATGCCATCAATCAAAGACTCGCGACACCCATACAAGTTATCAAACTTGGATTTGGTGACTGAATCGTTGACATTGATAGCGACTGTCGCCAGCGTGCCCTTTTTCTCCATGTCGTACAGACGATGCACCCCGGTGGTGGTCTCTTCTGAGAGCCCGCGAATGCCATCGGCGCCTTGAAACATCTCGGGATAGTTGGCATGAACAATCTGGGTAAGGTCACCGCCATCGTCCAGCAACAAGTTGGGCGCCTTGCCGTCTTTGAACGCACGAAGCTGTTGCTCAATGCACCAGGTGTATTCTTCTTCGGTCTCCCCCTTCCAGGCAAACACCGGTACGCCACTTTTGGCAATGGCAGCCGCGGCGTGATCTTGCGTCGAAAAAATATTGCAGCTTGTCCACGTCACTTCAGCGCCAAGCTCAGTCAGCGTCTCGATGAGCACTGCCGTTTGCACCGTCATATGCAAGCAACCCGCAATCCGAGCACCTTTCAGAGGCTTTTTCGAGCCGTACTCTTTGCGCAACGCCATCAATCCGGGCATTTCCGTCTCGGCAATCGCGATCTCCTTGCGGCCCCAGTCAGCCAGTGACAAGTCCGCTACTTTATAGGTGTGCTCTCGTGTCATTTCCTTACTCCTTTGTGGCGCTTAGTATTTGCCAAGCCAAATGCCCATCCGCCCCCCCTAATCCCTGGGGTGCCGCGAGGGGTAAAACATCAACGTCCTTTAATCCAGCGCTTTGTGCCAAACGCTGAAGTTCATGGGGCTCAAACCCCAACCACACATCGCCTTTGGCACGCAGTGTTTCGTCCTGATGAAGCTGGTAGTCCAAAACCACCACACGGCCTCCTTGGCGTGCCATGGCAGCCAAGGCCGCCATCGCCTGAGAAGGACGCGCCGCATGATGGAGCACCCGGACCGCAAACACCGCATCCGCCCCCCCACACGCGACAATGGGCTCTAGCAGCGCCGGGTCGGTGTAATCCATTTCCCAGAGCTCCACATGCCCATCGCCTTGTTCCCTCAGACGCGCCCGGACCCGCGCAAGCTGCGCAGGCTCACGGTCAATCGCAATAATGCGACGAAACAGCGGAGCTAACAGCTCAAGCAAGGTGCCATCCCCCGTCCCCACATCGACCGCTAACTCCGCTCTTGGAATTAATGCTCGAAGCGCCGCCACATACACACGCAGCGCAGGCGGCAACGTCACCGACCCATGCGCCGGACTGGCCTCTTTAAAGTAGTCACGGACCATCTGTTCACGGTGCTCCAACACCTGGGGAACGCGATCCAGGCTGCCATTGGCCTCAGACAACCTTGTTCCCGACACCAGCGCATCGCAAATCACAGGATCGCTCCTAAGACTGGGCTCTAAAATCGCCCACGCGCGTGTTCCTTCCTTCCGAATACGCACGAGCCCCTGCGAACGCAGCGCCGCCATCTGGCGCGAGACCTTGGGCTGGGGAGCCGCCACTAACACGGCCAGCTCGCCTAACGTGAACTCTTCGGCAGAAACCAGTGCCAAGAGTTCGAGCCTCAACGGGTCAGCCAAGGATCGGTAAAGCTCCCAGCGTGGAGCCTCTCCTACCCCTGTTTCAGCAAGCTCAGCATTCATATATGCTAATATTCGCATAGATAGAAATAAATGCAAGTAGATCATGAAATTGTCATCAAAATGCCATAAAAAAAGACAAAAATGGCTTTTTATTTTCACAAACAAGCCATAACAGTCATATTGGCTTTTTTGCTTTCAACTACAAAAAAACACATGGATTGGCTGCCGCTCGGGCCAATTTGGGGTAAGAACTACGCCGCTTATGAATTTGGGGGGACATGAACAAGGAGTGTTCCAATGCGACAACGTATTCTTTGCTTAGGGATGGTCATTGTGGGGTTGGGCTCAAGCGCTCTGGCCGAGGGAGACAACACCCGGCTGCTGGCACAAGCCATGCGCACCACGCTGATGCTCAACCACAGCGAAGGCTCAGCTGAGCCGGTCTTTGTCAGGCACTGCCGCGATGCCAAGGCTGGCTGCCCTGCCCGTCTTGAGGCGTTCTCACAGTATTTCGCAGAGGCAGGCGTACGTTATAACGTGGACCCATGGCTCTTAGCCGCCATGGCATTTCGCGAAAGCAGCCTTAACCCCTTTGCCACGGGTCCCGTGGGA
Source organism: uncultured Polyangiales bacterium (assembly GCA_964640175.1). Taxonomy (GTDB): domain Bacteria; phylum Myxococcota_A; class Polyangia; order Polyangiales; genus JACKDX01. The sequence goes on along the minus strand of CAZXFW010000034.1, from coordinate 517 downwards.
GAGCAGGGGCTATTACAAATTCATCCTCAAAGCCCTTGGGGGAGGCAAGTCCGTTTTGTCAAAGACGCCACCTTCAGGCAGCGGTGTTTGCGGCAAACCGGCGCTTGCCAAAGGGAGCTGATTCAAGGCGCAACCGACCTTTTGGCCCGTTCGCTTCGGCTCTGTGATGGTGATCTCATTGCTGCACTTGGCTCCTATAATACGGGAAGGTGTGGGGGTAACCCAGACTATGCCCGTAAGGTGCTGGAGACCCGGAACGAGCTCCGGGAAAGCGTCGGGCTAGCGCCTGTCATGCCCACACACGCTTCCTTTCAACCGCTCCAAGCTTCAGCAGAACACACCGCCCAACATAGCCCGGCAGTATACTAACAAAGGGCAAAGCAGCGCATGGCGCAGCCCGGGGCTCCGAGCTGGATTAGTACGTCTTAAACACGTGATCCCACAGCGTGGACGAGACGCCGAACTTTCGGTTCTGCGCTTCGTGCTTGAAGTGGTGGATCATGTGATGGCGGCGAAG
>CAZXFW010000033.1:0-3561 GCA_964640175.1 uncultured Polyangiales bacterium | reverse complement strand
TCATGTGACATTCTTAAATCCTTATGCCCATGACTTTCTTAAATCCTCCGGACAGACACATTATTAAGCACATCATTAAGCACCCGCTATTGAGCTTGCAGAATCTCGGCGATCTCGGCGGCGGCATCTTGGGCGCGTTCGAGTTCCTGGGGCTTAAAGCTCACGGCTCCGACCACAGCGTGACCACCGCCCCCATACCTTGCACAAATCGAGGCAATGTCATGTTGACGAGGGACTTTGGACCACGGGTTCGAGCCTACCGACACCTTGGCGCGATCCTTACCCAACGAAACAGCCACACAGTAACGACACTCGGGAAACAACCAATAGGGAATAAACTTATTGTAGCGATCACTCTGCAAGTGACTGATGTCAAAGCTCACCACACCGTTGCGTTCCTTGGCACAGTGTTGAATGGCATCACAGCTGGCACGGGTCGCCTCTAAGAGAGGCTTAAACAACGTCTGCACCTCTTTTTCTCCTGCCAACGACTCGATCGACTCACCTTGCGCCAACCGTTTGATGCGCGGAGCTAGAAACCCATCATGCCCATGGGCTTCAATCACTGTCATGAGCTGCAGAGCTGGCGCCTTGAGCTCAACCGCCTCTTGTGCGTTTTTAAAGCCCGCCGTGTCTATGATGTCGGCCCATCGGACTAGCTCACTTAATTTCGGATCTTGCCATTGAAAGTGCTCTTGGCAGATGTCTCTGATAAACCGACAGCACGAACCGTAGTTGGGATCAAAAAATTTCTTAGTGTGATCGGAAGCTGCGTAGTGCGCTTCTTCTTCTGCGCCCACAAGCCCGGTCCGATGGTGGTCAAACCACCAATTTAACTTCGGTGACATCGTATACCGGAAATCCACAACGGCATTGGTATCGCCCTGGAGAATTTCCTCGGGAACATGGGATCCTCCAGGCTGATGGTCCAAGCCATGGTAAGTAATCTCCACGTCAGCACCCTGTTGCTCTTGAAAGAACCGTGTAAGCAATGCGGCCGAGGACATTCCATCAAAGCAATGCCCATGATACCCGATGACGATATGCGGCTTCATGTCAGCTAGAGATCGCTCAGATCATCCGTATTTTCAGGGGATTTCGCCGGCGCCGCTGGCTTGGCTGGCTCTTTTTTCGGGCTGCTCGCCTTCTTGGAGCCCTTTTTAGGTTCAGTTTTAGGTTCAGATGCAGAAGGCTTCTCTTGTTCGGGAGAAGGAGTCGTCGCTGAGGATGCCGCCTCTGCGCCTGCGGTAGAGGTTTCGGTTGAAGTAGGCTCCAACGATTGGCGAGGCCTCAGTGTTTGTGATTTGACTGCGTTCCAGGGGCCGCCTCCAGTCTCCTCGCTATCGTGTCCCCATTCACCCTGAAGCTTATGTTCTCCATCGGTATCAATGATGTAGACAAAGTAGCCTCGGCCTGTGGTTTTACGAGGAAACCCTGAAAGCATCTCGCGTTCTTCCGTCCATTGAAAGCGCATCACGCGGCCTCGTGCCACCCCTTGAATATGACCAGTGCGCTCATCCATTTCAAACATACCAATGATGTTTTGCCCTTCTTGGCGTAAGTCCATCCGACCGTATTGAGGAGAAAACCACACGCCTTCAAACGATCCTCCCTGTGGCATGGGCCCTGAATCGACACCTGCGCTCCCACCACCGCATGCGATAAACACTACAGTGAAACACAACATGATAAGATTTCTCATAGCGACTCCTGTCTGATGGCTCAGTCTGCGCTGGGCAAGCCCATGGCGTAATAAAACACCTTTTCTTGCCCTAAACACAAGTTTAGGAAATCCAACCCCTGGCTCAGGCTATCTTCGCCCTCTGTGGTGCGCATGAAAAGAGACTCTGCGAAGCCAAACCCTCGCGCAGACTTCAGCGGCATCAACCGAAAATCTATCTCCTGCACTGTCCTTCTGGGCGCCTGTTTAACACGGGCTAAAATCTCCTCTGCTGCCAATTGCACGTTACCCAAATGATCAACCAACCCATGATGTTTGGCATCGATGCCCGACCACACCCGACCGCGAGCCAACGGTTCCACCTGAGCACTCGACCAGCCGCGGCCCTCGGCAACAATATGCACAAAGTGCTGATAGAATTGCTCTGTTTCCCGTTCCATGATGGCTTGTTCTTCAGCATCCAGAACCCGAGAGAGAGAAAACATGTCTGCATGCGGTGCTTTGCGTAGCGCATGGACGCGGATACCAAGCTTGGCAAAGAGTCGTGTGACGATGGGTTTGGCAGCAATGACCCCAATCGAGCCTGTCACACTCAGAGGTTGCGCGACGATAGCATCGGCACCTGCCGCGATATAATACCCTCCACTGGCAGCGACGTCTGAAAAATATGCCACCACCGGCTTGTGTTCACGCGTTTTGATGACCTCTCGATGAATCAAATCACTGGCAAGCGCTGAACCTCCTGGAGAATTGATATGCAACAGCACCCCGATGGCTTTGGGATCGTTACGTGCTTTGCGTAACGCACGAACCAGAGCCGCTCGTTCTGCTATGGTACGGGAATGCGTACGTGAATGGAGCACGATGGGGCCGTGTACTGGAATCACTGCGATATGCGGCTTTCGTCTCCATGGCCCCACAAGACGAAATCCGCGCCAACGTGCGTACCTCGCCGCAGAAATCCATTGAGGCGTGTCCTGTCCTGTAAGCCTCGAAAATGCCTCATCTGGATAACATACCGCATCCACCACACCCTGTTCCTCCGCCCGCTTCCCTGTCCACGGCGCACCTACGAGCACCTGATGCGCGTGCTCCATATTTCCTTTGAAACGGTCGGCCATGGCAGCCATGAGCTGATCGTGACGCGCTTGAAGCAACGCTCCCATTTGCTCTTGTTGCGCCTCACTCATTGTTTCACGCACCATGGACTCTGCCGCAGTTTTAAACTCGCCGCATGCAAACACTTGAAACTCGACGCCCAAACGATCCAACAGCGCTTTGGGATAATGTAGCTCTGTACCTATCCCAAGCACGGTCACTGAGGCTTGGGGACTTGTCCATATGTCATTCCCCGCACATGCGATAAAGTATTCGCGGTTGCCGCCACCTTCAGGCAAGTAAACCACCACACGTTTACCTGCAGCTCTTAACGTTTTAATGAGCTCGCGAAGCGCATTGCACTCCGCCCATCCACTGTGTAGCGCAGGCAACTCCAGAAATATCCCTTCAAGCCGTGAATCCTTTGCCACCTCGCGAAACAACCTATCGACATCCTGCAAGCTACTCGGTGTAGGGACACCCATCTGTTTCCGCCACCACGAGGCTTCCACCACAAAATCCTGCATCTGCGGCCTCAAGCGCAAGCGAACAAACCGGCCTTTGGGCCGAGTTAATGCATGTACTGGCCACCGGATTGGAATGAGTAACGCCCTGATAATATTACGAATTGTGTGTATAATGCTGCGCATTGGCACAAAAGCTCCAAGCCTCGGTAGTTACTGGTAAACCCCCGGATTCACAAGCACCGATCGTTATCCCCAATCCACTGTCCGGAGGATTTAAGAAAGTCATGGGCATAAGGATTTAAGAATGTCACATGA
>CAZXFW010000032.1:0-3714 GCA_964640175.1 uncultured Polyangiales bacterium | reverse complement strand
ACAATGCTCGGACGTCCATCTACATTTCAAATTCCTACTTCGTTCCTGATAGATACATTTGTCGAGCTTTGGCTCAGGCCGCTAAGCGAGGTGTGGATGTGCGTGTGCTCGTTCCTGAAGTATGTGACGTCATGGCAGTGTATTATGCCTCGCAACGGATGTTCAGTTGGCTTCTGAAGCGAGGGGTGAAACTGTACCTCTGGCCCAAGAACGTTTTGCATACCAAGACAGCCGTGATTGACGGAGTCTGGAGCACCCTTGGGACTCACAACCTGGATCACCGTTCTTGGCGACACAACCTTGAAGTGAACGTAGCCATCGAAGATGCCGGCGTGGGGGTTGCTATGCAAGCTCGGTTTATGCACGACCTTGAGCAATCTCAACGGATTTTATTGGAAAGTTGGCGCTATCGGCCGCTTTATTTGCGCCTTTTGGAGCGATTTTTCTATGCGTTTCGTTGGTTGCTCTAGGCAAGGCCTCATGCTATACGGCGCGCACGCTGGGGTGACTTAGCGTCGGGGCCGGATTTCCGGTGTCGAAAACACACACACTCTTCGGCTCACGCGGCCGGGAAGGTGCCTCAGGAAGCTGGGGTCCCGGTCGACGAGGAGTGGCGGAGCCTGGCACGTGGCATAGGCCATGGCGGGCGAAAACCCAAGGAGCACACATGGAACAGACAGATAGTACAGCAGAACAGTCGACGCCACCTTTGGCTCTGTCGGCACTGATTGAAGCTGGGGTTCATTTCGGACATCAGACGTCGCGTTGGAACCCTAAGATGCGTGATTATATCTACGGGTCACGCAACGGAATTCATATTATTGATCTCGATCAAACTGTGGAACGTTTTGAACGTGCCTACAAATTCATTATGGAAGCAGTTTCTCGGGGAGGCCATGTGCTTTTCGTTGGAACCAAACGACAAGCAGTGGATACCGTCGTTGAGGAAGCCAGCCGTGCTCACCAGTTTTATGTGACGGGGCGTTGGCTAGGCGGAACTTTAACAAATTTCCAGACAATGAAGCGCAGCATCGAAAGATTGTGTGAACTGGAACGCAATCTCGAAGATGGCAGTTTGTCATCGCTTACCAAAAAGGAAATCTTACAGATTCAGCGTGAAAAAGAGCGGCTGGAGAAATATCTTGGAGGAATTAAACAGATGAATGTTCTTCCGGCTGCTCTGTTTGTGATTGATCCCAGTCATGAACGCATTGCTGTGAATGAAGGCCGTAAGCTAGGTGTTCCTATCGTGGGGGTCGTGGATACTAATTGCGATCCTGATCTCATCGATTACATTATTCCAGGGAATGACGATGCGATTCGATCCATTAAATTGATTACGTCGCGTATAGCAGATGCGTGTTTAGAAGGCATGCAACGTCGTCGGCATGTTTCGCAAAACCCTGACGTGCAATATGGCTCGGCTTCTTCGGGGGCTGAGAGCAATGTGCAGGTTGAGTTTTCTCGCAGCCGACGGTTTGTCAGTTCTGAGTCCACGAATGATTCAACTCCACCAGAGGCAGTCAATGAGAAGGCAAAGAGCGATCTTCCAGCAGGAAATTGAAAAACAGAGGATATGATGGTGCAAGTTACAGCAGCAATGGTTAAAGAACTCCGAGAGCGCACCGGAGCCGGCATGATGGATTGTAAAAACGCGCTAGTAGAAGCAGGCGGTGATGACGCTAAGGCCGCAGAGTTGATCCAAAAGAAAGGCTTAGCAAAAGCGGCAAAACGTGCGGGTGCGATTGCAGCGGAAGGCGTTGTCTATTCATACATTCATCCAGGCAATCGGGTTGGTGTGTTGGTTGAAACCAACTGTCAAACCGACTTTGTGGCTCGAGGCGAGGATTTTCGTGCATTCGTAGACGACACAGCGCTGCAGATAGCTTCCATGTCGCCTGAATATGTGCGACGGGAAGACATCCCCGCGGAAGAAATAAGCCGTCAGCAACAAATCTTTACGGCCCAGATTCAGGAAGAAGATGTGAAAAATGGCAAAAGCCGTCCTGAGTCAGCGATTGCAAAGATCGTGGAAGGCAAACTCAATAAGTGGATGCAAGAGGGTTGCTTGATGGAGCAGCCATCTATCCGTAACGAAGAAGGCAAGACGATTCAGCAGCTTGCAGATGAGCTAAGCGCAAAAACTGGGGAAAAGATTGCCGTCCGTCGTTTTGTTCGGTACGAGTTAGGTGAAGGTATCGAAAAGAAGCAAAACGACCTTGCTGCAGAAGTGGCGGAAACTCTTAAAGCATCCTGATTTATGTCCACAAAATCCCTCAGACATACGCGCATTATGCTCAAGCTGTCGGGGGAAGCGCTTTGTCGTAAAATAGGTGGTTTTGGGGTTAATCCAGCAACTCTCTTGGAGATCAGCAAAGAAATTGCTGAGGTTCACTCGCTGGGGTGTCAAGTCGGCATTGTGATTGGTGGCGGCAATTTCTTCCGTGGTCTTAAAGGCAGCGTGGAGGGGATGGACCGCACTACAGCAGACTATATGGGAATGCTGGCCACGGTGATTAACGCGATGGCATTGCAGGATAGTTTAGAAACACTCAATGTGCCGACACGTGTTCTAAGTGCTCTTGAAATCCGTGAGGTTGCTGAGACCTATATTCGGCGTCGAGCCATGCGGCACCTGGAAAAAGGGCGTCTTGTCATATTTGCAGCGGGTACGGGCAATCCGTATTTTTCAACGGATACGGCAGCAGCGTTAAGAGCGATGGAAATTCAAGCAGATCTTTTGTGTAAAGCCACCAAAGTCGAAGGTGTTTACGAAAGAGACCCCGCAGAGTTTGCTGAATCAAAGATGTTTCGGCGGCTGAGCTATGATCGCTTTCTAGCCGACCGAATTGGTGTTATGGACTCCACTGCTGTCACATTGTGTCGTGATAATCGTCTACCTATCCGGGTTTTTGCTTTAGGCAAGGCTGGAAATATCAAACGGGTGGTTCAGGGCGAGGACGTAGGCACCTTGGTGACGGAAGAAGGGGAAGAGAGCCATGATCGAGGAGATACACCAAGAGCTTAATCAGGCCATCGATAAAGCTCATGAGGCCCTGAAGCGTGAACTTTCGCGGCTACGGACCGGTCGTGCTAATCCTGCTCTGTTGGATTCTGTTCGTGTGGAGTATTACGGAGCGCTGACTCCCCTTGCGCAAATGGCTAATATCGGTGTGCCTGAGCCACGCCTTCTTACCATTAAGCCGTGGGATAAAAGCCAGATCAAACCCATTGAAAAAGGGATTTTAGAAGCGGGCCTTGGACTCAATCCCCAGAACGATGGAGAGATCATTCGGATACCAATGCCGGCACTCACTGAGGAGCGACGGCGTGACCTTGTAAAAGTTGCTAAAAAGCATGGGGAAGATTGCAAGGTATCTATTCGTAAGGCACGCCATGATGCCAAGGATGTGCTGGATGCGCTTAAAAACGATGGTGAGGTTGGAGAGGATGAAGCAGAGCGCGCGATGAAGAAGGTTGAGGAGTTGGTACATGAGGGTACGGCTCGCTCGGATGATATCGTGACACGCAAAGAAAAAGACATCCTCGAACTCTAGAGTCACTGCCGTTTGGGGCGTTCTGTGCGCGTGGTTAAAACGGAAAACCAAGATTGAGGTAAGGCTGCAGGTCACCTCCATGCGTCAGCCCTTTCGCCAGTCCCATCCGGAGGGTAAATCCAATCACATACCCTACCGTAAAGTCCACCAATAATTC
>CAZXFW010000031.1:0-3928 GCA_964640175.1 uncultured Polyangiales bacterium | reverse complement strand
TGGGGATTGCTGGAAGTTATGCGGTGGCATGGTTTGGCATCCGCATTAACACGTTCGCTAACTCACGCACGGCTTTTGCAAGCTTGGAAGGCAAGCCACTGCCAGTGTATGCGATACCGCTTAAAGCAGGGATGAGCATTGGCATGGTGCTTATCAGTGTAGAGCTCCTGATTATGTTAGGAATTCTTTTGTTTATTCCTGGAGACTATGCAGGCCCCTGCTTTGTCGGCTTTGCCATTGGCGAGTCGCTTGGTGCATCTGCGCTGCGCATTGCGGGCGGAATTTTTACAAAAATTGCGGATATTGGCTCTGATTTAATGAAGATCGAGTTTAAGATCAAAGAAGACGATGCACGAAATCCGGGTGTGATTGCAGATTGTACCGGGGATAATGCAGGTGACTCCGTAGGCCCGAGTGCGGATGGGTTTGAAACGTACGGTGTCACGGGCGTTGCATTGATTTCGTTCGTGTTGTTGGCCGTTACGGATGTTACGATCCAAGTTCAGCTGCTCGTGTGGCTCTTTAGCATTCGCGTGATGATGATCATCGCAAGTGCAGTTTCATACCTTTTGAATGAAGCGATTCAAAAGCAACGTTATGCCAACGCAACACACATGGACTTTGAAAAACCTTTGACCGCGTTGGTTTGGCTTACATCGATTGTATCGGTTGTCTTGACGTTTGCTGCGTCGTATTTGTTGATTCCCGATTTGGGAGACGGTTCTCTTTGGTGGAAACTCTCTGTGGTGATCAGCTGTGGCACGTTGGCTGGAGCGATCATTCCTGAGCTAGTGAAAGTGTTTACGTCTACTTCGTCGAAGCACGTACAGGAAGTAGTGACTTCTTCTCAAGAAGGCGGAGCCTCCTTGAATGTGCTTTCAGGGATGACGGCCGGTAATTTCAGTGCACTGTGGATTGGAATGAGCATTATGGTGCTTATGGCCGCTGCCTATGGCGTGAGTCTTTTCGGACTGGGCGACATCATGGCTGCTGCGCCGGTGTTTGCATTTGGCTTGGTTGCCTTTGGATTTTTAGGTATGGGTCCGGTCACCATTGCAGTAGATTCCTATGGCCCAGTCACCGACAATGCCCAGTCTATTTATGAGCTGTCGTTGATTGAAACGCTGCCAAACATCCAGGCCGACATCACACGTGATTTTGGCATCAACGCAGATTTTGCTCAGGCCAAGCGTTTGTTGGAAGAAAATGATGGCGCAGGCAATACGTTCAAAGCGACGGCAAAGCCTGTACTCATCGGCACGGCAGTGGTGGGCGCGACCACACTCATATTCTCCATCATTGTTGTGCTTACCGAGGGGCTTACCAGCAACTTGGATAAGCTTTCATTGTTGCATCCACCGTTTTTGTTGGGCTTGATTGCGGGTGGTGCCATCATTTACTGGTTTACGGGCGCTACGACTCAGGCTGTCACTACAGGTGCCTATCGGGCAGTGAAGTTTATCAAAGCAACGCTCAAGCTTGATGGAGCAAGCAAAGCTTCCATGGAAGACAGCAAAAAGGTTGTTGAGATCTGTACTCAATATGCACAGAAGGGGATGTTCAACATTTTCCTTACCGTGTTCTTTGTCACGTTGGCGTATGCATGCATCGAACCCTACTTTTTTATTGGGTATTTGATTTCACTTGCGCTGTTTGGATTGTTCCAGGCGTTGTTTTTGGCCAATGCAGGTGGTGCTTGGGACAACGCTAAAAAACTTGTGGAGGTTGAGCTCAACCAAAAAGGCACAGCGCTCCATGATGCCACTGTCGTAGGTGATACAGTGGGTGATCCCTTCAAAGATACCTCCTCGGTAGCGATGAATCCCATCATTAAGTTTACGACGCTCTTTGGTTTATTAGCGGTGGAACTTGCCATGCAACTTAATCGAGAGCTTAGCGTGATGCTTGCTATCGTGTTCTTCGGGCTTGCGATGACGTTTGTGTGGCGCTCATTCTACAGTATGCGCATTCTGCAAGAGGCTCAAAAGTCCGAATAAAGGCCAGTGTGGCAATAGCCGCATAAGTTTCTGTAATTGCTTTGCAATTCAAGAAAGATCCTGAACGACAATCGTCAAGATGCGTCCAGGAACATACAAAGTTTTGGTGATTCTTTTTCCCTGCAGGTGTTGAGCGATGCGTGTGTCTGTCAATGCGATTTCTGAGACTTCTTGTTCGCCAGCGCCTGTGGGGACAGTGACTCTGGTGCGCACTTTGCCGTTGATTTGTACGGGCACTTCGAGGGTGTCCTGTTTAAGTGCGGCTTGATCCGCCACAGGCCAGGGCTGCTTTACCATCAATCCTTGACCGCCTAATAGGGCATACAGTTCTTCTGCCATGTGCGGCGCGAAGGGAGCTAGTAGATGGAGCAGTACGTCTAGCCCTTCGCGGACAGTGTCCCAGTCGCTCTCTGTGGCTGGCTTGAAGGCATAAAGGGCGTTAAGAAGCTCCATCTGTGCTGCGATGGCAGTGTTAAGCTGTAGCCGTTCGGAGATGTCTTTGGTGACTCGGTCAATGGTCTGGTGAATGGTGCGACGAAGGTCTTGGGCTTGCTGACTTAATGGTTTGCCAGAAACAGGGCGTGTGAGAGCGTCAGTGTGTGTATGCACGTAGCGCCAGATGCGCTGCAAGAACCGGTGCATGCCTTCGACGCCGGCTTCATTCCAATCGACTTGGCCTTCCGGCGGCGCGGCAAAGAGCACAAACAGCCGAGCGGTGTCTGCACCATACTTGGCGACCAATTCGTCAGGGTCGACCAGGTTGTTTTTCGACTTGCTCATCTTGATAACCGGTCCAACCTCGACAGGGTTCCCATCGGTTTTCAGGATGCGGTTGCCATCTTTTAACTCTGTTTCGTGGGGATAAAAGTATGTTTTGAGTGCAGGGCTTGCCGGATCGGAACGGAAATAGACTTCGTGACAGACCATGCCTTGGGTTAATAGTCGTGAGGCAAACTCTCGTGGTATGTCTTTGGGTAAATAGCCGAGGTCGATCATGGCACGATGCCAGAACCGGGCATACATGAGGTGCATCACCGCATGCTCGTCTCCGCCGATGTACAGATTGACGGGCATCCATTGTGAAGCAATGTCAGGGTCGACAGGTGCCTTTGTGTACTGGGGTGTGGTGTAGCGGTGTAAATACCAGCTTGACTCTATAAAGGTATCAAACGTGTCGGTCTCACGACGCGCAGGTTGATTACATTGAGGGCAACGCACGTGGGTGAATTCGGGATGACTTGCCAAGGGAGAGCCACCGCTCTCGCTGATGGTGACATCCAACGGCAAAAGGACAGGTAAGTCTTTTCGAGGCACGGGGACCACACCGTCGCGTTTACAATGGATTACAGGAATAGGGGTTCCCCAGTAGCGTTGGCGAGAGACGAGCCAGTCGCGGAGCCGGTAGTTGACTGTGGCATTTCCTAAGTTTTTATCCTGGAGAAGCTGTGCAACCTGTTTTTTTCCAAGCTCGCTGGGGGTGCCATCAAATTCTCCGCTACGGATCATGCTGCCAGGCCCCACATAGGCGTCTTCTAAGGGATCTGGAGTCGCTTTATCAGGAGGTTGAATCACCTGTGTGATGGGCAAGTTGTATTTGCGAGCAAAATCGTGGTCACGGATGTCGTGGGCGGGGACTGCCATGACTGCGCCAGTGCCATAGTCCATCAATACAAAATTGGCGATCCATATGGGAACCAAATCGCCTGTAAGTGGGTGGATTGCATAGCGTCCAGTGAAAATGCCTTCTTTGTGTGTTTCATCCACACTGCGTTTGGCTTTATGTTCGTGGCGGAGCTTGTGAATAAAGGCTTCGATCTCGGTCGCGTTTTCGTGGCTGGCAGCCAATGGGAGCGCTAAAGGATGTTCCGCTGCAATCGATAGGAAGGTCACGCCGTAAAGAGTGTCTGCACGCGTGGTAAACACGGAAATCT
>CAZXFW010000030.1:2933-3994 GCA_964640175.1 uncultured Polyangiales bacterium | reverse complement strand
AAGCCTGTGCAACGACGCATCCTTTATGCCATGCATCACGAACTCAAACTGCATAGTGATGCGAAACATCGCAAGTGCGCTCTCATCGTGGGTGATGTCATGGGTAAGTTCCATCCCCATGGCGATACCTCCATCTACGACGCATTGGTACGCCTGGCACAGCCCTTTGTCATGCGAGCGCCCCTGGTCAACGGCCGAGGCAATTTCGGCTCTCCCGACGGCGATTCCGCTGCTGCCATGCGTTACACCGAAGCACGCCTTGAAGCACTCGCCGATGAGCTTTTAGACGAACTCAACAAGCGCACGGTGGCAATTCGTGTCAACTACGACAACACGCGTACCGAGCCCGTCGTGCTGCCTGCTCGCCTTCCAAACCTACTCATTAATGGCGCGCAAGGCATTGCGGTTGGGATGGCCACTTCCATCCCTCCCCATAACCCCAGCGAGGTGTTGGACGCCTGCATCGCCATCATTCAAAACCCGAATGCCACTCTTAAAGACGTACTCAAACACATCAAAGGGCCGGACTTCCCTACCGGAGGCGAACTTTGCGCAACTCGGCAAGAGATCCGAACGGTTTATGAAAGCGGACACGGCTCACTGAAGCTACGAAGCCTATGGAAACTCGAACAAGGCCAACGCGCCTCAGAGCAAATTGTCATCGAATCCATTCCGTATGCCACCGAACGCCGTGCGGTAGTGACTAAAATTGCAGATGTCATTGTCGCTCGCAAACTACCTTTTGTGCTTGATGTACGGGACGAAAGCACTGAGCAAACACGTATCGTACTTGAGCTCAAAAAGGGCGCAGACGCCGAACTCGTGATGGCTTACTTACATAAACACACTCCTCTGAGCTCCAACATTCAAATCAATCTAACGTGCCTGGTACCTACGGAACATCCCGATATCGCCACGCCCCGTCGACTCGATCTTCTGACAGCGCTCCGACAGTTTCTCGACTTCCGCATGGAAGTCGTCACCAAGCGTACCGAATTCGATCTAGAGCAAATTAATAAACGCATCCACATCCTAGAAGGATTTGCGACTATCTTCGATGC
>CAZXFW010000030.1:0-2833 GCA_964640175.1 uncultured Polyangiales bacterium | reverse complement strand
AGCAAATTAATAAACGCATCCACATCCTAGAAGGATTTGCGACTATCTTCGATGCATTGGACGAAGTGCTGCGTATCATCCGACGCTCGAAAGGCAAAAGCGATGCTGCCGAAAAGCTCATGAGCCGCTTTTCCTTGGATGCAGAACAAACCGACGCCATTCTGGAATTACGCTTGTACCGCTTAGCACAACTTGAAATTCTGGTTATTCGCAAAGAGCTCGAACAACGCAAGGCAGAAGCCAAACAACTCTCCAAATTGCTTAAGAGCCCCAAAGAACGTTGGAGTCTGATCCATACCGAGTTAAGCGCTTTAAAAGAACGTTATGGTTCCAAACGCATTACCCGAATCGTTGATAGCGGACAAGAAACTTCCTTTGACGCCGAAGCCTTTATCGTCGAGGAAGATACAACAGTCATTCTCTCTTACCAAGGCCGCATTAAACGACAACAGAAGCTCAGAGATGTCTCCAACACACGCTTACGCGAAGGCGACCGGGTGCTTGCCGTCGAAGTGGGATCCACGAAAGCTGCATTGGCGTTTTTCTCCAATTTAGGCGTGTGTTACGTCACGCGCATCGCAGACATCCCAGCCACCACAGGCCATGGCGATCCTATCCAAAAATTATTCAAGCTCAAAGATGGCGAACGGATTATCGCGATGCGCTCGTTGGATAGCCGTCAACTCGATGTCCCAGATGCTATCGAAGGCGCAGAGCCAGAACCACCCTTTGCAGTGGCTGTCAGTCAGCAAGGGTTAACGATGCGCTTTTCATTGCGTCCTCATCGTGACCCTTCTACCCGTGCAGGACGCCGCTACTGCCGGCTCAACGCTGAGGATGAGATTGTCTTTTTTGCCGTAAGCCAAAACGATGCGCACTTGGCATGCGCCAGCTATGCAGGCCGTGCATTGATTTGCCCTATTGATGAAGTCCCTATTCTGGGAGGTCCAGGCAAGGGCGTCAAGCTGATCAAGCTAAGCAACGAAGATCGCGTTGCCGGAGCGCAACTTTTGATTCACGCTCAAGACGCCCTGATTGCCGTGCATGAATCAGGCAAACACTATCGCATTTCCACTGGGAAATACGAAGCAGTCTCGCGTGCAGGCAAAGGACACTCTCTCTTCAAACGAGGCAAGCTCAGTGGTGTCATTTGGCCTGATCCCACAACACCGGAAAACGACGAGGAGACATAAGTGGCATACACCGCAAAAGACATCGAGGTACTTGAAGGCTTAGAGCCCGTACGCAAGCGTCCCGCAATGTACATCGGTGCAGTGGATGCACGAGGCTATCATCACCTGCTCTGGGAAATCGTAGATAACGCTGTGGATGAAGCCATTAATGGCCATGCCAGCGCCATCGAAGTCACTCTGCACAAGGATTTACACATCGCTACAGTCACCGACAATGGACGTGGCATTCCCGTGGATAAACATCCCAAATACAAACGCTCTGCGTTGGAGCTTATTTTGTGCACACTGCATGCAGGTGGCAAGTTTGAAGACAAAAACTACACTGTGGCAGGTGGACTTCATGGCGTTGGATCTTCCGTCGTCAACGCCCTGTCGGAAGAAATGACTGCGATCATCCGACGCGATGGCCAAGAATTTGAGCAACGCTTTAGTCGCGGACAACCCACGTCTAAACTTCAAAAACTTGGTTCAACACGTAAACACGGAACCACGATTACGTTTCGACCTGATGCACAGATTTTTGGTAAGACAGCAAAATTTGATGCTGCCAAAGTTGCAGAACATTTGGAAGCCAAGGCTTATCTACACAAAGGGCTTAAGTTTTCCTATCGAAATGAAGCCACCGGCGAGCATCATGAATTTGAGCATCCAGGCGGCATTGTCGATTTCCTTGCTAAATTAGTGCACGAGCAACGCAAATCACCTGTGCATACCACTGCATTTACCATCGATGCCAACAACGAGGTGCGCATTGAATTGGCCATGCAATGGACGGAGGCCACCGAAGAATCCATCCGCTCCTATGCAAATGGCATTGTCACTGCATCTGGAGGCAGTCATGAAAACGGACTTAAACAAGCTGTCCTGAAAGCAGTCCGAGGCTATTTGTCCGCCAAAAAAATCACGCCTCGTGGTGTGACTTTAAGCGCAGAAGACATTCGCGAAGGATTGGTATGCATTCTGAGTGTGTATGTGCGGGATCCACAATTCCAAGGTCAAACCAAAGATCGCCTGAACAACCCAGAGGTAACCTCTATCGTTGAAAACGTTGTACGGAGCGCATTGGAACAATGGCTACTGGAAAACGCCACACTTGCAGACGCCATTGTGGCTCGCATGGTACTTGCTTCACGAGCTCGTGAAGCAAGTCGCGCCGCAGTACAGCAAGTGCAACGCAAGACTGCCATCAGTCATCGTCTGAATTTGCCTGGCAAACTTGCAGACTGTGCAAGCACAGATCCTTCGGAAAGCGAACTATTTTTGGTAGAGGGAGACAGCGCGGGTGGCAATGCCAAACAAGGCCGTGATCGACGCACTCAAGCCATCCTGCCCCTGCGAGGCAAAGTGCTTAACGCGGAACGTGCAACCAATGCAGCCATTACTGCCAACCGTGAGCTTCAAGACATTATCTCCGCGCTTGGTTGTGATACGGGCAAGGCTTTTGACATCAACAAGCTCCGATACAATAAAATTTTTCTCCTCATGGATGCAGACAGTGATGGTCACCACATCGCTATGCTACTTTTGACATTTTTCTATCGCATGCTTCCTGGCCTATTACGACAAGGCCACGTCTATATCGCACAACCACCGCTTTATCGCATCGATGCAGGCAAAGAAACGTTCTGGTTGTTAGATGA
>CAZXFW010000029.1:0-4082 GCA_964640175.1 uncultured Polyangiales bacterium | reverse complement strand
CTGCGGAATTCCAATGCCATGCAAGTAGTTCCCGGCTAACGCAACGTGTGGATATTTCTTCAGCTCTTCTTCTAACGCTAAAATTCGCCCTGCATGTCCAAGGGTATACTGAGGCAGTGCTGCAGGAATGCGATGCACCATGCTCCAAAGAGGTGAGCCTTTGATGTGGATAAGTGTTTTGAGTTCGCTACATGCAGTTTCGGTTAGCGCATCGTCCGAAAGGCTCAGCGAATTTATTGAAACACTGGAATGGTCAAGGTATGCGCGCAAGAGCACCTTACCTTCAGGGGCTCGAGCAGCGTATTTCACACTTGAAAATGTCGCTGCCATTAAAAGCCTCTGTTCTACCCTTGGAACAACCACACCAAATGCATCCAATGGGTGTTCGATCTGTTGCCGATCAAACGCCAGGGTCACTACGACACTTGAGCTATATGTCAGTTGGGACAAGCTAGCTGCTACAGTAGGCGCCCAATGACGTATCCACGATGAAGCTTCCTTACAAGGCGTTGCAAGCACAACCCCGTCTGCATCGTATCTCTCGCCATCTGCTACTTGAATACGATAACCTTTTGAATGTCTGTCCAACAAAGCCACCCGCGAATTTGGATGAATAGTGCTTCCGAGCTCTTCGGCCAATGCATCAATGAGAGTTCTTAGCCCTCGCCGAAAACTAAAGAAAAGCCCATACCGCACCCCAGAGTCGTTTCGCTCAACCATGCGGCTTTGATTTCGAAACCCCCGAGAGACACTCCCACAGCTGACTTCAAAATCCCAAAACTTACCCAACGTAGCCCGCATACTCAGGTGTGCAGGATCCACCCCATAAATACCGCTGACTAACGGTTGCGCAATGTATTCATAAAGTTCGCGTCCATATCTACGGATCACAAAGTGCTCAAAACTCTCATCATTCACATTTTGACGTACAGGAACCCAGGGCTCTAGGCACGCACGCGCTTTCCCCCGCCATGATAGCAATGGAGAACATAGGAATGGCCACCACCGCGTGGGCCCAATCAAACGAAAAGCATCCGGAATACGATGCATGCCTCCGTCACGCACCACATATGCTTTGCGAAACTCCGAATTGGTAGTGATGACTTCGGACTTAAGCCCAAGTTCATGAACCAGATTTAATGCATCTGCCGGTTCACGTAAAATGGAATCTGCTGATTGCTCGATGACAAATCCATCCCGATAAGTAGTATCAATTAACCCGCCAGGACGCGAAGCAGCTTCCAGTACACTGACACGAACATCTGGAGCGATTTTCTTCAGACGATAAGCCGCCACTAAACCGCTTAGCCCTGCTCCAACGACAACGATATGACGAACACTGCCACCCATGGATGCTAACGTTGGCTTGCTTCATGTACGTAATCAACCAATGCACGCACGTGATCGACGGGCGTTCGTTGCAATACTCCATGGCCCAGATTGAAAATATGTCCTACTCGCCCTTGCGCGGAATCCAACACGGCCTGGGCTCTAGCCCGTATCTCAGGCAACGGACCAAGCAATGAAGCAGGGTCTAAATTGCCCATCAGACTTGTTTCGCCAAGTATGTTCCATTGTTGGCCTAGGTTAACTCGCCAGTCCACACCAATGACATCACCGCCTGCTTGTTTCATTAA
Organism: uncultured Polyangiales bacterium; assembly: GCA_964640175.1. Classification (GTDB taxonomy): domain Bacteria; phylum Myxococcota_A; class Polyangia; order Polyangiales; genus JACKDX01. The sequence continues at coordinate 2,445 of CAZXFW010000029.1, read as the reverse complement.
AGGATACAACGCAGCATTGCCCGTTGAAAAATGTATCACTGGAACGTCATTGCCTAATGTCTGAAAAAGCTTCTGCATATGAGGAAACACATAACGTTGATAATCATCAGGGCTCAAACATCCCACCCAACTATCAAATACCTGCAATACGCTTACTCCCGCTTTTACCTGAGCACGCAAGTAATCAACCGTGACCAGCACAAGCTTGTGCATTAACGTGTCCCAAGCAGAAGGATCGGTGTACATAAGTTGCTTGGTGTGTGCATAGTCACGGCAAGAGCCGCCTTCAATGAGATAGGCAGCAAGGGTGAACGGCGCTCCGGCAAATCCGATGAGCGGGACTTTGCCATTTAGCTCGCGAACCACGGTACGAATGGTCTGCATCACATAACCAAGCGTATGTTCTACATTCACATTCACATGAATTGCGTCGATATCCTGTGAAGTCCGAACTGGACGCGAAATTTTAGGACCATGATCCGCAGCAAATTCAAACGCAACGCCAAGCGGTTCCAGAATAAGTAAAATGTCTGCAAACACGATAGCTGCATCGAGGTTAAATTGACGAACCGGCAACAGGGTCACTTCTGCCGCAAGATCCGATCGTTTGCACAACTCAACAAACGAAACCTTGGAACGAATAGCCCGATATTCTGGCTGATACCGCCCTGCCTGCCGCATAAGCCAAATGGGCGTATGCGGCGTAGGTCGTCTGTAACAAGCGTCGATCAGAGGATGCATAGTGACACGTAGCTTCTCTATATCACAATGGAACTCCTTAACCATCACTGTTTGTATACCTCAGACATCACCCTGAACCCACTAGCTACATGCCTATGAGTGGTTCGGTAGGCAATTGCAATAACTGGCTTCTGGCCTCGGCCATCAAAAAAATTGAACCTGCAACAATGATAACTCCACCTTCACCCGCTGCATGTCTTGCTTGCATCAGTGCATCAGCCGTACTGTCACAGGCCGTACCATTCCTCAGCATCTGCAGATTGGAAGCACGCATTGCCCGACTCATCGGCGGCGTCACATACAACCGGGTGTCCACTACGCCATCAAAACACGCCAACATCATCTTGGCGTTTTTGTCTTTCATGCAACCGAACACCAACACACAGTGTGTATAGGCTTCTCTAATACTAGACACATACTGCGCAAGCACTTGGCAACTGTCAGGGTTATGTGCAGCATCTAACACAACGAGAGGATTTTCGCCTATCCGCTCTAAACGGCCTGGCCATGTTGTATCTTGGATCCCTCGACGAATTGCCGCATCCGGCATGTTCCACCCTCGATTTCGTAATAAGACACATGCAGATGCAGCCAACGCGGCATTGTGCTTTTGATGCAGGCCCGGCAAAGGCACTCTAATGTCGGAAACCAATTCGCGTCCCATCATGACATTCACAGAATTGTCCATCTCAGCCTTTATATGAATATCGCGATCCCACAACGCCACAGGAGCATTCATCGTTTGGGCACGTTCTAACAAAACACAGGTAGCCTCCGCCGCAGATTCTCCGATGATCACGGGAATACTTGGTTTGATAATGCCTGCTTTTTCGGAGGCAATTTGGCCAAGTTCATGTCCCAATATGTCACAGTGATCGTAAGCTATATGCGTAATAATACAAAGCTCAGGGTTGATCACATTGGTTGAATCCAAACGGCCACCCAACCCTGTTTCCATAACCACCATCTCACAGGATGCTTCACGAAAGGCCTCGAAAGCCATCAGTGTTGTCGTCTCAAAAAAACTCAGCTCAAGTTTATGGGTTCTAAACCATCCGCGAAGCTCCTCGATTCGTCTTGCAGCACTTGTTTGAGATAGCTCTTGTCCATCAATCCGAATGCGTTCTGTAAAATGGTGTAAATGCGGAGACGTAAACAAACCCGTTTTAAAGCCTGCGTGCATCAGACATGAGGCCAACATGGCAGAAACACTACCTTTGCCGTTGGTGCCTGCAACATGCACAAAACGCAAATCATGATGAGGATTACCTCGCATCTCCAACGCAGCCTGCATGCGTTCAAGCCCGAGCTTAACCCCTCGATTTTGTAGGCTATATAAAAACTCAATTGCCGTATTGTAATTCACGCTCCAAAGCCACTAATCAAGCAGATGACTAAGCACGCGTGCAATCGTTGATTTTAACTCTGCACGCTGTGCAATGATATCTACCATTCCGTGCTCCAGAAGGAATTCCGCACGCTGAAACCCCTTTGGGAGTTTTTGACGAATAGTTGTCTCAATTACCCGCGGTCCAGCAAAACCAATCAGGGCATTGGGCTCTGCGATATTGACATCTCCAAGCAAAGAAAAACTGGCAGCCACGCCCCCAGTTGTAGGATCCAATAGCACACTGACAAAAGGCATGGGGACTTCACGTAACTTGCCAAGCGCTGCAACAGTTTTTGCCATTTGCATGAGGGAAA
>CAZXFW010000028.1:0-4202 GCA_964640175.1 uncultured Polyangiales bacterium | reverse complement strand
TGGCAGAGAGAGCGACGGAAGTGGGATCCTCAAGGTCGGATCAAAAGCGCGCTTTCACAACGTGTACTAGGAGATAGTCCATGAATGTAGCGATTTTAGGAGGCAGCAGGGGGATGGGACGAGCGCTTGCCCGTGAACTCGTAGAGCGAGGACATGACGTATTTTTATGGGGGAGAAATCTTGAGGATCTTAAGCGCAGTGCGCAAGATTTGGAAACACGGGCGTCAAGTCATCGAGGGGTGCATGTAGGGTTCTGCGATCTCGACAAGACCGAAAGCTTCCTTCCGGCGTTGTCTGAGGCGAGTGCTGCCTTAGGCGCGATTGATGCCGTCGTTGTGACTGCAGGGAGTTTTGCTCTCCAAGACAAACTTGAACAGGATGTGGAGTTGTGTCGACAGTTACTCAATACCAACTTTACACAGACCATTTTATTTTGTGAGCAGGCACGCAAGCATCTTTTAGAACAAGGAGGCGGAACGTTGTGTGTATTTAGTTCCGTGGCGGGGGATCGTGGGCGCAAGCCAGTAATTGTGTATGGGGCAACCAAGGCAGGTCTTTCGTATTATCTTGAAGGGCTCGATCACAAGTTCCATGGGCAAGGATTAACGGTGATTGATGTGAAACCTGGCTTTGTGAAAACCGGCATGACACAGGGCCTTAAGCCACCGCCGTTTGCGGGAGAACCTCAGGAGGTAGCCAAGCAAGTGGCCAAGGCGTTAGTGGCACCCAAACCCGTGGTGTACACACCTGCCATCTGGCGATGGGTGATGTGTGTGATTAGGCGCCTTCCCCGTTTCATCATGCGTCGCATCGGCTTTTAGGCGCAGTGGGTCTCTCTGACAAAAGCGTATCAGACAAAGGGAACGAAAATTAAGGCAGTTGCAGTACGCATTCAGCGCAATCTGCAGCACCGCCAAAAAGATGCCCGAGGTTTACCCAGCCTTTTGATGCAAAACGTCCTTCCCATATGGCACGTTCTTCTTGAGTCATTGCTGAAAAGGGTGTGCTCAGACACTGCTGTCTTGAGGCATACCATAAGCTATCGTGACCTTGTTGTGATGCATAAGCATTCACAAGATCGCTGCACGAAGCTTGACCACGCCATATCATGCAATGATGACAATCATGGCTTTGGCCAAGGGCGCCAGTAAGCTCTAACCAATCTCCTTCGATTTCAGACGTAAACGGATTGTCGTAGCTACGGTCGGTAGGGAGAAACTCGTGGCATTCTGCACGTCCAGCAGATGAGCCTGCGAGGCGCGCCATCTCACCGCAGCTTGGCAAGCATAAATTGGAAAACAATGGATTGCGCGACCAGTCTTTGTGTGCATCGTATGACGATGCTTCGCAGAGTGCTAAGGCAGAGGAGTTGGTTTGGAGCTCATGACACATCTGAAAGCTCATGCCGTCGCGACAGTTTTCCACGACACGATTAATCCAAGACAAATGAGGCTCTATCCATACAGTGGCTATAGGTGCGTAGGGGGCGATCAGAGGGTGTTGGCAAAACGCTGGATTAAGAACGCTGCAGCCTGCAATAATTCCTACGAGCTCGCCCGTGCTGGTGAAAACGCCTCCACCGCTATCCCCGGGTACCAACGCGCGAGGAGGGTAATCGGGTGCAAGGTTACGTTGATCCTCGGGAATCGCTGGATGAGCAGAGGGCACAAACACTCCCATGCCTTCTTCATCATAAACTGATCCGACAGAGCCGCTCTCTCTGATGGCATTCTGTGTTTCTTCAGGCAGCTTTGATGGATCCGGTAGCCCGAATTGGCTTGTAAGGCATACCGATGTCTCCGGTTGAACGGCAACCGGACCTTGTGGAACGCCCTGACCCACAGCATAGAATCCACAGTTAAAATCGGAAACTGTGGCAGGAGAGCTGATCTTCGCCGTATGAAGCTTAGCAAACTGGGTCAAATCATTGCCCGGTACTACGATGGCCACAGCAATATCGTTGCTCGTAACCGGTTGAACTTCCGTGCTTTCAAATGGGAACAACACATAGGCGATTTCCCTAGTTTTGCCCCCTACATCTACAAACCAGCGAATCGGAGCGTTCTGAAACTCTTCTGGAACTGCAAACGAATGTGCAGCCGTAAGTAAATGTTGTTTGCCGATGACGACAGCGGAGCTCGCCATTATTAACTGACCATCAAGCTCGCCTCGAATTTGTGCATTCACATCTGCCGAAGTCTGTGCAAGTCCGCCGGAGCCTGTGTCGAAAAGCGCCATCGGATTGCAACCGGCAGCACAAAGAATCACGTTGAAGAAAAAAAACCAATGAAGTCGTGCCATATGATGTCCTTGCAAGCACAATATAATATGCAATTTTTGTGCCATGATTCAGAGACGGGATGAGTCAGTGAGGCGCAGCCTCGCTAAACTCCTTTCTGCAGCATACGCTTTCAAGCTGTTTTGGCGGAGGTTTGCTAGAAGCTAGAATAGGATGGGGTCAACATGGTATTGTGCAGCCAAATCCCATCGGTAAGGAAAGCGTAAAGTCACATTGGTAAGTGTTTTCATGGGGCATGGAGGAGCCATGCCCTGGACTGAGAGCACGAAAATGGACGAGAAAAACGCCTTTATTGACCTTGTTCTGCAAAAGGAACACAGCCTCGCCGAGTGCGCTCGGCGCTTTGGCATCTGTGAGAAAACCGCTCATAAGTGGCTTCGGCGCTATGATGCCGAGGGCCGGGCAGGGCTTTGCGAGCGCTCTAGGGCCAGACATCATCGCGCACAGCGCTTCAGTTCAGAAGCCAAGGCCGTGATTGTGGCACTCAAGCGCGAATATCCCCCGTGGGGAGCGCGCAAGCTTCGGGTGATTGCCGAGCGGAGGTATCCCGAACTCAGTTTTCCCTCGCACATGAGCATCTATACCCACCTCAAATCCCAGGGCTTGTGCGGTGCGAGGAAAAAACGGGCAAGGCCCCAAGCCGAGCATTCGCCTTTTTGGGGCTACTACGGGCCGAATGCCTGCTGGGCAGCGGATTACAAAGGGGAGTTTGCCCTTGCAAATAAGCGCCTTTGCTATCCTCTGACGATTTCCGATATCCGAAGCCGCTATCTGCTCGGCTGCCAAGCGTTACCGCATACCCGCAGCAAACGAGCCAAAATGGTGTTTCATCGCGCTTTTTGTGAGTACGGACTTCCCGACATCATCCGAACCGACAACGGAGTGCCCTTTGCCTCGAGTGCGCCCGGCGGATTGAGTGAGCTAAGTATTTGGTGGATACGATTGGGCATCACCCCGCACCGCATCCAGCCCGGGCGTCCCACCCAAAACAGCAGGCATGAGCGCATCCACAAAATCATGCTCGATGAATGCCATGTGCAGGAAAATTTCAGACAGCAGCAAACGCATTTTGATGTCTTCCGAAAGCGGTACAATACACTGCGGCCTCATGAAGCGCTAAACAACAAAACACCTGCTGATATCTACTGTGAATCTACCAAACGCTATCCTTGCAAAGACAAAGACCCGGTGTATCCAGAGGATTATTTTGTAGAACGAGTCGATGCAAGCGGTGGCTTGCGTTTTGCAGCAAGCGCAGGCCACCTCAGCAAACTTCTCGCAGGGCAAATCATTGGTCTTCAGCGTATCGAACAGCGCAGCTTTGACTGCTACTTCGGTCCCATCTATCTTGGCAGGCTCACGCACAAAGGTTTCAAGCGAAAAACAGCAAAACAACCTAAACCTACAACCACACACTTACCAATGTGACTTTACGCAATCCTGACCCATGTGACCTGCGCTAGGGTTGCCCTGCTGACAAAAAGAGCCCGTAGTCCCCACGTGTGGAGTCAGACTCCCGCTGAAATGATTAGGTAATTCAGGTGCGTTTGATTGGCATGATTGGTGCAGTGAAACTTGCAGGAGAGTTTATGTATCGACTTACATTGGTTGTGTTCGCGGGGCACCTGGCTTGTCTTTGTGCGTGCTCCAACGTCGCTGAACAGTCAACTCAGGAAGGGATCAGCCAGGCAATGACCGAAGATCCTGCTCTCCTTGAAAATCTTCGCGTGGCGGGCGCAACGGTGCTGCAAGAGGCATGGACTTGGCGAGCTGCACATCAGGTGGAGTGGAATCAGGTGTCACTTGCCGGCAAGACCACCATCAATCACGCTGCTCTTGAAGAGCTACGAAGAGAAATATTGCGAGCATTGTTGCATGCAAATGTGCTCTTCTATGGTGTTAC
>CAZXFW010000027.1:0-4728 GCA_964640175.1 uncultured Polyangiales bacterium | reverse complement strand
GTCCACTGGAGCTTGCAGATTTTGTGGGCCTTGATACCTGCCTTTACATCACTGAAGTGCTGCACCGTGAGCTGGGTGATGACAAATATCGTCCTGCCACCTTGTTGCGTAATTATGTGGCAGCAGGATGGCTTGGCCGTAAGACAGGCCGCGGCTTTTATAAATATTAGGACGGTCCCCTTTCAGCTGCGAGTGCGTCATGGCAAAGACGAAAACTTCTGCTAGATTAATAGTGGAAGGGGAACCATACATACGCTCAGGCTGTTAAACAGAGCGCCCGTGCGGCTAGTATTGAGCACAAGTGTAGGTGCCTGGCTTACAACGTGGGCACCTGGGGCGCAGCTTACTGAGCACGATTGGAATACTTCTCACGTTGTTACGGTACCTCACATAAAACCCGCAGGGCATTACACGCTCAACTTGCTGAGCTACAACGTTTTTTTAAGGCCGCAGGTGGTTGACGCGATGTTTGGCTTCAAAGACTTGGCAGAATGTCGAGCGGCTCCTCTGGCCCGGGCATTGTCTGCTTCGGCCTTTGATGTGGTGGCACTGCAAGAAGCACAGCATCCGATAGCGATGCCTCGTTTACTCGATGGCCTCAAGAAAACCTATGGCTTTCATATTGAGGGAGAGCCAAGTGCGTTTGCATGGGCTGACAGTCGTCCGGTCAACGGTGGTAACGCGGTGTTTAGTCGTTATCCCATCGAACACTGGTATTCAGAACCTTATCGGTACTGCAGTGGTGAGGATTGCTTGGCTCGCAAAGGTTTTGTGCACACGTTGGTGCGACTCGCCCCTGACTTGAAAGTGAATGTCATAGGCACACATCTCAACAGCGGAAACTCTGCCCTTGCAAGAACAATTCGTCACAAACAGTTTAGCCAGTTGCGCGATTATATCACGCAGAGCAATCGGTTTGATCCATGGCCGATCGTTGTGCTTGGTGACTTGAATGTTGATGGGGGCTTTTATTCAGATAGGCTTGAGTATAGGGCAATGCTGAAACAGCTATCGCTCCAAGACCGTGGACCACCTGTGGATCCTTTCTTCGAATCCATGAAGCGTGCCGGAAGTGACATTGCAATTGCAAACAGTAGGAACTGCACGAGTTCTCGCGTTGTACCGTGCAAGAGTCCCAATGATGAAAAATTCCGAGAGGAACGTCGTCGCGTGGACTACGTGCTCTATTGGCCGTCTGCTACGTATGACGTGGAAGTGGAGTCGCTGCAAATGCTCGATTATCCAGACAAAGAGTGTGGCACGCGTTATCTGTCCGATCATCAAGCGCCTGCTGCACGTCTCATATTTCACAAACAGTCACGACCCAGTACATCACCATCTTGGAAAGAAAAACGGGATACTCTGTAGCATCCATTGACGGTTTTGCCTGGTGATTGTACGGGTAGAGCATTCTTTAATACGTTGCTACGGGAGAGTCTATGAATTCGCGTAAGTATGTTGCAGTGGAGCACGTAGGTGCAGTGTCAGTGCTCACTATTTCCAGACCAGAAAAACTCAATGCGCTCAATAAACAAGTGGTGACTGAGCTTCGTGACTGCGTAAGCTATATCGAAAATCATGATGCCACGCGCTGCATGATTATGACGGGGGCTGGAGATCGTGCATTTGTGGCGGGCGCAGACATCGCAGAAATGCAAACGCTTTCGCCAAGTCAGGCGACTGCTTTTGCCCAAATTGGACATAACATTGTGGCTGCTCTTGAAGAATTGCCCTTTCCCGTCATTGCTGCCATCAATGGGTTTGCTCTGGGTGGTGGTTGCGAACTTGCGCTGGCATGTGATTTTATTTACGCAGCGGAACATGCTCAGTTGGGACAGCCTGAGGTAACGCTGGGTGTGATTCCTGGGTTTGGGGGCACTCCTCGATTGGCCCGTCGCGTAGGCATCGCGCGGGCAAGAGAGCTTATTTACACCGGTCGGGCCATCAGTGCACAGGAAGCGTTAAGGATTGGCCTGGTCAATGCGGTGTTTCCCAAACAAGAGTTGTTTCAAAAAACGATGGAAACAGCCCAAGTGATTGCGGGCATGGGGCCTTTGGCCATACGAGCTGCCAAAGAAGTGTTGCGCGACGGAGCAGATCGGTTGCTTGGTGATGCTGATGCATTAGAGATTCGCGCATTTGCTCAATGTTTTGCCAGTGAAGATCAGCGTGAAGGTATGGCTGCGTTTTTGGAACGTCGCAAACCTCGCTATCGTGGTGAGTAATTCTGTGACCCGATGATTGACATTCACCACCTTAGTCGACGTTATGGAGACATTGTTGCAGTCGATAATGTGTCGCTAAGCGTCAAGGCGCATGAGTTTTTAGTGTTGTTGGGAAGCTCGGGCTCCGGGAAAACAACTACCTTGAAGATGATCAATCGGCTTATCGAGCCATCTTCAGGAAAAGTGTTGTTAGACGGGCAAGATGTCAGCGCAATGCCTGCGCATAAACTAAGGCGCCAGATTGGGTATTGCTTTCAGCAGGTGGGCCTTTTCCCCCACATGACAGTTGCGCAAAATGTTGGGATCACACCAAAGTTGCTTGGATGGGATGAGGATCGGATTCGCGATCGCGTGGATGAAATTCTGCGAGTCGTCGAACTTGAGCCGGGAAAATTTTGCAAGCGGTTTCCCGCACAGCTTTCGGGAGGACAGCAACAACGTGTTGGCGTCGCTCGCGCATTGGCCGCATCTCCGCGAGTGATGCTGCTTGATGAGCCTTTCGGAGCACTGGATCCGCTGACAAGGGATAATCTGCAACAATCGCTGCAACGTATTTGTAAAGAAGTCGGCGTAACCACCGTGTTTGTCACTCATGACATGGTTGAAGCCTTGCTTTTGGCAGATCGGATTGCCGTGATGCATCGTGGAAAACTCGTGCAAGAAGGATGTCCGGCCGATTTAGTGGCACAGCCTGCGAATGCCTATGTTGAACAACTTATGGGCACTGCCAAGCGCCATGCCGATGCAGTAGAGCGCCTGCTTCCCGAGGTCGAGGATGTGCACCCCAAAGGTCATGCGTGATCCATGCATGAGCAACTTGCAGATTTGCCGATCAATCTTACTGGGCATCTTCAGCTTACGTTGATGGCGCTCGCCATCGGTGTCACATGCAGTGTGCCACTCGGCGTATGGGTGACACGCAAGCCCAGATGGCAAGGGCCAGTCATTGGGGTGGCGGGAGTGATTCAGACCATTCCGACCTTGGCGCTGCTTGCGGTGATGGTCCCGCTTTTGGCGATGATGGGACAGTATACGTCAGCTCTATTTGGGTTTGCGCTGCCTGGTTTTGGATACACGCCAGCATTGATTGCCATCACGCTTTATAGTGTGCTTCCCATTTTGCAGAATACGGTGGCGGCGATTCATGCCGTCGATCCCGTTCTGATTCAAGCCGCAAAGAGTGTAGGCATGACGCCGATGCAGCAGTTGATGCGAGTAGAGCTTCCTTTGGCGATGCCTGTCATTGTGGCAGGAATTCGTACCGCCACGGTGTGGGTCGTTGGCATGGCAACGATTGCCACTCCCGTTGGCGCACGTAGTTTAGGAAACTATATTTTTAGTGGATTACAAACGCGTAACACTGTGTCAATTGTATTTGGCTGTGTGGCAGCTGCGCTTTTGGCCCTCTTGCTGGATGGGCTCGTTCATGCCATCCAAACTGGAATTCGCCAGGGCCGAAAATACCTCCTGAGCGTTGCGTTGGTAGGTGTCGCACTATTGTACGTATACGCAGTAGGGACTCTCTTGACAGCTACGCTGCAGCCGGAGGCTCACCCACGCGTGCGTATTGGCGCTAAGCCGTTTACCGAACAATTGGTGCTCAGCGAAATTATGCGTAAAAAACTGTCACGTGATGCAGGCTGCGATACCCAGATCTTTAGCTCATTAGGATCAACCGTGGTGTTTGATGCATTGCGGCAAGGACATATCGATGCCTATGTGGACTACATGGGAACGTTGTGGACCACGGCGCTTGGTCATAAAGAGCCTTTGCATTCAGAACCATTGCGTCAAGCGTTGGTGGATGAACTTTATAAACGTCATGGCATTTTAGTACTGGGTGCGCTTGGGTTTGAGAATGCCTATACGTTTGCTATGCGCCAGACCCATGCAAAAGCGTTGGGGATAGAAACGCTAAGCGATCTCAGTCGACTGGCTCCGCAATTCATCCTCGGATCGGATTACGAATTTCTTTCGCGGCATGAATGGCATTCTGTGCGGCTTAACTATGCCATGCAATTTCGTGACATGCGTTCCATGGATCCTAGTTTAATGTATGAGGCCATCAAGCATGAACAGCTTGATGTAATTAGCGCATACACCACTGACGGCAGAATCCAAGCGTTTGGGCTTCAATCTTTGCGTGATGATAAACACGCCATCCCACCTTACGATGCGGTGATATTGGTGAATGCTAAGTTCGCTAAACAGCAGCCAAGGGCCATTAACGCATTGCGTACGCTTCTTGGACGTCTGGATACTTTAACCATGCAAACACTCAATTTGGCGGTGGACGTCGACGGAAAGTCTCCCAGGCAAGCGGTTCTTGAGCTTTTTGAAACAAAAAGTTTGTTTTAGCTGAATGAGCGTAGGATCACGCGTGTGAAAACTCTGCAATCACAGGGGCATGGTCCGAGGGACTTTTTCCTTTACGTTCCTTCCGATCGATCTCACTGTGAGTGCATGCGTCCAACAAAGGTGGGCTTGCCAAAATCAAGTCGAT
>CAZXFW010000026.1:0-5118 GCA_964640175.1 uncultured Polyangiales bacterium | reverse complement strand
GAAATAATGGTTTCGCTTAAGGCTTGTTGCATGCGTGAGATAGCATTTTGACGGGTGCGTGCATGCGCAATCACTTTGAGTAGCAGTGAGTCATAGTAAGGGGGCACACGCCAACCACCATACACACCACTATCGATACGGATGCCAGCTCCACCTGCTGCGTGATACTCGGTAATCAATCCAGGGCAAGGCGCAAAGGTGCGGGGGTCTTCTGCGTTAATACGACACTCAATGGCGTGTCCTCGCGGAGATAGTGTGCCAGCGGAGATGGTAGTCTCATGTCCGGCGGCAATGAGAATTTGTTCTAACACCAAATCCACGCCTGTGATGAGCTCTGTGACTGGGTGTTCTACTTGGACTCGCGTGTTCATTTCCATGAAACTGAGCTCGCCTTTTTCGTCCATTAAAAATTCCAGCGTGCCCAATGATAAATAGCCACTTTCGCGCATGGCACGGCCAATGGTCGCTGCCATGTCGTTTCTTAGTTCCGTAGAAACGGCGACGCTAGGCGCTTCTTCGATGAGTTTTTGATGACGACGTTGAATGGAGCATTCCCGTTCGCCCAAAATACGCACATTCCCTTTGGAATCACACACGACTTGAAATTCAATGTGACGAGGCTCTTCAACGAACCGTTCGCAGTAAAGATCTCCATTGCCAAACCCTGCCAAGGCTTCGGTGCGGGCCGAAGCAAACACTCGTAACATGGTTTCATTGTTACGGACGATCTGCATGCCTCGACCACCGCCACCACCGGCGGCCTTAAGCATGACAGGATAGCCAATGGCTTTGGCTTGAGTGATGGCATCTTGCACATCACGCAGGAGGCCACTTCCCTTGGCCAGCGGGAGCCCAAGGCGCTCTGCAAGTTCACGTGCTCGGATTTTATCCCCCCACTGCAGCATGTTTTCAGGCGTGGGACCGATGAAGGTCAAGCCACAGTCCTGGCATACTTTGGCAAACTGCGCGTTTTCTGAGAGAAATCCATAGCCCGGATGGATGGCATCCGCGCCGGTAATTTCTGCTGCTGCGATGATGGCGGGAATGTTTAAATAGCTTTCGGTTGGCGATGCAGGCCCTACACATACAGATTCATCCGCAAAGCGGACGTGCAGAGCATGTTCATCAACATCGCTATGGATAGCGACGGTGGCGATCTTGAGTTCTCGACACGCCCGAATGATGCGTAGGGCAATCTCGCCACGATTTGCGATTAAAATTTTCTTGAACATGGCCAGTCACGCCTACCGTTTTCGTATCTTAAACAGCTTGTCTCCGAATTCCACAGGCTTGCCGTTCTCAGCCATAATTTCTACAAGTGTGCCGTCACAATCTGCCTCAATCTCATTCATAAGTTTCATGGCTTCAACGATGCACAGCACTTTACCTGCTTGAAAATCTTCATTGAGCTGAACAAACGAAGGGGCATCGGGTGCAGGTGCGATATAAAATGTTCCTACGAAGGGTGAGGTCACGTAACTGATGCTGGGGTCCTCTTTCGGTGCCGTTGAGGGGGACAAAGGGGCTGGGGGCGGGATGGAACCCACATCAAAGGCAGATGGGGGAGTGCTTGTGTGAGTTCGGCTTGGAGTAGGGTCATTGACCTCTCGGCGCAGTCGAACGGATTCCTCGCCCTTTTTGATTTCGAGCTCAGAAATGTCCAATTGACGAATGGCTCGCATTAATTCTCGGAGTTGTTTTAAATCAATATCCATCACGATACTTTCATTAGGGAGCGTTGAGATAGTCGATTAACGCGCGTAAGCCAAGGGGGTAGCTGTTCGCCCCAAAACCCGAGACACACCCTATCACATGGGGCGCAATCAGTGACCGGTGTCGTTGTTCTTCTCGGCCAAAGATATTCGAAAGGTGAACCTCAACGCAAGGCAGCTTGGTGGCTCTCAAGGCATCGGCAATCGCCAAGGAGGTATGGGTATAGGCGGCTGGATTGATCACCAGTCCATCAAAATGTGTGCGTGCCTGTTGAATCCATTCCACGAGCTCTCCTTCATGGTTGGACTGCCGGGATTCCAGAGTGGCTCCTAAGGCACTGGCAAGGGATCCGAGTTGAGTGTCAATCACGGAAAGGGGAATTGTTCCGTAAATTTCGGGTTCACGCGTTCCGAGAAGGTTGAGATTAGGTCCGTGTAAAACCAGGATTTTCAATTTGGCAAGAGAAGACATAGGCTATTATGCAAGCGCTTGCAGTAAGCGATCTTGAGCCGTCCGGAGCAAGAACTTTGCCTTCCCTACATTGCCACCGGGCAAGAGGGAAATGGCTACGAAATAATCTTCATTGAGCAAGCGGATGACTGTAGTGAGCCGTTCGGCTTGAATGGCAACTTCACGCGCAGAGCCCGCGTCCAGCATGCCAGCAGCTTTGCGAATTTGTCCCAGGACTACGCTGTATTCGGCTCCGATGGTTTCGGCGTCCACATTGACGTGATCCCGAACGTAATGCTCGACCGGAAGCCCGTCAAAATCCATTAAGAGGCCTGAGACACTGCCTTCGGTTCGATCCACCACGTCCTTTAATATGGTAGCCAATTGGTGCAGCGGGTCCCTCTGCATGCTGTCTTGAGTCCTTTCTTGACTGTTACCCCCCCGATCTCGGCATGTTCGCGACCATCCGTCAAGTTCATCGATGTGACTTGACAAGACGAACTTACCAAGTAGGCTCAGCCCCCCAACGCTGTCATTTTGAAGCCTAATTGCGGACGTGGCGGAACTGGCATACGCGCCAGACTAAGGATCTGGTGGGGGAAACCCCGTGGAGGTTCAAGTCCTCTCGTCCGCACCGCAGTTCTTTGTTGCTAGTCGACGGACAGGAGCTGTGAGACATGTCCAAGCATGGAAAGGTGATGTGGGGCGGCATACACACGAACTCTTCGCTTGAGGATGGCTGTCATCAGATTTCGGGTGGTGTCGTCCCAGAGCGCAGGCAGCCCTAAAGGCGTGCTAAAGCGCATCAGTGAGAGTTTTGCGATGTCGTCGCTTTGTGCGCGTATGGTGATATTTGGAATGCCTTGAATGCCATCATGGATCACCAGCCCATGGAAATCGAATTGCAAGGTGAGGCCCACCTGGGCATCTTCTGCGATGATGGCGATGGTGCCTCGCAGTGTTTCAAAAATCTTATTTTTATCGGGGTGTTCTGTGAGGTTTGTACGGATCAACTCAGCCAACATGCAGGCAAGACCATTGTGTTGGGCCGTTTCACTAAGGACGATCGATCGAGACATGACGTAAGCTTAACCGACAAACTCGGTAGGGACGTTTGCAGCGCTTTCCACGAGTTCACGGGACGCGTCCACATAGCGGATCATGGTGGGTAAGCTACCTTTACTCAGCTTAAGTTTTCCTTGCATCATGGCTTTAATGGGCTCTAGCTTACCTTGCACAACTTCTTTCCAACGCGCATAGTTTGCTTCAATGACAAAATTTGCTTTATCGATGGCCTGCTCTGCATCTGAAAAATAATCGCTTCCTCGGCACACTCCTTCGTGGACATCGAGCAATAGAGCAACATTTGTAGCTATGCCTAGACTAGGCTCTGCTGTCACGACCATGGCAACTGTTCCGTGAGTCCAACTCTGAGCAGCTTTACGGTATTCGGAATTGTTATTGACTGCGTCTTTGTAAGCTTGTGTCCAATCGGCGGAAGGAAATACGTAAGCCATAGATTAAACCTCGCTCTGTAGCACTTCGTTTCCTACAGTAGTATGTTGGTTCACAATTCGCAATGATTAATGATTCTTCTGCAATACGAGTCGTGCAATCGTCATTGCTAAAAACCTACGGATTTTGTCACGGGTTTTCATTACGTACCGGTGGGGTGAGCTCCGAACCGTTTGAAACACTTAATCTCGGACGTGCGGTGGGGGATGTTGCCCTCAGTGTTGCAGAGAATCATCGGCGCTTTGCCGTAGATGTGGGCTATGATGAAAACCGGTTGTATGAACTAAGCCAGGTTCATGGAAAAGAAGTGACGGTGGTGGATGGGAAGCAAGCGCCTACAACATTTAGAGCACAGCAAGGCGATGCGTTGATTGGCATAGGCTCTGCGATTGCTGTAGGGGTTCGTACGGCGGATTGCATTGCAGTATTAATAGGAGATCCGAGCAGTGGAGCGGTCGCAACCATCCATGCGGGTTGGCGGGGCGTTGTGGCTGGGGTGTTACAAGCTACCCTAAAAAAATTGAGCGATATTGCAGGGACAGAGGTATCCACATGGTGTGTAGCCATAGGGCCGCATATTCGGCAGTGCTGTTTTGAAGTAGGTGAAGATGTAGCTGAAGAAATAGCGCACAGCTGTGAAAATGCAGAAATTATTGAGAGGACGGGGCCTCGTCCACGGGTCTCATTAGTGAAGGCCCTTCGGGTGCAGCTTAACCAGCAAGGGGTGTCTGCTAAACGCATCGACGATGTGGGTGGGTGCACCCATTGTGAAGCCCAACGGTTTTTTTCGTACCGACGGAGCGGTGCGTCAACGGGGCGTCACCTTGCAGTGATTGTTTCCCGTTAGACGCTGTGCTATCGCCTGCTTGCAATGGGTTGGTTTGGTAAAAAACGCGCTTCGCGAGATGCGTCTGAAAAGAAAACCATTGGCGAGGGAGTCTTTCGTCGATGTGTAGGTTGTGGAGCTACGCTAAGATCAGAAGAATATGTAGATAACCATGAGGTATGTCCTCGTTGCGGGCACCACTATCGGTTGTCCGCTGAGGCGTGGATTCAATTATTGATAGACGCTGGAACGTGGAAGGAATTCGATCGGGATTTAGCGCCGATAGATGCGCTTGAATTTGTTGATTCAGCTCCTTATGGGAGTCGCATACGTACTGTGCAACAAAAAGCAGGCGTCAATGATTCTGTCATGACGGGGAGTGGCTTACTCGAACAACGACCAGTGCAGCTAGGCACCTTTGTGTTCCGTTTCATGGGAGGCTCAATGGGCTCAGTGGCAGGGGAGAAACTTGCAAGGGTGTTTGAGCGCGCCACTGATCTCAAACAACCTGCAATTATTTTATCTGCATCAGGAGGAGCTCGCATGCAAGAAGGGGTGCTTTCCCTCATGCAAATGGCAAAAACTGTTGCAGCGCTTGGCAAGTTACGTGAAGT
>CAZXFW010000025.1:0-6009 GCA_964640175.1 uncultured Polyangiales bacterium | reverse complement strand
TACGGTCATGGTTCAATACCCATTGCACAGGCGCTACAAGCTCATCACGCAGACGGTCTGTGTGTGGCGCTGGCTGAAGAAGGACTGGCGTTGCGTCAGGCAGGTATTACCTTGCCAATTTGGATACTTAACGGCATCTACGGCAACCAACATCGCGCAGTCATTGACGCAAACCTCACGCCCATCGTGTTTGAAGCCACCGATGTGCTTGCTTTTAACAAAGCAGCCAAAACACCATTCAATGTGCATACTAAAATAGATACTGGGCTTGCACGTCTTGGCGTACGATACACAGAGTTTGAAGCGTTTTTAGATGTCGTGGAATCATGCTCAAACATACGCATTGACGGCGCCATGACCCATCTCGCAATGGCAGACACTGATGCTGAGATGACTAACCTACAACTTACACGTTTTGAAGCGATCCTTGAACGTCTACACGCGCGTGGCCACACTCCGACTTACATTCACGCCGCCAACAGTGCCGCCACACTGCGTTATCCCCAATCTCGTTACACTACCGTACGCAATGGCATCACCATGTATGGCATGGGTCCGAACCTAGAGCCCGTGCTTTCTTTGCATAGCCAGGTGGTATCGGTACGTTCACTCCCAGAAAATGCACCTGTAGGCTATCGTGACGCCTACCGCACCAAACGTCCCTCCAACATTGCAACGATTGCCATTGGGTATGGAGACGGTTACCCTCGCAGCTTAAGCAATCGCGGGACAGTGCTTGTCCATGGAGTACCCTGCTCTGTGGTTGGAGAGGTTTCCATGGACCTGACCACGGTGGATGTGACCGATGCCCCCGAGGTAAAGCCCGGAGACGAAGTGGTGATTATTGGCAAACAACACAATGCAACGTTATCAGCAGTACAGGTGGCTGAACATGCTGACATCAGTGTCTATGAGCTTTTTACGCGATTGATGCCGCGTTTACCTCGACATTACCGATCCGGTCTCACGAATGACTGAACACTCTCCCGCAACAAAAGCAAACGTGCATAACACCTTCGTGCGTTGGCCATTCGCTTGGCTCACAGAAATAGGCATTCTTACTCGCATGATAGGAAGCGTGTGTTATTGGACCATCCGTCCTCCTTATCGGATTCGACAATTTATCAATGCGATGGAGTTTGTGGGCGTCCACTCTATTTTTATTGTAGCTTTGACTGCTGCGTTCGTCGGCATGGTATTTGGGCTACAATTCGTATACGGCATTCGCCAATTTGGGGCTGAAAGCCAGACAGGTGCAGTGGTCGGTCTCGCTCTGACACGTGAGCTTTCCCCCGTGTTTGCTTCACTGATGGTGTCGAGTCGTGCAGGAAGCGCCATGTGCACTGAGATTGGTTCCATGCGCGTCAGCAATCAAATTGACGCATTGATCACCATGGCAGTTAATCCCATTCAGTACCTCATTGTTCCGCGGGTAATCGCGGGACTGGTGATGGTGCCTTTGTTAAGCATGATCTTCAACATTGTGGGAGCCGCAGGAGCATGGTTTGTCTGTGTTAAAGTATTGTCACTCGATTCAGGAATTTTTCTGGACAAAATCAGCTGGTACGTCGATACCCCTGACTTAATTCAAGGTATTTTTAAGGCTGCTATCTTTGGATTTGCCATTACATTGATTGCCTGCAGACACGGGTTTTACGCATCTGGCGGAGCCGCCGGCGTAGGCAAAGCCACAACACGCGCTGTCGTCCACAGTGCCGTAGGCGTGCTTGTTTTAGATTACATCATTACGCAGCTTATCACCGGAGCTGTGGGACTATGAGTGCCGATGCTCATATACGCCTCATCGAAGTAACCAAATCCTATGGAAACCAACAGGTGCTCCAAGGAGTTACCTTTGACGTTCTACGCGGACAAACCAATATGGTGATCGGACGTTCTGGTTCCGGGAAAAGCGTGCTGATGCGCCAAATCATTCGTTTAGAAGAACCCGACAGTGGCTCTATCATTGTCGATGGGATGGACATTGCGCACCTATCCGAAGGCAAACTCATGACCGTGCGTCCCAAATTTGGCATGGTATTTCAGATGTCCGCGTTATTTGATTCGCTGACAGTGTTCGACAACGTTGCTTTTCCATTACAAGAACACACGAAGTTAAATAAAAAGCAGATCCATGAACGCGTGATGGAAAAACTTTCAGCACTTGGTATCGCTGATGCTTGGGATAAACTGCCGTCTCAAATCTCTGGAGGCATGGCTAAACGTGCCGCAGTCGCACGCGCCTTAGTCATTGAACCGCAAATACTGATCTACGACGAACCTACTTCTGGCTTAGATCCAATTGGCGCACGTACAGTGGACGACATGATTGCCGAAATGCAGGCACGATTTTCTGTCACTGCACTGGTGATCAGCCACGACATCGAGTCAGTCACACGTATTGCTGATCGAGTCAATCTCCTTCATAACGGACAAATTATTCTTAGCAGCACTCCACAAGAACTGCTGGCCAGTGACCACCCTGTGGTACGCGAATACCTCAAGGCTGCTGGACAATTGTTACCTGTTTAACCAATAGGGCGTCCGATCAATGCCTTGATCAAACCATGCCTCTCGAAAACTAGCTGTTTCTGGGGCATGACCCGCGAAGGTATGCACAGGAACATACACTCCACCTAATGTACCACAGTCATTACAAATACGTCTTGGCCGCTCGCCTTCCAGGCGCCGTCCACATTCGCTGCACTCCCACCACATGGTTTTACCTCCTTTTAAAACTTTCCACTTTCAAGAAAGCAATGCGTTCAAGTAAAGGATGCAAACACTAAAAGTAAGCTTGTGCTTCGAGATATTCTTGTGTTGTATGTCACATAACTCGTTTGTCAACGTTCTGTTTTCAAAAAATCGACAAAAATTATAGTGGTATCTGGATAAACTTTGCGTAGCAATATGCACCACCTGACATTATGACCAAAAAACTCAATGAGACCGCTAACCTAGTTAAAGCTCGCGTCTCAGAACGCCTTCACTTTCCCTACACATCCGTACTCATCACTGGAGCCTCCCGTGGGATTGGGCGAGCCTTATCCATTGAAATCGCGAGAGTTAACCCATCTGTCAAGCTTGCATTAATGGCACGTGGAGAATCTGACCTCCAATCCGTAGCCGACGAAGCACACGCTTTTGGAGCCCAAGCCTCCATCTACGTCACAGACGTGGCAGATCCTATTCAAGTCGAAAAAACTATCACCCAAGTCGATGACACTTGCGGCGGGTTAGACTTAGTCATTGCCAATGCAGGCGTCTCCGGACGGTGTGAAAGCAGCGCACTTCAGTGGAATAAATACCAAGCCATCGTTGATGTAAATGTTCGAGGTGCAGCAGCAACGTTGAGTGCTGTGCTGCCACGTATGGTGGAAAGAGGGCATGGCCACATCGTAGGAATTTCAAGTCTCGCTCAGTACCGCGGACTACCCAAACGTGCCGCTTACAGCGCATCCAAAGCATTTCTGAGCACCTTTTTGGAATCGCTGCGCGTGGATCTTCATGAAACAGGAGTTTATGTCACAGACATCAGGCCTGGGTTCATACGAACGGACATGACATCCAAGAACACCTCATGGATGCCCTTTCTCATGGACGTAGACAAAGCCACTTCATGCATCTTAAAAGGGATTGCTGCTCGCAAGGCTGTCGTCGCATTTCCATGGCCCATGGCTACGTTGCTTCGAGTGCTTAGGCTCTTACCCACGACGATTTACGATCCTATTGCCAGGACAATCATCTAACGCTAACTGTGCACTCTAAAAAATTATGGATATCAAACATTGGTTAAAACAGAACTACTTTGGCAATGACATACAACAATGGGTCATTGCTCTGGCCATTGCCCTTGGTCTTTGGTTTGGCCTTTACATTACCAGGCGCGTTGTTGTTTCGCGACTGAGCCGATTGGCCGCACATACCAGAAGCCATATCGATGATGTCATTGTGGCAACGATACAAGCTACACGAAGCTTTTTCTTATTCAGCGTAGCTTCGTATGTAGGCATCAAAACACTCGAGCTTCCTAAAGAATACGGTAAGCCTCTCAATATTGGTCTTCTGTGCATATGTTTATTGCAAGGCGGTTTTTGGCTGCAAGCAGTCTTCCGCAATACTATTAAGTACTGGCAAGCACGTCGCATTGAATCACCGGGTGCTCAGACCATGGCGGGCGCCATCACCTTCCTTGGCCAACTTTTGATTTGGACGTTAGTGGGCACGTCGGTGATTTCCCACCTTGGTGTTAAAATTGGCGCAATTGTGACAGGGCTCGGCATTGGCGGCCTTGCTGCTGCGTTGGCAGTTCAAAATATCTTGGGGGACTTTTTTGCATCATTGGCATTGTATTTTGATACACCCTTCGACATTGGCGATTTCATTGCAACCAACAACAATCGAGGCACGGTAGAAAAAATCGGCATACGATCCACCCGCTTGCGTGCACTCTCCGGTGAGCAGTTGATTTTCCCCAATGCAGACCTGGCGAAAAGCCTTATCCAAAATTTTAAACGTATGGATGAACGCCGCATCATGTTTGAGGTTGGAGTTGAGTATGGAACACCTTCAGACGCTTTAAAGCGTATTCCGACTATCATCAAAGAAGCCATTGAAAGTGAGCCCTCTACTCGCTTTGAACGTTCCCATTTCAAGGCTTTTGGAGACAACGCATTAATTTATGAAACCGTATATTTTTTACTGACCTCCGACTACAATGAATATATGGATCGTCAACAAACAATTAACCTAGCGATATACGAAAAATTCGAGAATGAGGATGTCAATTTTGCCTTCCCCACTCGAACAGTCCATATCCATGATACTAGTCAGCGAAGCTCTGATGCATCTGCTGTCGTATGACAACTTGCACACGTAAGCAGAATTTGAGCAAATCCATCAGCACGGGCTTCTGCATCTTGTTGGACCAAAGCGTTCTGGCCTGCGCGTTTTAACTCCTTGGGATAATTACGCACTCTGGAGGTTTTCGATGCCCCCAAGGCCTGCATGAGTTTTTCCATTTTGATAGGCGCCTCAAGCAGTGTCTCTGCTCCCACACGCCACGATTGATCGCGAGGCTCTGTTAACCCTTCCCACATGCGATCAGACGCCCATGTTAACAAAAACATATGGGCTTGCAGATCCTCGGCGTCTTCCACCCAACTACTGGGATCATAGTGTGGCCCAGCACCCAGCGCTTTATGACAATGTCCGCACTGCGCTCCCAATTGTCCTACCGAGGTCGCAATTTCCTCTAGCCTTTGACTACGCCCCCCAATGCGTGCCAAAGCCCGCCATTGTTCAAACTCTGGCTCCCATAAGGGAGGCATTGCGGATTTATCAAACTCGACAGTCGCAAGCTTTTCTAAAGACATCGCAGCAGATTTGATGTCACCACGAATGACAGCATCACGAGCGCGCATGGTTTCTTCGAAAAACACATGCATCCGTGTAGCTACTGTCTTATGGTCTATGACCAACTCCTTTATTGGAGCCGCATCCTGCTCCTTTTTGAACTGCTCAGCACGTTTGGGTTTTGAGCAACCTGAAACACTCACTAATCCTACAACTACCAGAGATACCCAACCGACGTGCCTGTATCGCATGTGCGCTACCCTACCAGCCTTGCTGCCTAAAATCTAACACAGCGCTCTCTGCAAGACGCAAATACCCGTTTTGGGATAGACTTCGAGGCATGACACACATTTCCTCTAAGACTATCCTGCAAGCCAAAACGCTCCTGCGGGCTGCAGAAGCCCAATGGCTTAACGACAATGTACTTGAAGCCTATGGAAGCCACTTAGAACCTAAAAAGGCGTTAGAGGAACTACGATCCCTGCTTTCGCAACACCCAGAACTTAAGCTCGATGCGCGACTTACTCAACTCGACTCCATTGGAACGTCCCAAGACAAACGCACCCGTTATATCGAACGATTTGGAGCCTGTGGGGTTCAACGTTTCCGTGCGACCGCAGACACAATGCTCTATCAATTCCAAGTCCAAACATT
>CAZXFW010000024.1:0-8059 GCA_964640175.1 uncultured Polyangiales bacterium | reverse complement strand
ACGCTTCGCGAGCGCCTCAAACGGCGTTATGGTTCACGCGCAAGTCTGGAATTAGTGCGTACTGACGATGGGGCACGAAGTATATTGCGCTTTCCAGTATTGTCTAAGGAGACTGCGCTGTGATGTCTCAAAAGATCCGTGCCGTTGTGGTAGATGATGAGCCGCTGGCGCGTGATGAGTTGACGTTTTTGCTTGAAGAATGTGGAGGAGTGCAATGTGTGGGGCAAGCGTCCCATGCGATGGATGCGCTTGCGGTTTGTGAAGCACAAAGTCCTGATGTCGTGTTTGTTGATCTCAAAATGCCGGGGCCTGACGGCATTGTGTTAACTGAGACATTACGTAAACGAGATCCGTCTATTTCGGTTGTGGTTGTTACGGCATATGACAACGCAGCGTTACGTGCATACGATGCACAAGTTTTGGATTATTTGTTGAAGCCTGTGCGTCTGGAACGCCTTCAACAGAGCTTGGAGCGTGTACGAGGGGCCTTGTCGTCTCGCCAACGGTTCCCATTGGAGCGGGTGGCTGTACAGCAAGCGGGAGCGCTTAGAATAATCGATGTAGATGATATCATCTATTGTGAGGTTATCGATACACAAGTGTGGATGGTCACCGAAGGACGTCGCATTGCTGTGGATCTCACGCTTGCGGAGCTTGAGCAACGACTTCCTACACACGATTTTTTTCGGTCGCATCGGGGTACATTGGTACGAGTGGATAAAATTCGGATGCTAGAGCCTCTAGGAAATGGAAGCTATCAATTGGTGATGGATCATCCGGATGCGCCGCGCCTTCCGTTGGCTCGGGAAAGGGCAAGGTTTCTAAAAGAGCGGATTCCCTTAGTAGGCTAGGGGATTTGGCAAAGCAGACATGCAATCTATGTTGCCTGGTTGCCAAGGCGGCAGAGACGGGGTATCCGTTCCGTCGCGATGCTTGAAACCGATGACGAGATTCGTGAGATAAAAAAAGAGATTGTTGAATCTCGTAGCCTTATTATCAAGACCAACAATCTCACTACGTCGTTGGCTGCTGACATCAAATCTATCGCCAAACGCCAAGCAACCAGTGAACGCCGATCGTTCTGGAACAGCGCGGTTGCTTATATTTTGTTTGCAGCATTGTCTTTTGTGGCGCTAAAGCTTTTGTCTGATACTCGTATTCGGGAGATTGAATCTGAAAAAAACGAGCTGGTCCGCAAAGTTGAAGGTATGCGGCGAGAATTTACTCAGCTGTCAAAACATACTGAACGTCGAGTACGCGCAGAACAACAAGCCAAAGAATTTTACGAGTTAATTCAAGCCAATAAGAAGCGAGAGGTCGTTAAGCAATATGCGAGTCTAAGTAAAGAGCCACTGTCTATCACAGAATCCAAGTTGTTTCAGGAGGCTGTGGCGCGATTCAGACGCGACTTGTCGTTAGAAACATTTCAAAATGCCATGTCATTGACGCGTAATGGCCGATATGCGGAAGCTTCCGAAACTTACAAGCGGGCCTTGGATCTTTCTGATCAAGGTGCGGAAGTGGCCATGATTCGTTATGAACTCGCGCGAACGCTTTATAAGTTAGACCGCTACGATGAAGCCATAGCGTTAGCACAAGGCGTATTGGAACAAGTGGACGATCGGAGTGTGCATGACGATGCGGCTTGGTTACTGAGTCATCTATACGAAGACAAGGGAAAGTTAGATGACGCTCGTAGCATCCTTCAGACATTGCTTCGAAAGTGGCCTCAGTCTGAATTTGCAGCGTCTGCAAGAAAACGTCTTAGTAGCTTGACTCAAAAAGCGCGTACGGCCAGTAAACGAGCCCCCGGCAAATAACTGCCCTATTAAATCGACATCTTCGGCTAGACATGGAATCTTAACGAGGTGAGTCTCGTTAAAACCGAGCATCGGCCTCGTGTGGCTTTTGTAGGGTCAGGGGGTGCAACCAAAGGGATTGCACACATCGGAGCCCTCAAAGCAATTGAAGAGCTAGGCATCGTTCCTGATATCTATGTTGGAGCATCGGCGGGGGCAATTATTGGAGCATTCGCAGCCCAAGGCTTTAAAGCGGATGAGCTGATTGATTGGATCAAAGCACCTTGGCAGCGTAAAAAGGGCAGAGGCGTTCTCAAAAGTCATTATTTTTTTGGGCTTCCAAACTTAGGACAACTTAGAGTTCCTGGATATTTATTAAGTGGTATGTTGTCGATTGATCGGTTTGAGCGATTTTTGGCGAATCACTTGCCTATCAATGATTTCCGCGCACTTGAACCTACACTCATTATTACTGCGGCGGATGTTGATCAAAGCAAACGCGTTGTATTTGGAAGAGGCTATACGGAAGGTGTTCCCATCAGTCAGGCCATCGCAGCATCTTCGTGTGTGCCAGTATTGTTTCGTCCCTACCGCATAGGGGACAGATACTATCTTGATGGCGAGATGGTCAGGACGCTGAGTGTCGATCTGGCGGTGGAGGCAGGAGCAGATGTCGTGATCATCTCAAACGTGTATCGGCCTTACATTACCAAGCCAAGTGAAAGCTCTGTGGCTATGCGTGGCATCGGTGCAGTGATACGGCAATCTTTGAATGTAGTTTTGTCTGAAAAAGAAAAACGTGGCTTAGACCTAATCCATAAACAGTATCCCCATGTCACACTGCTTAATGTTTCGGCCGACCTCGGAAAATTTCCTTTTCTAAGTCGTGCTGATGGTAAGGCGTTACTTGGTCGAGGATACCGTGAAGCCGTGCGTGTGCTGAGTGCTGCAAAATTGCAAGGGGTGTTTGATGCGAATGGAAGTACCACCGAATCCGGACGACCCCACCATCAACGTGTTTCAAGTTGGTAAGGAAGCACACACAAAACAGGTTGATGACTATTTAGAAAAGCAAATAAAAGCGGACTGGATGTTGTTGCGGTGTTCCACTGAGATACCAGGGTTTGTATTCGAGAGTTATCAGCCAATTGTGGAGTGTGTGTATTGACGCCTCCAAGGGCTCTTATTAGAATTTCTCCTAAGTTTCTCTGTTCTGGCCAAATCTCCATGGGTGTGGATGCATCCACGTTTCCAAGTGTCCGCGCTTTGGCCAATGCAGCGTGGAGCCCGCCAAACGCGTCGATAAGGCCTGCTTGTTGTGCACGTTGGCCAGTATATAAACGTCCTTGTGCTGCGAGCTCGATCTGGCTTTCTGGTTTATTTCTTCCCTCGGCTACGCGTTTTAGAAACCGTTCGTAGGTAGTTTGTAAAAGATGGTGCAGGCGTTGTTGTTGAGATTCCGAAAATGGTCGTAAAGGACTTAGCCACCCTCCATAGCCGGTGCTTTGAATTAACTCAGCATGCACCCCAAGTTTTTCAGCCACGCCTGCCACGCTGATTTTACCACCTACGACGCCAATAGAACCAACTAAGCTTGTGCGTTGAGCCATAATAGTCGTGCTCGCCGAGGCTATGTAATAACCTCCACTCGCTGCCATATCTCCGATGGACGCAATGACAGGTTTTTTGCGAACGATGCTTCTTACTGCGTGCCAAATTTCATCGCTGGCGAGTGCAGAGCCACCAGGGGAGTTAATGCGAAGCACCACGCTTTTAATGGCATCGTCATATTCGATGTGGCGCAGTGCCTGAATTACTGGTGCTGAACGTATGCCGTTGGCGCCGTCTGAGTCAGCATCGACAATGGTTCCCTCTAACACCATAAGCGCAATGCGTGGTTCAGATGACTTTTCGTCTTGCTTGGAATGGCTGGTGAATTGCTTGACTAGTTCGCTGATGTCGATGCCTTTCGTGTCATCAGAACTCAGTGCAGTGACTTTAGTAGTGTGCGTTTGCGTTTTTAAAGCGTAACGAGTTTGGTCCGCAAATTCGATGGCATCAATCAACCCCGCTTTTAGAGCGTCTTCGGGGGTATAGGGGCCATGTTCAAACAATGTCTGTATGTGAGCATTGTGTAATGTCTGTCGAGATCTAAGCCCTTGAATCAGGGAGTCTTGTAAATCACTAACAATGGCTCCCAGCGATTCGCGAGATTCGGGAGGCATGGTCTTGTGAGTCAAGCTGTCGGCGGCACCTTTATATCGGCCAATCTGAAGCATTTGTGCTTGTATCCCAACCTTATCCAAAAGCTCGCGCGCGTATAGGACTTCGACTGCCGTGCCTGTAAGGTTGATCATGCCTGCAGGGCTCATCGTAATGCGATCACATCCTGCTGCAGCGAGTGCATAAGAAACATTGTCAGCTTCTTCAAAATGGCAATAGATAGGCTTTGGGGTTTTACGTGCTTCTTTCAATCCTTCTACTAAGTCTTCCATGCGTGCCCAGGCGCCTTCCATAGGCTCAAGGCGTATGAACAAACCGCGGGCGTGGCTCTCGTTCAACGCATGCAAATGTTCCAACACCTTATGCAGTGGCAATGGACGGCTGCCAAAGGTTAGTGGATAGGGCTCCTCGCTGGGAGCTTCGGTCAAGTGAAGTTCATACACTTCGGGCTTCTTATCTTGAGAGTGTGTTTCCCAACTTGTGCAGTCACAACCTGTCAGCAAGCTTCCCATTAACACAAATGCCAAGATCCACATGACAATGCCAAGTGTGCCTATACCAATCCATAACCAGTATTTAGGCAATCTTGATACCCATAGCATTCCTTGCATAAAACGATACTCCACTAATTTGGATGGTTTCCGACGAATTGACGAAGTACGGGATAAGTGAGGCGCAGTGCCTATAAGTGTTGGATGATGTGATGCTGAAGGATGTGTTGGATTGGTAAGAGGTACGCCAATAATGGTTCGCTGGACGTTGCGTTGAGTAGTGTTAGAGGGAGGTAAAATTCCAGGCGATGTTGTAGCGGTCGCTAGGGGCGTTGGCATACCCACAAGCGTATGTTTAGGCGCAGTCCCTTGCGATGAGTAGCCGTGGCTTGGTGGAGGTGTCGAAGCCGGAATTCCAATCATGGTTGCCTGTCTAGAACGCCGTGGTGCAGGCACTGTTTCGGATGCAAACAATGGCTTTAGACCAACAATATCTCCAATACGCAACCAACGTCTTCCGTCACGTGAGATCACATCCTCTTGAGTAATTGCACCTACTGCTACACGAGCTTGAAATTCTGAGACAAAAGTTAACGATTCCGTACTACCGTCTCGTTTGCGAATGGTCCACGGCTTTGGCGTTCGCATCACAGGCGACAGATACCATGAGATGATTGTGCTCTGCCAGTGCTGCTCAAGGTATCTACTTAGTGGGCGCCCTCAGTGCCAAGGTTGGTAGCTGAGAAGGTTTCGAAGTGGTTGACGCGTCCATGTCTCTAAGATGGCTTCGAGGCTTTCAATGCGTGCCCGGGTGACTTCGATTTCGAGCTCATCAGACATGCCGTCTGCTAGACGGGTGAGCAATACAAGACGTTCATGCCATGTATCTTCGGCAACGTATCGTACTTGTTTGTTCAGGTCATACAGTGCAAGTCGGTTTGAGCCGATCTCTTCTTCGATGAACATTCCTCCGAGCCTCATCAGAAACTTAAGCTCCATCAAGAATGTCCATTCTACCTGGTCTGAGACGGCTTGACGTTCAAAAGGGCTTGTAAGGGCTTGTGTTTCTGCTTCTGAATAATCGACATTGTAGAACCTAAATAAAAAATCAAGCCGTGGTACATAGGGCCGAGTGCTCTTAGCGCGGTAAAATGCTTTATCCAGCTCTTCTACCGAAATGTAGTTGGCTTCCATCATGGCTTGGATCACCGTATCCAACGCAGGTGTTGTGGCCAGCTTGGCTTTAGCCCATTCTGCAGCATTTTTATCGACGGGTCCGCGTAATGGATCGCTCGTGTAAGCCGTGCCCCATAACTCGCCTCTGGTTACCACCCACCATTCTGCAGGTTTGCCATTTTGCGCCGGGATACTGGTGACAGCAAAAATCGTACGTCGCGTCAAGTCGTTGTAAAATGGATGCCAGGTATTGCCACTGTCGTCGGTTGAATACACCCAATCGCGTGGCGGGTGTGGGTTGATATACACATTGGCCAGTGGGCCTGTCACTTTCGTGTTGGATGTGGAGCCTGTGATATTGGGCCGCACGTTGCCCAGCACGGCGATGACTCGTTCTCCGCCCCATTCATTTTCGCCCACTGCAAGCCTGCGTACACGTTGACGACCCAGTACTTGCTGCTCAACGTTGATCCAATTCTCTCCGCCGTCGAACGAGGCGCGAAGGCCGTCCTCTGTTCCTGCCCAGACTTCGCCAGAAGGCGTTGTCTTAATGTCATATACAGTGCCCCACGGGGCAGTGTTCGCATTGTTAAAGTCTGGGTAAATCATGACGAGGCCTTGATCGGAGTCAGGATCTCCAGCAAAAATTACGTCGCCATTGGCAATGTAGAGCTTCTTGAGCTTGGGATGTTTCGTAACGCCCCACTCAATGGCAGTCGCTGCGCGTCCTGGCCAGGCGGTGAGTTCTTGATCAAACGTGAGGCCGCCATCTTTGGAGATAAAGGCACCGAACTCACTGGCCACCGCAACTTCGAGAGGATTATTGGGATTACAACGTGCCCAATAAATAGCAACGCGACCTGGAATGGCAAAGAGCCGTACGAAGGTCATGCCGTCGTCTGAGGAGCCGTAAACTTCTTCTTGGGAAGCTACGATGGTTCGATAAGGTGCACCGTCACAGAAGACAATAGACCATATGGTATTCACTTCAGAACGTTGGCGGGTGGCATCGCCCAGAAACTCGGTAGCCGGTAGACTTATCTTGGGCATGAAACCCGCTGAAATGAACGACGGACGAATGCTGAAAAAGAGAGTTTCAAAGGGCATCCACACACGTTCTGCATAAGTGGAAAAAGGTGGATCCACGTAAATCTGATATTCCGGAGGAACCAGTTCTCCTAGTTGGGGCAGCGAGGGCGTTTTAGGCGCAACGCTGAATTTTTGGATGACGCTAGGGCTGGTTTCAACCTCGGTCCATGTAATACCGCCGTCGTCAGAGCGCATGAGGGTGCCCTCTTCCGTTCCGATTAAAATAAGTTGCGGGTTAGTAGGATCGACCGCAACCGCGGAAAAACGCCCTTGAGTGCGCAAAGACGCAGTAATTTGCCGCCAACGCCAGTCAGGCGGCGGCGGAGGGGTGCTGGGGGGCGCCACCACCGGCTTGGTGGGCGATGGCTTTTCTGGAGTTGCAGGCGTCTGTTGGGCAGCTGCCAGAATAGGATGCCAACATAGCAAAGCCATGACTCCGACGGTTCTCGCTAAGGAAAAACCGCGGAAGACATGGATTTTCCAGCGTTTGGCCGTTTTTAGCCGGCGACTCGACATTGCACCACTGATGGCTCAGTCCCGTTGGCGGTTTAACACGCCAAGGCGGTCAGTGCCAGTCACAAATTCTGGAGAATTCATTGAGGGAGAGCTTCGTTTAAGAAAAGAAGATTCTTTGCATGGATCAGGAGTTGACACGGTTGTTTAGCATGGTAAAGATCCACCCCTTCGCCGGATACGGCGTGCGTTCAACGGAATGTTGGATGTGCGTTCTCGGCCTTTGAAAACTGAATCGGAAATACCATTGGGGTAGCCATTATTGGCTACTCTTAAATGCGCAAACGGGTCCCTATGCAACGCAAGTTGCAATGGGTACAATACTATAATAGAGCCAAGATGATTGTTCCTAGCCGGTCAATCATCAAGGACAGCTCACAGTTTTCAACTGGAGAGTTTGATCCTGGCTCAGAGCGAACGTTAGCGGCGCGCCTAACACATGCAAGTCGAACGAGAAAGTTCCCTTCGGGGGACAAGTAAAGTGGCGCACGGGTGCGTAACACGTAGGCAATCTTCCCTGAGATGGGGGATAACCCTCCGAAAGGAGAGCTAATACCGCGTAAGACCACAGTGACTCCGGTCACAGGGGTCAAAGCTAGCCTCTACTTGTAAGCTAGTGTCTCGGGATGAGCCTGCGGCCCATCAGTTAGTTGGTAGGGTAACGGCCTACCAAGGCGAAGACGGGTAGCTGGTCTGAGAGGATGGACAGCCACACTGGCACTGAAACACGGGCCAGACTCCTACGGGAGGCAGCAGTGGGGAATCTTG
>CAZXFW010000023.1:0-8555 GCA_964640175.1 uncultured Polyangiales bacterium | reverse complement strand
CCAGTGCACTCGGAGTTGCGTTGACAGGCAGGCCCCGTATCCTGGCCTGCATCGGCGCTGGGCCAGGTTTCATTGAGGGTACAGGCAGATAGACCACAGAGCGAGACCGAGGCACTCAGCATGAGTAACGGAAGCAAAAAAAGTGTGAAGATTGTGCGCATCGTCGTCTCCTTAAAACTGCCCTTTGAGGTAAATGCTTCCAGGTGAAATGCCCAGTTTTGCGCTCAGGCCTTGGCTTGATGGCTTGTCGTTGTCAAACTCGCCCAAGCTAAGCCATAACACGCCAATGATGGCTGGAGTCAGCGCAAGCGCACTCCACATCACCGTCATTCCGACATCGATTTCTTTCTCGGGCTGACATACACCGTCGGGCGTTTCATTTTCGCAACCAGCGCTGAGGGCCGTAACGATAGGTACAGCGGCCGCACCTGCCACGCCCAATCCAATGAGGGTCCAGGGCATCCATCGTTTTTCCCATGTGGACGTGGAGGACGCTGGCGTATCGTCCGCCAACGGCGCGCCTGCGCCCTCCGTGTGATTGTTACCAGACGAATTTAACGTGGACAATCTTCCCCAAGCTTGAGCTGCGGCCTGCGAGGCGGCATGGGCCACACCAGCGGCCTGAACAAACTGATCGCTGTCCGCTTCGGCATCGCTTTCGGCTGCAACCATGGACACTGCCACCCGGCTTGGTGTGCGGCTCTTTTCTTTCGGCCACACTACCACGGCCACGGCGTACTGAGTGCCCATCAGCTTGGCGACTTCACGCATGCAATCTGCGTCCGTCCGGCAGTTGCGAATTGAAGGCTCAAGTTGATGAATCTGCCGCTCCACATCACTGGAAGCAATCACTGCAAAGCCACGCGCGCTTAGCGATTCAAACACCGCTTGCGCTGCTTCGGCGTGATGTTCCGCCAAGGTCGCTTGGTCAGTGGGCGCCGGCATAATAGCCGCTGTAGGCTGAGATGCGGCAGGCTGCGCCCAACCAAGCGCAGGCCAGCACCAAACACATGCAACACCAAACATCCATTGACAGCAGATCTTCATCAGGGACTCCTTATTTCCTCTTGGCAGGGTGTTTGGGAAGCTCGATAGGCTCAGGTGTTTCTCCGGTAAAGTTCATTGCTTGGCCTTGAATGAGTGTGCGCACTATAACATCCATGCGTGCCGATAAAAACTGGCTATCGGCGCGTACCGACGCCAGCGGCTGAATATGCACACCTTGCAGCGAATAGCGGTGGATGTGCATGTGCTCGCCGACCTCTTCAAGAATCACAAGCTCTTTAGCGCGCATCGCAGTGGCGATGGCTGCAAGCTTCGCCAAGGAAAGCTTACTGGCGCGGGCCGCATGGATATAGCGAAGGTTGCTTGAGCCTCCGCCCGAAGGCACTTCCGGAAGCGAGTCCACAAGCACATGCGTGACTTTCCCTTGAACGCTAATCGCGCTCGCAAGGCCGCGTTTTCCCCTGCACTCAAGTTGCACAAGGTAGTTTCCCAACGCCAAAGGGATGATGGCCTCTGGCGCCTGTGCCATCCGGCGGCCGTTGAGCACAAAACCGCAACCGGCGCTAGCCTCTGGCGCGTACAGATGAAGCTGATGAGGGGCGGTACGCAAAATATCGGCGCCCACTTCCTTTGCCATGCGCAAGACCTCGTCTGGATGATTTTTTACGTTTGGGGCGAAATCTGGCAGCTGCGAATAACACATCTTCGTGTATTCTCGGGCCTGGTCATGCAAAGCCCTGGCCCGTTCGCGCTGCTTGGCACGCTCTGCCACCTCAGCCATGTGCATGTAAGCACGCACCCCGTACAGACAAATGTCGCCCACCCTTTCAGCCACCGCATTCGGCATGCTCGGCAAAAAATACTGGATAGAATAGCCGGGAAAAGGAAGTGACAGCACTTGGAGTGCCTTTTGGTCCTCGCCATTGGCCAGGTTGTCCTTTGCAATCTTCGCCACTTCTTTGATCCGCTTCACAAGCGCGTCTGGCACAGGATACGGCGGCATGGGCACGGAGCCACTGGCGTAATTCATGGCAGCTATCGGTTCGAGTACCGGACGACCTGCGCGCTCTAACCCTTCAGCAAGGCTGAGCGCTGCGTGATCCAACCACTCCGATTGCGTTTGCGTGCTGACGACGGCCACGGTCCACACGCGGTCGGTGCGCTCCAAGGGATTGGAAACCCACCCCACGACGCCGGCAAGAAACAAATAGATCAACACGCTCATTTCACTTTCAATCAACCCTGCCCGGTATTAATCCCAAGGATCTTGCAGCTGTTCAAGTGATTTAGACCTGGAAGGTGAGGATGGCCCTGTTTTTTTGTGTGAGGGGTCGGCGGGTTTAATCTGCTCGGTTGAAGCGGCATTCAGCATCACGTTCAGCTCAGCGGGCGAGTTCGCAGTTAGCACCATGCGATGCGTTTTATAACCCGTCTGTTTTAAAGATACTTCGATGTTATCTCCCCGTGTGGGCAATGTGATCGTTTGCGGCGTCAAGCCAATCAGTTGATCGCCCTGGTAAAGCAAGGCTTGCACGGGCTTTGCGTCGATGCGGGTTGTGTTTGAAGCCGCGGTGCTTGGCGAAGCCGACGCAGAACCCTGCGAGCGCGCGGACTTTGATAAACCCCGCAATCTTGATACCGCGGCCGGTACCGCGAGACCAAGCAGTGTCGCAACGAGCACCGTGCCCATGAATATCGGCGCACCCAAGCGCTTGCCTTTGTATCTGAGCCAACGTAGCAGGCGCGTGGTGGGGCGGTTTGGTCTGGTCTGGATTTCATTTTGGTTCACGCCATGCACTGTGAGTGCGTCAGGGGCCATGCCAGGTATGGCGCAAAGGTCCGCCGCAACATGTTCCATCGACACGTAGCGCTGCGCCGGATCTTTAGCGAGGCAACGCATGATGACTTTGCTGAGTTGCAAGGGTGTGCCCACAGGCAACGGTGGCGGCTTTTGTTGAGTATGCTGTCCGACGATTCCAAGCCAATGCTCCGCGAAAAATGGCACCTTGCCGCTGGCCATTTCGTAAAGAATCACTCCCAAGGAATAGATGTCGGTACGCTGATCAACCTGCCTTCCTGTGCACTGCTCTGGCGACATATAGGCAGGAGTCCCCATGATTTGTCCGTCTTGAGTGATCGTTCGGGTGCCTTTGACTTTCGCGATGCCGAAGTCCAGCAGTTTAACGAAATGCGCCATTCCGTGTCGCGATATCAAATAGACATTCTCCGGCTTCAGATCGCGATGAACAATACCAGCGTGATGGGCAGCTTTGAGTCCGTCGCAGATTTGCAGGGCGATGCGTACCAAATCGTGCATCGCGATGGGCTGCGGGTGGATTTTTAAAAAGGTGGCGAGCGATACGCCGTCCAGATACTCCATCACAAAATAGGTAGAGTTGTTAGGCAACATCCCAAAATCGATCACATCTACAATATTGTCATGCCCGATGGCAGATGCAGCTTGGGCTTCTTGTCGGAATCGAGTCAGTTGGTGCGCACTGTGCGGATCGTTGTGTAATATTTTGATCGCCAAGGTTTTACGCAGCACCGTATGCTGCGCATGGTAGACACGGCCCATGCTTCCTTTGCCAAGCAGTGCGACGATTTCGTAGCGACCATCGAGAATCTGACCGATGAGAGGGTCAGAGGCGGATGCTGCTCTGCCGCTTGTCACAGCCATGTTACCTCAGCAAGTCTAACCGCAAAACGGCGCGCTTGGTTTGCCCTGCTTCAAGCTGCAGTGTTTGCTCAGCACGATGCATGCCATTGACGGCTTGCACACGATGTAAGCCCGCTTTCAGTTGCACCGTCACGGGCGAGACACCCATATCTTTACCATCAATGATGACCTGGCCTGCAGGGATGACCATGATGGTAAGAGAGGCATTCGCCTGGCTAGTTGTATGCGGCGGTGAAACATGTACTTGCAACGGCATATCCGACTTTGCCACACCCTGCGCATGGGGTCCAACAGGCCTTCGCCCCTCATAAAGGAGAGCAGCCGCCAATACCGCCAAGCACACCCCGGCAAAAACCAGCGCAACGTTAGGGCCCGTGACAAACCGTCGGACGATACCGCGCCTATTGCGAAGGGTGCCATCAGAGTTGCGCCGCGGCCGCTCCATACGCGTAGCCTCGCTTCGTTCAGTCGGATGGTCGTCTCGCGTGTGTGTTTCCACCTCGATCTCCGGCCGTTGCGCAGGCGGCCCTGGGTCTTGCGCAATGATCTCGCTTTCATGCCTATACTCTTCGATAAGTTTACCTAAGCGGCGTGCACCAAGCACAGGCAATGAAAGCGCTGAAAGTTCATCAAGAAGTGCGGCTGCAGACGGAAACCGAAGCTCGGGAACAGGCGCAATCAATGTTTCGATGGCGCGCGCGAGCACCTCGGGTGTCTCCGGGGCTGCTAAGCCTGGGGGAGTGTAATCGCCCTTACTCGCGCGCTCGAAAATGCGCACCGTGCTCTCAGCGTCGAAAGGCCGTTTGCCCGTCAATATCTCATAAAGGGTGACCCCCAGCGCATACAGGTCTGCTTGCGGCGTGAACGGCTCACCTCGCAAGTATTCAGGCGCCATGTACGGTGTTTTGCCCTTGGTCTCTAGCCCTTGGGTCAGTATAGTAGCTTGGGCATCAAGCGCTTTGGCAATGCCAAAGTCGCTGAGCTTCACATCGCCATTGCTGCCCAACAAGATGTTGCTCGGCGATATGTCGCGGTGCATGATAGGAACTACGCGCCCGCGGTATTGCGCTTGGTGTGCACACTCAAGCGCGTAGGCCATCTTGACCGCAATATGGAGCACAAGGTCAGGTAAAAGTGCTATCGAGCGTGCTTGCATACGCCGGTGCAACTTGCCTAAATCAAGGCCGTCGACCAACTCCAACGCCAAAAAGCGTTCTTTTCCCACTGCACCAAATTCCAACACCTGAGTGATGTTCGGATGGCGTAAGCGCGAAATAAGCTTGGCCTCGCGCTCAAAATGCCGCAGAAAGGTCTCGTTGTCTTGATGGCGCTTGAGCAGCGTCTTGATGCACACGTAATGCTCGACCCCATGGCTGCCGTGTTGCCGTGCCAGGTAAGTCTCCGCCATGCCACCTTGGCCGAGCGCCCGCAACAGTGTGTACCTCCCAAACTGCATAGGAAAGCGGTCCATAACCCCCTAAACATCATACACAGGAGGCATCAAAAGCACCAAACGATGGCCTAGATTAGGATTACTAGGGGTTCCCCCGACCGCGTTAGTGGGTGCGGATGAACTGGCTGCCGCCCACGACTACGGGGATGTAGTTGAAGTAGATGAAGACGTGAGGATCCAAGGTGGGGGTTGGACTGGGTGTGGGTGAAGGCGTGGGCGTTGGAGTGGGCGTGCTGGTGGAAGTGGGCGTTGGCGTGATGGTCACTGTCGCCGTGGGTGTGCCTGTCGGTGAAGGCGTCGCGGTGGGTGTGGGCGTGGGTGTAGTAAACGTAGGCGTTGGAGTCGGCGTCACGTTTGGGTCGATGATAGGAAGCGTCAGCTCGCGCGTGTACTCGGGGTATTCGGTGATGGTCCCGCCGAGGTTCCGATAAAATTCCTGACGAAACGTGATGGTTCCCGTCACCGTGGGAGTAACCTCCACATAGACTGGCATGGATAAGCTTCCGGTTCCTGCAACTTCACACCGTAATGTGGTGTTGTTGTTAATCATGCTGCAGTAGTTGGGCAGTGTCTTCATCGTCTGGGTCAGCGTCACGCCTGGAGGCAACACCAATCTAGCACCGTTGAGGACCTGTCCAGCTCCTCCAACCGCATGCAATGCGAGTATTGCCGGTTGGTTAAGGGTGAGCTGTTGAAGCATGCTTGAGCTGGTGGTTGTGGGCAACGCCACAAAGGCGGCATTGATATAAAACGGCACACGGATTTCTGAATACGCCCCATTCGCCACCGAGGGCGCTGAATTACTCGCAGCAAGCGCCACAGGGTCGTTAATGCTCACACGAAGCTCGGTCACTGGCGGCGCATTAGCATCGAATAGCGGCTGAACGGCGAAAAGCACTGATCCGCTAGCAGGAACGGGAATGCCCTCGTCGCTTGGAGAGTAGCAATCCCACAGCGGCGGTAGCCAATTGGCGCCTCGATTGCAGACCGAAGGGTTGTTGCCAGCGAATACGTTACCTGTTTCGGCTAGGGCTGCCGTAACGCTTCCACGAATAACCCGTACGGGTGTGTCAGTCTCGGAATTCCAATTGACGGCGACAGTGATCATACTTCCACTTCGCCCTATGAAATACGGTTTGCTTTGAAGCGTGACGACACCGGACATCTGCTGGTTAGTAGAGACGTCTTCTGCGCTCGGAGCACAGTGCACCGATAACAGCAACACACAACAACTTCCGAAGACAAACGCGGCCGCTCGAGTCATAGCGTACATTAGCACACCTCCGGGCGTGGTGCGCCTATTACACCACTTTTCCCCACTAGGATGCAAGGGGTGGCTACTTAAGTAGGCGGAGAAAGCCAAGCCTTCGCTAACCCAATGATTTTCTTGATCAATTACCCGACGGGCAACCAATCCCGCCCGTCACAAAGCGCGGATCTTCGTTGTCTTCGGCATAGGACACGAATCCGTAGCCTTGGTCGCGGTAGACCAGCCCCATGCCATCCGGGAGCACCCGGCCTTCTCGATTTAGCCCATAAGTGAGCGAGCTTTCGATAAGAGTGCCTGAGGTGGTCATGCGAACAAATGCAAAACGCTCAGGAGAAGTGGCTTCATGCCAGCTTAGCAGCCATTCGTCGAGCGCAGGATGATACACCGCCATGGGATGGGTATGAGCCGCAGAATCCTTTGGCGCTTGAACTGACGCACGCTCTTGGATGGAAGGAGTGGGCGCCTCGGTGAGCTCTAGCAGTTTAAAAATGGCACGATTGTCTTGAACATAACTCAGCACAACGGCTGTCTTATCGCCTTCGTGGGGTCCAACCGCCAAGGCCAGGTGCTGCACGGCTTCGGTAACGTTCACAGTGTACTGATAGGGATTAAACTCGGGACCCGTCATGTCGGCATGTTTGATCAATGTTAGCTCCAACGTGATAGGATCATTTTCATCTTTAGGTTTTTGAGCGTGTGCCGTAAGCCAGCGCTGTGAAGGCAGTGCAACAATGGTGGCTGGTTCACCCGTGCTGACAAATTCTGGATCCGTGATTATCCGATGGTCAGGATCCTGATCATTCGTCCATGAAGGAGGGGCCCATGCATTCATATCAGCAGGAACAAGGTACTGCACGAAGACCTCAGTGTTTTTGCTTTCGCCAACACAAGTAGGATCATCGCAACTCTTAGTAGCCACAACGAGAAGACCGTGCGCAGTAACAGCAGAGGCTGGATAAATAGCTTCTCGTCCGGCCGAATCCCCATCTATGTCAAATGCCTGATGGATACGTGCTTGCAAGGTCTCATTCGCTTGAGACACACGAGCCGCGAAATACATGCACGAATACGCTTCTCCATTGGCACTAGCCACCACACCGATGCTGTCTTCGGCAATGAACGGACGAACGCTGGTGTATACAGTATTGACAAGCCAAGACGGTGGTAGTGGATCAGATCCCTCTACGGTATCTGCAAGTTTGTTTCGTAGGCTTGTAAACGGCGAAGGAATAGAAGAAACGTCTGACCATACGGCCAGCCCAGATTGCTGCACTGATTCACTCACATAGACAAACGTGGCAGCCATCGTGATGCCTTGTTCGCTGGACTTCGTGGCGAAGTTCACGCTGTTGGGAGATTCAATGTCGCGTTCTTTAAGCCTCGACAGATGCTGTTCGGTCACACCATACGCAAAGCCTTCATCCACTTCGTCATCGCAGTCGTTGTCGACGTAGTCGCAGACTTCGGGGTTGCCAGAGAAGCGTTTGGGGTCGTTTTCGTCGCAGTCCGGAGGGCTTCCTTCGGGTTCGCAGCCGTTATCAAGCACGCCGTCTCGGTCGGTGTCTTTGGGAATGATTTGGCATTGGCGTTCATCCACACACGCCCAAAACGTGCACGCATCACCCGTCGGGTTGGATTCATTGAGGTCGGCACACGTGCGCTGTCCGTCGGTGCAGCTCACGGAAATGTCTGCACCAAATCCCAAGATGCCGCAGCTCATCATTGGGACACACAAAAGGGCAATGCACACTGTCTTTGCGCCAAGCACGCTGAACCGCGTCTTCATAGCTTCCCCCGAAACTGAATCCCTGCCGCATGCGGCGTCACAAACGGCAGCCATGCGGTGCTGTCTTCAAATTCGGAAGCATCGTTTTCGTCATCTCCCCAGTCGGTAAAGAGCGCGACGATAAGCGTAGAAAGCGCCAAGCCTGCCGAGGAGATAAAGAAGATGTCGGTCAGAAGCGCCGCTTGGTCTTTGTCTTCTTGTAGCGTTTGAGTGCTGGGCAACAACGGGTCGGCCTTTTCAAGGTCGCTTTGCAAACTCAACGTCCTGATGCCGAAGTAGGTGCCGATGCCCGCGCTAACTACAGTCAGGCCCACGCCGGTCCAGAAGAAGGCGGGAGAAAGCGGAGGTTTGTCTTTGGCGT
>CAZXFW010000022.1:0-8724 GCA_964640175.1 uncultured Polyangiales bacterium | reverse complement strand
CAAACCGCCGCTTGGCTTCTTCTAGCTTGGCATCGGCGTTGTGTTTGGCCTGGGCTTGCGCAGCCTGCGCCTCTTCGCGCTCGCGCTCTTTGCGCGCGTTTAGCTCCGCACTCGTTTGCGCCTTGGCCTTGCGGTGCTTACGCCTCGGCTTCGCCAACGCACTCGAGGCACACAAAAGCACAAGCAACACCACCAGCACGCAGCTTAGATGCCTACGTGTCATTAAAGATAAGCCAGCCACCACACACTTCGCCTCCGGATCCTAGTGTGACCGATCCATGACCACACTCGCCACCTTGTGACGCGCTTTGGTGCGCCTTTGCCCACATCCCCCACCATGAACAAAGGTTAACTTTCATTTTCTAGGCCACTTTTTGCTTGGCGAGCCCTTCGACAATTAGCTTTCGCATCAATGTTTGGTATGGGATTTCCATCTTCAGGGCTCGCGCTTTCAGTTCGACGATCACCTCTTCAGGTAAGTTAACGCTGGTAGGGTGCTTCTTCTTAGTCTTTGCCTTTGCATAGGCTTCTTTGATCGCCTTCGCATTGAACTTGACGTTGCTATACCCCTTGTCGTTCCTTACATAGCTTGGCATAAAGCCTCCGTTCCTTCTTATTCATTTTCCGAATATGGATGACTCGAATTGCTGATCCGCGAATCGTAAAACAAGCGAACACATGTTCCAGGCTGCTAGTAATTCCAAGGATCCCATATCTTGGCTCTTTAATTTTCGGGGCAACTTGCTCGCCGAGTGCCCTAATAGCTTCCACTTGTTCAAATACCGATTCTGCTTCGTCAATCGTAATTCCATGCTTAACAAAATTCTTGGTCCTGTTCCCTAAGTCCCATTCAAAAACGAAGTAGGACTGCGTTTCTATCCAATCTACAAGCCACTGAACAAAAGCAAAAGTTGCCATTAATATAATACACTATAATTCACTATAGTCGAAAAGCCCAATTAACACTCCGAGTCGAACGGTTGGAATCGGAGAATCAGGGGACACCTTACTTAATTATTCACACGCGTCTGATGGCGTTTTCGTCGAGCGCCCACTACATCATCCCAAATGCCAAAGCCGCATAACCACCCATCCGAAATAGGTAAGGTGTCCCCTGATTCCATTTCCGCCCGGGCGCAGTAAGGATAAGCCAGCCACCACACACTTCGACTCCGGATCCTCGTGTGACCGATCCATGACCACACTCCCCACCTTGTGACACGCTTTGGTGCGCCTTTGCCCACATGCGCCCACTTAATATGGATAATCTGAATCATGCCCGAATATCGGCCGTGCCTGGACGATACTGCTAAATCCACCCATGACACGTGTAGTGGATTTGCATTTATGCTATAGTTTCGTGATGCCAGAGCAGAGAATTGTCATCGATCCCAACATACAGGCAGGCAAGCCCATCATTAAGGGAACTCGAATTACGGTGGAACTTGTCATCGAATTATTAGCTCAGGGCTGGTCGGTAGAAGATATTCAAAACAACTATCCAGGCCTCGATCGCAAGGATATCCAAGCCTGCCTCGCTTATGCGAGCGAGATGCTCAAGAACGAACGCGTTTATCCGCTGGCTAGTTGAGCGCGCCATGCGCCTTGTTGCTGATGAAAATTTCCCTGGCCAAGCCATACAGGCGCTTCGGGAAAAAGGTCACGACGTGTCCTGGGTCTTAGAAACAGCTCCCGGCGCCAATGATGAGAACGTCATTCAACTGGCTAACGAAGGACGCCGAGTATTGATAACGCTGGACAAAGATTTTGGACGACTAGCGGTACATGGGACAACGCGAATCACAGAAGGGATTGTTTTATTCCGCGTAGCTACGGATAACCCGACGCGTTTTGCCGTGCTGGTCACTAAAGTTTGGAAAGCCGTAACGACTGGTCAGGCTACTTCAGCGTGGTTGAAGCTGACAGAGTTAGGATGCGCAAGCTCTAGAACAGGCGTGACCTACCAAGCCTATAAAACACAAAACACCGCCAGCACGCAGCTTAGATGCCTACGTGTCATTAAAGATAAGCCAGCCACCACACACTTCGCCTCCGGATCCTAGTGTGACCGATCCATGACCACACTCGCCACCTTGTGACGCGCTTTGGTGCGCCTTTGCCTACACTCCCCACCATGGTGGAGGATTAACATCACCAAAACCGCGGGATCGCATCGCCCTTGGATTTGCAAATCATTGAAATTGCAAGACCATTTAACTCGGACTCTGGACAGTTAGCCACCGTTGTATATTGTGGTAATATACAATACATGCTTCGTGTGCTCCGAGAATGCGAGGGGTTCGAGTGGGATGAAGGCAATCTTTACA
The DNA here is from genome assembly GCA_964640175.1 of uncultured Polyangiales bacterium. GTDB lineage: Bacteria > Myxococcota_A > Polyangia > Polyangiales > JACKDX01. Next base: position 6,397 of record CAZXFW010000022.1, on the reverse strand, counting down.
AAAGTCAGATTAAGCACCAAGTGCTGCCATCCGAATGTGAGCAAGTGTTTTTTAATCTTCCGTTAGTCATACAGGTGGATCAAAAACATTCTACCCAAGAAAGACGATTTTATGCTCTTGGACACACGGATACCCAGAGGAAGCTTTTTGTGGTGTTCGCTATACGAAAAAAGCACCTACGAGTGATCTCAGCCCGAGATATGAGTAAAAGAGAAAGAGAGGCGTATGACCAAGCCGAAAAGAAAACAGTCAAAACTCCCTAAGTTCAAAACTGAAGCGCAAGAACGGAAATTTTGGCTAACCCATGATTCTGCAGATTATGTCTCATGGCACGATGCGGAGCCGGTGATTTTTCCTCGACTTAAGCCATCGACAACCACCATTTCTTTGCGATTGCCAAACTCGATGTTGGCACAGATCAAAGTGTTAGCAAATCAGCGAGATGTGCCCTATCAATCATTGCTCAAGGTGTTTTTATCGGACCGACTTAAGGCCGAGCTTAAACGGGCATCCTAATACTCCATTTCCGCCCGGGCGCAGTAAGGATAAGCCCGCCACCACACACTCCGCCTCCGGATACTAGTGTGACCGATCCATGACCACACCGGCCACCTTGTGACAGGCTTTGGTAGGCCAAGCGCCTACATCACTGCGGCCGGTAGCCCTAGGCGGTGTTTGAACAGGAGGATGATGGGGGCTACAGCGTCTACGTTCCTGATTTGCCCGGGTGCGCTTCTCAAGGCGACACCTACGAGGAAGCTGTGGCCAATATTGAAGAAGCCATTGTTTGTCATTTAGAGGCAATGCGGGACAGACGACACATAGTTACGTAATGAGTTAAACGGATTCCCAATCTCTTCGGGATAGTTTGAACGGACCATCAAAACCCAGTTTTCGCAACGCACGAACCAAATCGCGGCGGGAAACCGGGCCCCAGGAAGGCATGCTTAGCTAGCTTTCCGCACTTCAATCTCACACGGACCAAGCGGTGGAATCTTCAATCCCTTTGCGACGCGAACAAGAATCCATTCCTCGATGACTTCTGCGAGCTGATCGCGACACGCCTCCAAAGAATCGGCCGTGGCAATGACACCAGGTAGTGATGGAACTTCACCATAGTATGTGCCATTTTCAAGAAGCTCGTAACGGGCTTCTTGCAACGCCTTGCGAAGATATGCGCTAATCATAATAGACCTTACTGATACTATAGCATAGTATCAATTGTAAATCTGGGGACACCTTACTTAATTCTCCAAACGCGCCTGAGGGTTGAGTGCTCCACTGCACCCGCAACGCAGGGTGCCACAAACCCCAGGCATCCGAAATAAGTAAGGCGTCCCCAGGTTACAGATTAGATTGCCAGGGCAGCATAAAAGCTGTATAAGTTATCAATGCCGCTCTCTGGCAAACAAGTTGTAGCACTGCTTACTAAACGAGGATGGACCGTGCGGAGTCAAAGGGGTTCGCATACCAAGTTAGAAAAGCATGGCAAGACAGTGATTGTCCCTGTTCACGGAAATCAAGATCTGGGCCGTGGGCTGCTCCGAGCGATTGAAAAGCAAACAAAGGAGAAGTTGCGATGATTCGTTATCAAGCCAAAATCTATAAGGATGGCCGGAGTTATAGCGTAGAGTTTCCTGATTTGCCTGGCTGTTTCAGCTCAGGTGCCACCAAAAAAGCCGCCCACGAAAATGCGCGAGAGGCACTTAGTTTATATTTAGAACATGCCCGAGATCCGGAGTGGACGCTGCCTACAGCGCGTACGCGCAAGGGGGCAAGCTATAGGTGGATCACTCCGGATGAAGGCGTGGCGATTCCGCTTATGATTCGTCGGTTGCGCCAGAAGCACAGCTTATCTCAGCGTCAGCTCGCCGCTCGTCTGCACGTTTCCGTTCAACAGCTTCAAAAACTGGAAACCCCTGGCAAATCGAATCCTACCATCAAAACGCTTGTCGCCATTTGCAGAGCCGTTGGAGAAGAGCTGAGTTTGCAACTGGTTGCATGACACACATTTGGAATCAGGGGCCACAAACCCCAGGCATTCAAAATAGGCAAGGCGTCCCCAGGTTATAGGTTAATTCTTCAATTACAAGTTGCTTTTTTTCATGGATAGTACTAATATTAGTACTATGAATCGGATCGAAAGGCTGGTGGAGCAGCTGCGTGCTGCTCCCCAGAATGTGCGCTTTCGAGAGTTGGCTCAAGTGTGCGAACACTACTTTGGAAAACCTAGGCAGTTAGGAACAAGCCATCAGGTATATAAAACTCCTTGGCCCGGCGATCCAAGGGTGAATATTCAGGCGGCTAGGGGCAAGGCTAAGACTTATCAAGTGAGGCAAGTGCTTAGAGCAATCGCAAGGTTGGAGGTAGAACATCATGGACGCAAGTAAGTACACCTACCGGGTTATGTGGTCGGAAGAAGACAAGGAGTTTGTTGGATTGTGCTCGGAGTTCCCATCGTTGAGCTGGCTATCCAAATCACAAAGCGCTGCTTTGGCTGGTATACGGCGAGTCGTCAAAGATGTGTTACGAGACCTCAAGAAATCCAAAGCGACCATCCCTGCTCCCCTATCTCTTCAGGATTTTAGTGGTAAGTTTGTGGTTCGAGTGCCCCCCGAGATCCATCGGAAGCTAACCATGGAAGCCGCTGAGGCCGGCGTAAGTCTCAATAGAGTCGTAAGTCAGAAACTGGCAAGCTAAATTGCATAACACCGCTCAACGGAACGACAATCCATTCCTCGATGACTTCTGCGATCTGGTGTCAGATGCCTGAGATCCGGAGTGGACGCTGCCTACAGCGCGTACGCGTAAGGGGGCAAGCTTAGGCCGAGATTCCTTCGTTACGTGTTTTCACTCAGGGACGCACCAGAAAAGAAGCGTACGACATGATCAAAGACGCCATTGAAGAGCTTGCCCAGCCATTAAAGTTGGAGATTGTCGTCGACCGTCACAAAACTCTTGGAGCTGTTGGATGCTCTTGGTGGAGAGAGCGTAGTGCCTCTGGACTGGGCTTTACTCCCTCCAGCTGCTCCAGCGAAGAAAACGGGTCGCCGTCGTGCGCCAGCGTAGGTGCGAGGCTGAAGGTGACCTAGGCGGCGGATTTTGATCGTGATTTGGATTTTTGCTTCGCTGGTTTGGCTTTTGTCCAGCGACCGTGGCGATCACGCTTCCACAAACGACCCGCCTTTTCATCTTTGAGCGCTTGTTTTAGGTGCGCGAGCGTGACCGGGTCGGCAAGCACATCGGAACTTTCGAGAAACGCTTCGTAGGTTTCCATTGGTACCAATGCCACGAGAGGTACACCGTCCTTAGTGAGAAGATATGACCTGCCTTCCTCGTCGGCGCGCCTCGCGAACTCGAGAAGTTTGGCTTTTGCTTGACTTACAGAAATAATTTTATGCCGCATTAATGTCCTCCGTAAACTGATTTTCTGTGCTCGATGGTTAGGACAAGCACCTCGATCTCTTCGTCCCTGATCTTGTAAAGCACACGAAACGTCGCGACACGCTCAGACCAAATTCCTTTAAGCTGTCCACGAAGAGGTTTACCTAAACAAGGCTGCCTCGCTATTCTATCGAGGCCCTTGTCGACTTGCCTTCTAAGTCGTGGATTGAGGTCATTGTACTGTTTGCGAGCGATGTCCGTAAAGACAACCTGGAACACAGTGACTATTATATAGGTCACTGTAACGCCATGTCAATCGTGCGGGGTGAAGAGCACTTCCAATTCGGCGGTGTTTGGGCCTCAGGTGTATCCAATCAGGGGACACCTTTAAGGCGTCCCCGGGTTAGGGTGCTACAGCAGCATCCAACGCCGCGATGTCGATTTTCGACATTGTCATCATCGCCTCGAAGGCACGCTTGGCTTCTGCGGGGTTAGCGCTGGTGGTGAGCTCAAGCAATCGCCGTGGTGTGATTTGCCAGGAGAATCCCCAACGGTCCTTGCACCAGCCGCACGCGCTTTCAGCGCCACCGTTCGCAACAATCGCATTCCAGTAACGATCGGTCTCTTCCTGGTTTTCGGTGATCACCATGAAGCTGACAGCTTCATTGGGTTTGAAGTTTGGACCACCGTTGAGGCCGACGAAGCGCTGCCCAAGCACGGTGAACTCAACGGTCAAGACCGAGCCTTCGTGGCCGCCGGGAAAATCACTGGGCGCCTTGGTCACCCTGCCGACATAGCTATTCGGAAAAGTGGCGGCATAAAACTCCGCCGCTCTGTGGGCTTCACCATGGTCAAACCATACGCACGTCATTAGTTCAGGCATGAGGCTAACTCCTTGGAATACTCAGCGAGTGTATGTTTACATGTGGATGAGAGCAAATCGCCACACCACCACGAAACCTCGATAAAGTAAGGTGTCTCACCCCCCTTCTCGCCGAGATGAATTGTTAAATACTCAGTTAGTTCAATGTGTTATGGTACAGTTATTCGTAAATCAATAATTGTATTGATTTATCAATATTCCGGCGTATAGTTAAGAACATGGATCACGTTGCTGAGAGTATTGCGGCAGGGGTGCGAAAGTTCCGCGCAAGTCGTGGATGGACACAGGCGCAGCTTGGCAAACATCTCCATTTGTCACAATCGCGTTTGAGTCAAATCGAACGAGGTGACGGTTCGTTCACCGCCGAACAGTTTCTTGCTATCTTGAGGCTTTTCAATGTCTCTATTCGTGATTTTGGTTTTGAAGAGAAGTCTGACGCTGAATTGAATTTACAAAACGCGTTGGCACGCTTGGGTGCTACGCACCTTCAAGAAAGCAACGTGGTGCTACCTGTTGATAACTTGGGCCTAACGGACATTCTTCGAAATGCATTGGTTAGCGGCGTTCCCCGTTATGTGACGGCTCTTGGTCCCGTACTGATTCGCAATATTGACCAAATACACCTTCAGCAGCCAGAGGCCGAGCTTTCCAAGATTGGACTTCAACGAAGATTTCCTTGGCTTGTAGAAAATATACTCGATGCACTCGACTATGAGCTTCCCCAGCTGCGAACCCGTAACCTTGTTAAACATTATCGAAGAGCTCAACTAGTGCTGGGGTCGTATCTCGATGTGGCGCGCCAAAGTTCATCGCTTCAGGTCGATAAAAACAGTGCTCTCGATATTCTTGATTCCGAGATTCGCAGCAAGCGCACACTCGAGGGAGTGAAAGCTTCGCGTTCAGCAATTTCCAAGCGCTGGGGCATCATTACCAGATTGAAAAGTCAGGACTTTGTAGAAGCCCTACGGGCTACACATGAGTGATCGAATCGTACGATTCTTCCAAGGAATTGATGAGTCGTGGACATGGCCGCACGATGAAAAAATTCCCTTGCGAATAATTGGCTCCACAGCTCTGATGCTGCAAGTGAATTACGAACGCGGAACCAAAGATAGCGACGTGCTTGAAACGAACGAGCTTGGACAGCAAACGCAAGAACGGCTGATCCAGCTTGCTGGAAAGGATACAAAGGTCTTTCGTGCTCATCGACTCTATATTGACTTTGTCGCTAGTGGGATACCTTTCCTTCCACACCCACCTGACTATCACTTGCTACCGCTATCGTTGACACATTTCGAGCTAAGAGTGCTCGATGTCGTAGACGTTGTTATCAGCAAACTCAAGCGTTTCAGCCCCAATGACCTCAGCGACATCCGTGCGATGGTTGAAGGCGACCATGTCCCACATTCAATACTGATAAAGCGGTTTGAGAGTGCCGTGGATTTTTTTGCGGGCGATGCGAGATCAGAAGACCTTCCCAAGTACATCGAGAACCTGAATCAGGTCGAGCGAGACCTGTTTGGCGTTGAGGAAACGGTCATCGATGTACCATCTTGGATCTAGAATCCGGGGGACACCTTACTTAATTCCAAACGTGTTAAACTCACCCCCCGAAAACAGGTAAGGCATCCCCAGATTCGCCCCGATTCCAAGCGTGTCCTGGACATCCTGAGGGTGCCAGGGTAACTTAAATGATATGGAGCTTAAGTTCACGTATTGGGAGGAAGAGCAACTCTTCGTAGGCTACCTCAATGAGTTTCCAGACTACTGGACCCAAGGTGTTGATTTGGAAGACCTGAAGGATCATTTGCGTGATCTTTATAAGGAACTGAGTTCTGGAGTGATTCCTGGAATTCGACGTGTAGGCGAGCTTAGAGTGGCGTGAAACGAAAAGACTCGTTTCAATACTTGAGCAACACGGCTGCGTGCTAGTGCGGCATGGAGGCAAACACGATTTTTACCGGCAACCTACTACTGGAAAATCACAACCGGTGCCACGGCACAACGAAATCAACGAACATCTCGCGCGAAAAATCATTCGCTTTTTGACGCCGGATAACAAGGCGTAGATTACATGGAGGGTTAGGGTTTGCAGTGAGCAGGGCTGCCGCCGCAGCTGAGCGTGGCGGA
>CAZXFW010000021.1:0-9122 GCA_964640175.1 uncultured Polyangiales bacterium | reverse complement strand
CCGCTTTCTCCCGCCTTCTTCTGGACCGGCGTGGGCCTCACCGTCGCCACCGCCGGCATCGGCACGTATTTTGCCATCCACACGCTGTCCCTTGAAAACGAGGCCGGTGATATTGACCCCACCACCGCCGAGGGCAATGCGGCTCTACGAAAAAAGAACGATGAGATTCAAAGCTCGGCGCTGCTTGCCGATATCTTCTTCGTTTCGGCGGGCGCGGTTGGTGTCGGCACCATCATCAGTGCGTTTTTCACCGATTGGGAAGGCGCCGATGACGAGACTGAAGCATCTACGTCCAACACTTCGGGAGCCAGCAAGCCTTTCCTTAGTCAGATACGGTTCACCCCATGGGTGAGCCCCAATGCCGCTGGCCTTACTCTGGGAGGCAAGCTGTGAGGCCAACGAGCAAGAGCGGCATCCTGGGTGTTTTTATGAGCGCAGGGCTTGGCCTTAGTTGCAGCTTGGTGGATTTGCGCCACAGCACAGAAACCGATTGCACTAGTCAGCCGGCCACATTCTGCACGCGCCTTAATGATTCGCAGCCGCCATCGGATGCGTGTCAAAGCTGGACATGCAACAAAGCCACCCGGTTTTGCGAGCTTGGCCCACGCGACCTGGATTCCGATGGTGCCATCGACCCTGATTGCGCTCCGTCCGGCGGCACCCATCCTCTGGACTGCGACGACAACGATCCCAAACGCTTTCCCGACAACCCCGAAGTCTGCGACTTCCTCGACAACGACTGTAATAACCTCACCGACGAAAACGTCTACACCGTCTTCGACGAGCTCACCAACGACCCCAATAGCTTCATCCCAGATACGTGTCCGGCGGGCGCCGGAAGTTGTTACGGGGGCGTCGTCGAAGGTAATCCACTACCTGGATCAGGCAAACTTGTCAGTGCGGGTTTGGCGTTCGCTTCTCATTCAGAACCAAACGATCCACAGGTCATTGCTACATTTATAAGGCCTATAGATGAACTCACTGAAAATGATAACTATGGTTTATTGGGAACTGCTCTTTTTAACGCAGAAACATGGGATTTTTTGGATGCTGCGGACCTGGATCCGGAGTATCAAGGAGTAGACATAGTTCGTGAAACAATGTTTGACAAACTCAGAGCCTTGTTTGTCTCGGTTACACCGCTTCAAAATTTCTTCGCGATAGCTTCAACAGGAACGAAGACTAACGGTGGAAATATAGCGGTGGATGGCATCATTGCATTTGAAATTCCCCCTAAGGTATATATTGAGGGAAGTGAACTTTCAGATCCTAATCCAATCGCTGGATCCTTGGCCCTAGCAAGCATGGACGAACAAGCGTTACTCGTCCGGACGAACACACCTTCGAGTGTTCCTGTTCTGCAACTCGTCTATCCAAATCTATCCGGATCGGGATGTACTACCGATGCCCCTTGTTTAACGAATGGCGACAAGAACTCCGAATACCTCCCTTCCACGAATCAAGTTCCTGCGGTAGTCGGTGTTGATGAAGCTTTTGGTTGGCTGGTGGCGATTGCAGGTGATGACGAGCTTGTCATTCACCGTGTGCAGGCCGATGAAACGCACGCCTTGAGTATCAGTGCAAGTAGCCTACTGGATTCAGATGCATTACCTGACGAGATGCTTTCAAACGTAGTGCTCGCCGTAGGGCCTACTCAAGACGAAAGCTATCAACTTGCTCTGGCGTATATCGTCAACGACAGTCGTGTCGTAGTCCATCTCTTGACGCTGGATACTTCGACCGGCTCAACTACCTTGAGCATCGCCCATACGTTGGACTTGAGTAGCATGCCAGGAGGAACACATACCCTGCCTCAGGTGGTGTGGCATCCGCTTCGAAACGAATGGGTGTTGGGTTTCTTAGAGACCAGCGAATCGCCGGAGCGATTATTTATGATTCGGTTCACTCAAGACGGTACGCTCTTGGATGAAGAAGCAATACAAGTGTTTGAATCACGAAACCTTCAGCCTGAAATCAGCTTTCACTTCAAACCCATCGCCCAAGGCTTTGCGGTACTTGGTTATCAGCAGTCAGGCCAAGCCAACGAGGCCCGGGGCAACCTCATCGGTAGCAAGTTTGGCTGCAGTGGCCCTTAAAGCTTAGGGACCAAACACCGCGGGGATATACACCGTCCATTTGGCGCCAGGAGGTGGCGTCGGCGTCGGTGTGCTCGTCGGAGGCGGCGTGGGTGAGGGTGTTGGAGTGCTTGTCGGCGTTACCGTCGGCGAGGGCGTCGCAGTCGGCGTTACTGTTGGTGTGGGCGTCGGCGTAGCGGGACGATTCACGTGAATCTGATTGGTGGCGTTGTTAAAGACGACTAGGATGGGGTTGGCGTTCAGGTATTCAAAGCTTGCATTGAAATTAAGCACCGTCCCGTTTCCCGCATCTGGCTGAACTTCAACGCGAACTGCACTTGGCAACGCATTAGCCTCCGCATTGTAGCAAAAAATCTCTTGCCATCCATTCCCTACATCACTCACTTGGCAGATGGCTGTTGCAGGAGACAGCGGAATGATTGCGCCAGCGACCGTGCCCGCCATAAGGCCATGCGCTCGTAGGCGCACGCCGTTAACTCCAGCGCCACCAAAACCATTGACCCAATCCAGCTTCAATATAAACCGTTGGTCGTGATTCACCCACCATTGGTGCGTGTCTGGCTGCAAGGGAATATTCTCAGGAATGATGCCCGAGTTCACATAGAAATCCCCCGAGCCCACGGACACCATGGGCGCATCGGCTGCAAAATCTTTGGCCCAGCCATCTCGCACCCCGCCGCGGGCTAATGCCTCCGGTGTGGTTATCCCCACGTCCACAAAGAAAGGAGACGGCAGCCCGTTGCCCCCAAACACCACATTGGACATCGTAAAAAATACCATGGGACTTAGCTCATCGTCTGTGGAAAATGGATCCGACGTTCGGCATGTCCATTCGCGCACGTCTCCAAAAAGCACATCGCAATCTTGAGGATTTGTTGGGTTGAAAAATTCAATCACGCTTCCATTTAATGCGTTTGAAACAGCAGCGTTCATTTGGGTAACAGATTGCTCAGTTGCTTCCCAACTAACTTCCATGGTCGAAGATACAACCCCTTTAGACGGTGCTAACGGATTCACGCCCAATAATTTGGAACTTGTTGCATACCGCCCGACAGTCACATTCAATGGATTGGGATTGGTTTGGCTGTCTGCAGTGCCTGAAACGGTATCGCTGCCTTGCGCAGCGCACCCCATCATGGCCGAAAAGACGAGGCCCATCACACTGCAACGGTTTGGATAACGAAATTGTATGAATGACATGGTGGCTACCTTATCCTAGCATGCTCCACACAAGAGCACTTGCACGCACCCGTAGCCCCATTGTACGGCTGTCAAATTCCCCGCGCAACCCCCGGCTAACCCATTAGCCACTTATATAACCGACTCCCCGGCAATTCTCTCGAAATAACCAAGCAATCTCAGTCGCTTGGCGACCAAATCTAATCCAGGAACACCTTGCTTATTTCCAAACGTGTTTCAGAATTACGCGGTGGAAGAGCACTGTTCCGCTAGTCCTTAATCCAGGATTTAGGGAGAGCGCAGGACAAGGCGTTGGCTTTGGCCTGAGCGGAGTTTGATGGTTCGGCTGACGCTGTGCTCCCCCTCGCCTGCACGAACGGTATAGGTTCCAGGTGCAAGCAGTGCTTTGACAGGGGCAAGGCCTTTTTTGTCGTTATCGATCCATACGGTGCCACCCGGCACGACAATCACGGTGAGTGTGGCTTTGGCAGCGCTTCGAGCGCGTATGGCGGACACGGGTTTGGATGTAGCCTCGGTGCTGGCCTGGTTGGAAGGAAGCTCCTTGGAGGATAACGGAATAGGGGAAGAAGGCGGGACTGATTTGACGGGTTCGTATTTGGGTTTAGCTGCCATTGTCGCGACCTGTGTCAACCGTTTTGTGGGCGGATGCCTGTAGAAGTACGTCAGTCCCAACGCCCCGCTTGAGATAAGCGCAGAGGCAAGAAGCATCCACCTCACGATGCGAGACCGCTTCTTTGAGATATAGGAAACAGTTCCGTGGTTTTCAGAACCGCGTTGGCGATTTGGTGCCGCAGTAGACGTAGTTGAAGAGGGCGAAGGCACAGCTTGTGTAAACCCTGCGGACTCCGGCATCGTAAGGCCGGCGGTCGCAGCAGAAACGCCTTCATGGGGCATGCTGCCATCACTGCTTGTGTGTAGCTCGCGTACGCACTCGCCCAATCGGCGGCGAACATCCCGCCGCATGGGCACTTCTGCAAGCGTATCAAGTAGCTCCGACGCCGACGCAAATCGCTGACGAGCATCGGGGTGAATCAAGCGATGTACGATTTCAATCAATGCATCGGGAACGTCTGAGCGCAGCTCCTTTAATGATCTATGCTCTCCACGAAGGGCACGCGATAAGATATCGAGCACGTTATCTCCTTCATACGGCCGTTCAGCGCTCAGTGATTCAAACAGCGTAATGCCCAACGCATAAAGGTCTGCTTCTGGCCCATAGCCTTTGCCAGCTGCATACTCTGGTGCCATGTAGTGCGTTTTACCTTTGGTTTGGCCGCTGGCAGTGAGCATGGTGGACGCTTGGTTCATTGCCTTAGCGATGCCAAAGTCGCTGAGCTTTACCTCTCCTTGCACGCTCACCAGCACATTGGACGGACTAATGTCGCGATGCAGAATCGGTGACGCTTCGCCTCGATGCACCGTCGTATGCGCGAAGTCCAGGGCGTGTGCTAGCTCGACTGCGATGTGCACCACAAAGTCGATATCCAGGCATTCGTGATGTTCTTGAAGCTTTAAGATGAGCTCTCGCAGATCGAGTCCTTCCACGAGTTCAAGCGCCAAATAATAATTGCCGTCAATCTCACCATGATCCAGCACTTGGGTGATGTTGGAGTGCCTCAAGCGTGCTACCAAAGAGGCTTCGCGCAGGAAATGTTTCACAAATCTGGGATTATCTTGGTAGGCGCCCAGTATCCTTTTAATACAGACGTACTGCTCAAAGTCTCCCGGGCCGCGACGCCTGGCGACATAGGCCTCGGCCATGCCTCCGACGCCTAAACGTCGAATCAAGGTATATTGCCCGAAATCTTCAGGTAATTTAGCCATTTACAGCACGAGGCTCCTAATTTAGAAGAGGAAGAGCCGTAAGCCAAGAATATCGAGTTTACAAGGCCATATGATACAGGATCCTTAATTGTTGCATGATACCTCAGCACGCTAAGTACAGGGTAACCGTCATGATGGCAGCAGGCATGGTAACTACGGTGGTCCATGCCCAGCCCGCGGCCTCCATTGCTGCTCCCCATTCTACCAACAAAGCTCAAACATGGGCGGTGGTGCCGCTAAGCTCTGTTCCCCCCGAAGCAAACCTCCTTCGACTGACCGAAATGGTGGAAAGTGATCTCAGCAGGTCGAGCCTCAAGGACCTCAATGTCTTGCCAGCAACAACGGTGCAGACGCGTGTTCTTCAGGCTGCCGCAGTGCCAGTGAAAAAGCCAGATCCCGCTTTGCTCGATCGGATGGACGATGTGGCGACCGAAACCTTGGACCACTTGATTTACGGCCGGGACCACGAAGCGCTGGATCTATTGCTTGGACAAGGACGCGAACGTCAAGGCATGCTTCAGGAGGTCATGCCGTATTTGTCGTGGCTTGGTCAAAGCCCATTGCGCGCCGCGCAAATCACGAACTTGTGCCTCTATGGCACGCGAGCACTCTTACACCTAAGTCAAAGCGCTGGCAGCAAGAGCAAGCAAGCCCGTGCGTGGGAGGACAAAGCCAGAGAACATACGCGCCAATGTTTTCAGCTTGTGCCAGATTTACTGCCCGATCAAAGTTTGCACGGCATGGAAATTCGCCGACTTGTCGAGAGCGTGCGCACCGAAATACAACAACAGAAAACATCCGTGCTCGTGGTCAATGCTCCTAACATTTCTGATTCATGTGCGTTTCGTATCAACGGCCGTAAACTCAGCGAAGCGCCACGCTTGGTGTTACACGTGCCGCCCGGACGCTACTACGTGCAGCTTGATTGTGCGGACAACCGCATCCGCCCGGCGCACCCGATGACAGTTGGCCTAGGCCCCCTTGATTTTTCGATCGATGATCGTCTGAGCCCGCACATTCGCCAGCGTCCGCAAGCGTGGATCCATGAGACGCGTCAAGCCACGCTACCGCAAGATGTCCTGGCCGTGCTACACGGCCAGCTTCAGGCCAAGAACATCATCACCGTCGAGCTCTTGAAAACCATGTCTCATGCACGCCTGCGACGCTATGTCTTTAGCGGCCGGCAAGCGATGCTTGTTGCCGAAGGGCGGCTTTCGTTTTCGGCTGAAGGCTATCGTTTTGACAAAGTGCACACCACGGTGGACGCGTTGGTGAAAGGAAAAAGCATCGACGCGACAGGCCAAACGGCAGTGCCGTTCACGCTGTCCAATCAAGAGCGAGGACATGCATCGGATGCCTCCGCCGCGGCCCGCGCACATGCGTCGCCAGCAGTAGCCGTTTCCATGGCAACGGTTGCTCTGACTATGACGGCGGCTGGATATATCGTAGCATGGAGCGGCATGATAGGGTGGTCTCTTGCGAATGGCTCGTATCAAAACGACGCCCCTGACACCTCTGACTATTATCAACGCCGCGAAAACATGAACACGTACGAAACCCTCATCTTGGCCGGAGGCGTGATGGGCGCAAGCGCCGCGATTCCACTCAGTGTGTTTACATGGTTGGCCCTAGACGATCCTCCTGAGGGTTGGCTGTGGTTGAGCGCTGCGGTGGGCACAGCGTTGTTGGCCTCGGGCATCGTTCTGCTCGCTATGGACGATGCGTGTTCGACAGGCGCAAGCCCGTGCACTCACCCGCGTGATACGAACCCACTTGGTACACTGCTTTCCCTTCAAAGCGCTCCTTTTTTGAGCGTTCCTTTAACACTGTGGTTGCGCCGTGCGTTCGACGGCTCGGGCTCGAACGAGAGCTCTTCGACGGTTTCGCTGCGGATTGAGCGCCACCAAGCTACCCTTGGGCTTTCAGGAAAGTTTTAGCGATGAAACATGCCATGTTTGTTATATTATTTGCTTTTTTCATGCCAGAATTGGCTTCAGCGCAAGTCTCCAGCGCCGCGTTGTTGCCACCTCGGCCCGATCCGCAGACCGATCTTGAGCAACACGCGCGTGCAGCCAGAGCAGTGCAGGAGGCGCTGAGCGCTCAAGGGGTTGCGGTGATGGCCCAAGAAGACGTGCAACGCCGCCTTGCTGCAACACAATTTGCGGCGTGCGCCGATTCTCCCGAGTGCGCACGTAAGATTGCGCGAGAGCTTAACGTGGACATTACCGTGAGCGTCACCGTATGGAAGCGTGACGCACAACGGGCACAACAAGAAGTTAGCGTACGGCTGACCACGCCCGACGGTCGCTCCGCAGACAGCGCGCGTCCGATTCAAACCAAGGATGAAAGCGTCTCAAGCGCTGCATTGGATACTGCAGCCCAAGATGCCGCCCGCGGCGCTCTTGCTCAAATACGTGTGCCCAGCCCAACACAAACACCGCTTGCCAATTCCTCTGACACCAACCAGTCCCAGACTTCAGACAACCCATCACAACACTCTGGTTCCAGCTACCAGCAGTGGTTGGGACCGGCCATCCTCGGAGGCGTCGGCCTCGTGTTGGCCACCACCGCGTTTATCTATGGAGTGATTCCTGACGATTGCGAGGTTGAGGACCCTCAGGGGACATGTCATCGAGGCACCACGAGCGATACGCCAGCGATCTGGATTGTCGGGGGGGCTGGGCTTGCGGCGATTGCAGGGGCTGGCATTTGGCTTGCAATCAATCTCTCAGAGGAAAACTCTTCCAACAATTCCACTCAACTAAGCCTGTATCCGGGAGGCGTTAGCCTCAGGGGAAAGTTTTAGAGGACCTGCAATGCAGAAGCAATGGTTATTGGGCGTATGTTTGTCTGTAGGTCTCGCAAGCTGCATAAGCGATTTGCTTCAAGATGATGTCGACGATTGTCCAGAGGGAACCAGCAACGAAGAGTGCCACGAGTATTTTTCCGATCCATGCCGACTGATGTGCAGCGGCGAAACACCTGTGTGCGAAGAGAGCACGGGGGAATGCGTCGAGTGTTTGCAGAGTTCGCAGTGTACGAATGCGAAAGCGTCGGCGTGTGACACGGATGATAACGTATGCGCTCTCTGTGAAGCCAACGCTGACTGCGAGCACATCAGCGGCCAGCCGTATTGTAGCCCTTCGGGTCAAGGGTGTGTGCCGTGTAACTGTACCGACTCTGAAAAGCAGGTGTGTGACCTTGAGTCCGAGCAATGTGTCGAGTGCACGATTGAAACCGAAGCCGAACAGTGCGGCGAAAACTCCTGCAACCCCGCCACGCATGAATGCACCGACACTGCGCGCAGTTCGGCAGACATCTGCGAGCCTTGCGTGGCCGATAGCGAATGCGAAGACGAGGGAGCGTACTGTGTGCCCCTGCGCTTTAGCCCCGAGGGTGAAGAGGTGACCGAGCTTGGGGGGTATTGTTTGAAAGAGAAATCTTCAGAAACGGCCTGTTCGCGCCCCTTTAGCAGTCCGCTTACACGAACGACACTCTCTGGAATTGAAGGTAAAATAGTGTGTGGTATTGCGGAACCATTGACCACCTGCCGGGCGGTACTGGATCTGGTCGAAGATGTGCCTAAATCCTGTTCCACAGATAATCAGTGTGGCATTGAGGGCCTAAACGATGGGATTTGTGACACGCCCAACGTCGGTGGCTGCACCTACGCGTGCACGTCGGGTGCCCAGTGTCCAGACGATAAACCCTGCCCCGGAGGCGGGGGCTACTGTGGCCAGCCGTGAGCAAGCCCCGCGTTTATCCACCCCAGTTGGGACGCTTGGGTGAATGTTAGATAGGATGCCCCCAGGCATCTGCTGAACTTATTCTTATTTTTTTTGTGTGCATCGAGTGCGTTTGCGAAGCCACGGCGTAAGCACCGCAAGGCCAAGGCGCAAACGAGTGCGGAGCTAAACGCGCGCAAAGAGCGCGAAGAGGCGCAAGCCGCCCAGGCCAAACACAACGCCGATGCCAAGCTAGAAGAAGCCAAGCGGCGGTTTG
>CAZXFW010000020.1:0-9324 GCA_964640175.1 uncultured Polyangiales bacterium | reverse complement strand
ATTCATGCTCACATTGCTGAGGTGACACACACTCGAGTGACACAAGGACTTAACGCACAGGTAGATGCAAGCTTGGCGGATGCATCAAAAATTCGTGCCACACAGTTGCGAATGGAGGCTGAGCATACTCAACACACAGCGCTTGCCATGTTGCACATGCTTTATGGACGCGATCCGCTATCGAAGCTGTTAGACATGCAAGCAGGCACACTAACCCCGCTTCATATTGCTGAGAAGCTCAGTCAGAATACCTCTGCGATCGCTTTTTTAGACCAACCGGAGGTAGAGGCATTGTACAGTGATCAGCGTGCGTATGAAACACATGCTGCAGCGTTTCGACGTGCGCGTATACCCAATCCAACGCTATCGGGCTTTGTTCAAAAGGATGGTTTTAATGAAACTGTGTTGGGGTTGGGTTTGTCGTTTCCTGTGACGTTGCCTCATCCTATCGGTCGTAGCTACAGCGGTGAAGAAACCCAAGCGCTTGCACGATCCAAAGAGCTATCGCTTGAACGCCAGGAACAAATTCGCGCACAGCGTCTTGAGCTTTCCACCGCCCGAATGGAATTTTTCACACGTCAGCGTCAGGTAGAGGAATTTGCCCCGGAGCTGATCAAACAAACACATTCCACATTGGATGCGATTGCAGAAGAAATTCAGCGGGGACACCTGGCGGCGCGTGATGCTCTTTCCTTGCATCAAAAATTAGTGGATGTGTTGTTAAACGATGTTTCCACGCGTCTGGCATTGGCTCTGGCGTCGGTAAGGCTTGCGCGCGCAGCGGGCGTGGCATTGGAAAAGGGCATACAATGATCCGGTTTCGATGGTTATGCCTGGTGTGCGTAGCGGCGTTGATAGGTTGCATGAAAAATTCGAAAGAATTGCCAGGTAAGTCTTCTCATAGGCAAGCCGATCACGCAGACGAGCCTGCACATAAATCGCTACCTCGCAAGTTTCGCCTTGATCCCACTGTGGTGAAGGACGCACGTATTCGGACAGCAACGGTGGAACGTGAAGCACTCGTCGACACGTTGGCCTTGCTGGGTGAAATCAGTGCTGTGCCTGACAAGATTGCCCGCATAGCAAGTCCCGTAGCAGGTCGTATCAGTCACGTGTTTGTTAATGAAGGTGATACGGTGCGTAAGGGTGCGCCGCTGGTAGTGGTACGTGTGCCAGATCTTGGCAATATACAATCTGCGTATACTTCGGCTGCTGCTAAAGCGCAGGCGGCGCGCGTCAACGCCGATCGCCTACAAGCGCTTGTGCAAAAAGGCCTGGCTGCGCAACAAGAAGTCGCAAGTGCTGAGGCTGAAGCCAAGTCGATGGAAGCTGCGGCAGCTGCTTCAAAAAAACAGCTGAATACATTGGGTATTTCGGCAAATAGCGTAAGCTCTGATCTTACGCTGCGCGCACCGTTGAGCGGAGTGGTAATTACACGCGAGGCTGTCGTTGGGCAGCCAGTTGTCGTGGACGCCAGTGTTGCCACGGTCGCTGATCTTTCTCTGGTGTGGTTTTTGGGACGCGTGTTTGAAAAGGACTTGGCGCGTCTCCGCACAGGTTCAACGGCCGAAGTAGAGCTCAATGCCTATCCCAGCGAGCATTTTTCCGGAACCGTTACGTACTTGGGCAAGCAGATCGATCCGGTAGCGCGTACGGTTGTGGCTCGCATTCCCCTACACAACCGTAACGATGTGCTGCGCGTGGGCTTATTCGGCACCGCGCGCATATCAACGCAAGAAACCACAACGTCGCAGAAACCGGCGCTGATTGTGCCGCGTCAGGCGGTCACTGAGATCGGCAGTAAGTCGGTTGTATTTGTGCAACATCGGGATGGCGACTATGAGCTGCATGAGATAGTACTCGGAGCTAGTGCGCTCGGTAAGGTCCAGGTGCTGTCGGGTTTGCGCGAAGGCGAACGCGTGGTGATCGATGGCGTATTCACTCTCAAGAGCCTCGTGCTAAAGACCACCTTTGCTGAGGACGAATAAGTGCAGGCGCTCTCGGCGACGGTGGCATGGTCCTTGCGCAATCGCGCTGTCGTAATAGTCGCGACTTTACTGTTTATCGTTTTTGCCATACGTGCGGCGTTCAGTCTTCCGATTGATGCGACGCCGGATGTCACAGGTGTGCAAGTGCAAGTGATTACAGCTGCTCCGGCTCTTTCACCTGTCGAAGTCGAACAGTACGTGTCGATTCCTGTAGAACGCGCTATGTCCGGCATCCCGCACACGACGGAAGTGCGTTCCGTTTCGAAGTACGGCCTGTCTGTGGTTACTGTGGTGTTTAAGGATTCCACCGACATCTATTTTGCACGCCAGTTGGTGAGCGAGCGCATGCGTGCAGCCGAGAGTGCTGTGTCTGCACAGTATGGCAGGCCTGAAGTGGGTCCTATCAGTAGCGCACTTGGTGAAGTGTATCAGTTTACAGTGCGCAATTCGAAGCTAACCCTTATGCAATTGGAGGAGCTTCTTGATTGGAGCATTGCGCCACAACTTCGTACAGTGCCTGGTGTGATTGAAGTTAATAGCTTTGGAGGTGAAGACAAACAGTACCATGTCGTGCTTGATCCAAAACGCTTGCACGCTGCGGGTGTATCCGTTGCTCAAGTGACTACTGCGCTTGAGAAGTCCAACGCTAATGCAGGTGGTGGCTATATTGAACACAACCGTGAGCATTTTGTGATTGGTGCACGGGGGCTTGTTACAAGTCTAGAGGATCTTAAGCGTGTGGTGATCGGCAAAACACCAGAGGGAGTGCCTATTACGATTGCCACGGTTGGCGACGTGCGCTTCGGGGCTCGCCTGCGTCGCGGCGCCGCTACGATGGACGGCAAGGGTGAGACGGTAGTGGGCGTGGCCTTGATGCTTGTGGGCGAAAACTCGCGCACAGTCACACACGCCATCAAGGCAAAGCTGCATAGCTTGCAAGGTTCGTTGCCGCAAGGCACACGCGTTGAGGCGTTTTATGATCGTTCTACGCTGGTTAACCGCACCATTCATACGGTCGGCATTAACCTCTTGGAGGGCGCGCTTTTGGTGATCGGCATCCTGCTCTTGCTTTTAGGAGACATTCGAGCCGGATTGGTCGTGGCCACCGTGATTCCATTGTCGCTCTTATTTGCGGTTACGGTGATGAATACATTCGGGCTGTCTGGAAATCTCATGAGTTTAGGCGCTATTGATTTTGGTCTGATTGTCGATGGAGCGGTCATTATCGTGGAAAACGCAGTGCGTCGTTTGTCCGAAAAGCAACGTACGTGTGCTGGTGTGCTCTCGCTGGCCGAACGTAACGCGGCAATCGAGACCGCTACGTTGGAAGTTCGTTCGGCGAGTGTGTTTGGAGAGGTGATTATTGCCATTGTGTACTTGCCGATCCTCGCGCTTACTGGATTAGAGGGAAAGCTCTTTAGACCCATGGCTATCACGGTGCTTTTGGCGCTTTTGGGCGCTTTTATTCTATCGCTCACGCTGGTTCCGGTGCTTACCAGTTATTGGGTCAAACCTAACGCAGCCGAGCATGAGACATGGCTGTTGCGTAAAGCGCGAATGTTATACGCACCGTTTCTTGATAAGGTCATGGCGCATCGCTGGCTTACGATTCATATTGGCATTGCGGCGTTGGTGCTTTCGGCTGTGCTGTTTACGCGTATTGGCGCCGAATTTGTGCCGCAATTGGATGAAGGTGACTTGCTGATCGAAGCGCGACGATTACCTGGGATTGCGTTGAGTGAAACGGTCAATACGGACTTACGTATTGAGCGAGCGTTAAGCACGATTCCAGAAATCAAGCATGTTGTGTCTCGAGCAGGCGCGCCTGAAATCGGCACCGATCCTATGGGCTTGGAGCAAAGCGATATTTACATTGCGCTCAAGCCACGCAAGCAGTGGCGGGATGGCCTCCGTAAAGACGCACTTGCGGGTGAAATTATCAGAATGGCGGAGCGCCATGCGCCCGAGGTTGCCAGTGCGCTATCGCAGCCCATTCAGATGCGTACCAACGAGTTGGTTGCGGGTGTGCGGTCCGATGTCGCGGTGCGCATCTACGGCGCTGACCTTGATAAACTTGCCGAGCTGGGTGAGGCAATCGCCTCGCAATTGCGCTGTATCAAAGGAGCAAGAGATATTCGTATCGAGCAGGTGGCAGGTCTACGCTATTTGAATATCACGCCCGATCGGGGCAGGTTGGCGCGCTATGGACTGACCATAGAAGATATCAATCGCATCACCGAAACCATTGCGGTGGGTCATCATGTCGGCCAAGTGTTTGAGGGCGAACGGCGATTTGGCTTGGTCGTATTAACAAAGCACGATTTTCAAGGAGACTTGGAAGCGTTGCGTGGTTTGCCCCTGCGTTCCATGAGTGGGCAGCTGGTTCCTCTTGGTGATGTAGCAGAACTTGGCTTTGTCACGGGACCTGCGCAGGTCAGCCGACGCGAACAATCCCGGCTTTTGACAGTCGAGTTCAATGTGCGCAGTCGTGATCTATTGTCGGTGGTGAAAGAAGCCCAACACGCAGTACGTAGCCATGTCGTACTGCCCACCGACTATCGCGTCGAATGGGGGGGGCAGTTTGAACACTATTCCGAAGCCAAACAACGTCTTTTTATTGTAGTGCCCTTAGCCTTGACGCTGATTAGTTTCATGCTCTGGCTGGCGTTTCGCTCCGTAAGAGCTGCTTTTATTATCTTTCTGAGCGTTCCTTTTGCCGTGATTGGTGGCATTGCGATGCTTTGGGTGCGCGGCATACCGTTTTCCATTTCTGCGGGCATAGGCTTTATTGCGCTCTTTGGTGTGGTCGTGCTCAATGGCCTTGTGCTGGTGTCGTTTGCACGTCAACTCGAAGCTACCGGCATATCGCATGTGCAAGCCATCTGCCACGCTGCCAAACTCCGATTGCGTCCAGTACTAATGACGGCGCTTGTTGCATCGCTTGGCTTCTTACCCTTGGCGCTGTCCACCGCGCCAGGCAGCGAAGTGCAACGTCCCTTGGCCAGCGTTGTCATCGGCGGCCTGCTTTCTGCCACTCTGCTCACGATGTTCTTATTACCTGTTGTCTATGCGTGGATAGGTAAAGACTCGCAGCATACGCGCTGACGGTCTCCGGCAGGATCAGTGTCCTACACTGATAAGGATTAGAGGGATGTCCGTCTGGTTGCGCGCAAGCCAATTGATGCTAAGGGATGGGATCGGCCCATGCCAATACCTTCTCGCCATAGTCTGCTGATATGTAGTTTGCTGTTGCTTCATGCATGTAGGCAGCAACATGCTGACTATGAGGACAGTGCAGGAACGATGGGAGTGCAACAAGCTTCGCTGCGTCTGCCGCAATGGGTGACGATCAAAGACGCTAGAGTATATCAGCTTAATGCTGTAAGCGGTCGGATGATAGGCATTTTGATCGACCCTGCCGAAGAAGTGGTAGCGTTCGAAGAGGGCATCGTTAATCCGCAAGGATCATGGACTGAAGTCCGACGTGTGGTGACTGATGCAACGAATGGTTTGAGAACGCTTTCTGCTCGGTACTTCGTGCCGACAACACAACTTGAGGTTGTCGGACCCGCTCGAGGCATTATGCTAGCGGATGGCTTCAGTGTCGTGAAGCCTTGCCCATGGTATGCAATTGAAAATCAGCGTTTAGTGCTTCAACCAGACCGTATTCATCATGAGTTTATGGGGACTGATGGTCAAGAGCGGCGTTTCATTGAGTTTTTTGATGCCGCAGATGATCAGAGCCCCTTTGTGCTGGTGGGTAAAGATAATCATGCCTTGGGATTCATGAGCCGTTGGTGTCTGAATGCCGATCGCATAGAGTCTCAGCGTTTAGTGATGGAGCGCCGCATGAGAGTCCATGCTGTCAAGCATCCCCTAGGCTGGCCGGTGTATCCTTCCGGCATTGAAGATGCGCGAAATCAGGTAGAGGCTAGTCGCGGGCAAGCAGGATTTGTCGATTGGCCGTTTAGGGGTGATCCCGATCTTTATCTCGGACCGAACGATCCCTTTCAAGAATACTGTCCCGGCGTCACCTATCCAACTTCAGGTACTGCGGGCGATATTCAAAACATGGCTATCGGAAGTGCCTTGGGCGTTGATGACTTGTATACGGAGTTTAATTTCTATCTGAGGGGAGTAAGCGACCGTCTTGACCAGGACTACGGAAAAGTAGTTGATGTGGGCGGTAGTGGATGGGCTGAAGTTGCAAACTGGGAGGCAAACCCCAAGCCCGGTGTTGAGCCGCACGATTTACGACAGGGTTTTTGTAAAGCCATCAAGATTGTGATGCATTGCCTCTGGCTTCGAGGGTTCTTTCAGGCTGAGTTCTATCTAAATACACAGCTTTCAAGTAAGGACCAGTTCTTTCGTCCAACGGTTGAGGTAACGAACGATTGGATTGCCCATGCTAACTACAATTTTGCTGAGGTTCCTTTGCTAAGTGACGCACTTAGCTTTCGTGATTTGTTCAGTGATCCCGAGGTCCGTCAGTACATGGATCACGATCTTGTGCAAACCAGCTACATGCTTTGGCAGCGGCGAGTCCTCGAAACCAATCGGCGGGCTTTTTTCGTGGATCTCAGTCGTGGCTTTGTGTGTGATGCTGCCAACGCGAACTGACGTCTAATCGTAACCTCTAGGAAGAGCTATGCGTGATGGGATTGCAGCGTGGATCATCGTTTGGACGGTTGGTTGCAGTTCTGGTGCGAATCAACTGGGTGGCAGTGATCGTGGTGCATCTCAGGCAAGTGTGTTGGTTCGCGTTGATGTTGCGTCCGAGACGGAAGTGTTTCAGCTTCATGCCAAGACTGGCAAACTTGTGCGAAGAGGAATCGCTTCCGCCATTGGAGTGCCAGCAGGCAATGGGAATACGGCGCTAGAGTATTTGTCAGAAGATGAGCATTGGGCATGGGTACATTCAGTCGAAGCACCAGTGTTTGTGCGTCGCACGGCGTTGGTGAAGGAGCCTTATCCCGACAATCCGTCCCATATCTATCTGAAGGAGCATTCCTCTCGTGAATTTGCGCAGGAAGGGTTGCCGTATTGGAAGGCGGAAGCTCTTGGCAGCTGTCCGGAGTACAGATTCGCTCCGTCAGGACGTCTTGAGCGCGTCCCTGTCACGCTTTTAAACGACAATTCCTTTGCAGGCGATGAAAGTGCGTTTGCTAAGGATGTGGGTTTTGCGACATCTATAGATGACTATGTTCTGGGTGAATCCTTGGCACTCACCTCCAATCACTGTCTTGGCCCTCATCAACGTTTCAGCGAGAGGTTTCGACGGCTCGAAGGTATCCCTGAGCGAGATGCGTATGTTCTTGGAGCCGGTTGGTTGCCGCTGATTAAAGAGCAAGGCATCTTTTTGATGATGTTAGCCCAACAGTACCGCACGGTTTATATCAACGACATTCAGCATGAAACATTATATACGCTTGATCAAAACCGTGTTGATAGTGAGTACTACGATCATTGCCCTTCAGGAACTGCTTCGGGTGAACTCGATAACAATTACTCCGGCAGCATGGAGAATTTTTGTGACATCGTTAAAGAGCCACCCACAAACATCGATTTTAGGTATATGAATATGCCAGCCGCACATCTTCCCACTCTAAACGATGTCGATGTCTTTGTAATTTTTCCCGATCCTGGCTGGGTATATGGGACACTGCCGAGGCTTCGTTCAGACGTGTATTCATTAGGGGAAGATTTAGTGCATCTTCTGGGCGAGGCCAGTGTAGCTTATGTTGTCACGGAAATGAGCTTCCATGATCGTAGGTTCAAAAGAGAGGGCCTCAATATTGTGGAACACACACGAGTTTTTGATGAAATATATACCGATGATCCAGACAACATCACGAGAGTGGTGGTTCTTTCCACGTTGAGTATGCGCCAGGTTTTAGTATCAAGCTTGCTTATGGAGTATGTGCCAAGCGAAGCAATTGACGTATATCAAGTTTCCCGTAAAGATACCGAGACGGGACAGAATTGACTCTCGCTGGTGGCTTTTATTCAACCGTAGCGTTGGTCCTAATGACAAACTAAGGCTCGATCGTGCGCATCAAAAAGATATCGGAATCGCCCACACTCGTGAGTGTCTCGCCTGCTAGTTCGATGCTTTCAGAATAATTCCCTGTCATATACATTGTTCCGTGTTGGTCGAGTGCTAGCCCGTACCCGCGATCTTCGCCGCTACCGCCGTAGTTCTGCCAAGCATCATAGGCTCCGCTCAGCGCATCGTAAGCCACCACGTAGGCATCCCAACTGCCTTGGCCCGTGAATGGAGTGCCTTCAATATTGAATGTGCCGTGGTAAGCGCCGGATAAGAGCACCTTTCCCGCCTCAGTCACGTAGATGTCGTGAACTTCCTCTACATCCGTGCCGCCGAACTGCTTGGCCCATTGAATTTGCGCCGTGACCGGGTCTAAGCTCACCAAGAATCCATCGGTAGCGCCGTTCGAGGTATGCATGCCCGTGCCAAAATCAACCTGCTGCTCAAATGTACCGCCAACCAACAATTGATTGTTGCCCACTAGCGCGATTGCCTGGCCACTATTCTGGCCCGCGGAGCTGATGCGCAGCTCCCACCTAGATTGCTGCGCATCGCTATCGAACGCTGCGATATAGATGTCCCCATCGTACGTGCCGGTGATAAAATAGCTCCCATCGGGAGCAACGACGATGTCAAGTCCTACGTCCGTCGTTGGGCTTCCATAGGCGGTTCTCCATAGCTCAGCGCCGGTGTTACCATCAAACCTAACCACGAACATGTCCTGGGACCAATAATGAGATTGGTCTTGGCCGAATTCACCACTGTACGACCCTACGACGTACACGTCGCCATTGGCATCGGTTGAAACACTGCGCATATACACGCCGAGTTCATCGCTACCGTTACCGAGACTTTGTGTCCAACGCAAGTTGCCGTTCGAATCATAGCTGTGAATGCTGCTAATCGTGCCGAAAAATGTGACGTTTGCCACAATTACAACATTGTCATTTGAGTCGATCGCAAGATCATATGCAGTCTTGTTACCATGCGGAAGTGACACCAACGTTGACCATCGATGCATCCCATGTGAATCGAAACTCGCCAAGAAAACCTCATCAGTTCCCTCTGTGCCCACCAAGGGGTCACCTCCAAAATCAATAGTGCCTTGAAAGGTGCCGGTTACATAGAGATTGTTTACGCTGTCTACACCTATGGCGATGCTGTTGTCCCCATCCGTACCGCCAAAGCTTCTGGCCCATTCTGTGATGCACTCGCTGCAACTACCACCGCAATCCACGCCGGTCTCATCGCCATTTTGTTGCCCGTCTGTACACGAGGGTTCAACGGAGC
>CAZXFW010000019.1:0-10243 GCA_964640175.1 uncultured Polyangiales bacterium | reverse complement strand
CACCAACTGCACCGCTTCCTCAAACCGCCGCTTGGCTTCTTCTAGCTTGGCATCGCAAACGCACTCGATGCACACACCAACACACCGCTCGTCTAGTTGGCGGACCCGTATCTAGCCCATCGTTTGGTGCTATGGATGCCTCCTGTGTATGATGGTGAGGAGTCTATGGACCGACTTCCTACGTCTTTTGGGCCTTACACGTTATTGCGGTCGCTCGGGCAAGGGGGCATGGCCCAGGCATATCTTGCATGGCGTCAAGGAAGCGAAGGCATCGATCACTACGTGTGCATCAAGACCATCCTCAAAACACATCATCACAGCGACTACTTTGTACGGCACTTCGAACGCGAAGCTAAACTGATTTCTCGGCTTCGTCACGCGAACATCACGCAGCTGCTTGAGTTTGGCACAGTGGACGGTCAAAAATTTCTGGCACTCGAACTGATTGACGGGCTCGACCTCGGTAAATTGTTGACGCGCATACGAGCTAAACACCATGCGCTCCCCTCGGAGTTGGTTCATTATATCGCGGTACAAGTGACTTACGCGCTTGAGTGTGCTCACCGAGCGCGGTTTCGTGATCGCGATACGCCGATTTTGCATCGGGACATTTCACCAAGCAACATTTTCATCGGATGCAATGGCAACGTTAAGCTCGGTGATTTCGGTATCGCCAAAACGCTCGATGTCGGAGCTACAATACTAACAGAAGATTTGCAGGCCAAAGGTAAAACACCTTACATGGCACCTGAATACATGCGGGGCGAGCCCTTTACGCCTCAAGCAGATTTGTACTCACTCGGTGTTACTTTATACGAGTTACTTGCGGGCGTACGCCCCTTTGACGCTCAACGTACCGTACAAATTTTCGAAAAAGCCAGCCAAGGCCTTTTTACGCCACTCAGCGACGCTGCCCCCCATGCCGCCAAGCCTCTCGCAACGATCGTTGAAACGTTAATCGCTGCCAATCCAGCACATCGCTTTGCCTCTACCACAGCACTGCTTGATGCGCTCTCTGCCATGCCGATGTCTGTGCTCGCTCCTCGTGAGCTCGGCCAGCTGGTCGAAGCCTATCAGTTGGCTGACGAAAAACTACGCTACGCTGGGCCAGCGGAGTCCAACGCACACGATGGCCTCGGCACATTTGAAGCCGGTGCGGAGGAAGGGGTTGAGTCTCATACTCAAAGCACGCTCAAAGACATCGTTGAAGGACACCGCACGAAAGTCGATAGGCCCCATGCTGACATCACCACCGCCGGCAAACCCATTATTCCCTCGCGCCGCAAAGGCGCAAAGCTTGCATTGCTAGCGGCTTCAGTGTCGCTGCTGATGCTCGGCAGTGTGGCGTTTTACAAGCGCCAACAGCATGACCGGACCGATATACAGGCAAACAGCGTGTCCGTTGCAACTGCGCGGGCTCCGGATAGCACACGCAATCAACCCGCTGACACCACGCTGACAGTGGTCGTGATTCCTACCGGAGAGGTGTTCATCGATGGCCATGCCCAAGGGAATTCACCGGTGACTGCTACTTTGACACCAGGGCAACACGTCATCAGGGCTGAACATGCCACGCAACAAACCGAGCAAAGAGTTGCGTTGGAGCCTGGACAAACCAAGCGTGTAGTGCTTCGCTTGGACCTCGCAAGATGACAGGGCCTTTTGGCAACTCATTCCACAACCGAGATTCACTCATTGGCACCGTGCTGGATGGTCGCTATGAGTTAACTTCCGTCATCGGCAAAGGAAGCGCGGGCTGGGTGTATCGCGCCAAACACACCGTGTTGGGTAAAGACTATGCCATCAAAGTGCTGCACCGAAGCTCAGATCATAGTCAGCACATCAAACGCTTCAAACGGGAGGCGCAGAGCGCCTCTGCCATCGGCAACCCCCACATTGTGGATGTCATGGATTTTGGGGTTACTCCGCAAAACGCCGTTTATATCGTCATGGAACATCTCGAAGGTGAGTCGCTTGGCGACTATATCAAACGGAACACACCGCACATGGATACACCAGGACTTGTTCATATCGCGGAGCAGATATGCGATGGCCTGGAGGCGGCGCATCAGGCTGGGGTCATTCATCGAGATCTCAAACCCGAAAATATTTACCTCATTACGCGGGGCGATGACCCGCTGTTTGTCAAGCTGCTCGACTTTGGCATTGCAAAGGTCGCAGGCTCGCAAACCATCACCAAAGACGGCCAAATTATTGGCACCCCGGCGTATATGTCTCCCGAGCAGTGCACCGGAGGCGCCGTCGATGTGCGCACCGATGTGTATTCCCTGGGAGTCATTCTCTATGAAATGGTAAGCGGAAACGTGCCGTTTCACGCGGAGCATTGGATGGCGTTGGTTGAGCAGCACGTCAATAAAAAACCACCACCTTTGCCGGTAGGGATTGCGCTACAGCTCAGTGTCGTGATTCTGCGGTGCCTCAGCAAACGCCGTGAAGATCGGTACCCCTCCATGCGCGATGTCAAAGAAGCCCTCTGGCAGATTCCAGGGCTGAGCGTGGATGCAAGTTTCGATCATTTCCCAAAGGCGCATGAAGTCCTTACGAAAAAACGTGCAAGCATCGTGACCAAACGCATGCGATCCTGGCCGCGATTCCTGGTCTCTGGCATCTTTGGACTGGTGGCACTGGGAGCTGCTGCGGCCATCACCATGCAAATGGTGGAGCATCGGCGTGTCAATGCCAGCCGCACCAAAGCGAACGCCGTGATCCAGCAACCCCTGCCGAGCACGAAAAAGGTATTGATCGACAGCAAACCGATCCAAGCCACATTGTGGAGCCAAGGAAAGATGATCGGCCCCACGCCTCAACGGGTTGAGCTTGCACCAAACTCTTCGCAGATTGAGCTACAGCTTAAACACGACGGCTACGAAGATCGCACGGTGGTGATTGGTCTCCATTCCCCATCGGAAATTAGTGTGATGCTCACGCCCAAAGAGGTGCCTCGGTCGCCAAACCCTCCCGCTCGCCCCCCACGCAATACTGGGGTGGATCAAATTCGCGACCCTTGGGCTGAACACTGATGCCGATAGTCGTTCTTGGATTTTTAGTGGGCGTGCTTCCATGGGTGAGTGACCCTCTTGAACGCCGCGACCGAGTTTGGAGTGTGGCGGTGTTTAGCGAGCAACAAAGCTCGCAGTGGCTGGATCATGCAGCACATACGCTTGCTCAAAGCCTCGAAAAGGCGGGACGGGCCGTTGTAGACCCGAAAGTGGCCATGAACTTCGCCAGCGGAACGGCGCCTACGGCGCTTTATCCCGTGCCGGAGGCTCTGCTTTCGCGCATCGATGAAGTGGCCAAGCTCGCCGAAAACTATCTTTCTGCAGGTGATGACCAAAAAGCCATGGATGTCTTGTCGTTGCCATATCCCGGCTATTCTATTGAGTACTTCTTACCAAGCATGAAAGAGCGGTATGTCAGCCGTGTGGTCGATGTGTGTTTGTACGGCGTACGGGCCTATTTGCACATGGCGCAAAGCGCCAACGGCCACAGAGCCCAAGCACTGCAAGCGCAAGCAGCCGAATACATGCGCATGTGCTATTCGCAAGTCCCCAACTTTAATCCTAGCGTAAAAAACCATTCCGACAGGGTGCTGCGCATCGCACAAGAAATCGGTCAAGACATTTTACATGCCTCCCCGCATGAACTCACACTGCATGCGCCGTATGCTGGCGCTCGTTGTGGATTTGCGATCAATGGTCGTTGGATGGCCAAAGCGCCCACGGCAACTATCCGACTGGCACTTGGCAACTATTTGGTTCAACTCAAGTGTGGCCGCAAGCTTGGCATGGCGAGCGCCATTACTGCGCGGGGAAAGGCGACATACGTCCTGGTACCGTCGCTGCCTGAGATCCCCAAAGGGGGTGGCTCAGGTACATTGCGCTACATCGCAGCAAGCAGTGTCAGCAAACTTTCGTTGCAAAGCCTTGCAGCCATTGTGACCGCCATGCGTCTCAAAGAGCTTGTCACCCTGCAAGAGCAGGGCGAAACGCTGATGTTGTACCGCTATGCGCTACAAGGAACTGCGGTTAATCCCGTGGCGGCGGTGCGGGTTAAAAGCCGGGACCTTTCGGCACAGATGGACGCCATTGTCCATGTTTTGATACAAGGAAGAACGGCTGATTTCAGTGGCGCCAACGAAGCAAGCGTGCCTTTACCTAAGCACCCCAAAAGGAGTCGATGATGCAAGTTGCGTGGATGTGGACGTTGAGTTTCATAGTTGTCAGCCTTGGCGTGGCTTCACCGGCCCTCGGCAACGCACACATCCCTGAACGAAGCGCCGTGATCATGCCCGCGTCCGATGACCCCGAAACACTCAAGGCCGAGCATGCCGAAGCCGAACGAGCCGTGTTTGAATCCCTCTCGGCACTGTCGTTTGCGGTCACGAGCGCCGGTGATGTCGAGCGCAACATCCGACAACTCGAAGCGTCGATTCGAAACTGCCGCACCGAAGGCGCATGCATGCGCGAGGTGGCGGAGCTGATGGGCACTGACTATGCGGTGGCGGTCATCGTTTGGCCTAAGGAAGGCAGCCGCACACCAAGCCGCGTGGCAGTGTACATCGTCGCAGCACACAGCGATGCCGAAGCGGACAGCGATCAGCTTGTCCAGGCTGCTGGTGTGGCTTATGCCGCGAACCAAGCCGCCGCCCAAGCTTGGGGCCGGCTTGCTGCGATCCAAAAGGCCAGCAAGGACAGCCCGAAGTCTGAAGCAACGCCTGCCGCATCCATTGATCACGCAAAGCAACTCAAAACAAAGAGCCCGTCGATCCTCGGGCCCGTCATCCTAGGCAGCGCAGGGCTGGCGCTCACCGCAGGCACAGGTGTCGCGGCGGCGATTCTGAGCGGTAGCTGCGCCGAAGAAGACCCGAGCGGTGCGTGCGTAAAGGAATACGACGTCAACTGGGGTCCGCTCCTTGCCTTTATGGGCGCGGGTGTCTTGGCTATCGGCGGTGCTGTGCTGTGGTATCTCCTGAGCCAACCTGACTCAGAACAGGCATCGTCACAGCATGCTGCCGCAGTGAGTGTCGAACCCATACCAGGTGGGCTGTCATTAAAGGGAACGTTTTAGGAGAACCACATGCGCCATTCATTTATGTATTTGATTGTGTATCTCATGTTCTCTACAAACGTGAGCTGCATCGTTTCCAAAGTAGACGTCGCTGATGCAGCAACGGACGTAGACCGCTGCGGCGGCCAATGTACGGGCGACACACCTGTGTGCGAAGAGAGCACGGGGGAATGCGTGGAGTGTTTGCAGAGCTCGCAGTGCACGCATGCCGAGGCGTCGGTGTGTGCAGAGGACCATGCCTGTAAGCCGTGCACCGCAAACGACGAATGCGCGCACCTAGGATTGGCGCTGTGTGACAATGGCACCTGTGTGGAGTGCACTATGGAAACCGAAGCCGAACAGTGCGGACAAAACTCCTGCAACCCCGCCACGCATGAATGCACCGACACTGCGCGAAGCTCGGCAGACATCTGCGAGCCTTGCGTGGCCGATAGCGAGTGTGAAGACGCCGATCATTTTTGCGTGCCCATGGTGTTTATGGGCAGCGGTGCCCAGCTGGCCGCAGGATATTGTCTAAAAAACAACAACAGCGGTTGTGGCAACGCGCCGTTCACGGTACCCACCCTGGAGCGCACGAGTCTTTCGGGCAGAACGGATGTGTTTTGCGGCATCAACGAAAGTGTCACCACATGTACGGCCGTGCGTCAGCTCTTGGACAACGATTTTTCTGAGGAGCAATGCACCGAAGCCACCGAAGCAGACGATTGCGGAGTACCCGGCCTCATGGATGCGACCTGTGAAACTGTCAACTTCAACACAAATCAATGCACCTACGGGTGCAGCGGTGCTCCTGAGTGTCCAGGTTTTGCAGCTTGCAACACCTACTGCGGAGGCAGCTAGCGCATGTACCGTGTGATAGTATCGATGTTGATTCTGTTAGCGGGCTGCCCGCAAACCAGCAGCAGTAGCCGTTTGTCTTGCGAACCCGGCTGCAGTGGCGAGAGTCCTGTCTGTGATGAAAGTACTGGCCAGTGCGTCGAGTGCTTGGAGAGTTCGCAGTGCACGCATGCCGAGGCCTCGGTGTGTGCAGAGGACCATGCCTGTAAGCCGTGCACCGCAAACGACGAATGCGCGCACCTAGGATTGGCGCTGTGTGACAATGGCACCTGTGTGGAGTGCACTATGGAAACCGAAGCCGAACAGTGCGGACAAAACTCCTGCAACCCCGCCACGCATGAATGCACCGACACTGCGCGAAGCTCGGCAGACATCTGCGAGCCTTGCGTGGCCGATAGCGAGTGTGAAGACGCCGATCATTTTTGCGTGCCCATGGTGTTTATGGGCAGCGGTGCCCAGCTGGCCGCAGGATATTGTCTAAAAAACAACAACAGCGGTTGTGGCAACGCGCCGTTCACGGTACCCACCCTGGAGCGCACGAGTCTTTCGGGCAGAACGGATGTGTTTTGCGGCATCAACGAAAGTGTCACCACATGTACGGCCGTGCGTCAGCTCTTGGACAACGATTTTTCTGAGGAGCAATGCACCGAAGCCACCGAAGCAGACGATTGCGGAGTACCCGGCCTCATGGATGCGACCTGTGAAACTGTCAACTTCAACACAAATCAATGCACCTACGGGTGCAGCGGTGCTCCTGAGTGTCCAGGTTTTGCAGCTTGCAACACCTACTGCGGAGGCAGCTAGCGCATGTACCGTGTGATAGTATCGATGTTGACTCTGTTGCTAAGTGGCTGAATTTTCTCGGCATTTTCAGAAAGTCACAAGGGGCGGGAGTTGTATTAAGTGGCTAATGGGTTAGCCGGGGGTTGCGCGGGGAATTTGACAGCCGTACAATGGGGCCTACAGGTGAGTGCACATGCTCTTTTGTAGAGTATACTAGGATAAGGTAGCCACCATGTCATCCATACGATTGTGTTGTGTAAGGCATTTCGGAGCGCTGGGCCTCTTTGTTGCAGCCATGATGGGGTGCGCTGCGCAAGGCAGCGATACGTTTTCAGGCAGCGCCGATAGGCAAACTAACCCCAATCCGTTGAATGTGACGGTAGGACTATATAATACGGCACGTAAAGTCGTTGCAGTCAGACCCACTTCTCCCTCTTTAGGGTTAGATGTGCCGGAAACAGTCGAGGTTAACTGGGTTGAATCCGAAGAGCCGGTCACGCAGATAGGCGCGACAGTCTCGAATGCGCTCAGCGGGAATGTCAGCGAGTTTTACACCGCAGAGGAGTTAAAAAACTGCGATGTGTTGGAAGGCAACGCACGGGGCTGGACGTGCCATACGCAAAATCCGTTTTCCGATGAAGACGAGCTCCACCCCAAGGTGTTTTTTACGATGCCCAATGTGGTGTTTGGGGGCAATGGCTTGCCATCGCCATTTTTTGTGGACGTGGGGATAACCACACCGGAGGCATTAAACCGCGGCGGGGTGCGGGATGGCTGGGCCAAAGATTTTGCAGCCGATGCGCCCATGGTGTCGGCGGGTTCGGGAGATTTCTACGTGAACTCCGGCATCATCCCGGAAAACATTCCCTTGCAGCCCGACACGCACCAGTGGTGGGTGAACCACGACCAACGGTTTGTGGTAAGGCTGGATTGGATCAACGGGTTCGGAGGAGCACTGGTTGATGGCGTGCGTCTTCGTGTGCACGGCATCATGGACGGTTCAATTCAGGGAGCGATTATTCCGATTTACCCCGTTCCGGGTCAGTGTGCGATAAGTGATGTTGGCAATGGCTGGCAAGAGATTTTTTGTGTTCCGTCAATTGCTGGTCCTTTTCAGGAGCCGGTACGTATTGAGATGCAACCGGATGCCAGCACAGGAACACTGCTTGATTTCAATGCGGCGTTTGAGTATCGAAGGCCGCCTTCACAAGGTAATTTAGTTATTTTTAACAACGCTACAAATCAAATTCATGTTACGCGCCCCACACCGCCTACCCCAACTCCCACACCCACCAGCACACCAACGCCCACGCCGACACCGTCGCCAACGGTTCCTCCGACGATGACTCCGACGCCCTCACTCACACCGACCCCGACTGCAACGCCTACCCCAACACCGCCACCAGGAGCCAAATGGACGGTCTATATCCCATTTGTGGTTGTCAGTCCCTAATCACCAATATTAGTGGAACAGCCGAATTTGCTGGCGATCACGTTGCCGCGGGTTTGGCTGCCACTTCCCGATAGCTGGTAGCCAAGAATCACTAGGCCGTTTTCAATGGGCTTGAAATGAAACCCTATCTCAGATTGGAGGTTTCTCGATCCGAAAATTTGCACCGCCGCAGCGTCCAATAGCACGGCGTCTTGAGTGAATCGCATCACGAATAACCGTGCAGGGTCAGCGCTAGTTTCCAGTACGCCCAATATCCATTCATCGCGAAGCGGTTGCCAGATCACATTAGGTAGATGATGGGCGGTTCCTGGCAACGAGCTTAGATCCAGCGTGTGTTCAATGCTTAGGGTAGATGGATTGGCTGAGGTGTCGAGGTTCAATAAGGCCACCTCAACGCGCTCGCCACTTGTATAACCTATCGCCAGTTGACTGCTTGAGCCTTTAGCTAGCACTATATTGGAGAGCGCAGTGTCCGAAAGTTTCTCGCTAAACATGACTGTTGGACTGCTTAAAGCATTTGCTTGATCAGCCTGAACATGGTGTATGGTAAGGTAGCCGGTTTTGTCATTGCCAGCATGAACGACGGCAATCAGCCAGCCAAACCCATCGATGCCAACCACCGCGGGAACCTGTACGGTGGGCGTGCCGATCGAAGCGGAGCTGCCAGTGGTTAAGCATGGCGCAT
Source organism: uncultured Polyangiales bacterium (assembly GCA_964640175.1). Classification (GTDB taxonomy): domain Bacteria; phylum Myxococcota_A; class Polyangia; order Polyangiales; genus JACKDX01. The sequence continues at coordinate 1,397 of CAZXFW010000019.1, read as the reverse complement.
CAATAGAACAATCGGTTCCGGATGAATCCACGTAGACAAGTTGCAGAGTAACGGGTGGATCGCTTGCACTCATGCTCGCAACTAGTGCCCTTTCACCTATGCCAGTGATTATCGGCAACGAGTCAACATCTACGTCATTTGTGGTATGACTCTTTTCGATGTGTGCTTTAGGAGGCGCTTTGAAATCTACGATCCCATCCGCTGCACGGAAGGCATTGTTAGTGATTTTCCCTGTCGCGGCCACAGCAAAGAAATCATTGAGAGGAGTTAAGGCTACCGCCGTAGCGTTAAATTCACCAAATAGAGTTGATGGGTCATCGCTGACTTGATTTGGCTGGTACACTGGGTCAATATCGGCCGAAGCAAGGAACCGCCATTCTGTGGTATCGAACAATGTGGCTCCAAGCAGTCCTGTTTCTTCGACAGGTCTAATAAATGCACTAAGAACCTGTGGGTCATTTGGCTCGGGTCTAGAAGCAAATGCTAGACCATTACTACTAATTGTTCCTGACTCTGGGAGCTGCTCGCCTTCAGTGCAAGTGATGGCGCCGTCCGGACACGTATCTGGGATGAAGCTTTGGGGGTCGTTGGTGAGTTCGTCGAAGACGGTGTAGACGTTTTCGTCGGTGAGGCTATTGCAGTCGTTGTCGAGGAAGTCGCAGACTTCGGGGTTATTGGGAAAGCGTTTGGGGTCGTTGTCGTCGCAGTCAAGGGGTAAGGTAGAGCCGGACGGAGCGCAATCAGGGTCGATGGCGCCGTCGGCATCGAGGTCGCGTGGGCCAAGCTCGCAAAAGCGGGTGGCTTTGTTGCATGTCCAGCTTTGACACGCATCCGATGGGGGCTGCGAATCATTAAGGCGTGTGCAAAATGTGGCCGGTTGACTAGTGCAATCGCTTTCGGCATTGAGGCGCAAATCCACCAAGCTGCAGCTCAGGCCAAGCGCCGCGCTCATGAACACACCCAAGATGCCGCTCTTGCTCGTTGGCCTCACAGCTTGCCTCCTAGGGTAAGGCCTGCGGCGTTGGGGCTCACCCAGGGGGTGAACCGTATCTGACTCAACAAGGACTTGCGGGCTTCGGACGTGTTGGACGTCGATGCGTCAGTCTCGTCATCGTCACCTTCCCAATCGGTGAAAAACGCACTGACAATGGTGCCGACACCCAGCACACCCGCCGAGACAAAGAAGATATCGGCAAGCAGCGCCGAGCTTTGAATCTCGTCGTTCTTTTCTCTTAGGGCCGCGTTGCCTTCGGCGGTGGTAGGGTCAAGCGCTTCTGCTTCGCTGTTCAGGCTCAACGTCCTGATACCGAAGTAGGTGCCTACGGCGGCGGTGGCGACGGTGAGGCCCACGCCGGTCCAGAAGAAGGCGGGAGAAAGCGGAGGTTTGTCTTTGGCGT
>CAZXFW010000018.1:3817-11214 GCA_964640175.1 uncultured Polyangiales bacterium | reverse complement strand
ATCAAGCTCATGCCAAACGGCAGGAATTGCACAGGGAAAGCCAATTCTACGGAGCCATGGATGGCGCCATGAAATTTGTCAAAGGAGACGCCATTGCCAACATGATCATTATTGGCATCAACATCGTGGGTGGCGTGGTCATTGGAACCTTGATGAAAGGCTTCCCTCTTGAAAAAAGCGTTAAGGTGTACGGGCTACTCACGATTGGCGATGGTCTTGTTTCACAGATTCCCGCGCTACTTATCTCTACGGCCTCTGCCTTGATCGTGACACGCGTCGCTTCTGAGCATGAACGCTCATCACTCGCATCAGACATGGTGTCTCAGTTGCTGGGCAATCCCAAAGCCTTGTTTACCGGCGCATGTTTATTTGCAGTCCTTGCCTTTGTACCAGGGTTGCCCACGTTTCCTTTTATCGTTCTTGCAGCCATTTTGTTCATTGCCAGCCGTAGAACGACACATGTGACTGGCTCTTTCAGCGAAGCTACTCAGATTCCTGGCGAACATACCTTCACGCCCACCGTCACTTTACCAAACTTTGAAATCCGCCTTGGTCAAGCTCTACACGCGCTATGTGCGTCCGGCCCAGGCTTGCGCGCGCTGCACGAGGGGCTTGAAGCACAACGGAAACAGCTGAATGACGCCATGGCCATCGAATTACCCACACCTTCCATCGAGATAGATCCAAAACTCAGCGAACACGGCGTTACGATACTCGTCAAGGGTAGGCTAGCCCGTAGGATGGCACATGCCACACAAGGAGTATCTGACGTACTCGCCGCTACCAAGCAAAGCACCTACCAGCATGCCCATCTCTGGATCACAATGAACACAGTACAGGAACGCCTCTATGCCTTGCGCTCAAGCCAGCCTCACTTGGTGAATCAAGTTATCCCAAGCCGCTTATCGCTTGCCACATTGACCTTCATCATGAAGGCCCTTGCTGAAGAAGCCATCGGACTCCAAACACTGGAACTTGTGCTTGAAGCGTTTACCACTCAAAACACTCGGGATAAAACCGATGACGATTTGCTTTCGATAGCCCGCCTAGCGTTAAGCGATTACATGTGTGAACCGTTAAGTCGCAATGCCTCTTTGTCGATACATACCATTGATCCCATGATTGAAGATGCCCTTCGCGAATCACTCCTTGTATCCCCGGTACAAACCAAAATTGGCATGGATCCCGATCTACGAAACCAAATCCTTAAAGACGTAATAGCGGCGTCTCACAAATCTCCAAACACCCTAATACTCGTGACACATGCCGATGTCCGTCGACCGTTATGGAATATGCTTCACACGGAAGTCCATCATCTCACCGTGCTCAGCTATGATGAGATCGCTCCTGCGTATCAGGTGCACTACGTTGGAAATATTGCACCTCACGCGTAAACGACTAAAACTGTACGCGAAACAGTTGCTGACCCAGCAATAGTAAGTCACCTGAATTCAATGCGACCGGTTTATTGCTCGGAATGCGTACATAGGTCCCGTTAGAACTCCCCACATCCGTCAACATGAGTGTTCCTCGTTCGTGATGAATGCGACAATGAAGCCCGGAAACATACCCATCGTCAGGAAATAACACTTCGCCGCGTTCGCGACCCAAATGAAGGCCACTCGCAGAAATTGGAAACGCATTGCCACCGGTGTCACGCCCTATGACAGTGATTATCCTGCCCACAATCCCCTTGGAGGGACTTCCCATCACAGATCCGCCCTCGGCTGTATCAGGAAAATATTGCACTCGCATGATCTCTTGTCCCATTCGGAACATGGCTCCATCCTCAAGTTCTACCGGAACATTGGCTGGAATCCGTATGTATACGCCGTTTAGACTTGCTTCATCCGTAACAGCCAGCCCGTCTCGTTGGCGCGTGAATGTGGCATGACGCGGCGATAAGTATGAGTCGTTGGCAAAAAGCTGGCCCATATCGCGACCGACCACCATGGTCTCTTCGCTTAACTCAAAGCTCGCTCCATCCGTCCCATCAGCGAGAATCAAAACAAGCAATGGCGTAAACGTACTCTCCATGGGAGCTCTGTTTTGAGGTTGGCTGCCATCCGATACCAATTGCCCTGACATGGGATGACCACATCCACCACAAAACCGAAAGCTGCTCGGCACCATAGATCCGCAACTTGGACAAGATAGGGTTGCTTCTGTTGGCACAGGAAGTGAAATGCGATCCGCTTTGCTTGGCCTTTGAGATCCATGCGCCGTGTTTTGTATGCTGGGAGCCTTAATGGATGCAGGCGTAGGAAGCTTAAAGTCTTTACGCCCCCCTCCCTCCGGCTTAGGTAACTCTGCCCCACACCCAAGACAGAACTTGTAGTGCTCCTGATTTTCTCTTCCGCATCGTTGGCACGCTATCACGTTAGTTCCTCATACAATCAGGTAGTTAACTCAACCCGCAGAAGATGATGACCAATAAACACATAGTCATCGTGCTGTAGTGGATATTTGTCCCGAATACGCAGATAGGTTCCGTTTTTGGAGTTATTGTCTGTCAGCGAAAACCTTCCATCTGAAACCATCTGCAATGTTGCATGATTGCCAGACATAAACACATCTTCTGGAAAATTCAGATCGTTGTCTTCTCGCCCAATACGCACTTGATTGCCACGAGCACAAAACACGATGCCATCGCGCCCGCCTTCCAATACCTGCGTAATACGAAACACACTGGAGCGCTTGGGCGATGCATAAAAGTACGTCATGTCGGGGCTCGGTTCTATGGATTCCTGAGGAGCCGCTTCTAAACGAAACACCTGTTCACCGCAGACAAAACTGTCGCCGACCTGAAGCGCCATTGACTCTCGAATCCTCACATACACACCATTGACGCTTGCCATATCGGAAATCCATAACCCGGCGGCATCATAATAAAGCTTGGCATGCTCCTGGCTCACCCAAGGATCCGTCGGAAACAGGATCTCGCCTTTGCTTCGGCCAATACCGTACGAATCGGCATTGAGCATGTAATTGATCCCCTCTGTGCCTTCCTGACCCCGAATCACCAGCAGACGGCCTCGTCCAGGCGTTTGCATGGCGCCAAAATAATTGGTTTGAAGCTTTTGAACCGCAGGGGGCACCTGAGCCCCACAATTGCCACAAAACTTATGGCCTGAAGGCACGGAGGTGGCACACTGGCTACACACATAATAGCGCGCCTGCTCCATCAGAACCTGCTCCTTGGGCTGTGAGGAAACCCGTTGAAAGGAACCTGCGGGTTGCTGAACATTGAGTGGGGTAGCTGCATACACATCACCATTCAATTGCAGTTGATGACCACAGGCAGCACAAGTGCTCTGACCCATAGGGCCATACGCATCACATGCACCGCAAACAACTCCAATTTCGTGCTCCAACATACGAGCATTTCAAAGCAATGTGGTAATAATCTTCTACAGTTTTAGGTCAACTTCCAGTAAAGCGTCAATTCACAGACAAAAAAAAACAGGCCGTCCAGGTACACTGGACGGCCTGTTCAGGTTTCATAGCTCGGCTTTTCTGCCCAACTTCTCTATTAGAATGGAGAAGAGATGGGACCCAAGCCGGGCGGCATAACCACAGAAGAGGCCTTCTTTCGACCGCCCTTCTTCTTGCCCTTTGAGCCGCGCTTCTTAGCAGTGCGCTTCTTAGCGGTACGCTTCTTAGCGGTACGCTTCTTGGTCGTACCCTTCTTGGCAGCGCTGCGCTTGGTGGCCTTGCGCTTCGTGGTCTTTCTCGCCTTGGACGTGCGGGTGCTCGTCTTCTTCTTGCGAGGTGTGGCCTTCTTTCCGCTTGCCTTCTTCTTTGTCTTTCGTTTCGCCATGCGGATTCTCCTATGAGCCGGGAATGTTTACGTTTTTAAATCCTCCAGACTCCAAAGCCCGACTGAGTCCAGAGGCAACACAAGCAGCGTATGGTAATGTCACTCCAAGTGTCAAGTTCAAACAACTATAATTTATATATAACTTAGAGGTATTTGACCAGTGAGTGGTGTTACTCATTTTATAAGTCATTGAAATTACAGTCAATTTATATATGGTATTACATGTATGCGAAACCTTTGGAAAAGTAGCGTTTAAAAACGATTGAGCCCGGCCAAATAGGGTTGACAGCCCCGCGGTCCCCGGCCTAATAGCGAGAGCATGCGAAGAGAGGCGCCAGAAGCTGCGCTGACCGCAACCATCCCAAAAGGGGGAGGCATGAAGACTTACAGATTGAGTGACAAAGTTGTGGCCGTGCAAAACCGCATGGCTTTTGTGGGGTTTGCTGTGCTTGGTGGTCTGCTTTTTATGGCCTGTGGCTATTCCGAAGAGGAAATGCAGGCGAAGCAGGCTCGGATCAGTGAACTCGAAGACCAGTTGAACAGTGCGCGTGGCCGAGAAAACGCATTAGATCAGCGCTTACAAGAAGTTGAAGATCAAAACCAGGCCATGGTGGAGCGTCTCAAAAAGCTCGGCCAAAACGTTGAACATCTGGAAAAAGAACGGGCTCAATTGAGCGCCGCTCAAAAGCAAGCTCAGGCCCGTTTGGAAACCTTCCGCACGATGCTTAAGCGCTTTCGCTCGATGATCGCTTCTGGAGCATTACGCGTGCGTATTGTGCGTAATCGCATGGTGGTAGAACTTCCTGAAGGCGTGCTTTTTGATTCTGGAAAGGCAGAGCTAAAGAAGCAGGGCAAAGACACATTAGGCCAGGTGGCTGCCGTTCTTAAGTCCATCAATGACCGCGATTTTCAAATCACAGGCCATACCGACGATGTCCCTATACGCAGCCCCAAGTTCCCCTCGAACTGGGAGCTCTCTACGGCCCGTGCGGTTAACGTGTTACACTTTCTCGTAGAGCAGGGCATGGATCGCGCACGAGTTTCAGCCGCAGGCTATGCTTACACCCAGCCTGTTGCACCCAACGACAGTTCGGAGTCTCGGGCAAAAAACCGACGAATCGAGATTGTGCTGATGCCAAACCTCGATGAGCTTCCTAACCTTTCCGCCTTGGAAGGTGTTGAAGGTTAGCAAGGGCCGCTCGCGGAGCCTATCGCTTGGGGTCGTTTAGCAACCACCCCCCGTAGATAGCAGGTAGACGCGTTGGTTTTGAGCCTTTCGGCGACACAACCCGTCTCTTGTAGCGATGGCTCCGGAGCTCATGCTTGGGTGATTCCACCATGGCAACGCAAAATACTTTAGTCATCAACGTCGGTATCGGCGAAACGCGTGTTGCACTCATTGAAGATGGGTTTCTTGCTGAGCTGTACGTCGAACGTGAACACGAGCGTAGTCCAGTCGGCAACGTTTACCTCGGCAAAGTCACGAGGGTTTTACCGGGCATGCAAGCCGCGTTCATTGACATCGGATTGGACCGGGCAGCGTTTTTACACGTCGAGGATCTAAGCCCTGAAAAGGATTTCGAAAACATCGATGCCCCAGAAGCATCCACTGCTGACGATGCAGCCACAGAGACTTTGGCTCCCCCCAGCCCCTCTCGTCCTAAGTCTCGTATGCGGATTAGTCGAAGAACACCCATCCGAGATGTACTCAATGAAGGCCAGGAAATTGTTGTGCAGGTTTCCAAAGCTCCGATCAGTACCAAAGGAGCCCGGGTTACCAGCCATATCTCTTTACCGGGACGCTATGTGGTGTATCTCCCCACGGTAGATCATGTAGGGGTGTCCAAACGCATCGGCAACGACCTCGAAAGACAACGGCTCAGAGAGTCCGTCGATGCGCTCAAACCACCTAAAGGTGGCATCATTGTCAGGACGTTAGGAGCAGGGCTTACAAAAAAACGCCTCAAAGCGGATATCTCTTATTTGGTCAAGACGTGGGAAGAAGTGGCCACAACACGTGAGCAAGTCACTAAAGCCCCAGCACTCTTGTACAGAGACCTTGATATTGTTTTACGAGCAGCACGTGATCTGTTTACAGAAGACGTGGGTCGCCTTGTCGTAGATAACGCGGCAGTCCATGAAAAGCTACTTGAGTTCATGCACGTATTCATGCCGGAACGCGTGGGTGATCTGGAGCTTTACAAAAGCAAAGAACAAATCTTCGATGAGTACGGTATCGAAGAAGAAGTCCATCGTGCCTTATCCAGGAAGGTACAGCTTCCGTCCGGAGGCCATCTTGTGATCGATCAAGCTGAAGCGCTGACCGCCATCGACGTCAACACAGGCCGTTTCACAGGAAAAGGCAAAGATGTTGAGGAAACTATTCTTCAAACCAATCTTGAGGCCGTTAAAGAAATCGCATACCAGTTGCGTTTTCGAAACATTGGGGGACTGATCGTTCTTGACTTTATCGACATGGAACGTGCATCTCACCGTGAAAAAGTCTACCGCGCACTCACAAAATACCTAAAGCGTGATCGCGCCAAAACCACCACCATTCGTATCAGTGAACTGGGTCTTGTGGAAATGACCCGAAAGCGAACGCGCGAGTCTCTCGGCCGCACGCTTCATGAACCCTGCTTTTATTGCGACGGAACGGGAAATCTGCTTTCCAAAACCACCATATGCAATGAAATCATCCGGCAAGTGGGAAGAGAAAAAGATTCCCTGCCGGGATACACCATTGTGGTGAATGCCCATCCGGCTATATGCGATATGCTTCAAAGAGAAGCCAAAGCCATTATAGAGGAAGTTTCCAAACGTTGCTCCCGACAGATTACCGTCAAACCTCATACCGACTATCACCTAGAGCAGTTTTATTTATCCGGCGCTTGAGGTACATCTGCATCTGGAATGGATAATCAGTCTCTACAAAGCCGGAAATACCCCCGTATTACCATCAATAAGGAGTTCCCTTCGTTTGACTCTTTTGTGCAGGAATACGTGACCAATATTTCACGCACGGGTGTATTCATTCGTTCTGACGACCCACCTGCCATAGGGACTGAGGTCAACTTATGCTTCACGGTGGTTGCAGAGGGCATTGAAACTATTGAGGGCATAGGTCAGGTCGTCAGAGTGCAAGATAACCCTTCTGGAGTGGGCGTGGTCTTCACCAAACTTAATAGCTATTCCTCACAGCTCATCGAACGGCTACTGACTTCGGGGCATACCCCAAAGAGCTCGCTTTAATCACAAACAGTCCGCTTTATGAGGCTTGTATGTAACCAGAGCTTATAAGCTTGGCCAATGCTTCATAAGTGTCTAAGTCAGTCAGCGGACTGTTATTGAGGACACTTTCAGTAGTTTGGAAATTGATAACAAGCTGTAAGACATCAAGGTCCTTTGGCACAAGCGCCGCAAGCGGAGCTTGCATTGGACGAACGAGTGAAAGCTCACTACGTGAATCAGGTATGCTGCCTTCAAGCCGTGCTAGCTCATCAAGCTGACGCATGCCTTCCATAAGAAGCCCTTCGGTAGACATATCAATAGGATCCAAAAACTCCCGTTCTTCTGC
>CAZXFW010000018.1:0-3717 GCA_964640175.1 uncultured Polyangiales bacterium | reverse complement strand
TAAGAAGCCCTTCGGTAGACATATCAATAGGATCCAAAAACTCCCGTTCTTCTGCAGGTTCTAGCTCAAACGTGCCACTTCGCCATGTAAGCAGCCTATAAAAAGCCTTAAGTGGATGGATCTCACTACGTTCGTTGATCGAGGCAAAAACAATTTTTCCTTTGTCCAGGTAAATCTTTCCCACATCCCGCTCCACACGGATCGAAAGCACACCGCTTTTCTTCGACGTAGAAAACAGTTGCAACAAGTCAGGAAGCGGCACCTCTTCGATGGAACCTGACATGGTAGTCGTACGAACAGGTGAAGTTGCTTTGCCGTCAGGAACCCCTCGGTTACCTGGCGCATTGACCGAATTCGCAGCAACATCGCCCAGATCGACCAATTTAATAATACTCGTGCCTACGAGAATGCGATCGCCTTCGTTTAATTTGGATTTTTTGATTTTTTCGCCATTAACAAATGTGCCATTCGTAGAGCCTAGATCTTGAATGTAAATGTCATCGCCCTCCATGGACAGCTTGGCATGACGGCGGGAAACCATGTCTTCAACAAGCACCATATCCAGCTCGCTGGATCGCCCCATCACGATCTCACGATCGCGAGGCAACAGCAGTTCCCCGCCCTGATATTTGCCGGAAATGAATCGGAGCGCGTAATTCTTACGTGGCTTCTTGGCCATGGTTTCTTAAAGACTCAAGCAAAGTGGGTGTTAAGACCAATTTTTTGTTAAGGTTAGAAGTTGGCTGAGAGTGGGTCAAGAGCGTAATCTCTTCTTGAAGCTTTTGATCGTGGCCACCGCAAAAATCTCGCCTCACATTCGGTGCTCATGTCGGGAAAGCATGACGTCCTCTGGCCGTGTGTGGACTCCCCCTGGGAAACGTCCTTCGAAACTGAGCGGGGCAATTCCAATTTTCCTTATTGTTATTGGATACTTATCTATTATTCCCTCATCAGGAACTGCTCAAATTATCCGTGATCCCAACTTGAAATGGCACACCATTGAAACACGGCACTTTGCGATCCACTACTACGAGCCTCTCGGATTGCTTGCAAGACGGGCAGCTATCGTTGCCGAGCACGCATACGGGATCCTCACAGAGGTGATTGGGCATCAGCCGAAAGAGCGCACTCACATCGTTCTCTCAGACCCTACCGATGATGCCAATGGCTCCGCTACCGTCCTGCCCTACAATGTTATCCGTATTTATGCCACAGCGCCCGACGATCTCTCACCTCTGAGTGATTACGATGACTGGTTGACCGAACTCATTACCCACGAAGACACGCATATTGTGCACTTGGATCAAATTGGAGGCCTTCCAGCGTTACTGAACGTAATTTTAGGTAAAGTGTTTGCACCTAACAATGCCCAACCTCGATGGTTCATTGAAGGATTAGCAGTACAACAAGAATCCGAACACACGGCAGGCGGCCGCATGCGTTCGAGCATGTTTGACATGTTCCTACGCATGGACGCCCTCGAAAACCGACTGCTCCGATTGGATCAAGTTTCAAACAGCGTAGATCGTTGGCCACACGGAAATGTCTGGTATTTATATGGGTCACGGTTCGTACAATACATCCGCGAGCGTTTTGGACTTAAGGCTATCCAAAGTATCACTCGATACTACGGAAGCCAGCTCATCCCCTATGGCCTTAATCGTGCATGCCTCCGAGCCACAGGATACAGTTTTGACGAGTTGTACAGACAATTTCTAGAAAACTTGCGCAAACGTTACACGTCACAAAAAAACGCACTCGTAGCTGAAAAGCTGGTTACTGGCCAGCGCATCACTCGACACGGAGAAAACGTTGGGGCTCCTAGGTTCATATCCGACAATAAAGTTCTCTATCACGTATCCGACAATCAGATGAGAAGCCACTTGCATGAAGTGCAAATTTATCATCCTACTCGGCAAAATATCGTTTTACGTATCGCAGGAAGTGCTACCCCCAGCCCCCATCCCAACCAAAACACCGTAGTGTTTAGTGCCACAGAAGTATATCGTGACATCTATCGATTTCATGATTTGTTTGAATACGATCGGCATAAACAGCGTACCCAACGGTTAACGCACGGCCTACGCGCCCGAGAGCCAGACATATCCCCAGACGGTCGTAAGGTAGCCTTTGTAATCAACCGTACTGGCACCGCTCATCTCGCGGTGGCCGAACTAAGTGACGTCGATGGAACACGCAAACTCTTAATACGATCCCGACCTTCTGAACTTATTTATACTCCTCGTTGGTCACCCGACGGGAAATACATCGCCTATAGCCAATGGAGCCAAGGTGGATTTCGCGATATTTGGCTCCTGGACATGGCATCGTTAAAGACCGTGCGAATTACTCATGACCGCGCCCTGGATACAGGGCCCTCATGGTCACCCGATGGCGGCATGCTTTTCTTCTCTTCGGATAGAACGGGTATTGCCAATATCTACGCATTCAATATCCACACAGGTGAGCTACACCAAGTCACGAACGTCATCAGCGGTGCCTACCAACCGGTGGTATCGCCTGATGGAAAATCGCTCGTCTACGTCGGATATACGAGTTTTGGATTTGACCTTTTCCGCCTGGATCTTAACTACCAACAATTTCGCGATGCACACGCTTACGTCGATACACGCCCACCGCCCAGTGACGCATCACACACGTTAACTACACTCTCTCGACCTTATTCGCCTCTTGGTACCATCTTACCACGGGCTTACACACTTGACTTGGAGCCTGATGGGTTTGGTGGACAACAAATTGGAATCAATTTCAATGGCTCCGATGCCGCAGAATGGCATGCCTATGCAGGTCGCATCGGGATTAGCCTTGACAATGGTCAACCCTCGTTTGACCTTCGATACCATTATCAACGTTCGCCTTTGCAACCCCACGTTGGCGTATTTCGTTATGTTAATCCCGGAAGTGGCCTTCAAATTGCAGGAGAACCTCAAGACTGGATCCAAAGCCGTTTAGGCGTGGATTTAACATTGTCCTATGTTTTTCCACATAACTTTTACACAGAATCACTTTCACTGACACAAACTTTTGCCGACATTGGCAGCGCTGAACCTTTCGAGTTCCACATTGACCCCAACGCTCCTCCTCCCCTATTGCCGCCTACAGGACTTGTCTCAAGACTAACTCTGGCGTGGAACTATTCCAACGTCGAGCGCTACGCTTATAATATCAGCCCTTCTCGAGGCAGAGCATTCGGGTTTGCAGTAAGCGTCGCTGATCCTACAATTGGTAGTCAGTTCGAAGCCGCAAGCCTTAGTTGGGCGTACACTCAGTATGTGACCATGCCATGGCTATCTCAACACGTCCTTGCAACACGTTACGGAGGTGGAATCAGTAGCGGTGACATTGCAGGCCGTAGCGTTTTCGGAGTTGGTGGCTTCCCGAAGCAAGCTCTGCTCGACTCTCTTATTGACGGAACCAGCCTGGGCGGAGTCACACTACGAGGATACCCACAATTTTATCGCATTGGATCACAGTACCATTTACTTCAAAATGAATACCGCTTTCTTATTTTCCGTAGCCAATGGGGTATCTCCACACTTCCCTTCTATCTCAATCGACTCTACGGAGCCGCATTTGTCGATATTGGGAACGCCTACGACGACGGATTTGACCTCAGTCACTTTTTGATCGGAACGGGCGCGGAATTATTGGTGGACTTTACGGTAGGGTATGTGATTGGATTTACCCTCCGGATGG
>CAZXFW010000017.1:1637-26554 GCA_964640175.1 uncultured Polyangiales bacterium | reverse complement strand
GCCTGTCACTCCTGAGCTACTTTCAAGCGCGGAAACCGTAGAATGCCCAGAAACAGCGGCACCTCTCCTAGCCCACGCCCAAGCGCTCTATGCGTGCATTCGCATGGAGCTCGAAGCCATCCATGCCATGGGGGTACAAGTCAAAGACGTTGAAAAAGGCTTGGTAGACTTTCGCTCACTTCGAGATGGCGTGGATGATGTCTTATTATGCTGGCACATGGGTGAACGCAAAATCACCCACTACCATGACCTGGATAAAGGGTTTGCAGCCCGAAAACCCCTTGCGGGGCACCTTTTTGTCAACGAGCCTCGCAGCGTCCAGCGTGTATGATGTCGCATGGCAGACAGCTCTACGCCTTGTGCGCCTAAGTTAATGAAGTCAATTTAGTAGAAGAATCACTAAAATCCTCCGAAACCATGGCTATCATGGTAGGGTTCAGGCCGAATTATGTCAGTGACAGTCGAGGAGCTCATTACCCGGCTTAGGCGCGATCCCAGCGATCGGGAAGCTTTCTCAACCTTGCGTAAGCATTACCATCGCATGGCAGACTATGCGTCCTTAGCGAATTTGCTGGAAGGATGGGCCTCCCAAAACCCCGACAGCAATGCCGCCGCCGATGCATTTGTCGAAGCCTCAAAGTATGCACAAGGCTTGGCCGATCCCCTGCGTGGGTTTTCGTTGCTAGAGCGTGCGTTGCAACGCAGCCCTACCCATGCGGAAGCCTCAGACCAACTTGAAGCCCTCGTCGAACAAGCCAAGGACTACGACCGTCTCGTTCGACTGATCCAACAACGCATTCAGCTTCTGTCAAAACAGAACGAAACCACACCCGCCTTGGCCATGCTGCACTTCCGACTCGCAGAACTATGGCGGCATCGGTTTTCCCGCACCGATCGCGCTGTTTACCATTATCGCAAAGCCTTCGAAATCGACAGCTCTATGGTGGCTGCCATCTATGCAGCCCGTGAGCTTTATCGAAACGAAGGCAACTGGCGCATGGCAGCCACGCTCTGCGAACAAGAAGTGCACGCAGAGCAGGATCCCGCACGCAAAGCTGCGTTATTACGCGAGCTTGCAGGGATCCGGCACATGCATCTCAACGACCAGAAAGGCGCCATTGCAGCACTGACACAAGCCGCTGAGCTTGCTGCATCTGATGTCAATATCCTCTACGAGCTTGCAGGGCTGCTTTTGCAAGATGCGGCTCAAAGCAAAACTCCCACTAGCGCTAGCACCCAAAAGAAAAAAGCAGCGGACTTGCTCTATCAAGTCGCTCAACTGACGTTAAAAGAGCTTCAAACGCTCAGCGACGAGCAAGGGCCCAACCCGGACGCTCAATTGTTTCAGCGTAATTTCTTGCAGCACGCGTTGGCTTATGCGCAGGCTGCTCTGGATGCCAATCCCGGACATGCCAATGCGTTGCAATTGCTTGAGTCGTTAACGTCAGAGCTAGGTTCCTACGAACAACTCATGCCTGAACGTTGGGTGGCTTTTTTAGAAACATCACCGGAAGATGAGACTGCTGTACCTGTGCGTCAAAAGTTAGGGCATGCCTACGCCAACGCAGGACAAACACAGGATGCTGTTGTTTGCTTGGAACCCCTTTTGGATCTGTCCGATCCATGGGCTGCACAAGTGCTTGTTGGATTATACCAGAGCCTGGATAACCCCAGCGGAGTCGAACGGGCACTAACCATACTGATTCAAGCGCTACCACCAGAACAGCGTATTGATCGTTTACGTGAAATGGTACACGTTCTCACAAGCAACGATCGACGCGACGAGGCCATTGCCTATGCAGAGCAGGCACTTGCGATTGCGCCTGCGGATGCTGAAATGCTTGGTTTCCTGGAAGACGTATTCCAAGGCACGAGCCGTTGGAACGAGCTTCGCGATCTATCCTTGGCAGCCGCACGTGTTCCAGGGCTCTCTGTCGAAGCCAAACAACACCGGCTGCGACAAGCTGCTCGTATTAGCGAAGAACACCTATCCGATACCGATGGCGCCATTGGAGCGTGGCGAGCCGTGGCGAGCCTCGATCCGACCAATCAAGAAGCTCGCGATTCGCTTGAACGCTTACTCCGAGATGCGAATCGATGGGATGATCTCATCCAGGTCTTAGAGCGTTCTGCACTCGCCCATACCGTTCCAAAAGAGCAAGCGCGTACATTCCATGCCATTGCGCACATTCATCGCGACAAGCGCAAGGATCCGAATGCTGCCATTGATTATCTTTTCAAGGTCCAGGCTCTTTCAGCCGATATTCCAGAATCCACTGCTGAACTTTCAGAACTTTTAATCGAACAAGGCAGGTATCCAGAAGCCATTCCGCTCTTGCACCAGCAACTTGAAACGAGCGAAAGCACGCGAGACCGTGCCTACGTGCTGCGAACCTTGGCCCATGTCCTTGAAGAGCGCATGGGTGACGACGACCAAGCACTTGGAATTTATCGCACTCTGCTTGAAGAAAATCCCGACCACCTTGAAGCGATTCAAGGACTTGAACGTATCGATGCACGCGCCAAACGCTATGACAAACTTCTCGAAACCCTAGGGTACCATGCCGAGCTTGTCGATACCAAAGAGCGCAGTGAGATCTATATCCGGATGGGCAATATTGCAGATCGTGAACTTGAAGATCTGGAAAAAGCAGCAGGCTATTATCGCCAAGCTGTAGAGCTCAATCCTACCGATAGCGCTACTCTCGATGCCCTTTGTAACCTGTTCGAGCGTACATCCCGGCATCAGGATTTAGTGGTTTATCTGCGAAGACGCGCCGAACTTGAAACAGATCCCTCTTCAAAAGTAGAGCTTTATCGACGCGTTGCACGTACATTCGCTGAAAGCCTGCAAAATCCAGATGCTGCCGTGGAAGTCTGGAATAAGTTGATTGAGATTCAGCCTGACGTTGAAGCCCTAAAGGCCCTTCGTGCGCACTATGAACAGCATAACGAATACGACAAACTCAACACGACCCTTGAGCAGCTTGCAGCAATTGCAGAAGACAGCTCTGAAAAGCGTACCCTTTTGTATGCTCAAGCCGAAGTGTTAAACAAACATCTTAATCAACCCTCCGATGCAATCCGTGTGCTCCGGACCATTGTGCAGGATCACGATGACCGCTTCGTTCCTGCCTTGGATCTTCTTATTGAATTGACCGCCAAAGAACAAAACCACGCACACCTCGCCGACGCATTGGAACGCAAACTTGCTCTTACCGAAAATTCCCAAAAACAAATTAAACTGGCTAAGCAACTTGTTGAACTTTACGATGGCCCGCTCAATCAGCAAGAGGATGCCGAGCGCGCCCTGGTGCGCTGGTCAGAAGCCGATCCCCAAGACCCAGAGCCTCATCGCCAACTTGTCAGTAAGCTCCGTGGTACCGACCGGAGTCAAGAACTTCTCGCATCGTTAGATGCATTGACTCGCCTTGAGCCCGACGAGAGTTTACGGCAAGGCTTTGCGATTGAAGCTGCACACCTCGCCTACGACACGCTTCAAGACACCGACGGAGCTTGGCAAAGGCTACTTCCATTGATACCCAAAGATAATCCAGAAGCAGCCAAAGCCTTGTCTGAGCTAGCTAAAGCAACCGACCGTGGCATGCAGCTTGCGTCAGTCTATGTGGAACTTGCTCAACAAGCTGAAGAAGACACCGAGAAACAGGGAACCTATTGGAAAACCGCCGCTGAGATCTACGAGACCTACACCACTGAAAAAGCAGAAGCGCTTGAAGCCATGTTACGGGCACTGGCCACCAATTTATCCAATGAGACTTACTTGGACGAAGTGGACCGATTGGCAATTGATAACGAAGCCTGGCGACGTCTGGAACAGGTTTACGACACGTTGCTGCGTAACACCGATGACCCCGATCACAAGGTCTCGTTGCTATTTCGCCATGCTGCAATCCTTGAAGACAAAGCCAAGGATGCATCGACAGCCTTGGATCGATTGTTACGCGCTACCGCACTTAAGCCCGAGGACCCAGAACTTATCGCTCGCATTGAAACCCTCGCCCGTGCCAACGAGCGTGCAGAAGAATTATTGGTTATTTACGATCGTCTCAGAACTCGCGCAGACAATCCACGCGCGATGGTCGATGCGCTGATTCGTTCCGTTCGAACCTGCGCGTGGGATTTAGCCAATCCCAAACGCGCCCTGCAATACCTGAGTCAAGCCGCGCAGATTGCAGTTCAGGAGCCAGAACTTGCCAAGGAAGTCGAAGACCTTGCGGATGAAATGGATGAAGCATTCGCGAAGGCAGAAACGGACCTTGGTGAAGCCAAGGCAGATGCTCGCAACACGTTGATCGACAGCTACACCCAGCTTTATAGCCAGGGCCGCACAGAAGCAACGCCCCATGCGCTGATACATATTGCACGCTACTTATCACAGAAAGCTCACCGCAAAACCCAAGCGCTTGAGGCTTTGAAAACCGCAGCCACCGTGGATCCAGGAAATCCGGAAGTTCTCGACTCATTAATGCAACTGTGCACCGAAGAGAACATGCTTCCTGAACTTGCGACTCTACTTGAAGGGCTTGCCGACGATGCGATGGATGCGCTGACCGCAGCAACGCTGCTTGAACACCGCGGTAAGCTGCTAGAAGAAACGCTAGAACGTTATGAAGAGGCTGCGCAAAGCTATCAGCAGCTGTTACTACTTCGCCACGACAAAGACATTGCCGAACGTCTTCATCGCTGTTTGCGCCGGACTGCCAAATTTAACGAACTTTTGGTTGCGTTGGGTAGAGCTTTGGATCGCACTGAAATCCCCGATGAACGGTTTGCGCTCTACCGTGAGATAGCACGGGTGTGGGAAGACGAGCTTCGTAACCGCTTTGAGGCAATTGAAGCACTCCAAAAAGCCTTGCAAATCCGCCCAGATGATCGTGACACCCTGGAACATTTGGAACGTTTGACAAAGGTCGAACGCCCCACAGAAGATGAGATCTGGCAAGACGTCGATGAACGAAACGAAGTCATTGAAGAGGCGTCTATGAATAGCATGCCTGCGCACGATGCGGACGCGTTGATAAGCCAGCAGCCGAGTATTCCGCCTCCTTTACCTGCAGAAGACGAAGTAGAAAAACCAGAAGATGACAACGACAACGTTGACATCGACATCGAAGATAAAGATCTCTAATCACCCGCAAGCTATCTGTGCGTTCTTAAAGTGGGCCGCTGGGATCAAGCGTCAAATACTGTTGCCAGTGTTTGCGTGAATCACGCGTATCCCCACGTAAGTCATACACAATGCCTGCTAACAAGTGCGCCTGCGGACTTGTTGGCGTTATCTGAAATGCCTTCTCGAGATAACGCTCTGCCAAAGTCAAGTCATTTGCTTGCACGGCGTGATATGCCAGATTGACCCATGTGGCTGACTCCATGGCGAACCCAAACATGCCCTGGCCCGTGATTGGATCAAAAACACTGTTTTCAAGCAACATCGCGCGCATAGTGGACTAAGCCTTCCAAAAGGTCTACCCCTCGCAGCATGATGCTCAATCGCCCTTTCGCTTGCATCTCTGACATTCATGGCAATATGGATGCATTTCGCGCTGTACTTAATGAAATTGCTCAACGTGCCATCACAGACATTCTGGTAGCAGGCGATCTTCTTTACGGAGGAGAGCATCCCGGAGAAGTCTGGCAAGCCCTGCAAGAAATCCATGCGCAATGTGTTCAAGGCCCTAGCGACAAAGCATTGTACGAACTCTGCACTGAAACGACAAAGCCTCACAATGAGCAGGAGCGTGCTGCGTTGGATCGTTTCCATCATACCAAGCACGCACTGGGTGACCTTGTGATTTTGAGACTAAAACGACTGCCACTATCTCTTCGGTTTCCACTGGTAGATGGCAGCGAACTTTTGCTTGTCCACGGCTCACCTCTCGATCCGTTTGAAGAAATTTCCATAGACTTGGAAGACGAAGAAGTGCTTCGATTAGTCAATGATGACCCTGCGGACATTATCGTATGTGGCGCATCTCACGTACCCTTCCAACGGTTTGTCGACAATGTCCAAGTTATCAATGTCGGCTCTGTAGGCCAAGCGCCTGAAGGCCGTCTGGCACACCTTACAGTCATGATTCCCAAGTCATCTGGTACGGATGTCGAACAGCTCTGGGTTCCTTACTGACATCCAATCGTGTACTCACAATGAGGTTCGTAGTCTCCGCACTAACTTAGGGAAGCAGACTGCGGCACTGACTTACGAATTTCTACACGTACGACGTGTTTTTTGTCTGCCTCCCGAATGGTCAGTTTCAACCCGCCAATTTCAACGGATTCGCCAATCTTTGGCACACGCCCTGCCACTTCGGTGATCATCCCTCCCAATGAGTCGTAATCGCCGTTAGACTTTGGAATTTCTACGTCCAGGATATCTTCGAGATCGTAAATAGAAACAGAAGCTTTTGCCGTATAAACCCCAGGTCGAAGCATTTTCACAGGGACATCTTCTTTGTCATGTTCGTCTCGTATCTCGCCTACGATTTCTTCAATGATGTCTTCCAAGGTTACGATGCCCGCAGTACCTCCAAACTCGTCAATCACCACGGCCATATGAAAGCGTCGAACCTGCATCTCACGTAACAACGAGCTCACTTTCTTGCTCTCGGGAACGTAATACGCCGGCCGCCTCACCAATGCTGAAATGTCTTTATCTGATGAAGCGTCGTCTTTAAAAAACTTAAATAAATCTTTCGCATAAAGCAGCCCTTCGATGTGATCGACGGTATCGCGAAACACCGGATAGCGGCTATGTCCCTTGTCTACTACGAGTTCCAGCGCTTTCTGCACAGAGGTGTGTACGTCCAACGCAACGACATGCGTCCGAGGAACCATCACCTCACGCGTGACTGTGTCCTGAAACTCCAGGACGCTACGCAACATCTCGGCATGAAGCTCGGAGAGTGTCCCGCTTTGTTCACCCCGGTTAATCATGCGCTCCACATCAAATTCAGTAACGTTGTCCACTAAATCCACGCGCTCACGAGAAATCAAGCGATCCACGGTGCGTTTGACTAGCAATACAGGTGCAACTACCGGGGCCAAACCCCATTCCACAGGCCGAATCCACCGAAAGACCTCAATGGCATGGGTGATAAGGATCGGCCGAAGCGCTCGTGAAAAAAGCGCATTTAATCCCCCATCGACAATTGCCAACATTGCAGGAGCCACTACCCATAACCAAAGTCCTGACACATGAATTTGCAACAATCGCACCAACGCAATCGCTGCGACACCCAACGACAGCACACGTCCGACTATCAGGCGTACATGCATGATAGACCGATCGCGTAACAAACGCGCAGCCGTGGGCTTCAATACATCGTCGTCAAGTAATGCCTTGAGCCGACCTTCTCCCACATTCGCTAGCGTATTATTTAAAGCCGCAAATCCAGATGCGGCTAACCACATACTAACGAGAACAACAATCTGTGTAGTTGGAC
The DNA here is from genome assembly GCA_964640175.1 of uncultured Polyangiales bacterium. GTDB lineage: Bacteria > Myxococcota_A > Polyangia > Polyangiales > JACKDX01. Next base: position 19,094 of record CAZXFW010000017.1, on the reverse strand, counting down.
CTTCCAATCCTTTTTTCGATCCTTAAACGCTTTCCCTAGCAGAAACCAACATGTTAGCGCCCTATGAACACCCTTGCAAACTAACGTCGCAATGAACGTAAGCGTAACCGCAAAGCATTTAATCGAATAAACCCAGTGGCGTCCGCCTGATTATAGACATCGTCCGCTTCAAACGTGGCGTACTCAGGGTTATACAGTGAACGCTCTGCCTTACGGCCAAGCACACTCACGCTTCCCTTATACAACCTCACCCGAACCTCTCCTGTAACGTCTTGTTGCGCTTCATCCATCATAGACTGCAACAACGTGCGTTCAGGCGCAAACCAAAATCCACGGTAAACCATGGCAGCGTATTCAGGCACCATTTGATCTCGAAGCCGCATCACCTCGCGATCCATGGTAATGGATTCCATCGCACGATGCGCTTTATGCAACACCGTCCCACCGGGAGTCTCATACACCCCCCGAGACTTCATACCCACAAACCGACTTTCAACGATGTCTGCGCGCCCAATGCCGTGAGGCGCTGCGAGCTCATTAACTTTTTGTAGGAGCTGACGGGGAGACATGTTCTCGCCATTCACAGCCACAGGATCTCCTTGCTGATACCGAATCACGATATCCTGTGCTTTGTCGGGCGCCTGACGTGGGTCTGTCGTCCAAGCAAACATGCTTGGATCAGGTTCATTCCAGGGATCTTCCAACACACCTCCTTCGTAACTAATATGAAAGAGGTTGCGATCGGTGGAATAGGGCTTTTCTGGAGTGACTGGAATGGGAATGTTATTTGCCTTCGCGTATTCGATGCAGTCTGTACGCGACCTTAACTGCCACTCACGCCATGGCGCAATGATACGGATGTGAGGGTCTATACTCAATGCAGAAAGCTCAAAACGCACCTGATCGTTACCCTTACCTGTAGCACCATGGGCGATGGCCGTTGCACCGAACTTGTGAGCGACCTCCACCTGAGCCTTGGCAATCACAGGCCGCGCAATGGAAGTCCCCAGAAGGTATTCTCCTTCGTATACCGCATTGGCACGAAGCATGGGAAAGCAATAATCTTTGACGAACTCGTCTCGCAAATCTTTAATTTCACAGTGGCTTGCACCTGTCGCTAATGCTTTTTCGCGCACGCGATCCAAGTCCTCCGCCTGTCCCACTTCAGCACAATACGCGATGACCTCAGCGCCATACGTTTCTTTGAGCCACGTTAAAATAATTGATGTATCGAGGCCTCCACTATAAGCCACGACAATTTTTTCATGGGTCACTGCCTTATTCATAACGATACTTTCCTAAGTTTTTCCAACCACACCACGAAACATGCGACGCGTGCGTTTTAATGCATCCAATTGCTCTTGTAGCCCCTCCGCATCTCCGCGCTCAATCAAACCCTGAACCCGTTCTACCACAGCTCGAGCTTTTTCAATGGCATCTCGGCCAAATTCGCTTTCAGCCACCACCTGCTCCACCTCTGGGAAAAGCTGCTCTATTTCTGCAACGATCGTTTCTGCTTCTTGCTTCACAGCTTCCATGACGTCATCAGACCGTCTCGCCACCGCAAAGTCTTCTGCCTTGACCGCCATGGACGAAATCTCTTCCAAGGTCAACCCACTGGTCGAAGTCACCGTGATGGATTGAGCGGCCCCTGTTTCAAGGTCTTTTGCATTGACGTTTACAATGCCATCCGCATTAATTTCAAATGAGACATCTATCTCCACTTGGCCTGCTGGCGCCCTTCGCAGTCCGGTAAGCACAAACTCGCCCAAAAGCTCGTTATCTTCCGCTCGCTTGGATTCACCTTGCATCACTAAGATTTTGACAGCAGTTTGACTGTCGCGAACGGTTGTAAACACCTTAGAGCGCATCGTGGGGATGGTGGTGTTTTGCGGGATTAATTCCTCAAAATACCCACCCACCACCATGATACCAAGGGTGTGCGGCGTTACATCGAGCAAAATCATGTCTTTTTGCTCACCCAATAATGAATCGCCCTGAATGGCGGCCCCAAGAGCCACCACTTCATCGGGATGGACACCTCGACTCGGCTGCCGTTCAAAAAACTCAGCCACAGCATCTTGAAGGCGAGGCATCCGTGTCATGCCGCCAACTAAGATGACTTCGTCGATGTCCTTGGTAGAAAGGCCAGATTCTTTCAATGTCACCCGGCAAATTTCGATGGTGCGAAGCACCAAATCTTCACACATGCCGTTGAGTTGCGTACGACTCAGCGCGTGCTGCAAATGCAACGCCTCGTTGTTCGCGTTTGAAATTACAAACGGAAGATTGATCTCCGTCTCTTCTACATCGGAAAGCTCGCATTTTGCCTTTTCAGAAGCGTCTTTAAGCCTCTGCAAGGCCATCCTGTCGTCCCGCAGGTTGATCCCATGCTCAGCCTGGAACTCATCCACAAGCCAATTCATAATTCGGATGTCGAAGTCCTCTCCACCCAAAAACGTGTCGCCTGCCGTACTGACGACCTTGAACACTTCGGAACCACTGATCTCCAGGATGGAAATATCGAACGTCCCTCCTCCAAGATCAAACACCGCTATGGTTTGATTAACCGATTTGTTAAAGCCATACGCCAGCGCAGCTGCCGTAGGCTCATTCACAATGCGAATGACGTCGAGGCCGGCAATGGTGCCCGCATCTTTGGTTGCTTGACGTTGGCTATCATTGAAATACGCAGGAACAGTCACGACTGCTTTTTTGATTTCTTCACCAATGTATTCTTCCGCAATTAGCCGCATTTCCTGCAATATCATCGCACTTACTTCGGGGATGCTGTATACTTTATCCCGCAGCGCAATACGGGCATCGCCGTGGGGCCCTTCGACAATACGGTAAGCACACGCGGCAGCGGCACTTTGTACCTGAGGACTGTCCCATTTACGGCCAATCAAACGCTTGGCGGCATAGACGGTGTTTTCGGCATTGGTCACCGCCTGACGCTTTGCAATGTGGCCTACAAGGCGTTTGCCTGCCTCAGTGATGGCCACCATCGAAGGTGTGGTTTTATAGCCACCCCGGTTCTGGATGACGGTAGGAACTTTGTTTTCCACAATGGCCACACATGAGTTCGTGGTGCCAAGGTCAATGCCTATCACTTTTTCCATACGTGTTCCTGCCCGGACATATCATATTCACATTCGTACCGCTATTGAGTGGGCGCCCCTTGTTTAACTTGTTTGAGAAGCTCCTTGATCGTCGCATCATGAGGCGAAAGGCTCAGGCCCTCCTCAAGCTCCCGCTGTGCATTACGCTTGAGCCCTTGTTCCATGAACACTTTCGCCAAAATTGTACGATTTTCAGGATTTTCAGGATCAAGCTCTACGGCACGTTTGGCATACTTTTGAGCCCTGCGCATATCACCCTGACCTTCAAGCAGGGCCATGGCAACATACCGGTGACTGGGAGCGTCTTCCGGTTTCATATCGGCAACTTTGGCCCAGGAATCCGCAGCCGGCCCCCATTTTTTGCGGCGTTCTTCGTAGCGAGCCTGCACAACATAATCGCCAAGCAGTTTCTCAGCCACAAGTTGTCGCACACGCACATATTCTGTAGCAATGTCTGGATTCTTAGGTGCCAGTCCCTTCGCTAAACGCAATGCGTTCATTGCTGCAGGCAAATCGCCCCCCTGCTCTGCATCTTTTGCCGCCCTTAGAAAATGGGTGGCTTTTCCTATGCCCGATCGCACCGCCGAGCCCCCCTTTCGCAATGACAAGACTTCTCTTGCAAGCTGCTTGGCCTGAGCTTGGCGTGTCGTTGAGCCATGTGTCGGAGCCGCAGGCGGCAAAGAACGACCCATGGTTTTTAGTAAACGTTTTGCAGCGACCTGCCGAAACCTTTCGGTATGGGAAGCCTCTGAAGATCGTGTATCCGAAGGCACTGCAGACGCTATGGGCGAAACCGGAGAAGATTCGGTTGGGGTATCTGCCTCGACTTCAGTGCTAAAAAGTTCCTCTGTCACATGCGTATTGGCTTGAGATTTTAGGTATTGATCGTATTCCGTACGACTCGCGTGTTTTCCTAAAATTTCATAGGCTTCACTGAGCTGGGCAAAGATTTTTTCCATCTTTCCACGATAAGCGCCAATCTTTTTGCCATACATGGAATCTGGATGATAAAGCTTGGATAATGAAAAATAGGCTTTACGAATCTCGTCTTTATCTGCATTGAGCTTGACCCCTAACAGCACGTAGTAGTTATCCGTCTCAAGGCGAGTTAACATGGTTTCAATCTGCCCACGGCGTGCTTCATCAATCTCCACTTCATCATCTGGAACGTGCGACGCTCTAGGACGCTGTATCACTGCCTCATTTGGCGTCATCGGAACGGCACTCGCAGCGTGAGTCCATTTAATAAGTCCGAGTTGTTCAAAGCGCTGAAGCATGGTCTGCACTGGCGAAATACCTAAGCCCGTCATCGCTGCCAACTCGGGCACTCCTATGACGCCATCGATGCATGTTAAAAGATACGCTTCTTGTGTGCTCAACGTGAAACGACGCACGTCAACATGTTTGTTAACTTTAGGAACACCCCTTAGCAGGTTGGTATTGGGACTCATGGAACCGAAACAAGCCACTCCAGCAGAGCCTTTTGAGCGTGCAATCGGTTCTCTGCTTCCTGCCATACACGAGCACTTGGGCCATCAATCACTGCCGCCTCGACCTCCTCACCGCGATGCACCGGTAAACAGTGTAGGAATATAGCATCTCTTGCGGCTTGTTTCATCAACGCTTCAGTCACTGTATAGGCAGCAAATGCCCTGCGCCTAGTGTGGTTTTCCTGCTCCTGTCCCATACTCGTCCATACATCCGTTGAAACCACGTGAGCATTGGCGACTGCTTCTTCGGCCTTTTCACCTAGAAAAATCCTGCTGCCAGGCATCTGACGAGCACGATTCAAAATTTCAGCGTTTGGTTGGTAGGCTAAAGGAGTAGCCATGAAAAGCTCAAACCCAAGCAACGCCGCAGCGTTGATCCAAGAATGCGCCATGTTGTTCCCATCGCCAATCCAAGCCACCTTGAGTGTGTCAAAAGGAACAGCCAACGATTCTTGAATAGTCATGAGATCCGCGAGTAGCTGACAAGGGTGATAACTGTCCGATAAGCCATTGATCACAGGAATGGTTGCATAACGCGCAAGCGCTTCGATGCGATCATGACCATGCGTCCGATAGACTACCGCATGGACGTATCGGGAAAGTACCCGAGCAGTATCCTCAACCGTTTCGCCACGCTGCAATTGCAACGCTTCGGCCTCTAACACGACGGGGTGTCCACCCAGTTCATGAATGCCTACCTCAAAAGACACGCGCGTGCGTGTCGAGGCTTTCTCCAACAACACTCCCACACTTTGTTGCGCGAGTGGCTTTGGATGCTCAACGCTTCCTCTCAAGGCCTTGAGCTGCCTAGCGCGTTCAAGCACCTGCAGCAACCCATCGGTGCCCAGATCCATCAAGGTGCATAGATGTTTTGCCATTCGTTATCCTTCAACCTGAGACAGTACTTCTTGCACCACGCCGAGGCCTCGATCAATTTCGGCTTCTGTCACGATAAGCGGTGGGGAAAAACGTAAGACAGAGCCCCCAGCGAGTGACAACAACACACCGCGTTCACGAATTTTCGCAAGTACAGCCAACGCATCCACATGATCTGCCAAAGCCAATCCTTGAAGCAAGCCTCTGCCACGTTGTGCCGTCACAACACCCGATGGCAATGCAGATCGGAGAGTGCGCAACCCTTGGCTTAAATGCGCTCCAACCTTCTGCACATGTTCAAGGATGTTTTCTTCATCAAAAATTTTCAGCACAGCAAGGCCTGCTGCGCACGCCAATGCGTTACCTCCAAATGTGGTGGCATGGCTGCCTGCAGGAAGTCCGTCTTTGAGGAACTCCTTGACGGCAATTGCACCGATTGGGAAGCCGCCGCCCATGCCTTTGGCTAAGGCACATCCATCAGGTTCAACCCCGGTCCATTCGTGGGCTAGAAACGTGCCTGTCCGTCCATATCCCGTTTGCACTTCATCAAAAAACAGCAACACCTGATGGTGATCACATAGCTCACGTACTCCTCGGAAGTACGTTTCTGTGCCTTCAAAAATGCCCCCTTCAGCCTGTACTGGCTCCAAGATCACGGCTGCAGTGTCGGGTTGGATAGCTTGTTCGAGTGCCTTGAGGTCGTTGTACGGCACACGCTGTACGCCTTGCAACAAAGGTCCCATCCCCACGTGGTACTTGGACTGGCCAGTCAAGCTTAGCGATCCCATGGTTCGACCATGAAAGCTTTGTTCAGCAGCAATCAGTCCTGTACGCGAAGACCGTCCTTGCTCGTGATGATACCGTCGGGCAAGTTTGATCAACGCTTCAATGGCCTCTGTGCCACTGTTGCCAAAGTAAACTCGGTCAAACACCGTACGCTGAGTCACCGCTTTGGCCAGCGCGATGACTTTGTCGTTAAAAAACAAGTTAGATACATGCATGAGCTGAGCACACTGGTCTTGAATCGCGCTGACAAGCCTAGGATGGCTATGTCCTACGGAGACCACGGCAATCCCAGCACATAAGTCCAGATATTCACGCCCTTCAACATCCCATAACCGGCAGCCACTGCCACGCTCGAAAACAATCGAAGCTGGACGCATGTTGGCTGTAAATGTTTGTGTAGCTATCTTAAGTAACTCAGCACTGTTCGACATATTATTCTGCTCTTTCGCGTATCTCTGTACCAATGCCCCTGTCGGTAAAGAGCTCAAGCAACACAGCGTGCTGCATTCTTCCATCAATGATATGCGCTTTTCGCACGCCACTTTGTAGTGCGTCTAAGGCGCACTGAACTTTCGGGATCATCCCTCCAACAATCACACCTTGTTGGCGGAGCACTTTGGCTTCTTTGGCCGTTAGCGAGCGCATAAGCTTCCCGTCAGCGTCGCATACACCTTCGATATCGGTCATAAGCACTAATTTTTCAGCATGAAGTGCCTCTGCAACCTTACCTGCCACAATGTCAGCGTTGACATTAAGGGCTTGTCCTTGTTCATCCACCGCCACAGGCGCAATCACTGGAATGAATCCGCCTGAAACCAATTGCTCCACTAGTCCAGGACGCACATGCTTAACTACCCCAACCCGTCCAGGGTCAACCCACTTGCCTGCCTTGGTACGCATGCGTTCAACCTTCTCAGCGACCATAAATGCATCATCTTTGCCAGTTAGTCCCACGGCACGTCCGCCATGGGAGCAAATCAAAGACACAATCTCTTGATTGGTCTTACCGCCAAGCACCATTTCAACCACGCCCATGGTACGGTCATCCGTCACGCGTAGTCCATCGATACGATCTGAAACCACTCCCATGGAGGCAAGCGTTTCATCGATTTGGGGGCCACCACCGTGCACCACCACAGGGTTCAACCCGACAAATTTCAATAGCAGCACATCGCGAGCAAAACTATCGCGGAGTGCAGAATCAACCATGGCATGACCACCATATTTGATAATGAATGTCTGCCCGCGAAACCGCCGAATGTAAGGCAATGCCTCGTGTAAAATAGATGCTTTTTGAATGAGCTCTTGCATGACAACACTCGGAGTCGGTCGAACAACTCTACCCTTGTTTTAGGTTTGGCCCAAGATCGGTAAGGCACCCTCGCGATGCAGAGCTAACGCTGGTGATATACCGATAGAGGGCTCCTGCTGTAGCCTTAAAAGGCGGAGGTGCCCACTTTTTTCGACGCGTGGCCAGCTCATCTGCATCGAGCGCCACATCAATGGTATTGCGTTCTGCGTCGATGGTGATCATGTCGTTGTCTTGTACCAATGCGATGGGTCCTCCGTCCTGAGCCTCGGGACTGACATGCCCGATGATAAAGCCATGGGAGCCCCCGGAAAATCGCCCATCCGTGATAAGAGCCACATCGTTGCCTAGCCCCGCCCCCATGATGACAGACGTTGGCGAGAGCATCTCGGGCATGCCCGGGCCACCCTTAGGCCCTTCATAGCGAATGACAATCACATCTCCTTTATGAATGCGCTTCTCTTCCACTGCCGCCAGCATCGCCTCTTCGGAATCAAACACGCGTGCCGGCCCAGAAAAGTGTAGCCCTTCTTTTCCTGTGATTTTGGCCACGGCTCCTTCCGGAGCCAAAGAGCCATGGAGAATGCGAATATGACCCGTAGCCTTGATGGGAGCGATCCAGGGAGCGATGACCTGTTGGCCATCCTTAAGCCCCGGGACGTCGGCCAGATTTGCAGCGAGGGTACGACCTGTCACGGTCATACACTCACCATTAAGCATGCCTCGCTCAAGTAAAAGCTTAAGCACTGCAGGGACTCCGCCCACCGCATGCAAATCCTCCATGACAAACTTTCCGCTGGGCTTGAGGTCCGCCAACACTGGGATTCGATCGCTGACTGCCTGGAAGTCGTTGATGCTGAGCGCTACCTCTGCAGCGTGTGCAATGGCTAGCAAGTGCAGCACCGCATTGGTGGAGCCACCAAGTACCGTTACCAATACCATAGCGTTTTCAAGCGCCTTACGCGTGACGATGTCTCTGGGCTTTATATCCCGCTCTAACAATTGACGTATGGCAGCGCCTGCCTGATGACACTCACGCTTCTTCCCAGGATCTTCCGCAGGCGTCGAAGAACTGTAAGGAAGCGCCATCCCCATGGCTTCAATCGCAGAAGCCATGGTGTTCGCAGTATACATACCACCGCAGGCGCCTGCACCTGGGCATGCATGCCGCACAATGTCACAACGCTCGGCTTCCGTGATGCGGGCACTAAGCGCCTCTCCATACGATTGAAACGCCGAGACCACATCCAACGCCTTGCCCGAAGCACTACGTCCTGCACGGATGGTGCCTCCATACACCATCAACGCAGGCCGATTCAGGCGCAACATCGCCATGATGCACCCTGGCATGTTCTTGTCACAGCCTGGAAGCGAAATATTGGCATCATACCACTGTGCCCCCATAACTGTTTCAATGCTGTCTGCAATCAAATCACGTGATTGCAACGAATAACTCATTCCGTCCGTACCCATTGAAATGCCATCCGAAACACCAATGGTATTAAAACGCATGCCTACCAAACCTGCATCAACAACCCCTGCTTTCACTTCAGCGGCAAGCTCCAGCAAGTGCATGTTACAGGGGTTGCCTTCAAACCACATGCTGGCAATGCCAACCTGAGCCTTGTCCATCTCGTCTGGTCCAAGCCCCGTGGCATACAGCATCGCCTGAGAAGCCCCTTGTGCTTTGGGCTGTGTGATCCGGCTGCTGTAACGATTCAACGGTTTTTTTAAGGAGGGTTCAGTAGTCATGTCTCGAAGATTACTCAGTCTATGGAAAAAACTCACGGTGTATATTCACAATCCGACGTTGTTCTTTTAGCCTGCCTCCTGTGAGCCTTCCTGTCGTTATCGTATGCATTGTCTACTTGACTGCCATGCTGTTCATCGGCATTCGCTTCTACCATAGCACTGACAGTCTTTCTGACTACATTCTAGGGGGAAGAACGCTGAACGCCCCTGTGACCGCCCTAAGTGCCGGCTCCTCCGACATGAGCGGTTGGCTGCTTTTAGGCTTGCCCGGAGCCCTGTATGCAGGCGGGACTTCGAATGTGTGGATGGCGGTGGGCCTCGTCCTAGGGGCTTACTGCAACTGGCTCCTTATCGCACCACGTCTTCGCATAGCGACTGAACGCAGCAATGACTCACTTACATTGCCAGATTTTATGGAATTTCATTTTTCAGATCGCTCTCGTTTAGTGCGCATTGTCTCGGCACTCGTTATTTTAGTGTTCTTCACCATTTATACGGCAGCCGGACTGGTTAGTGGAGCCATTCTGTTCGAAGAAACTTTCCGCTTCGACTACCATCTTGCGCTTTACGTGGGCACGGCGGTCATTGTTGGCTATACCTTTCTTGGAGGCTTTAACGCAGTAAGCTGGACTGATTTCTTTCAAGCCTTGCTGATGTTGTTAGCCTTGCTGATTGTTCCTTGCATGTTGATTGGAATCCTCGGCCTTAACGAGGTTTCACATAACCTGCACAACTCCAAATGGTTCGAAGGCGGCCCGATAGGCACCATTTCCCTGTTGGCGTGGGGGCTTGGTTATTTCGGACAGCCCCACATCCTGGTGCGGTTTATGTCGCTCAAACGCGTCGAAGACATGCCCGTTGCCCGACGGATCGGTATGGTCTGGATGGTGTTATGCCTGCTTGGCGCCATGCTCATCGGTTGGCTTGGTCAGGTATACTTCACACAATCTCCGCTCAAACACCCCGAGAAGGTGTTTATCATACTTGCACAGGTGCTCTTTAATCCGTGGATTACGGGGCTTTTGTTGGTAGCTATCCTGGCTGCCATTATGAGCACCGTCTCTGCGCAGCTTTTGGTTTGCGCTGCCACGGTTACGGAAGATTTTTACCATGCCTTCTTTCGGCGTCAGGCCTCTCAAAAAGAGCTGGTATGGCTCGGACGTATTGCTGTGCTTGTCATCGCGTGTATCGCATTGTGTTTGAGCATGGATCCCAAAAGCAAAGTCCTTGACCTTGTAGCCTACGCATGGGCAGGATTTGGCGCATCATTTGGACCAGCCATCGTCTTCATGTTGCTTTGGCCACACACTACCCGCGTTGGTGTCCTTGTAAGCATGGTGGTTGGGGCTGTCACCGTGATCATTTGGAAACATCTGGATGGCGGGATTTTTGATCTCTATGAACTCGCTCCGGGATTTGTTTTTGGCAGCTTGAGCATCCTGATTATTGGGGTTATACATCAACGCTTTCAACTTGGAGGTAAATCATGAAAGCTCGTATACTAAGCTTAGTTGTGTTGCTCTGGCTTATTCCTTTAGTCGCCTTTGCGGACGCATGGAAAATCGATCCTGATCATAGTTCCGCAGATTTTTCGGTCAAACATCTGATGGTGAGCACGGTGACGGGTAGCATTCAAGGCATCAAGGGCAAAGTCGAACTCGATGAAAAAAAGCCCACAGCAAGCATTATCGATGTCACTTTGGATCCTTCAACCATCAACACCAGAAACCCAAAACGCGATGAACATTTGAAAAGCCCAGATTTTCTGGACGTCAAAAAGTATCCTACCATCCACTTTGCCAGCACAAAAATCGTCAAAGCTGGAAAAGATTGGAAAGTCACTGGCGATCTCACCATTCATGGCGTGACTAAGCCTGTCACTCTTAAAGCTAAAGTTACCGATCCTGTTCAGAGTCCTTTCGGATCCACCGTGCGTGGTGTTGAAGCAACCACGACCATCAAACGAAGCGTCTATGGCATGACGTGGAACAAGACCCTTGAGGCAGGCGGCATTCTTGTAGGTGACGACATCGACATTACAATCCACCTTGAGCTTCAAAAGTAAGGGACCACTTTTACGTACAGCCCATAAACACCTTAATGCGAACATACTTCTTCGCGTTAAGGTGTTTTTTTATTTACCCCTGAACCAGTAACTCACGAATCGCCGGATAGTCTGTTTCATTGATCGCGCCAGTACGCACGCAGCGAATGCGGCCAGATGGATTGGTAATCACATGAATGGGGATGGTTGCCCCCGAATCCAGACCCAAAAACGTCAACCATTCGGACAGCAATCCAAAATCCGCAATGCGCACGCTCGCAGGAGTTAAAGGATGCTCGGCTCGAAACGTAGCAACGATTTCCGATGTTGAATCAACGGATAAAAACTCCAATTCAATCTGTTTACCCTGCTGGTTGAGCTTAGTTTCCCATTCCACTAAGCGAGGCATTTCTTCAATGCAAGGCTGACACCACGTAGCCCACACATTGGTCCAGCGCCAACCTTTAAACGCGTTCGACGACGCCTCGGCCAAAGGCGGCAACCGAAACACCTTGGCTTGAGCCAAAGGCTCGCGAACATCACAAAACGCATCCAGCGAAACCTGCTCTTTTTTAGAGGCAATCGCATTGACTCGTGAAGCAGGCGCTGCCTCAGGCGAGACTTGGCCATCCTTATTGCCGCAACTTGCAAGAACACCCACAAGAAACGCAATGATTATAATCTGCAATCGATCCATGCAATAAATGCGCTACGGTTGAGTTCTTCGGGAAGACATGTGTCTGGCGTGCCACTACGGTGCCAACTGCAAAATTGATCTTGAAGTTGAGCAAATTCCTCGCCCAACCACAAAAGTCCAACTTCGCGTTCCAGATCCGGATCGTTGAACGCTTGGCGAAGGTGAGCCATCACAGCTTCTGCACGCGCTTTAGAAAGCTCTCGGTTATGATCCGTGCCGCCTTCAGGAGAAGCTCTGGAAACAATGAAAAAATAGCTTGCGCCCTTCTGGTCTGAAAAAGTCTGATCGATCAACGCAAGGTCTTGAGGATCAAGATTTGAAGAGTCTCTATCGAATTGGATAATGCCTGCACGTTGAGCCATTGGCAGAAACAAGGCGTTAAAATCGTCTCCGCTCATGGTTGCCACATTTTTGGCTTCAAGAGGCTGGCACCCACGGACCTGGCCCGTGCTAAGCAAACCACAGCTTTGCAACACTCGTCTTAAAATACGCTTGAGTTCCGGAGTACAATATTGCTCGTCTGTCGCCTTAGCAACTGCAACCTGGCTTTCTTCTTGCAAATTAAGCTCAGCGGAATGCAGCCTGCTTTTAGCATCTGTCACCCATGCATGGGCTAAGATGGTTGGTAGAGCCAAACATAGCACCCCCACCACAATTACAAGGATCTTAGACATCAGTAGCCTCCTCCCTGATTCTGCAACATATGACTAAGTGTGTAGTTCAATCCCAGATCGATATCTTCATCACAGAGTTTCTTGCCTGCCACATAGAGTTGTGGCGTCAGCACAGGTAGATGATTTGCAACCACCCAGCGCAAGGATCTGTTGATCTGCGACTTGACCTTTGGCGAACCCAAACACCCTTTAAGATGTGGAAACTGTGCCGAGACAGCCCGCTCGGCTGCTGCAGGATTCTTGGCCGTCGCTTGGCGAATCTCGGCTTGATGCTCAAACGCCCATTGCAATACGACATCAGCACGATCCCCTGCACAGAGAACCGCCTCACTCACCGTACATGCCCCTGGGTGCACGGCTTCTCCCACCATCCAGTTGCAAGTGGAATCCAATGGAAACAATAACGCACGCCTGCTTAGCTTCTCTTCAAGATTGGAACTTGCCAAACGCCGTTCAAAAGCTTCACATGCAGGACAGAGGGGATCCAACACTTCAATCGCTTCAACGCCACGTTGAGAACCGATAGGCACCATAACATTGTACGTGTCTTGCGGTTTGTCGAGCTGACCACACCCTTGAGTATAGCGGCTGTAATCCGGCATGGCTTTGACATAGCCTGCAATCGGTATCACGACAAAAAGGATGCCCAGCACCATGGCCCATACGGCACGCCCGACACCAAACGGTTCACTTCCGTCCCGATAACCACGAGAAGCACCGTCGCCTGGGAAAGGCGGATCATCGGTATAGGCCTGCATGCGGTGTTGCATGGGAGCTTCCTTGGCTTGGTTCCAGAGCCATAACGCACCCACCGCACACAAAAGGCTTGCCACATAAATCCCTATGCAAAGCTTGCACGCTGCACCCAACGTGGCAAAGGAAATCACCCCCATCACCACAGACGCACCTACGGGCAGTAGTGTGGCCAAGGCCAAAAATCCTGTCCGAGATCGGTCGCGTTGTTGGCCTTTTAAAACCAGCCTCAGTGCCCAAAACAAAAGAAAGGCAAAGACACTCATCGCCGGCAAGGATATGGGCAAACCACCCCAAAACTGCTCTCGCAAAAACGAGGAATAGGGACTCATCATTGTGACATGACAGCCAGATTGACCGCTGGCGTCTGTCTTGGTTATCCCTGGAACAAAGGAACAATGTAGGCTGTGCACTTGACGATCCAAGTGTGCGACGAAATCACTGGTAGAAAACGCGGAAAACGTCAATCCCAGGACCGCCCCAAGAATTACGACAATTGTAGCCGGAGAAGGCCGCTGCATAGTGTCACCTCGCAGCCGTCATAACATATTTCAGCCGGGTGTATAAGCTTGCAATTCGTGCTTGGCAGTCGGCTCTTTTTGCGTCGCAAAGCGCAACGCTTCCCGGGCCACAAAAGATGCCTTGATCCGCCACTGCGCTGAATTGATCAGCAAGGCAGACACCACGTAGCGAGGAGCTTCTGCCGGAGCAAATCCTACCCACCAACTATAGGCTCGGTACGGGTCGAGACTGCTCAGGCTTCCTGTTTTTCCTGCAATGGCCATCCCTGGAAGGAATGGGTTTCCTTTGGGATCATGAAATGCTTTAAACGAAGTTCCTTTCGAAACCGTACGCTGCATCATGTCTGCCAGTGCGTTTGCTGTAGACGCAGAAAGCACCGATCGAAATGGCTTCATATCCCGAGGAACTTTTAGTTCCCCGCAAGGGTAGCGGACAGTCTCAACCATATATGCTCGCGGCATTTTTCCGCCGTTGGCAATGGTTGCTGCAACTAAAGCACCATGCAAAGGGGAGAGATAACTATGCCAAAACCCTGCACTTGTACGCGCAAACTCAAGCTCATCGTCAGGAATATCAAGGGCGCTCGGTTCTGTCGGAATATCAAAAGGCAAGCGGTGACCGAATCCAAATGCCGATGCATATTGCTTCAAACTAGGTACATCCAAATGATGGATAGCTAGTTTAGCAAATACAGTGTTGATCGACTGACCCATAGCATCTGCCAATGTGGCACAGGCGGTATCACGACTTGGGTCATCCTGAAGATCGGAAGTAGTCAGCTTCTGAAAGCCCCCCCCATAACAAACACGTGTGGAGGGTAAAACGCCTTTGTCTAGCAGAGCCGCAGCGGTTACAATTTTAAAGATAGAGGCCGCCGGCGCACTGGCAGCTGTCACCATGTCAGGGCCCTGCGCCTTTAGTCGGTGATTGACGTACGCCAGAATCTTCCCAGTAGCCGGATCCATCACGACAACCCCTGCTGCCGGAACTTCATATTGGTTCAGGAGTGCTCTGAGCTGCTCTTGTAAGGAAGGCAGCAACGTAAGCACAACCTCTGAGCTTGGAGTTGCCACGACGAGGCGGTCCCCTTGGAGGACATAGTCGGATGGGTTGAAATCCTTGGGAACACGGAGTTCCGGAGCCGTACGTTGCTCCAAGGCAGTAGGTACGGTGGGAACCGCGTGTGCAGTGGGTCCCATCGGTGTGCCGGACAATACAAGGGCCATCACACCGGCGGCCCAAATCGCTGGGCTTTGTCGGAACATGGAGGGCTCTAAACCTATCGAACCGTCCTCAATCTCGTCAATAAACAGGCTTTTCACGACAAAAGTGACTCTTGGACGTTTGTCACTTGAGAATTGTTCTCATCGGCGATAGGCACGCCCGAACATGGAAAAAAATACCATTCTGAGCTTGGATTTCACCCTGGCCCTAACCCAGGGGACTTCAGAACCCACAGGCATTACGCCTTCTGAACTTGCCGGACAACAAACGACGTTTGAAGCCGCGCTAAACCACGTGCTCAAGCGTCATCGTGACGGTGAACTCGGGTTCTGGGGCCTTCCGTCCGAGACGAAACACGCTGAATCTGTTGTGACGGTGGCTTCCCAACTACCCTCTGCCATCAAGGATGTGTTGGTCCTCGGAATCGGAGGCTCCTCTCTCGGAGGGCGTACCCTGTGCCACGCGTTAGCAGGTTCGTTAGAAGTCCCACCGCCAGCCAATGCCTCATCCAAGCGCGTGTACTTCGTCGATAACAGCGACCCGTGGTTCCTACATCAACTACTTGCTCGCCTTGAGCCTGCAACCACACTCGTCGTAGCGATTTCCAAATCAGGCGGCACCATTGAAACCATGGGGCAGCTGCTTGTCACAGAACAGTGGCTTCGCACATCGCTCGGCGCAGAGACTGCCAAAACTCACCTGGTTCTCATCACAGATCCTGAAGAAGGTCCGCTGCGCCGCAAAGCGAATCAAGAAGGGATTGCTGCGTTGGATGTCCCAAGCAACGTAGGAGGACGCTTTTCTGTCCTATCCAATGTAGGCCTTTTTCCAGCCTATCTCGCAGGCATCGATATTACTGCCTTACTGTCAGGCGCACGCGCCATGGCGAACGCATCAGAAACTCCAGAGCTAATGAACAACCCTGCTGGCCTTCTTGCGGCATTGCACGTGTTGCATCATCGAAATTTTCACCGCAACCTACACGTCCTCATGCCGTATGCAGACGCCTTACGCCCCTTTGCGGCATGGTATGTGCAATTGTGGGCAGAGAGCCTGGGCAAACGACTTGATGTGCATGGGAATGTGGTGCATTGCGGGCCAACCCCGTTGGGTGCGATTGGAGCTACCGATCAACACTCTCAGTTACAGCTCTTTGCAGAAGGCCCTTCGGACAAGCTTTTAACCTTTATCACAGTGCGCGACACATCCTACGACCTCCCCATACCTCCATCCACAACAGATTTTGCCTATCTCAATGGGAAAAGCCTTCACGCCATGCTTTCCGCGGAACAACAGGCCACCGCCATATCCCTTGCCAAACTTGGCCGCCCCTCGTTAGCTATCCAAATGCCCCGCATCGATGCTCGGAGCCTAGGAGCATTACTTTTCCTGTATGAGGCTGCCACGGCATTTGCTGGAGAGCTTTATGAAATCAACGCCTTTGATCAACCCGGGGTTGAAGCCAGTAAACATTATGCCTCTGCACTACTTGAGCGGCCTGGCTTTTCACAATACCGCCAGGACCTGACTCACACAGTGCCAGCCACTGGCAGCCGGTATATCATACGCTGCTCTGACCCTCACAACGCTTAGGGGTTTAGAACGCCTAAAGAAGTCCACTAAAAGCGGTGTGTAACCATTCAAAACCTCCATGCCTTCAAAAGCCTGGTTTGCTTGAGTTTTGCAGAGCTTAGTCAACCCGGAGTACACTTAGAGAGTGAGTACCGACGAGCGAACGACGAATCCAAGTAAAACGGTCGTGACCGTCATCACCTCTGCCCCCAAGAGGGGCATCTCAGACGACCAAGCTTGTCTTGTGGTCATCTATGGAGATGACCTCGGCCGTCGGATTCCCCTAGGCTCCAACCCCGTCACCATTGGCCGCTCCTCCAAGTGCGACGTACAGGTGGACCAAGACAACGTCTCACGTAACCATGCCCGCGTCACACAACAAGGCAAGGACTATATCATTAGCGATCTTGGCTCTACCAACGGAACCTATGTCAATGACGAGTGCGTCAGCCAGAGGGTGCTCGAAGACGGAAACCAAATCAAAATCGGACGCACCATTCTTAAGTTCATCACAGGCGATAACGTCGAGGTTCAATACCATGAAGAAATCTATCGCTTGATGACGGTAGATGGATTAACCAATGCATACAACAAGCGTTTCTTTTCAGAAGAGTTGGAAAAAGAAATCTCCCGAAG
>CAZXFW010000017.1:0-1537 GCA_964640175.1 uncultured Polyangiales bacterium | reverse complement strand
GAAGACAAAGTATTTGTATTTGAGGGGCTAAAACTTAATATCACCATTAGCCTTGGCGTGGCCCAATGGAATCCAAAGATTACTGATCCACATGCGTTAATCAAAAGTGCGGATGAGAAGCTTTACGAAGCTAAACATTCGGGACGTAACCAAGTTAAAATGTGACTAAAGCCATCCTGACTTGCGATACCATTCATAGGTACGCTCAACCCCTTCAGGCATCGTCACCGCTGGAACATACCCAAAGTCTTCGCGAGCTTTGGTATGATCACAAGTCCAAGCTTCTTGCGCCCCCATACGCGCTTTTTGCCGATTAAAGAGGCGTGGCTTACCATCGAATTTTGTTAAGAGTTCCCCACCGAGCGCACTCAAGTGTACGAGAAACTCAGGCATATCAAGCTCACGCACTCTCTTACCCACCGTTTTGACAATCTGATTCTGAAATCCTTCCCACGTCACGGGTGACCCGTCGCAAATAAAATACCCTTTCCCAATGGTATTAGGACTTGTGGCAGCATCTATCAACGCACGAACAAAGTCATCTACGTAGACTGCTGAAAACAAGCGATCACGGTTTCCAAAATAGACATTCAATCCCGAATGAATGGATTTAAACAGTTGAAAGTAATCCACGTCTCCAGGCCCATACACCCCACCAGGACGCATGATGGTCCACGCAAGCCGCTGTTCATCTTGCAAAGCGCGTTCTGCCTCCAATTTGCTCTGGCCGTAGTACTCTATGGGGCGAGCCTCCTTATCACCGTCATGCCGCCAGTTACGGTGTGACGGTCCATACGCCGCAAGCGAGGACACCAACACAAATCGCTTAAGTTCTGGATATGCTCTTTGGGCAGCTTGCTGAAGCTGAAACGTAGGCATCACATTCGCATGGCGAAAATCCGTGTAACGAACTCCTTTTGTAGCCCCAGCGACATGGAAAATGTAGTCGGGCTTTTCCTGCCTTAAGACATCTGACAACGAGTCGATATCTGCATAATCAACCTCCACGCTTCGGCCGGCCCTCGAAGGCGGCGAACCTGGGCGACGCACAGAGACAACGTCTGTCCCTTGATTGATTAACGTATCGCGTAACTGCCCGCCAATAAAACCACTGGCACCTGTGATCAAAGCTTTGCCGGACAATTGTGTTTTGGTCGTTTGCACGTGTTGATCGCTCCCTACGACGCTTGCGCCTCTCTGAGACTCGCGCTAGCGTCGGACGGCACCTAGTCTAGCGTGTTAAAGCGATGAAGCCAGCCCTTGCTATTGTCCTTGTTTTTACAGGGTTTTCTTGCGTCCCCACTCCCGTAAGAGACCCTCGGGAAACATCCAACATCGAAGCGCGCTCGTCCCATGGCTGGCTACGCATCCTTTCACCTAAACCGGCGGACTTCACACCGTCAAAAACTGTTGTGCTTAAAGCAGCGCTTCGTTTGAAAGACCTGACTATCGATCATGTCTATGTTAACGACACGTCTGTACCCATCCGCAAAAACACGCTCAATGTCCCTGTAGAGCTTGAATCGTGCGAAGGAAT
>CAZXFW010000016.1:0-40531 GCA_964640175.1 uncultured Polyangiales bacterium | reverse complement strand
TGGCTCTGACAGGCAGGCGGCGTGTCCTGGCCTGCATCGGGAGGCGTTATGTTAGTCGTTTCAATACATCCGGCTAGGACAATCGTCAGAACACAGCAGGTGCGGGAATGCATAGAGGCTTCTTTCTAAAAGGTTGCGTTCAGTTGAAGGTAAGCAGATTGAGGCCCCACATGAGCGCTCAGCCGAATGGGTGCAAAGATGGCAAAATAGGCGCTTGCCGCCAGGCTTGCGACGCCCATTCCTAAAAGCAGCCAGCTTTGTGCACCGAGCTCTGCGACTTCGACACATTGTTGCATTGCATTGTGTTCACGGCAATCGCCCTCAGATGCCGCGGTGGCCACAAACGATGCGATGCCTATGGTGGCGGGGATGAGTAAGCCTCCGGCGATGATGTAGTTCCAAACGGAAGGGGTTGAGTCAGCGGCGGATGGCTCCGCAGTGGCGGGCAGGGTGCCTGGGAGGGGTTTGAGGTGGAGGGTGAGGGGGCTTTTGGGGGCAGTGCTGGGACTTAGCAAGCGGCGTTCATCGGCGTAGCCTTGCATGGAGACGACAAGTTCGTGGGTGCCTGCAGCGAGTTCGCCTTCCCACGGGAGGTCGCCTACGACATGGCCGTCGAGTTTGACTTGGGCGCCTACGGGAGTGCCATCGACGCGAAGGCGAGAGGCAGCGCCTGTGGCTAAGCCATCGAGCGCTTGAGCCAACGCCGTTCGTGCAGCGGACACCATACGGATATCGTAGTGATAACGAGGTTTTAACAAATTTGTCGATTGGGTCTGTAAACTCTTCAAATCGCAACAATATTAGCGGTTATCCTCCGCAATATAAGTCTTCCTGGTTACCTGGATCTGGACATGGCGCACTAGGGAAACATTGCAAATCGTCTTGGCAGTAATACGTACAACGGTTGGGAACCGCAATAGGTTTGCAAATAGCTCCGGGCACTTCGACTTCGATATCATCGATAATGCACTTACCGTCTTCGTCACACTCCGCATTGAATGCTAATATAGCTTCGCACGTAGTAAGCGTTTCATTGATGCCACAGAACGTTTCAGACTGTGTTGAATTTAAACTAGTTCTATCTAACTCTATTCTATACGGCTCGACGCAGCCGGGCCCTCGTAGTTTCAGGCAATAATTTCCATGGGCACTGCTCTGGTATTGCATCGGTACGCATTTATAGTCGTCGATACACTGGCTATCAGAGATGCAGCTCCGGCAGCTCCCTGCACTCTTTTGTCCGATGCTCTCGGAGCATTCCAGCGTATCAGGCTCACACACTTTTCCACTACACCCTGCTTCATTGTCCGGCGTGCATTCAACACACACTCCTTCGGGACCACACGCCTCTTTACCCAGCACCCCTGCACAGTCAGCGTGCTCCTCACAGGTGTTGACACACGTCTTGGTATCCATGTCACAGGTAGCCCCATTTGCACAATCGGCATTTTCTAGACATGCCAGACAGGTACCTGTGCTCTTTTCGCACAATGGCCCTGCTGCGTTCCCTTCGCAATGTGCATCTTCGGTGCACGCCACGCAGGCTTTGAGCTCAGGATGGCAATAAAACAGCTCGCCTTCACAGCGTTTGCCGCAGGGACCATCTTTAGGGTTGTCGGCTTCAGTATACTCGCAAGCAGTTAACGTCAACAAGAGTGCGAAGGCTTTGAACCTGTTTGATTTCGACGGTGTCATCTAAAATTCTCCGCGGATGCGCAAACCGTAGGATCGCGCGTGAGGATCAATGTCCATTTCGATAGGTAAAGGCCGCCAAATCAGAAAAAACAGCGCACCGCCAAGGCTCGCAACGCCTACACCCAATGAAACGTAAGCTAGTGCATTGAGTTTTACTCGGTCATCACACAAGCCACTTGCATCGAGGCTGCCCCTGCATTCTCCTTCGTTAACAGCAGTGCGAATGAAAGACGACAATCCCCATGCGGCTGGTAAAAGTAGCCCTCCGGCGATGATGTAGTTCCAGGGGGAGGGTTGTGACTCGGTGGAGGCATGGGGGGAGTTGGGGTCGGAGGAGGTTCCTGGGAGGGGTTTGAGGTGGAGGGTGAGGGGGCTTTTGGGGGCAGTGCTGGGACTTAGCAAGCGGCGTTCATCGGCGTAGCCTTGCATGGAGACGACAAGTTCGTGGGTGCCTGCAGCGAGTTCGCCTTCCCACGGGAGGTCGCCTACGACATGGCCGTCGAGTTTGACTTGGGCGCCTACGGGAGTGCCATCGACGCGAAGGCGAGAGGCAGCGCCTGTGGCTAAGCCATCGAGCGCTTGAGCCAACGCCGTTCGTGCAGCTTGAGCAAGCTCGCCATTAACGATTTCGGCGGAGGCTTCGGCGTAGTTGCTGTCGGGCTGAAGCACGCTGAGTGAAATCGTGTGAAGTTTTTGGCTGCCTTGCGCATCGGAGCGTGTCCATACGGTGCCTGAGACCAGGAGCTGAGCGCCTAAGTCCGCCAAGCGCTTGAGCCGCTCGGGGGAGATGCGACTAAGCTCCGTGGAGCTTTTGTGTGGTTCGGAGCCAGCGCGGCCTGAATGAAGGCGGCTTTCGGCCGTGCTTGAGATCACCTGATAGCCGCGGGCTTGCAGAAGCTCGGTCAAGGCGCGCTCGATGGTTTTGTGCTGCTGTGGCTCTAGCGGGTGCTCCGAGCGCAACGGTGTCAATGCGGCCTTGGGAGCGGGTTTGGCTGGTTCTGCAGATGCCGTCGTGATGTGGCCTAAGCCAATGCTGAAGAACGTGACAACCCACACCGCTATCCACTGCCATGGTCGTTTCATAAAAACCCTGTTCCTAATTACGCACGCTGAATCCCAAAGTAAATCCTTGAGCGCTGGCTTGGGTGTTCACCGTGACTTCTTGGTGCACACCAAGGGCATCCCTGATGAGATAGGTGATGGGCACGCCTATTAACGGAATACCACTCATCAACATGATGTCACCCAGGCCAGAGTTCACCTCTTCATGAAGGCAGCCGCCATTCGACTCTCGCTCCGTACAGCCTCCTTTAATCAGAGCGCCGTACATGCCAAGGGACGAGATGGCCACGCCCGCGCCACCGATGAGCCAGGACCACCACGGCACGCCGGATTGCGCAGGCAACCAAAAGGGCAGCGACGCCGTCAAGGCCACGGTTCCTAAGCCGCCTGGCAGCCAATGCCATCCGCGCTGGCTTTCATCGATGGGTTCGTCGGAATAGCGCTGTTGCACGATCCAGCCTGTGGTCAAGCCCACGACGCCTGCGGCTGCCAATGTCACGCCGAGCCATACTGGGCCGACTTCAGACGTCGTGTTTGTTTCTTCTGTGGCATACGATGCCTCGAGGCCGGAGGGATCGGGTTGCCAGGGCTTGGCTTCGACAGGCTGATGGGAACTTAAATCCACGGAGCGTTCGCGGATGAGTTCATTGATAGCGGTACTTGCGGCATCGTTCACGAACTCTTCGCCATTTTCAGCAAGCTTGATCCACACCGACGCGAGCACTTGGTTTCGCGCGGGCACAAAGCGGTCAATCCGCATGACACGAGGCCTTTTGTCGGCAGAGATCACGAAGACCTCGCTTGCGTGGATGGGGTTTGCCAAGTGTTTGAGGTCCGAAGGAAGCCGTGCGCGCAGCACACTGGGGCTGCTGTAGCGCAAGCCCACATAGCCATCGGTTATCAGGATGCTGTCGAACACGCTGTCGATGAACAACGTGATGGCCTCGGCACCCAAGTGGATTCGGTGCACCCGGCTTGGGCCTGAAGAGGAGCAGTCAAGCGAGATCCAATACGTACCTCCTGGCAAAGGGGGCGTATCCAGAGGCGTTTGCCCGGCGCGCCGGCCGTTCAGAAACACCGTGCAGTTGGGCTCTTTGCTGCGAATATGCAAACGGCCGTGTTTTTCGGCATGAAGGTCGCTGTCGGCTTTCATCACCAACGAGACTACTTCCGGAGGATGAAGGTGTGTGCTTGGTTTGGCGTCTGGCACCAGGCGTCGGCACTTGACGGCATAATGATAGGCTTCGTCGAGGTGCTTGTCGTACTCCAGGGCTCTGACTTTGAACAAGCAAATGTCAAACACCAACGTGGCGTCTTCGGCCCGATGGTTGTATACGTCGAGCGCTTTTTCGATAGGCTCAAGGCAGTCTTCGACGATGCGCGAAGCGCGCTTGGCATTGCCGCTTACCAGTTGTTCCAAGGCAGCATCGGCGCATGGTTTTAGCGCAGCACGTTCTTGCTCGGTGAGCTCGCGACGCCCACGCGAAAAATTGTTCGCAAACCAGTCGGAAGCGTGCTCTGCGCTGTACATGGGAAAGCCAATGGCCGTGGCCGTGCGCTCGAACACGCGGCTGGCTTGGATGACATCAGGGTGAGGCTTCGCTGATTCACTGGCAGTGACAAGCAACCAACGGGGCAACGAGTCCGAAGCAAGGGCAGAGGCGCTTAGCCCAAGCACACTCAACAACACCAACGGCTGGATGAAGATGGGCTGCCGAATACGCACGCTCACATGCCGGACGTAACCATATTTTTCAGGCGCTGTCATCTCAGAAGGCTTCGATGGCATTGACGATGGCGCGTGTGAACTCGCCTTGGCTCTGTTCAATGCGGTCCCAGCCGCCTGGGCTAAAGACATTGACTTCCAACACTTTGGTTCCCGCCATGTCGACTCCTGCCCAAAACAGATGTTGGCGTTTGAGAAATGTTCCAAGTGCATGGACTGCCGCGTAGGCTTGTTGAGGGAGTTCGTCTGCGGTGTCGATGGCGCCGGCATGGACGTTGTTGCGAAAGTCTCCCTGGGCTGCGTTTCGGCGTACGGCAAGCATGCGGCCTTTGCGTGCAAACGGTTCTCCGTTGAGGAAGAACACGCGGTACTCAGCGTCACGTGCTTCCGGCACAAACTCTTGAACGAGTAAAGGGCCGTCTGCACTGAGCGTCTCCAAGATGGAGCGTATGTTGCTATCGGATGTGTTTTCGAACATGAAGACACCTTGCCCGCGTGAGCCACTCAGAGGCTTAAGGATGAAGGGCGCTTTCAGCGCTTTGGCAAAGTCGAGGATGCGTGCGATGTCGTTGCTGATTAGGCTATGGGGACAAAGTTCGGCAGGGAGGTTCAGAAGATAGGTTTTGGTGCTAAAGGCCAACAGCGTTTCAGGGTCGTTGAGCACAAGGCAGCCAAGGCGTTTCGCATGAATGAGCATGTGCAATATGGCATGATGCAAGGTGGCGTGCTTTGCATCACGTCCAGGGTTGGTGCGCACGAGCACGATGTCGGATGGCTCAAGTGTGTAGCGCTGCGTCTGAGGGTCGCTAAGAATAGAAGGCGTGTAATCCTCTGGAGGCCTGAGCGCTTGAGCGTTCAGGACCAGGCCTTCGTGGCTGCTGAGTTCAAGGTCAGATGCGCCGCAGGCATAAACTTCATGGCCATGACGGAGGGCCTCTGCTGCAAGTAGCCAAGTTTTGAGTCGTTCCTGGGTTTCTCGCAAATGATTAACCAGAATAAAAATGCGCTTGGACGTCATGGTTTGTGAAAGCGCCGTCGATGGAACATCGCGGTTTTGCCTTTCCAGACGATGCCGAGGTGCAAGATGCGTGAGCCTGTGCCTGCGACAGGGTTAACGCTTTTGCCGATGACGATGCCCGAAGCAGGACAACGGTATTCTGCGGTGCGATCACCGAAGATGTTGGTCATGCGTGCGATGATTTCACCTTTTTTAACGTGGTCCATCACGTTGGGCAACACATCCAAAAGCCCGCCATGTTGCGTGTAAAGCCAGTTTGAGTGTTCACACAACACAGGTTCTGGGCCGGGAGAGACCGGACGGCGCGGAAGCATATCCACTTCGGAAAGGAGGCTGCGTAACCCTACGAGCGAACGACGAATGGACTCCACCTGAAACCGTTGTGGATCACGAATCTCTATCGTAATCGCGGGAATGCCCAATTGCATGGCCGCCCCACGCAAGGTGTAGTCAGAGGCTGGGTTATGGAGTATAATTTGCGGCCTTTGCAGGTATGCCATCATGGCACTCATCTCGTGGGTCATGTCTGCACGCACATAAAGCGAGTTGGCGCGTCCAAAGCTGGCGGTGTGTAAGTCCACCAGATAATCAAAACAGTAAATGATGCGTTCTTGCAGGCGGTAGGCGTACACCTCGGCCACGCTGCCATCGGGCTTGCCAGGCATGATGTGGTTTAAATCGGTGCCGTCGATGAAATAGCGTTCATGGTTGAGAAAGCCAGGCACGTTCACCACCACCACACACACGATGGTGCCGCGAAGCTGATGCAAATCCAACGAACGTAACAGCCGGTGAATGACGGGAATGCCGTTGAGCTCGTTGCCGTGGACCGCTGCGGTAATGCCAAAGACGGGGCCGGGCTTGCGCCCGCGTGCCACGACGACAGGCACAGTGATGGGCTGGCCCGTGCCGTCGTGGATGAGCTCGATGAACATGCGGGTCTGTTGCCCTTTGCGGAGTTTCCCCGGATCAAGGCGTGAAACAAGGGGACCTGGCACTTGCGTCATGGGCACAGCTCCTTAACGAGCGCGGAATCGGGATTAATGGAGTGAAACAGCTTGGCACGAAATTTCCCTTTGCTGGTGACAAGGCTTGTTGCCATGCGGTCGATGGCGGTCGATGCCAGTACTGTTTGTACGTAGGCTTCGATCAAATCATCCAAGCCGAGGCCAAGCTGATTGAAATCCCTGCTGTCCATTAAAAGCAGCCGTGCGGTATCGGTGCTCCAGGACTGATCGTCGTGCTTGATCGAGAGGTTTGTGCCAAGCATTTCCCAAGAGTGTTGGCCGCTTGTAAGGGTTTCGGTCAGTGGCGTACGGGCGCGACGCGCATAGACCGCCATAGGGAAAAAGCCGTCCGGGCCTGCTCCCACCATGAATCGGATGTCGACGACGTAAATTTGGCCGTGACGGTCAGGCATGGTGCCCACATGGTAGAGCTGACCATAAGGTGAGCGAGAACTCCATTTTGTGTTGCCAATTAACGCTTGGACAATGAATCGATTGTAGTGGTGTTCTTCATCCATGAACGCTTCGAGCTCATGGGGGTTGGTGATGGTGAAGACGCCTTGCCCTGCGTTGGCGTAAGGCACTTTGACCACGGCAATGCCGCCCATGCGAGAGACAAGCCGTGGCACTTGGGCTTTGGGGACATCGACAAGTGTTTCAGGAAAACGAATCCAAAGGCCTGTCGGCAAGAGTTCACCGTTTTGAACATCGTAGGCTTTGGCAGCCAACAGTTTGTTGCGGCCACCCGCCAGGCACACCAGCACCGGATTAAACACCACGGTGCGCGTCAATGGGGGGATGCGGTTCCAGGGCCGTTGCGTGACATAGCGCAGAGCGCCGCGAATGGGCCGCCATTTGCCATCCGGGAACTGAGCTTCCAAGACGCCGTCGTCGGTATGACGCACGACGGGCCGCAGCGTTTGATCTGGAAGATGTAAGAGCAGCACTTCTTCATTGGTGAGGTCGGCAAGGGCAGCGGCATAGCCTGAAGCCTCCATTAAATTTTTGTCATAGAGGACCGCCAACGATCCCCGAGGCACATGCCGACGTTTGAGCAAAGGCAGGAACGCTTTGCTTAGAAGTTCTGTATAGCCACCATACTCAGACTGCTCTTGGGCCATGGGCATGGATTTTTGTCCCGAAGGGCTGGAGTTGGTTTCAATCACTACGAGTTGCCTGCGTCCTTCGGCTGTCGAGACATGAAACAGATCACAGCCTGCCCAGCGAAAGTGTTTGGGCTCGGTTTCAAGCAAGGCGCGAACAGAGCTTTCGTCGACTTCAGGATGCAAGTGCCGATAGCGTTGCACAATGCGCTCATTGCCCAGGGTTAAAAAATAGTGCAGCAACGGATGCATATGCGCGTTAAGCACGCGCTCATAAAAGTGCGATGAACGATGAAACGTGCCCGGAGCAACGATGCGAGTTTTGTATAAAAGTGGCTGCGAGAGCGCTGTGGATGAGTCACTCATAACGTGGTGCCTTTGTCTTTAGGGGGTATGGGAGCGACACGCTTTTAAAGACTGACACGTGGCGATGGAACGTTCACACCGTGTGCGTGCATCGTTGTCTTCGAGTTCATCAGCGAGATCACAAATGCGTTCCGAGGACTGGCAAGCGCGCTCGTGGGTTTGTGCGCGAAGCGGTGCGTTCGGCGTGGCGCGTTGACAGGCCGCCCATGCCTCTGCGATGCGTGCTTCGTGTGTTTGGATTTCTCGAAATGCTGTGTTGGGGTGTGTGCCGCCACAGCTTGCGATAACACCACTCACGATGACACAGGGGATCCATGACCAAGAGTTCATCGCGGCATTCTACAAGGGTTTAGAGGCTGTGTCCTTTGAACGTTCAGGCGCGCGGTTTAGGGAACAAGCGCCTCAAGCCGCAGGTAAGCGGTGGGGGAGTCTTGCCCCGCAAAAACGCGAATTTCTCGCCGGGACATGGTCTCACCCCCTTCAGAATGGCGCGCAGAAAGCCTGTAGCGGCCTGGAGGAACCTCGCCGAGGCGAAAAATGCCTTTTTCATTGGTCAGGGTGCTTTTGTCCCATTGGGGAGGCTCTCCGTAGGTGACTTGGGCGACGGCGACCGGCTGCCCGTAGCGGTCGACCACTTCTCCAGAAATGCTTCCTGCGGGATCAAGCTCGATGGTGCGCAGGTCAAGGTCGGACACCGAGGAGCGTCGCGCGAGCAGCTCGGCGTTCAGGCGCGTGGATAGATATCCGGTGGCTGAAATGGTAATCGTGTAATGTCCAACGCTTAGGCGAGGAAACTCGAATTGACCGTCGGTATGGGTTCGCGTCTGTTGCGGCGTGCCTCCCGACATCGGCTGTGCCTGGACGGTGGCATTGGCAATGCCCGCGCCGCTTTGCCGGTCGAACACCTGTCCGTGCATTTGGCCTCCGGGTTTTAAGTCGATCAACAGGGTGTGTTCCGCGCCGACAGACGCTTGGTAGACCGCGAAGTCTGAGTGTTCAACGCGAAGGTGATAGGGCGGCTCAGGTAAGCCCGCGAGCTCGAAACGGCCGTCACTGGCACTGACAGTGGTGCGTTGGGTCTCGGCGTGGCGTACCGTGATGCGTGCACCGCTTACTCCGAATCGGCCCTGTTCCACCACGCGCCCCGCAATGGTGAAGGCGGTGTGCGAAAGCCGAAGGACCACGTCGTGTTGCATGCCGGATTCCACATGGACAGAGGCGCGTGCCAGCGAATCCGCTCCTGCGTAGGCATCGAGTTCCACGGCACCAAGCAATGCTGTGACTTCAAAACGCCCTTGTGCGTCAGTCAGAGCATGGCGTGGCCAGGGTTCACGTTCGACCTTAAGTTGCACGCGCACATGGGGCACAGGAGCGCCTTTCGCATCAACCACGTGTCCTACGATGCTTCCGCCTTTGGATAACATCAGCGTGATGTTGCTAAGTGTGCTGCCCGCACGCACCAGCAACGGATCACTAAAAGCCAACGCATACTGCGTATGCCGCGCTAAGAGTTGCAACTTGCCAGGAGGGACTCCCTCAAGCTTGAACATTCCCTGTGCATCGGACATGAATCGCGCATCGCTCGGTGTGGCTTCGTTCGAAGTGTGGGCAATGGCCACTGGTGTTTGAGGAATGCGTGGCACCTTGCCGTAGGTGACGCCCAACTCGCCTGCGGGATACACAGGGGTGGGGCCATTCATTTGTGCGTTAAAGAGGGCGTCTCGAAACACTTCGGTGTTGGCAGAAAGCAGCACGGGTGTTTCATCGGTTTCGCTGCCCATCACTTCAAGCAACGCGCCTTTGACCGGAGCGCCTGTATCATCGATGAGCTTTCCGCTTAGTGTAGCCCCGCGCTCAAGCAGCAACTGAATGCTGGAGCCGTTGGGCTGATGCTGGGCGCCAATGACGGGGACATAACCTTGGGCGCGCACTGAGACACGGTGCATCATGGCGCGCAATCCGCTTACCGTAAACTTACCCTGCGCATCGGTGCGAGTGGCTTTAGGTGTGAAGCCAAGCGAATCTTCACTGACCACCACTTGAGCCTGGGGGATGGGCGCGTGCGTGTGCGCGTCATGCACCACGGCGATTAACGTTTGGCCGGGGCCGAGCACAAGCTCGACCTTTCGTGATTCGCTGTCTTTGAGAAGCAGCCCTTCGATGGGATCTGCGACCAGGCCGCTTCGGGACGATGCGCGTAGTTCATAAATTCCTTCAGGAACGCCTTTGATGTGAAAGCGCCCATTGGCATCGGAAGCGGCTTTGCGTGCGGGCCATACACCACTTCCTGCAAATACGACTTCGATGTGGGCCATGGGCGTTCCTTTTGAATCCCGCACAAACCCAAGAATTTCGCCTTTGGCGCTCGGCTCAATCTCTGTCACTGAACTAAGCTTGGAGTCAGGATCAAGAGGTTCAGTCGGGCTTACGGAGGCCTGGGGAGGAGGTACAACGACTGCCGGCTGGCGTTTCAAAGGCGGCGGCGCTAACGTCAGGGCAAAGAGGGCACTGATTCCGAAGAGTATCCGCCAGAGGGTGAGGGCGGTTGGTTTAGGCGTTGGGTGCAACGTCACAGGTTCATGGTACAGAGCTTTAGACGCGATGACACCTAACACTATGTCAGAGGCGAGTTCAACCGACGCGATCGTGCTCCGTTTTCCCGTGGCCCACGAGTTTGCGGGGGTGCGTCTCGATCGTTTTATCCAAATGCGCATTCCTCGCCTTTCACGCACGCGTGCCCAGGCCATCATTAAGGCCTGTGCCTATCGCGAAGACGGCGCACGCCGGCGTCCAAGCGATCGGGTCAAAGCGGGCGAGACGGTGCTGCTCATCCGCTCGAAGTTTGAAGAGCCGCCCACGCCTCAGGATTTTGAGGTACTTTACGTGGATGACGATGTGTTTGTGTTGCACAAGCCTGCGGGATTGCCCGTGCATCCGAGTGCGACGTACCACCGCAACACATTAACGTGGCTGTTGCGGCAGAAGTACCCCGAGAATCCACCACGCATTGCGCATCGTCTGGATAAAGAAACCAGTGGCATCGTGGTATGTGCACGCAATCTCGAAACCGAACGTGAACTCAAACAATGCTTTGAGCGTCGGTTGGTCGAAAAAGAATACCTCGCCGTGGTGCGTGGGCACATGTCGCAAGACGAAGGGCAGATCACACTTGCCATGAAGCCTGCTCCCGAGGAATGTCACCTGCTCATGCGGGTGTGTGCACCGGGCGAAGGGTTAGAAGCCCACACAGACTTTAAAGTAATAGAGCGAGGCTCGGCGTACACGTTGGTGAAACTATTTCCTCGCACAGGTAGGCAGCACCAGCTTAGAGTGCATTTGTCAGCCATAGGGCATCCTATTGTGGGGGACAAACTGTATGGGCCAGAAGGCATTGCGCCGTTTTGGGAGGTTGTCCGCCAAGGCATGACCGACGACTTAATAGCCTCTTTGGGACATGTTCGGCATGCGCTTCATGCCTGTACTTTGCGGCTGCCACACCCCCGGACCCAAGTGCCTTTGGTATTGGAAGCTGAGTTCCCTTCTGATTTAATGCGCCTATGGAACGAGCAACCATGTCTCTAACGCAGCCTTGGATTGGGATGGTGCTTGGAGTTTTCGTGGCGGGTTGTGCAGCGGCACCCCTACAAGCCCATGCGCCATTGAGTGTTCAGGAGCAAGCGCTGTTTGAACATGGGATTGACTGGATTTCATCGCCTACGGCATTGCAGGGACAATGGAAGGAACAATGGGACGAAGAGTTGCGCCGTCGCGTTCGTGATGCGGATCTCATCGCTACGTGCGTGGTGAGCACCCTGCGCACCGATACAGACCACGATCAGCGCATGGTGCACCGCATGAGCGTGAAGTTGAACGAATCCTATAAAGGGGAGTTTGATACGAGAGACATTGAGCTTAAGGTTTCGGATGATCAGCCAGGATTTGCCAGCGTGGATGCGAGCAAGGATCGCGTCTTAGACCGCTCGTTTGTGGTGTTTGTGCGCTGGGCGCCTAATGCAAGGGGCAAAGTTCAGGCGCACTTTCATTTAATCACAAAAAGCACTGAAATTATTGATGAAATAGCACGTTGGCTTGGGCAAACGGAGCGTGAAACTCGACGCGGCGAGAGTTTTTAGGCCGCGGTTGAGGGTGTTTACGGCTTAGGTTTTTTTGTCTGCTTTTTGTTCGGAGACGCGGGTAGGTTCCATAGCAAGATCGGCGTTGTCGCAATCGGTGGCAGTTTCCAGCGTATCATCTTCGCGCTCAAGGTGATGTTCTGCGGTGACACTGGGCTCTTCTAATAATGGTTCATCCATGGTTACGATGGCGGTGTGGATGTCATGAAGCATCTCCGCGCCCTGGGGCCGCAGACTGCCTTCGTGACTTCGTGAAGGGCTTGGATTGAAGCTGGAATAAGGCGCATTGGGCCCTAAGACTTCCGCGATCAAGTTGGTTCCAAAATTGGCATTCGATAGGGTTTCGTCGACGGCGTATTCCTCCATGGCACGCAGCTCGCTTTCAATCTCATCTGCCCAGAGCTTTCTCTGTGTTTCAGCCAATTTCGTTCGTGTGTACTTGGGGTTCATGACACGAATGAACTCAAGAAGCGCGTTGCGAAACTCCATGGCAGTTTGATAACGCCCCGAACGTGAACGTGCCATGGCGCGCTCGATGATGTGGGCCAGTTGATCGGGAATGCTGGGATTGATGTCTTGGCATGCAAGGGGATTGGCTTCCCGCACGGCAAAAATTAAATCCATTTCGTTGTCTGCACGGAAGGCAGGTTGGCCGGATGCGAGCTCATAAAGGACGCTGCCTGCACTAAAGATATCACTTCGTGAGTCCAATGCCCGGCCGTAGGTTTGTTCCGGAGACATGTAACGAATCTTGCCTTTGATGACGCCGGTTTTGGTTCGAATGCGACTATGGCGCGCTTTGGCAATACCGAAATCGCATATCTTGATACGACCATCGTAGGATACCAGCACATTCGAAGGACTGAAATCACGGTGAACGATGGCGAGGAGTTCTCCCCGATGATCGCGGGCATTATGCGCATGGTGCAGTCCATCCAACGCACGGGCCACGACGTAGGCGGCATTGTCCATGTCAAGCAGGGTTTGATGCGAGCTCAGCCGATCAATGATTGAACGCAAATCCTTGCCATCGACGTACTCCATGGTGATGAGTAGGGAGTGGTCGATTTCTGCGAGTTCGTAGACCTCTGCGATGTTTGGGTGGCGCAAGTGGTTGACGAGTTTGAACTCATCCATCAACATATCCAGGAACTGGGGCTCTTCGAGATAGTAGGGGAGCACCTTTTTGATAGCGATGTCTTTGCGGAAGCCATCTTCGTAGGTAAACCCCCTGTAAATTTCGGCCATTCCACCAAACGCAATTCGGGTCATGATTTGGTAACGGCCAAGTTGCTTGGTACGACGCATCACTATCAATTATGATATCGGTAAAAGGAGCCGGGGTATAGCGTGAGGCAACAAAGCAAGTCCAACATCCTGCAGGTGAGCGGGTTAGGTGCCTATGTAAGTGTAGGTCTGATACTGATCGGCTGCCAACGCACCGACACTGACCAGGCGGGTACGCCTTCACAGGCTCCGCCCAAGGCGGCAGAAGCGCCAAGCACGACGGCCGTGTCTTCCAAGGAGGCATTTCGTATCCGTTTGGGCACAGAAGAACGCTATGCCGCAAAGCGCTGGCAGGTGTTTGATGTGATTGTGGATGCCAAAGAAGGATGGCACTTAAACAAAGACTTCCCTACGGAACTCACCCTGGTGGATCCACCCTCGGCAGTGACTTTCAAAAAAACGACGCTGGGTCCTTCCGATGCACTGAAATTTACCGAGCCTCAATTCCATTTCCAAGTTCCTTTTATGGCGACAGCAGGGAGACATGTGGTGAAAGCTAAGTTGGCTTTTGCAGTATGCACGCCCCAAACCTGTGTTCCTGAGGAGCGTACTGTTGAATTGGCTCTCTATATGACAGACTAAGCCTATGCGAGAACGTCTTCAGCACATTGCAGATTCGGTTCGTCGCCGATTCGAAGAAGAGCGTCCGGTTCTTTCGTTTGATGAATACCTGACGCTGTTTCAAGAGCAACCCTGGCGACATACACGCGATGCTGCCCGATACCTTAGGGATTGTTTTAACTATTTTGGGACGTATACCGTAGAGCGCCCCTGGGGGAGCCATCGCCGCTTTCGCTTGTTTGATCAGATTTCAGGCACCTCTGAAGAACTGCAGAGGTCTGACATGTGCCTTGTGGGTCATGAACAAGTGCAGGAAGCGTATTATCGTGTGCTTTGCAATTTCGTGCGTGAAGGGCGGGCAAACCAGCTCATCTTGCTGCATGGCCCTAACGGGAGCGCCAAAAGCACGTTTGCCAACTGCGTCATGCGTGCGCTTGAACGGTACTCTCGAAGCGAAGAAGGGCCTTTGTATACGTTCGCCTGGGTATTTCCCCGTGGACAAGACATTAAGACGATTGGGTTTTCTGCGAAGGCACTTGATGGAGGCAAACACAGTTTTGCGCACTTGGAAGATGAGCACATTGACGTCAAGATTCGCAGTGAGCTCAGAGAATCGCCGTTGCTGCTTTTGCCTAAATCCGAACGGCAACGTTTGTTTCAAATGGTGTATGCCAACGCTGGCATCAAGGAGTTGCCCCCGGCATGGCTTTTGGATGGCGAGCTGAGCCATAAAAACAAACAAATTTACCAAGCATTGCTTACCGCCTATCGAGGCGATTTACAGCGGGTGTTTGCCCATGTGCGGGTGGAGCGTTTTCATGTCTCACGTCGCTACCGCGTTGGGGCGGTGACCGTAGGTCCGCAAATGTCAGTGGATGCCCATGAACGGCAGATTTCGGCAGACATGTCGCTTCATTCGTTGCCGGCATCGTTAAGCGCGCTGACCTTGTATGAGTCGTTTGGAGATTTGGTGGATGCTTCCGAAGGGCTGCTTGAGTACAGCGATTTATTAAAAAGGCCTTTGGAAACGTGGAAGTATTTGCTTTTGGCGATTGAAGAAGGGCAAGTGCCGCTTGCGATGTCGAACTTGCCCATCAACAGCGTGTTCATGGCAAGCTCCAACGAACTGCACTTGGCAGCGTTTAAAGAACACCATGAGTACAATTCATTCCGCGTGCGAATCAAACCGATTCGAGCGCCGTATCTTCTTGACTATATTCAGGAAAAAGAGATTTACGACACGCATATTGTTCCGCATCTGGATTGCCCTGTGGCGCCCCATGCCACATGGGTTGCGGCATGTTGGGCAGTATTGACCCGCTTGCAACACGCGCAAGAAGGGAATTACGAAAACCCCGCCCTCGGCAAGCTGGCGGCGCAACTTACGCCCTTGGAGAAAGCGGAGTTGTATGCCGAAGGTAAAATCCCTGAACGGCTTTCGCGAGAAGAAGGTGCATTGCTTCAGTCAGGCATCAAGACGCTGTGGCATGAATCGGATGCCATGGCGCATTATGAGGGCTTGATGGGGGCTTCTCCGAGGGAAATTAGGACGCTTTTGCTCGATGCGGCTCAGGTGCCTGAGTACGATCACCTTTCTCCTTTGGCAGTGCTCGATCACATCGAAGCGTTGTGTATCCGTAGTGACTATGCGTTTTTGAAAGAGACGGTTGAAGCAGGGTATCGCGATCACCGCGGCTTTATTGCGGAAGTGCGTCGAAAGTGGCTTGAGAAAGTGGAAGATGAACTTCGCGTCTGTACGGGGCTTGTCGAAGAAACCCAGCATCTTGAGGTGTTTGATCGCTACGTCAATCATATTTCCAACTGGCTCAAAAATGAAAAGGTTTACAATCGCACTACCGGAACGTACGAGTCGCCCGATGAAGAGTTCATGAAGCGTGTGGAAGAGGAGCTTGGTATCGATACGGATGCTCCGGGGTTTCGTCGGAGCCTGATCAGTAAAGTAGCCGCCCACGCCATTGATCATCCTGGAAAAGCACTTGACTACATGAGTGCGTTTCCTCAATTTATTCAACGTTTGCGGCAGAACTATTACCGCGAACGACAAAAGCAAGTGTCTGGTATTGCAGAAGACGTGCTTGTGTTGGTTTCAGACCAAAAGGCCAGCTTTGATGCGGCACGTGAGCAGCAAGCTCAGCAAACATTGACGCAAATGAAAGAGCGTTACGGTTATACCGAGGCGTCCATACGCGTGGCGTTAGGTGAATTGGTTAGAAACTGAACTTGGTGTATCATGGCGCCATGGCTGTACGGCTTCAGATCAACGTGGATCACGTTGCAACGCTGCGCCAGGCAAGGGGGGTGTTCTATCCGGATCCCATTCGGGTGGCCGAACTCAGTGAGCTTGCGGGTGTGGACGGTATTACGGTGCATTTGCGTGAAGACCGCAGACACATTCAAGACGACGATGTGCATAGGCTCAGGCAGGTGGTAAAAACCCATCTCAATCTGGAAATGGCCGCCACACCACAGATGCTGGAGTTTGCTTTGGACGTCGTGCCGGATACCGTGACGTTGGTGCCAGAGCGACGCGAAGAGAAAACGACAGAAGGTGGCTTGGATGTTAAAGGACAGCAGCGCGTGATTGCCGAGGTGTGTGCTCGGCTGCGCGATGCGGGAATAGGGCCTTACGTGTTTATTGATCCCAATATCAATCAGATTAAGGCCGCCATGCAGACTGCGTGTGTCGGAGTGGAGTTTCATACCGGGGATTTCGCCAATGCGGTTGGAGATTTAGAGGTTCAGGCACAACTTGAGTGTTTGGTGGAGGCTTCAAGCTATGTGGCAACGCATGCGCCACAGCTTACGATTGCTGCGGGCCATGGCCTTACCTTGTACAACGTGGAGCTACTGGTGCGGGAGGTTCCTGCTGTGACGGAACTCAACATCGGGCATGCGATGATCAGTGACGCCATCATCATGGGCATTCAACAAACAGTGACGGCATTTCGTCGGGCGATTCAAGACGGTCAACACGCACGGTTGGGTTCGAGTGTGAGTGATGCGGTCTCCGCATGACATAGGAAACACCTTACAAGGTAGAAACAAATGATTGGGTTACTCACCGCAGAACAAGCGCGCCGTCTTGATGCGCATGCGGCTCAAGAGTTAACGCTTCCCAGCCGCGTGCTCATGGAAAACGCTGGCTTAAACGCCACTCAATGGATTTTGCAACACTTTGAAGCACATTTGGGGCGTGTGTTGGTGGTGTGCGGCCCAGGCCAAAATGGCGGTGATGGCTGGGTGGTGGCTCGAGAGCTGCACGTTTTGGGGCATGAGCCGTGGGTATGGTCTTTGGAAGAACCGTCACGGCTCAAAGGTGATGCCCTTGAAAACTATCAGGCGGTTCGTGCGCTTGGGCTTGAAATAGCAACAGGCATTGATGCGCTAGAGCGCTGCTTAGCACATGCCACGTTGGTGGTGGATGCGTTGTTTGGGACAGGGCTTTGTCGACCGCTTGAAGGAACTGCGTTAAAAGCCGTTCATGCCGTGAATGCTCAGAAGCTTCCCACCGTCGCGCTTGATTTGCCAAGCGGTATTCACGCGGATACCGCTCAGGTGTGTGGTGCAGCGGTTCATGCCGATGTCACAATCACCTTCGGTGGACATAAGCGGGGGCTTCATCAGTATCCAGGTGTGTTCCATGCGGGCGATGTGCAATGTGTTGCGATTGGCGTGCCTTTTACATTAGCGCATTACGACGTCACGTGTATCGATCAAGACGATGTCTCTTTATGGATGCGTCCTCGGAACCCCAATGCCCACAAAGGAAGCGAAGGGCATGTCTTTATCATTGCGGGTAGTCCTGGCAAAACAGGTGCAGCACTTTTGACAGCGCAAGGCGCCATGCGTTCGGGTGCAGGGAGCGTTACCATAGCTCCCAGGCCTGCAGCATTCGGCACACTAGAAACCCGCGTGTTGGAGTGCATGACTTTAAAGGTAAGCAACGATGGGGATGAAGCCATCAAAGAACTTTTAGAAGTGGCAACACATGTGGATGCGGCAGTGTTGGGCCCAGGGTTGGGGTTGGATCCGGACGCGCAGCGCTTGGCACACACACTGGCCATGGAACTTCCCGTCCCCACCGTTATCGATGCCGATGCGTTGAGCGCGTTTGCCCAGGCGGGACTTAGCGCGCTGGTGCAGGCCGCAGCGCCGCGAGTTCTCACGCCTCATCCAGGTGAAGCTGCGCGGCTTTTAGGGTGCACGGCTTTAGACATTCAAGCCGACAGATACCAAGCGGCACTCACACTGGCGAAACAAGCAGGCCATGTCGTGGTGCTTAAAGGCGCACGCAGTATTATTGCGGCTCCCGATGGCAACATGCGTGTGTGTGGGGCTGGAACTCCGGCGATGGCAACGGCTGGCAGCGGGGATGTGCTTGCGGGCATCATCGCTGCGCAATTCAAATCCCTCGGCAATGTGTGGGATGCGGCAAGCCTTGGCACACTGCTTCATGCGTTGGCCGGTGAATACGCTGCCGAGTGTGATCGAGGATTATTGGCGCATGAGATTGCGGATGCAGTCCCAAGCGTCATTGCGCAATCCTTACAATCGATGACGGCATAGTGGCGAGTGTGTCGATTTGTCGCGCGGGAAGGCTCCGTTCAGTACCATACGTTTATGGCGTCTTTTGGCCTCATTAAGCACGTAGCGGTAGCGAGTATCCTTGGATTTGCGCTTTCAGGCTGTTTGAAAGGCTATTATGAAGACGAAGAGACCACCAGCCATAAGGCTCAGTCGAAGGTTAAAGAGTCGGTGGTGAGCGTCAGTGGCGGCGAGATGTATGAAGGCAAAGCAAGCTATTACCATGATTCGTTGGCGGGTAATTATACAGCCAATGGTGAAATCTACGATCCAGAACAGTTGACAGCGGCAAGTCGCACGTTGCCTTTTGGCTCCAAGGTGCGAGTGGTGCGCATCGACACTGGCCGTGATGTCCTTGTGCGCATTAACGACCGTGGTCCCTTTGCCGATCCCATACGCATCATTGACTTGTCACGTGCGGCTGCCGAAGCCCTGGACATGATGGTGGTTGGCGTGGTGGATGTGCGTTTGGAAGTCGTTGAGCCTCCGCCAGGGCAATTGCGTTAACACCCCGAGCCGCCGCTCGCGCAGATCATGCAAGTGCGAAGGAGCCT
Source organism: uncultured Polyangiales bacterium (assembly GCA_964640175.1). GTDB lineage: Bacteria > Myxococcota_A > Polyangia > Polyangiales > JACKDX01. The sequence goes on along the minus strand of CAZXFW010000016.1, from coordinate 21,414 downwards.
GCTATACTTAAAAGTACAGTGCCGAACCAATGTACAGGGCTAACTCATGCACCGTGTAGTCCGAAGGGTGGGAAGAGAGTAATTTATCATCCGCTAAGGTCGCATCGAACGTCAAATTGCCCATCTTCCCCCACCCATACGCATAGCGCAGCCCTAACGTGGTGGTGAACACGATATCCTTCGCGCGCTCTTCTGCAGCCAGTTTGTGAGCGTTGCTGTACTGAAGCCCGGTAGCCAATCCATAAAAGTCGATCTGCGTTTCAGAGAATCCGTTGGGCGCGGGGTCACTGCTACGATCGGTAAAAAGCCCTGCGCCCATAGCAACATGCCCCGATAGCCACACTTTGCCGCCAAGTCGCGCATTCCAGACAAACTCCCGGTCGATATCCAGATACGAACTTTGAAGGCCATGTTGCACATCTCCTTCCAGCGAGACCCAGCCAGTGCGCCACTCATGGGAAACCCCAACGCGGATGCGCATGGGTGAATAGACATTCGCGCCAAATCCCAATGTGTCCTCCTCCTCCGGAATGTAATCTATCGACGAGGACTGTGGCGTCACAACGCCGCCCACCGTTAACACGGTATCGCGAATCGATCTCAATAGTGCCAGCCCTGGGCTTCGTACGGCTACACCGAGGCGCCATTGGGAATTCAGTTGATATTGCGCCCCCACGCCAAGTTCCAATCCAAAGTATTGGTTTGAGGCAAGGACCGATGTGGCGGCTGCAAAATCCACGGTATCCACGGTTCGCCCGACACCAAATTGCGCCAGCCCATACGCCGAGTTGTACGAGCCATACAACGCAATTCCCAAGTTCAGTTTCGGCGTTGCCCGCCAACCCAATCCAATGGTTCCCTGGTACTGATAGCCGGTGTAGCCAACGCTGACATTGCCACGAGAAGCGCCATCCGTTTGTGAGGGTTCCAAGCTGGCTCGCAACGTGAAATCGCTGGCTTGGGGCACAAACACCCCTACTCCAATGCGAACGTCCTTGGAGAGCGGCCTGACATAGCTCAACGCCCCGGGAGCAGCAACAAACTCGGTGATACTACTGCTGGCCTTTCCACTATTCGCCGACATGACATTCTTGACCTGGTGGTATCGCAAAATGAAGATGCTCGCGCTGATGTCTGCTTGATCGCGGTTTGCGGCGGCAAGACCTGCGGGATTATACCAAAGCGCCGTGCCATCCTTGATTTTTGCCGCGACAGCACCTCCGGTGAGCGCCGCTTCATCGCCCAATAAGAGTGAATCGTCATTGCCTGCGGCTGCTGGAAGCGCCCAAAGCAGTGACACTACGGTCATTGCTGCACCAAACCACCTAGTGCTGCGTGCCTTTTGCTGGCGCATCCATCGGATTATGCAAAGGAGAACCGCTTTGGTCAAAAGACATTGAACTCGCTTTCCCAGTGATCATCGAGATGTGCTTGCAAGCGATGCCTGTCTTCAGCCGCCTGACATGGGTATGCAATTTGTGCAAGTTTAAAGTCGTTAGAATGACATAATTGTCGGGCTCTGGTTACAGCAATGCTGTAAACTTGACATAATTATTGAACAATCGGGGTGTGGGTCTGTGGAGCGATTTTTGCACTGTCTTAAGCGTGATGGCAAACCAAGGCTCAGGCAAGACAGGGAGACCGAGCAATGCAACGCTGGAGTTCTGTGCGGCGTTCGCACTGTATCATCGGGAGCTTTTCGGTAAGGCGTTGCGCATCACATGTTCGCGCATGGATGCGGAAGACCTGATGCAAGAGACCGCAGAGCGTGCATGGCTTGGATGGGAGAAGCTGGTTCACAAAGAACACAGTCGCGCGTGGCTCTATCGTATTTTGCACAACGTGTTTGTGGATCACTGCCGACGCAAAGGGCGGGAGCGCATGTTGAACCAACGCTGGCACCAAGCGCGCATGTCAGAGGCGCATGCTCCGAGTTCAGTTGAACGGTCCAATGGGCATGAAACATGGAGCGATGAAGTGGATGTGGCGCTCCAACGTCTTTCAGCACCTGCGAGAGACGTGGTGATGCGCGTTGCTCTGGATGAAGACAGCTACGACTGTGTGGCGCGGGATTTGGATTGTCCGATGGGCACAGTGATGTCGCGTCTTTATCGCGCCAGACAACAGCTTCAACAGGATTTGGAACCGTACGCCCTTAAGGAAGGCTACATCGCTGCTGCCTAGCTCTTAGGCAGGGTGTTTTGAAATAGTCTCTTGACTTGTGGTTTCAGTTTGCATAGGGGAGGGCCTTCGGCGTGCAAACCGCATCGCTTATCGCTACACTGGGAGCCCATGGCCAAGACTTACCCTGATTTACTCAAAGATATCAAAGCGTCTGTACGCACGATCACGCTCGAAGAGCTCAAGGACCGCCTTGAGAAAAAGGCGCCATATACGATAGTGGATGTGCGAGAGAGCGATGAAACCCGAGCGGGTTATATTCCCGGCGCGGTACTTTTGCCGCGAGGCTTTCTTGAAATGCAAGCCGAGCAAAAGCTTCCCGACAAAAACGCCCACATCGTGACGTATTGTGCAGGTGGTGTACGTTCGGCGTTTGCGGCAAAAGTGTTGCAAGACCTTGGCTATACTCACGTAGAATCTGCCAATCCTGGCTTTACGCGCTGGAAAGATGTGGGCTACCCGGTAGAGGCGCCTCCGCGTCTGAATGCGGCTCAACTGGAGCGTTACTCCCGGCATCTGTTGTTGCCCGAAGTGGGCGCAAAGGGGCAACAGAAGCTCCTTGATGCGCGTGTGCTCTTGTTAGGCGCAGGAGGCTTGGGCTCTCCTGCGGGGCTGTACTTGGCCGCAGCAGGCATTGGCACCCTTGGCATCATCGATGCGGACGAGGTGGATGCCTCCAATCTGCAGCGTCAGGTGTTGCATGGCACCGATCGAGTGGGTCAGTCCAAAGTTGAAAGCGCTCAAAAGACACTTAAAAACCTCAATCCCGATGTCAACATTGTTTCCTTTAATGAGCGTCTTACCAGTCAAAACGTGGATCGCGTGTTTGATCAGAAATGGGATGTCATTGTGGACGGGCTGGATAACTTTCCCACGCGCTACTTGGTCAATGATGCATCCGTGTGGAAGAATATTCCGGTGGTGCACGGATCCATTTTCCGTTTCGATGGACAGGTGACAGTGTTCTGGCCGCACAAGGGGCCGTGTTATCGATGCTTGTATCCGGAGCCGCCTCCGCCGGAGCTTGCGCCTTCCTGTGCGGAGGCCGGTGTGTTGGGAGTGCTCCCTGGATTGATCGGCACGCTTCAGGCCACGGAAGCCATCAAGATCATTCTTGGCCAGGGGGAGCCGTTGGTCGGAAGGCTTTTGACGTACGACTCACTGCGCATGAAGTTTGGCAGTCTGAGGCTTCGTCGGGATCCGAAATGCCCCGTGTGCGGGGACTCGCCTTCGGTGACATCGTATATCGATTACGAAGGGTTCTGCCTGGCGCCTTCCAGTGCAGCCGTATAATAAACTCTGATTGTAGAGTGCACGTCCTTAGTCCGACGTACGCAGCACACTGGTGCGGGCCGCGTTTGCTTTGAACATCGGCCATTGGGCATAGGTTGCGCTCGCTGGTAGGTCCCAAACAAAAACAGTGGTGTTGTGCACTACCAACTCCAGCGCTCCATCGCCGTCGATATCACCCAGTGCTGGTGAGTTCATGATGAGATCTTGATTGTCTGACAAGGCAGTGTCTGCTCTATACACGGGCCCGGTCGTATTGGAAGGCGTGTTGGTAAGGATGGTCCCATCGTCGTCGACGATGACAACAAAGCTCATGTTGGTTAACAGAATTTCCTGCTTGCCATCGCAGTCATAATCCAAGAGCAGTGAGCTTTGACCTTCCATATGGCCAAAGGCATGGCCCCATTGATTCAAAGGCACCTTAGGAAAGCCGTTGACTCTCTGTCCCGCCTGATTCCAGACATATACTTTGGGCGGATCACTCGGCGTGCCAACCGTATCGCCAATATTAAAGACCACAATCTCTGGCGCTGCATCTCCAGTTACGTTTCCAAGGGCAACCGAAGCGGGCACTGCCGAGTTAACGGAAGAAAGCGCAGGAAGGTCCACTACGCCGCCTGGCATTCCCGCCGAGCCTTGCCAGCCGGACAAATACGCGCCATTCGCACTGAGACCACGCACCCCGAACCCATAGCGCGGCTTATCAGGACTTTGCGAAAAGTAGAACCATCCTCCACCCACGAAAATGCGAGGAGCTTGTCCGGGTTTCTCCCAGACAGAAGGTGATGACTGAACAATTTCTAGGACGTACTTCGGGAAACCACTAATCAACTGCCCATTGCCCTTAAGCGCATAAATGGAACCTCCACAGTAACCAGCGACGATAGGCGGCTGATAAGGACAGCTCCAGCCAGAGGTCCAGCCAGAAAATGCGCCAGAGGTGGTGTAGTCGCCTTCATCCGTCCCGAAAATTGCATCGGCCTTACCATCGTTATCGAGATCCGATAACGCAGGTGAACTCCAGATCGTATCGCCTAACGTGTTTTGAAACTCCGGAGCAGCAGGGTTTTGGACTGCGTGTGCACTGTCAGCAGGAAAGTTTGCGACCGCTTGGCCATCATGATGCCATGCATAAAAAACCATATCGAAACCGCCGACCACGATTTCCAAGTCGGAATCACCATCAATATCTCCTAGGGCAGGGGTGGCAAACACGGGATCGGGGCAGTTAAGGTTTGGCGGATAGGTGTTTTTGATTTGCGTGACTTTGTTGAACTTCTTTGTGCCGTCGTGCTCCAAGACAATGATTCCGCCAGGTATGCACGTCGTGGCAGTGGATGGATTGCCTGGGCCAAGGCCTGCGACAATTTCCATCTTGCCATCGTTGTCGATATCAGCCACCGCAGGTGAGGATGCAAAAAACTGAGAGTTTGCTCCCTGGCCGATCAAAGAGCCGACATCTGCATCCCACAGCACTTGGGGCTGGTTCGTGCCGGAGTTGTGAGTCAACACCAGTATGTGACCGTAGTTGGTGGCGATGACGATGTCGTCGGTGCCGTCGTCGTTAATATCAGCGATGGCCGGCGAGGATACATGACGTGCGCCAGGACGTGAGTTCAATGCATACGTCCATTTTGCAGCAATCGTGCCCGTGGGAAGTGGCCCAGGTTCACATGTAGGCGGCTCGTCGCCTGCATCGGGACAACAGTCGGCATCACCGCTTGCATCGCTCTCGATATCCGCATCATCTAATACACTGCTATCGTCTGCACTGCTATCCTGCGCACTACCATCACGATTGCAACAATCAGCATCAGTTGCTGCATCGTGGTCGGTGTCCTTGGTTTTGCCGCATCCCCAAAGCGACACCAAGCAAAGTAAGAGTGTGATGCGAGTTTCCAACACTATCAGTGTAGCCTATCCTTCAACATGACGGCCACTTTAGCGCCTAAGGCAGGATGACTTTCGCGCACAATCTCCAGCTTTGAGAGCCTAGCTGCGGCTCGCAGTGCATAAACTCACCTTCTGGACCTCGGCGATGCACCAGTGTCTCAAAACCGGGCACCGATAGGGCATTGCCGTTAACCGTGAATTTAAAGGGAAAGGCACCTCCCTGCCGTGTGTTTTCTCCATAGAAAGCATTGTATTCCGGTGATCTGAAGAGGTTCGGCGGACAATCAGCTCTATTGGAAGAGAAGCACTGAGTCAAATTGCCGAGGCCGCCCGCAGTGTAACGGGCGAGAGGTTGCCAGTTCTGACCCACTTCAACGCCTATCTCCAATGGATAGTTAAGACGACCGAAATACAATGCATGGCCACGTTGATTGTTGAGCACAGAACTGGGATTAAAATTACGTTTGTTGGCAACGATGTGTCCGTTTAGAGAAAGTACATTTTGGCCTACATTGTAGTTCTGCTGAGTCTGTGAATCCCGCAAGACCTTAGGATTGCCTTGTACTACCACTGCAGGATAAGCTACCGACTCACAATAAAGGGTGGTTGGGTTTAGGCCAGTAGGCGTACGAACTGCTTGCAGTATACTGCATTCTCGAATGCTGATGCTCGAACGCCCGTTTACTTCTACCACCCTGGCAGGCTGCGTAAATTGCCAGAATCCCTTCAGTTCCGCGTTGCCGCCCTGAGTGTATCCCAAGCAAAGGTCGCATTCAGTGGCTCCAGCCGAAGTTTTGGTAGGTCCCTCCCAATTGAGCAAGTCCCATTCATCGTTGGGAGGCTGTTTGGTCTTATACACTTCGCATACCCAAGCTTTGTCTCCCGTCCATGACGGGTCGCATCCGTCTGCATTTGTCACTGCTCCCCGCTTATGACACTGCAACATGTCGTAGGGGTAGCCGTGCTGCTGACCCAAGGCCACACAGCTTGTGTTCTGAGACTGGGCACCTGCCGCTTCATCGGTTTCACTTTCCATAGCGGCTTGGCAGCTTGCCAAGGCAATCACCATCAACACAAACAATAAAAAGCAGGTTTTTTTCACGATTTACTCCTTCAACCAAGACTCCACATAGACACCTACCATCGAAGCCGTGGACAGCAAGGGAAAAAATTGGCCGGCCCAAAGACCGTTGGGAAAAGCGCCCGGTGGCCACATCACCGTACAAAAGGCCATCGAAGAGTTGACGAGCGCAATTGCCATCTGCATACAAAAAAAAAAGAAAGGCACTCTCATGATGTTTCAGCCACGTCACCTCATACTGTTGTGTACCCTCCTCGCTCTCTTGGATTGTGGAAGCGACGAAGCCGAGGCAAAAAGCTTGTGTAAGGACATGTGTGCCAAGCAGAACGAATGTGAAGGTAGTGAATCAAATTGCGAGCAGGAATGTAGCGCCGATAATTCGGACGATTACTCCGATGATTACTCAAGTGCCCCACGATAGCAGCTCGTAACGGTCTACCTTACCAGCATCCCAACTGATAGCTTCACGCATCCAGAGAATTTTCGCTGTTGACTTAAGGGCGCTGGCGGTATTGCGCGTCCTATTGGGTCTGCTCATTCTAATTGATCTTGCCATTCGTAGCCAGGCGTTGTCCGCGCACTATAGCGACATGGGTATTCTTGCTCGCTCGGAGATGGTTCGCGGATTTCGTACGAGTTCGCCTATTTGGTCATTGCACCTTGTCAACGGCTCCGCCCTTTATCAAGGCTTGCTGTTTGCGGTGGCAGGGCTGTTCGCGGGCGGACTGATTCTAGGATACCGTACAAGGCTTTGCGCCATTGGCAGCTGGTTACTTTTGGTATCTCTCCATAACAGAAACCCGCTGGTGTTACACTCTGGGGATGTACTGTTTCGCATGGTGTTGTTTTGGTGCGTTTTTCTCCCGCTTGGGTCGCGTTATTCGTGGGACTCTTGGCGAGAACCGCGCACACGAAAGACAGTGGCAGTGTGCTCGTTTGCGAGTGCGGCGTTACTGCTGCAGATTGCGATGATTTACACGTTTGGCGTGGTTCTTAAGAGTGATCCGGTTTGGACACGTGAGTTCTCCGCCGTGCAGTATTCCCTGCAGATCGATCACTTTGTTACCCACCTAGGCAAGTTTCTCGCGGGGTTTCCCGTTGCCACGCGCTGGCTTACGGCCGGCTTGTTCAAAGCCGGGGGATGTTTGCTCCTCGGCCGCCGCAGAAAGACGGTTAGTTTGTCGCAGATGCCACGCTAGTTAGCGGAAGTCATGTCGATTTGTTTAGAGGTGCAGCGCCTGTAAGCTTCAGGAAGCCAAATCACGTAGCAGATGACTATCCAACCCATCGATGGCGTAAGTACATGATCAACCTACTCAAAAGACGAAATAGAAAATTTCAAGCCGCCTACACGCGATATCTTTGCCGCACCTACAATCGTAATCAGTCCCATCCCCATCGAGCTGTTTCGATCGACTTGGTGTTGATGTCGGAACGTAACCGATTGCATTCACCAAGCCCCGTTCGGAAGCAGTTGCTTAGGCGACATGCTTGCAAAAGCATCAAATCACAGCCAATAAACGCCATCATGGAAATTTTGCACGAATGATTTGTTTGATGGTCGATATACATCAGCAACCCAATGGGATATCGGTCCACCCACGAAGACTTCGGGGTTCTTTCAACTAGAGGCTGTTCAATAGGAGGAGTGCATTAGGAGACCGAGTGTTTGGGATACGTCTGGCATGGTAGTGCTGACGTCAGTATTTGTGTTTTCTCAAATGAGCTGCAGCGACGAGAAGAAAGGTGGCGGAAATCTTAACGTCATTAAGCTTGTCTCGGAGCTAGACGGGGAAGAGCTTCGGACCCTGTGTGCATCCCTGGCAGAACGCCTTAACAAGGTTTCTGATGCGGATATGTTAAAAAAATTGCCTGTACCTAGTTGGGGTTTCATTAGGTGACTCGCTCAACGAGAGTTGTGATGTGCATGCCGAAACATGCATCGACGAATCGCCTCCAAAGCCTGAATAAACGATTGATCGCGATAGTGCTGAGTTCGAGGCCGAATTTAAAGAATTTGCTTCTCAGTGTCATGTGACTGTCGGAAAGCTTCAAACCTGCTTTACCACGACGGGGTATAATCTTGTGAGTTTGAAAAACACAATTTCTTGTGAATACACGTTTGAAAAACTTGCGCTGAAAATTAGCCCTGTGAGTTGCACCTCGATTGATGACGAGTGTCGCGTAATTTCGGGCAAAGACTCACCTGAGGACGATGCAGATTTTGATGCAAACTGTCCCTAGTGCACGATAGCGAAGGAAAGTCGGAGATTGCGGCCGAGGCATTTATGTCTCTGCCGCATTTTATGCGTGAAGTTCTGCTAATGAGATTGTTGATGGCTATGCTCAGTAGCTGCTCCTCTAGCGACGGCAGTGACTCATCCGCCGCCGTGTTGTTTGGTCCAGAGGTTGAGCACTTGCGAGTGAAAGTAGATTGTCAGCCTGGCGCGGAGCCGTATACGTTTAGCTCGACTTTAGATGGTAATCCTGGGACCTGTTTGCCACCAATGTCGAGTCGCTTTTTGAGCGTGGTCCTGCTCAACTTGTGCTTTTCGGTGGCCTCAGTGATATGCAAGAGCTAACCGCAATTGACGCCAATGTGTTTACAGAGGAGGACATCGTAGATATTGCGCATACCTATCAGACGTCGGATGTTAAATTGCGCAGAGCGCAGCATATACATTCTCTTCTGGAATGGAGAATTTAAGGATCATAGCGGCGAGAATGCGAAAGTGCCGGGTATCTCCATTGATGGCTACCATCTCATCGCGCTTTTCAAACCGGTTCTCGATAGCTTTGAAGATCCAGAATTCGTTGAATCCGTGGTGGTAATTCATGAATTCGGCCATGCCGTATTGTTTGGTGACGAATGCATCGAAGATGCCCCCCCACGCAGCAGACTCGCAAAGTGACTAACTGTCATCTGCGCGTCCAGTGATGTAGAGCCATAAGGCGCGTATCTATGTGCCAGAAAAGATAGAAGCGCCATCACTGCCCGTGTCTGCTCGATAGACCGCTCCGGTAGTATTAGAAGGCCTGTTACAGTGTGGCTTATGGTGATTTGGTAAAGAACCGCAAAGCGGATCCGCTCGCCAAGAAAATGTCCATCATGGCTTTTCCATGATCAACGATAAGGGGGATCGGAGACGCGAAGATTTAGCAAATCAAATAGCGTCACCGTGCGAGCACCCGGCAAAGGAGCATTCGAGTAATAAATTGCCCCCGATCCATCCAACCGGAAACGCACATTGTTGAATTTGTCCCCACGGTGGTAAGGCAAGACACCGAGAGAATAAGGAGGCATCCAGTCGATGAAGAGCAAGGAGCGTTCTTCGAGTGACGTAACGGAAGTTAGGGTTGGAATGATGTACGTTGCAACGCCTGCCGCCCGATGAAGGGATAACTTGGTTTGATATGGCCACCTGGTTAAGTAATCGGTCAAGTCCCACGGATCATCTGATTGAAAGGCTGTGACCACATCCATGCGAAAGGCATCGGTGATTTCAGCAAAGCGCGCCGCATGACTGAGTGCCCCTATCGTGAGATTGCCCGTTAAAATCCAATCATCAAGATAAACGAAGCGCACGTTCCCAGTGAACGTAGAATCGTTTGTCCACTGCCGTAGCGTGCCAAGATTGACGAGCGTATCGCCATCCCATTGACCCGAATTTTCAATCTTGGAAGCATAGTCAAACACAAAAAAACCGTTCCCCGTCCAGTCTCGAATCAGTTCGTATACCCAGTCGTCGCTTTTAATCTCGGCCGAACGCGAATAGTTTCCTGAAAACGCCGGGTCCCTTAGGTCCAAGCGACGCATGATCACTACTCTGTCGTCGGAACCGACGGTGCTGAGAAACTGCTGCCATGCTGCAGACAAGTGAAACACCAAACTTTCCCAACTATGAACACGCATATTACCCAGAATAGCCTCAAAGACAGCGCGAATCTCGGGCGACGGAACGTACTTTGGATTGCTTAAAAACGCTTCGATTTGCCATGCTGCAAGCTTGGGGCTACGTAGCGATTGCACGCCGTGCCCCCTCAGCGATTGGACTCTTTTCACCAACACATCAAGCCATGCGTCATCGCTTGTAAATTGGCGAAGGTTTGCGCGGATCGCCGCAGCATCCTCCCAGCCGATGGGTTCCTCGCGCAGGCAATGAGCACTTTGGATGCTCCAATTCCCATTGGCTACGGACCACGTGTAGTGCTCAGAGATTTGTGAGCCAATGCTCGATGAGCGCCCCCGTGGGGGTGCAAGTGGCGTGAGGCGAAACAACCCATCGGTCACATGACTTGGACAATTTGCAATCGGAATCATTGGCGAAACGTCGTTGCTCTTGTTTGCAGCTTCTCCAAGTGTTGCCGAACTCAGTTTGATGACTGAAAAAGGAAACAGGCTAGAGATACCGGTCACCGACCCATCTGGGGCTTGTTCTGGCAATAACAGCGACTCGATGCGTGTCGGCTCAAATGGATTTACAGTGTAAGTGAATATGCCTCGGCGTGGATCAAACACCCATTGTGTCATCGTGGCAGCTGCTGACGCATGCACGATTTGTCCCTCAGGCCATGCCTCTTGGGAGTCTGTGTCACCCGCGAACCCGGAGGATGCGCCGCCAAGCGTGCAGCTGCCCCATAAGCTAGCCAAGCTTCCTAAAACCATACGCCTCACAACCGGCGCGGCCATGAGTTCCACAAACCTAAGCATCCGAAGAACCTAGCGCGCTTCGTCGCTCATGCAAGGTGGCGAGAATTCTCCCGTTGCCTGAGGGGATCTGGGGGGGCTTGCTGTTTCGTGCGTTCCGGTCTCTTATTGAGACTGCGCTTAGAAACAATCAAGAGCTCAATCTCCGGATGCAAGAGATTGTTATTGCTCAGAATGAAGTCTCGGCACTGCGGGGTGAATATCTTCCTTCCAGAGGTTAACGCGCAAGTTGGAGCAGGAGCGGATTCAATATGGTAGTCGCTTGGTGCGACGTCTATACCTTGCCGAGGCATAGGGTTTGCGGCATACTCCTGATACCTAGGAGTTAAGGTCGGATTTGCGGATCTATGTGGCATGAATTTCCAAGAGCCTATGTGGCTGGAGTGTTTGGAAGGCGCAACCGGCTTCTTTGCCTAGCATTGCTGAGCGCTCTGGCATGTGTCTTGTCTGCGATGGCTGCGCCGATGGTTCTGCCGCAGGATTCGCATGCAGGAGACTGCGCTCTGTCGATCCATGCTTTCCCGAATAGCAAGGATTGGGCGTCGGGAGCGCTGCTCAGCCTCAAGGCCGTCGAGGCAAGTCTCGATGAGCTAGGTTGGGATGGACACGGACCAGCAGGAGCGCTTCCCCTTGATAACCTCCGCCCGCATTGCGGCTTGGTTGGGCGTGTGGACCGAATGCGCATGGACGGCCTTCGGGCGGCTGACCGGGTTGCAACCGCTGCCGCCAGGGCACCGCCTGCAGCCTAGTCCGCGGCGCATCCTATGGTACATGTTGACTACGTGACGCCCTCCAGGGCGTCGCGGTAAAGTACGCAGCATGCGTGGGACTTCGCGCGATGGGACCCGATTCGAATTGAAGAAATCGACAACGAACAACGTAGAGAAAGCCTGTACACATCTAGCCATGAAAAGAATTTCGATTGCCATGACGTGCCGTCAGCTATTTGCCGCGGAAGTGGGGGAACGAGCGGCTATGAAGCGCTTGATTCTCCGAGCGGGAATCGCGCTGTGGTTTTCATTTGCCTTGGCTGCTTGCCAGGCGCACCGTGCACAAGATAACGACCAGGAAGAGGTGCAGCGACCGGTGATGCTTAGCAGTCCTGCCGTAAAGAACGTGCGTACGAGCCAGAAATACGTCTGCCAAATCCATTCGCGCCGTCACATCGAAGTTCGCGCTCTGGAGCAGGGGTACTTGGAGCAAGTTCCAGTTCAAGAGGGGCAGCATGTGAAGGCGGGCCAGTTGTTGTTTAAAATTCTCCCGATCGTCCATAAGGCGCATCTGGATGCCGACAAGGCAGAGCTTGAGCTTGCCGATATTCAACTGCGCAATACCCAAACACTCTCCGACAAACAGGTCGTCTCTAATCAGGAATTGGCCATGGCACAGGCCGAACGAAATCGGGCCAAGGCAAACGTACGTCTGGCAGCGGCGAAGTTAGGCTTCACCAACATCGTGGCCCCCTTCGACGGCATCGTCGACCGTCAGTATGTGCAGCAGGGGAGCCTCGTGGAGGAAGACGACATGCTCACAACCTTGTCCGACAACAGTCTGATGTGGGTCTACTTCAATGTTCCCGAGGCCGACTACCTTCGATACAAATCGCGCCCGCACGCGATCGAGCCTGAATCTCCGCAGCAACTGAAACTCTCCGGTGCGATCATCGAACTCCAATTGGCAAACGGCGACATCTTTGACCAAAGTGCCGGCGACACGGTTACCATTGAGTCTAACTTCGACAACGAGACGGGGAACATTCAATTCCGAGCTGACTTCCCAAATCCGAATAACCTGCTACGTCACGGTCAGACGGGCACCTTGTTGATTGGCGAGACCTTGAAGGATGCGCTTGTCATCCCCCAGCGGGCTACGTTCGAGGTTCTGGACAAGCGGTACGTTTTCGTGGTCGGCAATGACGGAATCGCGCACCAGCGCGCAATCAAAGTCTCGCACGAAATGGACGATATCTTCGTCATCGAAAGCGGGCTGAAGGCTGGCGAAAATTTCGTCTTCGAGGGCGTCCGACAGGTCCACAATGGTGAGCACGTGAAATACAAGGTCGTTAGTCCGGACCAAGCTCTCAAGAATATGAAGTATCATGCTGAATAAAACATGTACCGGGTGTTTCATTAGCTCTTAGATCGGCAACCATGTTTACGAATATACTCTATCGGCCCGCTCTGGCACTTGTCCTCTCAATCATCATCATGTTCCTGGGATGGTTGGGGATATCAACCCTTCCGATCGCGCAATATCCTAACGTAGCGCCGCCCACCGTTTATGTTTCCATTGCGTATCCTGGCGCTAGCGCCAACGTCCTGGTCGATTCGGTTTTAATTCCGCTTGAGCAATCGATCAATGGCGTTCAGAACATGCGTTACATGGTTTCGGACGCGACGAGCGCCGGAGAAGCAACGATTCGAATCTTTTTTGAGCCAGGCACGGATCCGAACATCAACGTCGTGAACGTGCAAAACCGGGTCAACATTATGCTAAGTCGACTGCCTCCATTGGTGGTGCGCGAGGGCATACTTGTCAGCCAGGTCGTGCCGAGCATGTTGATGTATTTAAACATCTTTAGCAGAGACCCGAATACCGACCAAAAAGACCTGTTCAACTACGCTAACGTTTACATCATGCCTGTGCTCAAACGGATCCAGGGCATGGGCATTCCGGTGAATCTCGGCAATCGCAGTTTTGCAATGCGTATTTGGTTGAACCCCGATCGCATGCGCGCCTATGACATCTCTGTCGAAGATGTGATGGAGGCTGTGGCAGAGCAGAGCATCATTGGTTCGCCGGGCCGGCTTGGTCAGGCCACAGGTATGACCTCGCAATCGAAAGAATACGTGCTGACGTATATTGGGCGCTATAACGAACCGCAGCAGTACGGAAACATCATTCTAAAGGCAAAGCCGAATGGTGAAATCCTGCGGCTCAAAGATATCTGCGTGCCCCCCAAAGAAGATGCCCGCAGCCAAGCACTGGCAAGCTCGGCTAGCGCGAAACACTCCGGCGTCGAGCTTGGCTCGGAGTTTTTCGATATTTATTCCGACGTCGATGGTCATCCCGCGGCATCGATTGTGCTTAAGCAAGCTCCCGGCTCCAACGCGGCCGAGGTCATCAAAGAAGTTAAGATGAAACTCGAAGAGTTGAAGAAGTCGTTTCCTCCCGGGATGGACTACGAGATTGCGTACGACGTGTCTCGATTCGTGGACGCTTCCATTGAGAAAGTTCTCCATACTCTTCTTGAGGCGTTCATCCTGGTGTCGCTTGTGGTCTTCATGTTTCTCGGCGATCTGCGCTCGACGCTTATCCCGACGCTGGCAGTGCCCGTGTCGCTGATCGGCAGCTTCTTCGTCCTTCAGTTTATGGGCTTTTCGATCAACCTTATTACGCTGTTTGCGATGGTTTTGGCGATCGGAGTCGTCGTCGATGACGCGATCGTGGTGGTCGAGGCTGTGCATGCCAAAATGGCTGAGACTCACCTTCCTCCTTATCAAGCAACGATGGTCGTCCTGCGAGAGATCAGCGGCGCGATCATCGCCATTACGCTGGTGATGTCGGCCGTGTTCGTTCCGGTGACCTTCGTTCCCGGGCCCGTCGGCGTCTTCTATCGTCAGTTCGGCGTCACCATGGCCTCGACGATCATTCTCTCCGGCCTAGTCGCTCTGACGCTCACGCCCGTCCTCTGCGCGATGATTCTTAAACCCCACACGCATGACTCAGAACTCGCCCATGAAAAAAGGCCGAAGCGATGGAAGAGATTTCGAGAGCTCGGTTTTCGCCGTCTTCTTCTTTACGGCGCCGTGGGAGTGCCGATGTTGGCAGGGCTTGTCTATCTTGCCTACATGTTGTGGGGACCCATTGGTTTTTTGCTGATCGGCGTGCCCTTTGTGCAGGCGCCTTTTAGCCGTGGCGTCGACAAGATCACAAACTTTTATGCGGGCATACTCAAGCCAATTGTGACACGCCGCTTGCTGACCGTTATGGCCATCGGTGGGTTTGCGTTGGGCATCATTGTATCGAACGTCCTTTTGCCGAGTGGTTTTATCCCTGGTGAAGACCAGGGTGTTATCTACGCCGTGCTTCAAACGCCGCCCGGCTCCACGCTTGAATACACCAACGCGAAGTCCCGGGAGCTGGAAAAAATCGCCAAGACGATCGAGGGCGTAACGTCGGTCACCTCGGTGGCTGGATACGAAGTTTTGACCGAGGGTCGTGGCTCGAACGCGGGCACCGCCATCATCAACCTAAAAGATTGGGCGGAGCGTTCAAACACAGTGCGCCAGGTCATCGAGGAGCTTGAGAAAAAAACTCTAAAGATGACTAACGTTAAGCTTGAGTTCTTCGAGCCGCCGGCCATTCCTGGTTTCGGCGCAGCGGGTGGCGTCGCCCTGCGCGTGCTCGACCAGACCCAATCGAGCACACCCAACTACAAACGACTCGGAGAAATTAACGACCAATTCATGGCCGCCTTGTCCAAGCGTAACGAAATCAGCAATCTGTTCACATTCTATGCATCCGACTATCCGCAATACGAACTGATCATCAACAATGACGTGGCGATGCAGAAGGGTGTGTCGATTGAAAAGGCGTTAACAAACCTCAATATCCTTATTGGCAGCACCTACGAGCAGGGCTTCGTTCGCTTCAATCAGTTTTATAAGGTCTACGTTCAAGCGTGGCCCCAGTTCCGAAGGATGCCCGATGACCTGAACAACTTGTTCGTCAAGAACGAGGCTGGGAAAATGGTTCCCTACTCGTCTTTCATGACGATAAAAAAACAGCAGGGCCTGAACGAGATCACTCGGTTTAACTTGTACCCCTCGGCCGCTATTCAGCTTGTTCCCGCGCATGGCTATTCGAGTGGTCAAGCGATTGCGGCGGTACGACAGGTCGCCGAACGGACGCTGCCTCGCGGCTACGATCTTGGGTGGGAAGGCCTTTCCTGGGATGAATCGGCCAAGGGGAACGCGGCTCTTTTTATCTTTCTCATCGTTGTCGTGTTCGTCTACCTCGTGCTCGTCGCACAGTACGAAAGCTTTTTAATTCCTCTGGCCGTGATTGCATCTTTGCCAGTCGGCATCTTTGGCTCATTCTTCTTGTTGCAGGCAGCGGGACTGGCCAATGACGTCTGGGCCCAGCTCGGCCTGATTATGCTGGTCGGACTGCTTGCGAAGAACGCGATACTGATCGTTGAGTTTGCGGTACAGCGACGGCGCGACGGCGCGTCGCTGAAGGATGCGGCCATCGAAGGCGGAAAGCTCCGTTTTCGGCCGATCCAGATGACCTCCTTTGCCTTCGTCGCGGGTCTCATTCCGTTGGTCTTTGCCAGTGGCGCCGGTGCTGTTGCAAACCGAACCATCGGCACGACGGGCGTTGGCGGGATGCTCTTGGGCACCGTGATCGGTGTGATCGCGATTCCGGGCCTCTATTACCTGTTCGCCCGAATGGCAGATGGGCGCAAACTGCTGCGTGACGAAACGAGTGAACCTCTCAGTGAGGAGAGCGCGCGCGGTGCTCTCCCTGACCTGTCGGTTGCCTCAAGTCACGAAGCCGAGGTTCCCTTCTCGGATCCCGGAGCATCCAAAGACGAGCTGTGAGTCGTTGGCCAGGGCTCACACTGCACTCCACGCTCTTTGTTCACACGCAATTCCCTAGTTTGCAATCCCTATGCGTACTTTATACATTTTGTAAAACGTATGTTACAAAATGACATGATTCTTTCAATTAGCGATAATCATTATGGAAAACCGTAAGCTCGTTGAACAGATTCGAAGTCGACTGACCGAAGCTGCGCCACTGATTCAGGTCGTGCTGGGCCCGAGGCAAGTCGGCAAAACGACAGCCTTGAAAACAGCTCTTGAGTCACAAGGGGTGTACCGGTCAGCAGATTCACCGGTCCCACTTGTCGCCGACGCGCTATTGGAGTGGTGGGAGCTTGCAATGCGAACTCCGAAGCGGATTCTGGCCGTTGACGAAGTTCAGAAAATCATCGGCTGGGCAGAAGCACTCAAGATGCTGTGGGACCGTCATCGGGACGGCGATGCCGGGCTCAAGGTCATCCTCGCGGGCTCTTCGGCCTTAGTGCTTGAAAAAGGCCTGAAGGAAACGCTGGCAGGTCGCTTTGAACTCATACGTGCGGAGCACTGGAATTATGCAGAGGCTGACCAAGTTTTTGGCATGTCGTTATCGGATTACATTCAATACGGCTGTTATCCTGGCTCGGTACAATTTCTCGACGATGTTCAGCGATGGGGAACTTATGTCCGAGATGCAATTGTCGAGCCGGCGATTGGACGGGATTTGTTGCAGTTGCACCCTGTAGACTCACCGTCGTTGCTCAGACAAATCTTTGGTGCTGCCGTGGCATTGCCTGCGCAGGTGGTAAGCTTTCAGAAACTTCAAAGACAACTTCAAGATTCGGGTAGCATTGCCACAATACAGCATTATTTGACCTTGCTATCCCAAGCTTTCTTAGTCAGTGGGATTGAGAAGTACTCTGCCACGCCGTTCCGAAGGCGGCGCAGCAGCCCAAAACTAATTGTTCACGACAATGCCCTGATTCGTGCATTTGAGCGACCCATCGATGCGCCGCTAAATCCTGAGCGGGTGGGGCGCTACTTAGAGAACGCTATAGGTGCCCGGTTTATTGAAGCTGGCTGGGAAACATACTACTGGAAGGAGCGCGACGCTGAAGTCGACTTTGTCGTGATCGGACCCGAGAACGAACATTACGCCATCGAGGTGAAATCGGGCCGTATCAGGCCTACCGATTTTCGGGGACTGCGGCGCTTTTGTGCGCGACATCCTGAGTTTGAGCCTCGCCTGATTGGCATCAACGAAGACAAGTTCGCACAAATAACGTCCTGGAAGATCGAAGATGTCCTATCTTTGACGTATCGCTAAGCGTGCGCAGTTAGGTCGTCAAGCTCGATGTGAACGTTTGTCCAAACTGCAGCCAAGCGATGAGAATCCTCGCGCGTTTCCCCCACAAACTCGGCCCATCGTTTTCCTTAGACTGCGCGCCGTGACTCAATCGGAACTTACGATCCCGCCACATGTTGGATTGAGCAAAAGCTCGGCAACGTATCTGCGATGCCAATGCCCAAGCCCAACCAACACCACTAGCCAGGTTCGCGTTTTTAATTATCGAAAACCACAATGGTTTACGGGTGCAGCGAGAGCTGTCCAATCGATAGAGTTGGCACGTCGTTTGCTTTGTTTCAGTAAGCCATGCGTAAGTCCTCTCACACGTTCTTACCGCCTGCGACATGTGGTCCGTTGATCGCTCTGTTAACGCTAGACTTTTTGCTCGGCAGTTGTGGCTTACAGGCGGATTCGGGCATCGATGGTGACCAAAGTCATCAGAGCGTGGGGCCTGTTTTTGCCACCGATTGCGGCACTACCGGCGAAACAGTGCTTTTTCGTGGGCAGTGTATGCCGCCACAGGAGCACATGTGGGTTCCAGATAAACCTATTTTTTATTCGCCACCGGCCCCAAACGCCGCCGCCTTGCATCCCGCAATGCTCGAAGCCGGGCATCCACCCGATGCACCGATCACTGCACTGCCTGAAGCACAAGACGTGGATTGGAGCGCGTATGTGCGCTGGGCAAGCCAAGTGGTGGTGCTACCCATACTCAAGCTCGAAGAGGCGAGCTTAGTGCACAGCGTTGGGCAATTCGCAGCCGAGGTCAATCAAGGCAGCGAAGCAGTGCTTGAAAAAGCCGCCTTGCTGGCGACGGTGAGCGGCAACTTGTATCTCATCGACCAGCTGCTTGAAGCGGTTTCAAAGCAAGCAGGCGACGACGGCGTACGCTTGTGGGAGTGCAAGCAAACGTGGGAGACGTTCCGCTTTGCTGCATCAGACACGTCCGAGGCCTACGCGGATCGCCATCTGAGGCCCAAAGTGGATGAATGTTTAAGTACGTTTGAGAGAACGCTTGGAGCGTTGCAGACGCTTCAGCAACACTATGAATCCAAGCATCCCGGCGAGACGTTAGTGAACCTTGCCGAAGTCAATGCGCAACTGGAAGTCGTTTCACTCACGCAAGCTGCGCTGGGAGGACGCACTATGACGCTGCCACTTAGGCAACGCATCAAAGAACTGCCCAGTGCAGTGCTGACACTTTTTCACCTCGCGACCGAGCCATTGCTGCTGTCGCAAAGCTTTTATCCACTGTTGCGCTATCCGGTCACGGTCGCGGTAGACGGTGCCCCCTGGGATTCCTACGTGCCGCTCGATGATGGTAGCACGCGTGAAGTCAATGCCCCCTTGGGCAAGATTGCTCAGGCATTGATCCGCTCTTACACCGATACGATCTCGGTGATTGCAGATTACGGTGAGAAGCATCGCCAGTTTTTTGAGAGCCTCACGCCGGAGCAAAAAGCCGCAGAGATCACCAAAATCCGTGCATGGCATATCAAGCTCTATATAACCGCCATGACTCAGGCCTTGCAGAATAGCGTGACGCAGAATCGCGCCTTGCAAGCGAGCGTTTCGAGCTTCACTGAAGAGCAAGCGTGGGTGTTGGCGCTGGCGGTGGATGCCATGGGTGCGATGGCGCTTTACGGAGGCCACGACGAGTACGGTGAGCCCGTAGGCTATCAAGCCATGCACGATGTGCTGATGGCTCAAGCCAACGAGCTAAAGTCCTCGAAGCGTCTTAGCTTGTTTACGATGGCAAGCTCAGTGGCATGTGTTGGCAGCGCGTTTGTGGCCGGCATCGTCGCCTCGCCAATCGCATCCTTGGCGGCTTTTGGGATCTGTGCGGTCTCCACTGCCTCGGGCGTCAAAGAAGCTATTTTGCTTGGACGACTAAGCTCCGCAGCGATGCAGCTTGGCTATATGGGTCAAGATTTTGCGCTTTATCCACCGCTCGAAGCGAGTCAATTACATACGCAGGCCAGTGTAGCCGCAACACTGGCCGTGCTCGATGTGCTTGCTATGGGATTTGACGTCATGGATGCCAAGCGAGCCTGGCAAGCAGGGAGTATGTTTACCGAGGCCGATGAAATCGCGCCGGCGACGCTTTCTGCGCGGCGCACTCAAGTGCGCGAGGCACTTTCATCGGCGGACCATGCGGTCACCGGCATCCGGCAGCGTTTAGTTGATATCTGGCAGAGCATTCCAAAGCCGAGCTTGGCCTGGGGAGGCAGCGTTGCTTCCTGGGATGATGTAGAGGCCATCCGCACGAGTTTGCGCCGCTTCAGCAACGATGAAGCCACGCTTGATGTGTTGGTCGAGCGCGTGCTCTCCCTTAAAAATCACGGCGTTGAGGAACTGTACAGTCCTGAGCTAACCCCCGGACAAATCGAATGGTTTCTCAACAATCCCAACTACGTGCCCAACGAGGCCTATCGGCATGTGCAGGACCACATACTAAGGAACACTCATATAGTATCCTGGGAGGAATTCACCTACGCTCTGTCAGAAGCATGGGACAAGTTCCGTTCGTCTGTTGCCGCTGGCGACCAAGTTGTGTTTATCAAATATGCACAAGGCACCTCTGACGCCCCGCCCGTCCGAAAAAGCTCCGATTTTATTTTGGAACTCCTTGGCGATTGGTATCAAGGTGATACCGTCGTAGATGTCACGCGGTTTTTTGACGGGGGTAGCTTTGGCAGCATGGACGTGAACGCACTCCGCAAGCTTGTGGCCGATACCGAGGCATCTGGCCATACAGTTCACCTTGTTTATGCGGACGATTGGACTCTTTCTGGCACCCAAGCACACGACGCCATTTCTCGAACCCAGCGGTGGTTAGCCAAAGAGCACGTTAGGTATCACGTGGTGGTGCCGTTCTCGACTAGCATTGCTGCAGAGGAAGTGGCTGATGTTTCTGCCTCAGTGACTTCTGCCATCAAACTAAGCACTCTGTCTGAACTGTTTCCGCCAAACGACCCGCTTTATAACACGCTTGTCGAGATGACCGGCCGAAATGCAACCTGGGACTACTCCTTAGACTACACAGTTGCCATGCTTCCCTACCATATGGGAGACGGAATTAATGGATTTCACATCGTGACAGTCGATGGAAAAGTGCAATATCCTTTGAAGAGCTTTGGCGGTCAGCCCTTCTTGACTTTTGTTGGAGTGCAGGCTGCACCCAAACCCTACTGAGGGCGTTTCGTAAGCATTGTCGGCATTAGCGCACGCCGCGCGGCTATTGGGCACCATCGTGAGGTGTTGCGTCCATCGCTGTCCGGAGGATTTAAGAAAGTCATGGGCATAAGGATTTAAGAATGTCACATGA
>CAZXFW010000015.1:0-46716 GCA_964640175.1 uncultured Polyangiales bacterium | reverse complement strand
AATGGTGTTGTGAGAGTCCGAGCAGCCCACTCCCACCAATGCCACCAACCCAAGAATTAACATGCGATACATGGTCTCTCCTTCAGTGAATATCCCCATATTCATTCGCAAGCCTTTCAATGCAAAAGTCGCGCCAATTGTTACTGGCAAAAATTCCTTATAATTTCAACACATAGCATCAAGAGCCTGCGCCAAAGTGTGCCATCCTTGTCGTACGTTACGACTCAAGAACCTACCCCGAACTGATTGCGTTCAGTGCATTGGCATGCGCGTCTTTGAGAGCATCCAATGGGAGATCTGTCCAGGATCCAATCGTTAACCGATCGCCTCCCACTTCGCCCAACATCGTTAACGTGACTTCAAAGCGGCGACACAGAGCCTCAATCTCCGCTTGAGATGACTCTGGAAAACTTACAATCACACGTGAAGGCTCCTCACTGAACAACGCCTCGCGAGGCAGCCCTTCGGGCCAACGAATGTGTGCCCCAAGCCCCCCTAACAGACAGCTCTCTGCAAGGCATACACCAAGCCCTCCATCACTGATGTCGTGGGCACTGCTTAACAATGTCCCTTCAATCATCCTTAAAAGAGCTTGCTGTAGACAGCGTTCCACGTCCAAGTCGAGCACCAGTGGCTCGCCTTCCACTTTGCCGGTTTTTGCAACCAGCCATTCCGAACCACACAGGTTCCCTTCTCCGAGCGGGCCTAGATGCGCCACACGATCACCTGTCTGACGAAATGCCGAGGTAAGCCGTTTGTCGGGATCGGCCAGCTGGCCCACCACGCCTACCACCGGCGTGGGCAAAATCGCTTTGCCATCTGTCTCATTGTACAAGCTGACATTGCCCGAAACCACAGGCACCTCCAATGCCGTGCAAGCTGCCGCCAGTCCATCGATCGCACGGGCAAACTGCCACATCGTCTCCGCATTTTCGGGATTGCCAAAGTTCAAGCAGTCCGTAAGCCCTAAGGGCTTGGCGCCCACACACACCACGTTACGCGTGCATTCGGCCACCACCATGGCTGCCCCCATAAACGGGTCCAACTTCACATGGCGGCCATTGCCATCCACTGAAAGCGCCAAATATTTTTCACGCATTCCGCTTTCATCCTCACAAAATACCCGAATCACCGCCGCACCCGCTGCACCAGGACGCACCACTGTGCCATCACGCACCACATGATCGTATTGTGTCCAGACCCAACGCCGGCTGCCAATGTTCACAGAACCCACCAATGCTAAAAGCTCTCTATTGAGATCCTCGGGCATGGCTGGCAACGGATCGATCACATTCCAGGTTGGCTTACGTTCCGGACGTGTGTAGGCGGGTGCTTCGTCTGTAAGCAACGGTAACGGCAGATCAACCACCGTCTGTGCATCCCGCTTGGATGGCACACCGCTCAGAGGATCGTAGCCTCGGGTCGCTCGGCACACAAACCTGCCAGAGTTGGTCACATGGCCAATCACAGCCACCTCCAACCCCCATTTTTCACAAACCGCCAATACCTCCCCTTCGCGGCCACGTTTGGCGACCATCAGCATCCGTTCCTGCGACTCCGAAAGCAAAAGCTCGTACGGGCTCAATCCCTTTGCCCTGCGCGGCACGGCATCCAAATCAAGCTCTAAGCCTGTACCAGCCCGAGACGCCATTTCCACCGACGAGGAGGTGAGCCCTGCCGCCCCCATGTCCTGAACCCCTGCAATGCAGCCGGTGGCAAAGATTTCCAGGCACGCCTCCAACAACAGTTTTTCCATGAAGGGGTCGCCCACTTGAACCGTAGGCAGCTTGGCTTCGGCGGTTTCATCAAATTGCGCCGAGGCCATGGTGGCCCCGTGAATGCCGTCTCGTCCCGTGCGTGCGCCCACATACAGCACAGGGTTGCCCTCCCCTACCGCACGCCCAAAAAACAGCTTGTCGGTGCGTGCAATGCCCAATGCAAACGCGTTCACAAGATTGTTGCCGTTGTAACTCGGATCAAACTGCAGCTCTCCACCCACGGTAGGCACCCCCATGCAGTTGCCGTATCCGCCAATACCCGCCACCACGCCTCGAAGCAATTCGGGTGTTTTAGGGTGCCTAGGATCGCCAAAGCGCAGCGAATTAAGCGAAGCCACCGGACGTGCCCCCATCGTAAAAATGTCGCGCAGGATGCCTCCTACGCCCGTGGCAGCCCCTTGATACGGCTCAATGTAGGAAGGATGGTTATGAGACTCCATCTTGAAGACCGCACAAAAACCATCTCCAATGTCGACAGCACCCGCATTCTCGCCCGGGCCCTGCACCACCCGCTCGCCCTCGGTGGGCAAACGACGAAGATGCACGCGTGAAGACTTATAAGAGCAGTGCTCTGACCACATGACACTCACCACGCCAAGTTCTGCAAACGTGGGCTGTCTTTTCAGCGCCGTTCGAAGCCGATGCCACTCATCCTGGCTCAGCCCAAACTCTGCGGCCAATCCACCGTCTATGGGGGGATCCTCAGGCCAACTGCTCGGCAACGTCACAGAAGCTCTCCTTTGTCATGTGTTTGCGCACAACGCTTTAAAGAGCAGCAACCCATCCGTGCTGCCCAAGAGTGACTCACTTGCACGTTCCGGATGAGGCATAAGCCCCAGAACATTGCCCGTTTGGTTGTAGATGCCCGCAATGTGATCGATCGATCCATTGACATCATCGGCCTCCTCGGTAGCCCCTGTGGGAGTACAATAACGCAGGGCCACCCGTTCGTGAGACCGAAGCAGCTGAAGGGTCGCGTCATCACAGAAATAGCGCCCATGACCATGAGCGACTGGCATTCTCAGCACCGTGCCTGCTGCAATCGTGTGGGTAAAAGCCCCTTGGCCGTCCACACGCACATGCACATCTTGGCACACAAAGGTGCGCTGCACGTTTTGAACAAGAGCCCCTGGCAAAAGATGAAGTTCCGTCAAAATCTGAAAGCCATTGCATATGCCCAAGACGGGACATCCTTCGCCGGCAAGGCGGCATATTTCTTGGCTGATCGGACTAAACCGAGCAACGGCGCCACTTCGTAAATAGTCGCCATACGAAAAACCGCCAGGAATCACGACTGCATCATAACCCGCCAGCGACGTTTCCTTATGAAACACATAACGTGCCTGCATACCTAGGACATCCCTTAGAACATGCAACGCATCCCAGTCGGCATTGGACCCGGGATACACAATGACGGCAACGTTCAGCAATCGGTTCCCTCGGCGCTTCGATACCGCGACTGATCAAGCGCTGTCAAAGGGGTCCTCTTTTTGGGACAATTCAGCCACGATTGCGGTTAGTCACAGGGGAAGCGTCCCGCAGGTTATGCACGCCCGAAGGGCGATGTGCGGCAACCACCACACGATTACGACCCTGCCGCTTGGCTTCATACATCCCCGAATCCGCACGTTGCTCCAAAGACTCTGGAGATTCACGGCCATCCCAGGTAGCCACGCCAATCGAAACCGTTTGCACAAGCAATGTACTTGCGTGCACACGGAGCGGCTGCTGACGCACACACAAGCGTATCCGCTCTGCAACATAATAGGCGCCTTCGGTATCCGTGTTAGGCATGAACAGCACAAACTCTTCGCCTCCGCGGCGGATCAAGACATCGATTTCACGTACACACTCGCGCACTGTCCTGACAAACGTTCGCAATACGACATCGCCAACCGCATGGCCATGCTGATCATTGATCTGCTTAAAGTGGTCCAGATCCATGAACAAAATACTCAAAGGCTCACCCGAGCGCTGTGCACGTTGCATTTCCCGATTTAGGCCCGGAATCAAATAATGCCGATTATAGGCCCGTGTATGGGGATCGGTAATGGCAAGCTGCTCAAGCTCAGACATACGCACGGCTTGAAGCGCATAGTGTGCCAAAAGCTCTCCTATATCTTCATCTTCTTTACTAAACGCATCTTGCCTGGAAGCAGACAACGAAAAAACACCAAGCACTTCGCCATTCGTAACAATCGGCACAGACATGACAGAGCGCACTGCAAAGTTCGGCTCGCCACCAATCATGAAGCGTTCATCCTTGGAACCATCACCCACACGCGCAAGCTTGCCTGTTTGTGCAACCCAACCAATTAATCCTTCGCCTTTGCGAAAAACCGGTGGCTCATGTTCCAATCCCACTCCCGAACGCGCACTTGCACGCAACTCTCCATGCTCATTACATAACCGCACCGAAGCATGATCTGCCGCAGTCAGCCGCAAAGCCGCATCGGTTAACGTCTGCAGCCCGGACTCCAACGCCCCCCCTTTGGCCAGGGCCTGGGTCATTTCTTTGAGAATGGAAAGAGCAGCATGCATCGCGGTGGATTTTAACTACCCTGAACAAAAGACAAGTCCAAAACGCAAATTATTGGATCTGATCTTGCATTTAGGTAGTGACAGAGCACACATTACCTACATGTCCGTCCAGTTAGGCTCTCCCGCCAGGCCGAGACAAAATCCAAAAAGGTTTCCTAAGCTTGCCAAAGGCCCCCATCCGTTGGAATGTCTTGCGCCCCTTCTCAACCCGGGGTAGATCCGGACCCCATCGACGGCGTACCTTCGACGGCACCCCAACCCTTTAGCCAATTCGATCCCATGTTATGACCCAGGCGTCCTCGCTGCCTCCCTTAGCTCAAATTCGTAAGCCCGTTGAGGTAGAAGATCCCATCAACATCAACGTCAACCGCCCTTTGGCGTATGCGTTTGTAAAACTCGTATACCCCACCCGCATCACCCCCAATCAGATCACCTACCTGGCGACGTTAGTAGGACTCACAGCCGCTGCATGTTGGTATGTAGGCACACCCTTTCTGATGGTGTTGGGTGGAATATTGCTATGGACTTCGGGCATCTTGGATGGCGCAGACGGCGAGTTAGCACGTGCGCGTAAAACTCATTCTCAATTTGGTCGTGCGCTCGATGGCTTGATGGACTTGGTCGTGGCACTTGCAAGCTTAACGGCTGCAGGCAGGCATTTGTGGTTATCCACGGGTGAAACGTCGATTCTATGGCTAACCATCACAGCCGTCCTGACTAGCTTTCTCCACCTCCTCAGCTACGATTTTTACAAGGAATCGTATCTGCGACTCACCAATCCCCAAAGCACCGAAACCGAGAGCGTTGCTCAAATGAATGCACTTGGTAAAACCCTTGCTGAAAATCATGCACCTTGGCATCAAAGAGCACTTGTCAATTTCTTACGCGGCGCAGTCCACAACGAAAATTGGTTCATCGCGTTAACCAACTCTGCCGCACGGCGTGAAGGAATGCATTACACTGTCACCCCTGAAACAGCCCAAGTGTATCGTAAACACAACCTTGGCCCCATGCGGACGTTGTGGCGCTGGCTTGGATTAGCCCCTCATACCTATTTGATCAGCATCTTTGGAATGTTCGATCGGTTGGACCTGTACTTGTGGCTGCGTTTGGTGTTCGTCAATACCCTGTTCGTAGTTGCGCTCGTGTGGCAAAGGCAGGCTTCTCAACGCACCCTGAAAGAACTCCAGGCGATGGACGCCGCGCCTGTGACTCTGACTTAGCCGAATTTTTTACGGCTGCGCACAAGGTGTTCTAATGTAGTACACATGACTACACAGGCTGCTTCTGCGCACATTCTTCCTCAAAACACCAGTGACATTGGAAATTTACAGTCATGCTCTCCTATTGTGAAGTGGGCGGGAGGCAAAGGCCGACTGCTCAGCTATCTCCTAAAGCGCCTTCCCACAGGGGTAGAGCGGATGCGCCATGTCGAGCCTTTCGTAGGCGGCGGCGCCTTGTTTTTTTCACGCGCCCCAAAACGCGCCATGCTGTGCGATGTCAATCCTGCGTTGATTGACGCCTACCGTAAAGTCCGCGACGACGTTCAAGGCGTGATCCACCATCTTCACCGCCTCGCACAGCAACACAGCACGCTGCACTACTACCAGGTGCGTGAGAAATACAACGCCACACGAGAGGCCCTCACTTCAGAACGCGCTGCGATGTTCATTTACCTGAACAAAACCTGCTTCAATGGATTACACCGCGTCAATCGTCACGGAGAGTTTAACGTCCCTCTCGGTCGTTACACCAACCCTACCATTGTCAATGAAGACAATCTTAACGAAGCCAGTCAACGGCTCGCACACATTGACCTCGAATGCCTCGATTTCCGTAAACTTCAAGACAAGATCAAATCCACCGATTTCATCTATCTCGACCCTCCCTACGCGCCCATTTCATCTACGGCTAATTTTACAAGCTATTCGCTTTCTGGGTTCAGCTGGCAGGATCAAGCGGAGCTTGGCGAAGTGTTTCGAGCGCTCGATCACCGAGGCTGCAAACTCATGCTTTCCAATAGCGACGTCCCCGTGATTCATCAAATCTACCGAGGATACCGCATCGAACGCATTATCGCGCCACGGGCCATCAGCTGCAAAGGCGAAACACGCCGATCGGTCCCTGAGCTCATCATTCGCAATTACTAAAGCGACCCAAGAAGCCGGTTATCGGAACACCACCGTCCGACGGCCATACACCAACACGCGGGCCTCCACATGGAGTGAAACCGCCCGTGCCAACACCAGTTTTTCAAGGTCCCGACCTTTGGCTATCAAATCCTCAATCGAATCCCGGTGACTGACCCTGACGACGTCTTGTTCAATGATAGGACCTTCATCGAGCTCCTCAGTGACATAATGTGCTGTGGCGCCAATGATTTTCACACCACGTTCGTGTGCGCGATGATAGGGCCTTGCCCCCGGAAATGCAGGCAAAAAGGAATGATGAATGTTAATAATCCGGTTTGGATAGCGCCCGACAAACCCGTCGGAGAGCACCTGCATGTAACGGGCTAACACCACTAAATCAATGCCGTACGCCCCAAGCGTCTCGTGCAACTGCTGCTCCTGTTGTGGCTTAGACTCTGGAGTCAAAGGGCAATGCACAAAGGGAACGCCAAAACACTCGGCCACATGCCGTAGGTCGGTATGGTTGGACAACACCACTTGCACATCGACTCGAAGCTCACCGTTTTTCCAGCGCGCCAACAAGTCGTATAGACAGTGCGCATGCTTGGACACCAAAATGGCAACCTTCGGCACATCCTGTGAAAAGTGAAGCGACCACTGCATGCCAAAGGGCTTAGCCCATTGCTCGATCGCAGCCTGCATCTGTGGCTTTGCGATCTGGAATGAGGCTAAATCCCATTCCACGCGCTGCAAAAACAAACCCTCTCGACGATCAATGTGTTGATTGGCATGCAGAATATTTCCATCGTGTCGGTAGATGAAATCAGAGACCGCCGCAACCAGCCCAGGCTGGTCATGACAGCTAAGGAGTAATGTCGCGGTGTTCATCTGTACGCCATTAACGCGAAGGGCCAAGGGCCAGTGTCTCGCCTAACATCCGACGAAGGTCTCCAGGGTACCATGGCCAAAACGGTGGTCTGTCTTTGCACAGCGTTTGGTCTGCAGGCGCACAATAAATGCGCACATGAAAATGGTTTCGGTGGGGATGGCCATGAGTGGGCTCCACCATCACCTGTTTTGCACGCTCAATAAGCACCGGCGGCGCTCCACGCCGCATGGCCTCCGCCAAAAGACGCGAACGGATACTGTTCGCCACAAAAATACGCTGCACCCGTGCATCCCCATCGGCCACCAATTTTGCAATCAATTCCCAATTGCGTGCGTCATCAAACCGAAGATGTTGATTGACCCCTACACCGTGCCCATGGCGGTCCATATTGGCAAAGCTCCAGGTTTCCACCGGGGTGCCCACGTCGTTGGTCACATAAAATCCGACATCCACATCGCGACCATTTTCATGCGATCGATGCCCTTGAATGCGACCTCCAAACCTGCTTGAGAGCTCACCCACCGACAACTTAGCGCCAGGTAAGCGAAACGACACACGGCGGGCTGCACGCTCCAACACCTGGACAAGTTCCCAGGTGCCGTAAAAGCGTCCATTTGCAACGTATTCTCCGGTGTAACGCACGTATTTGCTTGGCCGAAGTTGCCAACCATGCACCAGCTTACCCCGCCATGGGTAACCTACCGACACACTCCGGATCGGGCGTAACTCATCTTGCAATGCTTGGGCCTGCTTAGGCCACGCACCCCACAGGCTCAACGCCGCACACGCGATGAGCGCTGCAGCAAACATCGTCCTAAAGGCCATGTGTTGGGTGTAGCCGTACACCCATTTTTTTGGCAACTTTATTGCACATGATCGATGTGTGCATTCGGAAACCAGTGCTATAGCTTGCAGCAATGCATGCTTGGCTTGGCTATGTGCGCCTGACATTCCGCGTGGTTGGAGCACTACTTTGGGCATTGACCGCGTTGAGTCTGTTTGAGCTGCGTGCATTGTTTGCCCCTCAAAACCAACGTCAGTCCTTACTCGATGCGTATGTTCAGCGTTGGGCGCGAGGGTGCCTATGGATTTTTGGCATAGAGCACGTGATTCGCTACACCGCACCAACCTCACATGGCGCACGGCTCATCGTAGCCAACCACCGATCTCCCTTGGATATTGTGCTTTTGCTTTACATGTTTGGAGGATCTTTATTGAGCCATGCGGGAGTTTCTCATTGGCCCATCATGGGGTTTGTAACACGACGCGTTGGGACGATTTTTGTCAACCGAGCCAGTAAACAAAGCGGCGTACGCGCCATTCAACGCATTCGCCATCGCTTAGCACTTGGCCATACCATTGGAATGTTCCCAGAAGGCACAACCTTTGAAGGAGATACAGTGCACCACTTCCGTAAAGGATTTTTACGTGCGAGCGCCGGCCTGGATGTGGAAATTGTGCCTGTAGGAGTGTGTTACGCACAAGGCGATGGGTTTGTTCAATCGACCCTTACACAACATGTGTTGAAGGTAGCCGTCAAACCACGCATCCACGTTGCAGTCGTGTGCGGCGCACCCCTGGCATCAAGTTCGCTTGGCTTATCCGATGCTTCCAAAGTACAAGCGACGGTACAACAGTTGGTGTTTGAAGCCCGCGAGCTTTTTAACTCGCACTGGGAACGAAACGCCACGACGCCCGCACATCACTCTCACCTCAAAACGGGTTAGCTTCCCCCCATGTCGCCTCAGGCATCGCCCCTTCAGAAAACCAGTCATCACGATGGTTGTGATCGATGGACATCTTGCGTTGTATGCTCGCTCCCAATCGGACCGTGCTGGTAGCATCGAGATCATGCACCGCATGCATGTTGAACACATCGTCCATAAATCCTGTCAACGGAACTTCACCTGCTGAGGTCGTCCATTGGCCGTGTGCTGCCACTTCAGCGGCCTGTTTGTCGGTGTCTTGCGCCGTGCTCCCAAGGGGAGCGTCTGACACGAAAATGGCATCCATGATGCTTCCATCAGCGTTGTAGAGGGTGAGCACATTGTCGGTCGCCACCAACCCATCATCCTCCACATACACATCATACGCGTTGTCGAAATTGCCTGTATATAAGGCGCTGGAATATTCATCGGGCGCATTCATTTCCGATCCACTCATCGCTGGATTGCACTCCAAGTCCATCGCGTTGAAATGCACGATAATAAACGTACCCCAAGGCACTTCCCCTTGCTCCCATGTGAAGACGGTTTTCGTTCGCTCTTTAAACAGAACTCCCTCAAGCGCGCCTGCTTTTGTCACGTAGAACTCTACCAAGTCACACCCTAGATCGATGTTGGCGTTGAGCTCATGGATGACAAGCTCGGCATGGGATGTGTCATTAGAATCATCCCTTCCACTGTCAACACCACCACCATCTGCAGCCTCTTGCTCTGGAGGTCCTGAATACGTTGGATTCGAGGCATCCTCTGCTTGACTATACGGCGTACGATCGACATGACATCCAAACACACCAAACATACCCACCCACACTATTGTTAACACATGCCGCATAGACACCTCGCTACGCAGAGGTATCGCCCCTTACGCTGATAAGTTGCGTGAGGTAAACTGCATACCGGTATGCGTTACGATTGTTTGAGTTGTGGTGCGTGTTGTCGCACGGCACATGATGGCCGCATTCTCGTCCCTGCCGAAGACATCGTCCGCTGGAAACGCTTAGGGCGTACTGACCTCGTCGATGCCTTAGTCCCGGGCCACTTCAGCGAAATGGCGTTTGCCTGCCAGCCCGATGGAGCGTGCGTGCATCTAGGCACGATAGACAACCCGAACGCCTGCCGCATCTACGAGCACCGCGGCATCACCTGTCGGGAGTTTGAAGCAGGAAGCTGGCAATGCCTCGAGTTTCGTCGCGAAGCCGGCCTCCCCACCTGAGGATGCAGGGCAAACTTGCTTATATATCATAAGCCGCTTATGATATATACAATGGAAATTGCGGTAAAAAAATACCTTGCGACGATTGGAGCCCGTGGTGGACGTCAAAGTCGCCGTACACTTCTTCCGAGCACTGCCAAGACAATGGTCGCAGTGCGGGAAGCCCGACGCGCTTACCGACGGTTTCATGCTCAATGTTTTTGGTCTTATGATCCTAAGCTGCTGATCAAGGCCCATGACATCCCATGGGTCGCAGAGCAGTTGTTTCGACATGGAAATCGTACTGCATGGCAGTATGCCATACGCTTATGCCCCTCACTTCATTCCAGACAGACCTAGCCACACTGCTAGCGCAAAACCGCACTCCTGACAGCTATCTCGCCGGCGGAGCCGCGCTTCATTTTGCACCCAACTCCAAACGCTATAGCAATGATCTCGATTATTTCCATGACTCTGTTGAACGAGTGGCTAGTGCGTTTGCCGATGATCATTTGAAAAACTGCACTTGGCCGAGCCTATCGACTTGACCGTACTTAAGGCTTTTTGGCTGCAGGCACTTGAAGAAGCCGAACAATTTATTCGTGAACGGCCTGCCGAAGAACTCGGCTGTCTTTATTACTCTACCACCAAGGGGGCGTTTATAGCTCCCTCAAAAGCCAATGCATCATGTTCGGATGAAGGCATCATTCCGCATTATGGCCAGCCCGGAGGCGTTTTGCCCAGGTTCAATGTGCAACGATAGCGCCATCACACTAGGAGGATTTCAACCTCAGCTCGCTGCCTTGGTAGACGCACAAGCGAGTTTAGCTAAAGAGCTCCACGACGTCTTCACGTGTCAGTCCCTTCATCGGACCGCCCTCTGAAACCAGCACATGAGACACAAGCTCGCGCTTCTTGGCAGAAAGCTGCAAAATCTTCTCCTCCACCGTCTCCCGTGCAATCAGACGGTAGACGTTGACGATCTTGGTCTGCCCAATGCGGTGCGCTCTGTCCGTCGCCTGATCTTCCACGGCCGGATTCCACCATGGATCGAAATGCACCACGGTATCTGCGCCCGTCAGATTGAGCCCAGTTCCGCCAGCTTTCAGAGACACCAAGAACACTGGGCAGGTTTCATCTTGATTGAACCGATCCACACGTTCTTGCCGATCCTTGGTCGATCCATCCAAATATTCGTAATCGACTTTCTTCTCATCGAGCATGGCTCGGATGAGCTTGAGCATCTCTACAAACTGGCTGAACACGAGCACACGATGGCCGCCTTCGAGCGCATTGGACACAATTTCTCGAAGCGCACTGAGCTTGCCGCTTTCTTCTTCTTCCCAGTTACCAGAAAGTTTAAGCAACCGCGGATCACATGCAGCCTGACGCAACCGTGTCAGTGCAGCCAAGATCTGAATCTGAGCCTTGCTCACGCCCTGCTTTTCGATCTCGCTAAGGACGCTCTTACGCACTTCCGCCAAAATCTGCTTATAAAGCTTGGCTTGCTCATCTGCCAACGGCACGATGATCTCTTGTTCGATCTTCTCAGGAAGATCCTTCGCCACTTCCTGTTTGGTTCGACGCATCACGAACGGATGAATCGTTGCCCTCAAGCGCATCGCAGTGTCTGTATCGCCTCGCTCAATGGGCCGAGAAAACTTTTCTTCAAATGTCTTGAGGTCTCCTAAAAGCCCCGGAGAAACAAAATCAAAAATCGACCAGATCTCACTCAAGCGATTTTCAATGGGGGTGCCCGTCATCGCCAAGCGACGCTTGCTTTGCAAGCGTTTAGCCGCTCGGGCAGTGGCGCTAAGTGGATTTTTGATGTGCTGGGCTTCATCTAAAATCGCATAGTCGAGCTTGAGTGTTTGTAAAAACTCCTCGTCTCGGCGAAGCAACGCATAGCTGGTGATCACCACATCGGCTTTGCCCACGTCATCCGCCATTTTCTGCCGGTCCGGCCCATGCCACACGGTGACCTTAAGGTTGGGAGCAAACTTATTGATTTCACGCTCCCAGTTGGGAACCACGGACGTCGGTGCCACGACCAAACTGATGGCGTCTTTGTTTTGGCTCTTGAGCCACAACAACAGTGAGATGGCTTGTAGCGTTTTACCCAAACCCATGTCATCCGCCAGGATGCCCCCGGTGTTCAGATTGTGCAGAAACACCAGCCAGGAAAACCCTTCCTTTTGGTAAGGCCTTAACGTCGCTTTGAGCGTTCTTGGCTTAGCAACCGGTTCTACTCGGCCGGCATCCGCCAATTTTTCAAACAAACCTTTGGCAGTAGGTGCAACCTTGTGATTCGAGACAATACGCAATAAGTCCTGTACACGACCCGCTTGAGACAACGGTAGCTTTTGGTGAGAGCCACTCGAAGCAAGAATCTCAGCCATTCGCTCAAGAACCTGGCCGACTTCTTCGCCTTTGACAGGCGCATAGCTTCCATCGGCCAGTTTGACGAGATGCCGCCCATGCTCCAAGCACGCACGAAGCTCGTCGGCGCTGACCGCTACGCCGCCTGCCGAAAATGTCATATCAAGACTAAGCCAATCCACCCCGCTTGAAACACGCATTTGAGGCGTGACAGGCGTTTCACGCACCGTGACGTCCGTGAGATCACTCGGCACAAAGCGTTCCCATGCTTCGGGCAACGTGGCCAGGCCCTCTGTCCAAAAAGCCACAGCCTCATCGCCTTCGATGACCAAAGCATCTCCTGCTTCGTTCACCTTCGCACCCAGATCCATAAGCTTTTGCACTGCAGCCATCTCGTTACCCACATCACGCCTAAGCACACGTGGCCTTTGCCCGCTGTGTTGAATGGCTAATGGGGAAGGAAACCCGTTCACAGGAACATCAAAGGCCAAGTCCTGGTATAAGACTCGCAAACGTAACTCAGCTTCCAAGAGATCCCCGTTGGCTCGCAACTCAAACCTGGGATGCGCATCGACGAGATCTGCCACCGAGCTTAACTCCGGAAGCTGTGTGCCCAACGACGTAGCCACCCGCGGGATAAAATCCACAAGCAGCCGTGGCAACTCCGTCATAGGCTGCACAATGGCAGGCGAACGATACAGGCGCTGCAGCCACGCCGGCGTCACACTCTCCGCAAGCGGGCGGGCCACACCTTCTGTCGTGTCAATGTACCATCCAGGGGTTCCCTCAAACCATGCCCCATTGGACAATGCAAACCGACGCGTTGAACCATTTTTGAGTTCAAAGGCCACTCTCACACGCACGGTTTGGCCTGCGTTTTGTTCAAGTTCGATCTTTGGCTGAAGCGGCTCATCCATGAAACGCATCTCCATCGAAGCAGGCTCCAATAAGACACGCCGGCCCTTAAGTGCCGAAAGGGCTTCTGCGGCATCTTCCGCACGAAGCTCTGCCGTAGCTGGCATGTTGCGACTTGCATGCCGCGCCAACAATCGAAACAAAGGACGATCCGCCGAAGAGACGGCATTGAACACTCCCAACGCTTCGGTGATCGGCACCGAAGAGCGCGTTCCAGCCAAAACAGGGGTCACGGATATTGCAGCCGGACGTACGGTCATTCGATATTCAAACTGACAAGGCTTCGGATACGCATCGTCAGGCAACCATGTTTCAAGCGCGCCTCCAGGAGATGCGCCAGTGGCAGACCGCGTAAATCCAAGTTGCGTGGGCGTGAACACTTCGATGGCTGCGCCATTGAGAGCGCTCGTCTCGCCGTTGACACCTGGACGACGACGGCGACGCGAGCGCCGTCGTTTCCCGGCGTTGGCCACAGTGCGAAGTTGTTGCGCGTCTTGGACGCCGCCTTCAGGAACTTCAGGTTTAGGCCGTGGCGGACGCACACGATCGCGCAATGCCACCAACAGGGCTGCCACATGCTTGCAGTGCCCCGTAGGCCCGCGCCATGCAGTACACGTGCAATTGGAAATCACCTGAGCCTGATCGTTTAGCTCAATACTTACTTCCATCGGTTGATCTTTGGTCTTGACCTTGCACTGTGCGCTCTGGCCTTGCGCTTCCAGATCGCTCACGCCACCGCGCCGGGCATACAGGCGGCCTCGCAAAAAAGCGTTACCTCCTACCTGGCGCTGGATCGCTCGGTCAGAAAGTTTACCTACATGCTCGGAGATCGGGGAAAGCTCACGATCCGTAGGCTCAAGGGTGGATTCAACTAAAGGACTTTCGGCCATATTTCAACGTACGATGGATCCCTTTCGGGCTTATCACTAAACCGGCTTCGGAGAGGGTTTCTGCTCCTGATCACGCCGTTTTTAAGTTAGGAACTGAGTTTGAAAGTGTCTCTGGGGTAACTTGCTCTCAGAGAATGATGCCCTATAGTTTACACACTCTTTGGCCCACTGCAAGCAAATTGGTTCACCGCTGCCCGGACTGCCTTTGAAGCTCGATCACCTTGAGTTGTGGCGACTTCCCCCGGGGCGTGGGGAAATCCGGCAAAGGCGCTAGGCTCCGTAGCGTATACGCACCTAGTCCCGCCTCCTTTGCCACCTGATGCACCTCTTGCTTCAGCACGGAAAGGCGCTTGCCTTCGTAATTACAACAGGCAAGCAACGTCCCTTGTCGATCCAATAGGCTCAACACCGCACGGAGCATCTTTGGGTAATCTTTGTGGACAGAAAATCGCGAGCGGTGCGTGCGTGCATAACTTGGAGGATCCAACACAATCAGATCAAACGTGTGCCCCTGCCGCCGATATTTTGCGAGCATGTCAAAGACATCGTCGTGGATAAGACGTTGGCGCTCCATCGGTACACCGGCCAATTCCAAGTTGCGCTGGCCCCAGAGAAGGGCGCGTTTCGACGCATCCACATTGACGACATGTTCAGCTTCACCTAGACCTGCCACCACTCCGAACGCACAGGTATACGCAAAGAGATTCAGAACGCGCTTACCGGATGAAATGGCTTGCACGCGCTCGCGCGTCAGCCGCTGATCGAGGTAAAGTCCTGTGGCTAACCCACTGCCTAAACGCACTTCAAATGGAATCCCCCGTTCCATGACATGGAGCAGTTCTGGAGCAGACTCTCCAAATAGGGCCTCAGCCGGCGCAAGGCCCGCGCGTTGGGCATCGAGCACCGTGTTCGCCTGTTTGGGGTGAATCTTGACATACACGCCTCGGTAGCCAAGCAAGCTCAGTGGACGCAGAACGTCGTAATCCACCTGACGGATGTCGCTCGGATACACATGCGCCACGAGCCAATCGCCATACACATCGAGCTTGAGCCCCTCAACTCCATCGCCCGCCCCATTGAGCCAGCGAAACGCCGTGGTGGGCTTCGTTCCCCCACGTGAGCGCCATAAGCCCGAGCGCCGATGAGCGGCTTGCTCCAACACCTTGAGCAGTTGTTTAGGGTCTGATGTGCGGGAAGAGATCATGCGTTTTCGTGAGATACAACTGCCATCTCTGGGATATTACACGTGCCAACCCTGTCGCGCGCATATGTCCTTCAGACATGGATTCAGTTGCTAAACGGGTTGGTGGACGTCTCAAACAGCGGCAACGGCTGATCCAAATGCATTGCGTTCTCGGTCAGAAGTGGATAGTGGGTGGTGAACTCGTAGGTGTCGCCAACTACATTGAAACGGACTTCTGCGGGTATGGAGATCAAACCATCACCCGAATCGAGTTGAACGACAATCCTTGCCAATCGTTGTTCAAAGTCGACCGCTCCTGGAGTTAACAGCGCCTTCGCAAAGCCCTGACTTACCGCACCGGCGAGCTCGGACTTACCCACGTGGGGATAGATAGCCTTGGTTACCTCCGCTGTCATGGATTGGCTGCCCCCATTATACCAGCGATGCACACGAATGTGCATCACGCCCGTGGCCGGGTCGTAATCGGTGAGTTCCATCGGGTAGCCAAATCGATCTCGCAAGGCCTGGACGGCTTCCAACGTGTGAACGCCCTTGCCATTCCAGTATCCTCCAGATTGGGCAATAAAATACGGTGAAACGGGATCCGTACCCACATCGTAGCGCCACACATGCATTTCAAGCTCTGGCGTGAATCCCAACTCAGGACCCCAAATCTTGACTCGAGTTTTCGGCATCCAACGCATGACTGCTTCCAACCTGGGAACCACCGAAGCAAGCGTTCCGTCCCCCGTCGGCACATCAAGAAACGATGGAGGTCCTAGAAAAGAGCCCCAAGTATCGAACTCGTTCGGAAGGGCCGTAATACCCTGCTGACGCCAATAGAAATGCAACACATCTTGATGTTCGCGGACAAGTGGGAAGATTTCGGACAACTCGTCTGCAAGGTTATCTCCCAGCTGATGAACGGTTACCGCCAATTCAGTGGTTAGGCGGGATAGGCTTCTTAGCTCTCTTCCTGCTTGCCCCGCGGCCTTTCGCAGAAGTCTTGCTTGGTCGCGCAGTCCAGGATCGAGAAGCGGTGCAATCCATTGCTCAAAGGTTCCTCGGTGAGCTTGAAGTTCTCCGAGTATCGTCTGTATTCTCTGGATACTTTGTGCCAGGTCGCTTTCTCCAATGATCTGCTGCATCTGACGCTGAAGCTGCCCTAACCTCCACTGCATCATGATCGCGTCTTGATCCACGGCGGGAAGAAGCTCGCCCACCTCGAAGTTGCGAAAAAACGTATCGAAGTCCACGAACGATAGGTAGGCAGCCCTTGCAACTGCGGCGAAATCAGCCATGGCAGCAACGGCGGTCAGCCAAAACGTGGCCCACTCCAGCGTGCGTTGACGTGCAAGCGCATGCACCCGCTCATGAGTTTCCAGTGACGAGAGGATGCCATAGTGACGAAAGGTCAGGGCCAAACGATAAAGGTGACTGACTTTGCTTGCAGAATGGTAAGCCAATGCAAGCTCGCCGCCACACAGCCCCAACGCCGCAAGCATTGCGAAAGGTGCGCCTACACCCGTGGAAAATCCTAGTGCAATGGCACCCGTGGCAGCAGCGCAACCTGCGCCAAGACCCAGGTTCCCCAGTACAAGACGTCGCTGATCCGACTCGATTTTTCGTATCACGCGTTGATGAAGATCAGCGAACTCTGGATTTTCAGTAAGAAATTGCTCGGATAACAGAGTGATCTGGACAAGGTCCTTGATGTCTTCACCGCTAAACCGCGTGCGCTCTAACGTCGTAAGGTGTTCCTCGCTTTTGCTCAGAGCGAGAACGACCACCTGGTGCCACAGGCCAAGCAGGTTCGGCTTATCCTGCTCGGTGGTGCGGTTATACCGATCCAAAAAATGTTGGGCTGCATCCCCGAACGATTTTTTGTGTGGCCGCCCATCAAGAAGGTAGTCCACATCCATATCGCTTAGTGGATCCAATGTCGATGTATTTTGGGCATCCGCAGTCACCAGCTCCCCGTAGTGCGCAGCAGCAAAAGGTAGCTCCACGATTCTTGCATACTGATCACAAGGAACATCTTCCATCGGCTCCGCTGAAGTCAGCGCTTGGGACGCGCGAGTCACCGTCTGCTCAAGAGCTGCCAGCGGCATGTGCGTGCCAACCCCTTCGAGCATACCCAACTGCGCTAGCAGTTCTTGTACACTGGAAATACAATACTGCCAGTCCGCAAGACCAAAACTATCTGTATAAGCCTGCGCCGGAACAAGCAGTTGCGAGTGCCATACACGTTGACAGTAATAGAGATTGCTAGGCACAGGTGTATCGGAAGGTAGGGGAGTGAATAGATGCTGAGTGCTCTGTAAGAAGTTGCGGGCACTACGCTTGTTTGTTTGAATCTGCGCGTATACGCCCATGGCGATGGCGCTTGAGGCTGGATCCGTGGCCACTTGTTCAAATTGCGCATGCTCCTCTCGCGCTGTCGCGATAGCCTGCTGCAGAACACTTGGCTTATTGCCAGGGACGCCTTCGACACCCGGATGCCATGCAACAGCCTGCGTGGCTTTATCTACATAGGCATCAGCCTCCGCAGAGGTCCAGGCAGCTTCCGGCACTGACGCCGGTTCATCTGGTTGCACCTCTTGGACGGGTTCAAGTCGGTAGTTTGAACAGACGGCATGCGGAGGTTTCTCGCAGAAGCCCTCGCGGCCACATAAAAGACCCGCTGCACATTCATCGCTCCAACGACAAGGCTCATCGAGAGAAAAGTTGCTAGCGTTGCTCGAGTGCGCTGAGTCCTGCGCCGGAGTCAAAGCGCAACCTATTATTAGGCAGGTCACCGAGCCTATCTGCAATCGGAAGTGGTACACCGGATTGTGTTGATGCAAAATTCATACCATTTGCTGTTGAGTGGATGCAATTATCGTTCTTTCGGTCGGCCAAGACTGATTCATGAACCGTTTCGGGTGGCTCAAAACCTAGGAACGGGTCTGCCAGACCCCAGCGGCGGGTTCTCCGGAGGATTGAGTCACTGTCAGTCTGTCTAAGTCATAATAGCCAAAACCCGCGTCCACGCGTTCCCAACCTTCCGCGGGGATAGGGTGACGAATGGTCTTCGTCAAGCGCCCACTGTCTGAAATAATTCCATCAGGGTGCGCCGGCGTAAAAACACGCTTGGCAATCCCAGGTGTGCGTGCCGTCCACGTCGAGCCGTGTCCAATCTGGATGGCTTTCATACCAGGCAATGCTGGGAACAGTGTCTGTGGTGGAATCATCAAACACGCAATGCACTTCATAGCCAGGACCGTCAACGCCGCGCATTTCAGCAAGTCTTCCGCAGCTTTGCATCAATCCTCGCGTCGTACTCTGACAGAGCGGATCGGTGTGAGCCAACGCCTGGCGCTGCTCTTCGGTCATGGGGAGGCGAGAATCGGCAAGGCAGGCGGGATGGGCGACCGAACAGGTATCCTGCGGCACACCATTCACAACGCACCCTAAATCGTAGTTGCTCACAAATCGGGTCAAATGAGCGATGGTGGCAGGCGCAAGCAATTCACTTGGGATACCCATGATAGTGATCGTGCTTGCCATATGCATGAGGTCTGTGACGTAAACCCATTGGTCCTGTCCAGGCCCATGAGGGTTTCGCAGCCTTACTTCCATGTCCAAGCCCAAACCAATCCGTTCCATGATCGTGTAAGCATGGGATTCAATCAGATGCACATCGCGGCGAAGTTGGCTGCGCATTTGAGGATCGTTAAGTGCATCCCCTGACTTTGTACTTAGCCACGCCGCAGCGGGACCCTGACCAAACGCGTTGGCTATCGCATCAGTGACAGTCACCGGATCAAGCGAATCGAGATCAAGGATCACCGAGGGTTTTCCCGATACAAGCCCCATGGCACCACCGAACTTTTCAACTCCAATGTAGCCTTTGAACCCCTCTGGTGCAGTGTGCACTCGATAAGCAGCCAACGCTTTTTCCAGCGCGCCAACCCACAGTTCACCATCCTGACTGCTGCGTCCATACCCGAGCGCGACGCGACCTTGTTGTAACTCGGTTACCCAAACCGGTAACTCCTGTGTGACCGAAAACTCGAAGGTTGAAAATGGTTCGGGAGGTCGCGTCAGCTCACCTACGAGGGTTGGCTTGTTCGAGACGTAGTAAAACGGGGCATTTTCCGGAGAGACAAAAAGACGGACTGAAACATTTCCTGAGCCATCAATGGCCACAGCGT
The DNA here is from genome assembly GCA_964640175.1 of uncultured Polyangiales bacterium. Classification (GTDB taxonomy): domain Bacteria; phylum Myxococcota_A; class Polyangia; order Polyangiales; genus JACKDX01. Next base: position 26,897 of record CAZXFW010000015.1, on the reverse strand, counting down.
TTTCAATCAATCCGGGATCACGGTTGGCAAGCGCAACAAATGAGGCAAGCACTTCGCAGTCCCCCAACTGGCCCTGCACCGGATCATCCACGTGCACGCCATCCACAAACAACGCACCGTGTGGCAGACTGTAAGTAAGCGTGCCCTCATCGCGGGGATGAAGAGGCGGATTTGGCAGAAAACCTAGACTCTGGCCGGAGGCTTCAGACCCTACGCCCTCATGGTCCATGGAAGCGCTACACCCCACCATCATCACGGCACTACACGCAACGACAGCCCGAAGCAGCGCACAAACCGATATTTCTTTTTTCACCGGCATGAGTTGCGAGATACCCCTGCAATAGGCATGCCATGCACTTGCGGTCAGGGCATAGCTGCAAACGCACGAGTGCCGGCCGTGACCTTTTTTCAATCGCGTTCGCCTGCCAGCATCACAACCTGAGCCTCACATTCATGCTTTGAAAGCCCTCCTAGGCTTTTGCTCGTATGGACCACGACGCTGGCCAGCCATTGAGGCATACTGCATGGATTGGTGGTTGCGTAAAAACTCGGCCCTGCCGACGGCAACGGATATTGGCATGAAGAAAAACCCCCTTAAATATTTAGCGATAATTCGTCTTTTGACCGATCGCTACAAAAAAGAGCATGGCGTAGGGCAAGGTGAGATAGGTGTAACTCTTGATGTGTACGGCGATGAGGCATACGAGGTAGAATTTTCGCGAGATGATGGCACTACTATAGCGTGGTTTACTGTCAAACAAGACGAGGTAGAGCCGTTGTGAAATTCTCCTTGAGCACATGGACAGATGAGGACATTTTTAATCTCACACTTTTGACTCCTGACGACGTCAATTTCTATGAGCTACCAGAGGCCGTGCTTGAAAAAGTGGCGTTGGGCATAGAGCCATATTTTGCTAACGCTGCTTTAGCGGAACTGCATCAGAGGAATCGGGCGCTTGCCGGAGCCATTGCAGAATCGATTCTGGGAATCTGGGGACACCTTACTTAATTAGTAAGACACCTCGATGACGGATTATCGATGAGCAAAAATAGGTAAGGTGTCCCCGGATTCCGGATTCCGGATTCCATGCCATGCTCTGGCGCTGCTCTTCGGTCATAGAGAAGCGAGAATCAGCAAGGCAGGCATGCCATGCACTTGCGGCATCTACACTTGGATCCGGTGAGGCAGCATTGTCATTTTTGGCATATTTTTGTTACAATTTATGACAAATATGTCATGTTTTTGCGGAATTTCCTATGTATCGCCAAACACCTTTCAGAGCCTCCGAAGAACGACTATACCCCCTAGAGCGTGCAAACCCTCTTTGAACATACCCATCACACATCGTCTGGTGGTGCGCCTTTGGCAGAACGCATGAGGCCTCATCGCATCGAAGACATCGTGGGCCAGAAACACCTGCTTGGCGAGAACACGTGGATCCGTCAAGCCATCGCACAAGCACAGCTGCCTTCGTTGATCCTATGGGGACCGCCCGGCAGTGGCAAAACAACGCTTGCTCAAGCCTTGGCTCATCAAAGCGCTTATACGTTTGTACCGTTTAGTGCTGTCTTGGGGGGCGTGCCGGAGCTGCGTAAGTTGATCGCACAAGCGCAAGAAACCTTACGCAACAAGGGCACGCGCACGCTGCTCTTTATCGACGAGATTCACCGTTTTAACAAAGCACAGCAAGATGCGCTATTGCCTCATGTCGAGCGAGGGGTAGTCACCTTGATTGGCGCCACCACTGAAAACCCATCCTTTGCGATCAACGCTGCCCTGCTGTCACGCACGCGGGTGCTCATGCTCCATGCGCTTGAGCCAAGCGACATTGTCACCTTGCTCAAACGTGCGCTTACCGATCCCTCCGCCGGTCTCGGCAACTATGCCATGGCCGCTGAAGACGCCATTCTAGATGCCATTGCTCAATCGTCTCAAGGCGATGCACGACGCGCACTCGATACCCTCGAAAGCGCGGTCCATTTTGCACGCAGCCAATCCGCCCCACACCTAAGCCTTGATCACGTTCAAGCCGCCATGGCACATCGCCCCATCCGTTACGACAAACAAGGCGAAGAACATTACAACCTGATCAGCGCCTTCATCAAAAGCATGCGCGGCAGTAGCCCCGATGCCGCCGTTTACTGGCTGATGCGCATGCTCGAAGGCGGAGAAGATCCGCTTTTTCTCATGCGACGCATGATCATCTTTGCCAGTGAAGACATCGGTGAGGCCGATCCCCAAGCGCTGTCTTTGGCGATCTCAGCGGACCAGGCAGTTCGGCGTCTAGGTCTCCCTGAATGCATCTTTGCACTGGCGCAATGCTGTCTCTATCTCGCCACCGCCCCGAAATCCAACCGTGGTTACAAAGCCTGGCAAGCTGCGCAACACGATGTCAAAACATTTGGCGCGTTGCCCGTTCCGCTTCATTTGCGCAATGCACCCACAGCGTTGATGAAAGCATTCAAGTACGGAGAAGGCTACCGCTATCCCCATGACGAAGGTGGCTTCGCAGAAGGCGTCGACTACCTTCCAGACGCACTCAAGGACCGCCGCTACTACTAAGGCCTCTCACACCACGAAGGGTGAGACAACGGCCTAGTATGGTTGGCAGTCTCTTGCGACTAGTAACGCAACGTGTTAGTAACGCTTGACGTTATGTTCGACTATGATACAATCATTTAAATGCGAAGAAACTCAGAAGATTTTTCAAGGGAAGGTCTCGCGGCGTTTTCCTATACATATGCAAAGGATTGCTGCTCGGAAACTTGAAATATTGGCAGCGGTAACCGAGCTTTTGTCATTGCGGATTCCTCCTTCAAATCATTTCGAGAAGCTACGGGGGGATCGATCGGGACAATACAGCATACGTATCAATCGGCAGTGGAGGGTTTGCTTTAGATGGCGTGATGGCAATGCCTATGACGTAAAGATTGTTGATTATCACTAGAGGAGATATGCGAAAGCGAAATTGGAAGCCAATACATCCCGGCGAGATTCTGTTGGAGGAATTTCTCAAGCCCATGGCAATCTCTCAGTACCGCGTTGCCAAGAGTATCAAAGTGTCGCAACGACGCATCGGAGAAATTGTGCAAGGTAGGCGAGCTATTACCGCAGATACCGCGCTGCGCCTTGGTCGGTTTTTCGGAATGGAGGCGCAGTTTTGGCTTAATTTGCAAACCCGCTATGATCTGCTTATTGCAGAAGAGGCGCTTCATTCCTTGCTCGAAAAAGAAATCGAGGTGATGGCACTAAATCGGAAAGTTGGCTGATTAGGTCCAGTGGTTCAAACACCACTGCTTCGATCCCGCCCGCCCCCCTTCGCGCTGGACGCACTCAAGGACCGCCCTACTATTAACGCCTCCACACCACCGGAGGCTAATACAACGGCCTAAGGCTTGCTCCACACTGAGTGGGGAAATCGTTGTCATCACAATGGCATGCAAATTGCTTGAGTTAATGTTTGCATAAAGCGCCATACAGGAAATCTATTAATTACAGAGATTCGCAATACTTCTTCCCTAGGAGGAGGAAGTGTTGGTCCAACAAAGCCGGTCTATCACGCGGAGTGGTCCTTGGAGTATCCGCTGCTGGCGGAACCCGGCAATGGCGGGGGCCCGGTGTATGCACAAATGCTCAACGGCGGTGCGTATGTGTATGGCGTGCTCTCTAGCAGCTGACAGGTTCCTGGAGGCAAAACCACAACCGAATATTGTACCGAAGCTTCCCTTGGAATTGACCCATGTTCCATGGCTATCAGTCATCTTGCGATAGTGGCTGATTGGGTTAAGGATGTACTTCGATGCTCCGCAAGCGGGATTTGTTCCCCAGAAATCTTGAGGTCGAAGTCGACTGGATATGGCATGGATAAACAGACCTTCGTGTTTGAACAACACTGTCCGGAAGCCACCCACCCAATAGGAACGTACTCGATGCGTTTTTCGGCTGACGAAAACAATACGCCAACCCCTTGATACTGAAAATTGGATGAAACTTATCGTAGGGTTCGAAAATTTTGATCTATCAGAACTGACAGTGGATGTACCCTCCGCCCAGCGCAGTGCTGTGGAGCTAGGATACTATTACAGCTGCGACTTCGAGTGGTCTGTCAGGATGACCTAAGCTTCAGCTGCTATGGCAATCTATACCAAGATAACGGAACAGACGCTGGCAGCGTTTGCTGGGATTTACTGCGATCACGCTTTAACTCGACTGAGTAATTACTAAAATCTAGCACCCCGAGGAATAGGGATATGATTAGGTAAAATCCACGACACTGGTTTCAAGGAACGTGGTTGTTTCGCCAAGTCCACTTCGGGATCAATCGCTCGGCGTGAGGGCCTTCCGTTCCACGCAATGAACGCGTCTGCAAACACAGCCACCTTACGATAACCTTTATGTCGGTACTCCTTTGCTAGATGCAAAGCATATTCATGGATCATATCGGGCTGCGTACAAAGCATGCGGTATTGAAAATATTCAAGATGTCGTCTCGGATAGATGTGGAATGTGCGTGAAGGATGCTGAGTTTTTATGCGATATTCAACCTGGCCTGTTTTTTCAACCAGCATGACACGCCACGCAAAACGAAACCCTTGCTCGGTCCAATTGACATGGCCCGGATACAACACAAAGCGTAGAGGGATAACACACTGCACTAAAATCCATGCCCCCATGCTGAACACATAAAGCCACGCGAGCGGTAAACTCGGCGAAGCTACCCCTTCGCTTTGCCACGTTGAGTCCACTCCCCACCGAGCCAACAAAACTCGCGGCCAGGCAGGATCAAAAAAGACAGTGGCAGCAACCAGCATGATCCACGAAAACATGCCTACAGGAAACATGCTCCAAATCGTGACATGAAAGAAGACGGCTACAAGGTAAGCTATCCACCGTGTTTTTTTTAAAGATAGCCAAATCCAAATGCTCAAATCAAAACACGCTCCTGCCCAACTCATGGCATACGCTGCAGGGGCACTCGCAAGCCACGGTCCAATCCATGGCCAGTTCTCATAGTTTTGTAGCCAGATATGCAACGGCTCCGCCCTCAACAGCCAATCGCTATTGAGCTTCGCAGCACCTGCATAAACATAGACGATGGCAACTTGTGCACGCAGTAATACATAAGCCCATCTTCCCACCGCCGGAGTTGGCTTTGCATATCGATGCGGCCATAGCGCCCACATACGGTCCGTCGGTACAAACACAAGCAAAAGCGACAAGAGCGTAACCAAATAGTAATGGTTGAGATAGACGGCTTTTTCAAGCAACTCAGCCCAGGTAAATAGCAAGAAAAACACGCCTGCAAACCACCGCGGCTTTATACCCAACGCAATGCATGCAGCACTGACAGCCATGCCAAAAAAGTGCACATACATTCCCAGAGGGCCCCAAGGCCGCACCCATTCAAAGCCCAGATACGTAAAATGAAAGGTAGGCTTGAGGTAAATTGTATCGATCCAGCCCCTGGCCCAAAATCGGACGGTGGCCATGCACATCAGCAGACCGAACAACATCCGGAACACAGCCAACCCCGCCGGATCGTGTGGCGTATTCAGCCAGGCCCGAAGGCTTATGCGAGCGTTAGTCACCGTCCGTGTCGTTAAATGCAATACTTAGCCCAAGTACATTGATCACGTCCGCATGGATCAACGTCTGCAAATTACGCAGGGTATCTATCGCGCGCTCCACCAATGCAGGTTGTTCTTGGACGGCGAGAGAAAGCGGATCTTCAATCGCATCGAGTTCTGTATTTGCTTTTAAAAACTGTTCTTCGAAGGCATCGATCAGATCCTGCCGGTCTTTCAAGCGTGGCAAACTCACTAAACCACGTGTTCCCTTTTCTTCTATTCCAGAAAACAGCACACCCACTGTTGCTAAAGCATCGCGTGTATCTTGAAGCGAACGGCCACTGTAAAACGACTCCACACTTTCAGGATGCGCAATCCCCGTCTCGGTATCACCCAGTGGTTTACCCAGTTTATCTCGGCGGATGTTTTCAATCGTAAATGCCATACGATTGACTATTTCTGACATGGCTTCCTGAGAGTCCATGTACATACTGTCCGCGTTGGGTTGCGTGAGCTCTTCAAGATACCCCTCTTGTGTAGGATCCCATGCAGCAAACATGGCCGACGCCATGTGACTGAGGTCATCACTGGCCGCAACTAAGTAATCACAACGTCGTGAATGCGCACTAAAAGCATCCACGCTCGCATCGTGCTCTGCATACAAAAGATACTCTATGACTGGCAGCCCTCGTTGGGTAGCTCCACGTGGCGGCATAGACTCTGTCGTCAGAGCATCTTCTCCTGCAAGCACTTCTTCAATTCGGTCTGCTCGTGCTGGCCAAAAATCAATGTTAGGGCCAAGGCGCGCTGGATAGGCTGTATAAGGCCCAAAGGCAAACACTTCCATGAGCTTCCAGCTTGAACGGGCCTTATCCCAAGCCAAGCGCACCGCGTTGAGAGAGCTTTCATCCTGAGCAGCACAAAACGCCGTAGCCGCCGTGTGAAGCGCTGCAGCGTCATCTGCAAATGACTGATATCCTTCAAGAATCACAGTCTCGCCCCAAGAAAACAACACTTGCTGACGAGAATCTTTTTCCGTGCCCGAACATGCTGCAACGGTCATGATCAAAAGGATCCATCCCAAAGCATGCAGTGTGTTTTTCGTTTTCATAATGACTCCAAAAATTTAAGGATCAAGGCACGTTCTTCAGACGAAAGCGCTTTGAAAGCTTCACGAGAGGATTCTGCTTCACCGCCATGCCATAAAATGGCTTCTTCCAAATTACGTGCACGGCCATCATGTAAAAACCTCGTATGGCCATTCACTGTCTCAACCCGTCCAATGCCCCACAAAGGTGGCGTGCGCCACTCTTGTGCCTCCAGAGGAGCTGTCAGCCCTGGTGGAATTGCGTCACTTAGCTCCTTGCCCATGTCGTGAAGTAGCAAATCCGTATAAGGAAAAATCTGTTGAAAGGAAAGCTCCTCAAACTCAGACTCTCCCGTCTCATGACTTGGCACATGGCATCCGACACAGTTAAGCTCTTCAAACAACTTCTTTCCACGTAACACGTCTGGGTCATCCCATAGTGGACGTACAGGAACTGCCAAAAGATGGTTGTACGCTACCACCTTGCCAAAAATGTCTTGGCTGATCTCAGGCTCGCCTCCAGATGGCGTCATTAAACATTGAGTTTGCGTTGCTGTGCAATCATCGTTTGCAAACACCGGGCTGGTAATCCCAATGTCATTGCGAAATGCAGTTGCCACTTGTTGAAGAATCGTGGGTTTTTCAGCCTTCCATCCATAGCGCCCTGGCTTTAGCTGATTTGATACTACATCGTTGACCATGCGTACTCGACCACTAATGCCATCTCCATCACTGTCCTCAGGATCTTCAAGCTCGCGCAGGCGCTCTTCAGGAATCGCATCTAACAACCCCATCCCAGCGACATGTGGAGCAACGCGCGGCATCAGCACCAATGCTTCCGATGGTTCACCGTAAGCTGGGTTTACAATCTCATAGGTAGGATGCATGAGTTCATACGGCTGTCCATCTGCATAAGTCCCTTGAACAGCCTCATAATGCACTTGAGGCGAAGCTTCGACTGGAACATCGGGTATCGCAAACGGCTGCAATTGATTGCCGTACACTGGGTCTTTAACCAGGTGCGCTTCCTCTTGCTCCTGCTCAATCACGCCCACACCCACAATAAGACTCAGAAAGGATTCATCCGGCTCTAACGGGGGGCGTCCTCGACCATCTTTGAAATGGCATGCTGCACATGAACGCGCACTGAAAAGCGGCCCAAGCCCATCTCGCGCGGTCGTGCTTGAAGGAGCTTCGACCCATGCTTGATTGAAAAAACTGTTGCCCGTAAAAAACAAAGGCTCGTGCTCTGCTACAATATTCTCCGCAGGCCGCGTAAATGCATTAACCCCTAGAAGCAACGTATTGGTGCTAGCCCCACCAGGTAAACGTTCCGCAGGATCGGCTTGTAGGGTTTCTTCGGATTCACAGGCCAACATCAGCCATCCAGCCAAACAAACAAAAACCCATGACCTTTTATTGGCCATGGGTTTTTGAAACATGCCTGACTGCATCACCCGAGCCCCTTAGGCCGGATCGTCCGGAATATCAAGCTCAAACAACCTAAACGCATCTTGCAACAGCGCCTCTAGCTCTTGAAGCGATGTGACCAATGCAGTGACCCGCGCTTTGCCCTCTTCATTATCAGACTGGATTTCCTGGTCGAAAGGCACATGCAACGCCTTGGCCTTTGCCAGGCTATCCGCAATCTTGTCCTCAATGGCTTGAGCAAGCGCTTCATCACGGGCTTCGATCACGTGACGAATGCCTGTTCCTTCGATTTTGCTTCCGTCCAAACGCTCATAGGTACCAAGATACACGTTCTGCACACCTTGAACATCTTGAACCATATCTCGATGCGTGTTGTCGCTAAAGCAAGAGTGCTCTTCCTCTTGGTCACCCGCATCCAACGCAGCCTGCAAACGCTCACCACCGGTTTCAAACCCGCTAAGCACAATCATGCCTGTGAGAATGCGTCGGAGGCCTTCCTTGGGCTCTGCGTTGACAATGTCAGCTCGGTAGTTGTTCTCATCGTTTGGAGCCCATGCAGCGACTAAGCCTTCTAGCTCATCTGCCAAAAGCTCAGAAACTGTGTTCAGATATTGTCCGCGGCGATCCTGATTCGCTGCTGTTCCGCCGTCCACATAGTCTGTGTAAGGACGCGCACCAGGACCATCCTCGCTGAGGTCTTGCCCCCACAATAAGAATTCAATGGCATGGTAGCCAGTCGCAATGTTCTTTTCGCCACCCTCTTCATTCTTAGACTCCAAGGTTGCAGCATCAATCGTCACATCGGTATCGTTAATAATGCCTGCACTGTCATCATCCTCGACGTAGTCAATGTAGTTCTCATCCAAGGGCCATGCATTAATCAATCCTTCGGGGCCATCTTCGGCATTATCGATGGGGCCTTCGTAAAATCGGTAAACTTCCGTTTGAAGATAAGGTTCCCGCGCTTCTAGCCATGCGTCCCTTGCGTCATCAAGCGCTTCTTCAGTCGGGTCTTCCACCAAAGCTGCATTGGCCTCTTTCAGAGCATTGGCGGTGCTAAGTGAGTCGGTATAGCTAGCATGTACGATATCCGCATAGTTTGCGACTGCAGCCGTTGTGAGTTCTTTGGGAACAGTGCTTTCTGCATCATCATCACTACAAGCCACCAACCCTAGGCCCATGGCGCCAAGCACACCTAGTTTTTTCCATGTCGTGTTCATTGTTCGAACGCTCCTACTGTTAAGTTAAACTCTACCCTTGTTGAAAAAGGCTTTGATAATCATTTTCAGTTGTTGCCTTTTACAGTCTACTGACCCTGGAAACAAGGGGGAGCAGCATTTTTTTTGACTGTAATATTACGACATCAACGAATTTTTAGTGTTTACCGTGGTGCTCCCGTTCATCGGCATCTGCCTCGGCCTTGGTCTTATGAATTACGCCATCCGGATGCTCAGGAGAGGTATATACAGAATAAAGCTTCAGCGGCTCTGTGCGAGAATTATTGATAATATTGTGTTTTGTCCTTGCAGGAATCACCACCGCAGTCCCATCTTTTAAAGAATGCTCTTTGCCATCAAGGATGGCCAGCCCTTGTCCAGCTTCGATGCGAACAAACTGGTCAATGCCGTCATGGGACTCCATTCCAATTTCTTCGTTTGGGCCAAGGGTCATCACCACTAGCTGCGCGTGTGGCCCTGTGAACAATACCTCGCGGAAGTTTGCGTTTTTGAGAGTTTTCTCCTCAATTTCAACCACATAGCCAGCCATAGCCTCACCTCTTTGTTGTCTGTGCTAAGGCTTAAAATGATTGGCACATTCAGTCAAGCATAGCTCTATTGGGGGACCTGCCGTGTAGAATGGACAAAGGACGCCATACTCAGGTCTGGAGACAAACGCTTTTGGAACGAGACCAGGACAGATCGCTGGCATAGTTTTTGCTGATTTTATCAACAAAAAGGTATTGAGGGGTTATGTCGTACTCGAAAACACATCTGCTAGGAGCACTTCTTGTAAGCCTTATTGCAAGTAGCTGTCGTTATTCCACCGACACATCCACGCCTGTACCAAACGATGAGCGTGAGCCCGCGGAGACTCTTTCCCATGGTCTTCCTGATTCCGATAAACCTGTTTCACCCATGCTTCCTGACCCTCCCTCGCCCACGCCTCCAAGCGAGCCCGACCCTGACCAAGGGGTTATTTATGGGCGCGTGATTCATCCAACTACCGGCCAAGGTATTTCTGGAGTGCAAGTCGCATTAACAGGAAGTGCCCTTACATCGACGACTGACATTAATGGCCAGTACACCTTCAACACACTCACGCCTGGTGATTACGAAGTACACATTGCACCGCAGCTTGCAACCTGTTTTCAAGCCACCACAAGCCACACGGCAGCGACAGCAAACCATCAAACCCAACACGACATCCCCATTGGACAATCGGATGGATTGACGATCAAGGTGCTTGGCATTCACTTCAACCCTCTTGTCGACGGACAACCTTTGCATAAATATTTAAACTGGCTCTCACCTCGCCAATTAACCGAAACATTCATACAAGATGTTGGGCTATGCAGTGGGGGTTTGATTCGCTATAGCATTGTTGAATGGATCGACGTTAATGCCATTCCTGTCAAAGCAGACGGCTTTCAGTACACCACCGATGCTTATCTGCAGATGTTAAAAACCGACTCGACTCATCATGAACCTGATTGGGCAAATTATTCAAACATCATCAACGACTTCGACCTGACACAAAAGATAAACTCCGGAGCTATTGACGAAGTGTTCATGTGGGGAGGCCCTTGGTTTGGATTTTATGAAAGCGTTATGGTTGGCCAAGGATCCTATTGGATTAATGGAAGCATTCCATCAAGCGACTATGAAGGAACCCATCGAAGAGCCGTTATCATGGGCTTTAACTATGGGTATATTCAAATCGATACAGCCATCGCGATGGCCATGCATTCGTTAGGGCATCGTGCCGAATCCATCATGGCGCATACCTTCGGGAGTTGGAACAAAACCACGCCGCAACATGCATGGGATAGCTTTACAAGCTACCAGCACGTTAGTCCAGGAAATACAGGATGCGGCACAATCCACTTCCCTCCAAACATTGCTGGCACAAACGCATACGACTACAACAGCACTTTTACTGTCAAAAACAATTGTCATACATTCGCTGATTGGCCTTCTTCATCACAAGAGCAACTCGACATTAGCGCAGCGGTTTGGAACTATTCCCAACGAGGATACTTGCGTTGGTGGTATGGCCATCTCCCTCGTCAAGAGGGCACTTACAACAGCAAGATCCGTAATTGGTGGCAATACCTTTTCGACATCAATGAGTGCTTTGAAAACACATACGCAAACGACACCGTTGCCGCTGCTTGTGAAACCTTTGGACTATAGCTACTAAAGCGCAGCTTCCAGCAACGTTTTTGGAAGCAATCGCGATGGCTCACCCACAACCACGACCCACAATTGATGGGCTGCACGAGTAGCGCCAATGTGCAACAAATGCCTGGACTCATCATCATTCGGATAGACAGCCGTCGAGGCTTCCAACAATATGACATAATCAAATTCCAGCCCTTTGACTTGTCGAATATCCGTGACATCGACCCCAGGCTTGAATGAAAAATCTTGCTCTGCAACCCGCCGTACATTAGGCACTTCTGAGTTGACTAGGCCTTCGTAATACATATCGGCCTGCTCAGGATGCCTCGCAATAAGCGCGATAGAACTCAATGGCTCTCGACGCACCACTTCCCGCAAAGCCTCACCTAAAAACCCTACAGCATCTCCTGCATGGGTGAATTTGAAAAGCTCGACAGGGGCACCTGTCCGCACCGCCTTGCCCGAAGGGCCTTGTTCTACCTCACCAAGGACATGCTGAGCAAAGTTCATAATCTCGACAGTGGAACGATAACTAATGCGTAACGGCTCTATTTCAATGTGTGAAAGCCCAAGCTGTTCGAAGACCTTCTCCCACGTAGTAAATCCGTTATCCATATAGATGCGTTGAGCCACATCGCCGGCAAGTGTCACGCTTTGCTGTTCACTCGCGGTCCCAAGTATCACCGCCAATTCCACAGGACTGAGATCTTGCGCTTCGTCCACTAGCAAGTGTTCATAACTCAAACGTTCCTTGCGATGACGCAATGGGCCTCGTAGGCGTTGATGAAGCCGCAAAAGCAACGTGTCATCTTCTCGATCCAACGTGACAACATCACGTTCCACCTGTCCGTCAACGCCTATAATCTCTTCAGTCTCGTCCGAATGGCTTTCAGAACTCGCCCGATCGCGAATCTCTTGATCGCGCCTTTCTGCTTCTTGTAAGACAGCATCACAATGCCTTAGGCACCAAACATGAGCAGACTGTAACTCGGCGGCATTCCAACTACCCGGATCTGCATTTTCCAAAGCATCACTCAAACATGCCTTATTCCCCAAAAGTTCCGCCCACGCTTCTACCACATCCAAGCGACGTGACTGCCAGCGCTCAATTACGCTTTGAACATAAATGACATCTCCCTGACTACATGTATTGGGTTCTTTTAAAATCCACGCATGCAAAGCCTCAAGCCGTTCATAGAGAGCAAGGCCTTGGGATTGCTTCCAGCCGCGTTTTAACTCAGTCATGGCCTGATCAGACAGTTTCTCAGCAAGCTCTTGCACAAACTGCTCCGATAGCTGCTCAACCATATCGTCAATGAGTCGCAGCATCGCAGGATGCTTCTTCAGTCGAGTGACCGTCCCAGGAGTTTCGTCTGAGTACTCTTTTGGAAGGGTCTCGTAGTGTACTTTCTTGAGTTTCTGCACCCAGGCTTCGTAGGTGATGACCGCTACACCCTCCACCCCTAACGCAGGCAATACTTTTGACATATAGCGTGCAAGGGCTTCGTTAAATACAACGACAAGCATTTTGTCGGAACGAAACCGCTTTGGGTCATTGAATGAAAGGTAGGCCATGCGGTGTAATCCAATGGTCGTTTTGCCACTGCCTGCGCCGCCTTGAATCACCACTAATCCCGCATCAGGACGTGTGATCAGATCAAACTGCCGTGGATCAATCAGTGCCGTGATCTCAGGAAGATAACGGTCAGTACGTCCTAACCCATCTGCACCCACGCCAAGCTGTCCAGGCTTATGATGATGTTCAGGTCGAAGAGCCGTCCCCTGCCCACCTTGAAGCTGAATCTGCTCCACTGCCATCTTACGCCAACCACCTTCGGGCGTTTGCACGTATGTTTCATCGGGGGTGGTAATTCTTTGGAGCTCACCTCCTCGAATACCAAGACCGCGCCGTATCAACACTTCACCTTCCACACGACGCCCACCAAAGTCTTCTTCGTAGTCGTCTCCTTCGGCATAGCGATAATACAAACGACTCACTGGAGCATTACGCCAGTCCACGATGCGAACGCCCGTGCGGGAGTCGAGATACGTACTGCGACCTATGAGCACCTCCCGCTTTCTGCCATCCTCTTCAAGCACCATACGTGCAAAGTACGGCGATGCACTATCCACATGGCCCGTAGTGACTTGAGCGCGTCGCGCAGCCACCTGCTGAAGCCGCTCCATTTCTTCAATCAGCGGAGGAATGTCTTCCAGCCGAGCATTGGTAATCTGGTCACGTAAATCAATGAGCTCAGCGTCGTAGTCAATAAGCATGCCTTGGCGCTCTCTCCGAGGCTGTGCCAAATGCTTCTGGACCCGCCTTAGTACCCGCTGCTCTTCTGCCACCACAGGAAACTCAGAACTAGCATCCGTGCCCTGCGGTTGGTTCGCTGCTTTTATGCTTTGCTGGTCCATTTTTAGATAAGTTTTTTTGTCTAACACGTTTCCAAGCAAGATGCACCCCCTTGCACATGTGCATGGAATCAGCAACCCTTGGCTTTCTTCCAATTACGGACAGGAGCACTCACTCAATGCAAAGCAAAGGACCTCTACACGTCATATCGCACCCGTTAATCACTCATAAACTGTCCTTGATGAGAGACAAGAACACGAGCACCCGCTCGTTTAGAGAACTTCTTAGAGAAATAAGCATGCTGCTTGCCTACGAAGTCACAAGGGACATGCCTCTTGTCACCCGAAACATCGAAACGCCTCTGCAAGAAACAAGCGCTCTTATCTTGGAAGGAAAGAAAATTGTATTGATGGCGGTACTGCGTGCAGGCGTGGGAATGCTCGATGGCATGTTGCAAGTACTTCCTTCCGCGCGGGTGGCACACATCGGGTTATACCGTGATCCTAAAACACTGGAGGCCGTGGAGTATTTCTTTCGTGTTCCCAATCTGCTTCCGGACCGAGATGTCATCGTGCTGGATCCCATGTTGGCCACAGGCCATTCTGCGGTCGCCGCAGTCAGCCGAATTCAAAGCGAAAACCCCAAATCATTGAAGTACGTATGCCTCGTAGCAGCGCCTGAAGGCATCCGCCATTTTCATGAGCATCATCCTCAAGTGCCCATTTACACTCCCGCAGTGGATGACCGACTTAACAGTCACGGATACATTCTCCCCGGCCTCGGGGATGCCGGAGATCGTTTGTTTGGTACGTAATAAGCTATAGGAATCTATAGCTTATTACCAGCAACCGCTGCAGGCTCGTATGAGCTTTCTGATATCCGTTGACCTTCAGTGGCCACAGCCTCTTCGACGATTACATCCAGGTTGTCGTATGCACCCATACCTGTACCTGCCGGAATCAAACGTCCCATGATGACGTTTTCTTTCAGGCCTCGCAGCGCATCAATTTTTCCAGACGTACATGCTTCAGTCAGCACTTTTGTCGTTTCTTGGAAGGAAGATGCACTGATGAAGGACTCGGTCGACAGAGATGCTTTGGTAATACCCAAAAGCAAGGGCTCTGCCACTGCAGGCTTGCCACCATTGCCAATAACCCGTTCGTTTTCGAGTTCGAATATTGCCTTTTCGACTTGCTCATCAATCAGGAAGTTTGTGTCGCCGACATCTCGAATACGCACACGTCGCAACATCTGACGCACGATAGCCTCGATGTGCTTGTCGTTAATCGTCACGCCCTGTAACCGGTAGACTTGTTGGATCTCGTTGACCAACCATGCCGCCAAGGCTTTTTCACCTTGTACACGCAAAATGTCGTGAGGACTTGCTGGACCATCCATCAACGGTTCTCCAGCACGCACCTGGTCACCTTCCTTAACCGTCAAGTGCTTACCTTTTGCAATGAGATATTCCTCAGGATCACCTAGCTCTGGCGTGATGATAACCTTACGCTTGCCCTTGGTATCCTTACCAAAGCCCACCACACCATCAATATCAGAAACGATCGCGTGATCCTTTGGTTTACGTGCTTCGAAAAGCTCTGCCACACGTGGCAACCCACCGGTAATATCCTTGGTCTTGGTGGTTTCACGCGGAATTTTAGCAATGATCTCGCCAGCTTCCACCTGTTGACCTTCTGGAGGGATAATGTTGGCCCCCACAGGAAGGAAATACCGAGCCAATACCACATCGTCTTCTGCCGACTCACCATCTGCGGTATTTCCTGGCTTGATTACCATACGTGGCCTTGCAGCAGCATCGCGTGACTCGATCACAACACGACGAGACAAACCCGTCACCTCGTCCAACTTCTCTTCCATGGTGACGCCTTCAATAATATCTTCGTAATGGACGATGCCTCCTGCCTCGGTAAGAATTGGAATCGCATACGGATCCCACTCCGCGATCAGCGTGCCTTTCTCAATGCGCTCACCTTCACGTACCTTAAGGACTGCACCATAGGTTAATCGATATCGCTCACGCTCGCGGCCGGAATCATCCACCAATTTGATCTGGCCATGGCGATTCATCACGACCACCGAGCCATCCTTCTTTTCGATCAGCGATGTGTTTTCTAGGCGCACCACACCTTCCGATCGATTCTCCAAACTTGATTGCTCGATCTTTCCACGCGCAGCAGCTCCACCAATATGGAACGTACGCATGGTCAGCTGCGTACCTGGCTCACCAATGCTTTGCGCGGCAATGACACCCACCGTCTCTCCAATATTGACGGTGTACCCACGGGCTAGATCACGGCCATAACACAAAGCACAAATGCCGCGTCTTGACTGACACGCAAGCACGGAACGAATCAAAATACGCTCGATACCAGCATCCTCAATTCGCGTCACCAAGTCTTCATCGATCTCGCCATTGGCTTTGACAATGATGTCGCCAGTGACTGGATCCACAATGTCTTCAAGGGCAACACGGCCAAGAATGCGCTCACCCAACGGTTGCACAACTTCGCCACCTTCTTCCAACTTCTGCACCCAGATGCCATCGATGGTCCGACAGTCATACTCGTTGATGGTGGCATCTTGAGCCACATCGACGAGCCGACGCGTCAAATACCCTGAGTTGGCGGTCTTCAATGCCGTGTCAGCCAAACCCTTACGGGCGCCGTGAGTCGAAATGAAGTATTGCAACACCGTCAAGCCTTCACGGAAATTGGCGGTGATGGGTGTTTCAATAATTTCACCCGAAGGCTTAGCCATCAAGCCACGCATGCCAGCCAGCTGACGAATCTGCTGGTTGGAACCACGAGCACCTGAGTCTGCCATCATAAAAATTGGATTAAATGAAGGCATTTCTTTGGTATCGCCAGTCTCGGAGTCAGTCACCCGATCGCGCCCGATTCCATCGAGCAGATCACGAGCAACCTGATCAGCAGCATCCGCCCAAATATCAACTGTCTTATTGTAGCGCTCGCCGTCGGTGATTAGACCCTCTTGATACTGCTCGATTACAGTTTCAACGTCTTTTTGAGCACGATCCAAGAGCTCGGCTTTGCTCTTTGGAATCACCATGTCTTCCATGCAAATCGAGATTCCTGCTTTGGTAGACATAGTAAAGCCGAGCGTACGAAGACGATCTGCAAGCAGTACCGTGGATTTGTTACGGCTTTGTCGATAGCATTGGTCAATCAAGGTACTCAAAGCCTTTTTATCAAGCACCTTGTTGATCAACTCAAAGTCCACCTGCTCTGGAAGGACTTCACTCACCAAAACACGTCCTACCGTCGTATCGCGCATCTTTCCACGAATGCGAGCCTTGATGCGTGCGTGTAAATCAACCTCACCAGCATCGTATGCCATACGCACTTCTTCAGCCGAAGCATACACTCCTCGCTGATAACCAGTAGTTTTACTGCCTTCGCGATAACACCCTCGCGCGAACGGCTTTTCACGCGTCATGTAATACAAACCCAAGACGATATCTTGGGTCGGATTAATGATAGGCCTACCACTTGCAGGCGACAGAATGTTGTTGGTGCTCATCATCAGAACGCGGGCTTCCATTTGCGCCTCGATTGACAGCGGCACGTGCACTGCCATCTGATCGCCATCGAAGTCTGCGTTGAATGCTGCACACACCAAAGGATGAAGCTGAATAGCTTTGCCTTCGATGAGAATAGGTTCAAATGCCTGAATGCCCAACCGATGTAAGGTAGGAGCACGGTTTAACAATACCGGATGCTCGGTGATAACCTCTTCGAGGATATCCCACACCTCAGCTTTTTCTTTTTCGACAAGTTTTTTGGCGCTCTTAATGGTGGTCACATAACCACGCTCTTCAAGCTTGCTGTAAATGAATGGTTTGAAAAGCTCCAACGCCATACGCTTTGGCAGCCCGCACTGATGTAACTTGAGATTGGGACCGACGACGATGACAGAGCGACCCGAGTAATCGACACGTTTACCCAACAAGTTCTGACGGAAACGGCCCTGCTTACCTTTAAGCATGTCGCTCAAAGATTTCAGAGGACGCTTGTTAGGACCTGTAATGGTCTTGCCACGACGTCCATTGTCAAACAATGCATCCACCGCTTCTTGCAACATGCGCCGCTCGTTACGGATGATGATTTCTGGAGCATTAAGCTCAATAAGACGCTTGAGCCGATTGTTACGGTTGATGACGCGGCGATACAGATCATTGAGATCCGAAGTAGCAAACCGTCCACCATCCAAAGGAACCAATGGCCTTAGGTCTGGAGGTAACACTGGAATCACAGTCAACATCATCCACTCTGGACGGTTGCCGGAGTCACGGAATGCTTCAATAACCTTAAGCCGCTTGGAAATCTTTTTCCGCTTAGTGTCACTTGTGGTTTGCCGCATTTCGGCGCGCAAAGCCTCAGACTCAGCATGAACATCCACTGTCTTGAGCAGCTCTAAGATGGCTTCTCCGCCCATGCCAGCTTCAAAAGACCCTGGCCCATATTCATTAAGCAGCTCTTGATAACGCTCCTCAGAAAGAATTTCTCGACGCTTAAGCGGAGTATCTCCGCCGCTAAGTACAATGTAAGACTCACAATAAAGCACACGCTCAAGCTCTTTGAGCGTAATGTCTAGTACTGCGCCTATACGCGAGGGTAAACTTTTCAAAAACCAGATGTGCGCAACAGGCGTCGCAAGCGTAACATGACCAAGTCGGCTCCGACGAACCTTGCTTGGGATAACCTCAACGCCGCACTTTTCACAGACAATACCTCGATGCTTCATGCGCTTGTATTTGCCGCAATTGCACTCAAAATCTTTGACGGGGCCAAAGATCTTAGCGCAAAACAGGCCATCACGTTCTGGCTTAAACGTGCGGTAGTTAATGGTCTCTGGTTTTTTGACTTCACCATGCGACCATTCTCGTATCTTCTCTGGAGAAGCCAGGGAAATACGAATGGCAGAAAAGGACGTAGGATCTTTGGGCTTCTCGAAAAAACTGAAAATATCCTTCATGATTAGCCTTCCTCCGCCACGAATGTTTTATCCATCTTCTCCATAGCTACACTTTGCTCCATCAGCTCGACATTCAAACACAGAGCCTGCAATTCCTTCACCAACACATTAAAACTCTCAGGTACGCCTGCCTCTAACGAGTGCTCGCCTTTAACAATCGCTTCGTACATACGCGTACGACCTTGCACATCGTCCGACTTAACCGTCAAAAACTCCTGCAAGGCATATGCAGCGCCATAAGCTTCCATGGCCCACACTTCCATTTCCCCCAAGCGCTGCCCACCAAACTGGGCCTTGCCGCCCAAAGGCTGCTGAGTAACCAATGAGTAGGGACCAATACTGCGAGCATGGATCTTATCATCCACCAAGTGATGAAGCTTCAGCATGTACATCACACCTACGGTGACATCTTCGTCGAAGGCTTCTCCTGTCCGTCCATCAAAAAGCACGCTTTGACCATTGATGGATGCCCCTGCCAGCGCAAGTTCATCACAAATTTCACTTTCATTGGCACCATCAAAGACTGGACTTGCAAAATAGAATCCCTCGGTGAACTTCTCTGCAAGCTTTAGAACCTCTTTGTCAGACAACTCATCAACCAACTCGCGCGTTGTTCCCTGCTTGAAGATTTGTTTCATTTGCTCGCGAGCACTTTGCGGCGTCACCCCTTGCTCATTGAGCATCTGCTCAATTTTCTTTCCTAAGAGATACCCTGCCCAGCCCAAATGAGTTTCGAGAATCTGCCCGACGTTCATACGACTTGGAACACCCAAAGGATTGAGCACGATGTCCACCGGCGTGCCATTCTGCAGATAAGGCATGTCTTCCTCTGGCAGAATGCGACTTACGACACCTTTATTACCGTGACGGCCTGCCATTTTATCACCAACCTGCAATTTACGCTTGATGGCAATGTAGACCTTCACCATTTTGATAACGCCAGGAGGAAGTTCATCGCCCCGAGAAAGCTTTTCAATCTTCTCGCGACACACATCCTCAATGGCAGCAATCTGCTCTTCAAGCTGAGTCAAGATGCGTTCGATCCGATCCTGACCTTTTTCAATTTCAATGTGCTTCCAGTACCGAAGCGGCGTGGCATTGAGATCTTCTTCGGTCAGCTTGGCACCCTTGGCAATTAATGGCTTGCCCTTGTCATCGACTAACTTCCCGATGGTGGTTTTTCCTACAAGAAGCTTTTTAAGACGTGCCTGAGCTGAAATACGGATAATTTTGATTTCATCCGCCATGTCTTTCTCAAGCTTTTGCCTCTCAAGCTCCTCAATGGTACGCGTGCGGTCATCTTTTTCCGTACCCTTACGCGAGAACACGCGTGCATTGATGACAATTCCGCCTACTCCTGGAGGTACACGTAAAGAGCTGTCACGCACATCGCCAGCCTTTTCGCCAAAGATTGCGCGTAAGAGTTTCTCTTCAGGTGAAAGCTGAGTCTCACCCTTTGGGGTGACTTTACCCACCAACACATCGCCTGGACCGATTTCAGCTCCGATACGGATAATTCCTGATTCGTCTAAATCTTTAAGTGCTTCATCACCAACGTTGGGAATATCTCGCGTGATTTCTTCTTTGCCTAATTTGGTGTCACGAGCCACACACTCGAATTCCTCAATGTGGATAGAAGTGTAGACATCGTCTTTGACAAGCCTCTCAGAAATAAGAATCGAATCTTCAAAGTTGTAGCCACCCCACGGCATGAATGCGACTACGACATTCTGCCCAAGGGCCAGCTCACCACGATCACACGCAGGACCATCGGCCAATACCTCACCGGCCTTCACTTTATCACCAGGCCGCACGATAGGCTTTTGATTGTAACATGTGTTCTGATTAGACCTCTGGAACTTCTGTAAGCGGTAAATGTCTGGGAACTCCCCGCCCTCGCCTTCAACGCGGACAACAATTCGTGAGGCATCGGCTGCATCTACGACTCCGTCGCGTTTGGCCACAGCACATACCCCTGAGTCCCTCGCCACACGGCTTTCAAGACCCGTACCCACAATGGGAGCATGGGTTTCAATCAATGGCACAGCTTGCCGCTGCATGTTGGATCCCATAAGCGCACGGTTTGCGTCATCGTGCTCCAAAAATGGAATCAACGAGGCAGCTACCGACACAAGCTGATTCGGAGAAACGTCCATCAACGTAATTTGTTCAGGTGGCACCATCACAAACTCACCGTTGTAACGCGCGCTCACCAAGTTATTGGAGAGCTTATTGGTCGTTGGATCCATCTCGGCATTGGCCTGAGCGATGTAGTTGCCTTCTTCCTCAAGCGCACTGAACCAACGAACCTCTTCGCTGACCTTACCCTCTTTGACGGCACGATAGGGCGTTTCAACAAACCCGTATTCATTAACGCGGGCATACGTGGAGAGCGATGCGATCAAACCGATATTGGGACCTTCCGGAGTTTCTACCGGACAAATACGGCCATAGTGTGTTGGATGTACGTCACGCACCTCGAACCCGGCACGTTCACGCGTCAACCCACCTGGGCCCAATGCAGATAGCCTGCGCTTGTGGGTCACCTCACTTAATGGGTTGGTTTGATCCATGAACTGCGAAAGCTGGCTTGAACCAAAATACTCTTTCACCACAGCACTGACGGGCTTGGCATTGATTAGATCGTGAGGCATCAACGTCTCAAGCTCTTGAGACATGCTCATACGCTCTCGAATAGCCCGTTCCATACGTACGAGACCAATGCGGTACTGATTCTCCATGAGCTCGCCGACTGCACGCACACGTCGGTTCCCCAAATGGTCGATGTCATCCACCATGCCGCGGCCGTTTTTAAGCTCGATCAAATGCTTGACGGTATTAAGGATATCCAGAGGGGCGAGCACGCCCACATCAATGGCTGGCTTGTCATCACCGTCTTTATAGAACTTATAGTTAAGCTTAAGCCTACCTACACGAGACAAGTCATAACGCTCAGGATTGAAAAATAAATTGTTAAACAGGTTTCGCGCAGTATCAAGCGCCGGGGGATCTCCTGGACGAAGCCTCTTGTAGATCTCCAAAATGGCATCATCTTGGGTGGCAATCTTATCGATGTTAAGAGTGTCCCTGAGATAGCTGCCCACGTTGAGCCCATCAATAAACAATATCTTGAAAGACTTAATCTTTATCTTTCGGAGCGCTTCGAATTTTTCCTCGGTTAGTGCTTCATTCACTCCAAGCACAACCTCTCCCGTCTCGGGATCGATCACGTCTTCTGCACTCACCTTGCCAAGCAACTCGGCAACATCCATCGGCAACCTATCCAGGTTGGCTTCTTTCAGCTTACGAATCGCAGAACGGGTAAACTTACGGTTCTTACGAACAACAACTTCGTTGTCTATCTTGATGTCACGCGTCGAACGTTGACCAGAAAGCAAATCATACTCGATCGACTTCGAAACTTTCTTACCGCTTTCAATATAAATCGTCTCGGTGTCATAGAAAAAGTCGAGCAGCTGCTGAACAGAATACCCCAACGCCTTAAGCAATACCGTCGCAGGAATCTTACGGCGTCGATCAATACGCACATAGATATGATCTTTGGGATCGAACTCAAAATCCAACCACGACCCGCGATAAGGAATCACCCGTGCTTGGTAAAGGAACTTACCTGAAGAGTGGGTTTTGCCGCGATCATGGTCAAAAAAGACACCCGGACTACGGTGCAACTGGCTGACGATGACACGCTCTGTACCATTGATGATGAATGTTCCGTTGTCTGTCATCAACGGAATCTCGCCGAAATAAACTTCCTGTTCCTTAATGTCACGAACAGGACGGTCCTGCCCTTCCACGGCCGAATCGTAGAGAATAAGTTGGATAGTCACCTTAATAGGCGCAGCGTAGGTCATTCCGCGCTGCCGACATTCGTCGACATCGTACTTTGGCCGCTCCAGCGTGTAACTCACGAAGACAAGCTCGCTCGTCCCGTTAAAGTCCCGGATGGGAAATACACTTTTGAAAACGCCCTGAAGGCCCACTTCTTCGCGCTCGGACACAACGCCATCGAGCTGCAGAAACTTCTCATACGAGCGTTTCTGAATGGCAATCAAATTGGGAATATCAATGATCTGACTGATTTTTCCGAAACTGTGCCGAGTTCTAAAATTCGTTTGAATTACAGACGCCATGAATTAAGGCTCCTTAGCAGCTAACCCTTTAACAACCCTCGTGGCCCCAAGAAAAAAACACACCACGGCAACGCCCCGAGCCACTGGGCCGTTGCCGTATTGTCGCCATGACACACTGTACGGCGCACCTAAAACCAAGAATGCAACGCGAGGTTCCGCTCACTTGACGGTGACCTTCGCCCCTGCCTCCTCAAGCTTCTTTTTGATCTCCTCAGCTTCTTGCTTGGAGACACCTTCTTTGATCATCTTGGGTGCACCCTCGACGACATTCTTAGCATCGGCCAAACCAAGATTGGTGATCTCACGGACAGCCTTGATGACGTTGATCTTCTTGTCACCGGATGCCGTAAGCTCCACGGAAAACTCCGTTTGCTCTTCAGCGGGCGCTGCTGCTGCACCAGGTGCTGCCGCTCCTGCGACTGCCACTGGAGCTGCACTCACTCCCCATTTTTCTTCCAGAGCCTTTACCAAACCGGCAACTTCGATCACCGTCCAGTTACTAAGCTCGTCTACCATCTGCTCCTGAGTCATATTTGCCATTGTCTTCTCCACTTACGTTATGCTTGGTCACCACCCAGTGAACGCTCGCGCGCACTAAGTGCATAGGTTAATTGTTGTCCTGCAGCTGTCAGCTGACGCACCAGATTGCTTGGCCCTGCCAAGAGGGTTGCAAGCAGCATGGCACGCAGCTCATCTTTGCCCGGTAGATTGGCCAACTCACCTTCGACACGCTTTGCCGAAAGCACCTGGTTATCCATCAAGCCACATTTAATCGTGAGCTTCTTGTCGTCGTCGGCCCCTTTGAAAAAGGCTTTGATCACCTTGGCCGCAACCGAAGGATCTTCATACGACCATGCGATGGCGGTAGGTCCTTTGAGATGCGCTTTAAGCTCTTCATTGGTCTCATACGGAGTGCCTGAAACAGCTTTCTCCACCAAAGTGTTCTTCACCACTAAGTAATCGACACCTGCCTTACGTAGCTGCTCACGCAACGCCGTAATCGTTTCCACATTCAGGCCGGCAAAGTTCACCAACACGGATGCGGTGGCACGGTCAAAACGTGAACGGATCGCCGCGACTTGTTCTTCTTTAAAGGTACGCACGCTGGTCATGGTGCCTCCACTTCGACGGATGCAGGATCCAACTTGATCCCCGCACCCATGGTTGAACTGATCGTAATGCTTTTAAGATACGTGCCCCTGGCCGCTGGAGGCTTGGCCTTGAGCACGGCTGCCAAAAGCGCCTTCAAATTGGCCTGAAGCTGAGCAGACTCAAAAGATTTTTTGCCAATGGGCGCATGGATGATGCCTGCTTTTTCAACACGAAACTCGATTTTGCCCGCCTTGGCTTCACGCACGGCTTTCGCCACGTCCATCGTCACCGTGCCTACTTTGGGATTGGGCATAAGCCCACGTGGCCCGAGGACCTTACCCAGACGCCCCACACCACCCATCATGTCCGGTGTGGCTACGACCGTGTCAAAGTCCAGAAAGCCTTCGGCCACCTTGGCGACCAACTCATCACTCCCAACGATGTCGGCCCCTGCTTCTTCCGCTTCTTTGGCTTTTTCGCCTTTGGCAAACGCAAGGACACGCACGCTCTTTCCAGTGCCATGCGGCAGCACCAAGGCACCCCGAACCATTTGATCGGCATGTTTGGGATCGACCCCCAACCGGATGGCCACATCCACGCTTTCGTCAAAACGGGCAAACGAAGCCTGTTTGACCAATTCGCACGCTTGCTCTGCCGTATACTGCGCATCGCGATTGACGGCTTTCAGTGCCTGCGCTCTTTTCTTACCTTGTTTCATTCTTCTCTCCCTTACGGTGACCCGCCCAAAGGCATCTCACCTCCCACCCGAAGGTGGTTCCTTTCATCAGTCAACTACGTCAACGCCCATGGAACGCGCTGTTCCTGCAAGTGTGTTCATTGCCGCTTCAACCGACGCCGCGTTCATATCCTGAATTTTAAGTTCTGCAATCTTGCGAAGCTGAGCCTGGGTGATTTTTCCTACTTTATCTTTGTGGGGACGTGGCGAGCCGGTCCCTGGCTTCTTGCCCAAACTAAGGCCCAGCTCCCGCTTGATCAGCACAGAGGCCGGAGGCGTCTTGGTGATAAAGCTAAAGGAGCGATCCGAATAGACCGTAATCACCACAGGAATGATCAGATCCCCGTCCTTCTGGGTTTTAGCATTGAATTCCTTACAGAATCCCATGATGTTCACACCATGCTGGCCCAAAGCCGGACCCACAGGCGGGGAAGGATTGGCTTTGCCCGCGGGCAACTGGAGCTTGATTTGACCGATAACTTTCTTCATGCCTACACCGCCGTTTTCTCAACCTGGACATAGTCCAGCTCCACAGGTGTGGCTCGCCCAAAAATAGAGAGCAACACCTTGACCTTTTGTTTGTCGGCTTTCACCTCTTCGATGGAGCCTGTAAAATTCGCGAACGCGCCATCTACCACACGAACATGGTCCCCTGGCTCAAAGACGACACGCGGCTTGGGCTTGGCCTGACCTTCAGCCACTTGCTGAGCAATCGCGTGGATCTCGCTCCCGGGCACTGGCGCAGGATAGCGACCCCCGACAAAGCCACTGACGCGAGGGGTGTCTTTGACCAAATACCACGTCTTATCACTGAGCTTCATCTGCACAAAGATGTAGCCCGGGTAAAAGGTGCGTGACGTAACTTTCTTGGCGCCGCCTCGCGCCTCTTGAACGTTTTCTTTGGGAATCAAAATCTGCCCAAAGCTGTCTGAAAGACCTGCCTGTTTGATGCGCTCCTGCAATGAAGCCAACACCTTGGTTTCATAACCGGAATAGGCTTGCACCACGTACCATCGCATCTGCTGCGACTCATCCAGTTCTGGAGTGGGCAAATCTTGCACCGTGGGGATCTCTGTCGGAGGCTTGGCTGCCTCTGCCTGCGGACGTACCTCAAGCGCAGACTGCTCCTTTGCTTCCGCGTCTGTCTCCGGGTTCACTTGGCCTTGCGCTGCCAAATCACTCGGCGTGGGTGTTGTATGCTCATCAACCAATGGGAACACTCCCTGTGTAAATAAAGTCCGTCACTGCGGACCAAACCATATCCATCATGCCGAGAATCACTGCTGCAACCATAGAGGCCACCAGCACCACAATGGTCGCATAGCGCGTCTCTTTACGGTCAGGCCATGTCACTTTCCCAAGTTCAACGGCAACTTCGTCGGCAAAGCTCTTCACGCTGTAGCTTCGATACAGCACGATGCCCGTCACCATGCCGATCACTGCGGCCAACCCAGAAATCAACCGTTCGTTTGGTTCCTGAAAATACGCCCACACCGTATTGAGTAGATTGTCAGCAAACCAAAAGACAACGAGTACCAGGACAAGGAACGCAAACTGGACGTACCGACCTGGGCCCAAGGCGCGGGGACTCACACCCAACTCAGCGGGGGGAGTGTGCTGTCTTTGCTGTGTTTCCTCGACCATTGTGTTTCCTCTTGTCTCGCTACTGCAGGCCAGGAGGGATTCGAACCCCCAACCATCGGATTTGGAATCCGCCGCTCTACCGTTAGAGCTACTGGCCTAAGCTGCCTTAGCCTGCTTGCACAGAACTAAGGTGCGTTTGTCTTCGTTATTTGCTGGGTTATTTGGATTCCTTATGTACCGTGTGTCGTTCGCATTGAGGGCAGTATTTGTTCAGGGCCAGGGGCTCTTTTACCCCTGTTTTTCTCGCCTTCGTGCGGCTGTAGTTACGTGCCTGGCACTCACTACAGACCAGCGTTATTTTGACCCTCACACTTCTTGCCTCTCGCATCCTCTCTAAAATGCCACCCTTAGTTTCTTCTGTTACTCCAAAATCTTAGTGACAACACCGGCACCCACGGTACGGCCACCTTCCCGT
>CAZXFW010000014.1:36666-57621 GCA_964640175.1 uncultured Polyangiales bacterium | reverse complement strand
TTAGCAATTTTGCCGTTTGTTCCATCCGAACAGGAGGCACATAGCAGGAGGAGGAAAGAAGAAGAGTAGAGACTCGATTTCATTAATGTGCCAATTCAACACAGCCATGCATTCACCGCGCACTGTGGTTCGCCGAGCGCAATGAATGCATGCCTCGTGTTTGTCATGTTCTAGTTTTCTGGAACCTCAGGATCGAGTTCAGTGACGAGTTCACAGTTCGAGGTAAATTCGCAAGATGCAGGCTCTTCCGGTGAACCGATGTTCTGAAGGTCATCGTCGCACGAAATATCCTCGGACCATGCAATGAAAGCCGCAGTGGAATCTTTCAAACAAGCCATCAGCTCCTCAACAGTAATGTCGCACGACTCCATCATGGCTTTCCACCATGCATCACCTGGATCCTCGTGTTCCCCCGTTGATGCATTTTGGAAACACGCTTCTGTGGCATCCTCGCAAGAATCTGCCGTCCCAAGAGCAACTTCACTCAGACCCACAACGGTGCAAAGACGCCTTACCACTGCTTCAGCCGTCAAAGGTGCTGTTTCTTTTTGCACCTCATTTTTGAGCACTTGCTGCTCCTTATCATCAAGCCGAGAAACCTGCTTGCTTGAATCAAGAGTAGAACTGCCACCCTCGTCATCAGAACACCCGGCAAAAGGCACTAAAGCCATTGCTCCCATCACGATCCATCGTTTCATATTGCCACCTCCAAATAGTGATGCGTAATCTTTGCTAAAGTAAGTTTCTTTGGTCAAGTTATAGACAACACCCACACCAGCTACCATGTGGTTGACCATCATATTTTCGATCCATTGCGAAGTAGAGAGTCCCCTTTTCGCTTGGTTGCCTATCGCTGGAAAAAGCGTTTCTCACGTAAACCTCCGGGTAAAAATGGTTACATGCAAGAAGACACCTGAAGCGGGAGAGTATGGACACCTGAGGATGGTCCTTTTTCGATGCCAGATTGAAATAGAGAGTTTGTGACGTGAGATCGTAGTTTCGGTTCATTGCAAAGTAGAGAGTTCTGGCTAAAAAAGGGAGCTAGGACTCAGGCTACGCATCTGGGGTGGCTTTGTGTACGACTGCCAGAACTCTTTCACGCCGACAGGGGCAGTCAGTATGCTTTTGTGTAGTAGTCACGACTTAATCTGACACTTCAATAAGAAGGAGGTTACCCTGGTTGATGGAAACACAACCGAAGCCCATGGGGCTTCAAAAAGGATAACCTCCAATGATAAGAGAACAGAAAATCATCAAAAATAAAATAGGGCTGCTGGAGCTCGCCAAGGAGCTGGGCAATGTGTCGCGGGCCTGCCAGGTGATGGGCTTTTCCCGAGACAGTTTCTGTCGGTACAAAGAGTTGCTCGATGAAGGGGGCCTGGATGCCTTGGTGGACCGGTGCCGTCGCAACCCGAATCTGAAAAACCGGATTGCCTCCGATGTCGAGCAAGCGGTCTTGGCGATGGCCATGGAGCAGCCGGCGTATGGGCAAGTGCGTCTGAGCAACGAGCTGAAAAAGCAAGGCATCCTCATCAGTGCTTCGGGTGTAAGGTGTGTGTGGCTGCGGCATGGCCTGGAATGTTTCAAAAAACGCTTGGCCGCTTTGGAAGCCAAGGTGGCTCAAGAAGGTTTGTTTCTGACCTATGCGCAGGTGCAGGCTTTGGAACGAAAGCGTTCTGAGCAGGAAGCCACCGGCGAGATTGAAACTCAATGCCCCGGGTTTTTAGGCTCCCAGGACACCTTTTATGTCGGGACAATGAAGGGCGTAGGACGCATCTATCAGCAAAGCTTTGTGGATACCTACAGCAAAATCGCCCAAGCCAAGCTGTATTTGGATAAGACGCCACTTAGTGCGGCGGACTTGCTCAACGATAAGGTCTTGCCGTTGTTTGAAGCGCACGGCATCGAGGTTGAGCGCATTCTGACCGACAAGGGCACCGAGTATTGTGGCAACCCCGAGCAGCACGCTTATGAACTTTTCTTAGCCATCAGCGACATCAAACACAGCACAACGAAAGTCAAGCATCCACAGACCAACGGCATCTGCGAACGCTTTCACAAAACGGTATTGCAAGAGTTTTACCAAGTCGCGTTTCGCAAGAAGCTGTATCAAGATGTCGAATCGCTGCAACAGGACTTAGACACTTGGCTTAAGCACTACAACCATGAAAGGACGCATCAAGGGAAAATGTGTAACGGAAGAACACCGATGCAAACGTTCCTTGACGGCATACAAGAAATGAACGATACAATCATTAACAACGAAGCTGCTTAGACTCCATCAAACAGACATCCACAACCAGGGTGACTGTCCGATCAAGTCTGAACTACTACACCTAAAGGTGTCCCCCGATTTTTCAAGGCAGCTACTGCAATTGGCTTTCAGGGTTTTGGGGCGCTCCTGTTGCAAAAGCCGGTTATCCCGCTCAAGCTCCCGTATTCGCGCTTTGGCTTGCTCCATGCTCATCGAATCCGTATTCGTACAAGCTTGCGCTTTTGCCCTTGCGCCGTAACTCATACCGCCAGTTTTTGAGCGTCCAGCGTGATAGCCCTAACTCCAACGCCATCGCTTCGATGCTTTTACCCGATTCGTTACTGAGACGTACGGCTTCCCCTTTGAACTCTTCCGTGTATTTCCTCTTATGCTGATTTTCTCCCATCGGTGGACTCCTTTCCCTAATCTAGGCTGTCCACCAAACCGGATCCATTCCAGGTGGTCGCTCGCTCTTATGGTATGGGTAGATGAATACTTTCTAACTGCGTGGGAACACTGCCCTTTGCGGTATCGAAGTCTTGAGCACGTTGGCCGATTGTTTCTCTAAATTGCACAGCGTCAGCAAACAGCGTCCCCAAAATTTCGATACCTGTATAGAAATTTCCAGAACTCCACACGCCTTCGGTTGTGCCTATCACTTCGAGTTCTCGGCCCACACCATCTACCGAAAATAGTCCGCCCCCCGAATCACCTCCACAAGTACGAATACCAGCAACTCCAAATGATAATTCATTCAGCTCAAACCGTTCCACAATTGATCGGGCTCGACGCTTCACGCCGCCACCCTGAGGATTCTCGCCAAGTGGATCACATTCATCACCACCGTACCCGATCGCATGAACCACTGAGCCATGTTGAGGATAGTCTAGCGCAATGCGAGGGATACGATGTCCAATCAAACGAGCTGGAACACTGTATGCCAAGCGCAACAGAGCCAGATCTGATGGGTAAATTCCAATAATGTCTGTTATCGGAATCTCAGCACGCACCAGTCTACCTGCACGCGTCAACACATCCACGGCAAAAACCGCCCTCCCTCGCGGAAGGTCCAACCAATCAGTCCAACCCGTTATATGGTAGGCACTGAGCACCCAATGCGATGCCATCTCCATACCCCCGTAGGCCTGAACTAGCGTGCCTGATGCTTTCGTCGTTCCATCGCTGATGTACTCGCCCGCAGCCGGTAAACCAAAAAAAGGTGCGTCCACTCCGAGCGTCCCACCGGAAATAGCCGCATTGGAATCCTCAATCTGATCTTCCGCACTTGATAATCCACAACCGATAAGTGCGACACTTAGCAACAACCCTCGAAATCGCTGTGACATAACCATCCCGACTATGCAACATATGTGCCATATTGGCTATTACAGCGAGATCGGAATCGAAGATGATGGTGTATTCTACATGTCTTTCGGAATCCTTATGCTTATGAGCATTGATGGAAGTAGGGGGAGGATGAGCGAGGTCATCGGACCCCATGTACGCTCATTACATGACCCTGGGCAGTGTAGTGCCGGGAACATGCCTGAAAACATCGGAGAGGAGTGCCACATTGAGTTCGAGGGTCGTGAAGCGCACACGGGTGTCGCCGCTGCGCTTCGGATCTCAAAACCGAATCGAAATTGGCATCGCTACTCCCTGAGGTTCCTTGGCACCTCTGACGACTCGGTAGTCATCAATGCTAACGTGCCAATCAACGGTTCGCTAGACCAGTTGTTATGGAAGCGCATCACACGCACTCTCAGCATCGTTACGTATATACATCAGTGGCCGCAAAACATAGTGAAACAGCGTCGTAGCGTCGATCTCGCTGATATGAGTTCCATGCGTGCCTTCTATAAGCCAGGGGCCGACGTCGTAAGCAACATCAGTCTGAAGCTATAAGGAACCTGTAGCCCGGTGAGCAGCGCGTTAATTTCCTCCGCAAATGCGCAGAGCGACTCAACATCGTCATGCACGTCAAAAACAACCGTGGCGATGGACGACAATCCTGCTAGCAGTTGCATCAGTGGCACTTCGATCTTCCAAGGACCCATTTCATGCAGATCGCTACGCGGGTTTTCACACATGCTGCCGGACTTATTGCACTCCTGAAGCTGCGCCCGCAAATCTAGCAGGACCTTCCTTGTCAGATTGATCCAAGCGGCACGATCATTGGGATCAGACACATCGAACTTAATCTCTAATGTGAGTGCACTAAGCCGGATCAAGCCTATGTCCTCTTCATCAATTTCAACGATGTCGTCAGGTGAATCCTTCCGATCGAGGATAAGCTGGTAGCCTTGATCCACCGTAATCCTCTCAAACATAACCGGCACATCAAGATCAGCGCTGCGCGCACGAGCAGAGATCCAACCCCACTTCTGACTTGCACGGGCATACACGAGGTCATAGTTATGATTTCTCGAGACGACATCGATTAACTCTTCTGCGCCTAGCGATCCTTTGACCTCGAGGCGATTATGGGGGCCAAAATCATACAACGGGGTATGTCGTGCTCTCGCTTGCTGCACGTCGCTCCTTTCTTCTTTCTCCCATGCTTCCTTTTCCGTTTGAGTAATGTCGGAGGCATTCACAAAAATGTTTTTGTTTAACACTTGCAGCCAGCCCTGCAAACCATGTGCGCTCACAGCCACATCGAATGTAGAGCGATAGTTTTGCTTCCCCTCATCTAGGAAGTCGTACGCATCAAGCCAATCATCAAGCAGCGCCCCTCCCTGCGACACATCAATCGACGAAGGAACATCAACCAGTAGGCCGCGCGCTTGCAGAAGAACCTTCAGACGGGCACCCTCCAGCCGTGTCACGATGACTCGCATGTCTCTGGCGCCGTCGCTTTGCGTGCCAGCTAGCCTATCGATGATGGAATCGCCTTGGCAGGCCGCCACAAACATCGGCAATAGCAACGCGAGTTGCATCAGCCAAGCACTCAAACGCGGGGGCTTGTGATTGCAGAAAACACTCATAGGTTTGGCTGTTTTAGCATAGAACCAAGTCTGCGCTACTTGCAGCTGCCTTCACCGCGTGGTCGTTGTTGGCGGAGGTCGCACGAACCGTCTTTTCCCGCTAAGCTTTCTAGCGCTGAGTTTGCTTGCTGCCTTGGGTGTTCAAGCTCGAGTTCATCAACTGTGCCGATCGCTCTAATGGATGTGAACGCCCTGTGGTGAGCGAGTTTCAAACCGAGAATCCGGCGCGGGCCCAGGTCGTGGAGTGATGGCTAGACTGCAGATCAGCGGGGGTAAGGTTGCAGATGACCTTAATCACTTGTGACAGAGTGTCCGTGCCATCCCGCTTTGAGTGTCTTCTTGCATGCAATCATTCTGAGCCGTTGGTATTTACAGCTACTGTGGACTTGACAGATGCAATAATGCAAGAGCACCTTATTTGCGGGAGCGCCAATTATGCCAACATTCCAGTACCTGGTTTCTGACG
Source organism: uncultured Polyangiales bacterium (assembly GCA_964640175.1). GTDB lineage: Bacteria > Myxococcota_A > Polyangia > Polyangiales > JACKDX01. The sequence goes on along the minus strand of CAZXFW010000014.1, from coordinate 51,914 downwards.
GTTGATCGCGTCGATCTTGACGGAAGCGGTTCCTGGGATGCGGACGCACTTGCAGTGATCGCCAAGTTCACAGTGAGAATCCCCTTGAAACGAGAAGACGCTGACAATTGCGTGGTCGCCGATTATACGTTCACCGCACAAGTGGTTGCTGCGACCATCCGCACATAGGCATACGTGAGCCGCTGCTTCAAGAGAACGTTAATGCCGATTGCATAGCAGTGTTCGAAGATAGTCGTATTCGGGTACGATGGACGTAAATTGTTTAGACTATCATTAAAAGAGCAATAAGGTAGCACGTTGCCTCAGTCATGCACGCACAAAAAAAACACGCACAATCGCTCCCAATAACAACAACTTACTAGGCATGACTCAAGGAAGGATGCAAGCTTTGGAAGCAACGGGCAGGTTGCTCGGGGGTCAAGCTGTGCTAGGAGCATACATGCCGTATGTGGTCGCGCTTTGGCTCGTTGTGTGGGGGCTGAGCTGTGAGCTTGGCGCTAAGCAGCAGTCCTACACCAACCAGAGTGAAATTCAAACAAGCAATGTCGTTCGAGTCGACGTGCGTTCTGAGGCGATGGTATTCGAGTTCCATTCACGAGCTGGCAAGCTTGTACCAGTTGGGTTGGCGTCTGATGTCGGCGTTCAGACAGCCGATGGCAGCAAGTCCACACTGGAGTATTTTTCTGAGAATGCCCATTGGGCATGGATTGGCTCGGCCGAAGCGACACGATTCGTACGCCGCGCCGACGTAGTGGGTGAGCCTTATGCTGACAATCCAGACCATTCGTATTTGAAGAAATACACCGTTAAAGAATTTGCCCGAGCGGGACTTCCTCGTTGGACGGCAAAGGCTTTAGGTAGTTGCCCGGAGTATGAGTTTGGTGTGTCCGGCAGGTTGGAACCAGTGCCGGTCGGGCTACGATACGCAAGTGAAGGCTCATCCTATCCGGATGTCGTGCAGTTCGCTGCAGCGCTTGGCGATTACGTACTCGGTGGTTCGTTAACGGTCACGTCTAACCACTGTCTTGGGCCGCATAAGCAACTGAGTGAGCAGTATTACCAAGTTCCGGATGCGCGTGATCGGGATGCGTACGTGTTAGGCGCAGGCGGGGAACCTATGCATGAGCAGAGGGGTGCTTTTTTGATGCTGCTATCTCAGCAGTACCGCAATGTATACGTCAACGATATCGTATCAGCTGATCCTCAGGGTCCAAATCAGAACTTAGTTAATCGAGAGTACGCCTTGCGCTGCCCGCCGCATTCGGAGAGCATTGATCCAGGCAGCCTATACTACGATAGATCAACAGATTTTTGTGACATCGTCACTGAAGTCCCAGAAAATATCGATTTTCGATATATGAACCTACCCGCAAAGTCACTACCTACGATAACGGGCGGGGACATCTTTGTCGTGTTTCCATACCCGAGTTGGATGTATGCCCAGGACGGTCCGTTCGAGAAGAGCATCTATTCCTTAGGTTCAGATCTGCGGAATTTGCTTGGTGATTCCACGGTGGCATATGTCGTCACTGAAAATAACCTACTCAACTCGGAGTCCTTTCCGTATTTCGAACATGACAGCCTGAATATAGATGCACTTTCAGGAGTTGACGGAATGATGGACATCCATCGATTTAATAATGCCCCGCCAGCGCAGACTTTTTCTTTTTCGACGCGGAGCCGACGCTGGGTCACAGTCCTCAGCCCAGTAATAGAAAACATGCAGGCTTGGAATTACCCCATACATCTGTTCCAGATCACCAGAGCCCCGTAACAGGACCGCCGTTCCAAATGCTGTACTGGTACTGTGGGGACTCGTCACATTGACCATGATTACGTTCGTCTCTGGGACTTGAGTAGTCAATCGACGAATGACGCCTAATCCGATCTTGGAAATGTTCTTTGGTCCGGCCTTGCTTGGAACCCTAAGACCCAAAAGAAAGCCTAGGGATTTCAAAGCATGAATCTGAGTTTCATCTTGCCACCGCACCCTGGGCAAACACTTACATCGACTTTGAAGACTCTGACCAAGAGCTTGGCCCAAGGGGTGCGCCTTGGTGGCGTTGCGCTTGTGTTGGCAGGGTCCTGGTTGCACAGATGGAGCTGCGCTTCGGGCTCTTGGTCTTGCGGGCCGGCGACCACGTCACTTCGCTGCTTGGTGTGAGCTGCCAGGGCAACGAGTATCGTTGGCACGATCCTTCGGCGAACCTTCTGCAAAACTGCTGCAAACTCAACGCGCATGTCTTGAGACGGAAGCTCTTCGTTCTGCAGTCCCTTACGCGCTATTGAAAGTTGCCGCATGTATATCATTTAAGGGTAAATTTTGCTTCTGACTGGACCGCAGTTTTCGAGTTGACTGCTGATGGCACTGCAGGGCACGCCAGGAACAACCTTTCCTGCTGTGGTTCTCAATAGGACAGCAACGCATCGGGCTTGCATTGTCATCAGTCGACGGGTGCCCCCCGAAGCTCAAGGCGCTCGGCAATCGTCTTGAGTGTCTCACGCAAAGATGTCCGCTGGTCTTGCTCAAGGTGGCCGAAAACCTCCGCATCGTTCTCGTCTGCCAGGGCCGCGAGCTTCGGTACGAGCCGGCGTCCGGATGCCCTCAGGGTGATGAGCTGGGCCCTTCCATCGCGCACATCGCTCCGGACTGACACGAGCTCCTTTGTCATCAAACGGTCCACCAGCTTCGAGATGGCGCCACGAGTCAGTCCGAGCGTCGTCGCGAGCTCGCTCGGCTTCACACCGTCTGCATCGTAGAGTGCGCGCAGCACCACCCACTCCGCGACTGTCACGCCGTGCGCCTCCACCTTCACCTTGAAGGCGTGGGACACGTGGTTCGACACAGCCCGAAGCCAATAGCCGAGATGCGCTTCGAGGCCGCTAACGTCTGCTTGCATTCGCGAGCATTGATCTGCGTCCGGTTCCCGTTCGCGAGCACTCGGCTTACTGGGGGAAGTGCTCGACATGCGTCTCTGCCGTGCGCCCGAAATAGACGACGCGCTTTCCGAGAAAAGAGACCATGTACCCTGCGCATCCAGCGGCCTTCACCTTCGCGCAGAAGCCCACGTATGTATAGCCAGGGGCATTGTCTCGCGCCTCGTGTACAGCCTGTTCAATGTCGGCGGCGCGAAACGCTGCAGACACGCCGGCGTCAGCGTCAGGCAGTAGGTGCTGCACGCTCTTTCCGCTGGGCAAATAGTACGTCGCTGCGCCGCGCCGAAAGTCGATGAGGTAGCCCTCGAATCCCGCTTCACTGAGGGCGCGGACGCACGTGGGAAAATCCATCGTGTTTGCGTGTGCAGCATCCAGGACGGATTTGGAGATTGCGGTCAGTTGCTCGTTCACGTTGGATTCCTCGCTTCGAGTGATGGCGGGCCTTTAAGCCAGCCACGAGACGCAGCTTAGCGCAAGATAGTTTCCTAGTCAACTAGTTGTCGGGCTGAATCGCGGATCAGCGACTGAGCTGCGGCTCTACCATGCCCGCGCGTAGAACGTTCGCAAGGGGCGTCGCTAACGGAGCCTTTCCTCCTTGCACTCACTCCATCTAAAGCACTGTGGTCTTGCAAGTATGGTTTTAGGAGAACCTAGGGCAATGTCGATAGTCCTCAATTGGTGATCTAGGCTGAATTTACTGAATAGTATCCGATGATGTCATATGGCCCGCATCTTGCGTGGCTGCGGGTCATCGGGAGACATAGTTGCTGCAAATTCTGAAACGATAGCAGCTTCAGCCAGCCCGGCGTGCACGGAGTTGCTCGAGGCTGGTTATCCACTGTTGTATCAGGTGACTCAAACTCGCGCGATTGTGAGCGCAGAGCCTACCCTGATTGCGATTGATAACAAGTACAACAAGTCCAACGAAGGAGAGCTAAAATTACATACTGAAGCTTGGCCGCATCTCCAGGCATTGCTGGGTTCACGCTTCCAGGGTTCACCGATGAGGTCGGAGAGCAAGCTACGCAAGCAGAGAAAGATCTATATCAGTGGTTGGAAGATCACGCGTGGCAATTCGGTTTCGTCAACAGTTATCCACCAAATAGCAACGAGTCGTCGCGTTTCGAAGGAGCTAGAACTTTTGATGAGACTGGTTATTCGGTTGAACCGTGGCATTGGCGCTTTCGCAATGTGTTTGCACCTGACGGAGTCGGGGATGGCAATAGCACCTGCCGTGAGCGGGTTCTCCAACGCCGCGATACATGGAGATAGTTTCATTGCTGGAAAGCCGAATTTATGGTATTAGAAAAGTATGAAATCAAATGCAAAGTCGAGCATTACCTTGCCTGCCGAGGAACTGAAAACCGTTGAAGGTCTACGAAAGAAGCTGAAATTAAGGACCAAAGTCGAGGTCGTACGGCGTGGCTTACGACTTTTAAGGCAGATGACTGAGCGAGAAGAGCTTCGTCAAGCGTACCGAGAGGCATCGTTGGCTGTACGCAAATCGATGGCACAAGAACTGCAAGAGCTGGATCATCTTGCTGGAGAAACTATGGAATGAAAATCCAGCATGGTTTCCTATGCATTGCAGATCTTAGACCTAAGAAAGGCACCGAAGCGGGAAAACTTAGACCCGTGTTGATCATGCAAACAGATTTACTCAATGCGACGCACCATCCCTCTACGTGGGTGCTGCCCTGTACCACGCGTCTGACAGGAGAAAGCATTCTGCGAGTTGTGCTACCCAAGGGTATGGCTGGTAATGATCACGAATGCGAGGTTATGATCGATCAAAGCCGCGCGATCGATAATCGCAGATTTGTAAAAGCCCTAAAAAGGGTACCTCTACCCGTATTGTCAGAAATTAAGGAAAAGCTTCGTTTACTGGGCGAGTTATGATAACAGCGAGCGTTCAAGCACCTCGGCTACATCCAGGTTTTTGACGATGTCCTACGCATAGGGATTGCGTGTGAACAAAGAGCGTGGAGTACAGGTGGTGTTGAAAGAGGCACCGGTCGAGCTTCGCCTTGCCTCTCACACGTTTCCTGACCCCGGCAACTAGTCCGCTAGTTCGGTTACGGAATCAGGGACAACTTACTTAATTCCAAACACGTTAAACTCAACCCTCAGAAAGAGGTAAGGTGTCCCCGGATTACCTTTCGGAACGCTGCGTTGCCGCGCTTCTATCTTTCAGACTCCTGACTAACCTGTCAGCGATGCTGCCGCTCTCATTTGTCAGGTATGTTCCCGGCACTACAGGTACGCTGGGGCCTTAAGTGACGAGCATTGGATTTCCAGTCCCCAGCACTATTTCTTGCCGGGCTGAAATATTCCAATGATTTCTGTGCCTGGAAAACGGCGCACTTTTTGCATCCGCCTGACATAGAGACTTACAGGTGCGCCAGAGTTTGGGTTGTGGGCACACGGATACCTCGAACATGAAGGAGTTGGAGCATGGCTGAGAGTCATCGAACGAGATGTTTTAGAGATACCGTGTACAAACCGCTGACAGTCGCGGTGCTGGCGCTTCATCCGGATGCCGATATCTCTCTGCCATTTATGAAGGATGCGCTCAATTCCAGGCGTGGTATTTTTTACAAAAAATGATTAACCCGTACATCACTATCCGCCAGTCAGTGCCCAAGTCGGCCTGGCTGGCACTATGTGCCGCGTTTGTGATGAGTGTGGGTTGCGCTGCGCAAAACGATGCGTCGGTCGAGTCCAAGGAAGGCGCTTCGATGGGTAACTCTATTGATGGTTACAAAACCACCCTACATAACCTCGAGTGGGCATTTCGAACCGCCATCTTGCCAACCCATCTTGGCCCTGATGGTCGGCCCAAACAAGCATCGCTTGAGCGGAGCCGTGAAGTGGCGGAGGAACGGCTGGGCGATCAAGTCAAGCGCGAGCAAATACAACATGAACTTAGCCAATCTTTGGAGAATGCTGACTCACCTTTGGCCCGTGCCTATGCGGGGTGGGTTGCTGCTGCCAAAGATGGCATCACCCGCGCCCGGTTTCTTCCCCAAGTGTACATTTCCGAAAATTTCGGTGACCACCAATCACCGACGCCATGGCAAGCCATTGTGGCTGGCTTTGACTGGATCCCAACGCCGTTTAGCCAATCATGTCCTGAATGCAACTATGAAGATCTCAACGAACCTTTGTTTGTAATGGAGTACCTTCCCCCAGAGACAGCCGGTGATCCCCCGTTTTTGGTGAACTTCCTTCATAACACCGGGAACCTCTTGCCGGTGGACGCCGCTGCGTGTGACGAGGCATCTGAAGAACCGGTGCTTAGGCACATCGAATGTCAACCGGTGACATCCCTTCCTGGAACACCTTACAGATTTGAGCAAGTGCTGCCCAGTTACGAAAAAGAATCCCGACGTGGGGTCCGGATGTCTGTGAATACACAGCGTTCCTCTGTGGGAATGATGGACATCAAGCTACAGGGCCTCGCACGCAGCATGCGCACGAAGGATACCCTTAGCCGTCGGCTGCGAGGAAGCAGTTAGTCGAATTCGTCCTCGCACGCAGCATGCGCACGAAGGATACCCTTAGCCTGCGGTTTTCCTGTCAGACAGGCACGGCGTCTATTCGTGCACTTGGAGGAACCGTTAGAGATGACTTGGCAACCATCTCGGGAGCACCGATGGCGGTTTTGAATAACGATGCGTTCACTAGCGCAACCGATCGCTTGCCCGATACGTTGCTGAGTTGCGGCGAGGGCAATCCAGTGATTGGCGACATCGAGCTATGGGTGGAGCCAGGACCGCACACTGGTATCCTATGTTGGAAGTACTCGGTGGAGTTCATGCTTAGCGGAGTAGGACGAGACATTTAATCGATAGGTATTAAGCCATAAATTGGCGATTCAATTTTGAATATTGAATTGACAATACCGCGCAACAGCTTTATCACGAGTTCGTGAAGGCTTACGCGGTTCAAGGCCAAGAGCCTGCGCTCTATTCTTGGCGCCATCTTGACCGAATGTCCATCACTTAGCACCTAGGGGTGCCATGGAGGACGACTCAAAAAGGAGGCGGGCGGTTGAGTGTGCGGATGCCCGCATGCACGTCGTACAAGCCGATGGGGTCGTATTCGATCGCCGGATTGCCCGTGAAGCCCATATAATTGGGACCGTCAAACCAGATGTCCCCACCTAGTTTGAATGTGGCTGCCTGACTCGGCCCGATCACCACGTTGAAGGGATTGGGCCGTTGACTGTCCAAAAGCATGTACGAGCCTACGGCACTCATATTGTAAACGTACACATGCGGCGAGCTTGCCCAAATCCACTGGTTGTTATCTTTCGAAAAACCCTGGCCTTGTTCCAATCGATCTGGGATTCGGTGCTCAGATCGGTAGACGCATGCAAGCTAGCATAGCAGCAACTACACCATGGGGTATGCAAAAAATAGTCAATACTATCAAAGAGATGAAGGGTGTTGCCGCCCGACCTCTAGAATTGTCCGCGGTCGCAATCGTAGGACACCACCACTTCGCTGACTTCGCCACTTTTGACCTGGTCACAAGCAGCGCCATGCAGCGTAACCGTGGTAGTCGCCGGATCGTAGGTCCAGCCATCCACAGGATCCTCGGCAATCGTATCTACTGACGCATCAAAGTAGACGTAAATCTTGGTACCTTCTGGAGGCACGTTATCCTTTAACGAATGAGTACAGCTCAATGCTGCCGTACCACCGATGGAATCCAACGCTTGTTCCAATTCTGCTGTACTAGTCGCTAAATAATGTTGCCTCGTTCCACCGTTCGACGCAATCGCCGCTAGCTCTTGCGCATCCACATTGTCTGGATCCTGCGTAAATCCCACCGCAAATGTGCGCACGCTGGGAGACGCTGACAATAGGGAAGCTGCATACTCTGGCGCAAGACTCGGATCCTGGCAAATGCTGCCCTTGCCATCGGTAATCAATAACAATGCATGCTCGCGTCCAGTTTCCTTCCAACTTGCATCTTCCCCGACGCTTTTTATTGTTTTCCCGATGGATGTCTCATAGTTTAGTGAACGCGGTGGACCGCAGAGATAGTCTTCTCCAGCATCGTCTAAAAATTCGTGAATAGGTGCGACATCATTGCTTATCGGAACTTCGATTGTTCCCGCTGAGCATTGTGTTCCGTCACATGCAGAGAATGGTGCCAAACCGAAGCGGATCTTGCCTTCAAATACCGTGATGATTTGTCGCAGGGCATCTTTTGCGATGTTCCATTTCTTGCCTTCCTCTCCGATGCTTTCATTCATGGAGCCGCTGCGATCAAGCAATATCATCACATTGGGAGGCACTGGCTCAGGACGGAACTCGTTGGCACAATCGCCACCCGGCAAACAGATTCCAAAATTTTCCGCCGCCGTGTCGGTGACGCAGATCTGGCCGCCTTCGCAATTACCATCCAGCGCCTTCCCCGTACTGTCCAAACAGCTATTTTTGGCCATGCATTCAAACGAGGCGCCCCCGCATTTGAGTCCACTACGACATTTCTTATCTCGACAGGGCTCGCCCATAAGCGCGCCATCCCCCGGACCCGCGCATGCTAATCCTGCAGCACCCACCATAATCCAAGCTAAGGCTCTGTAACCCATACGTATCTCCCTGCCCTATAGGATGACACGCCTGAGCTCCGAATGCTCGAATTACACAAAAAAAACCGCAAATACGATAGTATTTCAGCTCAAGGCAGGATTCCTTGATAGATAAAAATGTCGCTCCCACCTTGGCTGGTCAAAAGCATGCCGTCGATGGTGAGGGTGCTTTCGAAGCTTCCCGTAAAGGCTATGACCTGCCCGGCAATGCCACTGATACCGAGACCACGATCTGTCCCCGTGTTCCCAAAACTGTGCGAAACGCCTGAAGTCCCGTTCGCTATAGCGTACTCAATCATATACACATCGGATGCTCCAGCACTGGTGCGTTGCGCGTCTCCGAAATCCACCGTGCCCTGGTATGCTCCGATGAGCACGACAGAACCAGCGACATCGTCCACATACAACGCCTCTGGCGAATCGTCTTGAGTTCCACCTAGCCGCCTGGACCATTGAGCCTGACCGGTGGCGACATTGTAGCTGACGAGGAACACATCATCGATAGTGTTACTGCCTTCTGCGGTTAGCGTTCCCGTTCCAGATCCGAAATTGATGCTGTCTTGGAACGTTCCTGTGACGAGCAAACGGCCATCAGCGCTCATGGCCAGGCGTTTTCCTTCGTCGAATTCACCCGAGCCTATACCTTTCGACCATGCATGGGCGCCATTGCTGTCGAAACACACCACAAACACATCGCTGCCACCATTCACACTCAAAGCTGTTCCCCCGAAGCTAAACGATCCGCCATAGCTGCCTGTGATACAATGGGCACCATCCGCTGCTACCACAATATCCGATGCTTCCTCATTCTGTGCGCTGCCAAACGCCTGAGCCCAAAGGAAATCACCGGTGTCGTTATCGTAACTCACAACGAAGATGTCTTGAGAACCGGCATTGCTAACCAACGGAATACCATTACCAAAATCCACTGAGCCTTCGAAGCGACCAACGGTATACACGGCACCGATGGCATCCGTAGCGGCACCCATCATCTGACTCTCGCCGCCCACCAATCCACGAGACCACAGCAACGTGCCGTTGTGGGTAAAGGCTTGAACATACCCTCGGTGTATGTCAGTCGCTTGATTGACGGCTGTCATAGCGACATACACACGATCCTGCGAATCAATGCTCAGTGAGCTCACCGTGGCCAACCCTGGTATGACATCGGTTGCCCAGCGAAGGTTTCCGTCTTTATCGTAGCTAGCGAAAAACGCGCCGTAGACCGGATTATTTAGTGATGTACCGCCGAAATCTACGGTATGCAGGTACTTGCCTGCGACATATAGATTTTCATTACTATCGATAACCAGCGCAAATCCGGCATCATCGGAAACATTCCCAAAAGACTTGGCCCACGACGGCGGCGCACAGAGACAACTGCCACCGCAATCGATCGAAGTTTCGTCACCGTTTTGCACTCCGTCTGAGCAGCTCGGAGCTTGGCACACCGTGCTCGTACACACCCCAGACTCGCAATCGCCATTGCCGTTACAGCTTTGATCTGTCTCACAAAGCACGGTGCAGCTCCCACCGCAATCCACGTCGCTCTCATCGCCATTGTGCTGCCCGTCGGTACACGATATTTCAAGGGATCCGTCGGGAACAGAGCCGTCAGGCACAGATCCATCGGGAGTAGACCCGTCAGGCATGGAAGTGTCGGCAATGGAGCCATCCGGAATAGAGCCATCGGGCTGCACTCCGTTGCTGGGTACATCAAAGCCGATACGCCCGCACCCTGCAAGGAGCGATAAAACGGCAACCCCCACCCCTAACGCTGTTTTTTTGAAAATAACGCGCATGCTATCGAACGGCGGACATCATCTTTAGTATAGCATCACCCTCCACAAACGTTGTAATCCGGCTCACTTCTTTACCGCGGCTATCGTGAAGGACCACAAGAGGCAGCCCTTTTTGATTGTAAGCATTAAGCCATTGCTTGCGTCTTTCGTTGATTTTTCCGGGACTTAGATCCACACGCACCGCGACAAATCGCTGCGCCTCCCGTACCACGCGCCTGTCGCTGAACGTGTGCCGGTCAAGCTCGCCGCATGCCACACACCAAGACGCTCCAAAGTCCACCAGTAAGGGGTTTTGTTGGTGAATGGCCTTTTGCCTTGCAACGTCAAGGTCATCCATCCATTGAATCTTCGCGCCGGGTGGCAAAGCCTCGGCATATGCTATCAAGCCATGCAGACCTAATACGACCGCGACAACGGCCAAAGCTTTTTGAGCGCGTATTTTAGCAGAAGGTTCATGAAAGCTCAAATCGATGGCGCCCAAGAAAATACCCAGCACGATGAGCGCACTGATGATTAGCAGTGCTGCGGAGGACTTCTCGACCAAAAGACGCAGCGCGGGAATGACATCACGCACGTAGTAAAGCGCTGCGACGAGCATGACGATCCCAAAGCCACTTTTAATCCACTCAAGCCATACGCCAGACTTAGGCAAACTGACTGCAAAGGTGCCTACCACCCAGAAAAGTAACCCAAGCCCAAGGGCGTATACGCTGAGCCCGACCGCACCAAACATGACGTCGCCACTTGAGCCAATCCACGGAAGCAAAAACCCCAGCACAGGCCCCGTGCACGGAGCTGCGATCAGTGCGCTCACCAAGCCAAGCACAAACGCACCCCGATATCCCACACCTCCCACTTGCGCCAAACGGTTTTGAATGGTGGTAGGCAATGCAATGTCGAATGCACCAAACATGGACGCTGCAAGAGCCATGAAAAGCACTGCCAAGCCCAGTAACACCACGGGATGCGCCAAAAGCTCTCCAAAGACACCTCCTGAGAAAGAAACCACCAAGCCGAGCGGTGCAAAAAGTGCCACGATGCCTAAAACAAACGCGGTGGATAGCCACGCACCTTGCCAACGGCTCACTGCCTGCTTTGCCCCAAACACACTGACGGTGATGGTGATCATGGGATAGACACAGGGTGTTAAACTGGTAGCCAACCCCGCAGCAAACAAGAGCGCAAGCGCAAGGCCATACTCTCCTTGTGCAAGTGCTTGCTGAAAAGGCCGTTCAAACCTCGCCAACCATGCGCTTTGTGAACCACTGGCAAACCAAGCCACCAATCCCACAAGAGTGCCAATCCCCAGCAGAAACAGCATACGACGACGTAACGTGATCATGACGGGCGTAAGCATCATGGATACTGTCCTATCGTAAAGCTAGCACTTGCGCTATAAGCGCACCCATGTTGTTTGAGCTAAGTGGCGTGACCAAGCGTTACGGTGAGTTAGAGGCACTTCATCACATCGACTTGGCTGTGGCGCCAGCGTCCATTGGGTTATTGGGACCGAATGGCGCAGGGAAAAGCACCTTGCTCAAAGTGCTGCTTGGACTAGTCACCCCCGAAAACGGCAGCGTGACCGTGTTGGGGCATGCCCTCCCACAGCACGCGATGACAGTACGTGCGCACATCGGCTACATGCCCGAAGGCGATGCGGTGATCGCTGAGCTGAGTGCTCACGAGTATACCACCCTTGCAGCCGAGCTATGCGGCATTCCCCGCACGGAAGCGCGTGCACGTGCGCACCAAGTACTGCACTACGTGGGACTCGGAGAGGTGCGCTACCGTAAGACGGGGTCGTATTCCACAGGCATGCGGCAACGTGTGCGGCTTGCCCAGGCGTTGGTCAGCCATCCCAAGCTTCTTTTGCTGGATGAGCCCACGAGTGGGCTCGACCCCCAAGGACGTGAAGACATGCTCACGTTGATCAATGACATTCCCCGACGCACGGGAACAAGCTTAATTCTATCCACCCACATTTTGCCTGATGTTGAACACACGTGCAGCCAAGTGATCGTTCTCTCCAGCGGCCAGGTGCTTTACTCAGGAGCCCTCGCTCCCCTCCTGACCCAGGACAAAACCACCTATGAGCTACGTGGCAGAGGCAATCTCGAGTCGCTCGTCAAGGCCTGCCAAGCACATGGATTCAGCGCTAAGTTGCAAGGCGCTTCTATAGAGATCAGTACAAGCACAGGCACGAAGCCTTCTGAGCTTTTGCGCCTTGCCACCGAAAGTGGTTTTCAGGTCCGACACTTGGCACCCCTGCAACACACGCTTGAGCGTGCCTTCTTTCGTACACTCGAAGAAGCCGGCCACGCTGCCTAGTGCGCGTAGAACTATCCAGTAATTTACAAATGTTGTATGAATGGGCTTCTTTGTGCCAGTTTGAGCCATATTCATACCGAGGAGCGTTATGAGCGACTGCAATTCGTGGACCTTCGATGTACCCCATACTGCCTCTGACTCACCTAAACGCCTAAGGCATAAACACATGGTTCGCATGGCGTGGTTGATTTCCCTGATGTTAGCGGCCCTCATGCCCGCATGGACAGCCTATGCGGCGTGCGTCGGCGGAACACCCAACGGGGACGTACAGGGCGCTGAAGTCTGCGACGATGGCAATATGTTGACCGGCGACGGCTGTGACAACACCTGCGCCATCGAAACAGGATTTGTATGTGACACCCCCATCAACTTTACCGGTGGTGTAACAACCGAAGAATACCCAGGGGGTGGGACGGCAGCTTCTTGGACCATCGTTGACCGCTATTCAGCTACCCAAGCCAATAACACCACCCAAGCTACGGTGGGGTTGGTCGACGCTGGAGCTACTGAATACACCTATATCATTGATATTCGGGTCAACACTGCAAGCGACGACGATTTCATCGGTTTTGTGTTGGGCTACGATCCCAATGAAAGCGCTGACTCCGGCGCAGAATACCTCTTAGTCGATTGGAAACAACTCAACCAAGCAGGCCCCGTCAGTGGCACTGCAGAACGAGGTTTGGCAATTTCGCGTGTCACAGGCATTCCTTCTTCAAATGACTTTTGGATTCATGCCAACGGCGTGGATGAGCTTGAAGAAGCCGCCACACTAGGTGACACCGGGTGGGGCGATAACACGACACATCGTTTTGAAATCACATACAGCACCACACATTTGGTGATCTCCGTAGACAGCGTCGAGCAGTTTAACGCGGTACCCACAGATTATGGTTTAGTTGCATTCCCTGATGGCCAGATTGGATTTTACGGACTGTCCCAGGCAGACGTGAGTTACATTGTTTATTCGCCACGCGCGTCGGTTTGCAATCAAGAGCCGACCATCAACGTCAGCAATTTGGACGTCTGGACTACCACCGGCAACAGCCCCTTCAGTGTGGATGTCGTGTCTCTTCTAGACATTGATGATCCAGACAACAGTGGTATCGATGGCGAATCGCTCAATGTGTTGACACCGCCACCAGGTGCCACGGTGGAAGACCCTTCTGATCCAGGGATCCCTTCTGGAACGTTACGTATCACACCAAGTGCGCCCTCTAACCCTATTGATTATCCTATTGAAATCGAGGTTTGCGATGCACACCCTGTGGTGCCTGCTTGTGACACAGCTACTGTCACCATTCATTACAACGACCCTCCCACGATTGGGACACAAACCGAACCTGTCTTGGAAACCGGGAGCACTACAATAACGATCGAAACTATTGTCGCGGACGCTAACACCACACAGGGCACACAGACGCCTGGATGGGACAATAGCTCACTCTCAATCGCAACGACCATAAACGGCACATACGGAAACTCGGCCCCTTCTGCTCTGGGTGGGACATGTGAAATCGTCGATGGTGACGTGGTTTATACGGCACCTTCGGGACAAGTGGGCAACTCTGACTCTTGCTACGTGCAATTGTGCGAGGCCGAACCAGGCCCGGCAGGACCTCCTGCTCCTGAACGGGCGTGTGGGAAGGTTCAGTTTACCTTTGCAAACGTTGAGTGTTTATCCGCCAATGATTGCACGGCCACCGCGCCTGTATGTACAAGCAATGCCTGTGTAGGCTGCGCTACAGACATTGACTGCTCCGGACATGCTGGGTTACCCGCATGCACAGGGGATGGCTCATGCGGTCAATGCAATGCAACCGAGTTTAGTGAATGCACCGGCGCATCCGTCTGCAACACCACCACTAACTTGTGTGAGAACGATGCTGACGGCGACGGCGTTGCCAATGCTCTGGATGCAGACGCAGACAACGACGGAATTCCAGACAGTGTCGAAGGCAGCCTCGATAGCGATGGTGATGGTATCCTCAATAACTTCGATTTGGATTCCGATAACGACGGTATTCCAGACCTCATCGAAAACGGCGGGGCTGCCCTGGATACCGATCATGATGGACGGATCGACGGTGTAGGACAACCGGGATTTGACGATGATGGCGATGGCGTCGCAGACACCATTGATGGCGATCCAGAAGATGCCAATATCACGACGTCTACCATGGGAATCGTTAGCACCGATGATGACGCAGAGCCTGACTATCTCGATTTGGACTCTGACGCAGACGGCGTCAATGATGTCATCGAAGGAGGTGGTGTGGATTCTGGCAATGGTCGCATCGCAACGACCATCGACGATGCCGACCAAGATGGGCTACACGATCCGCTGGCGACGACACCCCTGTCATTGCCTGATACCAACGCTGATGGCGTAGTCGATTTTCAGGATACAGATGATGACGGTGACGGCGTGCCCACCGCCGACGAGCTTGGCAGTGGCGGCGCTGAAGATCCCAGAGACACGGACAACGACGGCATGCCTGATTACCAAGATACGGATGACGACGGTGACGGCGTGCCCACCGCCGACGAGCTTGGCAGTGGCGGCGCTGAAGATC
>CAZXFW010000014.1:0-36566 GCA_964640175.1 uncultured Polyangiales bacterium | reverse complement strand
GACGGTGACGGCGTGCCCACCGCCGACGAGCTTGGCAGTGGCGGCGCTGAAGATCCCAGAGACACGGACAACGACGGCATGCCTGATTACCAAGATACGGATGACGACGGTGACGGCGTGCCCACCGCCGACGAGCTCGAAGATACCGATGGAAATGGCGTCCCTGATTACTTACAAGCGGAATCCACAAATCCTACTACCACAGGAGGACTTGCTGGCGGAGCGCTTTGTGCCATTAACACCACACAGACTGCTTCCACAGTCATGTTACTTCTGTTCACTCTGGGTTGGCTGATTCGGCGTCGGCGAACAGCCTTTGATAAAGGCGTTGGCTCACCACGCTGATTGTCACACACAAAAAAGAGCTTAAAAGGATGACGTAAAGGCCGGGGCCGAGCTGAACACGGGCTGACGCGGTGTGGGCATTCGCCCAATGGTAAATGCCCCATGCGGTGTATGCTACAGCAACCATAGGCATGACAGCGGCGATTCTCAAGCCAAGCCGCGCACGTTGCAGTTGCCACACCGAGCGCCTTAGCCACACGATAGCCATCACCACACATGCTGCAAGAAGCACCGTCCACAAATTGTGTGCACGAGTGATTGCCAAGCGGTAACCCGTAAACTCAATGTGCTCTGAAGTTTCAACCGTAACAAACGGCATAAAAAAACCAACCACCCAACCCAGGGCACCTACCCCAAACATCGTCTTCTCAAGCCAGCCTACAGCCTGAGACGAAAACCCCACCCTGCGTGAATCACCTCTCGAATGTCGAGAGCGCATCCACTCATCCCATGAGACCAAGGTAAGCTCATGCTCCGGACAATCGAGCCGCCCTTCGATACATTCACCACAAAATGGGCAAAAGCCCACCGATGAATTGTGCGTAAGAACTGACGGCATCGACCTTCTCTGACAAGGCTGATATATCACCGCCACGGAGAAGAGTCATGGTCATACGCGCTATCACTAAGAAAGACTACGATTACATCGTATCGGTGCTTGACCGTTGGTTTGGCGGCCTTTCACACGATCGTGCGCATCCTGTGTTTTTTTATGAGCTTGGGGAAAACGCACTGATTGCAGAAGAACAAGGAGAAATCGTTGGATTTTTGCTCGGCTTCGCCTCGGAGGCCACGGCTTCTCAGCCTGCGATGGGGTACATTCATCTGGTGGGCATCAAACCAGAAAGCCGACGCCAAGGCGTAGGCCGCGGCCTTTATGATACCTTTATCAAACGGTGCACCTCTGCAGGCGCAACGCGAATCAAAGCCATTGCTCCCATCGCCAATGATGAATCTGCGCGGTTTCACCGTGCCTTAGGGTTTACCGTCAATGAAGATCCCAACTATGCCGGCCCTGGTCGCGGAAGACTCGTGTTCGTCAAAGATCTCTAGTTCGCTCTATGCATTGATATGGCGCAACCCTGTGCCATACGCCATGATTTCAACACCGCTCACCGACGTATCCTGCCTCAGAAGCGGCGTATGTACGACGCGCACGTTTCCAATTGAATCACAGTGTTGTGCTTTTGCCTGTGCCTTCATGCGAAGAATGGCTTCATGCCTGGCACGCTCCATAAGCAGCTCGAGGCTA
Organism: uncultured Polyangiales bacterium; assembly: GCA_964640175.1. Taxonomy (GTDB): domain Bacteria; phylum Myxococcota_A; class Polyangia; order Polyangiales; genus JACKDX01. The sequence continues at coordinate 34,969 of CAZXFW010000014.1, read as the reverse complement.
GTTACCCGGCCACCCAATACATTGCGAACCGAAATTTTGATACGCGTGATATATCCTAAACCAACCACAATACATCCGCTTACAAGGCCTATCGTTTGAACAGAAACAGAGGGCGTCACAGGCAACGTGATCACAGCAACATCCCCGTAAATCTGCTCTCGCCTGCGTAAATCTTGAACATGGCGAATGTCGAGGTACGTATTGCCTAGATAAGCAACACCAAGCACCAGTAGGGTGATGGCAAGCTCTAACACTCTTCTACTCGCACAGCCGTGCCATACACAAACAGCTCTGCGGTACCCTGCGTGATGCTCGTCGTGGAAAAGCGCACGTTAACAATGGCATTGGCACCCAGCATCCGTGCTTCGTTCGTCATACGGTCGATAGCTTCAAGCCGCGCGTCTTTAAGAAGCTCGGTATACGCACGGAGTTCACCACCCACCATGTTCTTAAGCCCTGCCAATAAATCTGTGCCCAAATGTTTTGCACGAACAGTATTGCCGCTCACCAGTCCATACGAAACTACAATGCGTGTCCCAGGGATTGTCTCGATATTGCTAAGAAGGATCGTCCCTTCGGCGCTCATACCTCTACCCCAAGCAACTTAGCCATAGAGGCTTCATCTGCTGGCGTAAACTCATAGTTGTCAAACTCAGCCGAAGCCACCCAGCGGTAGGTCTGTACCGCTTTGGGGTGGAGCTCCTCACTCAACAATCGACACTCATACAAAAACAAATCCACGGTGTAGTGTTCGTAGGGATGGCTGACGTAGGAAATCAACTGACCTACTTCGACTTCAGCTTCAAGCCGCTCATGCATTTCACGCTTGAGGGCTTCGGCATCCGTTTCTCCGTCCTCGCGCTTGCCTCCTGGAAACTCCCACAACAAAGGCAGGACGGCCGCAGGACGCCGTTGAGTGATCAAATACCGTCCGTCTTTTTCAATGACAGCCGCTACCACACGAATCGCAGGAGTCTGTTCCAGCACCACCCCGGCGTTCTACCACTGAACGCTCTCAGAAACTATAGCGATGTACGAACGCCGAACCACTCAGCTGGCGATTGCAACCCGCTCTTCGAGCCCCCATTGCCGAACCACTTCAAGGCTGGGACGCTCCACGGAGGTCACCACGCTGGTGATCAGGTCATGCCCTGAACTCTGGAAATAAAGCGACTCACCCACTTGAGGTGCACCTGAGTTTGGCACTACACCATTTTCATTAAACCGTAGCCCCCCGCAGACTCGTCGATTCAGAGCCATATGCGAGGTTAACCATTCTCCCGTTTCCCGATCTCGAACAGCTACACAGATATCACGCCGAATGTGGTATTCGGTATTGCGTGTCACATAGACTCGATTGGTGCGTCGTTCTTGACCCGAATACATGATGGTTTAACGGAGTGCACCGGTTTGTACATTCTGTCAAATAAATAAATTACCGTATAAATGAAAAATTACAGCAAAATTGCACCAGTTCTGCTAACTGCCGATAATTTCACACCTTTGACCCGCACTCCCTGGGCGGGATCACGCATTTTAGAACGCTACAAACCAGGCCTAAGCCCCAAGAGCGATCGACCCCGGGTGGGAGAATCCTGGGAGATTTCGATGGGACCCGAACTGCCAAGCCGCTGCGCCAGCACTCCACAATGGATCAATGACGTGGTGAGTTCCGATCCAGCCACGTATTTAGGCGCCGAAGCCCGGGCGGGACGCTCGTTGAGCGCCTTGCTCGTCAAGCTTCTGGATGCCGGGGATGACTTATCCGTGCAGATTCACCCCTCTGATGACTATGCTGGACTCTCGGCAGACGAAGCCGGCAAACCGGAAAGCTGGTATGTGCTTCAGGCGAGCCCAGGCGCAGGAGTCTATTTAGGGCTTCGTCCGGGCGTACGCCCCGAACACATGCGAAAGCGGCTTGCTTCGAACGAGGCCAACGTGGCGGAGCTTTTGAATTTCATTGAGCTTTCCACAGGGGATTTTCTTTTGGTGGAAGCAGGCGTGCCCCATGCAATTGGACGGGGAGTGACTGTGCTTGAGCCCCAACATGTCGCTCCAGGACGGCGTGGCGTCACCTATCGGTATTGGGACTGGAACCGGCGCTACGATGCGGCAGGCAAGCTCGATCCTTCCGGGGAAAAGCGGCTACTTCACATCGAGGATGCCTTGGCAGTCACGGATTGGACCCTCGCCGACGATCCGGAATGGCTTAGCACCAGCATGGTGCGTCTTGGCGATCCGATCCCGTCCGCCAATGCTCAGATTCAAGTGCTATGTGGGCCCGAACAAAGCTTGCTGGCTTCACCATGGCTGCGTGTGGCTCGAATCTCAGGCACAGGTACCCTGACACTGCCGGATTGGGACGTCTTACAAGGCCTTACTGTCGTAGGCGGCAGCATCACCTTTGTCGACTTCGAGCTGACGGTGGCATGCGGGCAAAGCGCGGTCGTGCCCGCAGCACTTAACTCGGTTCGTATCCATTGTGACAAGGTCCACGCTCTGTGTTGTGGGGTGGTGGTTTAGAAGGTTCTTGACGGATGCGCCTGTCCGATAAACAGTCCGCTGCCATGAGCACACCCGTGCACATTCTTGGAGCTGGACTCACTGGCCTTTCGGCGGCACATCATTTGGATGTCCCGTTTGTCATCCACGAACAACTGGCCCATGCCGGTGGCCATGCCATTACGCTGGAAGAACAAGGCTACCGCTTTGATCGCACAGGCCATTTGCTTCACTTACGGGATCCCGCCATCCGCGCGTGGATTGAAACGTTGCTCCATGGAAAAATGGTTAGCATCCAGCGGCGCAGCAAAGTCTATAGCTATGGCGTGTACACTCCCTACCCTTATCAAGCGAATACCTATGGCCTGCCCCCCGAAGTAGCCTACGAATGTGTGATGGGGTTTTTTGACGCGCTTCAAACGCGAACGCAACGTCCGGAACCGAGCAATTTTGAAGAATTCTGCCTGACGCATTTCGGAGAAGGATTCAGCAAGCACTTCATGGTGCCGTACAACACGAAACTCTGGGGTGTTTCACCCCAGGACATTACAGCCGCTTGGTGCTCAAGATTTGTTCCCCAACCTTCGCTTGAAGACGTGGTAGCCGGTGCCGTGGGCAAGCCGCCCAAGCAGCTCGGCTACAACGCAGAGTTTCTGTATCCCGCACTCGGCATTGGAGAGCTTCCCAAAGCACTTTACCCTCACGTCCAGACCCATGTGAAGCTGGAACATGCGCCAGACATGATCGATTGGCGCAAAAAGACACTGCATTTTTCGGACGGCGTTCAGCCTTACCAAGCGCTCATTTGCACAGCACCACTGGATGCCTTGGTGCAGCTCTTGAAAGATCCACCTAACGAGGTCAAAGAAGCTGGCAGCCGGTTACGCTGTAATCCTCTGTGGTATTTGGATGTCGCATTGAACCGACCTTGTGGCGTGGATTTGCATTGGGTGTACGTCCCTGAGCCGCGCTTTGCTTTTTATCGTGTGGGCTGCTACTCGAATTTCAGCAGTCAGATGGCACCCCCAGGAAAAGCCAACTTGTATGTTGAGCTTGCCTCTCGAAAAGAGCCCGATTTACCCACCTTGCTCCCACAGATCACCCAAGACTTGATTGAAATGCGCATCATTGAAAAGCCCGACGATGTTGCTTTTGCGCGCGCACGCTTTATCAAACATGCCTATGTCGTATTTGACCATCATTACTATGCGGCGCTGGACGTGCTTAAACCTTTTTTCCGCGAACATGCCATTATCCCGGCCGGCCGCTACGGCGACTGGAACTACTCGTCCATGGAAGATGCTTTGCTATTTGGCCGCAACGCTGCACAGGCCATAAAGGACTACGTATGACGCCAAACCCTCGCTTAACCACGCCTAGCCCTGCACCTTCTGCCGAATCAGATACGCCCCGCATGACCATGCCTGCTTCTTCTACGCCGCGTGTCTCCATTGTGATCCCCATCTACAACGAAGAAGCCATTCTTCATGCCGCTGTGGTTGATCTCATCGATCGACTACGTGACAAGCCGTGGTCTTATGAGATCATTTTAGCCGAGAATGGCTCTAGGGATCGCACCGTGGAAATCGCCAAAGATTTAGGCACACGGTTTGCGCATGTGCACTGCCTTTCGATGGGTGAGCCCAACTATGGCAAGGCCCTGAAGGAAGGCATCCTCAAGGCTTCGGGTGAGATTATTATTTGCGATGAAATTGACCTTTGCGACACGGGGTTTCACGAGCAAGCCCTCGCCTTACTGACCACGAATAAGGTTGATATGGTGATTGGCTCAAAGTTGCTGGATGGTGCCAGCGACGAGCGTCCTTTGATTCGCCATATGGGAAGCGTTGTGATCAACGGAATGCTGCGCCTAGCATTGGGATTCAGAGGGACAGACACCCATGGACTTAAAGCGTTCCGTAAAGCGACATTGCTACCGGTGGTCAAGGCATGCGTCGTAGACAAAGACTTGTTTGCAAGCGAGTTGGTCATCCGCGCCCAGCGTCAAGGCATTGCGATGCTGGAAGTCCCTATTCGTGTGCTTGAAAAAAGGCCGCCTTCCATTCACTTGTTTCGACGCGTGCCCAATGTGCTACGCAATTTAAGTCGTCTAGTAATCGCGATTCGGATCAAAAAATGACGGCCCCTCGCATAGCCGCAATCTCCATCGATTTGGATGAGATTGCCTGCTATCATGCGATTCACGGCCTCGGCTCACCGGCCGAAGCATCACGCCACGCCGTGTACGATCGCGCCATTCCTCGCTTCGAAGCGTTATTTAAAGAAGCCGGCATCCATGCTACGTTTTTTGCCATTGGCAGGGATCTGCAACGTGGACAAAATGCAGAGGCATTACAGCGCTTGCATCGGCAAGGCCATGAGATTGGGAATCACTCGTATTCTCATCATTACGACTTCAGCCGCAGATCGAGCGAGGACATTCACCACGAAATCTCCCGTGGGATTGAGGCTGTAAAAGGTGTCACTGGAGAAGCGCCGGTGGGATTTCGCGCACCGGGATATACGATCACCAATCGAGTTTACCGCGTGCTTGAGGCGCTCGGAGTACACTACGACTCAAGTGTGTTTCCTTGCCCATGGTACTACGGCGCCAAAGCCGCCATGCTGGGATGGATGCGGTGCCAACGACGCAAAAGCCACAGCATATTGGATACACCATGGATGCTGACCGCACCGGCCAATCCTTACCACGTAGGCACACCTTACTGGAAACGAGGGCATAGCATGGTGGAGCTGCCCATTGGTGTTACGCGTGCGTGCACAGGAAGGCTTCCTTACATTGGCACAAGCCTGCTGCTCGCTGGGCCGGGCGGGACCCGGTGGCTCACACGACGCATCGCCACGCGTCCGTTAGTCAATCTTGAATTGCATGGCATTGATCTTGTCGATGCAGAGGAAGATGGCGTGGCTTATCTGAAACCACTTCAGCCAGACTTGCGCAAAAGCCTTAAGCACAAATTGGCGTGCCTCACAGCAGCCATCGAGGAGCTAATAGCCTGTGGCTATGAGTTCCAAACGCTCGCCCAAGCTGCACGCCGGTGGTTCATTGATAAACCTTAGTTACTCGGGGCAAAAGAGACTAAGAACCATGTTGCATGTGGAGTTGACTGAAGCCTAGAGAATCGCCCTGAATGTAAAGCCAGAGCTCGTTGATGCGGTCATGGATCGCTCCATGCGGCAGCGTAAACCGGACATGCTGAAGACCAGAGGGCGCAAGGAGTTTTGTTCCATACGAAACGCCATTGACGTTCAGACTGAGCCGGGTCGGCGGACTCGCCATCTCCGGTGCCGTGCGAGATTTACCATCATCCATGGGTACCACGATAAAATCGAAATACCGCACTTGCGCCGTATGAATAGGTAACAGAATGCGAGCGCTTCCGGGCGCAGCGACCAGAACTTCAGTCCGTTTCCACCGTGCGGGCTCCTCTTGGAACGACCCTGTCAAATAGTAGCGGTGTTGGACGTCGACAAAATCAAGTATTGTAGTGTTCTCCTGAAGTGCACGCGACTCAAAGTCGTAATAAAAAAACTCTTGTGCTCCGAGGACATCCCATCGCTTCGGATGAATGCCATAACGAAGCGCAACTGTTAAAGACGCCGGATAGGTCAATGGATTCCCAAAAACATTCCAAAAAGGGTCAACAATATGCTTGAACGTTTCTTTCCACTGAACATTCGAGCTTCGCGCCATGAAGGTAGGCATGGCTCGTACAAGGCCTTGCTCTATTCCCCAACTCCAGACGCCACCCATAAGAACAAATAAACTTGCTGCAAGTGCCAAACCGAAATTTGGATGACGTTGATTCAGGCGCGTAACGTACGAGCCTACAACCGCCAATCCAAACATCCAAGGCAACGTAAGCGCGTCAAATCGTCTTCCTGGAAACCCAGCGGCTCCCCACCAATCCCAGGCACAGGCAATCACATAGGTATCCAGCGCCAAAAGCGTGAACATGGCGATGCCAAGCGACCGCAAGTCTTTCCGCATTAACAAGAGACCCCATCCTGCAATGGCCACATAGATGATGGGTGCGCCTGGAAACAGGCCCGTACCCGAACTAAACAGCACACCCATGATGCGTGGTGAGGTCCATCGCATAAAATGTTCACCCTGAGGAACAAACAACCAATTGCCTGTGGTCTGATACCAACCCAACAGTTGTGGAAAGAACACAAGGAAAGCAGCAACCGCAAAACCAACCCCGTTGGCAACGTGTCTTAGAGCATGCCGCCAATCGCGCAGGCGCGTAGAGCTAAAAAAGACTCGAAGCCACGTCGCAAAAGGCAGCACCACCAAGAATGCGTTCTGGCAACGCATAAGAGCGGCCAACCCGAGTGCACTTCCCAATAGCAGCCATTTTTGTGTCGTCAGTGCATGCCGATATCGATCCCACAGAAAAATTAGCAATCCTGATGCAAAGGCGGATGCGGTGTGTCCATAGGACACCAAGAACATCGTGTAATATGCCAAGGATCCGAGCCATGCCCCAGATACCGCGCCAAAAAGGGCGGGGCCATTGCCGAGGTAACGACGTGCAAAATAAAATCCGAGCAACATGGTAAGAAAGCCAACGATTAAGCTTCCATGGACGGCGCTTTCTGCCATAGGACCTTTGCATCCATGGCGAATGTGCGGATCCGGGTGGTGGCGCGCATCGGTAAACACGCGAGCACCCACAAGAATTGGAGCCCAAAAAACCGAGGGGCCTACGTTCCAGTAGTTGGTGGGATGGCCCTCTGTTTTATGCGCCAGGTTCCACGGATCGCCGCACAATTCAAGATCGTTTTTGAGATCAAGATCTCCATCGAATACCAAGCTCCGAGTCCAAAGGTAGGTGTAGTAGCCATCGCCATGCACGGTTGAATCCATGGGATGGAGAAAGGACAGCACGATCGATAAGACAAAGAGCACCCCAAAGACGGCAACATACGAAGCCGGTACGCGCATGCTCTGCCTGAGTTCCGCCCAACGGTTATTCATGCTCTTTCGAATCATTTTGCTTTCAAGCCCACACGCGGGCGAAACCAAAACACACTTTGAGAGCTCTTGGAAATCTGAATCTGCCGCGAGAACCAATTTTGTCTCGCGCTGTTTTGGAAAGTCAAGTCATTTGAGCCCGCAACCAGCGGATATTACATAGAAATTTGGCTAGCCCTTCTACGTGGTCCAGCCGGTGGAGGCTTGGGCGCGAACCGCTTGGACGGCGAGCTCGTCGGCACGCTCGTTAAGCGGATGGCCGTTATGTCCGCGGACGTAGTGCAATGTGCAGTGCGCAAAGGTTGCCAGCACCGCTTTGATGTCCAGGATGAGCGCTTGATTGGCCTTGGCCTTCCATTGTTTGGTTAAGACCCCAATGGCGTATTGACTATCTGTATAGAGTTCGATGGCTCTGCGTTTATCCGATACCGCATCAAGCGCACGCAAGATGGCTGTCAGTTCGGCAATGTTATTTGTACCATGCCCCAAATATTCAGAAAGTTCACGTTGTTCTCCATCGGCACACAGAACCACTCCTAGCCCTGCAGGGCCTGGATTGCCCGAGCATGCGCCATCGGTATAGATTTTAATAGGTGCAACTAATGTTTGGTTCATGGCGTCTGCTGACGGGAAATAGGAAGGCCCCAGGGGACTGTATCATGTAACCCCCAGGTGGATTGAAACTCCTGAAGTTCTTGGACCTGGGGTTCAGTGAGATAGGGCGGCTCGTGAATGGCTGACACGGCTTCGCGCACATGCTCAAGGCTACGCGCTCCAAGAAGCACACTGCTCACCACACCATCTGCCAAGAGATACCGAAGCGCCAATGCAGTCAGCGAAGTGACCGGTGGTTTAAGCAACGTACGAAGGGATTCCACTTGCTGAATTCTACGGCGAAATGTGTCACGGTCCCAACGCTCGTAACGATGATCATCATGCTCAAACCGATGTGCGTCATTCCAACGACCTGCAAGTAGCCCGTACGCGAGCGCGGAGCGAACCAATATACCCACACCCAAACGCTCCACATCCGCTTTCAATGGTGGCAACACCATGGGGCTAAGAACATTATGGACAACACACAACACTTCGGCATGCGCATTGAGCGCCGCCCGTGCATGCGCACCAGAGCTTACGCTGGCACCCCAGGCTCGGACTTTTCCTTCCTGTTTAAGCGCGCCCAAAAGTTCAAGAACATCTTCTTGTTCGAAAACGTCCTCTCTCGGCTCATGCAATAGCCATACATCGAGATAGTCGGTACCAAGCCGTTTGAGCGAAGCTTCCAAATCGCGCCTAAGTGCTGTGGGTTCAAAATCTGAGACAACTTGGCCATTAAGCATGTTTCGGCCTCCCCGACTCACAAGGCAAGCCCGTTCGCGATAGGGAGCAAGCGCCATGCCTACCGTACTCTCTGCCTCGCCCTGCCCCCACAAAGGGGCCATGTCAAACGTGGTGACGCCCTCATCCCACGCAGATCCTATGATGCGCACAAAGTCCCTTAACGCTACCGGACCATAGGAGCCGCTCGCCAAGCCCCATGTGCCTAACGCAAGCTCACTGACAGAAAGTCCTGTTTTACCGAGTCGCCGCTGCTGTAACACGCGCCACTACAATCCACCATGGTTGGCCCACGGAAGCCGCGCCAACGGCACTCCTACACCAAGGCGCTCTAACGAAAGAACATAGCCTACCACACTACGTAGGTCTGGACCCAAACGCAGCCACGGATTTTGTTGAGAACTCGAAGCGTCCGGACCTGTGCTAAGCACATAATCCAGAAGCGTTTGAGGCCGTTCAGGACGAATCACGACTTCCGCATTCGAGTCCAAATGGGCAAGCTCTCTGGCGCGAGCAAGTGCGGAAGCAAAACTTCCCAGCCGATCCACTAGCCCAAGACGCGACGCGGCATCACCCGACCAAATGCGCCCTCTCGCCACGGCATCCACGCGCGAGACACTCATGTTTCTTCCTTCAGCCACGCGACGTAAAAACATGCCGTACCACGATTCTACTTTTTGTGTGAGCACGGCACGCTCTTCGTCTGTAAACGGACGCCACATTGATTCCATATTGGCATGCTTGCCACGAGAAAGCGCTTCGATACCTATTCCAACGCGTTCTGCTAATGCAGCCACATCGACCTTGCCGTAAAACACACCAATCGAGCCTGTCACTGTGGATGGGTCTGCCCAGATTTCATCGGTCGCAGAAGCCACGTAGTAGCCACCGCTTGCAGCAACCGCACCTAACGATGCAATCACAGGCTTATACTTTCGAGCACGCCGAATGGCACGCCAGATTTGGTCAGCCGCCATGGCAGAACCCCCAGGGCTATCTATGCGCACTACAATGGCATGCACGGTGGGGTCTTCCATAAACCCTTGAATCGCTTTGCTGACTGTTTTTCCCCCACTCAGGTGAATGTCGACGAAGGGAACATCCACGTTGTCACCATCGACCATGTCACCGTCCACCACCACCACACCAATGCGTGGCGGAACTCCCCAGTATGGGGGTTGCTTCGTGGGATAGTCTTCAAGAAGCACCGCATGTTCACCAAAAACTTGAGCCAGTGGAGCTTCAAGGTTGAGCTCATCTCCATAACCACTGACAAGCCGTGCCTTTAACGCCTCATTGCTCAAAAATGGCCCTTGATCAATCAGTGCATTCATGGCCACAGGGCTGACGTGCCTGTCTTTGGCCAAATCCACTACGAGACGCTGGTACACGTCGTGGAGCAACGCTTCACGCTGCTCACGCGCCGGTCCACTCATTGCTTTATGCGTGAACTGCTCTGGAGCACTCTTGTACTCACCGACACGTGCAAAATCGGCCCGCACGCCTACATTATCCAAAAGCTCGCGTAACGACAGCACGGTAAGCGACGGGCCGACAAGGCGAATTCCCCCCGCAGGATCGATCAAGACCTTAGCCGCATTGGCACATGCATAATATTCGGCGCCTGTGGCGGCATCGAGATGACATACCACGGGTTTGCCCGCAGTATGCAACGCATCGATCGCCAACCGGAGTTCCTGCGCGTAAGCCATGCCCATGCCGGTCGAACGCAACCTTAACAACACACCTTCCACCCTCGATTCATGCACTGCACGATCCAGATACGTGATGGCTTCAAGGATACGCCGCTCGCCCACACCACCATCCAGCGTGAGATCAAGTACCCATGCGCTTTGTGCAATCCCCTCACGAACGCTGCCCTCCAGGCGCTCCATGACGTACCATCCTGCCCCGTCTTCAAAACCATCCCCCGCAAGCACACCGCCGCCAAGCGTTGCATTGTTCCACTGCATGGCAAGGCCGGTGGTAAGCCTCCAGTCACGATCAGAATCACCCAATCGATTGACTTCCAGTGCTGTTGAAAATCGACCAAAGTAAGGAATACCAACATCAAGGGCTGCACGAGTGCCGACTTCCCCGTCATCATTAACAGAGGTGGCCAGATCCACCAGCATGATCTGAGTGCCAAAAGGACGCATGCCGACACCAAACACATAGTTACGCGGCAGATCCCGTGGCGCAGTAAAATCCCGTGCCATGAACGTAAACCCAAGCCAATGACTAGGCCGCCAAATGGTGCTCACATCGGGAGTGACGATGCCATCGATCCGTTCGTCACCCGAGGTGACAAAGCGTAACGCTGAACCAATGCTCCACTGGGGGGTTGGAGCGAATGCGAGTGCTAAATTCGCAAAACCGCGATCGCCCAGGCCGGAGGCTTGGGTTGGATTGACCGATTGCCCACTAGCCCCTAACGCAAACCCCAAAGGCAATGGTATCGCCCCAAAAAAACCTACCCCTCCATCACCGAAAGCGGCATCACCCGTCGATTCCATCATTAAAAACACAAAGCTCCACGAGGGCAAAAACCCAAGGGCGGCCGGGTTGACATCGACTGCCAAGGCATCATCCGGCGCAGTTAACGACACGGCGGGCAAGGCCATCGGGCGTACACCGCGATCCAGTTGCGCCTGTACCGATGGCGTGAGTCCAAGCACAATCGCTACAACGACAATCCCACCATACCAGTGCTTCATCATGATAGCCTAGGTCATACCTCAGCCAGCATGCCATCAGCAAGCAAGTGACAGGAATCGTTGCCGCCAAACAACTATCGAAAAATATCTGGGACTTTCAGCTCCCCGCTGTTACGTGACGGTGGTGATTCTGCTTCTGAGGGCTTCGGCTCATCGTCCTGATCCGTATGACCAGCCCTAGGCCTTGGTCTTCGACTGGGAGTCCGAGGCTGAAGTTGTAATGTTACATACGAATCTACTTCTGGGCTTAACTCATGCACCACAGAAGCGTTCCCCAACGAGGCATTTAGCGTGACAAGCTCTGCACTCGGTGTCGTAAAACTGCACGGAGTCTTTTCACACACCACGCCACGTCCACTGACTTCAAGTTTAGCCCCACTGGGCTGGGTAGCAACCCGAACCGTGACCATATGCACTTGCTCTGAGCCTTCTGGAGCTTTCAATGGCTCAGGAGGAGCAGCAGGAGCATTTGCGGGCGGCGGCCTCAGCGCAGGCGCTTGTACCGCGGGCAGCGTGTGCGATGGCGTGGGGCCTTTCGACAGAGCAGAACGAGAGAGGCGCTCAGTAGGCCAGTAGGCCCTAAGCCCCCATCCCAATGCACCAAGCCCTAACAAGGCAAGCGCAACACCCGCTAAAACCCTCCAGACCTTTTTCGAGAATTTGGAAGTTGTCAGGTACGTCGTGTCGGCCAATGCATAACGCCTTGAAGTGATCCGTGAAATACGCTCACGGGAATGCCCCCCGCCTGCACCCGTCGTACTTGCTGAAAACCTTCCACTGGTATCGCTAGGCGCTGAAATCTCCATACCCATCGCCATCTGTATCGCGATAGCCATTTCGTGCATGCTTCGATAACGTTGGTTAGGATCTTTAGCCAACGCTTTAAGCACGACGCTTTCTAACGCCTGAGGTACATGTACATTAGGATTAATCTCACGTAACGGCCGCGGCGCTTCAAACATATGTTGTGTCAAAACTCCCATGAATGTGTCGCCCAGGAATGGCACACGCCCTGCCAGCAACTCATATAAGATGATTCCCATGGCATAGATGTCTACTCGATGATCCAACGCCTTTCCCGCCGCCTGTTCAGGCGACATGTACTCAGGCGTGCCAAAGATCATCCCTGTTTTAGTGAGCTTACGACCCGGCGCTCCCGAGGTTTCGGCATCGCTCATCTTGGCGATCCCGAAATCGACAAGTTTGACGAAGTCTTTGCGGCCTTCCCGCTCTACAAGAAAAATGTTTTCAGGCTTCATGTCACGGTGAATGATGCCCTTGGCATGCGCCGCGCCTAATCCTCGACAACATTGCAACACAATGTGCACGGCAAACTCTGGGTCAACCATGCTCTCTCGCTGGAGTAACATAGCAAGGTCTTCCCCGTTCAGCATCTCCATTACGAAGTAGTTCGCGCCACTGGGTGTCTCGCCGAAGTCTGAAATATCGACGATATGGTCGTGGCCAATACGTGACGCGCTCCTTGCTTCTTGACGAAATCGCTCAACCAATTCTGGACGCCTTGAAAAATCGTCTCGTAATACCTTTAGAGCAACACGCTTTTCGATCACCACGTGCTCGGCTTCATAGACAATCCCCATGCCGCCTTCGCCGATACGCCGGAGAATCTTATATCGGCCTGAAACCACCATCCCCAGCAAAGGATCCGTTGACAGCATTTCCGTCCCTATCGAAGGCGATACCAACCGGGTACCGTCCAACGGACAAAATAATTCTCCACCTGGATAGACAGTCTTGCAATGGGGACAGCTTCGGGAACTTCGTCGAGCGGCGCTTTGTGACATTACAGACCTTGAGTTATGATAGCCGGATGGTCAGAAAGGGTCTACTGCGGTAGAACTGTCTTGCCGTGTCCACCGCAAAAATTCATGTTTTAGACCAGGCGTTAATCAATCAAATTGCAGCCGGCGAGGTGGTAGGCAGACCCGCCAACGTCATCAAAGAGCTCATTGAAAATGCCCTTGATGCGGGGGCAAGTCGCATTGAAATCGATACGTACGGCGGCGGGCTCGCCTCCATGCGTGTCCATGATAATGGCGTGGGCATGGTTGAAGAGGATGTACGCTTATGCATTCAGCCTCACACCACAAGCAAGATTCAACACATCACCGACCTGGAACGCCTCGGCACCTTTGGCTTTCGCGGAGAAGCATTGGCCTCGATTGCGGCCGTCTCACGCGTATCGTTGCATACACGCCAGGCAGAGCACGCCGTAGGCACTGCGATTGAAGTCGAAGGTTCTGTGGCCGGTGAAACAACCAAAACTGGCTGCGCTCCTGGCACAACCATTGAAGTCCGAGACTTGTTCTATAACGTTCCGGCGCGTTTGAAATTTTTAAAGTCTACCGCCACTGAGACAGCTCACATTGCAGATACATGTCTCAATGCCTCTTTGGCCAATCCTCACACACGATTCATTCTGCGTAAGGACGGCGCCTCTTGGCGTGATTATATGCCGAGCAATGATCTTTTGGAACACGCTATTCTGGTACTTAACGATTCTGCACTTCGTTCGTGCCGAGACGAGCACCAAGGCATTCACATCCGTGCGGTGCTATCACCTCCAGAAAAAGCACGCTCAAGTCTGCTGGGGTTACACTTGTTCGTAAACCAACGCCCCGTGCGTGATCGCGCGCTGGCCCACGCCATCAGCCATGCTTATGGCAGCGTGTTGCCCCCAGGCCGCTATCCGACGGGAGCGGTATTCATTGAACTGCCATCCCACGAAGTGGACGTGAATGTACACCCTCAGAAAACAGAAATACGATTTGCAAAACCCCGTGAAGTTTATGAAACCGTAAGGCGTTTGCTTACGCGCCACCTGGAACAACTGGCATGGAGCGTAGGCACTCACTGGTCCGCGAACCGTTCCGGCCCTTCTCGGTCACCAGGGTCAATGAGACCCGATCCGACTGAAGCCGCAACGTATACTCAGGCTCGGAGCGCTGCACTAGAGGTTTCGCTTGCAGATTCCAAAGGGCATTATGGGCCTATCTTTGGCTCTACAGCTAGATCCACTGGTTTTTTTTCCTCCCTAAATTTCTTGGCCCAAGTACGTCGATTACTGCTCATCTGCGAGGGGGAAGATGCTCTGTATGTGATTGACCAACATGCTGCAGACGAACGCGTGCGTTTCTTTCAACTCCATCAAAGCTATCACCACAATGGTATTCGCACACAACGCTTGTTGTTCCCGGAACGCGTAGAGTGCTCTTCCAACGACGTTGACTACGCCACGCAGCATGCAGCCGAGCTCGCCGCGCTTGGCTTAGAATGTCACGCCTTAGGGGAACAAACTCTGGTCGTTCAGACAATTCCCGCGTTGGCACAACGGGTTCCAGCTCGACGATTGCTACGAGATGCCTTGGATGAACTCACTCGCCAAGGGCAGCGCAGCTTTAGTGACGTCATGGATACCGTATTGGCCACCATGGCTTGCCATGCCGCGATTCGCGCGGGCGATCACTTAAGTCCTGATGAATGTCGAGAACTCTTAGCGAACCTGGATCACGTTGAATCGTTTAATTTGCATTGCCCACATGGCAGACCCATTGTAGATAAAATCGACTTTGCAACCATCGAACGCCGTCTGGGACGCTAAGGAACTTTTCACATGCAGCGTCCGTTAAGCTCGCTACCTTTGGTGGTTATCGCAGGACCCACCGCAACAGGAAAAACCGCTATCGGTGTTGAACTCGCGCATCGTTATAACGGAGAGCTTATCGGAGCCGACTCCATACAAGTCTATACAGGGTTTGATATTGGCTCCGCCAAGCCTACTTCCGAGGAACTTAGAGGCATTCCACACCATCTTTTGGATGTCACAACCGCTGATAAACCCCTCGACGCTGTCGATTATGCACACCTCGCCGATACAGCGATTTCGGATGTCATCCAACGTGGCAAGCTCCCCATTGTGGTAGGAGGAACAGGCTTATGGATCCGCGCACTTCTTCGTGGCTTGATTGTAACTCCAAAAATCTATCCTCACGTCCGCGCTCGACTTGAGCAAAAAACGGCATCGCTTGACGCGGAAGCACTCCATGCAACGCTTCATGAGGTCGATCCTCTCGCAGCTCAGCACATCCACCCTAACGACCGTGTCCGAATTATACGCGCACTTGAAGTGTACGAACAAACCGGTGTCCCTCTAGGACAGTTGCGTAAAACACATGCTCTGGGTGAACCACGCTACGACTCTTTGAACCTCGTGCTCGATCTCGATCGGCCTACACTGTACGCACGCATTCGACAGCGTACCAAAGACATGCTCTCACGCGGCTGGGTCCAAGAATGCCAGCAACTGTTAGCCCGTTACGGTTCTCACGCACGCCCTTTGACCAGCGTGGGCTATCGCCAACTGATTGAACATCTCAGCATGAATCAGCCCCTCGATATCACCGAACGCCACATTGCTAAGGCCACACAAGTATATACACGCCGGCAACGAACATGGTTTCGGGGAGAACCAGGGTTTGCATGGTGGACAAGTGCCCAAACTCTGTTGGAAAAGGAGGCTTGTCAGAAAATCGACGCTTACCTTAGGCATCGCGGTATGCTCTAAGCTTCATGTCCCAACGTCTTCATATGGTTCCGTGGCGTGCCGTCTGGTTATCCCTTGCTGGATGCGTGGGCATCTGGCACGCCGCAAGCGGCCCTCAGCTCTATGATTCCGGTGAGCTTGCTGCAGCCGCTTGGCACCTAGGAGCGTCGCATCCGCCCGGCCAGCCCTTGCATGCTCTCATTGCACACGTCGCAATCGCATTGCCCCTCGGTCCCATTCCTTGGCGCATGGCCTCATTAAGTACCGGGACGGAGCTCCTCGCCGCGTGGTGGGTCATTCGCATCGTTCAAGCCCTCCAACAGTCCACACGCCACGACGCAGCACAACCCTTCGATCAAAACGCTACGCTTACAGGTTGGGTCCAATACGCCGCACCAGATGCAGCGGCGATGGGCTTTTTGTTGAGTTCTGTCGTTTTACGTCAAGCGTTGCGCATCGAAGTCTATGGATTGGCTTTAGCGCTGAGCTTATACGGAACGTACCACGCGATCCGTTGGATGCAACACGCTCGCTTAACACACCTGGGACAAGCAACGTTTGCTGCAACGCTTTGCATGTCCGTCCATGCACCGCACGCCCTAGCGCCCTTAGGAATGATCCTGTGTTCGCTTTTCGTAGTCCCCTGGCGCCGTTGGCTAAGCGGGCCTTTTATCCTTGCGGGAAGCATGGCAACGTTTTGCGGGCTTGCTTTTTTAAGCTGGCTTCCACTTCGAGCTTATGCTGGCGCACCCATGTGGGGAAAGCCCTCCACAGGGCAAGGGTTTTGGGATTATCTGAGTGCAAGAGCCTATCAACACAACTTAGGCGCAACAGAGCACTCATGGCTGCACCAAAGCCTCGATGCCTTGGGGTTTGCAATTGCAGCGTGTGGCATTCTTCCAATCGTCGGAATGGGCCTTGCACTGCTTCAAATCGCACATCTGCCTTCTTATCAACGCAAACTGCACATCGCGGTGATTTTGGGTGCGTTGTTTGCTTTGGCGGCAGGATGCTTGCAACCGCTTCAAGTGCGAAACCCAGACAATATCGCGTATTTTGGCCCTGTGGTTGCACTCATGCTTGCCACCGGTGCCGCAGGATTTTCGTGGTGGTCCACTAGCCACCATAACGGAATCCTCTCGGCATGTGGTCTATTGTTAATCGCTCTGAACATTCCCACACTCTCAAGCATACCATCCATACTTGAGGCCGAAATCCCTGCGCTTGAAACGTTCTCAGAAGTGTTAACGGAAGCCCCGCCTCCTAAAAGCTTGGTCATCGTAGAAACAGACTTTACTGCTGCAGCCTGGATGATGGCTCAGGCCATTGATGGAGCTCGCCCCGACATCGCATTGTTCATCAGTGGACTCGCAACCTCTTCGTGGCACTGGCAAACCCTGCGTGCCCATCCCTACTTTGATGGCCGTCCACGCCGCGGCCGTGGCCAGACGGCCATGCAGGCCTACAACGACGGCCTTGTCCGCCATACCTTCGGCCATCTGCCCATCGTATCAGAAGCACACTGGCCCACGCAGGGACAAGGATTAATCTTGGGGCCTTACGTGTATCTTCCCACCGGCCACAATGTCCTTGAAACACAACTTAACGCCTCGATGGCAGAACGTTGGACTACCGCCTTGGGACAGGACATCATGACCTCGCCCATTGGAGATTATGGGGCCGCCATGGCTGTGCTGCGGCATCACGAAATCAGCCGCGCCAAGCGACTGGTAGTTCGGCAGCGAATAGACGAAGCGCTTGAAGCGTTACGCTATGCGTTACGTGGCTTGCCCTCTTCAGAGCTTCGGTTGCTTTCAGGAACCACCGTCAAACAAGCTCACATCCCTCCCCCTGTCGTTCGCGATCCCGATGCGTTTTTAGTTTCTAAAGAAGACGCCGTGCGCGAAGCAGCTTGTCTACTTTGGGCCATAGGGGCATCGGACCACGCGAGACAATTACTGAACTATCAGCTTAAGCGGGGAGATGTTCGCTCTGTGCTACAGCTTGCTTGGATTGAGCTCGCTGAAGGAAACCTAGAAGCAGCCAAACGCACCCATGATGCCTTCGTGACGGTCGCTCCACAACTGGCAAGCGAAGCGCTGCCGTTAGAACACCATCTGAAATAACCTACGCCACGCGCGTTATCCACGCACGTCGCCGAAGACATACACACCAAACTGGCTAACCCAGACATGAACATGCTACCTCTGAAAGCCAGCGCTCCCCTAGGAGCCTAAAACCACATGATGCCATGAGCCATCAACCTTCATCCAAAGCACGTCAAAGCCATGGTTCAGGTGTATTTGAATCAACCATGCTTGCGCAATGTGGATCGGGCTGCGTGTTCGAACCTGGGGTTTTGGCATTCCATCCTGAGCGCATCTTTGTGGGTGAAGGCGTGTACGTTGGACATCAAAGTATCCTTAAAGGCTATTACAACAATGACATGCGCATTGGAGATCATACCTGGATTGGACAGCAATGTTTTTTTCACAGCGCAGGAGGCCTCACCATCGGAAGCCATGTAGGCATTGGCCCCGGAGTTAAAATCATCAGCTCGTTCCATAAAGAAGCAGGCCGACACATACCCATTTTACTCTCGCCACTTGAGTTTGCACCCGTTCATATTGAAGACGACGCTGACATCGGCACAGGCGCCGTCATTCTTCCTGGCGTACACATTGGCAAAGGAGCCCAGATTGGTGCTGGAGCGGTGGTCAGTCAACCTATTCCCGCATACGCCGTTGCCGCTGGCGTTCCCGCACGCGTGTTACGCATTCGACCGGAATGACTCCATCATGACGAAACTCAGCATCGTCGTGTTTGCCTATAACGAAGCCGAAAACATCGAGCCTGTATTAAGTGAGCTACGTCAGTGGTTGGAAACACACGAACCTGACTCTGAGATTGTGTTTATCGACGATGGTTCCACCGACAACACCAGCGACCAAGCGCATCACACACTCGCTGGATATGCATACAACGTCTATCGACACCCACGTAATTTGGGTATCGGTGCGGCACTCAAAAGCGGTGTGCGTTTAGCCACGGGTACGTGGGTAACGTTTTTACCAGCAGACGGGCAAATTCCGCCCTCCGCCATAGGAACGTTGAGGCAGAGCGCAGAGGAACAGCCGTGTGATCTTGTACTTTCAGTTTACGACCGACGTGATGATGGCTGGCACCGCAAAGTCTTATCGTGGGGAGTACGTGCCTTGATCTTTCTGCTGCACGGTGTGCGCCTACGAAGCGAGGGTCCTTATCTTTTTAAACGTGCCTTGTTTAATCCTGATGCCTTGCCCCCCGATTCATTTTTTCTCAACTTTGAATATCCCATCCGCATGCTTCAACAAAAACACACCGTCAAGGTCGTGACGATTCCCTGTCGGCCAAGACGCGCTGGGTATTCAAAATCTGCAAATACCCGACAAGCATGGAATGTGGCCAAAGATCTCTTTGATCTGCGACTACGGCGCTGGCGAGAAAAGACTCGCCGCTAGTTAGCTTTTGGCTCGGACATGGGCAAGCCTGTCACGCAGCGTGGATCGTGGCATACCCAACGAGCGCGCTGCAGCAGACAGATTTCCCCGATGCCTACTGACCACATCACTCAAAGCCTCTACATTGCATGCGCGTATACCCCCATGCAAACGCTCCAGGGCCTTTGCGATTGTCAACCTATCAAGAACAGGAGTTCCGCTCGATACTGCCGCTAGCGCCAACACATTTCGCAACTCTCGCACGTTGCCAGGCCACGGATGTGTTTTTAATTGATCCACGGCCTGCGGGCTCAAGGTGCGTGGCCCTATTTCATGACGCATCGATTGCAAAAAATGTTGGCTCAAAGGCTCGATGTCTTGGATGCGCTCTTTAAGCGGCGGAATATGCACCACCAAACGTGCCAACCGATAATAGAGATCTTCACGAAAAGCACCTTCGGCAACCATGCGCGCAAGGTCACGATGGGTGGCACACACCAAGCGCACATCCACCGGAATGGGGCGTTCCCCTCCGACGCGTTGCACCTCCCAAGTCTCTACCACTCGAAGCAAGCGTGCCTGAGCCTCCAAAGGCAGCTCTCCTATTTCATCAAGAAACAACGTTCCCCCATGTGCACGCTCAAAAGCGCCTTTATGTGTGCCATGAGCTCCCGTAAATGCTCCTCGCTCATGGCCAAACAGTTCACTTTCGAGCAGCTCGCGCGGTAATCCTCCCGCATTAATTGCCACCCATGCCTTTCGCTGTGGCGAACTCAGTCGATGAAGCACCCGTCCAAGGACTTCTTTGCCCACACCGCTTGGCCCACAGATCAACACCGGCCACGATAGCGGCGCAAACCGCTCAACTTCACTGATTGTACGCTCCATCGCTGCAGAGCTCACCACCACATCTTGCATGCCTTCTTCGATGACGCTGCGCAACGGTAAGTCTGTATGACCCACGTGCAACATCGAACCTGCCGCAACTTCCGCATAAAACACTCTGACACCATTAATAAACGTGCCGTTACGACTTTCCAAATCACGAACGCGTAGAGCACAAGGAGTTGGTTCAATTCGGCAATGAAACCGACTGACAGTGTTATCATGCAACACCACATCGTTGCTTGGATCCGTCCCAATTTGCACAGGTTGACCTTTTATGGACACGCGCCGTGCTTGATTGCCTTTCCCTATCAAGAGGATCGACCGTGAAAGGCTTTCGCGGACCACCGCCGATGCTGCCGTATCGTGTTCATGATTTCCCAGAAATTCGTTTTGATACGCCGTTCGCACGAGCTGATAGCGACGATTCAGCACCAAGGGTTGGTCGAAGGGAAGATATGTTTTTGGACGATTTTTCTTCTGCAAATCATACGCAATCACAGTGCCATGTTGCCGCTGTACCAACAGTTGGCGATCAGCGATGTCAGAGTCGTGCAACACAATGTCACACCCTGAAGCCCGACCAATTTCAAGCGGCGATGCTTCCAACCGAAACTCACGCAACAACTCACCGTCGCAATACAAACGCAGTGTGTCCAAAACGCCACCCTTTTCCAGACCTGAACGTGTTTGGGACGTTATCGGTGGCTCCAAACCCCAGGTTGCCTGATTTCAAAGTAGTGCTTGCTTCCGGCATGCCGCTCTAGGTACAACACGCAAGTGACCGAGTCTTTACGCCAGACACCGCTCTATCAAGAACATCAAGCCCTTGGAGCACGATTAGTCCCTTTTGCGGGCTGGGAAATGCCCGTCTATTACACAGGCATTGTAGCAGAACACCTTGCGGTGCGCGCCCAGGCAGGATTGTTCGATGTCTCCCACATGGGTGAGTTAAGCCTCGTAGGCCCTGGGGCCGTCAACGTCGTAGACGCCCTGGTCACTGGGAACGTCCAATCGCTCCCTATCGGAAAAGCCCTCTACACATTGTTTTGCAACGAACACGGCGGCATCATCGATGACCTTATCGTCTATCGCCATGGGATAGAGGCCGTGTTTATCGTCTCCAACGCCTCAAATGTGGCTAAGGTTGCACCCCTGTTTGCCCAAAAAGCACGCAGCCACGACTGCGAGTTTAAAGACGTGAGCGAAGACTGGGCCCTGCTCGCATTACAGGGGCCTTCTGCTGCTGCTATACTGTCGTCCGCAGGGTTCGGCAAAGTTGCATCCACCCTAAAACCGTTCGAACACATTGCTCCAAACTCAGATTACGGTGCTATGTGGGTAGCACGCACAGGCTATACCGGGGAGGATGGCTTTGAGATCTTTTGCCCCGCAGCTGAAGCGATTGGTCTTTGGCGCACATTGCTCTCAGCCGGCAGTGCCGCAGGGCTCCTCCCTGCTGGGCTTGGCGCACGCGATACGTTGCGCTTGGAAGCCCGCCTTTGCTTACACGGCAATGACATCGACGAACATACTCATCCTTACGAAGCAGGCCTTGGCTGGACTGTCGCACTTGATAAAGAGGAGTTTGCCGGACGCCCGGCGCTCATACACGCCAAAGCGACACCTTTAACCCGCAAGCTCGTAGGCTTTGAAATGACTGAACGCGGCATTGCCCGTCATGGATATCCTATTGTCAATGCCTCAGCTCAGCCGGTTGGCTTGGTCACCAGCGGCTCGCCCTCCCCGACCCTAGGCAAAAACATCGGGTTGGGCTATGTGCCTATCGATTTGGCACACCCTGGAAGCACCTTAGGCATCGATATTCGCGGAAAAACTGTGCAGGCCAAGGTGGTCAAAACGCCTTTTTATCGAAGGGAAACCAAGACATCATGAGTGAAAACGAATTTCCTGAAAGCTATCGGTACACCAAAGAACACGAATGGGCTCGTCTTGAAAGCGACGGCACATTGCGCGTGGGTATCACCGCCTTTGCGGTGACTCAGTTGGGCGATGTCACGCTTGTGGATTTGCCAAAACCAGGCACACGCCTGGAAGCAGGAAAGCGCTTTGGTGATATTGAATCCGTCAAAACCGTCAGTGAACTATTTGCACCTGTCACAGGTGAGGTCGTCACCATCAACGAAGCACTGGTAGACCAACCCGAACTCATTAACGAAAGCGCCTATGACCGTGGTTGGATGTTAGTCATCAAGCCTTCGAATCCAAACGACATCGAAACTCTTCTTGACGCCAAAGCGTACGCTGCGTTCGTACAGCAATCGGACCACTAAACCATGCGGTACCTGCCTCACACCGAGGAAGAGATCAATCAAATGCTGCAAACGATCGGCGTGCCATCGATGCAGGATTTATTTGCATCCATTCCTGAAAGCAAACGGCTCAACCGTCCCCTCGCGCTCGCCCCTGCTCTGGACGAAGCCGCGCTCATGGATCATCTTGAAACGCTCTCCCACCAAAACACTGCCTCGACCGCACTCTCATTTCTTGGAGCAGGAGCGTACGCGCACCACATCCCTCCGGCAGTGGATCAGCTGCTTTTGCGCGGGGAGTTTTATACCGCGTATACGCCCTACCAAGCTGAAGTTGCCCAAGGCACTCTTCAAGCCATCTACGAGTTTCAGACGCTCGTATGCCAGCTCTTTGCGATGGACGTTGCCAACGCTTCGATGTACGACGGAGCCAGCGCTACGGCCGAAGCCGTACTCATGGCACGCCGGCTTACTCAGCGCAGTGTATGTCTTCTGTCTGAAGGCCTGCATCCAGAGTATGCGCAAACCGTTCGCTCCTACGTGCAATGGTTGGACAATGACACTTCATTGATTCGCTCAATACCGTTAAACACCCAAGGAACCACTGATTTGGAAGCGCTTGCGCAACACGTTGACGCTTCCGTTGCAGCCGTCGTGGTTGGGTATCCCAATGTGATGGGATGCATTGAAAAATTAGACACCTTGCGCACTCTTTGCGATCAACATGGCGTACTGCTCATTACAGCCACTCCAGAACCGTACGCATTGGCATTACTTAAGGCTCCTGGCGAATGTGGCGTAGACATTGCGGTTGCTGAAGGCCAACCGCTTGCCGTGCCTCCTCAGTTTGGAGGCCCTGGGGTAGGCCTATTTAGCTGCAAAGAAGCCTATCTTCGGCACATGCCAGGCCGCTTAGTCGGAGAAACCACAGACTCCGAAGGCAAACGCGGCTTTGTGCTTACCCTTACAACGCGTGAACAACACATCCGACGCGAACGAGCCACCTCAAACATTTGCACCAATCAAGGCCTCGTGGCATTGGCATTCACCATACGTTTAGCATTGTTAGGCAAATCAGGGTTTGTGGATGTGGCTAACACATGCCTCGCGGCAACGAATTACCTCCGCAATGCCATTGAGGCTTTACCTGACTATGAAATTTCTTACCCCGGGCCATCTTTTAATGAGTTTGTAGTTCGCTCAAAACATCATTCTGCTTCCGACTTGCTGTCAAAGTTACAAGCACAACACATCCTGGGAGGCGTTCCTCTGTCTCGCTTTTTCCCTGAGCGAACGCACGAATTCCTTGTGGCTGTGACCGAGTGCCATCGCAAAGAAAGCCTTGATCGTTTTATTAGCGCACTGCGCCAGTTTGGTGCCAAAGGATAATCCATGGATCCCACAGAGCGACTTGAAGAACTCAACCGTTTGGCCACGCTAGGCGGTGGGCAAGAACGCATTGATAAGCAACATGCCGCAGGCAAACTTACCGCGCGTGAACGCATTGATGCATTGCTCGATCCTGGAAGTTTTGTGGAGCTCGATCGGCTCGTCACCCATCGTTGCTCAAGCTTTGGAATGCAGGACCAAAAGCTGCCAGGTGATGGCGTGATCACGGGTTACGGCACGGTGGACCATCGCCAAGTCTTTGTGTTTGCACAAGACTTCACCGTGTTTGGCGGATCGTTGAGTGGGGCCAATGCCGCCAAAATCTGCAAGGTCATGGACATGGCCACCAAAGTCGGCGCTCCTGTGATTGGACTCAATGACTCTGGTGGCGCACGCATTCAAGAAGGGGTTGAATCGCTTGGCGGCTACGCAGACATCTTTTTGCGTAACACGCTCGCATCCGGAGTGGTTCCTCAAATCAGTGCGATCATGGGCCCTTGTGCAGGAGGCGCCGTCTACAGCCCTGCGCTAACTGACTTCATTTTCATGGTGCAAAACTCTTCGTACATGTTCATCACAGGCCCTGAGGTCATTAAAACCGTCACCCATGAAGAAGTGAGTAAAGAAGAACTTGGGGGTGCATTCACACACAGTACTAAGAGCGGCATCGCCCACTTTAGCTCGCCCGATGATGCTTCTTGTTTGGCAAGCATCCGCCAGCTGTTGGGATATCTGCCTTCCAATAACCAACAAGATCCGCCGCGCATCCCCTGCAGTGACCCCATACAACGCCAAGACAAAACTTTGGATGCTTTGGTGCCTTCGGATCCTTCCAAACCTTATGATATCCGTGAGGTGTTGCACCGGGTGGTCGATGACGGAAAGTTGATGGAAATACAAGCAGCCTATGCACCCAACATCGTCATCGCCTTGGCTCGCTTCAATGGCCGTGCGGTAGGCATCGTCGCCAACCAACCCATGGTGTTGGCGGGTTGCCTCGATATTGGCGCATCGGTCAAAGCCGCTCGCTTTGTACGCTTTTGTGATTGCTTCAACCTGCCCATCGTAAGCTTCGTAGATGTGCCTGGGTTTTTGCCAGGCACCGACCAAGAGTATGGCGGCATTATCAAGCACGGAGCCAAGCTCATCTATGCGTATGCGCATGCCACGGTCCCCAAAGTCACGTTGATCACACGTAAGGCCTACGGAGGCGCCTACGATGTCATGAGTTCGAAGCACTTACGAAGCGACATCAATCTTGCCTATCCCACCGCAGAAATCGCCGTCATGGGCCCTGAAGGCGCGGTTAACATCGTCTACCGTAAAGAAATCGAACAAGCTTCGGATAAAGACAAAACACGCGCCGCCTTTGTCAAAGAGTATCGTGACAACTTCGCCACGCCTTTTAAAGCAGCAGAGCTTGGTTTTATCGATGAAGTGATACACCCACACCAAAGCCGTGAACGTATCTGCCAAGCGCTTGAAATGCTGGCCGAAAAACGCGACTACAATCCCCCGCGCAAACACGGTAATATTCCGCTTTAGCGGGCTTCTATCCGTGTCCTGAACCCCATGCCTTCCCGCAAGTCGTCTTGCTTGAAGATGACGAGGTGCTACATTGGTCGGTGCCTTTTGATTTCATTTCCGTCAAGTCATGGAGCGTATCGCTCTTTACACTAACGTTGTGCACCGTTGGTTGCGCTGCTTCAGCCACCTCAGAAAACACCGTAAACCTCGATGACTCAGCCATCACCCACGGCGAGCCTGCCCGTCCAGATGCGTGGCCTTGGATGGTTGCCATTTATGATCAGGAAAACTCCAACGATCCCTTGGACGTAGACTGCGGTGGTTCGCTCATCCATCCACAATGGGTACTAACCGCGGCTCATTGCGTGATCCCCGGCAACCCCTATGAGATTCATCTCACTTCATCCAAATTGTCTGAAGCCTCAGCTTCCATTCGTGTCGTTCACACGATTGTCCATCCCGATTATGTTCGAAAATGGTTTTCTAATCCTTTACACGATATCGCGCTTCTACACCTTGAAACCCCGGTAGCACTCAGCACCTATCCTCTTCTTGCCTCGGCATCTGAAACAGAAGCGCTTATGGCAAGCGGTGCTACCCCCGCATGGACCCTTGGATGGGGCGCGTTTTCGTTTTCTGATCTACTGAACAAGCAAACCCCTGACGCGCTTCAAGAGCTGCAATTACCCATCGGCTCCGAAGAACGCTGCCAAACGTATGCCACCACGGAAACCAGCTATGTCAAATACCAAGCTCCGGAGATGATCTGTGCGGGGTTTCGCTATCAGAACGCCGGAGTCTGCTTTGGAGACAGCGGCGGACCGCTTTTCGTCCTTACAGACAAGGGACAACCGTGTTTGGTGGGCATCACCTCATGGGCCGAAGCGTGTGGGGGAACCGGAGGATACCTGGAAGGATTTACCCGTGTTTCACATTACCGTTCTTGGATAATGGATACGCTTGCCCTCTATGCGCCCACGCATTGGGAGCCTCACTAGTTCTGTCCTAATGGCACGAAAAATCAGTCCACAAGGCCCTGTTTTTACATTAGAAGTGTAATTTTACATCTGTATAGTATTAATTTGACGCAGGCTTTCGGCCGACGTATGAGGCCGCTCAGTTTGTTGGCCATGTCCAACCACTGGAGTAGGTAACTTGCTATGGCAGAACGACTTTCTTGGGACCAAATCTGCAACAACGCCCTTTACGTAGGCCGATGGATTGCGCTTGGCGATGCCCGCTATGACGAAGTCACCGGACAAACCAAAGAAGCCGCGGTGGTTGATGCAGATGATGACCTGGCTGAGCTTTGTCAACGCATTGGGCAATCGCAACACCGGAACTGCGCCATTGTTTTTTGTGGCAGCACAAGCTCGCACGCGACCGCCGCTATAACTTAATCTGCTCGCCCAGACGGGAGACAGTCGAGCCTTCTTTGGAGGCTCGGTAGGCATGGTAACTTGTCATTGCACGCTTGCTACATCGTGCTACATGGTCCCAATGTCGAAATTAGTTTCATATGTATTACTAGGTTCTGTCTTTCTTGCCTATTGTGGTGTCGAGACAACGCCCGATCCAGAACGCTCTGGCAATGCGAGGTTGGCAAACTCTGCAGGCAGTGACGAATCCGCAATTGAAATTATGCATCAAGAACTGAGAAACTGGATGTTTCTCGTCGAACAACACGTTATGCTAGTTCCAGGTCTCAAAATTCCAGGTATTGTCGAACCTGGGCACTATTTTTCGCCTGACTACAACGACTCCCTGACGAATGAACAGGATCTGGACCTCTCTGTTACGTATTTAATGCGTCGTATACGAGATGGCCTGTGGCATGCCGGTTATCCTCTGAATAACGTTCACACTTGGAAACCACCGGTTGACTATGGAGTTTTCGATCATCAACCCGTTCATTATGACCGCATCGTGTTAAACGGGCAGGTTCACTTATGGTTCCGCGTCGAGCGCCCGGATGGTACACAGCTGGGCGTTCTGTTCCCAACCAGGGTTCTTCGAACCGATCCCTTGGTCCTATGGGCATACCCGGCGGGTTATGGAGTGTTTAATTCCCGTACCTGGAACACCTATCTTAGCTCAGGTGCTTTGCCAGAGGAATATCGCTTTATACCTGAGGTTTTTTTCTCCGGAATTTTGGCCGGCTACCTGCGGAGATAGAGCAAAAGCACGAGGATACACTGCCCCATTCGGCTATTGTTACAACGACGTGACTGCAGATTCAGTAGACCGATGGGTCTTAGACGTTGAGCAATTCGGATGGAGCGACCAATGGATCAATATCGGCCCTTCTCAGACAATTCGGAATGTAGACAATCAGGTTGTCATTGAAAGGGAATGTGATGTGTGCCTAGTGTACAATGATCATATTCCTGAAACTGCTTATTGGCTCTTTGGCTCAGACAGCAAGGTCGACACACGCTTCATGCGTCTGATTCTGGGCGGCGTACAAAGCAGTGACCAAAAATTAACTCCCAGCAAAGCTTCGGCGCAACTATGCCGCGGAGAGTTTCCTTCGCTTGGAACTCGGGAAACCGTTTGTGATCGTGCCTTGGAGGGATGCGTAGAGATAGACCCGATAACGCGTCTGAAGCGCATCCGTTTGCAAACACCAGGTTGGCCCACTTTGGAGTGCAGCGTTACAGGCATGATTGAGTCAGCCGGTACGTTCATTAGCTCTACGGCGAAGTGCACTGCGACAAATTGCATGCGCATGGAGCTTATTGAGCAGGATTACAAATCCTTTAATGGATACATCCAGACTCAGAATATGCCAGGTCAAGAACCAAACGAAATCGGTGAAGCCTGGATACGACGCGGCGGCACTCTGCGAGCTGCTGGTTATCCGTCGTGGCCGCAATAGAGAGCTGCTTTCAATACGATATCTGCTGCCAAACCGGCACGGATAATCCTTTGGACTCATTATTACTTATCCCGCTGTAACACTGGCATACGGTTTGCACGATTCCCAATCATGACACGCATTACTAAATCATTAATCGGCATCTTTTTGGCTTGTTCCGCATGCACGGCATCACCGTCTCCATTGGATATGGAGCGAAACTCGGAAGTGCAGGCCATTGGAGGCGGAGCACCTTCGAACTACGAATTCGTAGTTGAACTTTACCGAGTTATGGACACGCTGCCAGATGGACGTGTCGCAACCGACCATTCTTACAACGGTATCGTCATCGGGCCGCATCACGTGCTCACTCATGCACATATGATCACCAATGAGAACACTTACATGGTCAATCAAGGCGTGAACACTGTAAACAGATTCTCGAAGCGGGTGTCCATCGATCCTGAATACATTCCCGGGGAACCCGCCCACGACTTTGCGATCATCACCACGGAAGGGGAGTCGTTCCCAGAAACGATGATTGCGCGATTGAATGTGTTTACTTTACCATCCATTCCTAACGTTTCGAACCAGTTCGAATGTGATCAACAGCTGGTCGGGTACAACTCGGAGCTGAAGCAAACCGCAGTTCCCGTATGTTTAGTTGCTGCTGACTTTTTTGCATCGCACGAGTATTTCTCGCCTTTGAAGGACTTTCTGCTAAAGAGTAAAGCCATCGATCTTGGGGGATCGCCTTCTTCTGGCCTATACAATAACGATATCAAGATAGTGCCTGAAAACAGCGCGTTCGTTCGAGGTGTGCAGTCGGTTGAAGCAAGTGTAGTCCCCGGTGGATTCTGCATTGGCAGCAGTGGGGCTGCACTCGTTGATGGCGAGGGAAGAGTCTCGGCGATCTTTGCTGCCATAGTCGAAGCCTTTGCTGGGATCGAACAGGTGCTCCCTTGTCAAATGCCCGATGCCTCGTATCATCTCGGAATCGTTGCACCATTGGTGAATGCGCTGAATTTTATCAACACGGAGATACGCACTGAAGTCTGCGGAGCTGACAGGGATAACGACCAGTGGGGAGTGCGCGATGGAAAGTGCGCACCGACTTGCGGAAACCTAGGAAGAGAGTTTGGCTATCGCTTGCTCGATCTTCCGAGCAATGACGACTGGGATGAAAGCCATGCGTGGCGTTTGAACTGCATCTCGACTGAACAGGCTATCACCCAGTATGAAGATGCCAGTCGGGATTGGGCACGTCTTGATCGCGTAGAGCCGTTTGCGTTGAGTCCTTCGGATCCAAATGCCACATTTACCTCACCGTACGCTGTCACCGCGGACTGTGGGGCTTGTTTTTTGCGCTACGGGTTCGTCCCTGAATCACCTTAATTGTGGTCGCAAGCAGCTCACGTCAAAATGCACGTTGACATCTTAGCCAAGCGGAGCTAGATCGAGCGCGCTATCGTCAAAGGGAATCCGGTGCGACTCCGGAGCTGCCCCGCAGCGGTAAGCGAGAACGAACCCCACTTCATGCACTGGGTTGGTTAACATCCTGGGAAGCTGTGGTCAGTAGGCAAAGCCCGAAGCGGCTTTTCGCTCGCGAGCCCGAAAACCTTTCGGTGGCCCACGCAAACTGCGTGGCACAACCAACCAAGGTCGCGGGACCGAAGGGAGAATCAGGGATGTTTAAGGGTAACGGAATCCGGCTTGCGTGTATCGCAGCCATGGCATGGACCGGTGCGTGCGCTGCAGACCTAGAGAGTGGCACCGGCACCGATAACAACGCGATCGAAACGCCCGGCACAGCTAGCAGCGCTCGCGAAACACGCGTGGGCATCGTGTTTGCGATTGGTTCAAACAGCGAGGATGGGCTTCCGCCCCGCCCCCCCTCCATCATTGAGTCCCTTTGCATCGACTTGGAAGATCCCGATGCAGAAATCACAGGCAAAGAGTTGCTCGCCATGGCCGCCGAAGCTGCTCCAGCGCTGGAAGTTGTGGTTGCTTCATACGGTGGGCTCGACTCAGCGCTTTGCAAAGTCGAAGAATATGGATGCCCCGCAGAAGACTGCTTTTGTGACGACACCGCGTACTGGTCGTACTGGCTCAAACATGCCGGAACCGCAGTGTGGGATTATGCACCCGTCGGGATGACTACCCGAAAGGTCCATCCAGGCGACATGGACGGCTGGTCATGGCTTTCATTATCTTCACCGATTGGCAATCCAGGAGCAGCGTTGCCTGCCCTATCCTTTTCTGACGTGTGCCCTCCCAAACAAACCGTCCTTCTTCCAGTGATCATTCGCTAAAAGCCGTCATGAAGCGCTCTACCCACGCGTGGCTCTCTCTCGGTGGACTTCTTCTTGGCCTTTATGCATGCGGATCGGAGGAAGGGTCCGACTTCGTTCCTTTTGATCAGGTTGATCAGGACGCAGGCCATGTGGCAGACAGCACCGTGCCTCCTTCCGATGTCATAAACCCAGCGCCCCCCTGCGAACCGGGTTTTATCACCCAGGTGGTAGGGCCGGCACAAGACACCGAGGGAAACCCCATTCCTTTGTACGGATCTTTCTCAGGCTTCGGACAAGACCGCTATCCAGGCATCATCTTCGGCCCGCCCCAGGGCGCAGGGGACTATATGGGTTCGTTGGATGTGCTGACATTGGGCATGGGCGGTGAGATCATTGTTGGCTTCGGCAACGAGGGCATCGCGGACGGTGAAGGCGCAGACTTTATTGTGTTTGAAAACGTGCTCTATGAGACGGGCGATCCCAACAAGCCTTATGCCGAGGTTGCAGAAATCAGCGTGTCCGCGGATCTTCAAACCTGGCATACCTTTCCATGCGCGTCCGAGGGGCTTCCTTACACAGGCTGTGCAGGGTGGCATGCGGTGTTTGCCCATCCGGACAATGGCATCTCACCGTTCGATCCAGAGACAGCGGGCGGCGATGCGTTTGATCTGGCTGAGCTGAACGTCACCGATGCACGCTACGTACGCATCCGCGATTTGGATAACCCAGGCTTTGGCGGAAAAACCGCTGGGTTTGACTTGGACGCCATTTCTGTAATCCACCCCGCCTGCGACCCCCCGTAATGGATGGCGTCGAGGATTTTACGGCCAATTAAGTTCGAGTTGCATGGGATTGAGCAAGTGCTATTGGAAGCTGCCTCATGTCGCTATTACGTGCGTTTAGATTCCTAGGCATCCTGGGCCTCGCGGCCTCAGGCGTTGCGTGTCAATCCGATTCGCATGTTGACCATAATGGAGATCAACAGCAGGGCAACATCCAGTTGCGGTTCGGTCGCGTCATCCCCAATACGCAAGTGTATCGACTAAGCGGGCTAAGAGGCACCCTTGAGCCGGCAGAAGTTTGGAGCAGCGAAACCCCAGTGCTCAGATGGGGCAGCGCCGGAAGGTGGGCCGTCGTGGCCCCCGCTCTTGACCAAAACTCTGATGAACTTGCCATGCGGCCCGCCGAAGACTTCGTCTTTGTGGATGCGACGTCAGTGACGCACGATGCTCAACAGCCGACCCCTAAACAGGCCTATCAGGCCTCGACTATCAGTAGCTGCACCACGCATCAGATGCAAGGTTACCGAATGACAGCCTTTGGCAACTCTGGGGCTGCGCCATTGCATGTGCGAAGTCGCGGCTCCATCGCGGGGTATTTCATGGTCGAACTCGGTGCCGATGAAGTGGGATTTGTAGCCACCGATTGCACCATCACGGAAGGCCCCTGGATCATTGATGAATTCGAGCCCACCGAAACCGAAAGCCGAGGATTCATTGGCAATCATCTTCTGAGCTCCGTCCATGGATACGGCCCTGCGGGCCGTGGGCCGAATGCGCAGGATGTGTGCGCTGTTTCTCCTGCGCAGTACAAGCGTTTCAACGTATCGGAACGCGATCCGTTCGAGTTCGTTAAGGAGCTGCTTGCGAAGATACCACCAGAAATCCGCGCGCGCCTGGACGCTCACTGGCAACAGGTTCTATCGAGCACCGAGGAAGGCAAAGCCTTTCAATCCAACGCACGAGCGATGGGCGTCGATCTGAGCCGGCTTGCCTCCCTTCGACCAAGCACCAAAAGCTACACAGTCAAAAAATCGCTCCTACAACTACAAGACACGGCGTTTGAAAGTACGCTGGGCACCGCCCTGTTTCTTCTAAACGATGCTGCACGCGCTTTACAGGGGACGGATCCTTTAGCTCCTGCCTACGGTTTCTTTGTGCAACGAGGCTACGCCATATCTGAACACAGCTCGAAGCGTTTCTACATTGCAGCATTTGACACTAATCAATCTCTATTTAAACAGTTTAACAGACCTGAGACATTTCAGAGTGCAGATGCCGGCCTAGACGGAGGCTTTGATTACTACCTCAAGCTCGATGTGGCTCGCCTTTTGGATGGCATGGCGGATAAATTAAAAGAGCTGGGTGAGCGCAATCTTTCAGGTGTGGATGTGCCCAAGGCGACGGTCCTAAGCCGCTCCTATGGGGGGTTCAAAGATCCGGAATGGATCCCGCTCTTTGTCGCCGAAATGCATGCGGCATTTTCCACACGGCCGATGTCTGCCAGTTACGAGCTAAAACGACGTGATAATGTTTCTGTTCAGGATGGTCTTGCCGTGGAGTTTTATCTCGTTCCCGGAACTACGGATCAACGCCGCGAATCGTATGCAAGATTCGTATGGAATCGATTTTTGGAACGGTTGGTTGTTGTGTACGGCTCTAACACTCCTTATACCTTCGGCGATCGAATGATCGCTGAGCGAGCCGAGGAGCTCATCCCGTTAGTGAAAGCCGAAGCCGATCGAATGTATCCAGGTCTTAGTGCATATCTTTCCTTTGAGCCCAAGGATACCGACAAGCTCGTAATGCGCATAGACCTCGATCGCCTTGCAGTGGATGGGTTGGCGTGGGTTATCAATAAGCGCAGCGAGGAACAGCTGCTGAGTGATGCGAGGATAACTTGGGAGAAGCTTTTGGCACGGGCAAGGCGCGATGGCCGCTGGGAGCAAGCCGCGGGCGCCATCACTGTGGGAGATACGGATAAGTTTTTGGGATTACTGCGCCAGGTTGCAGATCAAACATATCCGGGTTTAGGTGCTCAGGTTCAGATGTGCTGGATTGAATCGCGTCACCTCTATCGAATCTGGGTCGATGCGCCATACCCAGCTCTTTGAGCCTAGTTCGGTGAGATATTGGCCTGAGTACACACGCCCCGCGCTGCATTTCGGAGCGCATGAAGTGGCCTTATAATGTAGTGAAAAAACTGGGCGGAACTAAACATATCAAATTTGGTGCCCCAGGTACCCTCAAGGATTGGCTGATCGAATGGATAAGGGTTTGTTACACCTGCTTCAATGCGCATAAGCATGGCATCGATTTCGCCTTGCCACGCGCATAGTTCAGTTCTGTCCTCTCGCACTCTAATATTGCGAAATGCGTTCCCGAGAGTCGTCAGCAAAGTCCTTAAGTCAACAATGATGCTGGTAGTTATCGTTCTAGAGTCACACTCAGATGGTTCATTGAATTGCCCTTGTTCGCAGTTTAAAAGCACTTGTCGAAGATTTCGCAAAACTCGTTCTGATAAGGCCAGAAGATCCGTACGCTGCTGTGGATTACTAAAATCAAAATACAATCTCGCACCATCCGAAAACGTGAGAGCACATTCACTGGGTGGTCCTGGCGTACACTCAACAAGACCGCTGCTACCAGGTACCTTCAGCTGCAACTTGTTGTAGGCTTCTTCAACGGTCAGATTTTCCATGCTTACGCGTACCGATGTCCGCTCCAAAATACAATGCCGGCTAATGAGCATGCCTCGGAGCGGCAAGGCATCAGAAACTAACACTGAAAAATGATCGAGATATTCATCATAGATCGCAGGGCTACTTAGTTGCCCTTCGAATCGTGTCCAGCGTTCATTTACTGAACCTGTGTGTGTCCACGGATTCCACACCGGACAAGCTGCCAAACGACTCGCTACCTCATAGTACGCGTTGGTGTTCTCTTCAACGAGTTCGGAGGCCTGAATACGCACCAAAGCCGTACTATATACATCCAGAACCCATCGCTCAGCGCCGTCTTCCGCCACCACGACGCCCCAGCCACCGACGCCATCCTCCCCTATGGGATAGTCTTTCCCGGCACGTGTATCCACTCTCCATACGGCCGAAGCATGGCTGTTAAAGGTGACTTCCCGAGGCCCCCGTCGTTGCTGCATCGCGTTGAGGCCAGTCGAGGAATCTCCCCCTTGAACAGCACATCCCACCATCACGATAGTTGTGCTCAAAATCCCTAGCAAGTATCTCAAGGTCTCGCTCCAGAGAGTCCTTAGCACCTGGGGTTGCAGGCGCAAGACACATTATTAAGCATGTAAGGAGGAGGAAGAATGTCAGTGGTATGAGGCTGAAAGAATGTCCGTCTTGA
>CAZXFW010000013.1:63795-68783 GCA_964640175.1 uncultured Polyangiales bacterium | reverse complement strand
CGCGCCCGCCAAGGCGCCCACAGGCAATTCGAAGAGGCGTGGTACAGCGACCGCCACTAGCCCTGAAAAGCTTTGTGTCTTCAATAATGGACTATTTCAAGGACCCTTCCTAAACTGTCTCCATGACACTGAGTTTAGAAGAACTGTTAGCGCACACTACTGTAAAAGCCGAGCGTTTAGAAAATCTCGATCGTTCGCGGCTTCTAAGTATCATGGAAAAGTATTCTTTCTTGCGTATTACTGGGTTGGTGAAACCCGAAGCTGTTCTCCAAGCCAAAGAAGCATTTAAGAAAAATTTTTCTGCTGCCAATGACCATCCGAGTGTCGGCGAAGACCCTCAGGATTTACGCAGTAATTTTCAGAAGCTATCTGTGGGAGGTGCGCAAGGCTACGGTGTTTATCGGCCACGCTGTATTCGCACCATCTACAATCCACTTTGGGCGGAAGATACCTACCTCATGAGAGAAAATTTTCGCATTCTTGCCCGCACGCGCAACATTCTCTATGGCCTCCCAGTCGACTTTGCGGTCGATACTGTCGATGATGAGATGTGGACCGCAGCGCGCATACACCACTATCCGAAAGGGGGGGGCTTTCTAGTGTCCCACAAAGACAACGTGGTGCCACGAATGCAAGAAGAACGCGGTTATCCTGCCTTTTATCAATTGATTTTAGTGATGACCAAAAAGGGCGTCGACTTTCAGGAAGGAGGCGGCTTCATGGTCTTGAATGACCAGCGCTACTACTTCGAAAGCGCGTGTGAATATGGCGATATCGTCGTCTATGATGGTCGCACAGAGCATGGGGTGGGAGACATCGATCCCCAAGAGGTATTTCGTCATGATTCACCCGAAGGACGTATCGTTGCATTTGCAACTTTATATAAGACGATGAACAAAGGTGAAAAAGTATGGCAAGGTGGCCAACTCAACCCTCGAGCATAAGAGCCTGTCGTGACTTCGTCTGGAACTCTGCAGTTAAACGCGCCCCATGTCCCTGATGCCGCTCTAGGACCGTTACTGACCGCCTGCCCCATCTGCGGCGATCAACATCCCCGCTCCGTCGTGGTCACGCTGCAAAACGACCCCAAGGTCGAGTTATTGCAATGTACGCACTGTGGTGGCCGAAGTGCCTCACACATGCCAACCGCTGCCTATCTGAACGAGCTTTACGACCCCACAAAGTATCATTCGGACTTGTTGGGAAGTGCTCAAGCCACGGAACGATGCGCTTCACGCATTGCATCGTTTCTGGATGGTTTTAAAACCAAGCCCTTGCGTCTATTGGATTACGGCGGCTCTGACGGAACCTTGTCGCACGCACTGGATCAGTTGCTCACTCGGCGTGGATTCACAGGCAAACGAGACTTTACCGTGGTCGACCTTCACAGCCGTCCACCAGCACCCCCTTTGCGCTTTATTGATTTGAACGCTTTTTCCAAGCTGGAAGAACGTTTTGACGTGGTGCTGGCTAGCGCTGTCATTGAACATCTTCCCAACCTCCGGGAAGTTGTCCAGCGATTATTGGAGCTCCGTGCACCTGAAAGCGTTTTTTACGCAAGAACACCATGCGATGCTCCTTTACAGCGATGGTTCCCTGGCTATCGTGTGCGCTGGCCGCGTCATTTGCATGACCTTGGTCCTGAGTTCTGGGCTCAGTTTACAAACACCTTCCACTGCCCTGGTAAACTCGTCCATTCTTCTCCTTCCGTCATAGAGTCCGATTATCGACGTCATCCCATCCGTAGCTCAATCGCCTTTATGTTGAAGCTTCCGGGACACATGGAAACTCGATTTCTTCAGCCCATGCTGCAATACTCCGTTCCGAAATGGGATCTCGTCGGCGGCTGGGAAGTGGTGATTCGCACACCATAGTGCCATGAAACGCGGGGTAAATGTCTCTCGTTTGCTAAGTGTTTTTGTGGGCACCCTGTGGGTGTTAGGGTTCATAACGCTCAGCAAAAGCAGTGTGGGCACTCGCATAGGCTTCCTTGAGTCCTGGACGGCTAGTAGCCCTGGCGAGCTTCAGACGTGGCTCGGTGTGATTCTCTTACTCACTCCAGGCACTACGTTGCTGACATGGGGCTTGGCACCTTGGCTTATCCTCTGGCTCAAGGCTTGCCTTCAAGGGCTCAAGGCACGCAGTCGGCTGCAACACATCCTGCTGATCAGCAGCGCTGGAATCACGGCACTCAGTACGTATGGCCTGTTGGGTTCGTGGATGAGCCGTGGCTATCCATTATTGGATGAAATTGCATCGGTACGTTTTGGAGGACGCATTCTTGCCACAGGCAACGTGCGACTGAAGATGCCGGAGTGCTGGCCCGCACTTTCTCACCTCTACCTGCATGCCCGTGATGGCTTTTACACCAGCTTCGATTGGCTGGGTGCACAATTGGCTTGGGCGCTCTCCGAGCTTACCCATACAGGTTCTTGGATCTTTGCCGCCATGGCGGCAGCAACGTTGGTCACCGTCATGCTCACGCTCCGTAAACTTCTCGATGTGCGCTGGAGCGTAATAGCCGGGTTAGCCTTTGTGTGCTCGCCCATGGCGTTTATGTTGTCTTTAAGCAGTCATGCGCACATCGGATCGCGTCTTTTTGTAGCGCTTTCTATTCTTACGTATGTGTACGCTCAAACCACATCCTTGCGACGATGGTGGATTACGCTAGGCGTTTGCCTCGGCATGGGAATCATGTTCCGACCGGCTGAAGTCACCCTGCTTTTGGCACCTTTAGTGATTGCAACCTTTATACGTTTACCAAACGATCCTCAGACACGGCACGCCTTAGGATGGACTTTCGCAGGACTCGTCGTGCCTTTAGTAGTGATCGCTTGGCACAATCACATCGTTACAGGACACTTTTGGCTATTTGCTCGCTTCGCACACAATGACTTCCTGGAAGCCAGCAACCTGCGGTCACAACGACCGTGGGCTATATTCATGGACGCATCCCTGCTCTGGCACCGGTTTGGCACTAACCTGATATACAATTTACAGCAGCTCTTTATCTGGGCGTTTGGCCCCATTGGAGTCGTGTTCTTTGCATGGGGGGTCAGTGCTACTCGTTTAAGCCGTCTCCTTTCATGGGGCATCGCGCTTTTACTATTACTGGCACTCGCACACGACGATTCTGGGCTACACGTCTTTGGCCCCATGCACTATTCCGATGCCATCGTACCCATAATCATCGTCATCCTATACGGCATCCGGCGTGCTCATCACAATCTGCAAACGCTTCTGCCTGCTTCCTCATCCCATCTTATACTCAGCTTCTGCATCGGCATGCTCGCTGGCGGCTTAGGACTATCACTAAGACAAGTCAAAGCACTCCATTATCAAGGAGCCATTCATGACTCGGTCTACGGCATGGTCTGGGACAAAAAATTCAACCACTCCGTGGTAATTGCTTTGCCGTACGAAACGCTCTGGAAGCAACACTGGCAACAGCAGCTTCCCACCTTCGTCGAAATAGACTCCCACCTTCGATACTGGCCACCTTCCCATCCTCGCTTCAATGACCGCGTGGTATTTGCCCACGAAGGGCCTGGACACCTAGAACGCCTTCGACGTTGCTTTCCTGACCGTCAGTTCTTTCACCTTTATAGTGATCCTGAAGGCGGCGTGTTTCGTATCGAGGCAATCGATCGATTTCATGGAATCACCATATCTAACAAGTAGTTAGATTCTCTTCATCCCTGCCTCCTTGCTCGTAACTATATTTTGAAATATACTTTATAATATATATGGGAAAGCCATTGATGATTCAACTCGAGGACGACAGGCGCATTGAGACACTCAAAGCACGGACTGGGGCACGGACTAAAATCGACGTCGTCCGTGCTGGATTGGACATGCTGGAAAAGACGGTGGATCGCGCGGAGCGCATCCAACGCTGGAAGCAAATCACCAAACGCGTGGCTGCCGAGAGCCGAAAGATCAACCAAGAATTCCATGGCTATTCACGGCTCAAACGACAATGAAGGGGGTGCCTCGTCAGTGGCATCTGTATGTGGTTGACCTCGAGCCGCGAGTGGGGACCAAACCTGGCAAGCAACGGCCATGTTTAGCGATACAACCGACGGCATTTGCAGAGGCCGGGCTGGAAAGCACCGTAGTGCTTCCTCTCACGAGCCACCTTGTAACAGGAAATGCCTTTCCCCTGCGCGTGAAAGTGCCTTCAGGGACGTGCAAGCTACAACAGGAAAGCGAGATTCTTGTCGATCAAATTCTAGCATGGGATAATGCGCTGTTTCGTAGAGAGCTCGGTGCGATTCCAGAGGCCATTCAGGACGAGGTGCGGCGCGCCTTAAAAGAGTTCCTGGATTTAGAAGACTTATGAGTTAGCCAATGATTAAGTTTAACGAACATTTCCTAGCCCCCAATGAGCTTCGTTATGTTGAAGAATCCCTAAAGAGCGGAGAAATCGGGGCCGATGGGCCTTTTACTGCACGGGCCACGACGCTGCTAGAGCAAGCATTCCCCGGAGCGCACGTACTGATTACCACATCATGCACTCATGCCCTCGAAATGTGTGCATTACTTTATGATCTGGGTCCAACGGACGAAGTAATAATGCCTTCGTTCACGTTCACTTCCACTGCCAATGCCGTAACCTTGCGAGGAGCGCGCATTCGCTTTGCAGACATCTCTTCGGAAACCTTTTGCATGGGCCTTTCTGAACTTGAACGCGCCATCACCAAACAAACCACCGCTGTCGTGGCAATGCATTATGCGGGAGTGGGTGCAGACATTGCTCGTATTCGTGATTTTTGCACAGCCCATAACTTGAAATTGATTGAAGACAACGCCCAAGGACTTTTTGGTACGTTCCATGGGCAGACTTTGGGGACGTTCGCGCCACTTTCAGCGGTTAGTTTTCATGTCAGCAAAAACATTGGCGCAGGCATTGCCGGTGCGCTTATTCTTAACGACACCAGTTTCTTAGAAAGAGCACTGGTCCTCCGTGAAAAAGGCACCAATCGCAC
>CAZXFW010000013.1:27117-63695 GCA_964640175.1 uncultured Polyangiales bacterium | reverse complement strand
TTTGCACTGTGTTTGCCGAGCAGCGTGAATCGTCACGATGTCCTTACACAGATGAAGCAGCATGGAATTCAGTGCACTTCGCACTACGAGCCTCTTCATCTTTCTTCCATCGCGCAAAATCATAGCACTCTTGCTGTCACCGAACGAATTGCCCCTTCGTTGTTGCGCCTTCCCTTACATGCAAAGATCAGCGTTTCCGAAGCCACTCAGATCGCTCAGACACTCTGCAATGTCCTCTACGCATGAACTACTGAATGTCCTAAACGAAGCTAGCGAAGCGCTCTTGGATATTCGCTGGGGAAGCGCTGCAAATCATCCACTATGCTTTGTAAGTAATCCCGGTACGGAGAGTCTGGCAGAGTTGCAATTCCTTCTACGAACCCTTCCAACGTACAAAAACCGGAACGAAATGCGGCTTCTTCAGGCGAGCCCACCACCAAACCTTGCCGCGTTTCAAGCGCATGCACAAAGTTGGCTGCATCCAGCAAGCTGTTCGGTGTACCCGTGTCAAACCATGCAAGCCCGCGACCCATTTTAATGGCTCGAAGCCGTCCTTCCTTTAGATACTGTAGGTTGAGATCGGTGATTTCAAGCTCACCCCGACTGGAAGGCACTAGCATCCGCACGCGCTCGGAGACACCCGGGCCATAAATATACATGCCAGGGACTGCCCAGTTGGAGCGAGGCATCTTGGGCTTTTCTTCCAAGCTAAGCACTCGACCATCCACATCAAACTCCACCACGCCATACGCAGTGGGGTTACGCACCGGATAGCCAAACACGGTGGCCTCGGTGCCGTTACTTTCCACAGCTTTACGCAAAAAATCCAAACGGCCATAGATGAGGTTATCGCCTAACATGAGCATCACAGAGTCATCTCCGATAAAATCTCTGCCGATGACCAATGCTTCGGCGATACCTTTCGGGACAGACTGCTCTGCATACTCGAGACAAAGGCCCCACGTACGACCATCGCCAAACAGTTTTCGAAAATGTGGCAGATCCTCAGGCGTCGATATAATCAACACCTCACGAATCCCCGCCACGATCAACGTCGTCAGCGAGTAATATACCATGGGTTTATTATAAATGGGCTGAAGCTGTTTACTCAGCACCGAAGTCATGGGGTAAAGGCG
The DNA here is from genome assembly GCA_964640175.1 of uncultured Polyangiales bacterium. Lineage (GTDB taxonomy): Bacteria > Myxococcota_A > Polyangia > Polyangiales > JACKDX01. The sequence continues at coordinate 62,559 of CAZXFW010000013.1, read as the reverse complement.
TGTGCCACGTCCACCTGCCAATAATATTCCCTTAATCTTGGCCATTTCGCGATCCTATCGAGTCTATCTGCCCACGCACACTTGTCGTTCGAAAGCACATTGCGCCAGTTAAGTTACCACAATTCAAATCACGCTCCTTAATAACCCGCGAACCTCTCCTCGACCTCATGCCACAACTCGTCTGTCGAAAGATTCCATTGCCTTGCTAGATCCGCAGTTTGCATACGGGCAGGTTCCTTATCATCAGGATCAAGGAACGGCGTGCTAAGGCGCCCTTGTATCTGCCCAAGCCACTGCTTCAAGCCTCCTAGGGTGGGAGATGCTTCGCTAAAGGCTTTTTGGCACGCATACGATAAATCCACATGCACCGGCGCATTTGAATGTGAAAAGGGCAAAGGGACTTTTAACGACGGCCAGGCTGCCGTCTGATCCCGCATATCTTCTACCAACATGGTCAAATAACCCAGGCCTGCACGCCGAAAGAAGTCTATGAAGAGCCACGGGCGCGTATTGATTTCAATTACCTTCCACTGGTCGTCTCGTTGATCTCGAATGAACTCGATCATCAGAATCCCGCGCCATCCCAATGCATTGACGACAGCCTGGGCATGCATAAGAAGCTCGGGCATCCAACTTAGACGAAGCACTGTAGCTGTTCCGTAAGGTGGCGGATCGATGTGCTCCTTGATCGCAACGGATGCCATTCGAATCCGGCCATCTCTATCAGCATAGAGATAAAGGGGGATTTCATCACAAGCGCTCCCAAACTCCACTTTTTCTTGCACCAGCAGTTCAAAGCCCTGCGCAAGCTCAGTACCCAATGCCTCTCGGAGTGCCATGGCGTTGTGACATTGGATCGCCTTTTTTCCCTGATGAAGACGATAGAATGTTTGCCCATAGTCTTTGGTAATAGGCTTATAGACGCATGGAAATCGCATGTGTTCCAGCGCATGCTCAACATCCGAAATGCTCCGCACGGGCCATGTATAAGGCACACCCACACCGCCCTTTGCCAAAAGCTCTGTACATTTGGCTTTATCCACCACATCCAAACGTGGCGCGTTGAACTGCCTATCACCCATCATGCGAAAATAAGGAGCAAAATGCTCATAGTGATCGAGCATAAACATGAGATTTGTATCGCTGCTTGGAATGACCATCAACCGTTCACCCCAGCGTGCTGTCAATTGTTGCCCTAACATAACCATGTCATGGACTGCCTGCTCAGGGAATTGATGTGGGTTGGCAATCGTCACAGGCTGACGAAACCATCGAGAGTGCTCCGAATACCATGGACCTGCGCCAGGCCAGCTAAATACCACTGGCACGCTGCTAGCCCCTGCGGCATTCAGACTTCGAAGTATTCCCGTAAACAAGACGTCATTGCTACGCAATACAACACATGGAGGAAATGATGGCATTCAACGTCTGATTCGGATGCCCATGTGTAAAGGAATGTCTTTCACCGGACTAAAAAACTCAGGGGCAAGCTGCATATGTTCAGGAAGTACCCTCATTTCGCGTACTTCTGGCATCGAACTAAATCCCGCTTGAGCCAGCGCACGAAAATAGTCCTCAAGTGGCTTATGCACCATCTGCACTCTCAACGCGCGACCATCTCGACAGTGGATTTCACCCTGATTCATTGAATCTCTTCCCGAAAAATATCCACGCTCCTCAACGTCAAAATAAAAAGGAGGTTCTTTGCCCTTATGGATAAAAGCAAAACTGGGATGGGGCACTGCAAACACTAAAGACCCACCAGGACGCAAAGCGCGATACATACCTTTAAGCGCCAGCTCCATGTCCTTGGAGTTCATATAGTTAAACACAAATACCGCCAGGACCAAATCAAACGACGCCTCATCCATGGAAAGGTTTCGCGCATCGCCTTGTTGATACTCGATGCCATGGCCAAATTCAGCTTCTTGTGCCTTGGCCAGCTTAACCATCTGCTCAGAAAGCTCGATCCCTAGGACCCGTCGTGCACCCCGACGCTTCATCTCACGTGAACAGTAGCCCTCTCCCGCACCCACATCTAAAACAGCAAGCCCTGTGACGTCTCCACACATGTCAAATACCACTGGACGTCCTGTAAAATCGGAAAGGCTATTGGGCTCAGATCGTTTCCAACGCGCTGCATCCGCATCGTACAAAGCACGTGGTTCCATATACTAAGGCTCAACTTTTTCGTCACGATCGACGTCAATAGCACGTGCCATCATCACGTCCCATACTGCACATCTTAAGTTCAAAGCGGAATTAACTCCAAAACGAATTGCTTCACGCGTATCACGTCGATCTGCGGCAAGCTCTTTGGTAATATCCATCAAGACATGTGCGTGCTTATCATCACACCGCGCATGCAATTCAAAAAAATAACTATCACGATCATTGATGCTCGTATGCTCGCGAATTCCTCTTTGAATATAGCTATATATCGTAGGAACTACCAGTTCAGTTCCCATGCCAATACCGCCAAGCGCCACTCCAGGCTGTCTTGACTGACATTTTTGTAAAAACAAATCTCTCCAGACCAATACTGTTGTGCAAGGATGCGATTGTGCCTCAAACTCGGGTGTTACCCCTGCGGCCCGTCTAAATATCTGAAACAAGCGCGTATGTGGCATCCGGTCGGGATCGTCGCTATGGGGATCACCTTTTTCTTCCTCTAAATTCTCTCGAATCATTTCACGATGATGCAAATTTTCCAGTCCTCCAATGACGCCTTCGAGATAATTGGGGAAATCTTGACCATAGAAAGAATATTGATACGCATAATCCCGAATCGCCCAGGGTAAATTCGGAAAATCTCCAGCGGCAAGCCGCCTTAGATACGGGTGATGCACAGCGGGATGCTCCAACGCTTCACGTCTGAGCGCATCGACAAATTCTTCGGCCGAACCTTTGGATAATAACTGCCAGGAAGCATATCGTGTCATAGAGGTATTCTAAGATTAATTATATGAGTTGGACATAAAGTAGTCATCAATGTCATGCTTGTTTCTGCCTACACTATCTCATGTCCTCCTACCCTAAATGCTATGACGTTTCTCGCCGCGAATTCCTCGGATTCTCGGGCTCAGCCACGGTGTTAGCTGCTGCTAGCTCATTAAATTTGGCGACAGGCACCGCCTGTAGTGCCTCGTCCAAAAAGATTCGCCTAGCGATAGTAGGAGGCAACTTTGGACTGGAATTTCCGTTTGAACTCCACCCCAACTGCCAAGTGACAGCCGTGACAGATTTGGACGAAGTTCGTCGGAACCGGCTCTCAAAAAAACATCCTAAAGCGTCTGTTTACCCTTCACTTGAGGTTCTGCTGAAACAGGAGAAAAACATCGATGCAGTGGCGTTGTTCTCCGAAGCCACAAGTCACGTTAAACATGTACGCATGTGCTTTAAAAGAGAGCTACACGTACTAAGCGCCGTACCTGCATGTGTGACGATCGAAGAAGCCGCTGAACTCAAAGCTGCTAAAGAACAAAGCAAATTACGTTATATGATGGCAGAAACGAGTTATTACCGTGCGGGGTGTATACTGGCTCGACGCCTTTTTAGCCAAGGTGACTTAGGCGAGCTTTTCTATACCGAAGCTGAATATTATCACGATCGTGGCAATCTAAAGACGTTACTCACTGACAAAACCACACGCTTTTGGAATAAAGATGGTAGCCCGTCATGGCGTTATGGCTTTCCTCCTCTGGTGTACAGCACTCATGCAACGGCCTATTTGGTAGGAGTGACAAAAGAGCGTATCCAAAAGGTTTCTGCTTTAGGCTGGGGAACATCGCATCCAGTATTGACTCAAAACGCCTATAAAAACCCTTATTGGAATGAAACGGCATTGATGGCCACCGACAAAGGCCATGCACTACGGTGCAATGTTTTCTGGCTAGTGGCTGCCGATGGCGAACGCGCACAGTGGTTCGGCGATAAAGCCAGCCTTCTTATGGAAAATGCCGGACGGCATGGCCCTCTACAACAGCCCCGGATGTCCAATGCCACACCGATCCAATTCCCAGAGTATTGGAAAACAAACATGCTTCCCGAAGACCTGCATGTAACTTCACCTCATGGCAACTCCCACCCATTTATTGTCCACGAGTTCATTCGTGCGCTGGTGGAAGAACGTGAACCCGAGATCGATGTCTACGAAGCGCTCGCAATAACAGTGCCAGGCATCATAGCGCATCAATCTGCGCTTCGAGGTGGTGAACAACTTAACGTGCCTAGCTTTGATCGTCGCCCCCGCACTGCTCCTAAAACCAAGAGCTAGTTCAGGCGTACGGGGCCAGTGGTGCGTTTACGCCTTGAAAAACGGTGTGATTTTCTTGAATGTCTATGCGAAGATACGACTTCAAAGGCTTGATCGAATACCAAAACGCTTTCGACTTCAGGCACAGAAAACGTTTGGCTTGGTTCTTGAGGACGTAACCGTGGCTTATGACTTGTCGAGAGCTTAACCTGAAATTCTGTGCCTGGAGCCATACGAACCATCACATGCGCAACACCTTCTGAGGTAGTGCGGCCTACTTCTCGGCCGTCTATAAGAACTGGAAGGTCAGCTTGGCCACCTGTCCTTACCATCACCACGGCTTTTATCAGTGCAGGTTTACAGGGGATTAAGAACTCAATCGGCTGAGGTTCGGGATTCGCAGAAAACGTCAGCACTTTACGCAATACAAACGGTTGCAACTCCACTGGATCGACGAAGCCCTCCGGACAGTCTGCCTGCACTTTGACTTGCGCTCCTTCTTTTCCTTGCAACGATACACGTAGGCGACCTTGGGCATCGGTGGTTCCTGTAAGTCCTGAGTTAATGAGCACACTGACCTGCCCCACAGGTCTTCCATTGGGCTCTTTCGCCTGAAAAATTACTGGATATGAATCCAGTTTGGAGCGTTCTTTTTCACATGCGGCAGTGAAAAAAACGATGGCCGTCATTGCTATGACACAGGAACGGATTAACATGGATCTTGCCCCGCCTGACATGTCTCCACAAGTTGGCGACGTAAGATTTCAACCATCAATTTAAATTCTTCACGGGCAGGCTCTTGTTGATTGAGTTGTTTGTACAACGGTAACGCTTCTAGGAATTTACCTTGGATCCAAGAGTTGATTGCACGGGCCTCTAGAACATATGTACTGGTACTATCCGCCGCCTCTCCTTTAGTAAGGTCAACGGCCTCTTTAGCTTTGGAAACTACCATTGCTGAGGATGTACTAGGTTTCAATACTGCTCGGTTCGCAGCCTGAGGTTCTTCTGCAGGCACGGGATGTATTGCCTTCGGTGAAACAGGTGTGGTGGGGGTTGGTGTTACAGTCGTAGAAGGCGACATACCAGACATGGACTCGGAATCATCCCACAAGAATACATACACTACCGCGATGACGGTGATGCTCAATAAAACCCACGTACGCGTTGGCAACAAAGGCTTTTTTTCAACGAGCCGAGCACGTGCGTGCGTAGATAGTTGAGGGATCATCATCGTCTCACTTGAATCTTGCCTAAGTGGTAGCAAAGGCGGACGAGGATAAGCGGACTCTTGTCCTTTTAATGTATCAACCGCCGAAGTAGGTTTCTCTGGCCCCTGCCCCCCCAATCGAGGCCGTAAAGACTCTCGCCATGCGCGCAGCTGCTGATCGTCAGAAGCAATCACTGTTGCCGCCACGCCCTCTTCCTCCACAGGCTTAGTAGCTCCCGTTTGCCCTGTGAGACGTACCCCGTTGGCACCAGATACTACCCCTGGTGGCAATTTATGCTTATCGCGCGAGTCAGTCATTGTCTCAGTATACCGCAACCACATCCCAAGTGCAGATCATTGTATGAAAGCAGTAGGGGACCACCGCTTTTAATCCTACTAGGAATGGAATGAGGCCCAAGTGGCTGCCTATCCACAAAAATTAAAGCCCGTATCTCGCCGCTAAATCTGCTACTTTTGGACGAACCCCGGTAAATCTCAGTTCCGGACACGCTGACTCGGCTCCTGCCTTTGTAGCGTAATGACGATCAAAAATGACGGCTAGCTGGTAACCTTCTTTAGGGTCATAGTCATTAACTTCACAGATTTGGCTCACATAACGTGAACCATCTCGTAAGCGTTCTGTTTGCACTACAAGATCGATGGCTGATGCAATTTGCATGCGTAGCGCCATTAGCGGCAAATCGACATCACTCATCAGTGCAAGGGTCTCAAATCTGCTCAAGGTGTCTTTAACATGGGTGGCATGCACTGTAGAAAGCGAACCCCCATGTCCAGAGGTCATTGCTTGGATAAGATCCAGTGCTTCATGTCCCCGGACTTCACCAATAACAATGCGATCAGGTCTCATACGCAAAGCAGATCGAAAAAGATCACGAATAGAAACATCACCACGGCCTTCCACATCGGCAGGCCGTGCTTCAAGGTGTACAACATGAGGCTTTCTTACCTGCACTTCACGCGAATCTTCTATCACGACGATTCGCTCGTCATCATAGAAAGAGTCTGCCAGAACATTGAGTAATGAAGTCTTGCCTGAACCTGTGCCGCCTGCAACCACAATATTCTGCTTAACCTTTACAGCAAGATCCAAAAATTCAGCAGCTTCAGCACTCAAGCTCCCATTAACCAACAGTCTTTCCATATTCATAGCTTCCATGAAGAAGCGACGAATCGAAACAGTTGGGCCATCCGAAGCAATGGGTGGAAGTACAGCCTGGACACGTGAACCATCGGGTAATCTTGCTTCTAGAATGGGATGTTGCTCGTCTACATTCCTTCCAACGAATTGTCCGATATTACATAACGCAGCCATCAAGGCACGTTCTGAGGAAAACTTCGCATTGGTACGATACAAACGACCCTCTCGCTCAATGTAAATGGCTTCTGGTCCATTGATAAGCACTTCCGTCACCGTAGGGTCCTTGAGAAATGCCGCAATGGGCTCCAAATGTTGACGCAACGTTTGTTCGAATATTTTACGCGAAAGCACAGGTTCTCCTAGGGTGCCGTATTAGAGCTGACTTGAGACTCGTTTACTCGCGTTTCTGGCAACACAGGGCTTGTAGAGGTAACCCGCAACATGTCTATGGCTTCTTCCACATGCTTGCCTTTGGGATCTAAGTCCAAATAACGCCGAGCGTGTTTTTTCATTTCTGAAGTTGCACCGTCCGTATTACGATAGATCAAAGCCAATAAATAGTGAGCTGCTGAAGGCTCTTTAGGAGCATCTTCGAGCACCCGCAGAAGTTCAGACTCGGCTTCGGATACACGATTGACAGAATAGTAAAGCGAAGCAACCACCAATCGGAGTGACCATGCTCTTGGATGCTGCTCCAAATATGGCTCGGCATATTGTAACGCAGCAGGAACACGAGACGAAAGCACGCACACTTCTATAAGTGCTGCTGTTGCTTTTCTGGCAGGGTAGCCCTTATCCATGGCTGCGGCATAATATTGCTCAGCGCGGATGTAGTCTCCTTGCTTAGCCAGCTCCACCCCTCCCTGAAATAAACTGTTGGCATCTATATGTGCAAGAGGATCCCGATCTGGCTTAGTTTTATTGGAAACAGGATCCGGCGCTGACGCGCATGCCGTAAAAATAGATATGCTTACCAGCATACACCCTATGTTTATCCAATATCTCACTCCTCTGCTCCTTCTGCTACAGCCAAGCTCAAACGCCGTTCCACGCCATCTATCCAACGACTGTATTCAGTCTTTTTATGAATCACCAATCGTTGTAAAAAACGCGCTTCAACAAGCGCTTGTGAATATGCCTGATACTTTACTGAACGTTCAAGCCGAGTCTGATGTACCTGAAAGTCGATACGTATACGGCTTGCAAGCCGACTTGCCTGCGTTCGAGCATGTTGGGCGGATTTGGGCTCTCCGACTGCTTCGTAACACGTAGCTGCTTTACGATATAGTCCCACAGCTTGAACGCCATCATTGGGATCGAAAGGATATCTTTCCTGTTTTGCAACTGCGGAGATCATATGTCGCTCTGCGCGATAATGTGCAGGTCCACCTTCACCACAACCAATGTCCGTTTCTAACATGTGCTCAATATCGACCGCGGGAGGCTTCTTGATCATTTCCTTGTTTGAATCAGTAAATAACCAAGCAATAAAAGGCACGGCAAGCAACGCAAGCAACCACACCCACATGCCTGCAGCACGGCCTGTAGGCTGAACCAATGTTTCATCAAGCAAACGTAACCGTAAGCCGGCCACTTCTAACGTTGTCCCCCACGGCACAGCGCCATGCTTGATAGCCGAGCCGGCAGCAAAAAGTTCTGCCCCTGCCTGAGCAGTCACCCAGCACGCTTCTTCAGATGGCACCAACATAAAGTGAATAGGTTGTAAGCCTTGTGCCCAAGGAATGGGAATATCTGCAGATCTCCCGGAACCCACCGTCACCCTACTCTTGCGAATCGGCACGAGCTCGGAGCTTTCATCTTTCAAGATAATCTCAACAAATGCTTGCATAACGATTCAACCTACCTAAAGGCTTTGTCCTATGGCAAACGGACCCAGCAATAACACCATGATAGATATAAAAATTAAAGCTAACGGACCCATCATCATTACAGCTGCACGTGCTGCCATTTCTTCAGCGCGCATGCTGCGCCGCGTTCGAGCCGCATTGGCTTGTATCTGCAGCACTTCAACCAAAGGAGTTCCGCGTTCTTCGGACTGAACTACAGACGAGACGAACTCCTGCACAGACTGACTGGGTGTTCGTTCTGCAAAATTTTCCAAAGCTTGCCGGCGAGTAAAACCAAGCTGAATTTCTTGCAAAATCCAGTAAAATTCTTCCTGTAACGCATCGGCCCGGCCAGCAATCCGTTCAACCAACTGACGCACTGCGCCGGGAAAATCCAAACCCGCCCCCATACACAACGATAAAAGATCAATCGCATTGGGCAAGGAGCGGTTAATTTCCTTTGTTCGTTGTTGGATCTCACCTCGCACACGCGCATACGGCAAAAACATCCCAAGCCCTGCAAAAAAGGCCACGAACACAGGAGGCAGCCCTATCAGACGTACCAACAATGCTCCTACCCCGCCTACTGCACTTGCACACAGCAACGTCAACGCCAAGAACTCATTGACCGAAAGCCCCAGGTAATACCCTGAATGGCGCAAAAGAACTTCAATGCGATCTCGTAATACGGGTAACGATAGATATGCCGTACACTTTGCTACAAATCGCATTAAAGGCTCAAACACAACAAATCCATCATGTTGAGTCAATGCGATTTTACGCTTCAGCCCTCGTAACCCTAATCGCTTGCTTTCCTGGCGGTTGCGACTGACAAGATGGTATACACATACCACAACCATCGTAGTCACTCCCAGCATGCCGAGGTAACCAATGCCGTGCAAGATGATGGGATCTGTAAACATCAAATATCCACTGACATAATTTTTCGAGCCCAAATAATTCCGCAAAGCCAAGCAACCATAGCAACCGCGATGACGACATAACCCAGTGTGGAATTCAGCAAAGGCTCAAACCACGTTGGGTCAAAACTATGAATAATTCCTAAAAGCACAAAAGGCATGGCCGCTAATACGTAAGCTTGATTACGACCTTCAGCCGTCTTAGCGCGCACCACGCCGTCCAAACGTTTCATTTCTCTTAGCGTTCCAGCAGCGCGCTCCAAAACAACAGACAGGTCACCTCCCGTTTGACGTCCAATCAAAATAGCCGTTGTAGCTGCAGTAACCATCGTGCTCTGAATGCGACGCGTAAAATTGGTAATGGCCTGATCCACAGGTGTTCCTAGCCTCATTTCCTTCACGCATACATCCAATTCGCTTCTCAATGGAGGCTGCGTCATGTTAACGCTTGCTTCGATGGCATCCCCTATGGATGGAGCAGCTTTGAGTCCATTGGCAAGCGCCAATAGCCACCCCTCCAATTGGTTATCAATGTCTTCAAGACGTTTTTGATGACGCTGACGAAGCATAAGCCACGGAACCCCCGCAATCACCACCATCAATGCCACTGGATAAATATCTTCTGTATAGAATCCATATAAAGCGGCACCTAGACAGGCCCCCAACTGGAGCTGTGCTATTCGACGCGCATCCCGTTGGTCATGCATGGTTTTAAAAACTTGCTGTAAACGATTCACGTACTCCGTCCACCACACACGCGGAAGGCTTGTAGGAGTAGCACCTATCCAATATGCCCATAGACAAAGTGCGGTTAACACACCTATTCCACCAAGCCATGAAACACCTTGAAGTAGTACCTCTTCCGACATCATAGGTAATCATTACCTTCCACAAGCCCCAGAACACCAAACTCCTCAAGAAATGTAGGTAGGTAACCGGTAGTCACAAACTCACCTAACACATGACCTTGGCTGCCTGTTCCGGTCCGATAAAACTGAAAAATCTCATGCAATTGCATCTCGCCATCCCGATTCATGGCTACAACTTCAGCAATACTTGTTATCCGTCGTGTTCCATCAGAAAGCCGTGCTTGTTGCACCACAAGATCAATACTACGCACAATTTGCTCGCGAACTGCGCGCACTGGTAGATCAAGCCCTGACATCAGCACCAATGTCTCCAAACGATGCGCAGCCTCTTGAGGGCTATTGGCATGAATCGTCGTAAGCGATCCATCATGGCCTGTATTCATCGCTTGAAGCATGTCCAAAGCTTCTCCTCCACGGCATTCGCCTACTACGATTCTATCCGGACGCATGCGAAGCGCATTACGCACAAGATCTCGAATCGCAAACTCACCTTTACCTTCCATGTTAGGAGGGCGTGATTCCAAAGGCACCACATGAGGCTGGGGCAATTGCAGCTCTGCTGCATCTTCAATCGTCACAATACGTTCATCATTCGGAATGGAAGAAGAAAGTACATTGAGCAAGGTGGTCTTGCCGCTTCCAGTCCCTCCGGAGATGACGATATTTTTTCGAGCCTTGACAGAGCGGACCAAAAACCGTGCCATCTGCTCAGAAAGGGTGCCTAGCTTGACCATTTGTTCAATGGAAAAGAGTGATCTCGAAAATTTTCGAATCGTAATCGAAGCCCCCTTCAACGCGAGAGGCCGAATGATGGCATTAACCCGCGAACCATCTTTAAGCCGCGCGTCCACAAGAGGATTTGACTCGTCGATCCTTCTGCCAAGAGGCGTGACGATGCGTTCGATCACGGCGCGCACAGCCTCTTCGTCTGTAAATTTTTGCGAGGACCGTTCGATTTTTCCTCCGCGTTCCACAAAAATTGTTTGACTGTCAACCACCATTATTTCTGAAACTGTCTTGTCAGCTAACAATTTTTCGAGAGGACCAAGGCCGAGCGCTTCATCCGTCAGTTCTTCAATCAAAAATGCTACATTTACCTCTGAGCCAAACTCATGAGCCATCTGTCCCACAATGCGGCTAAGTGCAGACTCCACTTTGGGGCGCAACTGCTTATCATCCATCTTATTGCGATCGTACGCTGCAAGATCCATATGCTCGAGTAGTAAATGATGAATGCGCCTGCGTAGCTCTGGCCCCACATCCAGCTGACTACTTGCCGCCTTGGGCGATACCGTGTGGGTTGCGCTTGCACCTTGAGACTGCTTAGAACTTCCAATCGTGTACGAACCTGAGACTACCGACTCAGAATGGAAATCATCCTGGACTTCATGTGTTGCCACCGTGACATGGTAGGGACCCACTCGAAAGGTGCTGCCACTTCTAATTTTTGCAGTTTCATTGTGAACCCTCCGGGACTCAATCCACGTGCCATTGGCAGAGTCATCCGTCAGGGTAAGTTTCCCGTCCGAAATTCTAAGCGTGACGTGTTTTCTTGAGACTTGAGGTGCAGGAAACACCACATTGCACTCTTGGCCACGACCTAGCGTAACCGGAGTAGTGATATCAAGTTGAATGGTGTCTATTGCACCGTCTGGGGATTGTATGTTGAGAGTCACCCACATGCTAGCGCCTGGGAGAAGGGAAAACCGTATCCACTAGCCGTGACTCTTCAACGTCCCCATCAAATGCGTTGTAAATGGTAAACACTTCCTTGACGAGCTCACTGTGGCTACGTGACATATTTCGGACAACCGTAGGAACGATGAACAGCAAAGTTTCTGAGTCTTCGTGTGATTCACGATCCGAGCCAAACAACAAACCAATGATAGGTATTTGGCTCAAACCGGGAAGGCCCGTATTTGAACGACGTTTCCGTTGCCCAGTAAGCCCCGCAAGCACCACTCCCTGGCCTACTTCCATCGTCACAAGTGTCTGTAAAGACGACCGGCTTCGATTGGGTAAGCCAGACGCATTTGTATCTTCCAAGTCCGAAACATCGGCTTGAATCGCAATCTCGATCCGTCCTGATTTTTCATCATACCGTGGCTGCACCCGCACATCACTTCCAAATTCAATGGAACGCACCTCAGCGGTTAAAGCACCTTGTACAAGGGTGTTAAATTCACCCCCGCTGGTAAACTGAGACTGATGGCCATTGCCCGTAATCATCACCGCATGCTTATACAGGCGCGCCCAGCCCTGTGATTGAGCAACATCCAGCCGAGGCAACGGTTGGTTAACCAAACTCGCCGTGGCACCTGCGAGCGCACCTGTTTGCAGATTAAAGGTTGCAGACAGCTGACCTACCCCAGCACCTCCAACTGCGCCAGGCCATCCTACACCGATTTGGTGAGAGTACGACTCACTCAATCCCACAAAATAAAAATCGAGGCGAATGTTAACCCGATCGAGTACGCGTATGGTTGAAGATGAACTCGTCGAAGCGGGAGTAGCATCGTATACACGCACCGAGTAGTTCACCTTTTTCCCACGCTCACGCAACAGTAGCAATGACGTTTCTCCCGTGCGTAATCCCACAACGACCAGTTCTTCCGAATTCGGAGGCACTCGCACATCAACAATGCCTGGAGTACCTTCCGAGAAGCTCTTTACCCCACGGGCAGAAATGGTGGTCTGCTCTCCGACGCGTAACTCAATAAACTCAGGCGCATCTGCTTGAGCAATCGCTAGACGGGGCGATATTGCCCATAAAAGCACAAACCAACTTCCTATCCGTGCTCTTTGTAAGAGTTTAGATCTAGTCATTGGAGATAGACTCCGAAGCAGCAGGTTCACGTACATTGGAACCGCGCAAAGACTCCTCACTGGTCTCTGGCAATCCTTTAACCAGGTTAATGTCATTTGGGTTACGCAGCACTAAACGAATTGAGCCACGCTCTTGTGCAAATGCTAATTCCTGAGCCTCATCGACGTTAACACTAAGTACAATTTGATCGGCATATCCTGAACGACGCCCGTTACCTTCTGCATCGTTAGCCACATTGACTGAACCGGTGTCGGTGCCCGCAGCCAGTACCAGTTTGTTTTGCATCAAAGTCCGACTGAACTGCTTACCGTCTTGGCGTTGGTACGTCAGGATGACATCCACGCGATCCCCAGGACGTAGTAGCCCGCCAAAGTTCGACGTTACCTCTGCTTGCACTGCAACAGCACGCCGCCCGTCACTAATAAGACTGGATAAGTCCCGACGCTGCTCACTTGCTACTGCTAAATCCGTCCAAAGGATCGACTCATTGGCTCGAACGGCTGTGGTAAGTTTAACGCCAACTATCCTGGAAGCTTCCTGAGCGCGAATATGACGCTCCTCAATAAACTGAGCAGGCACTTCACGGAGCCCCAACATATCTTCCGTGATTGCTGTTCCAAGAGCAACGTCTCGCACTGCCACTACGACCGATTGCTTCGTGCCCCCACACACAGTTTGTTCGTAGCGCTGCTTATAGACCCACAACAGCAAAAAACCACAAACGCCGACAACGACTGCCACAACTAGAGCTCGCTTATTCATCCTCTAGCTATGATACGCACCTCAGGGGTTTGAGGAAAGCAAACGACAATTAAGGGGCCGAACTCGTGGGCAGGCCCTGCATGACATTGTCAGCGCCTTCCACTTTCGCTTTAACGGTGGCGCCGAACCTCTTCCATATCCCAAAACCCACCACAGCGATGAGTGAGAGTATGATAATGTATTCCACGGTAGTCATGCCTCGCGTGTCTTGAGTGAGCTTGTAACTGCTTGTTTTACGTAGCCAATTCATACGTTAACCTTTTCCTGTCACACGTTGCATATGTTCACTGAGTCTTAGTATATGCAAGGAATATGCCGACACTACCTTTTTGATATCCATCAAGATTTTTAGCACCTAAGTCAATCAAGCGCCATTTATGTTCCGCTCTGGGGTCTTACCCTTCCAGGCTCTTACAGTATAAGTTTAATACGACACTTCCTAAAGTGCTAGGGGAGCGCCGATTGAGTTACAGCACCACATCAACCTACATACATCCAGCCTGCACTATCCAGATCTTTGTAACAACCATAGAACTTCATAGGGCTCTAAAGTACCGCTTAGGCACCCCCCGTGAACTACCTTTGGCATGCCGGTGAATAGATCATGCACATGCGAATCGGGCGAAATGGCCTCCAATCTCCATGCAACACGTTCATGGCTAAGGTTGTGTAGGCCGTACAATGACACAGACTGATCTACGCGATCCCGTCTAATACCAAAAATCCGCTCGTCCATATGCAAAATTGCTTGCGGTGCATGGGGATGAAACGCGGGTTCGTTGCGACGTACACTGACGAGTTCCAACAAGCTTCGGTACACAACCCGATGATGCAGCGCAGGATCCGTCAGCAGCCCTTCGATTTCCTGACGCTCATACTTGCGACGGTTGAGTGTTCTATTGACGCCTGTCTCTCGCCACCCTTCTTGCCAGGAGCGCGCTCCTAGAAGTGATTGAAAATACAAGGCAGGCACTCCCGCCAAAGTTAACATTATGGCGTGAGCCACCTTAAAGCGCGCAATCGCTTGGTCTACTGAAAGATCTAACGCATTAAGAGCGTCGTAATACGTAATTGCAACTTCATAAGGCACTTCTTGACTCTGTTCATTCTTACGAAAATTGATTTTCCCACCATTACGAACCGCTTGCTCCAACATTTGTGCCAAATCATTTTCAGGCACTAGACTGCGTGCAGGCCGCAAGCTAATGCCATCGTGACACGCCAAAAAATTATACAGATAGGTGTCCTTAGACGGCAGCGACACACTGGAAAGCCACGCGTTTAGTTCTGTAGATCGTGAAAAAATTAGCGCATGCCACACCAACACCGGCAACGCGTAGTGATAAATCATCTGTGCTTCGTTATGTCCATCGCCGAGATACGGTAAATTTTCGGACAGCGGACCATTGATTTGAGGCACAATACCCACCTGTGGCGCGACGAGATCAAGCACGACGCGCAGCAACTGAATCAGCATGTGGGTCTGTGGCAAGTGTAAACAGTTAGTTCCGCTTTGCTTCCATAACAAACCTGCAGCGTCTAACCTTAACCACCGTGCGCCATGCCGCACATAGTTCAAAAGAACATCCGCCATCTCCAGAAGCACATTGGGGTTCGCATAATTAAGATCGATTTGGTCAGGACTAAACGAAGTCCACACATTCCGTTCACCACGCACCGTTTGAACAGGAGCGAGCAGTGGCGTTGCTCGAGCGCGATACACTTTCGAGACATCGAATGCTTCGTCCGTCTCGATAAAATACTGGTCATAGGGAGGAGTATTACTCTTGTATGCATTGAACCATACACTGTGCTGCGACACGTGGTTGATCACCGCGTCCAAAATCAACTGATAGTCTTTTCCCAAGGCTTCAATATCCGCCCATGAACCAAAATCAGGATGGATCACTCGATAATCCAGCACGCTAAAGCCATCGTCAGAAGAATAGGGATGGACCGGAAGCACATGCACCGCTGAGACTAGAGGCTTGGCCCATTGGTCTAGAAAACTCTTAAGGGCAACCAAGGGCTTTACTCCGTGCTCATCTACTTGATCAGGATATGCGATCAGAACAATGTCAGCCTCTGTTAGGGACGGTCGCACACACGCCGCGGAGGATAAATCCTGATAGCTCGCCACTAACGTCTTAAGCTTGGACCAAATGTGCGGCTCAAGATGAGAGCTATACAGTTCTTCCAAAAGCGTTCTGATAGGTAGCCACTGATGATGTCCGCTGGTCATGCGGCGAATATACTACGTCAGTTCTGCTGTGACAGTACTTCACGTGCAATCGACGCAACTTTCTCCGCGTGCACGTCCCAGCCAAAACTATTCAGAATGTACCGATTTGCCACTTGCCAATACGGCTCTCCATTGACATTGCTGTACTTTGCATCTGCTTGAAGCCTTGCGATGATCGCCTCAGCAAATTTCTGGATATCAATTGTTCCATCGGCCCTCTTATCGACAGTAGTAAAAAGCCATGGCGCGTCGGTCACAGCGGACGCCGCACCTGCATCCGACGGAATCACAGTAGGCGTCCCACACAACGCCGCCTCAAACGGCACCAACCCAAAGGGTTCCTGCCATACATACGGCATCACAAACAGATCGGTGAAATTCTGAAACTCTGTAATGATGACTTGATCTCGTGCACCAAGCACGTGCACAAACTCGCGCACACCGAGAGACTGAGCAACGTCCTTGAGACGATCGCGCAATTCCCCACTACCGATAAACGCAACGTGCACTCGAAGGTCAGGTTGCATCTGATGTATCGTAGCAAGGATCTGGATTAGCTCCGTAGGACCCTTTTTATCGACAAGCTTACCCACAAATAACAGCATCCTGTCTCCCGGCAGGAAATCGGCAATGCCGGCATCGGCACCTTCCTCATCGGCTTGGGCATTGAATGCCTGAAGATATTGTGCTCGTTGTTGAGCATTGTCAGGAATGTTGTGTAACTCGGGTATCGGTTTAAAGGGTTCTCCGGCTCCCAAGGGAACAACCCGAATCCTATCAGGACTCAAGCCAAACAACTCAGACGTTTGCGTAGCCATGTCCTCTGTGGAAGCAATGGCCACGCTAATCCGGCTAGGTATGCCTCTGGTTACGAATTCACGGTACCGATCCCAACCTTCACCATTAAACCCTCCGTGTAAATCGCGGCTCAGCGGATTGAACGCAAGTGCACCCGTCCCATGAATAATTGGTATGACAACATTGGTATATCGAACATTTGGAGGGAGTGCTGCGTGTAAGGAGGCATCATCGTACAGCATGGCTGCTATCGTAGTGTTGGGACCCATATGATGCACGATGGTAACAATGTCGCCTCCGCCTCGCTCGGATAATGTCTGAGCCACAGAGAGCACCGATTGTCGTGCAGTCGCAAAGAAATGATTAATGAAGTCTGTCCATTGCGCTTCGGAAAGATCTCCCCACCGCTGCCGTAACCCAGGCAAAGGAGTCGTCCATACTGGATTACCACCTTCAACCACAAAGCTATCCACAGGAACTCCGAGCGGAGCTGCATCTCGGACCGCTTGTTGGCCTACCTCGCCCGGACTGGTTGGCAACACCAAACGTGAAGGAATGCCTAGATCCGTAAACCCGCCAAGCAACTTTTTCGCGACAACGCCACTACCGGTAAGCGTTCCGACAGTCGATAGATGTACCGCACCGAGCGCTGCTGTGGACCCATTCCTAACGAGGTTATAAACCGCATGGGAGGTAATCCATCCGATTTGATTGGTTTCAGGAACATAGATCGCCGAAAAGTCCTGATGCTGCAGAAACACCGGGACTTGAGCGGTAGCGTTCGAAGTGCCTACGGGGATGAGACGCCGCTGTGCGCTGAAGCCCAACACAGGGGACCTTCTCAACGATGCTTGGCCAACTGGCTTCCCTGATGTCGAAGATAAAACCTCGAGATTTCCTTGAGAGGCAAGAACAATCTGTTGAGGTGATGTGTTGACGACAGGAAGCCAGCCTGCTAGCTGGGCCTGTGTATGAATAATTTCAAGCTGTGCGCCATCCTGCAAAGAAGCAGAGGGAAGGAGTGTTCCGCGGCTCTCGTCCAGAACAAATACATCGGCTCTACCGTGAACTGCTACAAGAGACTGCTTAACGTCACCTAAAGAGCCTTGGCTATCCCGGCCAAGAGGAGCTCCCGTACAAGACAGTGAAATCAAAGCCAGTAAAAACGCAACGCATGTTCTCAATTGCACCCATGTGCTGACTGGTTGAAATCGCTCAATCGCCCTGTGATGCACGATGCTATTTAGCATGTAGTTTCGAACACGCAACATAGCAATACGGCCACAACCTCCGCGTGGGTGTTTATCCGTGAGGTTCCTTCTCGGATACACTATCAACCAGAGCAGCTTGGGTCGTCATGGGAAGCGGATTTTCGATACTACGCACCAATATGCCTAAAACGACGGCGCCCGCCAAGAGCATCCCCCCACCTAAGAGCGCATCTCTAAAAATACAAAACCCCAACCCAAAGCAAACCAAGTACAGGCCCCCAATACTCGTGACAAATCGCCACATCACCCCACTGAAATTCAACGGAGTATGTAGAGGGCGTGCTTTCTTGGCAATGCGCCCCCACCATGGCGTAGCGGGAACAACACGTTCGTAAAATTGAATGAGCACTTTTTCATCTACAGGTGCAGTAAGATACGTAGTGGATAGCCAACAGACTGCCGACAACAATGCTGTGATAACCATGTTAGTGGCATGGTCGAGTTCCGGATGCACTATCCGCAAGTATGAAGCGATAATGCCCGAAGCAATCATTCCGCTAATCTCAGTCCAAGCATTTGCTCGCCACCAAAACCAACGAATAATGAATGTCGGCCCCGCCCCCGCTGCAAATGTGATCACGAACTTCCACATCCCCGACACAGAATCAATCTGCCAGGCAATGAGAGAAGAAATGATGAGAAGCAACACCGTAGTCAGCTGAGATGCACGCACATAATGCTTGGATGTTGCATTAGGATGCAAAAACCGCTCATAAATATCATTGACAACGTAGGATGCACCGAGATTCAGATGGGTATCCAATATCGCCATGAATGCTGCAATAAGTGAACAAAGCATCAAGCCAAGCAGCCCGTGAGGAAGCACACTCATCATCACCATGGGATAGCCAGCTTCAGCATCAGCAAGGTGCGGAAACATCACGAGAGACACCACCCCCGTTACAACCCATGGCCAAATTTGTACCGCGTAGGTAGCGATTGCAAACCACAACGTACCGAGCATGGCATGACGTTCGTTCTTGGCAGAAGACATACGTTGAATCTGTTTGCCTCCGCCATCGGAGTATTTTTGAGACCACCATTGCAGAAAAATATATACCAAAAACGTTGTTCCCGAGAGGCTAAGAATATCATTTCCAGTGGCTGCTGATTTTCCAAATTCGGGTAAAAAATTAAAAAGCTCTGGCCCATACAATGCTTCAGCTTTGACTTTGAGTGCATCAAGGCCTCCGACATGTTGAACTGCAAACACGGCCAACATTAAAGATGCTGCAAGAGCCAAAAAGAACCTAAAGAAATCCGCTATGACAATCCCCCAATAGCCACCTGCCACCGTGTAAACCAATGCCAGACCAGAAAAGACTGACATGGTAATTAGACGGTTCCATCCTAC
Source organism: uncultured Polyangiales bacterium (assembly GCA_964640175.1). GTDB lineage: Bacteria > Myxococcota_A > Polyangia > Polyangiales > JACKDX01. The sequence continues at coordinate 43,045 of CAZXFW010000013.1, read as the reverse complement.
AGACTGTGCAACAATCTTCGCCATAGCCACCATGCACCATGCCATGACAAAGCAGTTCATCAGCACTCCGAAATAGAACCCCTTCAACAGACGTAATACTCTCGCGGATGGGCCTGAATAGCGCAACTCAACTAGCTCGGCATCGGTGATGACTGTTGCACGACGCCAAAGCCTTGCAAAAAAGAAAATGCCCAAAGACCACATAATCAAGTAACACCACTTGAACCAAACTCCTGCGATACCCTCCTTTGCAATTAGCCCAGTAATCGCCAAGGGAGCATCTGCTGATAAATGCGTCGCTGCCATGGATGTCCCAAGCAACCACCAGGGCATGCTTCGGCCGGACAAGAAAAACTGTTCTTTGGACTGTTGTGCTTTTTTTGCAAAGACAAAACCAATCCCTACAACAATCACGAGATAGCCAATGATAATCGACCAATCCAAAGGGGAGAGAAGAACTTTTTTCATGAGGGATCTCCGTAAGCGATCTCGAACGCTAGCACAAGCCTAGCGGTATCACCGCACGAATTATTCCCAGACAGGACCATCACCAGGATCAGCCGTAGAGAACTAAGACTTCAGCCAATCGTGATAGCTGCCCGGATAGCCCACGGCGCGCCAACGGTGATTGACCCCACTGACGATATGCTCAAGCTCTTCAGAAGTGCGTGGGCGTTTGGCCTGTACTGCTCCTGCAACCTGTTCGGCTTGTGCTTGTAATGGCTCGTGTGCAAGTTCAACCGCATGAGTTACGGAGACGGAATCATTGGCCCCCAGAAAACGTGCCATGACGCCTTGGCTGATTTTCTTGGCATTGAGTCGTGATGCTTTGATGTTGCCTTTGCCCGTGAGTACATTGCCCAATCCAAAAACACTATCCATGCCTTCCAACTGACCTGTCTCCCAACTTTGCCAAGGCAAAAACTCTCCTCGCAACGAAACCTCTTTCAGCGGCTCGGGAATGCTTCCGACAGAACTTACAATCATCGATGCACGCACTTCATGCTCGGAGCCAGGCAGAGCAATCACTTTTCCATGTTCAATTTTCGTGCGAACGAAACCTAATCCGACGAGACGTTCGTCTTCGACAACAGCCCTTACAGGCATTTGGCATTCTTCAAAACGCACAAGATACTTTTCCATGACTTTGTTCATGATGCGTTCTCGAGCAACGCCCGTTTTCTTAAGTTGATCTTCGGTGGCATTATCAGGAGCACTTGCAAGGGGCATATCGCTCTTACGCCGGCGGTAATATAAGGTGCAGCCTTTAATGCCAAGCGACTCTTGGCTGAGTCCATGGGCCTGAAGCACCTCAGGTATGCCTGCGTGTTCAAATTCCTCGGCATCTACCTCATGACCATGTTCACGAAGTGCACGGCCAAACAATTCAAAGTTGATGATCTTAACTACATCGATGGAAGCTAACCCCCCACCAATCACCACGGCATCGTCGCGCACTTCGTATCGTGGGCCGGTGTAGCCAGGCTCAACATAGTGATTGAACCAATAGACAAACGGGTTTTGATAAATTAACCCTCGGTCGATGTAACGGTCAATGCCTTCGATCTCAAGAGGGCGATCACGCCAGGCGCCATTGGCCAAGATGACCGCATCCACACTCCAGTTCTTGAGTAAGTCCTCAAGACTTAAATCGTCCCCGAGTCGTGTCTTCGGTACAAACACGATGTTGGGATGGCTTAAATTGTCATTGATCTTGGCATATTCTGCGTTGCGCAACTTGACATGCCACCGCGGTAATCCATCTTCAATCTTCCCATAGGGACGACCATTTTGTTCGATGACAATACAAAAGATGCCTTTTTCAGCCAGCGTGCGTGCAGCTTCGGATCCTGAAACCGCTCCACCGATGATTGCAACGACATGCTTCGGTTCTTGCCCTTTTATCCATAGCGCTTGCATTGAGCCGCGAACCTTAGCGTAGCGGTGATAAATGGCAATTGTATTTATCTTAATTAATGAGGGCATCCCACCGAGGCGCTCGGCAGGATGCACCTTACGAATCACACCTTCAGATCTAGCGATTAGCCTGTTTTAACCGAAATCTGTTTGGGTCGGATCTCTGGTTTTTTAGGTAGCTTGAGTGTTAACAAGCCATCCTTTAAGGAAGCCTCTGTGTTATCCGTGTTGACCGAATTCGGCAGAGCAAAGGAACGGGTAAAGCCCCCGTAGGCTCGTTCCACACGATGATATCCCTCTTTTTTATCCTCACGCTCCAGCTTGCGCTCCCCTTTCAGGGTTAATATGTGGTTTTCAACATCTACTTTGATGTCTTCAGGTTTAACCCCAGGAAGTTCTGCCTTAAGATAAACAGCTTCCTGGTCTTCATAGATATCCACCGGTGGGAAAAACCCGGTACCACGGCCACTTTGGCCCAACCATCGGTTCATTTCTTCGTTTAATTTCGGCAGTTCCGAAAACAAATCCCAACGTGCGAGCATAACCACCTCCTTATAGGTTACGATGTGCGTTATTACGCAAAATCAACTTAAGTCTGCTTTTACCGCTGTCAACGCCTTCCGGGAGCACCTACTCCTTTAAAGGAACCCACGAGATACAGGGGTTGCACGAGCTAGGCCCTCTAGGTACAGAGCATCTTCATGACGACTCACTTTGCCTTTCCGACACTGGCTCCCTCGACCAAGAAAATCATCGTCACTTTGTTAAGTGCCTTTGTGTTAGAAGTTGTTCTTCAAATCTGGATGAAGATCCCAATATTCCAAACATTGGCTCTCCATCCTGCACAAGTGGGTACACATACTCTGTGGCAAATGGTCACCTATCCCCTTGTTGAGTTTCCCGACGCACTCTTCAAACTTTTGTTAAGTTTGTTGATGCTGTGGTGGTTCCTATCCCCTTTTGAACAACAGCACGGCTCCAAACGCATGTTTCAGCTCTGCGCAGTGGCGGTTTTGGCAGCCTCCATCCCCGCATTGGTTATCGGATATTTAACCCAGAACAGTCAGATGGTTGTGAGTTCCTATCTTGCAGGCTCAGACCCGATTGCACTTGCTGCACTCGCCGCATTTGCCATCACCTACCGTCACAGCCAGATTCTTTTGTTTGGGGCGTTCCCAATGAAACCCACACACGTCATTGGGCTGAGCATCGGCATTAGTGTGCTATTCTTTCTCATCAGCCGCGACGTGACTGCTTTGGCTGCACATTTGGGAGCCATCGGCGGAGGTATCGGATTCATCCGCTGGATACAACGCCCACCGACACGAAAAAAGCGCTCACTACGCGGAGCGGAAGCGTCTTTGCACGTGTTGCGCGGAGGACGCAGCAACCCAACCCACTGGATGAACTAGCATGACACTCTCAGCCTTACTGCGTTGGATGGCTCCCTACGCTTTTCTTAGCATGGTATGGGCATGCGGCGATAAGACGGTTCCTTACCAACCTCCCCCAGCGGATACCAAGCCATCTTCAAACGCACCAGGGGGAGCTGTCCCGCCTTCCAACACACCTAATCTTAAGACTTCTGAACTGGGCGAAATCCAAATTGTACAAGGAGCTCAACAGTCTTCCCTAGGCACATTGCCAAGCGAATGCAAACTCATCAAACAACAGACAAATATACTGACACCCACATATTCTTCCTTACTGGCTATTGCTCAATGCCCCGCGAACAAACTATGGCAAACACTTTGGGTCGTCGAATCTCAGCAAGGATTCAACATATGGCAACGGTTTCGAATCGTCCAACATGAGCCCAATGAATATATCGAACTTGGTGCACGCTTTAATGACCGCGATCACACATTCGAGTTAATTGTTTCACCGTACAGCACACCCGAAGTCAATGCCCAGGCCGGGCTCTCTATCCCGTGGCACGTACACGGAAGTAGTCTAACGCAAATTGCAACCGAACCTGAACAGAGCATGCAACGATGGGTGGAGACTGCGCGGCAAGGAATGAAAAGCCAGCCCGAGCTATCCATCAAGCAACTTGACGCTGTGCTGCGTGCACATAGCGTGCTCTGCCGCGAAGTGGCGGGGCCCAAACTATCCATTCAAGACAGTAGCCAAGGCCTGGCATGCGGTGCATCCAAAGCTGCCGGCATGGCTGGCGCGTTGCGCTTTCAACAATACTCCGAAACTTCGGCGCTTGAATCGGCAGTGGCACTTTATCAAAAACTCAGTAGCCCTGGCTATGAGCTCACACCTGATGCACGAACGCTGTTGAAAGCCGGATGGAACACACTCGGGAGCTCTACAGAGTTCAAAGTGCACCAAGGCCCTGAACTCCTTGAAAGCATACCGGCGCGCACCACTGCAAGCCTGTTGGAGTTCTTAGATGAACAGACCATACTCATCCATACCAAAACACCACTTCGGTTTAGTGTTGGAGCCACTGCATTCGAACCGACCGCAGTCACCCCAACCAGCAACTACATCCTTGATCCGAAGGGCCAGATGGCAGTGGTAGACATCCACCGCGAGTGCAATGGATACGCTTTGGGACTCATGCCTCGCGCCTCGATCACAGATGGATTGCTCATTCCCAAACCCACCCGCAGTGTGACCTTTACCGAAACTGAAGGAACTAACAATTGCCAGCTTAACAGCAAAATCCAAAAAGACACTGGTGGCTGGCAGGTGCTGAAGTGGACTGAACAAGGCGTGCTTGTCGTGCGGGCCGATGAAACACGGATTGTACCTATTGACTCCCAAGGAACACTCACGAGTCCTCCCACTGTTGTTAAAACAACATCGTCTGCTGCCATGGCACATGGAGTTCCTGCCGAGCCACCCTCCATATCAGGATATGTTCACGGTGTGCCGGGGGGAGTGTTTGTGCGCCTAGCTAAAAAAAATGATCCCAAGGCGTTCCTAATGAGACCCAAGCACTGGGCAGACCAAGACCTAGTCCCTGAATATGCTGTTCTATCCTCTTCTGGAAACCGGGTGGCTATGATCGTACAACACCATCTTGTCGTACTTGAGCGTGTTGGACCATCACCATGACGCCATATTCTATGCGAGATGCCACATGGATCGTAGCTATCCTCATGTCGTCTCTTGCGTGTGCGAGCCCTAAATCACCGTCACCTCAAAAACCATTCACCCACACAAAAACACAATCAAATCAATCACATACCCCTCCGCCACGCCTTGCAACCTCGACCGTTCCGCATTCGACAGCACTTCATCGTTTTAGGGGAAAAATTTTCGCACAACCTATTTTTTTGAACAACAACGCCATTGTGACTGCAGCGTTAGACGGAACCATCGCCTCGATCACGCCTCAAGGCCACGTGACATGGCAAACTAACGTTGGCTCCCCCGTTTATGGGCGTGTCGTCCGAGGGACAAATGAATTGCTTTATGTCACCAACTATCAAGGACAACTTTTGGCATTAACTGCTGCCGGCACTACACAATGGAAAATCTCTCTGGAAGGACCGATTGAAACAGCTCCTGTAAAAGGCAGTGATGGCACGTTGTACGTTGCGGCCTATGGGCTCTATGCCATAAGCCCCGATGGAAACATACGCTGGCGGTTCGTGACCGCCGCTCCCTTGCAAACAACGCCTGCTCTACACCCTGATCAATTCGTGATTGTCGGCACTATGGATGGCAACGTGCTAGCCATAAACCGCCATGGACAGTTGGCATGGCAATACGACACGCAATCCAGCATTGCGGCTGAGATATTGGTACGCACCGATGGAACTCTGTATGTGGGCACTGACGGCGTCGGGCTTCTTGCCATTGGAGCCACGGGTAACCTTTTATGGAGCGTGCCCACTGGGTGCGCTATTCGGGGAAAACCCGCTTTGGCTGCACAGTTCGTGATATTCGGATGCGAAGATGGGCTTCTTTATGCGATCTCGCCACAAGGGAAAACTGCTTGGACCTTTCAAGCTCAAGGCGCCATTGAAATACATCCAGAGGTGGACCCAACCAATCGAATCTACATAGGCTCATCCGAAGGATTCGTTTACGCACTGAGCCACGAAGGCACTTTATTATGGCAAGTATTTCTTGGCCAAGCCGTGCTATCCTCACCCACACTCATGCCAGACGGAACGTTGTTGGTCGGTGCTAACGATGGCGTCTTGTATGCATTACGCCATTGAAGACCATGCCCCGACACCACACCTCCAAAGCCCCTACCCGCCGACGACCCTCGCCACACCGTCCTTCCCCTTCGCGTCATCCCAGAGCTTCTCGCCCCAAAACCCAGATGGGCGAAGGCCATTTGAGCATGCACCCACGTGGCTTTGGTTTTGTCACATTGCTCACGGGTGAAGAAGATGTGTTTATTCCTCCCTCAGGAATAGGCGGTGGCATGCACGGGGATCGCGTCGTCGTCCGCTACTTTTCAAGTGCCAAAGGATTTGACGGAGACATTGTTAAAGTCTTGGAACGAGGCCTCCAAAACATCGTCGGGGTTTTCCGCCGTGTAGGCGCAAGAACATGGCTTGAAGCCGACGACCTCCGACTGCGAACCCCCATGCGCATTGTCGGAGATATTCCTTCAGGCGTTCGACCTGGCATGGAAGTCGTGGCCGCCATTCGTCGCTATCCACACACGAGTGACGATACGCTTCAAGTTGAAATTATCGATAAACTTGGCCCAGCAGGCGTAGCTTCTGTTGAAGTGGAAAAGATCAAACTCATCGAAGGCATCGAAGAATCTTTTCCTGAAAACGTCCTTGACGAAGCCAACGATTTAGAATTGCATCTTGGCCGTCAGCTGTGGCGCAACTACGAAGACCTTCGAGGGCTGGATTTTGCTACCATCGACCCCACCGATGCACGTGATCATGACGACGCGCTTTGGGCACAGGAACTAGAATCCAAAGAATACCGCATATTCATTGCCATTGCAGATGTTGCACACTACGTCAGAGCAGGTGGCGCAGTGGATCGGGAAGCACAAAAACGAGCTTTTTCAATCTACCTTCCTGATCGTGCAATTCCCATGCTGCCTCCAAAGCTCAGCACAGACTTGTGTTCATTAATCCCTGATCACGACAGGCTCGTTCTTGGCGTCGATGTGACGCTTGCCTCAGATGGCAGTGTCCGTGAACACCGCTTTGTTCGGGGCGTTATCCGTTCCCGAGCCAAACTCACCTACGATGGAGTGGCGCACGCCCTTGGTCTCAGCAAACACGCACAGCCCCAACGCCAAGCCACGCAGATGCTGCCACAACTCCGTGTCCTAATGACAATTGCTATGCTGCTGCGCGAACGTCGCATGAAGCGTGGCTCTTTAGACCTGGATATACCAGAAGCCAAAATTTGCCTGGATGCGACAGGAGAACCCCTCGATTCGTTCCAGTCTCGTAAAGATCCTGGCATTGCACAAGCGTACAACATGGTTGAAGAGTTCATGTTACTTGCCAATGAAGTCGTCGCTCGTGATTTTCTCCGTCGAGACCTTGCCACCATTTACCGCGTACATGGCCAGCCAGATCTTAAGAAATTAGAAGCCTTTGCCACCACCGCCAGCGCATTCGGATTCCACTTCGATCCCGAATCTGCCGAACGCCCTAAAGAACTCGCCCAATTTGTCAAACAGATCTCCCAGTCTGCACATGCCCCTGTGCTGCACATGTTGCTACTCCGTGCCATGCAACAAGCACAATACGACGTACACAACATCGGCCACTATGGCCTTGCGTCCAAAGCCTATCTTCACTTCACTTCTCCGATTCGCCGTTACCCCGACCTCCTAGTGCACCGAGAAGTCCACGCTCTTTTGGAGTCCAAGCCTCTAAATCCCAAACATGTCCGACACGCGCTCAAGCTTCATGCAGTGCAATCAAGTCGATTGGAACGCCGTGCATTATCCGTCGAGCGAGAAGTTGTAGATCTGTACCGCGCTATTCTGATGCGTGCACACGTCGGTCAAACCTTTGAATCCACAATTACAGGCATCAGTCCAAAAGGGTTTTACTGCACTATCCAAACCCCATTTGTTGAAGCTTTCTGTTCCGTGACAGATCTTGGTGACGACTATTACGAGTTTGCCGAATCTGGCCTCAGTTGGGTAGGCAAGCGCAATGGTCAGAGCTATACACTAGGCGATACACTTGTGATTCGCATCGAGGACGTGTCCGTTCACCAGCGCCAAATTCTTGCCATCCCTGAAGATCAACTCAGCCGGACTCGGCTACGACTTCAAGCAAAGAGCCCGAAACGGCGAAAGCCTCTCAAAGCCTCGTCCTCTTCTCGACGACGTCCTACTAGAACCAGGCGATAATATGCCCAAGTCAAACAAACATATGCCTCAAGGCACTTGGTCCATGCCAGAACTCATCGCCATTAAACGCGATGGACAATTTCTATCAGAACCACAGATCAAATTTATCATTGAAAGTTACACCAAAGGAATCGTTCCTGATTATCAGATGAGCGCACTCGCGATGGCTATCGTTTTGCGTGGAATGACCGATGCTGAAACAACTTCGCTGACACTGGCCATGCGCGACAGCGGTAAAATTATGGATTTGAGTTCTGTGTCCGCACCATGCGTCGATAAACATTCAACAGGTGGGGTGGGAGACAAAGTATCGATTTGCCTTGCTCCCATGGTCGCCGCTTGTGGTGTTGCGGTGCCCATGATCAGCGGACGCGGCTTAGGACACACGGGGGGAACTGTCGACAAGCTGCAAAGCATCCCTGGATTTCAAACTGAGCTAAGCCCTTCACAGGTGCTACGCCAGCTAAAAGCTTTCAATTGCGCGCTTATCAGCCAAACCAAAGACATCGCACCCGCAGACAAACGCCTTTATGCGCTCCGGGATGTCACAGCAACCGTGGAGTCTATCCCGCTGATCACAGCAAGCATTTTATCCAAAAAGCTGGCGTCTGGCATCGATGGACTGGTCTTGGATGTCAAAACAGGCCGAGGCGCGTTCATGAAAACGCGCAAAGAAGCACGCCTTCTGGCACAATCCCTGGTGCGCGTAGGCCGCCTGGCTCAAAAACGCGTTTCCGCGTTCCTTACTGACATGGATACTCCTATGGGACTGGCCATCGGGAATGCCCTTGAGACGAAAGAAGCCTTTGAGGTGTTGCATGGCGGGGGTCCCGACGATCTACGAGAATGCACCATGGTGCTTGGAGCGGAAATGCTGCGCATCGCTGGTATTGCCAACGGGCAAGCTGCATGCCGAAAGCTGCTAAATAACACCCTACGCGACGGCACCGCGATACGTGTCATGCAACGTGTGATCAAAGCACAACACGGCGATCCTCGCGTAGTCGAAGAGCCCGATCGACTCCCCTCCGCGCCTTATCAAGTGCCGCTCCTGGCAAGTCGTTCAGGCATTGTCACTGCCATAGATGCGCTTGAAATTGGTCGCTCGGCTGTCATTTTGGGAGCTGGCCGGCAGCAAGTAAAAGACCATATTGATCCCGCCGCAGGCATGGTGCTTCATGTCAAACTGGGCGACCGAATCAAGGCACGGCAGCCCCTTTTAACCGTGCATTCAAGCCAGCCTGAAATCGCTCCTGCCCTTCGTCAGAGGCTATTGGCGGCGGTCCAATTAGGCAGCCGCCCTATTAAATCTCCACCTTTGGTGCTTGAGGCAATTCCTGGATAAAACATTGTAATTATTACAATGTTTAGACGAAACACCTCCGATGAGCCCAATGAGGGTTGCATAAACCCTCAAACGCGGTACATACGCAGCGGTGTTGCCCCTTTAGGGGCTTATCTGATGTGTCATTCTTATAAGGAGAATCCCCTATGAAGAAGTTGTTTACGATGATGATGGTTGCACTGCTTAGCGGTGTGTTTGCAGTGGCATGCAGCAGCGATGATGAGGCTGAGTCCACTGAGGTTAGCAGCGGTGCAGAGTACACTGAAGACCAGTGGGGCAGCGCCGAGCAGCAAACTGCCGGAGCCGCAGAAGCGACCCAAGAGTCTGCTGAGCAAACCTCCGAAGCAGCCAGCCAGACTGCTGACCAGGCAGCTGAGACTGCCGACCAAGCCGCTCAGACCACTGAGAAGGCTGCCGAAGCTGGCAAAAAGAACGTGAAGGAAACCACCACCAAGTAAGTTTTCTTCTTAGTAACTCTTGCAACGGCCGTAGCGCACACGCACTACGGCCGTTGTTGTTTAATCCACAATGAACCCCTAGCATCCCCACGTGATGCCACTATCTCAGGAAAACTTTTCTTCTACGCGTAAACCACCGATCGTTGCATGGTGTCTATTTGACTGGGCCAACTCATCATTTACCACCCTGATCGTCACCTTCATTTACGCTACCTATTTTACCAAAAGCATCGTACCCGATCCGGTTCGCGGCCCAGTGTTATGGTCTCGTGCCATTACAATCACTGCACTCAGTGTCGCCCTTCTTTCTCCATACCTTGGAGCACTCGCCGATCGCCGTGGAACCCGCCATCGCTACCTCTGGATAAGCACAGTTCTATGCGTACTTGCATCGTGTGCGCTCATGTTTGTCCATCCGCGGACTATCTATGCGCCATGCTTGGCATTGGTGTGTTTCACGATTGGGAACATCGCCTTCGAAATACAGATGGTCTTTTACAATGCGTATCTGCCCGAGCTTGCGCCTAAATCACAGCTTGGCCGCATCTCAGGCTATGGCTGGGGCATGGGATATGTAGGTGGCCTGTGCTGCATGGCCATTGCATTCTTTTTATTTGTCCGCCCAAACTCCATTTTGCCGCTTCCTTTAACAGACGGCTTCAACATACGCGCAACCAATCTGTTGTCTGCCGGTTGGATGATGGCATTTAGTCTGCCATTTTTACTTTCCACCCCTCCCTCGATCGCCATTCCCCCCTCCGACATCCCTGGCCCATGGCTTCGACTTCAACAAAGCATCAAGACACTTAAAGAACGCCCTGACATTGCACGTTTTTTACTGGCAAGACTGATTTACAACGATGGTCTTGTTACAATCTTTGCCTTCGGCGGGATTTATGCCGGAACAGTATTTCACATGACCACGACCGACATCCTTGGGTTTGGTATCGCACTCAATGTCGCTGCTGGGATCGGCGCCTTCATGTTTGGCTTCATGGACGACCGTCTGGGGCCAAAACCTACAATCATGTGTAGTCTAGTGGCACTCGGCCTAGCCACTCTCTTAGCAGCGTTTGCCAGATCCAGCACAGAACTTTGGATCGCTGGCATTGTCATAGGGTTATTTGCAGGCCCCAATCAAAGCGCAAGTCGCTCCTACATGAGCCATCTCGTCCCTGAAGCTCGGCACACAGAATTCTTTGGTCTCTTTGCGCTTTCGGGAAAGCTCACTGCGTTTGCAGGACCACTTACCTTGGGCCTCGCCACTCAGTGGTCAAACGACATGCGAACAGGCATTGGGATAACCGTACTGTTTTTTATCATTGGAGGCTGGATATTACTTCACGTCCCGCATACCCAACGTGAGTAGTTCCACAAGCTGTTCCGGCTCTTCAACGTGCAGCCAATGACCTGTATCCAGCGTGTGCACATGGACATTGGAATGCGTCTGCGCAATACGTTGGGCACGTGCTCTATCGGTTTCCTCATACGTTTGAGACCGATTCGCTATCACAAGATGAATATCCACTTCACTGCCTTCAGCCTCGATCAGTGGCCAAAAATCCTGCGATCCGTAGTCCCGCATCAAACCTTCAATTGCTTCAAGGTCGATCGCCAAAACAAATCCCTGCGATTCATCCCGTTGAAGATTCATCGCAAGCCATGTTGCCACGCCTTGAGACATCCCTTCCTGAATGGCATATCCGATGAAATCCTCACGTTGTGCGTATTGCGTAGGCGCTTGCTTAAGGAACCGCAATACGCCTGCGGCTTGTGATTCCGAAGGATTGGGAACTCGTCCAGGAGCAGAATCAAGGGTCCATACCTGTTTGGGCTTTAACGAAACCTGCTGCACATACGCAAGCGCCACTTTGCCTCCGAAGCTGTGCCCCACAATCACTTCAACAGGTGCTTTGAGCTCTGAAACCAAGGATACAATATCTAAAGCCGCAGCCTTTACCGTATGAGGTGGCTCAAAAGCCACCGAATCTCCATGCTTTCTCAGGTCTACCAATAAAGCGCCGCAGTCTGGACGCAGTTGCACCAACCGCTTGCCAATGCCGCGCCAGTTCGCACGTCTGCCTAAAATGCCGTGAATGAATACGATCCAGCGTCGAGGTTCCTCCCCCAATGCTGTGATAGGTGAATACCCCAACATATCGCTAGTCGTCGCTTCGGCCGCCGAGCAACCCTGCTCGCATCAGGAAGTACACCAACTGTAAAACCGCTGTGATCGCAGCAGCCACATACGTGAGTGCTGCTGCACGTAATACACGCCATGTGCCTTCACGTTCATCTGCAGCAATCATTCCGTGCTCGTAAAGAGATGCCACTGCCCGCTTTGATGCATCAAACTCCACGGGCAATGTAATCAGTGTAAAAAGAACGAACATCGAAAACAAAATAATACCCAACCAGATCAAGCCGGTCGATTGCATCAGAAAGCCAATAGAACTGAGTATCATTCCCAGATTCGAACCCATCATGGCTGGTTTAACTACGAGCGAACGGAACTTCAGTGGGCCGTAACCTGTGGCATGTTGAAGCGCATGGCCTGCTTCATGCGCAGCAACTCCCAATGCCGCCAATGACCTGCCTGAATATACCTCTGGAGAAAGCTTGAGCACTTTACTAAAAGGATTATAGTGATCGGACAACATCCCTTCGGTCGGCTCCACTTTAACATCGAGGACATTTTTATAACGAAGCAGCTCTCGAGCCGCATCGGCGCCTGAAAGCCCACTTCGAGCCGCCACTTGAGAATAACGCTTGAACGTGGACTTAACGGAAGCACTGGCCCATAAACTCAGTAAAAGACCGGGCAGAAAAAACATTAAATACATTGGATCAAAAGCAAACATACCGGCAAGATAATCACGTCTTGATAAAAGGCAAGCCCCAAAACCAGAAAGCAACGACCACCATGAAATTACTTACCAACAACTTTTTTAAGGGATTGCTTATCGTCGTCCCACTAGCGTTAACCATTTATGTAATCTACGCTGTCGTCACAGGGATCGACAAACTGCTAAACATATCGATTCCCGGATTGGGATTTCTAATTACATTGTTAGGAATTACGTTTATTGGATTCGTTGCTTCCAATGTCGTCGGAAGACGCGTTGTGCGTTTTGCAGAAAATCTTTTGCAACGGATGCCGTTTGTGCGTTTTCTATACGCATCCATCAAAGATTTAATCAGTGCTTTTGTTGGAGAGCGCAGAAGCTTTGACAGGCCAGTGCTAGTGCGTGTCTCCAAAGACTCCAACGTCTCCATGATGGGTTTTCTGACACGCGAAGCGTTTGACGCCCCGGAGCTTGAAGGCAAGGTAGGTGTGTATGTGCCCCAATCCTACAATTTTGCGGGCAACTTGCTTATCGTAGCGCGCGAACATGTCACCGCTCTTCCCTTGGACAGTACGACTGTCATGGCGTTGATCGTCTCAGGCGGCGTGACCAATGCCCAACAAAAATCCATGAGAGTCATGTCCTAAGGAACACTATTTGACCCCAATGTCATCCACCCCTTACACTTATAACCATGACGCGCTTGGCGTGGTGGATAGCCCTACTCTGTTTTGCTGGTTGTGCCGGTAAGCTCAATAATAAGGAGGCTTTCCTTGAAGCTGGGCCACTCGATGGTGGAGCCAATGGTGATGGCACCAGCAACGATTGTGCGCTCACAAACATTCAGACTGAACTCGTGGACCAACGTTGTTCAACAGCGGGCTGCCATTATGCCGAAGCGTACGGAACTGCTGTAGGCGGCGGCCTTGCTCTTGTCGATGAAGAGATCGATGGCAAAACGTTGGCTCAGCGGGTTGTGGATGTTGAATCACCCGCATGCAGTGGTAAAAAATTCGTTGATTCAACCAATCTTTCTGAATCTTACATTCTTGAAAAACTCCACCCTTCTCCCGCATGCGGCTCAGTGATGCCCCAAGTCCCTCCTGTGCTTACTGAGGATGAAATCATCTGCATGGAAGCATGGGCACAGTCTCTAACGGAATCGCCATGATACGCTTAACCGCTCTTATCAAGTTGTCATGCTTTGCCATTCTCGTAACGATCGCTTGGTCTGCATCAAGCTCAATCGCCTTAGCTAAAAGTTGTAACAAACGCCTTGTGGTCATGGAATTCTTAGGACCACAAAACGACAAGGTTAGGACTGCAGTTGTCCGCACGTTGCAAGCCCAAGGATGCGACTTAGTTAAGTCCAGCACAATGGATGATACTGCACGACAGATGGGGCTACGGATGACTGAAGCAGATGATTTTGCCAAAGTTGCTAAAAAGCTGAAAGCTCAAGGCTACGTCGAAGGTGTCGTCACAAAAAAGAAACGCAATTGGACAGCTGAGGTATCCATACGAAACGGGAAAAACGGTGAATTGATCAAATCCACAAGCTGGACCGCATCGTCTCATCGTGCTCTTACCAAGCAAGTGCAGCGTAATTCGTGGCAACGATTGGGCGGCGCTGTAAGTGTGGCTGGAACCGATGCCGCATCTGAACAAAGCGAGGATTCTGCCGAAGTCGAAGAGGAAGAACCGCAAGCAGAACCCACAGGAATACGTGTGGCCGTGCTTCGGGTGCGCGGCGCCATGGCATCAAAAGTTCGTACACAACTTGAAAACACCCTAAGGCGCCAGGGCCATGACGTGCTTCCTTCTGCCGAAGTAGATGCCGTAACCGAAGCGCTGATCGACAGCCCCACAAGCAGTGAAGACTACCAGCAGCTGGCCGCTGAACTTAAAGTACACGCTGTCGTCGTTGCCCACGTGCGAAAAGACGGGAAAGCTTATATCATTGATGCAGAAGCGCATAGCGGCAGAGATGGCAAGCCGGTAATCGCGACTACGGGAGTCACCCGCAACAAAGATAACATTGGCTCAGCTGCTCAAGTGACGGCCGAACGTATTTCACCGAAGCTCAAGAACGCTAAACTACCTTCCCGGCGAACGAAAGCGGCTTTGGCTGCACGAGAGAAAGAAGAACACGAAGAGTCATCCTCTGAGGAAGAGGACGAAGAAGAAGCAGAACAAGACGAAACGACTGATAGCGACAGCGGTGCTGGCAAGTATGTGGCGCTCGATGCCTCGATAGGCCCGCGTGTCTTTTCTCGCAGCCTTAGCTACACCGACAATATCTTTAACAGCGTCAGAGGGTACAGTGTGTTTCCCGCCTTCGCGATTGATGCGGGTCTTACCTGGTTTCCGGGTGCACACTTCACAGATACCTTTTGGGCACACATTGGACTGACTGGATCGTTTACCACCTCGATTGGTCTTAACTCATCCGTTGAAGGCACCGATGTTGAGTTTCCCACAACAGCGAAAGCCTACTCCATCGGCGCCATTGGTCGACTTCCGCTTGGGGCGCTAACCCTCACGGCAAGTGGAAGTTATGGCAGCCAAAGCTTCGAAATCGAGCATGGCAATGCATTGACGCCTAAGCCTGCAGACATTCCTAACGTGGATTACAAATACATGCGTCTTGGTGTGGGTATGCGTTGGGAAGTAGATGATCACTGGTCTGTACTTGGAGGATTGGGCTATCGGTTTGTTCTCAGTGCGGGCGAACTCGAAGATGATTTTTTTCCTCGGATGAGCGCCGGCGCGTTGGATATGGACATTGGTGCCGCATACCGTCTTATTGGTGGCTTTGAGTTAAGGCTCATCCTGGACATGCAGCGTTACTTCATGAGCATGAATCCTGAGGTCGGTGACCCTTACGTCGCAGGGGGAGCTGTCGACCAATGGTTTGGTGCCACCTTGGCAGCCGCCTACCGATTGTGATGTTATAGCGTCTAAACGCTATGACACCGATTCATAAGGCGCTCCTCAGTGGAACCCTCGCACTTATTTTAGGGACCAACCTGTCTTGCAATAC
>CAZXFW010000013.1:0-27017 GCA_964640175.1 uncultured Polyangiales bacterium | reverse complement strand
TTAGTCAGCGCACAGCATCCCGAAGACGACCCCAGAGGTGCACTTCGAGCTCGCGCTAAGCAAGCACGTTTTCCGTTTTTAGCCGCCAATACGGTGGAATCCAGCACTGGAAATCCACCGGCCTGGGACAACGTGCACCCAACTGCCCTGTTGCACATCGGAGGCATGAACATCGGTCTCATTGGAGTGACCACTACGGATACGCCATCAAGCACTGTCGCTGCCAATGTTGTGGGGCTACGATTCACTCCTCTTGCTAAAAGCATTGAGCACTATGCCAAAAAGCTACGAAACCAAGGCGCTATGGTCGTTATTGTGCTGGCACATGAAGGAGGCCTTTGTCATCACGTCACAAACAGCGTTGATACGAGCAGCTGTGATTTGAGGAAACCCATCGCTAAAGTGGCAAGTGCGCTTGAACCTGGATTGGTGAACGTGATTGTAGCAGGGCATACCCACCAAACCATCGCTCACATCATCAACCATGTCCCAATCATCGAATCATGGTCCAATGGACGAGGCTTTGGCAGAGTTGATCTACAGATCGATCGAACTCACCGTACTGTCTTACACGCAAAGGTTTATCCTCCCCAACCCATCTGCAAAGAGTCTCGTGGCGAAACATGCACACCAGAGCCCTACGCTGGCGCTCCAGTACATCCTGACCCTCACATCCTCAAAGTGATTGCTCCTGCCATCGAGTATGCGGCTTCACGCAAGCAACGTTCACTTAATGTCACCGTAGAGCAAACCCTGCGCCGAGAATACAATCGTGAGTCTGCGTTAGGAAATTTTGTAACCGACATGATGCTCAAGGCCCAACCCAAAGCCGATCTCGCCATCATCAATGCAGGTGCATTGCGTGTTAACTTAACGAAAGGCCCTTTAACCTATGGCAAGCTCTATGAAGTGCACCCTTTTGACAACAACTTTGCCTTGATCTCACTCACAGGAACCCAACTCAAAGACATGTTGTTGCGCAATCTCAAAAGTGCAGGTGGAATGCTCTCATTGGCCGGCGTTCAAGTACAAGCATCATGCAAGCATCATTCTATAGAGATTTTGGTTCAACGGCCTAATGGCAAAGTCATTGAAGACCATGAAATCATCACAGTGGCCACTTCGGATTTCCTTGCCACAGGTGGTGACGACATCTTCCGTCGCAAACACCTTGCGCCCAATGCAGTTAATATCGATGCACGTAGCATTCGCGACACCATCGCAGAGCTCTTGATCAAGCAAGGCGGTGTATTACGCGGGGAAGATTTTCTACGCCAGCCACGCTGGAACTACCCCCCGCCGCGACCTATACATTGCCCTGAATCAGAACCCCTGTAACTATCCCTAAGAGTTGCGAGGTGCTGTCAAATCGACGTATGATTTGACAATTGATGTTGAGCCACGTGTGCAATGTGGCTTATTAAAGAATGTTTATTCGATGAACCAGACGATCATTTTAAAGCGCGTTACAACCGTTCTTCTACTGGTAATCGCAGGATGCACTGCAGATAAAGAAACGCCTCCTTCTTCTAGTGGGCCCAACACACACACAGCTCGAACTTTCCTGGTAGGAGAAGATCTTGTCATCAATAGCGGCTTACAAACCCTGGATGGAGAACAAGTTTACGACAACATCTCCGTCATCAATGGCGGCACCTTACAAGTAACTCCATACAACACCATGGGAACCACAGGCCGGCTCTTTTTGCGTGCACGTGTTTCTATCACTGTGGATGGAACCTCAAGTATCTATGCCGATGGCGCTGGCTATCCGGGAGGCGCTGGAATAGCCGCCGGAGGTGAGCCAGGCGATGCACCTCCGTCAACCAATGGCGGCGGAGGCGGTGCTACCGTTGCAGGCGGTGGAGGTGGTGGCGGTGGTCATGCAGGCGCGGGCCATGTAGGAACGCCTAACAATAACTGCGCTGGCACAGCGAGTACTGGAGGAAGTGCTTACGGAAGTGCCAGTGTTACTGATGCTACCATGGGCGCTGGCGGCGGCGGTGGCCGAGGCAACGGCGCTGGCGGCGGTACGGGTGGTGGCATCCTTGTGCTTTCTGCACCGAGCATCACCATTGAAGGCACGGTCAGTGCGAACGGTGATGATGGCACCTTTGGAGGTAACAGTGCAGGCGGCGGGGGTGCAGGCGGCAGTGTTATAGTGGTGGCAGATAATTTCATTTGTAACGGAACTCTAGGAGCCTCTGGTGGCATCGGAAACAACCAGAATGACGACGGCGGAGGCGGTAGTGGTGGCTGGGTTAAAGTAGCTGCGAGCACCAGCAGTGGCATCTGCATTAAAGTGGTGGACGGCGGAGCAACGGGCAACTGCGGCTCCTTTGGAGATGTCGGGCAAACACCCACCACATCGGATGGCCTTGTAGCAGTCTACTGTGGAAACAACACCATCGAACCCTGGGAAGGCTGTGATGATGGCGGTAATGCTGATGGAGATGGTTGTCATAGCTCCTGCCTGAGTGAGCCTGACAGCCTGGCCTACCCCTGCGAGTACCCCTCGCAATGCACCTCATCACTCTGCACAGGCAGCGAAGGCGAGCCAGGAGTTTGCGCCAACTGCCTTGATGATGCCACAGGAACAAGTGCCGATACAGGATGTTCTGGAGGTACACCATTCTGTGACACGTCGAGTGGCACCACCTGTGTGGCAAGCTGTCAAGACGACACCAGTGGCAATACAGACACAGGCTGCACGGGAAGTGGAAGCGGCGCAACGAACGCCTGTGACGAAAGTGGATCAAACCCGATGTGCGTAGACTGCACTGAACGCGGCGATTGCAACAGCGGCGATGCCTGCCACGTAGCCTCTCATACATGTGTCACAGGTTGCATTAATGATGACGATTGTGAAGAATTAACGCCCCACTGCGATCTTTCCCATGGAACGCCTGGCGTATGCGTGGAGTGTATAGCTCATGGAGACTGCACAGATTTGAATCAGATTTGCTATGAAACTGAGTGTAAAGTTGACTCAGATCATGACGGGATTCCCGACGATAGGGATGACGATCCAGACGCAAGCTCCCCTCCTGATGCGGCTCCCTCATTGGATGCAGGAAAAGACGGCGGCCCTGAAAGTGCGGGGAGTAGCGGTTGCTCAGTCAGCCGCCATGAGCCCATGTTGCCAGCTTTGACGTGGCTCCTCTTAGCCCTAGTGGGATGGCTGATCGTTCGAGAGCGCGATCAGCATTCTAGTTAGGAAACCGGAAACACGCTTGGTCAGTCTCGTGTTGATTCTTGATGCTCTGAATCCATGTTTTAATTGGAATACCTTTATAGGCAACCGCACCATCTACCCGTACAGCCACGGTGACCTGGCTAAAGAAAGGCAATGATCGAGAAAGAATAGCTCGGTTCCCGCTGAGAAGCCCATACAGCGTGGTGGTATCCAAGTTGTTAATGAGTCCTCGAGTGTAAACGGGGCCACCGCTGTTTCCCTGATCCAGAACTTCATCGGTATAAAAACTAGGAAACGGAGCGTCTTTTGAGCTGCCTTGCATCTTCACAGACTGCGTTTGGCGTATCACGTAACGCCATCGATCGTTCGGATCGAATTTATTTCCATCGACTGAAAGTTGTGAGTTAAGGATGGGTGGCATATCTGCAAGTGTTGGCAGTCGATTGGTCCCGGGGTTGGGTAAAGAAAGAACCTTGAGCACTGCAATATCAAACATGCTGTCCACCGGCGGCCATTCGCCTTGTACGACAGTGGGTTGATTGTACTGATTCGACACTTCCTCTCGATCCCAAACAGAAGGATGCACAGCCAACGCATTGGGAATCACCTGGCCGATACGTGAATAATCCAGTCCACCATCTGCAACCATGCTGTAGACCTTGGCTTGAGCCCAGTTTAACAGCCACCCTGGCTTGGTCGGTGAGCCTGGAGGGGGTGCATAATCCATGGCAGACATCACCACATGCGCTGCCGTCAGTACCGTGCAAGCGCCTATCCGCACGCCCGTGGCTTTAATCGGCGTCCCATAACCGGGCCTTTCCGAAGGGCGTTCATAGGGAACCTCAATCATCACGGTATTGGGGCTGCCGCCATTGACACCATTTTTTAAGGCATTGGGGTCCTCTGTGCCCAAGGGGGCACCTTCGGCCCCATCGACCGCACAGCCCACCAGTCCACATACAATCAATAGTTTCAATAAATTAGACGTAGTTGACATCAATAACTCTCATGTGCACGGCCTGAGTTGGTCAGGCACTGCACAAACGTTAAGCATAATCTGTGCCAGACTTTCGCTCGAAGAAGTCCAGAGCTATTGTGTCGAAAGATGAAGCCCTACATACGTCGGAATGTCGTAACGGTTGGTGTTTGGATTCCAGATCTTGTTAAACGATGCCTCAGCAACAATTCGATAGTTTGACGCTGCAATGATCGAATACCATTGCTCAAGTGGACGAATCGTTTGCCCTGAAGCGAGATGGAATGTCCCTATCTCGACACCGAAGTGTGCATCGGGTTGAAGCGCATGTACTGCCGGGTCCACCAATGGAATTTCCAACAAAATGAAATGCGGAATATAGCTTGCATATCCATTGAGCATGGTAGTCACTTCAGAAGGACTGAACGATCGCGGTTCATGCGTGATAAATCCACTGGTCACAGCCATGTGTGCAACTCGATCATTAATTTCTGCATCACTTAATCCTTCTTCCCTGTATTGCTCGCGAAGGCGCTGCACTAAGTTTTGCGGATCTCGGATATCCGCTGCAAAGATTCGTGAGGCAGGAACAATGTCTGCCAACGCTTCTCGTGCCACTTCAAGAGAATGACGGCCTTCGCTATCTTGTTCATCGAGGTCCGAACCAAAAATATCAATGCCTGTCCCAAATCGATCGTAGATCATTCTTTCAAGCCCACCGGATCCGGATCCCACACCAACAACCGCACGTAGACCCTCAATGTTCGCAAGCTGCGGAAGGACAAAGCTTTCTGCGAATCTTTGGAGCCCTGCACCCGAACTAGCCACGTTCAGATGCCGATCATCCACTGCGACCATGACACTTGGCAACTCAAACTGCTGCGCCACACGCTCAGCGTCACCTAGCCCATAATAGGAAGCAAGCAACCCTGCCCAACGAGCCACTTTGGGAAGAGCATCCTGTCCAAGCAACGTTGCGACATACTTTTGTCCCATCATGGCCACAGCGCCATCCGCTATCAATAAATCCATGGCGCGTATAGATCCGGGAGACATGTCACTGACGTTCAGTCCTGTGGAAGAAATCAAAGCCTGAAGGTAACTTTGTCCCTGAGTATTCCTACCATGATTAAGCAATGTCATCAGCGGAACCCAGATATGTCCGTGATGCTGTAGTTGAATGAAACCATCGCTTGCCGGAGTCTCTTGAAGCACTTCGGCAAACGCTTGTGAGTTGGTAAGACGGCTTAGCTCTTGATTAGGGTCCTGAGTAAGCCCATGGAACGTATAGGAAGTTAGACTACGGCTGGCACGTGCGGCAACTTCGGCCCAGAGGGCTTCATCAACTGGCAAAAGCTCATTTCCCTCTTTGTTAAGTAACCCACGAGCCTGAAGTTGATAGGCTGCGGCCTTTTTAACCTGATTGGTGGAATCGTCTGACACCATAAAAGGTGATTGATGTTTCTGCATAAACGCTGCCACTGCTGCAGCCAATCCTGTGGTGTAAAACCCTGCAGTCCGCTTGGCGATATAATCACGTGCAAGTTGCACATTGCGCTGGCATGCACTGGAACCTAAACGAAGCTCACCATACTCATCAAACCAAAGTTGCCAATTCGCAGAAAGTGGCAGTGTCGCTCGTGAAACTCCCTCAAGGGACACCTGAAATGGGCGCGCGTGAGATTGAATAGAAAATACCGGACAATGAACACGTCCTTGTACAGCGATGCTCCAAGATGTCGTCCCTGTCTGTGAACTAGTGCCTGGGGCATCTCCTTTAATAAAGCGCCACATACTTGGATCGGGCGGCGTATCCGAAGGAGACGCTTCTGTGACCAACCGCCAGGATTGCCCCAAAACCTCTGCTTCTACCCCCGTATAGACATACAGCGCAGCTGTCGTCTCTTTCAAAACACGCAATGCACCTGTGCGATCCTCAAACCCGTACACAGGAACGGACTGTTGGGGCGTAAACTCGTGTACGACCCACGAAATAGTATTCTGTTGAGAATTGGTCTTTGTATCAACTGAGTCTTGTGGCTGCCGACACGCCAGCCCCCCGATCACTATGCCCAGCAGCGCCCAACGAAGCATAGGAGGTGTTAGCAGGTTCTTTCGGCGGCGCAACATGAAATTAATGAACAATTTCAATAACAAAACTCAAGCACTTGGCTCCATATCTGGCATGAACAGCGGCGGCTGCCACCCATGCAATCAGTGCTTGCCGTACTGAAGAGTCTTGCCTGTCCGTTGTGCAAGAATATAGGCTTCCATCGCACGCATTTTTGGATCGTCCGAAGCAAGTGGCTTGCCACGCACAGGGTGCTCAATGCACCAGTTGATCATGTCACGTAGCAGTGCAACACGTCCAAGCTGGACTTGAAACTTGGGGTAGGTTTCAGGGTGTGTATTGGCAGCATGTGGATGGCACATGTCACACGAGACGCCTATCGTGCTTCCTAACTTCTCGGCGCTGTGAAACACCTCAGATCCTGCAACCGCCACACGCTCTGTCTCTGCTTTCCATAACGCAACGTCTTGCGCGGTGACTCTCCCGTACGTTTGTCCATTCACTTCGCCCACGAGTTCTTTGTTGTCCGAAGCCGGCTGCAAGGTGTGTCTCTCCCGCTCTTCTGATTCCCAATTCGCATTGGGATTTTTACGAAGCCATTCTGTCATCAGTGCGCCCGCAATCGTTGTCCCCGGAGTGTCTGTGGTGACGACGGTTTTGGTCTTCCCGTCACACAACAACACCTCGACTTCTTTCTTGGAAGGGGCCGCCCTTTCTTCTTTGGCTTCGTCTTTTTTAGTTTCCGACGTTGGACACGCAAGCAACAACGAAAGACCCATTGAACACATCAGTCGTTTCTTAGGAGTTGTCATGTGGTTCTCCATGGCTGGTTCTTAGTAGCTACTCAAGGTTGGGCTGGCCGGTTTGTCTTTGGCGCCATTGGATTTGAGGTAGGCGCTTGAAACCGTCATAGGGTTTCGGTTCCACAAGTTGTAAAGCTTATCGACCATGCCGTCAGGATGCACTGACACAGAACCATCTCCCAAGCCATCGTGCGGATTGAAAGGATCAGGCCTTCCCATTTGGACAGTGAGCGCAGGAATACCCTCAGGGGCATAGGGCCAAGGCCACGCTGTGGACAGCATGCCATGGAACTGAATGTTACCAATGCGGTTAGTGAGCACCTGATGGGTATGCCCGTGAATCACTGCAACAGAACGAAACGGCCTCAACAGTTGTTGAACTTCATCCGCATCGTCTGTCCAAAAATTCCACGGCTTATAAAGCTTGTACAACGGCGAATGGGAAAACACGATCAAGGGGGTATGCTTGGGCACCTTTGCCAAATCTTCCTTAAGCCATGCGCGCTGCACTTCTCCTACGCTAAACGGGCTTTGCACACTGTTATCCAACCCTGCCACAGTTAGCATGCGCTGCATGGGCGTAAGTTTGCGTGCTGTCCAAAAATCTTTTTCGACCACGCTGTTGAGCACCACGATATGGGTGCCTTTGTGATCAAATGAATAGGTCGGCTTGCCAAAAAGCTCTTGCCACTTCTCACCCATGTCCAGATACCAATCATGCTCACCCACCATCATGCGTAACGGAGCTTTGACGTGTTTGAGGATTTCAGCGCCCATCTTTAACTCCGCGGGTTGTCCAAGCTGAGCAAGATCGCCTCCATACAGAACAAAGTCCGGCTGAGGATCCATGGCATTGATGTCATCCACGGCACGTAATAGCTGATTGATAAAACGCTCGTTGAGCTTACGCTCATACAAATGCGAATCTGAAATATAAGCAAAGGTAAACCCTGAGTTTTCTGTTCCTTTCCCTTGAGCCTTAACCGTCACCGGCTGAAACGAATGAGGCGGAAGTATGCCTTTGGCCAACACAGCGCCCATGGCTGCAGCAGACACCTTCATAAAAGAACGACGGTCGAGTGATTTGAGTGCGGCAAAAAGCTCAGCCCGCTCTTCATAGTGGCGGGTTTCAATGCTCTTTACGCCTAGTGGTTTTTTGCGAGTCGTCATCTTACTTGCCTCCTTTCATTCGCGCCTCGAAAGGCAAGATTTCACGATTAGCCGCCTTGATATCCTTAAACGGCCGCTGCTTGGCTGCCAGCGTACGTTGATGTGCCAATTCCACTTCATTCTGCTTAGCCAGTCGGTCGTCGGTAAGGCTGAACATGAAAGCGACAAGCTGATCGACTTCCGTGTCTGTGAGTGCCAACGGCTCAATACCGCCATCCAAAAAAGGATTAGCCTCTCCCCCCTTGTTGTAATGATCCACAACATCCCACAGCGTCGCTAAAGAACCATCGTGCATGTAAGGCCCCGTCACACCTACGTTTCGCAGTTGAGATGTCTTGAATGCTCCGATATCAGCACGGTTACGAGTGACCACAAATCTACCTAACTCAGAAAGGTTAGTTTCTAACGCAAGGCGATCTATCGCTTCCTGCGAACTGTCTTTGGCAAGGCTTTTAAATGCATTCACAGCCAGTTTTTCAAAATCCTGGTGCCGAGCAGAGACACCAATATTGTGAAACCGGTTATCCGAGCCAAGCGGACTGGAACTACTCATTTGATGACAGCTGACACATCGCGCTTTACCATTAAAGAGTGCCCAACCTGCTTGAGCATCTTCGCTAATGGCGTTGCGATCTCCTTTAAGAAA
Organism: uncultured Polyangiales bacterium; assembly: GCA_964640175.1. Classification (GTDB taxonomy): domain Bacteria; phylum Myxococcota_A; class Polyangia; order Polyangiales; genus JACKDX01. The sequence continues at coordinate 18,155 of CAZXFW010000013.1, read as the reverse complement.
TCGATCCAGCGGAGCATCCATGAAGATTAACGTACGTTCAAAGGCTGCAATCGCACGGCCTACATCGTCATAGTTGGGCGCACGTCCATAAGCTGCTTTGAACTCTGCTTGATAGGACGGATCTCCCGCAATCGCTTGAACAGCGGCTTCACCATCCGGCATGCCCATTTCAATAGGATTAATAATGGGCAATTTTGCTTGATCTTCTAATGAAATTGCGCGGCCATCCAAGAACTGCGTTTGAAAGAAAACAGCATTCATGGTGGTAGGAGCATTACGCTGGCCAATTTGATCACGAATGCCTTCGGAAGTATTGCGTTGATCTGCAAATCCTCGGCTTGCGTCATGACAGGTCGCACATGACACTGTTCCATCTTTGGAGAGCTTAGGCTCAAAAAACAATTTCTGCCCTAATGCGACTTGCACTGCAGTGCCTGGATTGTCTAAAGGGACAAGACTTTGCCAAAATCCTGGGGCAACCCCTCGTGGCACAGAAACTTCTCTGACATGCTTAAGCCATGGCGTAAGCATGGCTTGCTGTTTGTCCTCTTCGAGTGCGCCATGCGGTCCCTTGCCGCCTCCACGCAACTGCGCTTTTGAATCCTGAGCGAGAGTGTCAACGACTTTCAAGCTCCCTGCAATAAACAACGCTCCAGCAAGCACGACGATGATCGCTCTACCCAATCTCATGGCGTCCTCCCCCCAGCGATTGACATACCAGCTCGAATGCCATCGGGAGCATACCAAACTATTGCCCAATGGAATATCCTCGCTAGAGCCTATTGCACTATGAAATTACGTTGTATTTAAAGCTGGCTTGCCAGATGAGTCTTTGACGAGGCCGCACATAGCCGCGACAGCATCTCGGTACAATAACCACTGCTTTAATGCCACTTGCATCTGTGTCACCACATTCTGACGCTGTGAGTCATTCACATGGTCCAAAATGATCCGCCAGGCCCCAATTCGATGCCCGCCTTCCACCTGCCGATGTGCTTTGGTTAATGCCAATGATTCCAAAGGCAATCCATAATGCACCACCAACGGATGTTGCTCCAACGCTGGGACAGGCCGTTTAGGCGCACTTGACTCAAGCTCGCCTCGGTCATAGGGCGTGCCCTCGATAAACAATGTGGTAATCGCTGTGGCAACTTCCCATCCCTGGTTCTGTGTCGCATGATCAATGAAACCTCGATAGCTCAAAGCCTCTGGCAGGAGCTCCACATGGTGAAATCGCTTCAAGTCCATATGCAACCCCTTGGGATACTCTAAAAAAAGTTCTGGATGCGGGCGCCCTGCTGCAATGCCGCCTGTTTCTTCTTCGTATAAATTGGCAGCAAGTTCTTGACGCACTTCAGCAATGGGACATTGCACGTAGGCACGTCCCACAAGCACCGGAAAATCACGGACATACGTCGCATATTCTTGTTCGAAGTGATGATGAAGCATTTCACGTGGCACAAGGCCTTCGCCAAATGCAGACCATGCCCAGTGTTGTTTGGCTTCCATGACGTTTAGCAACGCTTCTTGAAATTCGTGTTTATTCACGTTAAATTCTTCCTTCAGTATTTAACGCAATGCCGGCAAAACGCGGCAATGCCGTAGAGCCCTCTTCACGCAAACGAATGGCCAGATCAATACGCTTGGCAGCATTGATAAGACCCAAGTGACTAAATGCTTGAGGGAAATTCCCCAAAAGCTCACGACTTGTGGGATCGATTTCTTCAGACAACAGTCCCAAATGGTTGGAAGCTTCCACGTGTGCCATAAAGACTTCCTGAGCTTCATCAAGCCGGCCCTCCAGAGCCAACGCTTCGGCAAGCCAAAATCCACACAACACGAATGCACCCTCTTGACCTGGCACACCATCATGAGTGAGGTAACGGTATAGAAAGGGACCTGCCTGAAGTGTGTCTCGAATCCATTGGACGGTGTTACGGGAAAGAGGGTTATCCGGAGTAATCAAGCCATGGATAGGAACAAGTAGGAGCGCTGCATCGGGGACATCTTGACCGTATGCATTGACAAACCGTGTCTTGGATGCATCAAGCCCTTGCGATAAGACTTCTTCACGAATCTGCGAGGCTGTCGCATGCCAACGCGCACCACACTCCGGGTCAGAAAAACGCTGGCTTATTGACTCTGCACGCATGAATGCAAGCCAACTCATTAATTTGGAGTGCACATTGTGTCTGCGACCAATGCGAGGCTCCCAAATACCATCGTCTGGATTATGCCAAACCTCACACAGCTTATCGAGGATGAGTTTCATGTTACGCCAGCCTCGCAGGGTAAACACTCCCCCAACCTGTTCATACAGATACGCACAATCAAACAATGCGCCTACGACATCGAGCTGCATTTGATCCCGAGCGCCGTTTCCTATCCGCACCGGAGCAGAGCCACGATGCCCCGCAAGATGGCCTAAGGATTGTTCATCTGGAACCAATGTACCATCTACAGAATACATGACACGCAACCCTATGCCCGAGTCCACAACATCCCGCACAAAATGAAAAAAGTCCCGTGCCTCCGTCAGATAACCCATTAGGTTTGCAGCACGCACCGCCATGGCAGAATCCCTGGTCCACGTATAGCGGTAGTCCCAGTTACGCTCACCTCCAATCCATTCTGGAAGGGACGTCGTGGGAGCTGCAACAAGGGCACCTGTGGGTGCATATTGCATCAGCTTGAGCACTAACGCCGAACGCAACACATGATGACGCCATGGGCCATCGTATTGCAGTTGTCTTGCCCATTCACGCCATGCATGGCGTGTCGCACGTAGATGCTCATGAGAACGGTATGCCGCAATGGGCTCCGGGCGTGGCGCTCCCCATGAAAGCACCATCCAACGGGTTTCGCGTGGCTTCAATACAAACTCTGTTTCGACACCACCTTCCTGACGCTTTGCCCAGGCAGGCTTTCCAGAAATGACAGCCACGAGTTTTTGATGATCTGGACCTTCGGCCAACACGCCATCGTCATAAAAAGTCAGCGTGGATTCAGCTTTGCCATATTCAAACCGCGGATTAAAAATCACACGAAGGTTAACATTACCTTCCATGCAGTCGATGCGGCGGTGCACTTCATGAATCGATGCACGTGGATCATTGGTCCAGGGCATGAAATCCGTCACACGAAACACTCCCTGCCCTGCCACCTGAAAAAGGGTCTCAAGAACATTGGTGTCAGGATCGTAACGCTGCACGGTCTCAAACCCTGAAGCCACAGGCTGCACTGACGTAAAGCCACCTTTGTCCCGATCAAGAATCGCTGCAAACACGCTCGGGCTATCAAACCGAGGAAAGCAAAGCCAATCGATCACACCATCGGTGCCTACCAATGCACTGGAAAAACCGTCCCCTATAATCCCGTGTTCACTGATGGTGCGAGCCTTGTGACGATTGTCAGCGGTAAATACAAACGGCTTAGATAACCGCTTTGCCACGCTATAGAGATCCATCAAGGATGACTTTAACAAAATTCCAGAATGGACCCAACTATTGGCTGTTTATGCAGTCTGAGGAGGGTAACGTTTTTGGATGTATTTGCGCACATCACGTGGAATATGGAGCATGGATCCGCGAATTTTTTCCCGAAGCAATCCTCGCAAAAGCCCAGGACCAATGTCCAGCATAACGCCATACGCTAAAATGGACTTACCGTTGCCATAGGGGCGTACAGTGAAAAAACCCCATGCCGATTCAATGTCCCACGATCGAGAGTTATCAAGCTCAAACGTCAAATCACGCCGTTTATTATCCGAGTGGCCTTTAAGGGCATAACTGACATGAAACGGCCCTGATGCATGTTCCATGTACACCGTGCGAGTGTCGCCCTGTCTGGAAAGAAGCTTAACCTTGACCACATGAGGAAAGAGGCGCCCATAGGTGCGCTCATCGTTGATCACTTTCCAGACCTGGTCAGGATTGGCATTGATGACCTGCCAACTTGTGCCCCCAAAAAAGTGTTGGCTCCCGCGTTGCCGACTTACTTCTCGCTTGACCAGTTTACCACTGTCGAGGAGTTGTTGCTCTTGGGGGGTGAACTCCCGGCTTTCAGCCTGTGCTGGAGTTTTCCCCGAAATTACAGCCATAGCGGAAAAAAATACAAATAATGCCTGAAATCGTAGGATTTTCATTGGGTGCTCACGAGAACTATTAAGATCGACGGATTCCCCTTCGTTATATTCTAACCCGAAATCCATCTGTGTGCAGATAAAGCCACACACACAGGGTTTGCACCCAATAGCCTAGGCCCCCAACATGCTGGCGCGTTGAGCCAACGGCGCACGGATTTGCTCGATATTTTTAGTCTCTCGAGCCACCTCTTCTTCATCAAAATCAAACTGATCCACCATGGCTTCCTGAACCGTGTCATATAACCATGTGGCTCCCTCAGGATCGGTGACACAATCGGTCGCCGCGTGCCCATGGTAGTTGAGCTTAGTGACACTACCGGCAGCGTGCTCAAGTACACGCATTAAATCGCCAAGGTAGGCCCTGGCTACGGCAAGCTGCTCTGCCATGCACCCCAGAACTTCTGGAAACTCTTCACCGTGACGAGCCATCACCTCAGGTGCAGCTTGGGTAATGCGCTCCAACACCAAACGCAACACCAATACATCGTCCACATAGCTCAACAATCCTCGCATGCCGGGAATCACGTTTGCACCTGAAAGCACATGCAGCAAGGCCCCTGCAACAGCCATGCGATCACTGTCTTCCAAATCAGGATCTTCCACCACACGTAGACAAGCTTTGCAATCCTGTGGCAGCGATAGGATTGCCGCTTGGATTACTTCTGCGAACTCAGTCTTAGACATGGATTATACTATTTAGGCATTAAACTGCGACCAGCCGGGCAGACCACCTGTACGTTCGTCGGCCCTTGATCCGTTTCAAGAATCTTGAATTCCACCCGGCGATTCTTCTCCCATGCAGCTTCATTGTGCTTTGGATCCACCGGACAACGCTCACCATAACCCGCACTCCTCATTCGATTGGGGTCTATTCCACGATCTACCAACGCCTCTCGAACCGACGCTGCACGCGCTTTGGTAAGCCGAATATTGTAGGCATCGCTGGAACGCTCGTCTGCATGGCCTTGAATCTCGATTTTCTTGATCTGTGGATTGCCTGCCAGAGTGGCGGCAAGTGCATCCACAATAGGAATACTGCGCTTTTGGATTTCCGCACTGTTGGTTTCAAAGTAAATCTTTTCCAAGATTAGAATGCGGTTTTCTTCCACGATGACACTGCCTTTGTCAGGACAGCCGTCTTCGTCTTCAAATCCATTATAGGTTTCGGGCTTATTGGGACACGCATCGTCGACATCCAGAATCCGATCTTTGTCGTTGTCGGGATCGGGACAGCCGTCTTGATCCTCAAAGCCATCCTTGTCTTCAGGATCGTTGGGACACATGTCGTCTTTATCTAGGATGCCATCTTTGTCGTTGTCAGGATCGGGACAGCCGTCTTCATCCTCAAACCCATCGAAATCTTCGGGCTCGTCAGGACATTCATCCACACTGTCCAGGATGCCATCACCATCGCGATCACCCTCTTCACCCTCCGGACAGCCATCTTCATCTTGATCGCCGTCTTTGTCTTCAGGGATAAGCGGGCAGTCATCATCCACGTCCAAGATGCCATCTTTGTCGTTATCAGGATCGGGACAGCCGTCTTCGTCCTCAAAACCGTCGAAGTCTTCGGGCTCATCGGGGCACTTGTCGATGTCATCTTTGATGCCATCCCCATCACGATCGCGCACGGAAGGCTCAAAGATAAATCCGACGATGGCACGCGCTTTGGGCGCTGAAAACCCGTCGTTCGGAATGCCAATGCCGCCACCAATCATGAGGTAGCTGTTACGCTCGACGAAGATCTTTAACCCGCCGACCGTTTCCATGGCCAACGCGCCTCTGTCGCCAATTTGGTTGTAGATTTGGTTGCCGTAAAATTCCGCCACAAGATCCACTGGGGGGAAAATACGAAAGCTGGCGCCCACTCCAAACGTGATGAGATCATCATAGGTAATCGTGTGGCCTGCATCCGTGATACCCGGAGTAATCGCATTGGTTGCTGTGGGATCCGTTCGCCCTGCAATGGGAAAAGACGCTCCATCCCCAGAGATGTAACGGTAACCCACGTTGGCACCCAAGCGCACCGGGCGTACGGGCCACCACTCCAACGCCAGGCTGGGCCATAAAGAGACGCCTGGATCGCCCGCAAACTCTTCGGGGGAACCTGTGGGAAGGCCCACGTTAAGCAACGCAGCAAGACCGACCGCATCACGGTCCGAGCGCAACATGCGCACTTTGGCATGAAATGCGATGTTGCCTAAGCCTTGGTAGTTCAGGCCTCGAGCCCCATCGTTGTATACGCCAGGAACGGTGATGTTCGAGCCACCTACCCCTTGGACAGGAAGCTGAATGCCGATCACGCCCCAATTGAATAACCCCAAGTTCAAATGAAAGGTCCCTGTAAGCAGGGCATCGACGATGCGATCTTCCCGCTCGGCATTGGCCGAAGGACGGCTTGCATCGTTGACAAAGCCTCGGTAGGGCAACATCCCAAAGCCACCATCCAAAACTAGCCCGAAGCTATAGTCGAGATGGCCCAAGATCTCACTGCCGTTGACGGAAAAATGACCTTTGGAATCGACGGCTGGGCGGAATAAATGCAGATCCATGCCGCCTTGGTTAAGCTTGCCCGCTTGCGCCTGCGCAACGCTAGGAAGCATTGCCAAGCCCCCCAATAGAAGGGCAATAACTACTAAAAGGCGTCGCTCAAAGCAGCGGAGTGCTGCAAACTCAGGCATGATTCGTCTGTCTCAAACAGTGCAGAAGTTATGACAGTATCTTTCAACTGTAGGGGCATGTCAACCAAATCACCACCTTGTCAGGGCGCTGGGGCACCATTGCGCAAACGGATAAACTCCCGATACTCGATTGCCCGGGTATCGGTGGGGTATCGGTGGATGTACACTTCCATGTCCCGCATCGCCGCCTCGGTATTGCCCATCTGGCGGTATGTCGCAATCCGGAGCGCAAGTTCAGCCGGAGAGCTGGCCCGTCGAAGCGCAGAAAGCGCACAGGCGTTGTCCCCTCGCTCCAAACACACCCTTGCAGCCGCTAGCCCCGTAGCCGCTGTCTCCGTCTCTTTGGCAGCAACCACCACCACCGGGGCTGGCGAAGGCGGCACAGGCTGCGTAGCGCTTGGTGGCGGCGGAGCAGGCGCTTGAGCTGTCGTGGCTGCAGTGACGAGACTGGCCTCGGGTGAAGAAGACGGCTTAGGGCTTGCTTCAGCCACAACGAGCTTCGGAGCTTTTGGTTTGCTCCCTTGAAGTTTGTCATTAAGAGCTTGTGCTTCGTTACGAACATGAATAGGCGCCAGATGCATGGAAAGGATTTCGTTAACAACACTGCGCGCAATCTCAGGGCTGGTACGTAACTGCTTCTGAGCTTGCTCCAATCGCAACGTTGCGTACTGCCGTGCAGTTTCGATCACTTCGTTATGACTCCAAAACGCACTGCTTTCACCAAGCGCCTGTTGGAAGTGCGCATACGCATCTTCGATACGACCGGCTTCAAACATGGCCTTTCCTTGCTCAAAGGCCAATTGTTCTTGTTGCGCCCGCACGGCCGCTTCGCGGCATGCCTGCGCCTGCTCGTTATCGGGACGAAGCTCTTGCGCTTTATGCCCAAACGCCACCGCATGCGCATAATCTTGCGATTGAAGCGCCTGTTGGCAGTCTCGTAGCGCTCCCCAAAACTGCTGCCCCGATTCGATCATGGCTGTCCCTGCAGTCGTTTCATGAGCCACACGTTGGCGATCTTGATACGCGTTGTACACCATCAGTCCTGCAAACATCGCTGCAGTCACAATAATCCCAAACGCCACCACCAAAGGAAGGCGCGTCATAGGCAACATGGGATCTGGAGCCGTGGCACGCTCTTCGTGAGCGCTGAACGACGAACGCGGCCTGATATCCGGCATGGTTTGGAATGGCTCCGGAAGTGCGCCACCTAAAGGAACTTCAGGCACCGTGATACGGCCATGGGCCGACTGAGCATGTGCCGCATGGAGATCAGGGTCCATCTGCAACACCATGCGATAGTCCCCTATGGTCAAACGATCACCTGCGCTAAGAACAGCTTTTCCGTGAACGCGTTTGCCGTTGACGATGACACCTGTATAGGAGCTGAAATCTTCAACGCGCAATTGGCCATCCATCCGAGTCAGCTTGGCATGAAAACGCGAAATGTTTCGCTCAGGCAAATGGATAGTATTGCCTTCCTTACGTCCGATAGTCACGACATCATCGAACAAAGGCACCACCATCGTTTTGCCCTCGTCATCTACAATGACGAGTTGATACATGTGACATGTGCTCCTCCGCCTGCATGCATGCAGGCACCCAGCCTGTTTTTATCGTAGCGGCTCACCCGAGGGTGTCAAACATCAGGGTAGCCTTCTAAGAGAAAGACAGCCAGCGTTTTTCCCCGTAAGCTATAGGAATGGCAAGGCACTTCCGATTCCGTGTCCTGGCTCTGAGCACGCTTTTGTTCCTCCTTGGCTGCGGAAAAGCAGAGCGCCCGGGGGGCCCTACCCTCCCTGACAGCGGCCTTGATGCCAGCCATGATGGCTCTTTGTCGGATGCGTCTGATGCCGCAGTCCGTGGCCCTGAGCCCCAGTTACCCTATGCCGATATCGATGTGGTGCTGCCTTATGGCGCACCACCCCTGGTCCAAGCGCTTCATGCACGCGCCGTTCCTACCTCGGCAGATATCGTATTTCTGATCGACACGACCAGTAGTTTTTACGAAGAGATCGATAACCTCCAGGCCGAGCTGACGACACGCATTATCCCTGAGATTCGTGCACGCATCGAGGACTCATCCTTTGGAGTTGCAGAATTCGAAGACTTCCCTGGCCTTAATTTCGGGATAGCCACAGACCGTCCTTATACACTACACACCGCGGTCAGCAGCAGTTTGACTCGCGTGGAGCAAGCGGTGGCCAAGCTGGATAGTCCCCTCGGACACGGCGGCGACTACCCTGAATCAGGCATAGAAGCCTTGTGGCAAATTGCAACAGGCGAAGGGTACGTTCATGACCATCAGACACTGATCAAAGCCTATCAGGGTCCAGCGCTTACAGGAGGTGGAACACTAGGTGGCGTAGGGTTTCGAGAAAAAGCGTTGCATGTTGTTATCCAAGCAACCGATGCGTCCTTTCATACTCCAGAGGACTACGAAGAAGTATTTCCAGATACCCATAGTCTAGCTGAAGCCATCACTGCTTTGAATACGCTTGATGTCTTTGCCATAGGCATTGTAAGCGACCCTACCATACGTAGCACACCCGAGCTTTTGGCGATGTCCACGAATGCTGTGATGAAGCCAACGGACGACACATGCCCAACAGGCCTGGATGGCGAAAGCAATCCACCCATCGGTGATGTATGCCCTCTGGTCTTCGATATCAAAAGCAATGGCTCGGGAATGTCGGATACGTTAGTGGATGCTGTTGTCAGCTTAGTCAACGGCTTACGCTTTTCACACGTGTATGCTCAGGTGATTGACGATCCCATCGGATTTGTAACCTCCATCGAGGCAACCTCTGCGACTTCGCCCCCAGATGTCGCCATCCCAGAACGTGAAGACCTGCGCCCGCCCTTTAACGGAATGCCTGACACCTTTGTCGATGTGGGCCCAGGGGTGGAGTTCACTTTTAGTATCTCACTTGAAAATACGCTACTGCCATCGGCTCCTGACTATCCCCACATCTTCCGTGTTCCGATTGAGATTATTGGTGATGGCATTGTATTAACACGGCCTATACTTCGTATTATTGTGCCAGCCATGTTTCCAAACGATGCGGGCGATGAGGAATCATGACTCTTGTACGCATGACCATGGGCGCGTTGTTATGTGGAGGGCTTATAGGCCTGAGTCACTGTGCAACCAGTGACTGGCAGGGTGGTGTTCATGCCAAGTTTCGATTCTCTCAAGCCTATGGCTTACGCGCCGTCGACGTACCTCCCGATGGACCTGCGGCCAAGGCCGGACTTGAGCAAGGAGATCGTATCTTGCAAGTGGATGGTGAAGAAGTGCAGCATCTAACTCTAGAGCAGGTAGTATCTCGCCTGAGAGGCCCTGTAGGCAGTTATGTTGAACTCTTTATCGAGCGTAACCATAAATACTTCCGGCTACACATCGAGCGAGCTCCTTATGATGAAAAGCGTCACTGAGTTCTCATCGCCATGCCTATGACATTTCCTAACGTTAAGCTCTTAGCGTTGGACGTGGATGGCACGCTCACAGACGCTCGCACATGGTGGCAAGGGCCAGAAATCGGCTGGGTCCAACGCTACAGCGTCCGTGATGGCGAGGCCATTCTACGCATGAAAGCACGAGGATTGCCGATCGTCCCTCTTTCGGCCAACCAAACCTTATCGGCAAAACAACGGATGGAGTTGCTTGGCTTGAGCACGCGTTGGATGGGCGTCAAAGACAAAGTGTCCGCATTGGACGAGATCGCAACGACATTTCAGGTGCCTTTTGATGCCATGTGCTACGTGGGTGATGGCCTTGGTGACGGTGCGGTGTTTCAACGTGTGGGACTGGGCTGCGCAGTAAACGACGCCCATCCTGAAGCCCTGCGATTGGCCAGCTATGTGACGCAAGCCAAAGGAGGCGATCACGTGATGGAAGAGCTCGAACAATTGATTTTTCATGCAACCTCTTGAGCGATTCATTGCCACTCTCCAAAAAAAGGAGCGCACCCTTATTGGCTTGATGTCTGGCATGAGCATGGACGGCATTGATATTGCCATGGTCCACATCGCGGGGAGCTACCCCACGCTTGATATCGATTTGCTAGAAACCGACTACGTCCCCTATTCTTCAAACCTGCGGCAACGTTTGCTAACAGCACGACAAGGTTCAGCGGAGCATGTATGCATACTGAATGTCGCTGTCGCCGAAGCGTTTGCTTCTGCAGTCAATCAGTTTCTAAAAACACATCATATCGCCCGTGAACGCATCGATGCCATTGGCAGCCATGGTCAAACGCTGGTGCATGTTCCTCCTACAGAACATCCAGGCTCAACCTTGCAAATCGGATCTCCCTCTGTCATCGCACACCATACGGGCATCACCACCATAGGTAATTTTCGACAACGTGACATGGCAGCAAACGGCCATGGCGCTCCTTTAGTGCCCTTGGCTGACTATCTCATGTTTAAAGCCGAGCCCAAGCCTCTTGCACTTCATAACCTTGGAAACATCTCCAACGTCACCGTTCTCGGAGAAACTCGCGCCTCGCTCTATGCCTTTGATACCGGCCCGGCCAATCATTGGATCGACACACTCGCTGCTCGTATTCCTGAAAACAATACCGCCATCGACTTTGATGGGCGTTATTCATCCCAAGGCCACGTACTGACGGCTGTACTTGAACGTTGGCTTGACCATTCCTTCTTCAAACAGCCCCCACCTAAAAGTGCAGGGTATACGTCATGGGGAAACATGCTGGATAGCCCTGATTTCGAGTCGTATGCCCTCGTGGATCTTTTAAGAACGGCAGTCGAACTGTCTGCACAAACTATCAAAGAAGCCTACCGTTGTTTTGTCTTACCAAGCACACCCTCACTCAAGCGCGTCCTTGTCAGTGGGGGCGGTGTCCGCAACCCCACACTGATGACGCGTCTGAAGTCGCTTTTAGCGACATTGGATATCGAGGTAACCATCCATCCGGACCCACGCATGACGGACGCCAAAGAAGCCATGGCGTTTGCCATCTTGGCCAATGAGACGTTGTCGGGCCGTCCGGGCACGATTTCTGCCGCAACAGGAGCACATACAGAGGTAATTTGTGGTGAAATCGCGATGGCCTGAAGGTGTTTTCAGCCCAAACGAATCCTGCACGATCCAGCTTGAAACCTCCTCGTAGCTCTGTTACGAGGGCAGGCTTGCCATGTCGTCACCTGTACTCGTCGTCGGTTCCGTCGCATTTGACACCCTGCACCTACCGTGTGGCCAGCACCCTCACATTGCGGGTGGAGCAGCCTTGTATGCCGCTCTCTCTGGGGCATTGTTTACACCGATGCGTTTGGTCGCCGTCGTAGGCCAGGACTTCCCGTCGGCCACACTTGACCAATTGCACCAACGAGGCATCGACCTTACAGGCCTTGAGCACCGCGAAGGGAAAACCTTCCACTGGGAAGGACGTTACGCAAGTAACCTCAGCTCCAGAGAAACGATCCGGACCGATCTCAACGTCTTTGCAGACTTTTCCCCCGTATTGCCAGACGCATATCGGGATTCTGAGTTTGTTCTCTTGGGCAACATCGATCCCACATTGCAACTGTCCGTTTTAGAACAGGTCAAAAAACCAACCTTGGTCGTTGCGGATACCATGAACTATTGGATCAAAGGAGCGTTGCCCCAATTACGTCAAACACTTGAACGGGTGGATGTTCTTGTCATCAATGAAGAAGAAGCCCGTGAACTGGCTTGCACCTACAACCTGGTTGAAGCCGCCCGCATCATGCATTCCATGGGACCAACCACTGTCGTTATCAAACGCGGGGAATATGGCGCCTTGTTGTTTCATGATAACGAGATCTTTTTTGCTCCTGCATACCCTCTTAAACAAGTTATCGATCCGACAGGCGCTGGAGACTGTTTTGCAGGGGGCTTTATTGGCTGGGTTGCCCTTCATGGCTCAGCCTCGCCTGAGGTCTTGCGCCAAGCCGTGATCTACGGCTCAGCCGTGGCATCCTTTGGTGTCGAAGGCGTGGGAGCCTCTCGATTGCATGCTATCAAACGCAACGATATCGACTCACGCTATCGCGAGTTCTCCAAGCTGGTTGCCTTTACCTAACCACCTCAAGAACTCAACTACAACGAGTGCCGGGGGCGGGACTCGAACCCGCACATCGAGTTATCGATAGAAGATTTTAAGTCTTCCGCGTCTGCCATTCCGCCACCCCGGCCAATCGCCACAATCTCACAAGGCGTAAAGAGCGGCGAACTGTACTCTTCTCCAACGATTTAGTGTAGTGCTTTCGGCATCATGGGCCCTGGCCTCTCGGATTGGCGTCCAATCATGCGGTTGTTGGCATCCACTCGTACCACCACGGGCTTATGTTCCAGCACTTCATCCGCATCCATTTGGCCGAAGGTCGCCAAAATCACTTTGTCACCAGGCTCATTGAGATGTGCAGCGGCACCATTAACGCAAACCACGCCTGAATCACGCGGGGCTTTGAGTGCATACGTCATCAAACGGCTGCCTCGGGTAAGGTTCCAGATATGCACAGCTTCGTATTCCTGAATACCCGCAGCTTCCAACAAGCTCTCGTCGATACTGACACTTCCTTCGTATTCCAGGTCGGCGTGCGTAATCACCGCCCGATGAATCTTTGCCAAAAACATCGTTTTGTTCATTGTAACCCCGTGTTAAACTTGTCACTCGGCTGTTGTCATGTTCGCAGAATGCGATACATCCAACTTTACTTAATTACTGCCGAACGCAAGGCGATGCAAGGAAGCATCTCCATTGCTCCAGACCGCCATTCATGTTAGCGCCGTCCCATGTCACTCTTTCCCTTTCCCTACACGCGCCGCACGCTCGTCATACTCATAGGTAGCGGGATACTGCTATCCCTTGTCTTACCAACGTTTGGCAGCCTCTACGTCGACTGGCTTTGGTTTTCCTCCTTAGGTTTCTCCCATGTGTTTGCGCGCACATACAGCGCGAAACTTTTGTTGGGATTGGGGTTTGGGCTTTTTGCCGCAGCGTTGTTTTACATCAACGGGCGCCTCGCCCTGTCACTGTCCCGTGGCCTTTATCCCGTATACCTGAAAGACCCCAACGGCATTGTCCGAGTTAACCTAGGTCAGCTCGTTACCAAAATCGTTTGGCCGACAACCCTTTTGGCTGGCTTATTGGCAGCCTTGAGTGCAGCAGCCCATTGGGATGTGTGGCTTTTGGCGTTCAAGGCCTCTTCATTTGGAAAAGTAGACCCCATTTTTGATAAAGACATTGGCTACTATGTCTTTCGTCTTCCTCTTTTAGAGTTTGGCACAAGCATGACGCTGGGCATGCTCATTCCTGCGTTGGTCATTGCGGCTGTGATTTACCTAGGGCACGGCGCGCTGGCCCTTCAACCACGGATACAGTTAACTTCTCACGCTCGCATCCACTTGAGCGTCCTGATAGCCGCCATCTTTGCAGTCCTTGCCTACGAAGCTCACCTCGGTCTTGCTAATCTTTTGTTCTCGCACACAGGGCCTATTGTCGGCGCCAGCCACAGCGATGTCCATGCACGTTTGCCCGCCATGCGCTTTAAAATGATCGCTGCTGCGATTGGCTGCGCCTTTTTCATTTTCAACGCTTTCAAAGAGCGCTTGCCCTTGGCCGCCATTGCCGTCGCGCTTTACCTAGGCGTTGAACTACTTGGAGTACGGATTTACCCAACGCTTATTCAGAAGTTCAGCGTCATTCCCAATGAATACGACAAAGAAGCCCGTTTCATCGATTACAACATCCAAGCCACTCGCGATGCCTTTAACCTTGATTCGGTCACCGAACGTGAGCTCTCTGCTGAGGCCACGTTGAGCCAAAAAGACATCGAAGAAAACCGAGATACCATCGAAAACATTCGTTTGTGGGACCATGGTCCGTTGCTAGACAGTTTCGCGCAAATTCAGGAAATTCGCACCTATTACGACTTTGCATCGGTGGATAACGATCGTTACGTCATCAACGACAATTTGCGTCAAACGATGCTTTCTCCACGGGAGCTGTCTTCAGACAGCCTACCGAACCGCACCTGGATTAACGAACGCTTCACGTTCACCCATGGGTACGGATTAACACTGGGCCCCGTCAATCAAGCCACTCCAGAAGGCCTGCCGGTGCTCTTTGTAAAGGACATTCCCCCCAAATCCACCATTCCTTCTTTAAAAGTGACCGAGCCATCTATTTATTACGGTGAACTATCCAACGACTACATTTTCATTCACACACGCAACCGTGAGTTTCATCATCCCACGGATGAAGGCAGCGTGTTTACCTCTTACAAAGGCAATAGCGGTATTGTCCTAGATTCAATTTTCACAAAGCTGGCGCTCACACTGCACCTTGGCTCCATTAAGTTGCTCTTGTCCGACGACATTCGCCCAGGAAGCCAGATTCTCCTGTTCCGCAACATCCTAGAACGCGCCCACAAGGCAGCTCCTTTTCTTAGCTTTGATCGAGATCCTTATCTGATAATACGCGACGATGGCAGCCTGGTTTGGATTATCGACGCGTATACACAAACATCTCGCTATCCTTATTCGCAGCCTTCCGCATACGGCTTTAACTACATTCGCAATGCCGTCAAGACCGTGATCAACGCCTATGACGGAAGCATTCAGTTTTACACCGCAGACGAGCACGACCCTATTTTAAAAACGTGGGCGAAGATTTTTCCGAAAATGCTGCAACCTCTTTCCCGCATGCCTGAAGACATTCGGGCACACCTGCGCTACCCGATTGACATGTTCGACGCACAAACTCAAATGTTCAGCATATACCACATGACCAGTGCAGAACTTGTGTACAACCGTGAAGACCAATGGGAGATTCCCGCCATCACGCGAGCCGAGACACGCAAAGACTTAGAACCGTACTATACCGTGATGAAACTTCCCGGTGAGGCCAGTCCCGAGTTTATCTTGATGTTGCCCTTTACACCCAAACGCAAGGATAACCTTGCCGCTTGGCTGGTCGCCCGTAATGACGGAAACCATTTGGGAGAACTCGTTGTGTATACATTCCCCAAAGACCGATTAGTGTTTGGACCCCAACAGATCTCCAATCGCATTAACCAAGACGCTGAGATCTCACGTCAGATCTCCTTATGGGATCAACGGGGATCCCAGGCCCTCTTAGGAACCCTTCTTGTCATTCCCATTGAAGAATCCCTCATCTACGTGCAACCACTTTACTTGCGATCGCAAGGCGGTCGCATTCCTGAACTTAAACGGGTCGTAGTTGCTTATGAAAACAGCATTGCGATGGAACCAACACTTGATGAAGCCTTGGCAAAACTGTTTCAAGGTTCCGAGTCGCCAAAGGACTCATCCGCGACACAACTTGGCCCGGACACTCTAAGTGCTTCTAAACCCCCATCTGCCCCACCCACCACCGACACCGCAGCCCTTAAGGCAAACGCCTTGAAGCACTACCAACAAGCCGTACATGCCCAACGCGAAGGCAATTGGGCTCGCTACGGAGAAGAGTTGCGGCTGCTCGGCGAAATTCTCAAACAGATGCAATAAACGGTTTTGACCACTCTTTGGCCACCAAGGCCATCCCATGCTAAGCTCTATGCGTTGTGGGTGATGGGCGATGTCAAAGGAGCTCGACTTGTCTGCAGTTGATGTCGAGTCGGTAAAATCTGCACTGTCACAAGCCGGTGTTGAGGTTTATCGGACTTTCCCTGAAGAGATCTATGTGGCCGAGCGCATTCGTGTCCACTTGATGGATTCTAGCGTTCGCATTCGTTTGGGAAATAAAATTTCTGTAAGCTTCACGGCTCGATGCCAGAAATCCGATTTTCCCAATGCCCCGTCTGAAGAGCTTTTTGCCAAAGTCCGAAATAGCATTGGTCCTTCGGCAGGAGCACGCGGCTATGCAGAAGCTGCCCATCGGGTCATTGAAATGAAAAACCCAGCAAACCCCGCCCAAGTGTTAGACACGTGGCACGAGGTGATTTACACCAAAACATCGGAAAACGTGGACGAGGTTGTCCAAGAAGTGCGTTGGGCTCTTAAGATCGAAAAGTGCGTCCAAGATCTCAGCTAGAGAATTAAAACGTTTCCCTTGGGTTATGTCGCATGGGACTCCCCCTTGATGACACGTTCTGCAAGCAAACCCTTGGGGCCTTCTTTGATATCAAACTCGACGGTTTCCCCTTCTTCTAACGTACGAAACCCATCACCGGAAATTTGTGAATAATGAACAAACACGTCGGGGCCCTCATCAAGCTTGATGAAACCAAACCCTTTGGCATCGTTAAACCACTTAACCTTGCCTATCGGCATAAACCACCTTACCTCCTGACAGACTGCCTAACCCAGCCCTAGACAGCCCCCAACGCTTCTATGGAAACTTTGGTAGCCACCTTCTGAAGCGAGAATATGTATGAGCACACGGGAGTCAAGGACTTTCCTCAAATGTTTGGCCTACATGACGCAGAAAACTGCTAAACAGATGTTCCGATCAACCTCTTTCAGAGCTCTTCCTAGGGAAAGAGTAAGCTATAGTGCCAGCCGGCACCTGCTCTGACGTACAGTTCACGCTGGTGAAGTCGATCGGGTTTGCCTTGCCAAAACTCTATACGGCTGGCCAAAACCCGAAATCCACTCCAAAAATCAGGACGTGGCACAGACGCCGAACCAAAACCCTGTGTGGCTTGTTCATACGCCTGCTCTAGTAGGCTACGACTTGTCAAGACTTGGCTTTGCTTAGAGACCCAAGCGCCGATCTGGCTACCACGGGCTCGGGAAGCAAAATATGCGTCTGCCGTCCCAGCTTCCACAGGCATCACCGAACCTTCGACACGGATTTGCTCTTGTAGCGTTGGCCAATAAAAACATAACGAGGCATGGGGATTTTGCTTTAATTCTTGAGCCTTACGGCTTTCCAAATTGGTATAGAATTCAAAACCACCTTCTTCAGTCACGCCTTTGAGTAACACCCACCGTACCGAAGGGCGGCCTTTTGAATCAGCCGTGCCTAGGGTCATTGCCGTGGCATCAAAGGGCTCGGCATCGCGAGCCGCTTGTAGTCGGCGCTTGAACCGAACAATAGGGTCGTCTGAGGTGTGCATAGGTGGGAGTGGTTTATCGAAAGGTGTTTGACTATGCCATCGCTTGCTAGGATAATTAACTTAAAGTCGTGCCTAAGAAACGTTATTTTAGCTTGGAAGAAGCAAACGCCCTTTTGCCCAAAATTGCGCAGCGCATGCAGAAGGTGCTTCAATTACACAGTTTATTACGCAGCGTCGCAGAGCAGCTCTCCGATGCCCATGTGCCTGTCACTCCTGGGCTACTTTCAAACGCGGAAACAGTGGACTGCCCAGAAACC
>CAZXFW010000012.1:0-68849 GCA_964640175.1 uncultured Polyangiales bacterium | reverse complement strand
GGCGGTCGCTGTACCACGCCTCTTCGAATTGCCTGTGGGCGCCTTGGCGGGCGCGTTCACACCAGTCGCGATGGTTCACATACCAATCCACCGTGTGTTCCAGGCCCTTTTGTAATGTTACGGAGGGTTTCCAGCCGAGTTCGCAGCGAATCTTAGTCGCGTCAATGGCATAACGCATGTCATGGCCAGGGCGATCTTTGACAAAACGTACCAAGGAACGGCTGTGTTGTGGTGGATTACCCAGTTTGGCATCGAGAATGTCGAGTAAGGTGTGTACTAAGTCGATATTGGTGATTTCGGAGTCTCCGCCAATGCAATACGTTTCGCCAATTCGGCCCTTGTCAAATACAAGTGAGAGTGCTTTCGAATGGTCTTCGACATAAAGCCAATCTCGAATGTTCAGGCCTTGTCCATAGACAGGCACGACATCAGAAGCCAACGCACGTTGGATCACGACAGGAATGAGTTTTTCCGGAAACTGATAAGGTCCATAGTTGTTGGAGCAGTTGGTGATCACAATGGGAAGCTTGTACGTGTTGATCCATGCGCGCACGAAGTGATCACTGGCCGCCTTGGAGGCAGCGTAGGGACTTTGAGGATCGTAAGGCGTGTGTTCTGAAAATTTTCCCGAAGCGCCCAGGGAGCCAAACACTTCGTCGGTAGAGACATGATGAAACCGCACATCGGTTTTCCCTTGCCAGGCACGCTGCGCTTCCTGAAGCAACACCACCGTACCTTGGACGTTGGTCTGAACAAATTGCAGAGGATCCAAGATGGAGCGATCCACATGGCTTTCTGCGGCCAAGTGAAACACGCCTGTTGGCGTATGCGTGTCAAACACGGAGCGAATCAACTCGCGATCTGTGATGTCACCTTTGATGAACACATGCTGCGGATCGTGTTGAAGCGCTGCTAAGTTTTCGAGGTTACCGCAGTAAGTAAGTGCATCAAGGGAGACGATGCGCCTGTCAGGCCACGTCTGTCGCAGGTGAAGTACGAGGTTTGAGCCAATGAAGCCCGCTGCGCCGGTAACCAATAACGTCATGTCTTTGCACCCTGCGTATTACGGATCGATAGGAGTATAAACAAAGCGCGTGATTTCGTCCTCAAAACGCACAAAACGACGGTGGGGGAAGTCGCGTTTGAGTGCATCGAGCATCTCCGGGCTGTCGTGGGCAAAGATGACACGGTCGGGCCGATAGGGATTGGCAGGAGGCCATTGAAACACGAAGGTTCCTGTGCGTCGAGCGGAAGGGAAGCGTTGCCAGATGGCATAGTAAGGCGGACCAATGACAACCGTGTTATCGAAGCTTGGATGATCAAAGATATGATGAACCATGGCGTAAATATCCGCTTGTTTACGAAGCGCCTGACATTGCATGGTCGTGAGCGTGCTGCATGCAATCATGATGGCGGCAATCATGGAAAACCCCAGGTCTGAGGAAGGCATCTTGAAGGATTTGGCAAGATCGATCAGACGCCACAATCCGTGCAAGATAACCACCAGTATCAGAATCGAAGCCTCTGAATAATGAATCGGCCCTACGACATGCAGGCCAAGGTCGTCATGCAAAAACGTAATCAGTAACGCGAAGAACACACCGAGGCTAAGGAGCTTGGTGGTGCGGTTAACCAAGCATCCGGCGCCAAACAAAAGAGCTCCTATCGGCCCGAGGCACCAGAGGATCAACATGGTGATGTTGTAGATAAAGTTAGAGCTAAAACGGTCCCAAAAGATGGAAGAGCGTTTGAATGCCGCGAGGATACCCCTGCTGTGAGACAGGGGACGATCAGGCAGCTCGTTCAGAGCGTAGCGTGGGGGGATCAGCGGATGGCCCGTGACCTCGGCGTTGTATAAGGCGAACAAGCATAAGGGCACAACCATGCATCCTGCCAAGGCAAACAGATGACGGCGCACAGTGCGATCACGAAGGCTGCGCCAACTAAGCTCGATGAGCAAAGGAGATAAGAGCGCTGTGCTTTCAATGGGACGAAAGCACAGTGCCAACCCGAAGGCGCCTCCTGTAAGCGCATAATGCCATGCTCGGGGCTGATGCAGCGTGAGGGTGTAGCCCAGCAGCGTTGCTGCGATAAACACACGAGAGACCGACTGAGGATGGCTTGTGCCTGACAAAAGCACAAACATCGGCGAGCACACCAATAACACCATACTCATGAAAGCGCCGGTGCGTCCCAGTTGTCGATATGCGATAACTACGATGAGCGTGGCTGTCACTCCAGCAATGAGCGGGTAAAGCAATGCCCCTAGATGCGTCCGTTCTGCGATGGCCCACGTCAGCAACGAGCCAGGCCAGTCGAACGACGTGTACATGCCATGGCGTGCATAAAGGTAGAGTTTGGGAAGCGCTCGAATGGATTCTGGTAGAGGGACCATGAGCTTGCCGCTGGCTAAGACCTGTCCTCCAAAACGCATCGCTTGCCCATCGTCGGTAAAGGGGAATCCCAAAAAAACGTTTTGACTAAGAATGGCTCCCAGCATGGCGAAGCCCACACCGAATGCCACGATGCCCATGCGCACGTGGGCTTGGGGCCAGGTGTGCATGTGACGTTGCATGGACACAAGGAAGGGCTGGCAATACGGGGCAACGCTATAGCCAAGTAGAACGCCTCCTGGCACCAGCAACAGGGTATAGGCCAGCCAGAGGTGAAGCTCACCGGCGGTGCTGTTCGCCCAGTCAGGGAAAAACCCAATTTCAAATCCTGTTGCAGTTTGACTCAGGCTAAAAAAACCAAGCACCAGCAGCACGCCAATGGAGCCCGTGCCAAGGCGAGCTCGTTGGAGTTGCCAGTGTGCGTCGCGCGGCTTAACACTCATGAGGGAATCATTCGAAAAAACGCAAGGTCACTATGGGATATGTGGCCTAGGATGTGAAGTTTACGATGCACATGCATGAGGTATTACCCAGGCTTCTGACACACCTTTCGCAGGGGCGGCCGTCGATTACGCCGGAACAACAAGCTGCTGTGGCCATGATTTTGCGGCAGGGGAAAACCGGTGGTGAGATGTTGGTGATTCAACGTGCGGAACGTGCGCACGATCCGTGGTCTGGGCATATGGCGCTTCCAGGAGGGCGTAGCGAGCTTACCGATAACGACCTGGTGGATACGGCGTTGCGCGAGGTCTTCGAAGAAGTGGGCTGGCAGCTCAAGGAGATGGCAGAGTATGTGGGCAGCTTGCCAGCCATCCCCATCCGCGCGCGTGGCAGGTTTCAGGGTGGCTCTGTGGTGCCGCTTGTGTTTGCGCTCCAGCACGAAGCGCCATGGCATTTCAACCCGGATGAGGTCGTCGATGCGCTGTGGCTGCCTTTGGCGCATGTGCTAAGTGGCGAAATCAACGCCATGCACGCGTACAGCCGTGAAAAAGGCGTGACGATGTCGGTGCCGGCTTACCGTGTTGGCCACCAGGCCATTTGGGGACTTACCTACCACATGATTGGCTTATTGTTGGAGGTGGTGCTGGAAGACATTCGTAAGTAATATCAGTTATTTAGAGGCCAAGAGTGAGCTGCTGGCTCGGAGCTGTTGGAGTTATACTAGGAACATAAAATTTCAATGGCAATGAATTTGAGATATGGAGTTCTACGGAGGTTCCGCGTAGAGCGTGTTCCGCTGAGGCGTGCGCCAGTTCGGGGTGATTGTTCTTTTGAGATAAGTGCATAAGAACGACACGTTGGGTGCGAGGGCTTAGTCGGCATAGCACCTCGGCGGTTTGGGCATTGGATAAATGACCGCGATCCGAGGCGACTCGGGCTTTGATCGAGGGTGGGTATGGACCTTTTTCCAACATGCCACTGTCGTGGTTCGATTCGAGAAGCACCGTGTGACAGTCGTTAAGATACCCAAGGAGGCTTGGTGGGACTGAGCCAAGATCGGTCACCAACGCTGCCTGCGCATGCCGGTGAGAGAAACGGAGCGCCACCTGAGGGACATCATGGGGGAGTGGAAGCGGATCAAAGCGAATGGCGCCTACACGAAAGGCATCTGTGGCCGAAAAGATCCGACGTCGCACACCACCTTTGAGCCGAACACGTTGTTCAGTGCTACGGGTGAGAAACACTGGAGCATCGAACGCCTGTGCTACCTGGTTGGCATATGCGGCGTGGTCACTGTGGCAATGGGTGAGGACAATGCCGTTGAGGCTGATGGAGCCTGTCAGTTCATCCAAGAGTTCTTTGAGATAGCCGATGCGCAGTCCGGCGTCGATGAGCACGGCGGTTTGAGCAGACTGAATCAGTGTGGCATTGCCGCTGCTTCCGCTTCCTAAGATCGTGATCTGCACTGGGCCACAGTAAGGGATTGGCTAACCCCGTCAAGCATCATCCCCTGGCGAGAGCGTCGCTGCTTAACGCGGCGGTTTCCGCTGCGCTCCCGCTCGCGGACTTCCTCCGCCGCTGCGCGCGCCGCCACAGGCAAGAACTGGCCTCAAAGTGAAGTGTCTCGTTTGCCAAGTGGTTACACCCTGGAGTTGCCCGAAGCTTGTCGGAGCAAGTTAAGGCGGTGGGTGCCTGACAGGTCTCCTAGCGGCGAGCAGGGGCCCAAAAACAAACGTCTATACAGATAGTTGAGCGTCCCAAGGGCTGTCTCCTAAGTGCCGTTTTTGGGAATTCTCATTGAGCGCCTGCGCGAGATAAGCGTTGGAGACCTGTACAGGACCCACTCGCCCAACGAGTTCACAGACCGGAGGGTCTGCAGCGCCGTTCAGGTGAGAAAGCCTCATCGAGCGCCTGCGCGAGATAAGCGTCGGAGACCTGCACAGGACCCACTGGCCCCAACGAGTTCACAGACTGGAGGGTCTGCAGCGCCGTTCAGGTGAGAAAGCCTCATCGAGCGCCTGCGCGAGATAAGCGTCGGAGACCTGTACAGGACCCACTGGCCCCAACAAGTGCACAGACCGGAGGGCCTGCAGCGCCGTTCAGGTCAGCAGCGGATACCTTAGTGATCATGGGCGTGGCCGTGGTCTTTGTCGGAGATGGCCAAAAAATCTCCCAACGTACGAAACCACGGTCCAATCCCATGGTGCCACATGCTACGCAATATGAGCACGCATAAGAGCGCAGTGAGCATCAGTGTCAAAGGGTGAAGGTGTTCTGGGTGGCTTGTGACCTGGTACTCTGTGGTCAAAGGGACGGGGCTCAAATTCAAGGCATAGGCAAAAGCCCACGTGCTTAAGACAAGAGCGCTCAAGCCGGCAATCATCGCGCGTAACCCAAACTGCGTGCGTAAAAAGCCTACGGTTGCAATATTGGTGGCAGGCCCCAACAAAAGCGCAGTGAGCGCAGCTCCGGTTGAAAGCCCCTTTTGCATGAGCACGGCAGCCAACGGTGTGGCAGAGGCCGCGCACACATAGCTTGGCACTGCAAGCAGTGTGATGACGACGACATCCATGCCGCTCGTTGCAAGCTGTTGTAAGGATCCTTCTGGAAGCACCGCTTCGACATAGGCTGCGATGACCAAGCCAGCAAATGTCCAGGGGCCAATGGTATACAATAACTCGTCCAAGTTACGTGAAAAGCGCTTTACCAGAGGCGTGCCAGGTTCTTCAGGTCCTAACGCTGTGGAATGAGTATGGGATGCGGAAGGATGGGAATCACGCATGCTCCATCGTGCCACGGCGAGCGCGGTGATAATTGCTACCGTGACAGCGGCAGCGAGACGGATGACTGCAAAAGGCCATCCCAAAAATCGCCCTGTCAGTGCAAACGATTCGATGCCAAGCTCTGGCGCCGCAATGAGAAAGGCAACGAGAAGTGCTGCGCGTGCGCCGCGTTGACGCAAGGATTCTGTGATGGGAAGCACCCCACAGGCGCAGATGGGCAAGGGCGCTCCGATAAAGGCGCCACGGACGGCTTGGCGGAATGTGCTTCCTTGGCCCAGCCATTTCAAAGGTAACCGAGAGCCCCACATTTGAATTATGGCAGCAATGCCTAAGCCGATGAGTAACGAAGGAGAGGAATCGATCGTCAGCCTTATCCAAGCGTTCATGATGGCGTGTTGCATGTGGGATGTGGCAGCGCTGTCGTCATGAGAGCCATACATGCTGAGATAGGCCAGCAAGATCCCTACACCAAACGCCACGAAGTCGAGTCCACGGTAAAGAGGCGTTGTGTCTTTGGTGTGTGTGACGTCGTGAGCGACGATATGAATAAGTAAGCCGCTGACTGCGGCGGCTGCCCATGGGGCGTAGCGGTGAGTGACCGTGTCTGGAACAAACCCACAGACCGCAATGCCTGCCAGGGTTGCTGCGATAAACCCTGTCCCTCTGAGGACAGCGGCACGCGAGCCGAGGCGTGTTCTACATGCCAGTGTTGCCAGAGCAATCACAGGAATAGAATGGGATGAAAACGCCCAAAGGACTGTGATAGGCACGCGGGTCTGTGCACTCGTGAGGTACGTTCCAATCGCAAGTCCATCGCCAAATTGATGAAGTGCGAGCCCTGCAAACGCAAGCTCGAGGCCCACGCGGTGATCGTCCACTGCATAAGACACTCTGGCTTTGAGTAAGTGGGTATAAAGCCATTCCAACAGTGTGGGCACGGCCAATGCCACTACAAACGCGCCTAGCCCTGCAATGCCAAGCTCCGCCATGGCTTCTGGCAACAGTTGGACCAACACGACGGCCAATGCTGCAGTAAGGGCAAACGTTTGAACGGGCCGAACATAGGGTGTGTGTTTTTCACCGATCAGTCCAACGGCAATGCCTATGCTGACTGACAATGTGGTAATCACAAAAGCGAGTATCATTTGGAGTTTCTTCGAGAAAGGTCTCGATGTATATCCTTCCTTCGGGTAAGACAAGACGTGATGAGACGAGTGTGTGTCTACTGCGGCTCGCGTCCGGGGCGCCTCGACGTGTATCAACAAGCTACCGTTGAGATGGGCAAAGCCATTGCCGCCTCCAAAACAACGCTGGTGTACGGGGGAGCCTCGCGAGGGCTAATGGGGGTATTGGCAGATACGGTGATGCAAGCTGGCGGGGAAGTAATAGGTGTTATCCCGGAATGCTTAATGCACAAGGAGATTGCGCATCCACGCATTACGGAACTTCGGGTAGTGCCCGATCTTCATACACGCAAAGCAACGATGGCCATGCTTGCGGATGCATTTGTTGCATTGCCAGGAGGCATGGGGACGTTGGAAGAGATCACGGAAATGATCACATGGCTTCAACTTGGGCTGCACCACAAACCCATTGCGCTGCTTAATACCGAAGGATACTTCAAGGCATTGCTTGACGTGTTTGAGCGCATGGCACGCGAAGCATTTGTCCCCGAAGCGCTGATGGATCAATTAATCGTGGAAAGGGATGTCAGCGCACTGTGGAGGCGCCTTATCCCAGTGTTGGGCTAATCGAAGTTGTCGTCTTTCGTATCTGTATCATTCGAGCCGAGCCAGCCGCGCCGCCTGAAGTACACCAGCATGCCAATGCCAATGAGTGTCATTAAACCAATCAATACGGGGTAGGCCCACGGCACCATAAGTTCGGGCATATGGTGAAAGTTCATGCCATAGACACTTGTGAGAAACGTCAGCGGAATGAAAATGGTGGCGATGATGGTCAAAACCTGCATGACTTCGTTGGTTTTCTGAGTAAGCATGGAAAGGTATGTGTTCATTAAGCTTTGGACGAGTTCACGATACGATTCGGTGGCTTCCGTGACTTGCACGCAATGATCGAGAGTGTCGCGAAAATACACCCGTGATTGCGCGCTGATCATGGGCTGGCCCTCACGTAAGATGTGCTGGACAGCTTCTCTTTGTGGCCAGAGGGTGCGTCGAAGTTGCAATAAGATGTGTCTGATGGTGGTAAGGCGCTGGAGCGTTTTTGCCGAGGGCCTTTCCATGACCCGGTCTTCAAGGTGCTCAAGGCTGTCGCCTAAGGTCTCCAGGATCGGATAATACGCGTCAATCACGGTATCCAAGATCCCATGGGCGAGATAATCGGGGCCTGCGTTGCGGATAAGCCCCGGCCCCTTGCGTAAGCGAGTTCGTACAGGGTTAAGAATGCTTCCATACTTTTCTTGAAAGGTCAGTACATAGTTCGCGCCTACCACAGTGCTCATTTGTTCTACATCGAGCGTGTCATTCGTAGGCAAGGTGAGTATGCGGGTGATGAGCAAATGGTGGTTATCATACACTTCACTCTTTGGTCGTTGAGGCACACTCACGATGTCTTCCAGGACAAGCCGATGTAGGGAGAAAATTTCTCCAATACGACGCAGGATGTCTTCATCGCCTGTGCCTTGGATATCGACCCATGCTTTGATGGGTTGATGGGGAATACTCACCAGCTCTTCCAGATCGTAGACAGCGCGTTCTTCAATGGTGTGTTCACTGTAGAGGGTGACGCTGATACGAGGCGGCGGAGCTCCTTCAGCGATAGAAAGCGTGCCAGGGCTGGCGCCAATTGGAGGAATCGTTTTGGTAAATCCCATTGAGCGCTATCTACTACGGCTTTTACGCTTGGGCCACCATCGTCCTGGTGCGCCTTTTTCGAATTGGCGCAAAGGTTTTGGGTTCTAGGCAGTAGACAAACAGAGCCACCTTCCGGATTTGAACCGGAGACCTACGGTTTACGAAACCGTTGCTCTACCAACTGAGCTAAGGTGGCGGATAGGTAGACACTGCTTGGATGCCATAAAAAAGATGCCCGCTGAAAACGACATACGTCGCTCTAGAGGTCGTCTTCTGTATCTTCCTCGGACTCTTTGTCGTTATCATCGTCGTCATCGTCCAAGTCAAGGTCGGCATCATCTTCGATGACGTCGTCCTCTTCATCGGCGGGCGGCTCGTCGTCTTCTTCTTCCTCTTCTTCTTCGTATTCGTCAGTGGCGTATTTCAGTTCCATACCCGCCTCTGACAGCTGGGCCTCGATTAACTCCAGCAATTCATCGACATCGTCTCCAGACCACTCGTCGATGAGCTCTGACAGTAGCTCGTAGAAATCTCCACCATCGATACGGCGTTCAATTTCTTCGACCTGTTCCTCGGAAAAGGCATCGTGAATGTCTTCTCGCAAGGTTTCGGTGTCATTTTCTTCAATGGCGTCGGTTGCCGAAAGGCGAATTTGTTTAAGGGCACGTCGGTCAAGAATGATTTCCATGTCGGCACCCGATAGATCAAGGTTACGGACGCTGTCAACAGTATTGCCACTCTCTAGCCACGAAAAGGCGTTTAAAGGGAGGCATAGGGACCCATGTGAGGGGGGAGGGGGTGATCCGCCGATGCACAAAAAAGGGTCTAAAATAGCTATGAAATTCACTTTTTGTGACCCTTGGGGTGCCCAAGGGGCCAGGGATGAGCCGTTCTTGTTCACTTTCACGGATTATTCTTGACGATTTACTCAGGACGGGGTTCCACTAGGCCGCCTTATGCAAGACCGAACGACGAGAGACGAGAGCTTTGCTCATAGAATTGATCCCACACATGACGTGTATCCAGGTGAGGAGCACCCTCTGCCTCCTTATCCCAAACAGGGTGGGGTAGAGATATCTGCACAGTTGCGGTGTGATGGCTGTGGCGAAAAAAGCGCAGCTCACATGAGGTTTTGCAAGCATTGTGGCATGCGTCTTTTAGGTGACGATGCGATGCCCGGGCTAAAAAGCAATGCAACGCCTTCGTATCATGACACGTGTTTGGTTTGCTTGGAGTCCAATGGAAGTGATGGGGCCAAGCTTTCTTTGGATCAAGAACAGACGGATATCGGGCGGCTGGAAGGCGACGTTGTGTTTGCCGATGATCCCTTCTTGTCTGTGCGGCATGCGAGGTTTCAGCGGCGTTTAGATGATTACTATGTGATTGATCTGGATAGCGTTAATGGTGTGTATATCCGCATTACCGATCCGGTCCCACTGAATCATGGAGATACTGTTCTCATTGGGCAACAGGTGCTTCGGTTGGAGCTATTACCCGAAGTTCAGCCATTGGGGGCTGCCTTTCAGCAAGGCGTCAGAGTATTTGGTACGCCGGAAGTTCCCCGGCCTGCGCGGCTTGTGCAGTATACCACAGAAGGCGTGGGCCGCGATGTGTACACCCTCTATAGGGATGAGACGGTGTTAGGTAGGGAAAGCGGCGACATTGTATTCACAGATGATCCTTTTCTTTCACGTCGGCATGCGGCAATTGTAAGAGACAGGACGACCGGGAGCTTTTCCTTGTATGATCTCGGATCATCCAATGGCACTGGCCTGCGTATACGTGTCGAACATAAATTACAGTCAGGAGACCAGATCCGCATGGGGCGTCAACTGTTCCGTTTTGAGAGCCATGTCAGTTTGGATGCGGAAAGGCATGCCTAACGATGCCTGATGACGAGCGTGAAGGGTTGCCTACCGGTACTACGGGGGAGGCCACTGCCGATCGATCGCTGCATGACACAGCCGATGTGCGGGATGAAAGAGATACACTCATTGATGCGCATCGGGGAGGGTTGCTTGCCGATGCCGGTGAGACGGGTGCAGAAACGCTGAGGCCAGAGCCTTTTGACGAGGATTTGCAACGCACCAAAAACACGGCAGATCGACGTATCGGATCAGACACTGCGTCTGGCATTCGTGTTCATGTGTTTGGTGCAACGGACGTAGGCCTTGTACGGGAGCACAATGAGGACAATTGGATCATTGCTGACTTGAGCCGTGGAGTCAGAGCCCTGCAAGATCCTCTGCTCCGAGCCCACTCCATAGGCCTTAAAGGGAGCATTTTTGCGGTCTGTGACGGCATGGGTGGTGCTGCTGCGGGTGAGATTGCCAGCCAAATGGCCGTAGACATCATCTACGAGTACATGCAAGCCGCCCCAGCGCCTGTGGGCCGCGATATGTTCGCCAACCGACTGGTCAAAGCCATGTCGCGCGCCGGTGAGAAGATTTTTCAGGAAGCAAGTGCAAACCGTCACCGCCATGGCATGGGCACCACGGCGACGATGGCAGGGTTGATAGACGATACGTTGTTTGTGGCGCAGGTGGGTGACAGCCGTGCGTATGTGTTGCGCAATAGCAAGCTCAGACCCATCACCAAAGATCAGTCCTTGGTGAATCAGCTATTGGAAGCGGGGCAACTCACGAAAGAAGAGGCAGAAGCCTTTGAGCATTCAAACATCATCTTGCAAGCGTTGGGTACGACAGAAGAAGTGCAAATCGATCTGACGTTTCTTCGGCTTAGGCGCAACGATCGGCTTTTGCTGTGTTCGGATGGACTTTCCGGGTTGGTTGCAGATGAAGTAATTGAAGAGGTTCTCATACATGAACCCAATCCTCAGATCGCGTGTGAGAGGTTGATTCGTCATGCACACACCTGTGGAGGCCATGACAATGTCACCGCAGTGGTGGCTGATTTTTCGGGGGCAGGTCTTCAGCCGGCACAACCTCACGAAGAAGCTGCGTATCAACAGTACCCCCTACCTCCTGACCAAGAACGCGAAGGTGTCCCTCCGACGCGTAAGGTGCCTGTGGGCGGCGGATCTTCTGGCGAGAGCATCCTGGCGGAGAGTGCAGCCAGCACGTCCAAGCCTTGGAGTTTATTTCAGCAAGTTCTGTTTTTGGGGCTTCTTAGCATCGTTTTGATGTTTGCGGGTGGATTTGCAGCATGGCTTGGTTCCCAACCTAATCTGGGCGTATTGTTTGGCCGGCGACTGTCCTCGACAGAGGCCGACGGGGACGTTCTAAAGCCGGAGGAATCAACTTCGGAATTGGTAGAGGTGCGTGTAAGGACAGATGCGGAGGGCGCGCTCTTGTTTGTGGATGGTGAGCGTTATGGCGAACTACCTGTCCACGAGGACTTAAGTTTGTTATTTCCACCAGGGGCATACCAATTTGAAGCTCGAAGCAATGGGGATGTGATTGTTAACGCACTGGTCACGATCAAGCCTGGGATAAGCACGGAAGTTTTACTCAATTTGCCAAGCGGCGCACTCAGTGCAAGAACAAAAGAAGAAAGTGATATGGAGCACTCCGATGCGTCGGTGATCGTGCCCTAAGGACTATGGCGATGCTGCGACTTCGACAAACGTTTGGAGTTCATGCAGGCCGCGTTCTCGGCTTTGACCAACCTGTGATACGCATTGGACGTCTTCCAGGCAGTGACGTGGCATTTGATCCCAAAGGTGATTTGGATGCCTCTGGGCGCCACGCGGAGATCCGGCAAAACGGTGAAGAATACATTCTTGTGGATGTGGGTAGCCGCAATGGAACGCTGGTGAATGGGCAACCCATCCAGGAAGTACGACTGAGCCATGGCGATGAGATCGAGTTTGGAGTGGGTGGACCCAGGGCTACGGTGGAAATTGTGGAAAACGCTGGTGATCCTGAGGCGGAAGTAACGCACGGACTTCACACCGAAGAGGAACTCTCCGGTGCCTACGATGTGGATGCACCCACCATCGCCATAGACAGGAGTCCTAAAGAAGCGTTGCCCAGTGAGCGGCCTCTTTCTGAGGCCCCTTCAAGAAAGCAAACGTTTTCTAAGGCGTGGTTGTGGCTGATGGTGGTGTTGGTCTTTGTGGGTCTCGGGGCGTGGTTTGTGTTTCGAGCACGACATGGCTCCAATCGGACTTCCGTGGATGTTCAAGGCGGCGTGAGCGTTGCGAATGTCGGAGCGATGAGCGCTGAAGAAATTAAAATGCAATTTCAACGCGCACTGTATGCGTTGGTTGAACAACCCTCTGAAGGGCAAGAACGGGCGGTATGCACAGCGTTTGCAGTTCGTCCGGATTTGCTTGCAACGGCGGCGCACTGTCTCGTGGCTATCGAAAAAGCGGCTCAACGTGGGTCCAAATTTCAGGCGACATCGTGCGATGAAAAAAACGGCATCCAAGCAGCCATCGTTCGTATGTGGAGGCATCCAGGATTTATGTTAGAGGGAATTGAGCCTTCTGCAGATGTCGGCATTGTGCAGATTGATCGCGGCGTGCTTGATCAAGTTGCGCTTGCAGGAGTGCAACATCTGGATTCTCTGAGCAAACACGAGCGACTGTGGCTTTTTGGCATGACAGGAGAAACCGTACGCCAGAGTTGTTATGGAGCTCAGGTGTATGCCGCGAGTGCTCAGCGGGTGTATCAGTCCCCCACTAAAGATCACATGCCTTTGGAGCTTATTGAGTACGCGACGGTACTTCCTTCCTCCGCAGGAGGCAGCCCGGTGTTTAATACTTCGGGGCTGGTGGTGGGAGTTCACTCGGCAACCCTGGGTGCGTTGGTGACGGGAATTCGGGGCGATGATCGGCTGAGCCAAGGGTACACGTACGGCATTCGAGCCGATGCGTTGCTCCAGTTATTAGCGGGGCTCGAAGACGCCAACGAATGAGGAGAGGCTCTTCGTGAGCTTGCTGAAATTACTGTTTTATCGTATACTGATAAAGTGATACGCAGCTTTGGCAACAAACTTGCGGAGGATTTGTATGAAGATCGCCAAACCTGATATACGAGATCTTTCTCCCCCGAGCTCTACCGCGCGACGCGCCGAAAACTTTTGTGCTTGGGGGACGCACACGAGCTCAAGGATTTGCGCATTCCACCAGGCAATCGTCTCGAGCTGCTTAAAGGCAACTGGCAAGGCTTCCATGGCATTCGGATTAATCAACAGTGGCGAATCATCTTTCGTTGGCAGCAGGGTGATGCCTTTGAGGTTCAAGTTGTGGATTACCACAAGTGATGCAGCAGGAAGGATGTGAATATGAAGGCGCCACGCAATCCTTTTCATCCTGGCGAAATACTGCTGGAAGAATTCCTGGTGCCTGCTGGGATGACACAGACTGAGTTTGCAGAAAAAGTCGGCTGGACGCGAGCAAGGCTTAGCGAGTTTATCCACCGCAAACGCGGTGTTACCGCAGAGGCTGCTTTGGATCTCGCTGAAGTGCTGGGTACATCGGCCAGGTTGTGGATGAACCTTCAGGCCACCTACGATCTCGATCGTGCCAGTAAGAAGCGCGCCGCGTAACACAAGCCCTCCGCTCTACGCTTGTAAGTGCTTGTCATAGGGCGGGTAGGCGTCCTGTGTAGGTCTCGTAGGCTTATCTAACGCAGACGGTCGATTTTGTTCTCATCTGATCGGTGCTGCTTAACGCGGCGGTTTCCGCTGCGCTTTTGCTCGCGGACCTCCTCCGCCGCTGCGCGCACCTGACAGGTAAGTGCACCTTCGGGTAACGGAAGGCTGGAGGGTACCTTACTAGTGAACAACGTGTTCACATTGGAGGCTTCAAGTTTGCAAGCAGTATCTAGATGTTGTGAGCCTTACCCCGAAAAGCGGACCGCACAAGAAGGTGCTAAAAGCACGTAGGAAGGTGGTCAGTGATGGTGAAACGGTGGTAGAAACGTTCAAGAAGGAAGCGGTGCGCAAGCTCTCGCCAAAAGGCGTGATGGCTTTACGCTTGCAGACTATCTGCACGCCATCGATCATTCTGTGTCTCGACAGCAAACATTGCTTAATCTCAAGCGCATCACTACTCTCTGCTCTTGCGGTCATGAACGAGGTGCACACTGGATAGCAGCATTAAAATCGGATTAGGGCTCCTTTGCGTGTTGAGTTTGGGTGTGAATTGTGCGTTAGACTCTGAAGAAACGCGCTTTCCTTTGTGTGGGGACACATCTGCACAGCTTGACGCTTCGCGGAGTGTGGTGAAGCTCAATAGCGCAGGCGAGTTTGTCCTCGGCGAAACGCCACTGGTGCCCAATGGCATCAATAGTTACTTTCTTTTGCAGTATGTTGGATTCGGCAGAACGGACGAAGTCATCGCTGTGATGCATAAAGCCAAAGAGCTTGGCCGGCCTGTAATTCGGACCAATGGCTTTTTTGAAGGCGTCGAAGGTAGCACAAATCCAGCAATTCTGCGCGATGAAACAGGCGAGCTAAGAGAGGAAGGCTTTCAAAAACTCGATCAATTATTAGACATTGCTGCACGCCAAGGCGTTCGTCTAATTCTGGTGCTAAGCAATCACTGGGATGATTTTGGAGGTGCGCGTGCTGTTCTTGCTCAGGCACTGCGAGCTACGGAATCCCCACACGATGTTGTGAACGCGTGGGCTGAGATCATTCCTCAAGAACAATGGCCTTCTGAAGGAAGCTATCCACGAGAGTTATTCTATTGGCACGAGCCTGTGATTGGGGCCCAGATAGCCTACGTGAGTTATCTGATCAATAGAGAAAACTCTATCAACGGGCGTGCCTACCGCAATGATCCCACGATTTTTGCCTGGGAGATTACCAACGAAGCGCGGTGCGAAGTGGCTGCCTGCAATGCAGACAGCGGCATGGCTAATCCATTGCCATCATGGGCCAAGCGCATGAGCGAAGTTGTTCGCCGAGCCGGAGCTTCCCAGCTCATTGCTTGGGGAGGTGCGGGCTATCAAGGGGAGCACGGCGAAGACATGCGCGTCATTGCTGAAACCGCTCCGGAAATTGATATTCTAACATTGCATCAGTATCCTCTGGTCTTAGATGCTCCAGATCTTACCTCTGAAGAAGCGCTAGAGAAAGCCAACACAGCGGGATTGGAGGTTGCTCGAGGTATCCGTTCTTTGGCGAACCTGGTCGATGATCTCGGAAGCCGAGGTTCGTTGTTAGAAGAGTTGGGGTGGAAGAGCATTGGCATGCAAGCACAAACTCAAACAGATGTCCAGCGCTCAATCGTATTTGCCCGGGCAGCCGAAGCGGCAGCGAGTGAGAGGATAGCTATCTTACCTTGGATGATTGGCGAGCCTGGACGTTCGACGGATCAAGAGTATCTCATTACTGAACAGGATCCACAAACGTTGAAGGTGCTAACCTGTTCCGATCTGGAGTTATAGCGCTTACGCCAAGCTTATTACCCGGTTTTTGAACGCTTTGAGCCATGTGCAACTCAGTTTTTCCGCCGTCAAGAGTTGAGCGTCCTGTTCAGGATTGGAACCGCAGCTCATCTGCAATGGCCGCGTTGGCAGTTTTGGGCAGTGCTGTACGACCCGGGTGCTTGTGGCTGGCAGCTGCATAACTTGAGGCCCTTTTCTCGTGCTGGCTTTGTCTTTGATCTCTAGGCACCCTTTTGGGATGTGCAAGTATAGGCAGCTTGCAACAAGATGGCTAAGCTAAGCGGCTCTGGCATGAGCGCACCCATTCCTCACACACGCATTCAGTTCTGCAATGATGCTGCCATCAATCCACAGGGCAAGTTTGTTCTTTATTGGATGATCGCCAGCCGGCGGCCAGGATGGAACTTCGCGTTGCAGCAGGCGGTCAATCAAGCGCTGGCACTGGACAAACCGCTGGTTATTTTGGAGGCGTTGCGGATCAACTACCCTTGGGCCAGCGACCGCTTCCATCGCTTCGTCATGGACGGCATGTGCGATCACATCCAACATTTCAAGCATTACCCAGTTTGCTACTATCCTTATGTTGAGCGCAGAATCGGGGAAGGTCGCGGACTATTGTCCACTTTGGCAGTAGAAGCTTGTCTGATAGTGACAGATGATTTTCCGTGTTTCTTTCTGCCGCGGATGGTGCAAGCAGCAGCAAAAAAGCTCGGGGTGCAGCTGCAGGCCGTAGATTCCAACGGGCTTTTGCCCATGCGGGCAGCAAAAGACACGTTTAAGACAGCGTACAGTTTCCGCCGCTTCTTGCAGAACAACCTGCATACGCATCTCGCGGTGTTTCCGCAATCAAATCCTCTGGAAGGCATCCGGTTACCTCGATTCAATATGCCAGAAGTCATCACGCAGCGATGGCCTTGCATCGATAAAGACGCGCTAAAACGCGACACTGGATTACAAAGCCAGCTTGACATCAATCATGCCGTAGCACACTCCGAAGGCATCGGTGGCTTCAGTGCAGGATTGCAACGTGTTCGCACGTTTCTGGATAGTAAGTTAAACGCTTACGAAGAGCATCACAATCACCCTGATAAGGAGGCAAGCAGTCATCTCTCACCGTGGCTGCATTTTGGACATGTATCCAGCCATTTTATCTTCGCTGAAATTGCAGGCAATGCGGGTTGGTCTCTAGAGCAAGCCCACACCAGAGGCAACGGCAGCAAGCGTGGTTGGTGGAAGCTTCCCTCCAGCACTGAAGCCTTCTTGGATGAACTCGTTACATGGCGGGAGCTAGGCTTTAACATGTGTGCGACCACACCTGACTATGACCAGTATGAATCGTTGCCGCAGTGGGCTAAGTCAACGCTCGCTCAGCACGGTAGCGACAAAAGAGCGCACCTTTACACGCTGAATGAGTTCGAAGCCGCGCAAACGCACGATCCAGTTTGGAACGCTGCACAGCGGCAGCTCATTGTCGACGGTTACATCCATAACTACATGCGTATGCTGTGGGGAAAGAAGATAGTGGAGTGGAGCACATCACCTGAGCTAGCTTTGTCAATCATGCTCGAGCTCAATAACAAGTATGCACTCGATGGTAGAGATCCCAACTCTTACTCCGGCATTTTCTGGGTGCT
Source organism: uncultured Polyangiales bacterium (assembly GCA_964640175.1). Classification (GTDB taxonomy): domain Bacteria; phylum Myxococcota_A; class Polyangia; order Polyangiales; genus JACKDX01. Next base: position 51,421 of record CAZXFW010000012.1, on the reverse strand, counting down.
CGGTCGGTACGACCGCCCGTGGGGGCCAGAACGCCCGATATTTGGCAAAGTGCGCTATATGAGCTCAGCATCCACGCTTCGCAAATTGCGACTCAAAGAGTATCTGCACCGCTATCGTGGCTGAAGGTGGCTCCTGTGGCAGCAAGAACTATGTGCTTTTAGCGCCTTCTTTTGCGGTTCGCTCTTCGGGGTAAAGCAAGACAGCTGCGAATGAGGAATTTGTGTCTGCGAATGAGGCTATCGAGTAGACTCTGAGCGTGCTTCCGGATGCTCCAAACCTAAAACCCTTAGTTTTCGTGATGGTGGGCTTGCCTGCGCGTGGCAAGACTCACATTGCTCAGAAAGTCTCCCGCTACTTAAGTTGGTTGGGGTATCAAACGCGTGTTTTCAATGTGGGTGACTACCGACGAGAGCAGCTTGGAGGCCATCAAACTCACGAATTTTTCAGCCATGACAATGCCCAGGGCTTAGCGCAACGGGAGCAGTTGGCGCGCTCGGCGTTATCGGACGTTGAGTCTTGGCTGCGCTCCGAAGGCAGGATTGCGATTTACGATGCCACCAACTCGACAAAAGAACGGCGACGGATGGTGCGTGAACGTTGTGAACGCATGGGTGCTCACGCGGTGTTTATTGAGTCTATCTGCGAAGATCAACGTGTGATTGAAGCCAATATTCGAGATACCAAGCTTCGTTCTCCTGATTATATCGGTATGGATGAAGCCAACGCTGTGCGTGACTTTAGAGCACGCATTGCACATTATGAACGTGCCTATCAGGCCATCGATGAAGCTGAGTTAAGTTACATCAAGCTGATCGATGTAGGTCAACAAGTGGTGGTCAATCATATTAGCGGATACATTCCGTCTCGTGTGGTCTATTTTCTGATGAACATCCATACCACACCAAGGCCGATTTGGCTGACGCGTCACGGGGAAAGCTTGGACAATGTGGCTGAGCGTTTGGGAGGTGATTCGGAGCTGAGTGAGCGAGGAAAGCGGTATGCCAAGGCCTTGGCAGAGTTTTTAAACGTGCAGTGCCCCGTGACCAAGCCCTGTCTTGTCTGGACGAGCACGTTGAAACGTTCGGTTCAAACGGTGACGCACATCCATCAGCCCACGGTCAGTTGGCGGCTGCTCAACGAAATTGATGCAGGCGTTTGCGAAGGTATGACGTATGAAGAAATCCGTCACCGACAGCCTGAGGAATATGCCGCCAGGAAATCAGAAAAATTCGCTTACCGCTATCCTGGGGGCGAATCGTATGCGGATCTTATTCAACGGCTTGAACCGATGATCACAGAGCTGGAACGGCAACGTGATCCTATTATGATTGTATCTCATCAAGCCGTAAGCCGTGTGCTGTATGGCTATCTTATGGGCAAAACCCAGGGGGAGTGCCCACATCTCGATGTGCCGCTACACACCGTGATTGAGTTACGGCCCACGGCGTATGGCTATGATGAGCGAAGAGTGGCTTTCGATTAGAATCTCAATCGAGGATACGCAACGTTTGGATACGTTCGTTGCCCTTCATGGCCAACACGTGCTCCATCCCTTGGGTTACCTTGCCAAAGACGGTGTGTTTGCCATCCAAATGCGGCTGTGGCGCATGGCAGATGAAGAACTGGCTTCCGCCGGTGTTGGGACCACGGTGGGCCATGGACAGCGAGCCTGATTGGTGGCGATGCGGATTGTTTGCCCCAAGCTCACAGGGGATGGTGTACCCAGGGCCGCCGGTGCCGTCTCCTTGAGGGCAGCCGCCTTGGCTGACAAAGCCAGGAATCACACGGTGAAAGGTAATTCCATCGTAGAATTTATCGGCTGCGAGCTTTTCGAAATTAGCCACGGTGCCGGGCGCTTCCTCGGAATAAAGCTCGATATCGATGGTGTTTCCATTTTCCATGGTGATCTGTGCGTGTTTCATGAAACAATCCTTTCGCCTGCAAAGGAGCACGGACTCCGCCTTGGTGTCAATGCAGTTGGTTCCCTACACACGGCTACGCCAAGGCTTGGCGAGCGGCTTCCACACTGACTTTGCCTGTTTTGACTAACTCGCGCAGATGCATCTCAAACGTTTGCATGCCGTAGGGATGTGAGCCTCGTTCCATGACATCTTTCAGGGGAGGGTTATGCGCAGGGTTACGAATGGCTTCTCTCGCGGTACCGGTCATTACCAACACTTCGCAGGCTAACACCAGCCCGTGGCCATCGGTGCGTGGCAAAAGGCGCTGGGCGACTATCCCTTTGAGATTGTCGGCAAAACGCTCTCTGGTTTCCTTGAGATCCTGAGAGGATGATAACGACAACACGCGTCCGACAGTGCGAGCCACATCAGGCGTATGCAAGGTGGAAAGGAGTAGATGGCCGGTTTCTGCTGCTTTAAGAGCGATATCCATCGTTTCTTCGTCGCGAATCTCTCCGACCAAAATCACGTCAGGATCCTGACGCAGGGCACCGCGTAAGGCGGTGGCGAAGTCTGCGGTATCAATGCCTATTTCACGTTGGGAGACGCAGCTCAACGCATCCTGATGGAGGAACTCCAAGGGGTCTTCAATGGTGACAATATGCAGGCGTTGAGTGTGGTTGAGATGCCCGACCATCGCAGCCAGGCTTGAAGATTTGCCGTTTCCCGCAGCTCCACACACCAGCACCATGCCGCGTTCAAGCTCGCTTAGGCCCCGGATAACGTCCGGCAATCCCAGCGATTCAAACGTCGGGATTTTCAATGCAATCGAGCGCATGGCAATGGCGAGGGAGCCACGCTGACGATAGACGTTCACCCGGTAGCGTCCAAGCTGTGGCACGGCATACGCGGTGTCATACTGCTGCAGCGTTTCTAACGAGCCTTGATAATGGGCACGACGCAGCACAATTTCAGCCAAGGCCATGGTCTGCTCGGGCAGCAATCCATCGCTTTGTAAGTAATGCAACGACCCGGAGACACGAAATGCGGGGGGTTGTCCCACTTTTAAAAGAACGTCACTTGCGTTGTGTTGAGCGCCAGCCTGTAGCAATGCATGAAAGGTGGCCTCATCCATGGGTGGTTACTCAGCGTTGTGGACGACCAGCGTTTTCAGTTGTTCTTCGCGTTCGAAGCGTTGGCGGTAGGCTTCAGCCTCTGCTTGATCGTTAAAGGGGCCAATGCGAACGCGCCAATACGTTCCTTTTCCTGGTTCAGTGTGGCTCAGCACGTAAGCCTGATGGCCCCGCTCTTTGAGAACTTCTGCATAACGGTTGGCTTGGTCGGCCTGGGTATAAGAAATCACCTGAAGGCCGTAGCGTCCCCCGGACGATGGCGATGGGGTGGTTGCCTTCTGGGCGCTAGCTTTTTTAGAAGGGGTCACCGATGCTGTCGGAGCATCGGCCTTGCCAGAGGCGACTTCGGCTGCCAAGCCCTGTGTGGCTGGCGTAGGAGGTGGTGTCGCTGCGGGAAGTGAGTCCACTTCAACCACAGGATCGGGATGGTCTGCCTCTGCTGCTGCGGAAGCCATGGCAGCTTCCACTTCGGCACGGCCTTCTTGTTCGCGCAAGACTTCGGGAAAGAGCAAAGCTTCTCGTGCAATGTCTGGTGCACTGGCTTCTGCCTTGGATTCAGAGGAGGCGCCTCGATCGGCAAACTCGCCTGCTTCAAGGAGCTGCTCCAAAGGGTCATAGTCGGGATTGGGTTCTCTATCGACGCCTTGAACCACCACCACGCCTGTTGCAAAAATGACAGCCACGACCGCAAAGGCTCCCATGGCGATCAGGGAAAGCCGGCGCAAGGTCGTGTCGTCATCCCGTTCTTGAATCTGGTCTAGGTCGCGAAACTCAGTGTCCATATGCCTACCTCTAGGACTCACAATCATGTAAGAGATCGGCCTACATTGCCAAATTTATGCATAGAGAGAGGGACTCGGTAAGGGGTTTTCCTTCGGCTTAGAGGCCGTGCAAGAGGGGCTTCTCTGTGATACCCTGCGCCGCTCGCCAAAAAGCGCTTTTAAAGCGCAATAAGGCCAAGGAGGGTAGGCGTGGAAGCACCGTTAAAGATCGCAGTCGCTATCGATGAGGAAATGCGTAATGCCTACCTCGATTACGCCATGAGCGTCATCATTGGCAGGGCGATTCCTGATGTGCGGGACGGGCTAAAGCCAGTGCATCGCCGCATCCTCTTTGCGATGCATGAAAACAAAGTGGCTTGGAATCAAGCGCATAAAAAATCCGCACGTATCGTGGGTGACGTTCTTGGTAAATACCATCCGCATGGCGATACGGCGGTCTACGACGCGTTGGTGCGCATGGCTCAAGACTTTTCCATGCGCTATCCGCTTGTGGATGGCCAGGGAAACTTCGGTTCCGTGGACGGCGATCCTCCGGCAGCCATGCGGTATACGGAAGTGCGCATGTCTCGCTTGGCTTCGGAGCTTTTGGCAGACATTGAAAAGGACACCGTCAACTTTGGTCCAAACTTTGATGAGTCTGAGCGCGAACCACTTGTGTTGCCAAGTCGGGTGCCTAATCTGCTTATCAATGGATCAGGCGGTATTGCTGTGGGTATGGCCACCAATGTACCGCCTCATAATCTTACCGAGATCATCGATGCGACCGTGAGGCTTGTGCATAACCCGCGCCTGACAGTGGCTCAACTGATGCAAGACGATCCTGAGAGCGGGCGGCTAGGGGTGCGCGGTCCTGACTTTCCCACGGCAGGCTTCATTCATGGGACCTCGGGGATTCGTCAAGCGTATGCGACAGGACGAGGACGGGTGGTAATGCGGGCTCGGGCGAATATCGAGCCCATGTCTGAAAAACACGACCGCGAACAGATTGTCGTCACCGAGCTTCCTTACCAAGTTAATAAAGCTGAGCTTCTAAAGAAAATCGCTGACTTGGCACGGGACAAGCGTATTCAGGGGATTGGAGATATTCGTGACGAGTCCGATCGCGATGGGATGCGGATTGTCATTGAACTGCGTCGTGGCACGATTGGGCAGGTTATTCTTAACCAGCTTTATCAACTGACGGCGATGCAGTCGACGTTCGGTGTGAATACATTGGCGATTGTCGCAGGGCAGCCTCAGCTTTTGGATTTGCGGCAAATGCTTTGGTATTTCATTGAGCACCGTCGTGAAGTGGTGACGCGTCGTACGCGGTACGATTTGCGTCAGGCAGAGCAGCAGCGTGAAATCGTAGAAGGCTTGGGTATGGCTATCACTCAAGTCGATTTGGTCATCAAAACCATTCGTGCTGCCCAGGATGCAGAGGAAGCAAAGCAAGCGTTGATGGAGCTTTCTCTTTCTGGCCTGGAAGAGTTTGTGCGTCGTGCGGGCCGGCCACAAAGCGAGATCGATGAAGCGGCTAAGCGCAAAGAATATAGGCTTTCAGAGCGTCAAGCGAAGGCAATTTTAGATATGCGCTTGGCGCGATTGACTGGGCTTGAGTACGAAAAGCTTGCGAAGGAGTATGGTGATCTATGCGACACCATTCAGGCATTGCGTCAGATCCTTGCCAGTGAAGAACGGCTCAAAGAGGTGATTGTCACTGAGCTCGATGAAATTAAACAGCGCTATGGCGATGGGCGCCGCACTGAAATCGTTGCCGATGAAGGTGAAATCGATATTGAAGATTTGATCGCCGAAGAAGACGTTGTCGTCACTGTCAGCCATGCGGGCTATGTCAAGCGCGTGCCTGTGAATGAGTATCGTGCTCAGGGTCGTGGTGGGCGAGGCTCGCGTGCGATGCAGACACGAGACGAAGATTATGTCACTCAAATTTTCGTTGCCAGCACACATAACCATGTGCTTTTCCTAAGTGATAAGGGCAAAGCGTATCTCAAAAAGATCTACGAAATTCCCGCAGCGAGCCGTGTGGCGCGTGGAAGAGCGATTGTTAATTTTGTGGGCATGGAGCAGGGAGAAAATGTAGCAGCAGTAGTGCCCATTAGTGAGTTTAGCGAAAACGCAGACTTACTTACCTGCACCAGGGGTGGCCGTGTTAAACGTTCTTCACTCAGTGCGTATGCCCAAATTCGTATGACGGGTATTATTGGGGTGGGCTTAGAGGACGGGGATTCGTTATTAGCTGCCCGAGTGGTTACAGAAGACCAAGATGTCATCCTTGGGACGGCTCGTGGTATGGCGATTCGTTTTCAGGTTAACGATGCTCGCCGTATGGGACGGGTCTCGCGTGGTGTCAAAGGCATTGAGTTACGTGAGGGTGACATGGTCATTTCGATGGATGTCATTGACAGTCCACAGCGTCAGGTGCTTTGCGTCAGCGAACGTGGCTTTGGCAAACGTACCCCTGTCGAAGAGTGGCGTGTGCAAGGCCGTGGCGGTTTAGGTGTCATTGCCATGGATGCCTCCGAGCGTAATGGAAATGTCGTGAAGTTATGTTTGGTGGATCCAGAGCATGACATTATGGTGATTACCGATGGTGGACAGATGATACGTACGAACGTTTCTGAGATTCGGGAAGCTGGGAGAAACACCCAGGGCGTACGTGTGATTCGCCTTGCAGAAGGTGAGCGCGTTATGGACGTTGCCGTCTTGGCTGAGCGTGCAACTATCGGGGAGGAAGACGTCTAAAAACGTACGCCCATCCCTAAACGTGCGCCCCAGACACCACCAGAATCAAACGCAAATCCCGCGGGCTCATCGAGGTTTAGGATCAACGAAGCAAAGAGATAAGCGGCTGTAAATTGCAGCCGTGCAAATGGTTCAAGAAACGATTGAAAGTTATCTCCGTCGGCTGTGGGCACCCATACCCCGGCGATTCTTGCGCCCAGTCTTAGAATTTCGCCTGCTTTAAGAGCAGCTTCTAAGGCGAGTTGAGTAAGGATGTCCGTTTGTGTACGGGACTCCCCCGTATCAAACAAAGCGGCCACTGCGCCGTCTGCTGCTAACGACAGGACGGATAGCGGACTAAACTCGAGTTGAGATGCGGCTCCGAAGGTGGTCGTACTGGGCATCCATTGCCAGCGGTTCCACGTTCCGCGCATGGCTGCAGCATAGTCATAGGCTTCTGTGGCGATGGCTCGGTCTTCTAAATCATTCGTAGGAACAGACGCCAACGGTGCTGCAAAAAATGCCCCAAGACGGAACATACTCATGTCGTCTGAGGTGACATAGTAAGCACCGAGTGACGGGTTAGCAAAGCGAAACGCTACGGAGCTTTCGTCAAGAGTGTCATTGGCGTAGGCATGCAGAGTGCCAGGCACTTGCAATTCCAAGTCCACGTTCTCATGAATACGGCCACCCATGTGAAGAACCGTTGACATGTTAGCCCGGTTATCGTCGTCGGTGCTACCGGCATAAAATCCAAAATCCGCTCCAAGAGAAAACCAGCGTTCACTCTGGTTAAAAATATTCACTTGGGCTGAAGCGGGTATGGGTGTGAATCCTAGAAGCGTCATTGCCAGTACGAAGCCACCAAAGCAAAATTTGTTCATAGAGCTTTTTCTCATTGAGCCAATATGGAATCTCGCAGGTTTGGTAGGGAAGGCAATTTTTTTGTCAATTTTTAGCAATGGTTTTACATATAAGGCATACGTACTATGACGAGTTCAACCCAAATATTGAACGTCAGAGATCTCTTGGGTTCGCTACGCCGTAAAAAGGTTCCGATCCCCTACGAGGTGGGAACGTATCTTGCGTTAGAGACATGTGAGCAGATTCAGGAACGCCCCTCGGAAGTCGACATCAACGATATCTGGGTGGATGCTCAAGGAAGTATTACCGTTAACGTGGCGCACTCCATTCAAGGGCCTCCATCCCGGGCTACGGAATCTATTCTAGGCATGTTGAGTGAGCTTTTGTTGGCTGCAGCACCCGGTGTGCCCGAGCCACTGATCGCATTGGTAGAACCTGATATCAGTTCATTGCCCAACAATTTGACTGAATTGCGAGACGATTTGTTGAGTAAGTTGGTGCCACTGAATCGGCAAGCTTCACGACGGGTGCTTGGAAGGCTATTTCGTGAAGCCACGCGAGAAGGTGATGCTCACTATGAAGAATTTCCAGGGACAGATCGTCGGGAAAAGCTTGATACTGATGTGGATGCCTTGTTGGATTCGTTTCCGCCAGCTGCAGGGACACATTTGCCCCAAGGCATTGCTACGTCAGTGAGTCTGTTTGAAGCGATGGCTTCGGAGGAGTCTTCTGCTTTTTCAAAAGAGTCGACGCTTTTATTGGCTGCTGAGGATACGGCGGAGCTTGGCTCGATGCGACGTGCGCGTACATTATGGGCGTCGCATACGGTGTGGTTTTGGGTGTTTGCAGCGATCGGCACAGCCGCTGTCGCAATTGGGACGATTGTCCTATTACGTTAGGTAACGATTAACAACATCTAATACCTGGTTGCGAATCTCTTCCAAGTGTTTGGTGGTGTTTGCTTCAAATCGTAAGACGAGCACGGGTTGGGTGTTCGAAGCCCGGACAAGTCCCCATCCCTGGTCGAACAAAATGCGTGCACCATCGATGTCGATGACGTCATGGTGCTTCTTAAAATATTCTTTGACATGATCGACGATGTTAAATTTTGTTTCATCCGAGCAATCTACCCGGATTTCTGGCGTCGCAAATGTTTCAGGTACATCCGAAAGCATCTCGTTTAAGGGGATTGTGTTGTGGGATAGAATTTCCAGCAAGCGAAGTGACGCATAAATGGCGTCGTCAAATCCATAATAGCGATCGGCAAAGAAAATATGGCCGCTCATTTCTCCTGCAAGGAGCGCTCCTTCTTCCTTCATTTTTTTCTTAATCAATGAGTGGCCTGTTTTCCATAAAATGGGCCGTCCATTGTGCAGGGAAATGTCATCGTACAACGTTTGGGAGGATTTAACCTCACTGATGATGGCTGCTCCTGGATGCTGTTGGAGCACCGCACGCGATAAAATCACCATAAGCTTATCACCCCAAATGATTTTTCCACGTGCATCCACCACACCGATGCGGTCGGCATCGCCATCGTAGGCAATTCCTAAATCATACTGGCGAGAAGTCACTCGTTCGATAAGTTCGGCTAAGTTTTCAGGTAAGGAAGGGTCAGGGTGATGATGGGGAAACGCTCCATCCATCTCGCAATACATTGCATCGGGTTCAAGGCCCACAGCGTGCATCGCCGCAAGAGCCGCCGGTCCCCCTGCACCGTTGCCCGCATCGATGGCAAACCGTAACGGTCGTGAACCTAGCTGGATGTTGCCTTTCATAAAACCCGCATACGCAGGGAGTGGATCCACATGCTTTGTGTGTCCTACAGACGTAAGCTCGAAGTCCTTTTGTTCGATCATCGTATAAAGCGATCGGATATCCTCTCCGTACAACGTGGCCTTCCCTGCCATGAGTTTAAAGCCGTTTTCGTGGGGAGGGTTGTGACTTCCGGTGATCTGTACGCCGCCGTCTAAATCGTAATGAAAGACGCTGAAATACATCAAAGGTGTCGGCACCACGCCGATATCCACAAGGTCTATCCCGGTTTCGAGCAAGCCTTGGCATAGATGGGTATGAAGTCGAGGCGAACTGAGCCGACAGTCTCTGCCAAGGGCTATGGATAGAGCGCCTTTGCGTTTGAGAAACGTTCCAATGGCACGGCCTAGATCTTTAACGAAAGGATCGGGCATGTCGCGATCGGCAACTCCACGAATGTCGTACTCTCTAAATATGGTTGAACTCATAATTTTTGTCTCAGGTTAGGTATAGCGTGTATACGTGGGGTCGTTAAGTTGATCTACCACCTTGCGGACCTCTTGGGATTGATCGCGTGGCATAATTAGCAGCGCATCGGGAGTGTCTATGACGACAAGGTCAGTGACGCCTATCAATGCTACGAGTTTTTCAGCGGGGGCTTGGATGTAACACCCTTGCGCGTTGACGAGGATGCTTTTGGCTACAGAGGCATTTCCTTGTGTATCTTTAGAAGCCAACTCCCATGCGGCTTGAAAATGCCCAATATCCGACCAACCAAAGTTCCCGGGCACCACCACAAGGTTGCCTGTTTTTTCCATCACGCCGTGGTCAATGGAAATGTTGGGTAAGCTCGCATACGTTTGGTTGACCAATTCGGTTTCTTTGCCTTGTTTTGCGGCGTCAGCATAGCGCAGGAGTGCTGTTGAAAGCTCAGGGAGATGCGTGCGGATAGCCGCTTCAAGCACATCGGCTCTGAAAAAGAACATGCCGCTGTTCCACCAGAACCTTCCAGAGGCGACATATTCCTGAGCTTTGGGCAAGTCAGGTTTTTCAACAAAGCGTTCGACACGGTACAAAGTCTCTTCGAGAGCTTGGCCGACTTCGATGTAACCATAGCCCGTTTCAGGCGCTGTGGGCTTGATGCCTATGGTGACAAGGCTATGTTGGGCTGCAGCATCCAGAGCGCGACGCAATGTGGAGACATACAAGGCTTCATCGGCGACGTACTGGTCTGCAGGCAGGACCGCAATCACTGCCGAGGGATCCATGCGCTGGATATAGGAAGTTCCCCAACCGATGCATGGGGCTGTATTGCGCCCCACAGGCTCAGCAAGAATGTGTTCTGAAGGAATGTCTGGCAGTTGCTCTGCCACGCGAGGAGCAAGCATCTGAGAAGTAACCACCACAATCCGCTCGGAAGGAATCAGCGGAGCCAGCCGTCTGACCGAAGCTTGAAGCAGAGATTCATGACGGGAGCTTAGGGGCAATAATTGTTTGGGGTTGCTCTTCCGAGACAGGGGCCAAAACCGAGTGCCTGCTCCACCGGCCATAATGATGGCATAGGTATGTTTTTCAATGTTTTTCATAGAGCACAACGATTAACGCATGGACCATAACCATACCGCAATTCCAAGTGGGTAGAGATACAACGAAAACCACCATATCCGTTGCTGTTGCAACACATACCGCACAAAAATGAGCGCAGCATAGCCTACCACAGCCGCGACGGTAGCTCCCCACATAAGGGGTCCCCATGCTGTGGCGCTGAAGGGGTGGCCAAGGCCTGTGTACAGCGTGGCTCCAACGATAGTGGGGATGGATATGAGGAAGGAAAACCGAAAGGCGTCGTGGGCACGCAGACCAAGCAACATACCACAGGCTAGCGTTATGCCGCTACGGCTGATTCCAGGCAGCACAGCAATCCCTTGGGCTATGCCGATGATCACGGCAATGGGTAATGTTAACGACTTGGGTTTGACAGGCGCTCGGCGTAGCACGAACAATAACGATGCGGTAATGCAGAAACATACGGCAAGCGCTTTGGGGTCAGAGACGAAGCGGTTGGCGATGGGTTCAATTAGTAACCCCAGCACCACGGTGGGTATACAGGCCACGATGACCGCCAGGCTCAACTGTGCCTCAGGCTGCTGACGCCAGGAAAGCGCCATGGAGGGCTTGGCAAGCCAGAGAACGAGGGAGGTTAGATCGCGTCGCAAGACCATACATGTGGCAAGAAGGGTTCCCGTGTGCAGTAGGACAATGGTTTCCATGCTCGCGTCTTCTACGCCCATGAAAAGTCCGGCTATGGCAATGTGACCACTGCTGGATATTGGCAAAAACTCCGTGATTCCTTGAACTATCCCTAGAATACTTGCGGTCAAATAGGATAGGGGGCTTGCCATGCTGGCTTGGTAGCACACTCTGTTCTCTAAGGTTCCTAAAAAGCTGAGCTTGCGCCGAAAAGCATCAGCCCCTACCATGGCCCGTCTTATGGTCATAGGGCCGAATGCCTCTGGGTTCGGTGATATGTCTCACTCAATGGAATTTGGATGTCAGACGCATGGAAGGCCGCACGGGTTGGTGCGCTTGTCGTTGTAACACTGGTAGCAGGCTACATTGTTTACCGCATTGTCGATGAAACTGTCGGCGATGAAGACAACATGGCTGTGTGGACCGTGTTTGACGATGTGCAAGGCCTCGTTCCTAAGTCGAGGGTGCTTGTGGCAGGCATTCAGGTGGGACACATCGAGCGTATTCGTTTATGGGGGAGTCGAGCACGGGTTGATTTACGCGTAGCGACCCATGTCAAACTTCGCAAAGACGCTACGGTAGGCAAAAAGAGCACGTCAATTCTCGGTGAGACTTTGTTGGTGATTAACCCGGGCAATCCAGCTTCTCGTTTGCTGCGCGATGGTGAGCAAATCACGGCGCTTGATGGAGCGTCTGGTACGGATGACATCATCAACAATGTGGCAGACATCAGCCGATCGTTAACCAAGGTGGCCACTCAACTTGAAAACGCGTTTGGTTCAGACGAAGCGGGACAGCAGATGTCGAGTGCGTTGCGGAACTTGACCGAGGCGTTGGAGGCCGTAAACCGCACGATTGCTGCCAATGAACAGGTGATTGGAAATACCCTCCGCAATGTCGAACAAATCACCAACGAAGCAGGCCCAAAGATTCAAAACATTCTTTCCAATATCAATTTGGTGACCGATGACATTCGCGCCTATGTGGGGAAAGAGGATGCCGAAGGCAAGAAGACCGGAGGGCTTGGTGATACTCTGGCTTCCATCAATCGTTCGTCTCATCGTCTGGAAGAAGTATTGGAAGACGTTGAAGAAGTGACAGATCGAACAGCGCGTGGAGAAGGCACGGTGGGGCGTCTGACTTCTGATGAGGCATTGATCGATGAAGTCGAAGGCGTGGTGGAAGGGGTAGGCGATTTTGTTGGAACTCTAAGCCGTCTTCAAACAATTGTGAGCTTGCGTAGCGAATACAATTTTATGGCGAACACCTTCAAAAGCTATGTACAGCTGCGGCTTCAGCCTCGTGAAGACCGCTACTACCTGTTTGAATTAATTAATGATCCTCGAGGTAAAACCAGTTGGTCCCAGACCACCGTACGCACCAACCCGCCTATTGAAGGAGAGCCGCCAACCTATACGCAAACGCGCATTGTGACCGAGGATGCGTTTAGGTTTTCTTTAATGTTTGCGAAGCGTGTGCATTTTGCGACCTTCCGTTTTGGTATTTTGGAATCCACAGGAGGCGTGAGTGTTGACCTGCATTTGCTTGACGATCGTCTTGAGCTGACGACAGACATGTTTGCCTTTGGGGAACAAGTTGCGCCAAGGTTACGTACTCGTTTGGCATTGGAAGTGATTAAACGGCTCTGGATTTTGGGTGGCGTCGATGACTATCTCAACGAGAATCGGGATGTGTTTCTCGGCGCGCAGCTCCGGTTTAACGACGAGGACCTCAAGGCAATTCTGCCATTTGCCGGCAGCGTTCCTGGTGGATAAACGCCCGTCACTTTTGAAAGATGGCCTTAGGGAGCGAGTGTTTCCCAGACAACGTGCAATTGTACAGATGTGCCAAGCGCGTGCTCTAGCAATGCGCGGATGACGTGTTCTTTCGTGTAGTAGACCCCAGGACAGCCCACACAGGCCTTGCCTAAGCGAACGGTAACCTCGTTACCCGCGATGTGGGACACTTCAAAGCTTCCTCCATCGGCTTCAATCAGTGGGCGAATGGTTTCATGCGCGAATGCAATGAGTTCCTCATTTTCCAAACGCGAATCTTTCACTGAGCTTGGCGATCTCGCCAAGGGCAGTTTCCAGTCGGCCTTGAATCTCTACAGTTTCATTGAGAGATTGATTAAGTTCCAAAACGTCTTTGGAATATTCTGCAAATGTACTGACGCTTGAACCCAGGATCGACATGCTTCGGCCTTTGTCGATGGGAATGACATAACTGTCTGAGTTTTGAGTCAGGTTTTGCCCAGTGTAAACCGTCTTGGTGTACTGCTGTCCTCCGCGTCGCGTAGAGACGTGAAGTTGTTTGGGGACGCCTTGCTGGTTGGCATCTCCTGGCATCAATTCGATGTAGGTCAGGCCAGCAACGAAGTTTTCGCCATCTCGCATGATCACTACGCCATACGAAGCGGAACCAATTTCGCCCGCTGTTTTGGCAGCCTTATCAAGCAGCTCGCGGTTGGCTTTAGGCAGTGTGCGTGCAGCCAGCGTTTCAATCTTGCTCCATAAAAGATTAACGTGGGTGTAGTAATCAAAGAGGTCATCCACGGTGGCGGCTTTGAAATTGCGATAGTGCTTGCGATGAAACGCATTGGGGCCAAATGGCTTCTTGAGTGCTCGAAGCGCTTCGATGGACGCATAATCCACGCGGACAGGTTGTCCTGCGGCTCCCCGCGCACTTTCCATGGCTTTGGTTGCAAGTCGCTGAGCTTCTAAGACAGTTTTGGAGGATGCTTGGACAGAGGCATACACGTCTTTGCCGTCCTGTACCGTACGGTTATAAATGCGATTGAGTCCTGTGGTTCCTCCCGCTGCAAATCCCAAGACGAGCCCTCCGGCGCCAGCAAGCACCCCGACGAGTGCCAATGTACGCATTCCTGATTTGCGCCCCACCTCGGAGGCTGCCACGGGCGTTTCATCCATCACGAGACGTACTTCGCGTGGCCCTGCAGGGGCTGCAGGAGCGGTTGCGAAGGGGTCTGCGCCCGGGCTGGGTGCTGTTCGATGGCGCTTGAATTCCGGCGGCTGGATACGTCCTGAGCGGGGAATATCCATGTCGGGGGGCAACAAGCTGCCAAGTGCTGCATGGGGTATTGGACCGGAACCAGGGGCACCACGCCCAATGGCAGGCTTAACAATGCCTCTTGACGCATCGCTTGGAGCTTGGCTCGATGGACGTCCGATTCTTGCCTTCAAGTCTTTGATATCTCTAGGTTTTTTTTGGTTCATGCTGGTTCGTTCCGATAAAATATTCTGCTCTTACAGCGCCCCTTCCAGGGTATCTGTCCGCTTCTTAAGGTGTCAAGGTTGTGCTGGAGTCACAGTCCCTGGGCTATCGATGGGCGATTTTTGTATGTAACGGATTGAATTTATTGGATTATATTGGGTAAATCCCGGATGGGATAGGGGTGTCTATGATTCTGGTGATCGATAACTACGATTCTTTCACATATAACCTGGTTCAATATCTTCGTGAGCTTGAGCACGAAGTGCGTGTCGTGCGCAACGACGAGCTTTCTTTAAAAGAGCTTGGCCAGCTTGCACCGAAGGGGCTACTCATCTCGCCAGGGCCTGGGACACCAGAACAAGCAGGTATCAGTCTGGAAGCGATTCGCTATTTTGGGGAGCGTCAGTTGCCGATATTGGGAGTGTGTTTGGGACATCAAGCACTTGCACACCATTTTGGGGCGATCGTTGAAAGAGCGCCACGCATCATGCACGGGCGTACTTCGCAGATTCACCATGACGGGAAAGGCGTTTTTGCCAATTTGCCTTCCCCGTTTACGGCCACACGCTATCACTCTTTGATTGTGAGAGCGGATAGTGTACCCGCCGAGCTGGAAGTCAGCGCATGGACTGATGACGATGAGGTGATGGGACTTCGGCACAGAAGCCTGCCACTACATGGCGTGCAGTTTCATCCCGAGTCCTTCCTTTCCGAGCATGGCCATGCGTTGCTTTCTAACTTTCTCAAGGCCCCCTCTCCATGAGCGAGTCCTTGGGCTATGCGAAGGGTAATATGATAAGGAGCCGGTACTAGGTGAGCATGGCAGTTCGTGAGGCGATTTTAACGGTTGTCAAAGGCCATGATTTATCCTTGGCCGAGATGCGCGCCGCTATGCAAGCTATGTTGAGCGGAGAATCGACGCCCGCACAAATTGCAGGATTAGCGATTGCGTTGCGCATGAAAGGCGAGAGCACAGAAGAACTCGTTGCTGCCGCACAAGTGATGCGCGAGCACAGTGTCAGGGTACATCTTGATCCGCCTGTCATTGTGGATACCTGTGGTACAGGGGGGGATAGTTCAGGCACGTTCAATGTCTCGACCGCCGCAGCCATCGTGGTGGCTGCTTGCGGTGTCACTGTGGCAAAACATGGCAACCGCTCCGTCTCATCGCAATGTGGCAGTGCAGATCTACTGGAAGCGCTCGGAGTGGCCGTTGAGCCACCCGTAGAGCAGTTGGCAGAGCATGCCATGCGCGGCCATATCTGTTTTATGTTTGCTCCGAGGCATCATCCGGCCATGCGGCATGCGGCAGTGCCACGTCAAGAACTCGGTTTAAGAACATTTTTCAATCTTCTTGGTCCTTTGACCAATCCTGCGGGAGCGAACCATCAATTGTTGGGGGTTTATGATCCAGGACGGATACACCAAATGGCAGAGGTGTTATCTCGATTAGGTAGCCACCGTGCTTGGGTTGTTCACGGTGATGGCGGTTTAGATGAAATATCCGTTTCAGGCACTACACACGTGGCAGAACTTGCTGATGGAAAGATTCGTTCTTTTGAAATCACTCCTTTGGATTTTGGGATGCAACCTTTACCAGTTGAACAACTTCAAGGAGGGGATGCAAAGCGCAATGCCGAGATCCTGCACAGCGTGTTTCGAGGAGATCGCAGTGCCTATCGGCTTGCGGTTGTGTTAAACGCGGCAGGTGCGCTCCATGTGGCTGAGAAGGCCCAGACACTCAAAGAGGCAGCAACACAAGCAGAACGAGCGATTGATAGTGGGAATGCGCGTGCATGTCTTGAGCAGTGGATTCACATGACTCACGAGCCAACATGAACTACCTGGAGTTAATTGTAGCCCGGAAGCGACACGAAGTATCACGCCGCAAACGGTACGCGTCGCTCTATGCCTGTAGTCCTGTCGAAGATGCCTTGTATGGCAAGCGTGCGATGGCAACGCTCCGGCGTGATCAGGCATTGCATCCGAAGGTCATTGCTGAAATTAAACTCAAGAGCCCAAGTGCCGGGATATTGCGAGAGCGTCATGCGGGCCAAGTCACTCACATTGCCAAAGCCTATGAAACTGCAGGTGCGGCAGCAGTCAGTGTGTTGTGCGATGCTTCAGGGTTTGGAGGAACGCCTCTTGATGTGCGGCGTGTAAGCCAAGTAGTGAAATTACCCATCCTCTTCAAAGAGTTCGTCATAGACCCCATTCAATTGGATCTTGCGCGTGTCATGGGAGCGCATCTGGTGTTGTTAATTGTGGCTAGCCTGGATCAGCCGACTTTGCGTGAGTTAGTGCATCACACGCGCCAAAGAGGCATGGAAGCCGTGGTTGAGGTTTTCGATGAAGCAGAGCTTGAGCGTGCTTTGGATGCCGGTGCTTCTATTGTAGGGGTGAATGCGCGGGATCTGCGTACATTTCGTGTAGATCACTCCCAAGCGTTAGCTGTGGTGAGCGCGATTCCTAAGGACAAGGTGTCCGTGTTTATGAGCGGCATTGATACCGCAGCTTCTTTTAAAGACATCTCCAAAACGGGGGTAGATGCTGTGCTTATCGGGGAGTCGTTAATACGATCACCCAGTCCAGGGCAGAAGCTAAAAGAGTTAGTGAGTGGCTGAAGAGGCGGGTAGCGCTACGATGAAACGCGCTCCTGTCCCTTCCCGGTTGTGTACTTCGATGCTTCCTTGATGCGCATCAACGATTTGCCTTACCAGCGCTAAGCCAAGACCCACCCCGTGTTTACGTCCTGTGTAAAACATGTCGTAAAGCCGTTCTTGGTTTTGAACGCTGATGCCAGAACCTTCATCGGCCACTTCGATGTAAGCTTTTTGGGCATCGTCGTTCCATACGCGGACGGTAATGGTGGAATAAGGGGGCGAGGCCTGAAGTGCGTTTCGAAGTAAGTTCCATAGAATCTGCCGTACTTGATCTGAGTCGGCATAGGCAGTGACAGGAAGGGTAGGGACTTGAGTTGAAATGGTGATATGCGAAGATTCTGCCGCGCCTTTGCGAACCATTTCAGTCACATCATAGGTCAGTTTGCCCAAATCTGTGGGCTCCAGGCGAGGTTGACGAGGTGCGCCTAGTTCCAACATGGTGGTCACAAGAGCATTGAGGCGATCAATCTCTCCCAGAACAATATCAAGCAAATGCCGTTCTTCAGAACTTAGCGCATTGGAAGCTCGGATCATTTCAACTGAGCCAGAGATAGATCCCAGGGGATTACGGATTTCATGGGCGAGTCCAGTGGATAGCCTGCCAAGCGCGGCTAGGCTTTCAGCTTGTTTTGCAGCATCTCGGAGCTTGTTGAGCTCGGACAGGTCTTGAAAAAGAATCAGCTCACCATGCTCTTTGCCTTCAGCATCACGTAACGGGGTTCGCGAATAGCCAATGGGGATTCGTGTGCCGTCGAGACGCCGGGCTTCGCCTTCTGCCCGAAGGAGACGGTTGTCGGAGCCAATGGTTTCGATCTGCAGTGCAGGCAAAAAGTCATGGACAGCGTTTCCGACAGCGTTTTCTGGAGACACGTTGAGAATGGCCGCTCCCGCTGGGTTGATGGTGCGTATCACGCCTTCATCGTTGGAAGTCATAAGCCCAGAAGTCAGTGAACGTACAATATTTTCGTTGAGGTGTGCCAAGCGAGCTGCATCGAACGTTGCACGTCGTAGCTCGCCACCGGTGCGTCCCAGTCGAGATGCCAGACTGCTTGCCAAAAGAGTGACCACTGTCAGGCCAACCACATGCAAAAGCGCAATCACAATGATTTCAGTATCGAGAGACTGGTAGCGTGTTGCAGGTTGGTCAGGAGGTGCTGAAATCCACCCTTCGGCCAACGAGTAACCGATGACAGCATAGATCGCGAGGCTTAGTGCTCCCGTGGCGCGCGAGGTGTTGGGGCCAACAACAATCGCAGCCATTAGGATTTGTAAGCCGTATAAGAAGGGAAACCCGCTTGAAAAGCCGCCAGTCAGATAAATCAAGCACGTGGTGAGGGCGAGGTCCCAGCCGATTTGGGTTGCTGCATAGAGGCGTGCATTGCTCAGCTTTCGCAATGAGAGCGCCGAGACCACAGAGACCAAGTAAGTTGCTACAATGAGTCCTAGAAGAAAGCGGGATGTAAATCCCTTGACCTCTGGATCCTGATGAATCGTGATCGCGAGAGTTCCACCGAGAAGGAGGGTTGCTACGGCGAGCCGGCCACCCGTGAGCCACAAAAATTTATTGAGTTGACGGTTAGTTTGGGTGCTTACCCCGTCTGCCAAAAAGGGGCTGATCACCGACTCACGTTCTTGCATTCGGGACGAAAAGTCGGTGGTCACAAGATGCCGCCTATTCGGTTTTGATCGCTCCAGCGATATTGAAGATCGGCAAGTACATGGCAATCAACATGAATCCCACCATTCCACCGATAACCACCATCATCAACGGTTCGAGCAAAGACGTCATGGCTGAAACAGCAATGTCGACCTCCTCTTCATAAAAGTCCGCGATTTTCGTGAGCATTTGATCCAGGGCGCCGGTTTCCTCGCCTACGCCGATCATCTGTACCACCATGGCAGGAAACACTTTGGTTTCCATCAGTGGTTCCGCCACAGTGCTTCCTTCTTTAACGCGATCTGCAGTGTCAGCAATGGCCTTTTCAATAATAATATTACCTGCGGAGCGTCCGACGATGTTCATGGCTTCCAGAATCGGTACGCCAGAGCTTAGCAGCGTTCCCATCGTTCGCGTAAACCGTGCCACAGCGATTTTGCGCATAACTGGCCCGAGAATAGGCATCGTTAACGTTAAGCGGTGCCAAAACTTCTTTCCTGCAGGGATTTTGTAACTGTAACTGATGCTGAAAACCACACTGCCTACACCAAGAACAATCCAAATAAGGTTATCAACCACGCCATGGGACATGTTGATCACAAAACGTGTTAGTCCAGGAAGCGCTTCTTCAGAGCCAAAGTCTTTAAACATGGCCTCGAAGGTAGGAATAACCCAGATCAATAGGATTGAAAGCACCACGATGGCGATGATCATAACGCCTATGGGATACACCAAGGCACCACGCACTTGTCGTTGAAGTTTGACCCGCTTTTCGATGTACACGGCCAAGCGGTTGAGGATGGTATCCATAATACCGCCGATCTCGCCTGCTGCGACCAAGTTAATATAGAGGTCGTCAAACACCTTTGGATGCCGACGCAACGATTCGGAGAAGGTAGCACCTTGTTCAACTTGGCTTTTGATGTCTTTGATAATGCCGTTGAACAATTTATTATCGCCTTGGGCCGCAAGGATGTCTAGGCATTGCACAATAGGCAGTCCTGCATCGATCATGGTGGCGAACTGACGCGTGAAGACCACCAGTTCTTTGGGCGAGACGGGGGAGCCAAAACTGAAGTTGAACTGCTTCGATTTCTTTTTGACTTTAACAGGGGAAAAATTTTGAGCACGAAGACGAGCTTCCACGGCAGCAGGATTCTCGGCCTCCATGACTCCTTTTTTAAGCTCGCCCGTACGAGTCTTCGCCTCGTAAACAAATTCTGCCATGATTCGTCCCTGATCGTAGCTGATCCCAGCCAGGCTCGTCAAAACACTGCAGTTAAGCCTTTCGGTGCATGTTTGTCCCCATGGAAGCCCCGTGTTCGATCATCTTGTGCAATTCGGCAGCATCGGGAGAGCGGGTGGCAGCTTCTTCGCGAGTAATTTTGCGAGCAACAAAGAGTGCATACAAAGACTGGTTCATCGTTTGCATGCCGCTTGTGCCCTGGCCAACCTGCATGGCGGACATGATTTGGTGCACTTTGTCTTCGCGGATCAGATTCCGGATGGCGGCATTGGGGATCATGATCTCCATGGCGGGGACGCGGCCTTTGCCTTGTGCCAGCGGCAACAAGGTTTGCGAGACAACTCCCTGGAGCACAAATGAGAGCTGAGCACGGATTTGTGGCTGTTGATGTGAAGGAAAGACGTCGATAATACGATTGATGGATGCAATGGCACCGTTGGTATGAAGCGTCGCAAACACAAGATGGCCTGTTTCGGAGATCGTCATGGCAGCCTCGATGGTTTCGAGATCGCGCATTTCGCCGACGAGTACCACATCGGGATCTTGGCGAAGGATGGATTTCAAGGCGAGGGAAAAACTCATGGTATCTCGGCCAATTTCACGCTGATTGACGAGGCACGACTTATGAGTGTGCACATACTCAATGGGGTCTTCGATGGTTACGATGTGCTTTTGAGTTTCGCGGTTAATCTTGTCGATAATCGCAGCCAACGTGGTCGATTTCCCCGAACCTGTCGGGCCAGTGACAAGCACAAGCCCCCGAGGAACGTTGGCGAGGTCAGCAATGACGGACGACAATCCGAGTTCTTCGAAGGTGAGGATTTTAAATGGAATAATACGAAATGCCCCTGCGACAGCACCGCGTTGCATAAAGATATTGGCGCGAAACCGAGCAAGATTTTTTACACCAAAGGACAGATCGAGTTCGTTGGTTTGTTCAAATTTGATTTTCTGTTCTTCACTAAGGACGGAGTAACAAAGTTGCTTTGTTTCCACCTGGCTAAGCGGTGGTGTCTTTAACGGTATCAAGCTGCCGTCGATGCGTACTTGAGGAGGAGAGCCCACCGTAATGTGCAAATCGGAACCTCCCCGCTCGACCATCACACGAAGTAACTGGTGAAGATTAAACCGTAGCTGTTCTTGCCCCAGGCCCTGCATACGCTTTCGTATTCTATCAGTAGCGAAGGACGGAGCCTAATATCCGTGGGTATGACAGTGACAACGGAATTTCCGTGTGTGTCGATGTGGTCTCTGAGTCCTTTGTGACCTAGCTCGCGTAGGTTTGGCTGTACCATCGGCCTTTGCGTAACCAGGAACGTCCTTTGTCGGCGCGGCATACGTGTTCAGCGCAGGCCCATGCCGCCATCAGGCTCCCTTCGTCCCCAAGGCCGGGGATGTTTTGGGAGTTGCAAAGAAGAAGATTACGAACGGGCGTCCGAAGAGGAATCGCTCCCAGGCCTAAGGTGGGACGCACAGGAAAGTCCCAATCAAGTGGCATCGTGCGAGGTCCTCGACTCCACGGTTCCTTCGAGGTGATGTGTGTCCCTGATGCATGATCGTCGGCGTCCAGGCCATCGTGTGGCGAGTCAGCAAACACGATCGAGCGACTGATAAAAGGAAGAAATCGCTCGACGCTTTGAATGATGGTTTGTCGCAATGTCCGGACCGTGGATTTGACTTCATTCAAGGTTTTTTGACTAAGCAGGGCTTGTATACAGAGCACCTCTTCAGAAGGCGTAGAGGGCTCTTTCGTTGAATCCGCTGCTGAAGGATTATGATAGTTAGATTGTTCGTAAGAGGTAAAAAGAACAGGACTAAGTCGTTGTATGTGCAATAGATTGCCATCAAATAACGGTTGAGAAGGCTGGTTTAATACCAGCGTATTGAATGACATGGCTTCTGGCAGAGACTGACGCGGAAGCACTAAATTCAGAGTATACCGAGCACACCTCACGCGCGGTTCTCCGACCTTTTCTAATAACTTTTCAAAGGGACGGCGGTCTTCCACCATCTGCATGACTGCGGTCAAAGAGCTTCCGGCGATCACACGGCCTGCTGCAATTGTCTGCCCAGAGTTGTGTAGTCGGATGCCTGTGGCAGTGTTGCGTTCAAGAATCACCGAGGCAGCACGTTCAGAGTTCCACACTTCACCTCCGTGTGCGTTAATTTTAGCAAGCAAAATTTGCTGCAGAGCCTTAAACCCTCCTCTAAGCGTGATAGTATTTTGGTTTAGCTCGAACACACGGGCAATTTGTAGATTGCTCAGGTCACCGCTTGGTACCCATTGGTTTGCAAGTGCGTGTATGGCTGAGACGAAGGTGTGATTTGCAGGAAAGTCTGCCAATAAATCGAAAGCGGCTTCAGACTGCAACCGATTGACCTTGTGGGTTTGATAGAGAAAAGCAAACCACTGCTTAACATCGTGAGGTGGCCATGGGAATCCATGTTGCAGTTGAGCTTCGATGTGTTGGCATAAGAGGTGGGTGCGACGTGCAAAGTCGAGAATAGGCGTTTGGATTTTGGGGAATTCTCGACTGATTTCCTTCGCGAACCGTTCCGGATCCGTGCTCAAGTTAAAGCGGTGGTTGGGTAAGCACAATTGAACGCCTGTGGAATGTATTTCGAGACGTTGTCGTACTTCTTGTCTAAGGCCAAGTTCGCCTAAGATGGTTTGTGCGATGGGTGTAAGCACATATTGGAAGTTCAATGGTTCTCGCGGCAACTCATGGTCGGCGATGAAGTACGTAGGCGCTGGCGTATCCTGGCTGAGCACAAGCACTCGAAAGCCACGTTTGGCCAAAAGAGCAGCTGCGGTGAGTGGCCCGATGTGAGTTCCCAGGATAACAACGTCGTAATAGCTTGAACTCATGTTACCCTTTTTCTGAGTGGCTCTCTGACCGAGGGAAAGAAATGGGTGGGCAACACAGTGAATCGCTTGCAGACAATGGTAAATCGCCCAAGCGAAGTTCCGGCACAAGCTGTATGTGTCCTTGCGCAATCCAGGTAACCACCTGAGCCAGCAAACGGTGCTCGGCGGTTTGAATGCGTGCGTGCAAACTTTCGGGGGTATCGGAGGGAAGCACCGGAACTGCGGCCTGTGCGATGATCGGCCCTGTATCAACCCCTGCATCGACGACATGCACCGTGCATCCACTGATCCGCACGCCTTGCCGAAGGGCTTGTTGGGGTGCGTTTTTCCCAGGAAACGCAGGCAAAAGTGACGGGTGAGTGTTAATCACTTTACCGGCATGTGCCGTTAAGAACGATGCCCCAACGATGCGCATGAATCCCGCCAAGACGACCAAATCGGCATGGAATGTAGCGACGCAATCTGAAAGAGCACGATCCCAAGCGGTTCTTTCGGCGAACGCTTCCAAGGCGATAATTTCAGTGCGGATCTTTTCGCCCTGTGCAAAGGCAATGGCAGGCGCGTCTGCGTTGTCGGAGACCACGCCGATAACTTCCATTGAAGCGTTTTTCTCCCGTGTGGCCTGGACCAGCGCTCGGAGATTTGAGCCATGACCCGAGGCAAGAACGACAAGGCGCATTATACAAACCTGACTGAAGGAGCATCCGTACAGGTGATCACTTCTCCAATGATCATTGCTGTGTCGTTCTTGTCATTGATAGCAGACACAATGGCACCCGCGTGGGATGCGGATGCAATGACAACAAATCCAATGCCCATGTTAAACGTGCGAAGCATTTCTTCAGGTTCCACGTGACCTGTGTGCGCGATGAGCTGAAAGATGTGCGGCACGTCCCAGGATGCTTGATTCAGCACGAGTGCGAGTCCTTGCGGCACAATGCGGGATAAATTTCCCGGCAACCCTCCGCCGGTGATGTGACACAACGCATGAACATCACCCGCGCTACAGGCACGGGCGACGGTGTCCGTGTAAATGCGTGTAGGCCGAAGCAATTCAAGACCTAAGGTTTCTTTTAACTCAGAAAAGCGCTGATCCAAGCGAAAGCCGCCATGGTCCAACAACACCTTGCGTGCCAATGAGTAGCCGTTGGAATGAAGGCCTGAGGAGGCCACGCCGATGACGACATCGCCTGCTTTGACGGTATTAAAATCGATCACGCGCGATCGTTCCACCACACCGACTGCAAATCCTGCCAAGTCGTATTCGCCAGGGGCATAGAAGTCAGGCATTTCTGCGGTTTCACCACCGATTAATGCACACCCTGCGATGCGGCAGCCTTCGGCAATGCCCTTAACCACTTGATAGGCTTGATCCACCTCAAGCTTTGAGGTTGCTAAATAATCAAGAAAAAATAACGGCCGCGCTCCTGAGGTCGCGATGTCGTTGACGCTCATGGCGACCAAGTCGATACCGACCGTATCGTGAATCCCAAGGAGGCATGCAATCTTTAGCTTGGTGCCAACCCCGTCGGTGCTTGAGACCAGTAACGGTTCTTTGATGTCGGCGGGGAGTCCACAAAGTCCTGCAAATCCACCAAGCTCAGAGAGGGTGAATGCTGAACGCGTTCCTTTGATCAGAGGCTTGATGCGCTCTACAAACGCATCGCCTTTATCGATATCAACACCGGCACCGCGATAGGACCAACCCGCCATGGCGGATGCAAGCTAACCAAACCTCCGTAAGCGGTCAATGTAGGCTTTTTAGTAAGGGCTCTCGCTGACGAAGCCCACGCCTTTTTTCAGTGAGGATTTGGTGGTTATCTTTTTTGAGGCACGACGAGGTGGGGCGCGACGGGGCTCGGCACGGGCTGGGCGTGCGGCACGTTTTAAGGCAGTGCGGCGGGCGGCGGCAGGTTTGAGGCGCACGGTGATTTCGCGGTCTTCATCAAATCGTAAACGAAGCTCCCGTGGCAGGTAGCCTTCGGCCCTTGCCTCAAACGCGTGGCTGCTGCCACGGTCAAACGAGGCGCTGTAAGGAGTGGTGACTTCCTGCCCATCCACCCGCAGCGTGGCGTCTTCGGGAATGACGGTGATTTTGGCTTGAGCGTACGGCTTGACGGTGGGGGGCGGAGCTTCGGAAGGACGCGGCGCCGGGTGTGTCGTAGCGGGTTGTGTGTGTGTGGCAGCCAGGGGCTTTTCGTTCTTTGAAGTCTTCAATGCCATCCATGCGCTAAGGCCGATTAATACTAACGCTGCTGCGCCAATCGCCTTCATCCATGTGTGACGTGATCGGGTGACAGGCAGTGCGATGTCATCGTCGATGGGCGCCTGGGGCCTGGTTGAGATGACAGCCGCCGGGGCAGGCGGAGGCGAAGAAAGCCGAGCAGCTGGGGGCGGAGGGGGGCGCGAAACCGCCTGGGCAGACGGCGAAGGTAACAAGGGGCTAGGTGGGTTAGCCGCAGCCACGGTGTCCGCCGAGCCCATCAATTGTAGGGCAGTGGGCGGCAGATCCTGGGCTGGAGGAACCGAAGGGATGGGCACCGTTTGCGATTCCCACGGCGCTTTGAACATCTGAGCAAGCTGTTCTGCCCGCTCGACATCAAACGTACCGCTCTTCGCCCATTCCACAAGCTTACGGTTGGGTGTTTCATGTGCGCTCGTCATCGTGGCGGGCGTAGAATACCATCGGCTTTCATGAACAGCCAGAAGACATGTGCGATGCTGCAGGGGGTGGTATGGCTGGCTTTCGGCATGGTTGCTAGCTGTGATTCCCATGAGCCTGTCGATGCGCCTATGCACACGCCTGCTCCGGCATCCGAAGCGGCTTCTAACGTCCCAAACAATGTGTCCGCGGCTCAGCAGCATGCCGCGCAACTAGAAGAGCTTGTGGTTTCAAGCTTGCCGTTGCTTGGTCAAGCCAAGGGGCAAACGGTGTTCCATGCGACATTGGCGTTTAATCGTGCGACGCCATTTCAGACGGCTGAGGCGCACGATGCGCGTTCGGGCGGGAGATGGTTTTGGTTGCGTTTACCCGGATGCATGGCTTTGGCAAACGTGCCGGCCATCATGAACGTGGGAGCAGGTGGGATCCTGTCCATACGCACGCGCAGTCAGCGGGATGCTACCGAGGTGGGATTCGCCCTGCAGCCTGACGTAGAGCCGCATCTGAGCCTTCTGGCTGAGCCATTTCGTCTTCAGATCAGTTTTTATCCACCCAAACATGTTCAGAAATTACATCAAGGAAGTGATTTTACAGTTATACTAGATCCTGGCCACGGTGGTTCAGATACGGGCGCCCATGGTCCAGGGGCTGACCGCGAGGCCCGTCTGGCGCTGGATATTGCTACACGCACCCGAGCCGCCCTTATGCAGCGCCATAAGGGGCTCTTGGTCTTGATGACCCGTGAGCGGGACGAGTCCGTGGCTTTGGAAAAGCGCGCAGAAATGGCCAATCGCTTTGATGCAGACCTGTTCGTATCCATCCATTTGAACGCCATGGACGATCCTAAGGAAGGAGGGGCGGCCACGTTTGTGCTTGATACGACAAACGATCGGCATAGTGTCAGACTCGCGGCGCGGGAAAATGGTGTGACAGAAGCACAGGTCAGTGGTCTTCAAACGGTGCTTGCGTCGTTGCAGCGGACACGTCAGATGCCACGGTCAGAACTTTTAGCGCGTAGCATTCAAACTCACATGCTAAAGCAGGGACGCACGCAGTATCCTCAACTCAAAGACCGTGGCATGCGTCGTGCATTGTTTTTTGTGCTGGCATCCGTTCATATGCCTGCGGTGTTGGTGGAAGCATCTTTCATGACTCACCCTGATGAGGCACGCATGCTAAATACGCGTCGTTACCGTGCAGCGCTTGCTCAGGGTATTGCGGACGGTATTTTCAACTATCTGATGCTACCCCAGAGCGGGTGGTCGCCTTGAACCCTTTCTGAGTTTCTCCCATGCCAAAACCCCATCCCATTCCAGACCCAAACACTCCCCGTGCCACTGAGGCTCACCGTCACAAGCTTGAGAAATTTCGTGAATCTTTGACGCAGCTTGTCTTTAGTACGCAAGGCGGAACGTTTGCGGCCAAGGCATACGCGCATTTTTTAGATGGGCTTCTGGCTTCACTCATTGATTCGCAAACATCGGTTTATCCGGAGCAGACAGCACTGGTTGCCGTGGGCGGCTATGGCAGACAAACACTTGCGCCTTATGCCGATATCGATGTCTTATTTTTGAGTGAAAGCTCCGACCAGGACGCTCTAAACCACTGGGCCAATCACGTGCTCTATCCGTTGTGGGATCTGGGCATTCCTATCGACCATGCGGTTCGCAGCGTTCAAGAAACATTGGAGTTGGCTGAAGAAGACATACGCACAGCAACCACCCTGTTTGATCTCAGGCATCTACTCGGGGACAAGCAGTTGGTGACGCGGTTATACACACAAGGACGTGCTCAGCTGTATGCGCGGAAAACTGCTTTTATCGACACCTTGGAAGCGGATGTGTCCACAAGGCAAGAACGTTTTGGTGGCTCGCTGTATTTGTTGGAGCCTGAAGTGAAGCTAGGGCGGGGAGGGCTGCGGGACTATGATACGGCCTTTTGGACAGTGCGTGTTCATTGGCAGGTGGACAGCTTTCAGGAACTTGTCGATCAAAACGTGCTTCTGGCACGCGAGGTACAGGAGCTTGAGCAGAGTTACGAGTTTTTATGGCGCGTTCGGAATACATTGCATCTGCGTGCGGGACGGCGGCAGGATCGTTTAACATTTGCGGATCAAGAAGAAATCGCCTTGGCACTGGGCTATACGGATCATATTAACCTGGCCGTAGAGCAATTCATGCAGCACTACTACCAGCACGCGCAAGTTGTGGCTTATACGACCGATCGATTGCTTTCACGTGCGCGGCTTCGCTCAACGAGCCATACCCATCCTGAGACGTTGTCTTCCGGCATTGTGGTCAGTGACGATCACGTGGGAATCCAAGGGAGCGATGCGCTCTGGAACACTCCGGCGCTTGCCCTTGAGTTATACGTGGAAGCGGTGAAGCGAGAGCTTCCTCCTGCGATCGAAGCCCGAGACGCCATTGCCCGTGTGGCGCGAGATCCTGTCTGGACAAAACGGTTACGCGAGCAATCGAGAGCGACTGAAGCATTTCTTGCACTGCTTAGTTATGCTGGCATGGCGCCGGTTCGACGAGGCTCCGTCCTGGGAGAGCTTTTGGAAGTGGGCTTGATGCTTGCCATGGTGCCTGAGTTTGATCACGTGCGTGGACGTGTACAGCACGACATTTATCATGTGTACACGGTCGATGTACATTCGGTGGCTTCGGTGGATCGGCTTTCTGCCATGGTGCGTGGAGAGCATGCGGGAGCGTGGCCGCTTGCAAGTCGGCTTGCTGCCGAATCTCCTCGGCCGCTACCTCTACGCTTGGCATTGTTGCTTCATGATATTGGCAAAGGTCGTGGTGGACACCATGCGGAAATAGGCGCCGACATGGCCAATGCCATCGCTCTTCGGCTTGGGTTTTCCAAAGCGGATGTCGATCATGTGCAGTGGCTGGTGTCTGAGCACTTGCGCATGTATCACTGGGCAGTGCGGCGTGACATCAGTGACCCGCACACCATTGAAGAGGCCGTGGATGTGATTAAAACGGCAGAACGTTTGCGAGATCTTTATGTGTTAACGGTGGCAGACATTTCGACCACCAGCCCTACAGCCATGACTTCTTGGAAGGCCAACATGTTGGAGGCTTTGTACTTTGCAGTTTCCGATGCCATTCAAACTGCAAACCCTTGGTCAGGTGAGCGGCGCGCAGAAGCCATGCGTGAAGAACTCATTCAATCCTGTGAAAAGGAAAGCCGTGCAGAGGTGGAAACTCTTGTCCAGGCGATGCCGGACCGTTATGTGTTGGCCAATACGTTTGCTGCTATTCGAGATCATGCGCATGCATTCAAGGCGCGTGAGGGCCAACGTGTGCACGTGGCCGTACGCCAAGGCCCTGCGCCAGACATTGATGAGTTAATGATCGTGACGGACGATCAGCCAGGTCTTTTAGCCAATATTGCAGCGGTGCTTTCGGGCCATCGTTTGGATGTGACAGCGGCTCAAATCTACACGGTAGAACTGGGAGAGCAACGTGTGGCGTTTGACATTTTTCATGTACGTGCCTCACGCAAGCTCGTTCCTTCGCTCATCACGCGCCTTGTTCGCGACATCGAAGCGTTGCTATCTGGTGCACTCACGGCCGAAGTGCTCTTGAAAAGACGGGCCTCGTCGCCGCCTTGGGCCACACGTAAAGAGCCTGAAGTGCCTATCGAGATTCACATTAATAATCAGGCCTCTTCGCGTTTTAGCGTGGTGGACATCTTTACACGTGATCATCCGGGGCTTTTGTATGCCATTGCACATGTGTTACACCAACATGGCTTATCCATTGCGCTTTCTAAGCTGAGCACCGAAGGCCGCCGCGTGGCGGATGTATTCTATGTACGCGACTTTTCGGGGAAGAAGTTAGAGGACCCAGAAAAAATCGCTAGGCTCGAAGAAGAGCTTCGTGCCATTCTCTCAGCATTATGAGTGTCCATGGGGTGATTTCCAGCGGGGTTGTTTGGTTATGTGTCGGCGTTGGGGTGGCATGTGGCGGTGGGCAAGCGTCACATGTCAGAAAGCCTTCATCGTCTACGGCTTCTGCGCCACCCATTGTTAAAGCAAAGGTGCCAGATGCAAGCCCTTCAGTGCAGCAGGGTGAAACATGGTTGGCGCAAGGGAAGATGGCGGAGGCAGAAGGCGCATTTCGTCAAGCGCTTGTGGAACAGCCTAGCGATGCGCGTGCATATTTCGATTTAGGACTTGTTCTTGAACACAAACAGCAACCCGAGGCTGCCATGCATGCCTACCAAAAAGCCATACATTTGCAGCCGGAGTTCAAGGAGCCCAAGACCAACCTGGCGTTGCTCTACCGCGATCAAGGAAAGCTCCAGGAAGCTGAAGTGCTGTTAAAGCAGGTGGTTGAGCTTGATCCTACCGATGGCGAGGCCGTGCTCAATCTCGCATTGACTTTGGAAGATGAGGGCAAAGTCGATCAAGCGAAGGAAAAATACCATTCAGCAATCACATTGCTGCCTAACGATCCTTTGCCACGGGTTAACGTAGGCTTACTCTTGTTGAATCAGGGAAAGACGGCACAAGCCCGTACGGTGTTAACCGATGCGATGCCGCTTGCCAAAGGAGACCGTGCTCTTTTGACAGCCATTGGCAATGGGCTTCGTCGTGCAGGGGATGGCAAAGGGGCGCTCCGTGCTTTAGAGCAAGCCGTTGCCAGTGGTGCAAGCAAAGCCCCAGACAGCTTGCTTGCAGAATTGGCGCTTGCACAGCGTGCTGCTGGCGATCGACACGCTGCCATAGCTACGCTGACGCAGTTGGTGGATACCTCGCCAGGCTATGCGCTTGGGCATTATGTGTTGGCTAATTTTTTGGCGGCTGAAAAGCGCTACCAAGAAGCGATCCCGCACTACAAGCGCTACCTTGCGTTAGAACCCCGCGGGGCGGAGGCTTCCAATGCGAAGAAGCGGCTTTCTGCTGCTCAAGATGCCATGAAGCGTCATGAATCTAAGTAAGGGAGCAAACGCCATTAAGGGCTACGTATGACGTTTTACCGGTATGTTATTCTAGGTGCATTGGCAACCGTTATGGCGTGTGCTGGGGCGTCATCGGCGACAACAGCAGCGACATCCACCACACCTGCTTCACCTTCTTTAAACTCAGTTTCATCGACCAAGCCCGGTGTCTCGCTGCATTTACGGCGGGCCAATGGAGAACCCCTCTTCCTTGAACGGTTTCGTGGTAAGCCATTGCTGTTGTTCATTTTTACAACCTACGACGGCAGTTCGCAGCTGGGTCTGAATGCGCTGAGTGAGTATGCCAAAACACATCCCCAACTGGCCGTTGTGGCAATTGCGGTCCAGCCTGTTGCGGAACGTATTTTACCGATGTTTGAAAATGCAGTGAATGCGCCGTTTCCCTTGACCTACGATCCAGATGAAACGGTGTTGCAAGGCAAGAGCAGCCTTGGCGAGGTCCAAATGGTGCCCTGTTACATCGTATTGAATGAAACAGGGCAGGTGATTGAGCGACATTATGGTGCTCTTGATCCGCATGCGCTTGAGAAGTTTGTTAACTAAATAAGAGGCGTTTCTTAGGTGGGATCAGCACGGTGATGATCGCGATGCACGAGCGTGATCGGATGATCGGACTTTAAACGGTTTTCGAGTTCGGCACCGATGGCAACGGAGCGATGACGTCCTCCGGTGCAGCCGAGGGCCACGGTGAGATAGGCTTTGCCTTCGCGTTCGTAATAAGGAATGTGATGACGTAAAAAGACTTCAATGTCATTTAGAAGTTCCTGGCTTTCGGGTGTACTAAGCACAAAATCGCGCACACCAGGATGTTCTCCGGTGTGGGGCCGTAACTCTGGTACAAAGTGAGGATTGGCCAATGCTCTCAAGTCGAATACCAAGTCGGCATTGGTAGGTAGTCCATACTTGTATCCAAATGAAACTAGTCGAATGACCATGTGCGTGCCTTTATGTTCTTGGGCCACATAATCACTCAACGTACGTCGTAGATCATGCGTTGTCAGTTCACTTGTGTCGATGATGTCACTGGCTTGCTCACGAAGTGCTGAAAGCTGTTTGCGTTCTTGGGCGATAGCTTCGGGAAGATCACCGCTTGCTGCCAGTCGGTGTGGACGCCGTGTCTCACTAAATCGTCGCAGTAAGATCTCATCACGGCATTCTAAAAACAACATCTCTACGCTGTGGCCTTGAGCGCGCATACGTTGTACCAGATCTTTGAGGCCTTCGAGAAACGGGCCGGTGCGGACGTCGATGCCAAGTCCTACCCAATGGATATGCTCATCGGAAGCAAGAATCTCGATAAGGTGAGGCACCAGTTGGGGAGGTAAGTTATCAACGCAGTAAAAGCCAAAGTCTTCAAGGATGTGCAAGGTGGTGCTTCGGCCTGCGCCTGACAACCCGGTCACAATGACAATACGCACGTAGCTAATCCTTAGAGAACTTAATTCTCGTCTGCTCGATCTGCATGAGAAGGGCTACGACGCCGCTGAGTGGTGCGTTGAGCCTTGGCCCGGCGGATTTGCCGGTCAATTTTGTCCATGACCAAATCGATAGAAGCATACATATCTTCAGAGCTTTCAGTCCCGACAAACACATCGCCATCGCCTACCACTTTGAGGTCAATGCAATGCAAATGACGTTCCATGGAAGCTGTGACTTCCGCGTCCAAAGGAGCATGGAGATACTTCTGGAGTTTGGAGATTTTAGTGGTGGCATATTGTTTAAGAGCTTCGGATGGCTCGATGTCCCTGAATGTAAACGCGATTCTCATTAATTCCTCCTTGGAGGTGATGGTTTATGACTATATCAAGCTAAAAATATTTTTTTCGTTTTGAAGAACTCAAGATACCTAGCATTTCGCGGTATTTGGCAACCGTGCGTCGTGCAATGAGGATATTTTGAGCCTCAAGCATTTCTACAATCCGTTGATCGCTAAGCGGTTTACGAGGGTCTTCTGCCGCAATGATGTCTTTGATGGTTTGTTTAACACTTTCGGAAGCAATGTCTTCTTCGTGGTGAGTGCGCTTGATGCCGCTGTTGAAGAAGTATTTTAACTCGAAAATTCCTTGAGGGGAATGAACATACTTGTTGTTAGTCACACGAGAAATTGTGCTCTCATGCATTCCTACAGATTCAGCGACATCGCGAAGGATCATGGGCTTAAGATGAGCCACGCCTTTTTCAAAGAAATCGCGCTGCTTTTCAACGATGCACTCCGTGACCTTTACAATGGTTTTGCGTCGTTGATCGATGCTTCGAATCAGCCATTGTGCACTTCGCAGTTTGCCTTGAATATATTCTTTGGCTTGTGGGTTGTTGCTCATCAGGGCTGAGCGATAGAAGGAACTGATACGTAACTTAGGCATACCGTCATCGTTGGATACGACAAAGTACTTATCACCTACTTTGTGGAGGTAGACATCGGGAACAATGTACTGAGGATCTTCACTGACAAACGATCGGGCTGGGCGTGGTTCCAGTGTCGTAATAATTTCGGAAGCGTCGTAGACGTCTTCTAAAGAAAACCCAAGTGCTTTGGCGATGGCGCCGTAGTTTTTCTTCTCAAGATCTGAGATATGGCCTTTGATAATGGCTTGGACCAACATGTCCATGCCATAATGTTCAGCTTGAACTAACAAACATTCACGCAAGTCGCGTGCGGCGACTCCGATGGGATCAAAGCGCTGGATTAACTTGAGAACTTCTTCAGCATCCTCCGGATCGAGGTCAGCTTCTTGAGCAAGCTTAGGAACGACTTCTTCAGAGGGGAGACCTTCGATGCGCAGGTATCCGCGGTCATCCAAATTCCCAAACACGAGGGTCGCAAAGCGTTTCTCGTCTTCGAGAAAGTCGCTCATCTGCAGCTGCCATGTCAGGTGTTCTGTTAATGTCTCGGCACGAGATGCCGTTTGGTCAACGCCTGGAAGCTCCTCGCTGTCATTGCGGCGTGTAGCAGGCATGGGAGCTTGATTGGCATGATTCTCCAAGTAACGTTCCCAGTCGATGTCGTTCGTAGAGGATGTGCTCGCGTTGTGCGCTTCTGTTTCGGCGACGCTTTGTGCCCCGGGGCTTTCTGCAGCGCTGCCTGCGTCGCGGTTTTCTTTGCTGGCGTCAGAGCCTCCCTCTGCCAACTCTTCCAGGACAGGGTTTTCCATCATTTCTTCGCGCACGCTGTCGAGCAATTCCATGCGCGACATTTGCAGAAGCTTAATGGCTTGTTGCAGCTGGGGAGTCATCACCAGCTGTTGGGACAGTTTGAGCTGCTGCTTTAGCTCCATAAACCTGCCCTTCTTGCAACAACGTTCACCTTGGTATTATAGGATTTTTCGAGGGTCGGGGAAAGCATGAATTACTACCATGGAACACCACTTCTGTTGTGACATGAATCATGGGTTTTCTCCAGTTTCTTCCAGCTTTGCTAGTGGGATAGTGTAGGCTAAGTATACCAATGCCATGATGTTGGTGTGGTAAGGAGGGTGACAGATTGCCTTTGCCTTCGCTTGTGCTGATAGGGTTTTCTGTGGGGATTGCAGCCGCATTGGCTGCGCGTGCAGATTTGTGCTTGAGCCCCCGTCCTGCGCTTTTGTCCAAAGCGTGTATGGCCTATGGGGTCTTTGTGGTTTTTATCCTTTTACCCATTTCCATTTATTTTTATGCATTTCATGGGGACTGGGCACTTCTTTATGTGGTGGATTCCAGGAATATCCCCTCTGCGTTTGCATTGTTGTGTTTTGTGATGGAGGGATTAATCGGCCTGGGTGGTTTTCTCCTTGGCGCCGTGTGGGTGCGCTCGCAGCATGAAGGGTGGGCGTTTGGAGCCGCGAGCTTCACAGCGCTTTTAGCCCTTGCCGTGGTATTCATTGGATGGTCCCGGCTTTCTCAGGTGGGCAGCTACGAGCAGTACCACGGTCAATATGGCTTACAGGCCTATGGGGGGGGCACTGTTTTTCAGGGGACTTTAACCATGGGGCTCGTACTTTTGCTGGGAACGGTCTATTTGCTGGTTCGTCTTTTTACGACTGGAAGGCAGGCTGGGCTCTAAGGACTTGCCAATAGGCACGACTCGGGGTAGCACTCCTGGCACTGAGGTAAGCCGTGTATATTCATCAATCAGGCGGATCGTCCAATCGTAACCGCAAGCGCAGTGCCCGACTCCGTGCTAAACTGCGAGCCAAAAACCGTCGTCGGACAAACCGTATGGCCGGCAAGCGCCTTTCTGCACGTCGCTAAAGCACGTGGAATCGCCTCCGATATTCGTTATTAGTGATTCTACAGGCGAGACCGCCGAACGCGTGGTGCGTGCGGCGCTTTTGCAATTTCCGAACGAGCGGGCGCGGGTACGCATGTTTAGCCGTATCACCGATGAGGTGATGGTGCGCGATGTGCTTAAAAAAGCCACCGAGGCGCGTGCCATGGTGGTATTCACGTTGGTTTCTCCCAAGTTGCGCGATCTTTTTTATCGCGAAGCCATGGAGCAGCAACTGGAATGCGTGGATGTGATTGGTGAGCTGATCAGTAAAGTATCCCGTTTTTTACAATCAAGTCCGGTGAATGTGCCGTCCTCCGCCATGCCTTTGAGCGACGCGTATTTTCGCCGAGTTGAAGCCATTGAGTTTGCGGTTAAAAGCGACGACGGGCGGGAACCTCGTAACCTGTCGCGGGCCGATGTCATTCTGACAGGTGTCAGTCGCACGAGTAAAACACCCCTGTCGACCTATTTGGCTGGCAGAGGATTGAAAGTCGCAAACATTCCTTTGGTATTAGGCGTGGATCCGCCTCCAGAATTGTTCGAAGCCGATCCGGGGCGCGTGATAGGACTGACGATTGATTTAAATCAGTTGCTTGAGATACGCAAAGCACGCCTCAAACAGTTGGGCATGCCTACAGAAACCAACTATGCCATGCGTGAGCATATTCGCGATGAGCTGGAATACGCACAGTCTATTTTTGCTAAACATCCTCAATGGATGGTTATTGACGTCAGCGGGCGGGCCATCGAAGAAACGTCGACGCTGATCATTGAAGCTTTGAAAGAACGCGAAGAAAGCGAAGGGAAAAGCTTTCCTCCACGTTATCGTTAACCGTCAAATATTGTGGTGAATGTTGGACGCTGCTTGAGAGAGAATGCCGCTCGTTACTCGCAATCGGCGCGCTAAAGCTCGAGCAATGTTAGTCATGAATGTGGCGTAATCTTTGAGGTCATGGTCATAGATTAATGTTTGGACTTGCTCGGTATTCATGGAAAGCAAGACGCTCGGCGCCAGTGTTCGTACCGATGCAGACCTTGGTTGTGGATCAAGCAAGGACATTTCTCCAAACCAATCCCCAGGGCCAAGCAGTGCAACGCGGATAGCTCGCTTACTAGCACCAATACGCTTGAGCACTTCAAGTTCGCCATTGAGAACAACAAACATCGACGTATCTTCTTTGCCTTCGCTGAGCACCTCTGTGCCAGGTTCGATGTGGCGAGGATTAAGCTCCGTGGTCAAATGTTCCAAGGTGTGAAGGCTGATGTTCTTAAACAACCCAAGTCGGCTGAGTGTTTCAGGCGAGTACATGGCGGTATTCCTATCTCCATTCATGGTACGGGATCTTCGCCCAAAACCATATTGTCGATCAAACGAGTTTCGCCGATATATGCGGCGATGGCTAGCAAGGCGCGTTCTGGCAAAGGCGATGCCAGTTCTGTCATGTTTTCATGGTCAACAATGACAGCATAGTCAATTTTTGCCTTATTGTCGTGCAATGGTGTGTGCGCGAGGGAGAGCAGTTCATGGTGTCGGCGTTCTCCTTTTGTAAAGGCATGACCAGCCTGGCGTAGGCCTTGCACCAGAGAGAGCGCGCGCGGATAGTCGTCAGAAGATAGGTAAGCGTTGCGGGATGAAAGCGCCAAGCCTTGGGCATCGCGTACAATCGGGTGCGCTTGAACACGTGCAGGCAAGTGTAGATCTGCAACGAGGCGTTCGATGACCTTCCATTGTTGGTAGTCTTTGCGTCCCATCCACAGCACGCAATCACCGACCAAACATGCGAGCTTGGCCACAACTGTACATACCCCTTTAAAATGTCCTGGACGATGGCTGCCTTCCCAACGGCTACTAAGCTCTGTGACATCGACCGTGGTTTGAAATCCTTGCGGATAAAGATCCTCCACAGCAGGCGCAAACACCACATCGACTCCCAGTGAGCGGCATAGGTTCATGTCACGATCCAGATCTGCCGGGTAGCGGCTGAGATCCTCGGTGGCTCCAAATTGTTTTGGATTAAGAAAAATGCTGACAGCAGTCCAGGTGGCATGGTGTTTGGCAGAAGTGATGAGCGCAGCATGCCCCGCATGCAGCGCTCCCATGGTGGGCACGAAACCCACGGTGTGGTGATCCTGGCGTGCTTGGTTGCAACGCAGTTGGAAGAGATGCGGTTTTCGGATCAGTTCAGTCACGAGGTGGAATGTCTAGAGTCTGGATGCTGGAGGGTGCGATGGGGCGTTCTTGGCTGGACTCATAACTATGCTCAGGTGCTGGAAATGCTCCTGAGTGCACTTCTTCGATGAACTTAGCCGTGGCGTTGACTCCGTCTTTGTAAAATGAAGCAAACGGTTTTACGAAGCGCGGCAATGGCTCTTTGCTGAGTCCAAGCAAGTCGTAACCTACAAGGACTTGCCCGTTGCAATCCGGGCCTGCGCCGATGCCAATCGTAGGAATGGTAAGGGCATGAGTGATGTCTTTCGCCAGGGCGGACGGCATGCCCTCCAAAACCAAGGCATACGCTCCTGCGTCTTGAGCAGCAAATGCATCTTGCATGAGGGCTTCCATGCCGGCGGCATCACGTCCCTGCACTCGAAAGCCGCCCATAGCGTGCACGCTTTGTGGAGTAAGGCCGATATGGGCCATGACCGGGATGCCAATGCGCGTGAGTGAATGAATCACGGGAGCGGAGCGTTGGCCACCTTCAAGTTTGACGGCTTGCATACCGCCCTCACTCAGCAAACGGCCTGCATTGTAAAGGGCATCTTCGATCGAGGCCTGATAGCTCATAAAGGGCATATCGGCGACAAGATGCGCACGTTCACTGCCTCGAGCTACGGTGCGACAATGGTATAACATATCGTCCATTGTGACAGGGAGCGTGCTCGCGTGTCCTTGAATTACCATTCCCAAGGAATCTCCCACGAGTAGAATATCTATGCCGGCTTCGTCGAAAAGCCGTGCAAACATCGCGTCGTATGCGGTCACCATGGTGAGACGCTGCTCGGGATGTTTTTGGGCACGAATCAGAGGTGCCGTGAGGCGAGCGTTTCCTCGAGCCGTAGTTTTAGACATAGAAGGTAAGCGATCGCGGCCGAATCCATTTTCGGTCCACGTCAGGTGCGAGTGTAACATCAGAGTTACACCATCGCCAGCGTGCTGTGGCGCCTTGGGCTTTAGAGCTTAGCCGCCTGCTTTTTCTTTTTTTTCAAGGCGCTGGCGGGCCGCAGACTTGATGGCAGAAGAAATATTCCGGCTGCGGGATAAGTCTTTCAGGTCATTGTCGCGCATGTGACTTAAGAAGCGTAACGAAATGCCAATAGGTGTTTTGGGGTTGAACACCAGTCCGCGTTTGACTTCGTAGTTACGCAGCCAATCGCGTTTGTTGCCGATGTAGCGTAAAATATCTTCGCCGACTTCCTTACTTCGTGCGAACGAAGCAGCTTCGGCTTCCGTTGTGCCAGGAGAGCTCACCGCTGCATGCGAAACCTGTTTGTTTTTGTCACGAATGAGCAACGCGCGCGCAGCGGCGCTTCCCACCAAAGCAAGGCGGATTTTTTTTGCGGCACTTAATTCGGAAATCAGAATCGACAGGGGTTTGAATTGTTCTTTGACGGTTTCGGTGCCCTCAACAAGGTCACGTTCCACGGCTTCCGGATCATCACCGTCTGCAGCCAACGTTTTTTGAAAATGTTTATCTGTGGGTAGTGCTTCCTGGGAGGCTTCCGGGATAAGTTGCCCCCGAATGGCTTCCGCATGGGCTTTGAAGGATGGAATCCCATGAAGTTCAATGTTGTTACGTACGGCGAGATCAATCAACCGATCTGCAGTAGACATACGCATGGCACGGTTTTTATAGAGCGATTCAATGATTTGAGGGGCGCGCAACAGGCGTTGCTCGTTGATAGCAATGCGTTCACACAATGCTTCTGATCCCCCACGTGCAATGTAGTCTATGGTGGCATCGCTTGTTTTATGGTTCGCAACCAGCAGCTCAAGAATTTCTTCCTGTTCAGAAAAACTGTACGCAAGAGCCTGCAAAAAGGCAGGGTGTAATGCGGTACTGCATGAAGACTTGATGATGGTATGGGGAAGCTGTTTGAGGGAGTACCGTGCGGAAGAAGCAATTTCGGCGTTGGCATCGGATCCCAACTGAAGCAATAAGCATACGGCGTCTTCCCCTTTGAGAGGAACCAGCCCTTTTGCTGCCATGGTGCGTGCAGCAGCCGGTCCCGCCGGATCACAAAATCGTCGAATAGCCTCTGGAAGCTGATCCAAAGGTAAGGGTAGAGCGTCTGTGTCTTGCATCGTTTAGTCGAGTTGTAGCCACGGCCTGGCTTCCAACGTTCGGGTTCCTAACCTGACCTCGAAGAATAGCGCAGGTGGGTTCGAGGAGGAACCCACGGTGCCAAGGCGGGCGCCTTGTGAGACAGTATCCCCGACATGGACGGCATAGTCTCCAAGCCCACCATAGACTGTATAGTAACGTTGTCCGTGATCGAGGATGACAATCCGGCCGTAGGAGCCATAGCGGTCGGCAAACGCCACCCGAGCTGCTGCCACAGCATGCACCGAGGTCCCTGCGCTGGCCAAGAACTCCAATCCGGGGCCTTCGCTTTCAGGGCGTTTGGCATCGCGTACTTGACTGTAGTTGTCGAGCGGGGAACCCAAGGTGCCTTTGAGGGCTGCAAACCCTTCGACGGCAGCGGGTGGTAGCGAGGAGTCGGAACCTGAGTCGTGTGTTCTAAGTCCAAAGTCGTTTACCGAATCACTCACTTTGTTCCAGGTTCCTAACGTATCAGGAAGGGAACTGACAGGGAGTTGCCACGCTGAGCTAGGGTCAAGTTGGAGGGTTGCTAAGTACTGCTCTTGTTTAGCAATGACTTGTGAAAGTTGATGTGCGGTGGATTCGAGGTCGGCTTTATGAATTTGCAATGTTTTAATTTGTTGTAAGTCGTTTTTTACCAAGCGTTCCATGCGTTGTACCCGTGCGGAGTGAGTCTGAAGTGCTTCTACGCCTGCTGCCAGAGGGAGTGTGCCCATGCGCTTGAGCCGGACGAGCCCGCGGGTATGCACCGTAAGCGCTGATTTGATGCGTGCTTCACTTTGCAGCAGATGTTGAGTTTCGGTTTGAGTTCGTGCATGCCGTGCACGTAGCTCTTCGAGCTCCGTAAGCAACTGACTCAAATCGCTATTCGGAGCGTTTTGCATCGTAGCCCATGGGTCATTCGATTGACCGCTGGCCAGAGGTGTCTGAACCACAAGCTGCATCAGCGCAAACATGGCAAGTCGTATACTTTGGGAAGTTAGCTTCACAGTGCAGCCACCAAGTGACGTCGTACAGAAAGCAACGAACCAAGGGCACCCATTGCTGTTCCTGCGATCAAGAGTAAAATCGTAGACCAGATTCCAAGGAAAGCCGCATGAACTCCCGTAAACGCATAGAGAGCGGCGTCAACTTGTGCGTGCATGGTCATAAAGACAATTCCCAGGGCACACACGGCAAGGGCCGAAGCCGTAAATCCTTGAAGAGCTCCTTCGAGCAGCAAGGGACTACGAATGAACTGGTCAGTGGCTCCGCAGAGTTTGAGAATACGAATTTCCTGCGCTCGAGTGCTGACGGCTAAACGAATCGTATTCGAGATCACAGCAATCACACAGAGTGCCACGAGAAGCGCAAGGGTGGCCGCAGCATTTCGTGCGGTAGAAAGCAGGCCTTGCAGCGGCTTAAACGAAGCGGCATAAGTCTCGATATCCTCAACCGCCGGGAAATGCGTAAGGCGCTTGGTGAGGCGGTCTACTCGCGTTTCAGAAACTTCTTCATTCAGGCGGAGTTCCAAAGAAGCGGGAAAAGCCTCTGCGGGTATCGTGGAAAGCTCCGAGTGTGTTTCACTGTCTTTGAGAAACTGCGCACGTGCTTGTTTGCTGCTGAGGTAGGTGACTTTGCGCAGTTCGGAAGCATCAATCAAGGCAAGTCGTAGCTGCTGAATGTCTTCGCTGCGAGCGCCTTCACGTAAGTATACCGTGATGCGGTGGCTTTGGTCCCATCGCCGTGTCATCTGAGATAAATTGGTAATGGCCAGCAATGCGGTTGCCAAACACAAAAAGGCAACGGCGAGACTCGCTGTGGAGATTAGATAAACACGACGGTTTTCTGTAATCCCACGTTTACAACGCTTAATTAAAGTTTGAACGTTCATGGTTTTTTATCCTGTAAGGGCTTGAATGTCACTGTGATACGATCGCAGTCCATGGCGAGCTTCGGTGATCTTTCCGTCTTCGAGCACAACCAGTCGGTGTGGTCTGGCTTCGAGAAGAGAATGATCGTGTGTGGCAAAAATCACGGTGATTCCTGCTGCGTTGATTTCCTCAAACAAGGTGAGGATGTCGAGTGCGAGATGAGGATCAAGGTTTCCCGTTGGCTCATCGGCAAGCACAAGTGCAGGCTCTGTGACAATGGCACGTGCTACCGCAAGCCGTTGCTGCTCTCCGCCCGATAGCGTGCAGGCGAGGTCGGCTCCTCGTCCTTCGAGGCCAACGCGCTGCAATGCTTCGCTGACGCGGGCTCGTACGATACGTGGCGACATGTCGAGGATTTCCATGGGAAGCGAGACATTGTCTGCAGCACTCCAATGTCCAATGATCCGAAAATCTTGGAACACCACACCAATGTTGCGGCGCAAATAAGATATTGAGGACGGTGTGAGTTTGCTTACATCGCGTCCGGAAAAGTAGATATGACCTTCCTCGGCACCAAGTTCATGATAAACAAGCTTAAGCAGAGTGCTTTTTCCAGAGCCGCTTGGACCCGTAATAAATACAAATTCACCGCGTTCTACCGAGAGGGTGAGGTTGCGTAAGATTGGGTTATCCCGCTCGAAGTACTTGCTGACGCCTTCGAATTCTAAAATGGGTCGTGCAGATTCCCGCTTGGCAACGTTGCCGGCACGGAAAAATGAAAAAGGTCGCACCACATTATCGCGGTGTTCGTTGTGATCGATGCTCCCCATAACCCTCCGAGACGGTAAACGATGCGTCTTTGGAATAGGTAGCAAAGTGTAGTCGATATATCCAAAAAACCTACATGTAGGACAAATTGAATATCTAGTTTCCTAATGGGGAAATTTGATGAACTATGTAATAGTTGTAGTTAGTTACCTTGGCTTTGAGGGGATTTCCCAGGGCCAGGGGCTCGGATCTGCCGCCCAACGCTGCTGGAATGCTTGTTGAAGAAATTTTTCGGCAGGTTTGCCATGGGGAGAAAACCCCCAATGGGGTTCTTGGGAGATATCGTTTAGGTTGGCGTAATAACGCCAGAGAAACAGGCCCGCAAACCATCGCTGTGGCAAAAACGCGTTAAACATGGCTTTGAAGCCCCTGATTTGCGCTTCATCATCCATGACGACATGGTCGCTGTGTTCCGGCCAGCGCCAGGGTTGTCGGAGTGTGCCTTGACGGTTGGTGTAGCCGATTTCGGTGAAGATCAAAGGCTTGTCCACAGTGAGCACAAGGGCTTTGAGCTCCAGAAGTGCTTCGTTGGCTTTGATTTGGTTTTCGTAAGCGTCGTCGTTGTCCCAAGCGAGTTCGTAAAATGCATTGATGCCAATGAGGTCCAAACGATCCCAAAACAACACATCGACAGGTTCGAGATACCAGTTAGCGCTGTAGGTCACTAAGCCAGAAAACACGTTGCGTACGTCTTGGATGAGTTTTTTCCAAAACGTGTAGTAACGCCCAGAAAAGGATTGGCATTCCTGTCCAATGGCAAACATGTCTACGCCCCAAGCGCCCGCGTCTTTCGCCCATGCCAGCATGAACTCATGGTAAGCCGTGAGAAAAGCTTCCCATCGCTGGGGTGAGCCTGGGTTAATGGTGCGGCGGTCTCCACCAGCTTCCATCCATAAATGAGGAACCATAAACACATGAAGTCCGCGTGCGTGCGCTTGTTCCACCATGCGTTTGAGTGCTTGGCGGTTAACCTCGTAGGGCGCTTCAAAATCCATGGTGATGGTGGTGCTGCTGTCATTCCACATGCGGCCATAGGGTGTGATGGCAATCCAGTTGACTCCCATGGCTTTGAGATGGTCGAGTAACGCGGCGCTATACGCGGTTCCGTAGCCGCGTCCAGGTTGTTGGCTTGATTCAATAGGCCCAATGGTGACGCCGCGCATGGCAGAAAATCCCGTCTGTCGCCACCCTTCGGCGCCGCGCGGCAACGGGGGGTTGGGCTCCGCCAGGGCCGTGGCGCTCAGTCCTAGGATGAGCGTAGCAGAGAGTGCCAAGCCAACGTAAAGCCGTCGTGATCCGGTTGTCATGAAGGCGAGGATTAGCCGCCTCGCTTGAGCTCCGTCAAGACGAGCTTGGCTACGGCCTTGAGCGTCTCAAATACACCCATGCCGGTAGGCGCCGTGGCTTCAAAGTCAGGCACGCCGGTGGGATTGAGCATGGCTCGAAGCTCCTCGACGGAAGCGATGCCTGGCATGTCACGCTTATTGTATTGAATCACATAGGGCAGCTTATCAAGGGAATAGCCTTGCTCAGCCAGGTTGATTCTTAGGTTTTCCAAGGATTCGGCATTGGCTTCCATGCGAGCGATCTGGGAATCAGCCACGAATACAACCCCATCGACGCCTTTAAGAATTAACTTCCGTGAGGCATCGTAAAACACCTGACCAGGCACGGTGTACAAATGAAACCGTGTTTTAAAGCCGCGGATTTCTCCTAAGGCCAGGGGCAGGAAATCGAAGAACAGAGTGCGTTCAGTTTCTGTGGCCAGCGAGATCATCTTGCCTTTGGCCTCAGGATTGGTCTTATTGTAAATGTATTGAAGGTTAGTCGTTTTCCCGCAGAGACCAGGCCCGTAGTAAACGATTTTGCAGTTGATTTCGCGTGAAAGGTAGTTGATGAAAGACATCGTTAGTCCAGTTTCTGCGCTCCTCAGTCGTTAAACAGATTGTCGATGTCGTCGTCTGTGATTTCAGCAAAAGGTGTTTCTCGGTTGGGATCTTGTACCTTGCTTAAAAGAGCCTCAAAAATACGATTGAGCTCTTCGCTGGAGCGTTTGACCCTCAGACGTACGAGGCCAAGGCTGGTTTTATTGTCGAAGATCACCACAAGAATGACACGGTTTCCGACGAGCTGAATGTGGATGTTGGCTTTTTCA
This sequence comes from uncultured Polyangiales bacterium, assembly GCA_964640175.1. Lineage (GTDB taxonomy): Bacteria > Myxococcota_A > Polyangia > Polyangiales > JACKDX01. The sequence goes on along the minus strand of CAZXFW010000012.1, from coordinate 7,299 downwards.
CCTTCATGAAACTGGGTGGTGAATTCATTTTCTCTTAGCAACTTGGCCATGCCCCCGGTAGCAGCGATATTGCCTGCTGTGAGTGACGCGAGGGAAGTGGTGTCTAACTGTTCTGTTTCACCTGCTGCTGCAATGAGCTGACCATTTTTGTCGATAATAAAGACAACGCGTGCGTTAGCCTCTGCCACGAGCCGGTCCACGATCGCTTGGATCTGATTGAACTCTTCTTCATACATCACCATCTGCGGGCTGCTCATGGATAACTCTCTTAAAATAGACGTACGTTTATTTTCGTACCAGAGCCTAGGCTTTGCGTAAAGTTGTTGGGCAATCCCATCCAAAAATTGCTTCTTTCAGGGCTCTGGCCTCTTAGCGTGTTCTGGCATTATATGGAAGTTCAGATCCATCGCGATTACAATTGCGGCCATGGTGGATTTGCCTGGAACGGTGTCAAAAGAACACGCGATCGAAGCGGATGTCCAACGGCTCGGTCGCGAATTGTTGAAGAACATACAGAAGCGAGGGGCCGGGATCTTCGATGCTCAGTACTGGCAGGGACGCCTGTTGGATTGGGCGATGCACGATGCATCGTTTAAAACAGATCTGTTTCGTTTTGTAGATGTGCTTCCAACATTGCAAACCGCTGAACAGGTGAAAGTGCATGTCCGTGAGTACTTGCTCAAGCCAGAACGTCCTTTGCCGAAAGCCATTGCAGGGGTTCTGAAGGTGGCTTCCAGTGGGATAGGTTCTCATCTGGCTACGTCGCGCATCCGTGGCAATGTTGAAGGGCTGGCGCGTAGGTTTATTGCGGGCCAAGACAGTGAAGAGGCCTCAAAAGTGCTCGAAGCGCTTTGGCGTCAAGGGCTGGGCTTTAGCGTGGATGCGCTGGGAGAAGCCTGTTTAAGCGAACGTGAAGCGGATCGGTATGCCGCGTATTATCGGTCCATCATCCATGGGCTTGTGCCTCGGGTGGCTCAATGGAAATCACAGCCGGTGCAGGATCGTAACCACGTGGGAACGTTGCCGCGTGTCAATCTGAGCATCAAGATTTCTTCATTGTACTCCCAGGCGGACGTTGTGGATGTGGAGAGTGCTGTTTCTGCTATCAATGCACGCCTCGTTCCGTTGTGTGTCGAAGCCAAAGCGCAGGGTGCTTTTATCAATTTGGATATGGAAGATTGGCAGTGGCATGAGATCACGTATGCGGTATTTGAAAAACTTGTGTGCCATGAAGCACTTCGTCACTGGCCACACCTCGGTGTGGTGCTTCAAGCCTATTTACGTGTCGCTTCAGAGGATTTACGCCGTCTTCGAGAGCTTGCTAGGAAGCGAGGAACCCCCTTTACGGTACGGCTCGTTAAAGGTGCATACTGGGATGTCGAAGTGCTCAAGGCCAAGCAACAGGGCTGGACATGCCCTGTGTTGCAAGACAAAGCTGCTACGGATGCGAGCTACGAGAAACTCTGCGAAGAGTTGTTGGATGCGGTGGATGACCTATGGCCAGCATTTGCCAGTCACAATATCCGTTCCCTCAGTTATGCGGTGTGTGCGGCTGAGCGACGAGGCATTCCATTGTCTGCATACGAGCTACAAGTGCTTTATGGAATGGCTGAGGCGGAACGCGCTGTGCTCTGTCAAAGAGGGCATCGCGTCCGGGTGTATGCACCGATTGGCGAGCTTTTGCCTGGTATGGCGTATTTGGTGCGACGCTTGTTGGAAAATACTTCAAACGAGAGTTTTGTGCGGTTATACGCCCATGATCAGAAAAGCCCTGAGGAGCTTTTAATGCCGCCTCGTCCTCGGGTTACAGTCCATGAATCTGCAACGTCAGAGGAGGCTGATCTTAACACCCCTTTTGTGAACTGTCCGGCCACAGATTTTACTGACATTTCGCGTAAACAGGCGTTTGCTCAAGCCATGGCTGAGATGCCAAAGAGTTTTCCAAGAAACGTGCCTGTGATGATCAGCGGAAAGCCACGACGTCACGATAGGACGATAACACGCACCTGTCCTTACGAGCCTTCCATCACCGTGGCTACGGTTTCCATGGCAGACGCTTCTGATGTGAATGATGCGCTTTTGGCGGCAACGCAAGCATGGCCTGCTTGGAACCAGATGGCGGTAAAAGAGCGTGCCATGCTGCTTGAACGCTTGGGGGAGCAATTGCAAAAAAACCGTGATGCATTGGCTGCATTGATCAGCTGGGAGGTAGGAAAACCTTGGTATGATGCTGATGCCGAGGTGGCCGAAGCGGTAGATTTTTGCCGGTATTACGCACGCCAGGCACTTGCCGAGCTTGATGCGCATCTTCAAGCAGCCCTGCCAGGGGAGATCAATTGGCTGAGTTACGAGGGAAGAGGTGTGGCTGTGGTGATTGCGCCATGGAATTTTCCGTTAGCGATTCTATGTGGAATGACCACGGCGGCGCTTGTTGCAGGAAACACCGTGTTAATGAAACCAGCCGAACAAGCCAGCGCGGTAGGCCATGCGCTTTATGAACATATGCGTGAAGTGGGGTTTCCTCCAGATGTGATTCATTGCCTGCCTGGCATTGGCGAAGAAGTCGGTCCTTGGATGGTGAATGACCCAAGGGTTGCGACAATCGCCTTTACAGGGAGCAAGGCCGTCGGGCTACGTATTCGTGAGCAGGCCTCGGCGACCAAGCCGGGCCAGCGGCACATTAAACGCGTGGTCTCAGAAATGGGCGGCAAAAACGCCATCATCGTCGATGAAGATGCCGATCTCGATGAAGCGATTTTAGAAACGATCGAAAGTGCGTTTGGCTATGCGGGACAAAAATGCTCGGCATGCAGTCGTATTTTGGTATTGGACAGTATCTATGATGAGTTTAAAACACGCTTAATCGCAGCGACGGAAAGTTTGTGTATAGGCCCGGCGCACGAGCCAAGTACTAAAGTGGGACCTGTGATCGACGAAGAGACGCAGGCACGTTTATTGAGTGTGCTTGGTTCCCTGCCTCAAGGCGTTACATCGTTGTATCAATCGCGTGTGCCTCAGAGCGGATGCTACGTGCCATGTGCTATTTTGGAGATTTCCGATCCAAATCACATGTTGATGCAAGAAGAGTTGTTTGGTCCAATAGTGGCATTGTACCGGGCGAAAGATTTTGCGCATGCATTGGACGTTGCGGTTGGCACGGACTATGCCTTGACGGGCGCAGTGTTTTCGAGAATGCCCAGTCATTTGGAGCAAGCGAAGCGGGATTTTCGCGTGGGCAACTTGTATTTGAACCGTGGATGTACCGGCGCATTGGTGTTTAGGCAGCCGTTTGGAGGGTTTGCCATGAGTGGAGGAGGAATCAAGGCAGGAGGGCCTGGGTACTTACGTGAGTTTGCAGATGCGCGTTGTGTGACAGAAAATACGCAACGACGAGGCTTTGCTCCCGAAAGCCTGCGTGAGTGTTAGAGACGACGAACAGCGAGCTTGTAGAGCTCAAACACTGGGATCGGTAAAAGCGAAAGACCTATCACCACGATCCATTCCTGTTGAGTCAGAAAGTGAGTTTTAAACACGGGGTGAAGCTCAGGCACGAAGATAGTGACAAGGTGAATCCCCAGGCTTAGGACGACCGCAACCCAAAGCCAGATATTTTGAGAGATACCAACTTGGAATATCGACACTCGCATACTTCGGCAGTTGAATGCGTGTGCCAATGGGGCAAGTGCCAACATCGTAAATGCCATAGAACGTGCGCGTTCCATGATCTGGCCTTTAGGCATTCCTGAGAAAAATCCGGGCGCAATGTCAGGAATGAAAAACAAGCCAAGCGCGCTTAGTCCCATGATGCATCCAATCAATAGAATGCCAATGTTTTCCCTCCACCCTAGAAGCGCCGAATCGACGGGCCGCGGCGGCTCTTGCATTTGATTGGCTTGCAAAGGGTCAACGCCCAACGCCAACGCAGGAAGTCCATTGGTGACCAGATTGATCCAGAGCAATTGAAGAGGAGTGAGCTGCGGCCAATGATAAAATGAACTCACAATGACAGCGAACACAAGGCCTGCGTTGGAACTCAACAGGAAAAAGACCGATTTTTGAATGTTGCGATAGATGGCACGGCCTTCTTTGATGGCATCGACAATTGTTGCGAAATTGTCGTCTTTGATCACCATTTCGGAGGCTTCACGTGCCACGTCTGTGCCACTGTGACCCATGGCCACACCGATTTGAGCTTCTCGGAGCGCTGGGGCATCATTGACACCGTCGCCTGTCATCGAAACGACATGCCCTTGGAGCTTTAGTAGTTTAACAATGCGAAGTTTTTGCTCTGCAGTGACACGTGCGAATACGGCCACGCGGTCGATGATAGACAGCAAGCGCTGATCATCCATGTCGTTGAGCTCAAGCCCGTTGATGGCAAGGGAGTTTTCGTGCCACATGCCGAGCTCTTTGGCGATGGCAATGGCGGTTAGCTTATGGTCTCCGGTGATCATCGCAGTGCGAATACCAGCCTCGTGACATGCATTTACGGCTTCTAAAGCTTCAGGACGAGGTGGATCGATCATGGCGACAAGGCCAAGAAAAGTCAGGCCTTCTTCGGGATCCGCCTGAGGGTCATGTCGCTCTGCCATGGCTAACACGCGGTACGCTTGTGAAGCCAGGTGCTCTGCACGTTTGAGGAGTTCGTCGCGTTGAGCCCCATCCAAAGGTACAGTCCCTTCGGTAGTCAGAATCGATGCGCAACGAGGCAACAATGATTCGATGGCGCCTTTGGAATGTACGTAACGATGGCCATCTGCGTAGCGAACCACGATGCTCATCATGCCGCGCTCGCTGTCAAAAGGAATGGTTCGTTCAAGGGTGGCTTGACTCAAAAGCGTCTCGCGTTCGAGCCCAATCTTGCGTCCTAAAGTAAGCAAGGCAGCTTCTGTGGGATCGCCAATGACTTTCGTAACATGCGGAAGGTGTCGCACATGGGCAGTGTTGTCGACCACGCCGACGTGAACCACACGCTGTGCGATGGGATCCAGGCTTTTTAGTGTTTGCTCTCCGAGTTGAATGGTGCCGGTTGTGTCATGCCCAGTGCCGCTGATTTCATAACTGGCATGCAGTGTTTCAATGCGGCGTACGGTCATCGCGTTTTGGGTGAGCGTGCCGGTTTTATCGCTGCAAATAATGGTGGCTGATCCTAGCGTTTCCACCGCAGGAAGCTTGCGAATCAGTGCACCGCGTTGGGCCATGCGTTGCATCCCCAGGGCGAGGGTGATGGTGGTTATTGCAGGCAATCCTTCGGGAATAGCGGCAACCGCAAGGCTTACCGCGGTGAGTAACAAAACAGCCCATTCCCCGTGTTGGCGAAAGATCCCTATACCGAACAATCCCGCACTGATGAGCAGGCATCCTACTAAAATGAATTTTCCAAAACGCGCCAGGCGAAGCTCAAGCGGTGTGGGTTCGCGTTTGACAGCACGAATCAACGCACCTATGCGGCCGATTTCCGTGAACAGTCCTGTATGCACAACCAACGCACGCGCACGGCCACGGGTGACAATGGTTCCCATGAATGCCAGGTTGTTTCGGTCGGCCAATACGCTTTCAGGAGCAAGCACTGCATCTGAACTTTTCAGTACGGGCATAGACTCTCCCGTCAGGGCAGCTTCTTCCGTTGCGAACTCAGCGCTTTTAAGAAGCCGAACATCGGCAGGCACCGAATCTCCCGCTTCAAGTTCTATGACATCGCCTGGCACAAGCTTAATTGAGGGCAGTATCCGAACTTGCCCGTCGCGCAGGGCCTTTGCACTCGGGGATGCCATTTTCTGCAATGAATCAAGTGCGGCTTCAGCCTTTCGCTCTTGAATGAATCCCAGGATTGTATTGAGAGTCACGATTAAAAGGATGGCTAAGGTGTCTCCAAAACGTGCAAGCACATGGCCTGTGCCCGGGCCTTCCGAAAGCGCGACCCCAAAGGCCACCATGGCCGAAACCAAAAGTGCGCCCACCAAAGGATCAGCGAGCTGGCGCGCACATTGCAAAAGAGGATTGATTTTGGGAGCAAGCGGGAGTGTGTTAGGCCCAAGATGCTTGATACGGTCAGCCGCCTGAATTTGGCTCAGGCCATGCTCAGGGTTGCTGTCCCAATAGCCCAACACCTCTTCGGTGGTCATGGCATGCCAGGGCTTATCCGAAGGTTCGTTTTGCTTCATGGGAAGGGCCGTTCAGTCTATCAGACCGCGGCTTATTTCGCTACGGAGGCGTATTGACCGGGATAATGATGTATAATGGAGGGGAGCCGTCGTCCGCTGCAATCACAATTTCTCCCATGGCGCGGGCATCCAGGATAAACAAAGGAAGACGAACATTAGATGTTACGATAGTTTCGGAATTGCCATACGTCGCTGTTGCACCTTCGGATGCGCTGACATTGTAGAGATTGACTGCGGTGGTGCGATTGTAATGCAACAGGTTTAAATAGCCCAGTGTGTCTTTTGCCGTATAGGTCCAAGCCTTTTCGCGGTTATCGTTGTCAAAACAGAAAATAATATAAGGATAGCCTTCTTGATTGGAGGTTTGTTGAGCATCCGCTTGCATTGCTTTGACTCTCGCTGGACACGACGTTTCATTGAGGTAGCCCTCGATGTCGAATGGATTTTCCCCTAAGGCATCCACGCACTCTCGACTGGCGAAAACCATGTTATGTTGTGCAAGTTGCACGTAGTGTTCTTCGAGCCCATAGACGTCTACAGTGGCTGAAGTGCTTTTTGAGGTGGGGACAAGACGACCATTCGGATCCAGCGTCAACAAAGGGCAGCGATGCGCTGAGCTCTGAGGGAAAATGGCATTCTCTTGAGTGTTGTTGAATAACGACTGCAAGCGTGCAGGGCCTTGCATTTTTATATAGAAAAACGGTGGATATTCGCCGAGTTGCCACCATCCGTGGGGCTGTCTCGGCGGAGGCGAACCAAATTCTGCATAGCCTTGAATCGATACAGTCGTTATGGCCTCTCCAGGCTCGTCTACATGCGCAATCAACGTGTCCGAAGGCACCAGCTTTCCCTGCTCGGATGATAACATATAGACCGGGGTGCTATTTTGAAGGGATAGCAATCCCAGAGGTAAGCGATCAATCTGTGGGTCGCGTGTGGAGTTAATCTCGTTCTGCGGATGGCAGCCACACACCGCGAAGCTTAATAGCAGTGGTATCAACGCGGGTTTAGGGGAATACTGCAACACACTGCTAAGAGCGGTAGCATAGGATGCGGCATCGGCAAGTGGATTGGGGATAACTGTAAGGAGGAGGAAGAATGTCAGTGGTATGAGGCTGAAAGAATGTCCGTCTTG
>CAZXFW010000011.1:0-88708 GCA_964640175.1 uncultured Polyangiales bacterium | reverse complement strand
GATCGTCCCTACGTTGATGTGCGGCTTGCTTCTGACAAACTTTTCTTTAGACATAGCGTTCCTCTTTCTGGTTTCCTGGGGAGCCCAGGATGAGGCTTGAACTCACGACCTCCTCCTTACCAAGGAGGTGCTCTACCACTGAGCTACCTGGGCCAAAGCCTTTCTTATGGGGTGTGTGTACTACCTGGAGCGGGAGACCGGATTCGAACCGGCGACGTTCAGCTTGGAAGGCTGACGCTCTACCAACTGAGCTACTCCCGCGCAAGGACCAATCGCGATACAAATGCCCGTATGGGGCAAACCGGGACAAAAAACCTTTCCCGGAGTGGAGGGTGGTGGATTCGAACCACCGAAGGCATAAGCCGGCAGATTTACAGTCTGCTCCCTTTGGCCACTCGGGCAACCCTCCTGAGTTTGCAATTGCAGCCGACCGTTGCAACGAAGCACGATCGGAGCGCAAGCCTGAGCTGGCGAAGGGACTCGAACCCGCAACCCCCTGCTTACAAAGCAGGTGCTCTACCAATTGAGCTACGCCAGCACGAAAAGTAACCCGTTCGTGCCTTTTGTCCTCGTCCTTAATTCGAACCACGGACGCACCTCACCCACGGCCATAAAACAAGAGGCGGTTTATTACGCCGTCCCTTGCCATGTGTCAAGCATGAAACTTGCATGCACTTCGAAATTTCCTTCAAAATTACAATTCCAATGTAATTTTGAATTCATTCTGCGGAAGGGTTCTCGCTCATCCCAGGAACAGCGGTTTCCATCAGCCGTTCACGAACCCGATCCAAATCACGCCGGACCCGATCGGTCCATTCACTTCGCACGCCCGTACGCTCTACCATACGCAACGTCAGTTCCCAATACCGCACAGCATGTTGCACTAACGGACGGATGATCTCCTTTAACTCGCTTCGATAGACTTCGTGCTCCTTTTCTGGGACATCCCCAGGAATGGGCGCCGCGGCAAGCTCGGTCCACATGGCCTCGTACATGCGGCCGATCTGGTAACCTGCCGCCACCGCCCAATAAGGGCTAGCGCGTCGAATGGTCGCAAGGTATTCGCGCTGGGCTTCAAGGATCAGGTTGGCGCGGCGCTCCAGGGCCTGATGCTGCTCAAGCCTAGTCGTTGCGTTGAAACTCACCAGCGCCGCACGGGATTGCCGCACCTCCGCGAGCAGGAAATTCGCAGAGGCCACCGCATCCAGTGGGCCCAGATGGATCTCGCCCTGAACAGAATCGTAATAACTCAGCGTATCGAGCGCTTGCCGTTCGGCCTCTCCAAACCGTCCTAACCCGTAAAGCGACTGTGCCCGAGCAGCCATCGCCTCGATACGTTCCTCAAGGCTTAGTGCTTGATCGACCAACAAGGCCTCCGCACGCTTAAGCGCACTGTCGTAAGCTTTGAGTTGCACCTCCAGGGAAAGTAAATGCAGGCGCGCATTTCTGGCATCGGGCACCTCGGGAAACCGCTTTGCGAATTCTTCAAAACGCGTGATGGCTCCCTTGAAGTCTCGAATTCTTTCTAGACACAACCCCGCGTTATAAAGCGCAGGAGCCACGTAATGGCTAGCTACAAAATACTTGGCGAGCCTATCGTAATAGCGTACGGCCGCCTGACATTGACCGCGTTGCAGTAACGCCGTTCCGCGGGAAAACAACTGTTCTGCATCGTGGCTTTCAAATTCATAATCGCCGGATGGTGTGCGGCGAGGAACGATCCGTACCTCCTCCATAGGAGCAGAAGGCTCATCGGGATACACCGACGGTGAACTGCAAGCCGTTATCAGCCCCAGCACAAGGCTTTGGATTGTCGGGTGTCGCAGCATCCAAGATAGTGTAGACTGCCCGGGCGCATTACGCAGAAAAGGGATGCTTGATGAAGATCCTCGTGCCCATTAAACGTGTCTCGGACCCGGAACATGCCAACGCCGTCAAGGTTAGCCCCGATGGGGCCAAATTGCTTTCAGAGGGCTTGCAGTGGAAGATCAATCCTTACGATGAATATGCCCTTGAAGCTGCGCTAAGGCTGAACGAAAACGGCCAAACGCAAGAAAAACTGGGAGAAACCGTGGTGGTGGGCATTGGTCCTCAAGACGCAGCCTCCACGTTGCGCCAAGCGCTGGCCATGGGTGCCGATCGCGGCATCCTAATTCAGCATGGCACAGATACGTTGGATGCCATGGTAGCAGCACGCGCGTTGGCCCATGTGGTAACTCAGGAACAACCTGATGTGGTCGTGATGGGCAAGCTTGCGGTAGACATGGAGGACAACGCATGTGGACAAATGCTGGCAGAGATTTTGGGCTGGCCCATGGCCACACAGAGCCAAACCATTGAGATTCTAGAGGGTGGCAAGTCCTTTCGCGTCGGACGAGAAGTCGACATGGGCGAAATTGTACTTGAGCTTGAAGCACCTGCAGTGATCACATGCGCCGATCGCATTCTTGCACCACGCGCTGTGATCAATGGCGTCACGCCTTCAAGCTTTGCATACCCTGAATCGGACGGCGGGCGGTACGCTTCTCTCAAGGGCATTATGGCTGCCAAGAAAAAGCCGATTCAAGAGCTGAACCTTCAAGCCTTGGGCATCGATCTGAAACCCGCCTTGAGTTACGCAAAGTTTGAACCTGCTAAAACACGTTCTGGAAGCACGGTGTTTGTGCAATCGGCAGAGGAGCTGCTCAGCAAACTTCGTCAGGAAGCCAAAGTGCTTTAATTTTTTATAAAAGGAATGATGGCATGAAGATACTCGTCGTTGCAGAGTTATTGGATGGCAAGCTCCGCAGAAACACGCTTTCAGCTATTCAGGGCGCCCGTTCCCTGGCAGAGCAGACACTCGGCTCGTTTGACATTGTCTCGATCGGACAAGGAGCAGACGTTGCCGCTCAAGAGCTTGCATCCTTTGGAGCGGGCAAGGTATGGGCGAGTGAAATCGACGGTGGCTATGTCGCGGAGCATTATGCGCCCACGCTAGCCAAGCTCGCCCAAGACCATGCCTACCAAGCAGTCATGGCGACAGCGACTGGTTTCGGCAAAGATCTACTGCCGCGGCTTTCGGCCAAGGTGAATGGCGCCATGGTGAGTGACATCAGCGGGTTTCACGTTGAAGACACGAAGGTGCATTACGTACGGCCTTTGTATGCGGGGAATATCCTCGGTACCGCACACGTTGTTGCATCTGTTCACGTGGTGACCGTACGTCAGTCGGAATTTGCGTTTGCGGAGCCAGTCTCACAAAAAAGCCCCATCGAAACGTTCACACCGCATACTGAACCCGTCGCCAATCGTGTTAAGTTTAGAGAATTACGCGTAGTGCAGAGCGAACGGCCAGAGCTGAGCGAAGCCCGGGTGGTGGTCTCTGGAGGCAGAGGCCTTAAGAGCGCGGAAAATTTCAAATCCGTATTGGAACCGTTAGTGGATGCACTGGGAGCCGCCATGGGTGCCTCGCGTGCCGCCTGCGATGCTGGTTATGTGCCTGGCGACCTACAAGTAGGTCAGACCGGGAAGGTCGTCGCGCCTGATTTATACATTGCAGTTGGCATCAGTGGTGCCATTCAGCACGTAGCAGGGATCAAGCGTGCCAAAGTCATTGTCGCTATTAATAAGGATAAGGAAGCCCCTATTGGACAAATTGCAGACTATTTTTGGGTGGCAGACCTCTTCAATGCCGTACCTGAGCTTACACGTGCGTTTACGGCCCACGACAAACGCTAAAAACGTTTCCCTTCTTCAGCTCTCTTAGGCTGTTTTGGACGGGAATTCGCCCAACCCATGCAATCCCCGGTCCTACCTGCTTGCCCAGTAGCTTGATCGCGTGGGCTTAGAGCAGCTATCCTAGAGATGGGCGCCACTGCTCTGGCACCCGTAGAAACCCAACGCAGCCAACCCCGGAACCAAATACGCAGGAATCATGAAAATCACGTGTGACGCTTGTGGTGCAAAGTACTCGATTGCCGATGAAAAAGTCGCAGGTAAAGCGTTTAAGATCCGTTGCAAAAAATGCACCTCATCCATTGTGGTGCGAGTGGAGCAACCTGGAGCAGCCGCTCAGGCTCAACCTATTTCTTCGAACGAGGAAAAATGGCATGTCGTTGTCAATGGTGAACAACAAGGACCATTGACCGCTACCAAAGTCGGAGAACTTTTGACATCCGGCGCCATCGATTGGGATGCTTACGTCTGGCAAGAAGGGTTTGACGATTGGAAAGCAGCACGTGATATCCCTGAGCTTGTCGCTGTATTGCGAAGTGATGGTGCACCAGCTTCTGCCGTTGACCCTATCGCAGGCACTCCCACGTTGAACACCACAGGGTTATTCGACGCGAACAACGATAGCGATGCTGACGACGAAGTTACTCATGCACAACCTCCCCAAGATTTGCATCACATGATCCAACAGGCTTCGCCGGCACTAAGCCGTGCTTCTGCCGCAGCAGGTGCAGATTTGTTTGCACAACCGGCACATGAAGAAATCAGCCCTGCAAGTTCTATCGGAGACTCTGGATTTGGAAGTGGGTTTGGAGGGGGATTTGGCAGTGCTGCGATGGGTTCCGCCAAAGCTAGCAAAGCACAACAAACAGAGCCTGCATCGGGTGACGCGCTCACTGGAAGCCGTAATGAAACATCGGTGCTGTTCTCGCTTTCGAACCTCAATCAACTGAAAACAAAAGCCTCCACGGAACCACGCGGCGCTGTGGCAAACCCCGGGACTTCTGCAATTGCCACAACCACAAACGATGCTTCAGGGCTGCTTGACATTCGTGCACTGGCCCAAGCAGCCGCCTCTACCGGCGCGGCTTCTGTGCAGCAGAAAGAATCGCCGCTTGTGGACAGCATCCTTCAAAGTCATCAAGGCACTGTACCGTTGGCACCGTTATCTGCGCCCTCACTCAGGCCAGAGCCAAGCGGTGGGTCGAACACGAAGTTTTTGATGATTGGCTTTGCTGTGGTGAGCTTGCTCGCTCTCGTCGCCATTGGCTTGTTGGTTGTCTTCTTAGTCAACAAGCCTGAGCCTCAAACCGTGGCTACAAACACGCCAACGGCCACAGGAGCCACACCTCTTGCGCCCGGAGCCCCATCGGAACCAGGCACAGCTCCATCGGCCACCGCAGAGCCACCCAACGGCTCTAAGGAAGCATCGGCAGCAGCAAATCAAGAAGCCGCCGGCAAAGAAGGCTCGCGTAAAGAACGTGAGCACAGCTCCTCGCGTTCGAGCAGTAGCTCCAAAGGCTCCGCAACCCCTGCGCCTGAGCCTCAAAAGAAGCCGTCAGGCAGCATCGATGACTTGTTGGATCAAGCCATTGGTGGCGGTGGTGGCTCAGGCAACAAAGCCTCCGCCGCTGCGACAAGCAACCTGCCTGATGCACCCAGTCGAGGCGACGTCATGGCAGCGATGCGTTCAGTCCAAGGCAACGTCCAAAGCTGCGGTCAAGGTAAAAGCGGCATCGCTCAAACCTCAGTCAAAGTATCCGGCACAACAGGCCGCGTCAGCAACGTCAGCGTCTCTGGCGTGTTTGCTGGAACGCCCACAGCACGGTGCATTACCAATGCGGTTCGTGGCGCAAGCTTCCCGAAGTTCAAGCGATCCACGTTTAGCTTTGACTACCCGTTCAGGCTCTAGTCAGCCGCCAAGGTTTGCAGCACTTGTAAGGCGGTAAGGACACCAAATCCTGTGCCGCCCTTGGGCATGATGCCATGAGCGCTATCTAAATGCGCAGGGCCGGCAATGTCCAAGTGAGCCCAGCGCGCCTTACCCACAAACTCTTTGAGAAACAGAGCCGCCGTGATGGAGCCGCCATAGCCATTGCCACAGTGTTTAAGATCGGCAATGGAGCTCTTGAGTTCATCGTTGAGCTCAGTGTCCAACGGCAAGCGCCACACCCTCTCGCCCGTCTGTGCCGCCGCCTGAGTATAACGTGTTGCCAAGTCTTCATCGTTGGAAAACAGACCCGCACGGAAGTTCCCCAAGGCAACCATGCACGCGCCAGTCAGCGTGGCATGATCGATGAGGAAGTCTGGTTTGAGATCGCGTGCATACGTCAACGCATCTGCCAATATCAATCGGCCTTCGGCGTCGGTATTGATGATCTCCACGGTCTTGCCATCCATGGAGGTAAACACATCGCCAGGACGATAGGCATCGGCCCCGGTCATGTTTTCAGTGGCTGCAATCACGCCATGGATTTCAATGGGCAATCTTAATGAAGCTGCCGCTGTCACCACCGCAATGGTCACTGCCGCGCCTGCCATATCGCATTTCATCGTCACCATGGATTTGGAGGGTTTCAAGCACAGGCCACCTGCATCAAACGTGATGCCCTTACCTACAAACACCACCCGCTTTTTGGCTTTAGGAGGACGGTACGCCATGTGAATGAATCGCGGCTCTTGCGCACTGCCCCGATTCACCGCCAAAAGTAGATTCATCCCTCGGCGTGTGATCTCACGTTTGTCGAAGATCTGGCATTCAACCCGCGTTTTGGTGCTGATGTCTTTCGCAGCCAATGCTAAGGCCGTAGGCGTAAGCTCGTTCGGAGGACAGTTAACCAAATCACGAACATAATTGACGGCACTTCCTGAAATCAAACCCTCTTGCAGTGCTTGTTTCTGTGCATCTGTCGCAGGGGCCTTAAGTAAAAGAGTCCCTCTCTGTAAGTGGCTCTTGGGTTTGCGGCTACCTGTCAAAAACCTCTCATAACGATAAGCACCCATCAACAAGCCTTCGGTCGCGGCACGAATGGACTCTGGCTCCTGACTGGGAAGCATCACGGCAACTGAACCAAATGCACGGCCGTATCGGGCGGCTTTGTTGGCAACGAGACGTGCGTTAATGGTGTCAGACGTTTCTGACCCAAGGCCCACAAGCAGCACACGTTTGGTCTTCATGCGCTCTACACCTTTGAGCTCAAGAACTTGAGTGGCATCGGCTTTGAAGCGCTCTTGTTCGATCAGCTGTTTCAGATAGCCACGACTAGCGCGATCCAACGCCACCACAACTGAATCCTTGGAAAGACTCGAAGCCGTGACTCCCACGACGAGCACATCGGCTTTAACGGCAACCGGTTTTTCGACAGATAAAACAATTTTCATTGAAGCTCCTTTAACACCTTAGCTCGGGCAAACTATCATCAAATTCGGCATGGGACAAAAATGCCCGGATAGCTGAGGAGTGTAGACCTCATTTTGTGGAATCGTGCATGCGTATGAATTTGTATCCTCATGAGTTAGTTGAGGTATTTCCGAAGTTCGCGGCACACGCATTTGGTACACAAATTGCTTTTGCTCCTCTATGTCACACAAACCAAACCACATGAAGGGTGTTGTCGTTTTTCTCCTATGTTGCACACAGGCCTGTGCCGTCGCCTCAGAGAGCGATACAGGGAATACAAGTGGAGCCACTGCATCTGCCTCATACGATGCTAGCCAGGCTTGGGAAGTCTCCTGCCAGGTGGTTCGCGCAAGTTTGTGCGAGCAACTCTCTCGGGATGTGATCATGGATCAAATCGCTGCCAGCTGCCACATTGCCCCGGATCCTATGACGTATTGTGCAAGTTCAGGGCGAGGCGGCCTCGCCATTGAACAGTTCCTTGAAACAGGCAACATGGATGGGTTAGAGCTTTCGGAGGTTGCGATGTTGGCAACGACCATCGAAGCGTTGCAATTGCCAGTAGACTCCAATATCGGCGCGCCCCCAGGCATGGCAGAGCGCATCGAAACCCTTCGCGAGGAGCTGCACAAGCGTATTGACGAAGCGAAGCACACAGATACCTCGGATGACGATCATAACCTTTGGATCGCCATGGCTGGGATCAAAGGCATCTGCGGAAGACGAGATTTACCGTATTGTTTAGACTGGTGCCTGGATCAATGCGTAAGAAACAATCGAACTGACATTGTTTGTGCCCGGCAGTGCATGGATAACAATGTTCAACATTATGACTGGAACAATGTTCGTCAAAGGCTCCAAAGTCTCTGGGGCCCCGATTGGGAGTCCCAGCTTGAAGAAAGACTTAAGGAAAAGGCAGCGAAGAAAATCATAGTCACGACGTCAGAGGGAACTAGTCCCATCGCCTCAGCGTGGGCCTCTGAGGCCGAAGGTGAGAGCTTCACCCTGGCGCAAGGGCTTCACGTACCGTGGCGAGTGAATAATGAGGAGGTGACGCTTTTGATCACCTGGTCGGCGGCAGCGGCGATCGTTCTTTATGCCGGCTTCCAGCTGGCACAGTTGGCCACTCCCGTCGGATTGGCAAAAGTGCTTTCCTATTTGTTATTGCTACCCGAAGACGTTGTGGAGCCCGGTAGTCGTATGGCGGAGATTCTCCGCACGCTTGATCAGCCGCCACTTTAAGACATGACGGCTCGTGTCAGGCTTTCGCCAAACCCGTAAACGTGTCCTTGTAACCACCGAGAATCGCTAAGAACTTCAGAGGCTCGGAACTTGCAACCGTCCCCTCGTTTATTCACGGAGGTTACCATGACACGATATGCACCACGGTGCGCCTTTTGCGCCGGAGTAGTTTTTTACTGGATCATCGCTTACGGGGGAATAGCATGGGCAGAGGCACGACCCAATCCATCGCCCAATCACAGCGAGGCCTCCTCGCCAAGTCAAGGAGTAGTCAATCTCAACACTGCGACCGTCGAGGAACTGATGCGCTTACCAGGGATTGGCCCCAAAAAAGCAGAAGCCATTGTTGATCTACGGCAGAAACGAAAAGGATTTCAGAAGATCCAGGACGTTCTCAAAGTGCGCGGCATTGGTCGAAAAACCTTACAGCGCCTGCAGCCCATGCTCACCCTGACAGGGCCAACAACGCTGGGCAAGCCCTCACTCAAGCCCGGTAGCCCCTAATACCTTACGCGTGCATGCGAAGCGCGCTTAGAGACTCCCTACAATCCGGGTAATGTCAGCCCCAAGCGCACCGAGCTTGCGTTCGATAGCTTCATAACCTCGGTCCAAATGGTAGACCCGGCGAATCGTCGTTGTGCCATCAGCCACAAGGCCTGCGATCACCAATGATGCGCTGGCTCGCAGATCCGTTGCCATGACTTCCGCCCCTTGCAGCTGCCCTACGCCCTGGACTACGGCTTTCCGACCCTCTAGCTCGATGGATGCGCCCATGCGATTGAGTTCACTGACATGCATGAACCGGTTTTCAAAAATCGTTTCAGTCATTGTACTGGTCCCGCGAGCCAGGCACATCAGCACCATGAGCTGTGCCTGCATGTCGGTAGGAAACCCAGGATAAGGTGCCGTGATGGTCTCAAGAGGCACAAACGGTGGAGTGCCGGCTACCACAACGCCTGAACCATCACGCTCAATGCTCACGCCAGCACGTCTGAGCTCGTCAACAACAGCAGCCATGTGCTCCAGCATAACCCCTTGTAGCCGGATGCTGCCGCCTGTAGACGCACCTGCGACCATGAAGGTTCCTGCTTCGATTCGATCTGCAATGATGGCATGATCCGTAGGATGCAATGCTGACTGACCTTGAATGGTGATCACGTCGGTGCCTGCACCTTGGATGTCGGCACCCATTTTATTCAGCACCATGGCAAGCTCTTCCACCTCTGGTTCTCGCGCAGCGTTGGACACTACCGTGCGCCCACGTGCAAGCGCGGCTGCACACATGAGGTTTTCGGTGCCAGTGACTGTGGGTGCCTCCAAAAGAATATCCGCTCCGCGCAATCCCCCGGAAGGGGCGTGTATA
The DNA here is from genome assembly GCA_964640175.1 of uncultured Polyangiales bacterium. Lineage (GTDB taxonomy): Bacteria > Myxococcota_A > Polyangia > Polyangiales > JACKDX01. The sequence continues at coordinate 78,995 of CAZXFW010000011.1, read as the reverse complement.
TCAATATAGCCATGATCAAGCTTGGTATGAGCACCCATGGCTTCCAGACCGCGCAAATGCTCATCGATGGGACGAGCCCCAATCGCGCAACCTCCGGGTAACGACACTCTGGCACGACCAAAACGTGCAACCAGTGGCCCCAACACCAGGACAGAAGCACGCATTTGTTTGACGAGTTCATAAGGCGCCTCCGTGGTTTGCACACCACGGTTTCGAATCGTGACTACGCCTGGCGCCTGCTCTGCCTCAAGGCCAAGGTGTCGCAACAACGCTGAAGTCGTACGGATGTCTCGCAAGTCAGGCACGTTACGAAATACACTTTCACCTTCAGCAAGCAGTGCTGCACATAAAATTGGCAATGCAGCGTTTTTTGAGCCACCCACGTGTATATCCCCATGCAGGGCGCGGCCACCCCGGATCACAATACTATCCACTGCCTTGTCACTCCCTTCTACGTGTCAGCCTGCTTGGTACAGATATCAGGCCAAGGCCGCTCCGATTACAAACAACACCATGCCTATTATGACGAGTGCTCCCCAACCCTTGGCTTGGCGCAAAATAAGACGATTATTCTCATCAAACGCACGCTCAAAAAACATGATGGCACCCAACGTCCAACCCCCAAATCCTAACATCAGTATTACGGTCCATAACATTTGTGGACGGTTGGATTGCTTGAGCTGAGCTAAATACTCTTTACTAAGCTCGGCATGTGATTTGCCGGCATCGGAGGGAATCCGAGGAAATGTCGCCATGAGAGCCGCTATGCGTTGATCTGCTTTGGCAAGCCATGCTTTATGCGGCGTGTAAAAACTCCGTGTGGATAGAATGCTTGAGCGCATAGCACGGTAGGCTGCTAGCGCCCCATGGACATCTTTCTGAACTTCATAGCGTTGACCAAGCCTCCATAACGCCTCTAAAGAACGCTCTGGGTACGGCAACCCTGGTGCATGCCACCTCACCGATCGGCGATAATGGACGATAGCAGCGTCGGAATTACCACTGATGTCCAATGCTTGGGCATGTTCCCACTCGCTGCGTGATGCAAGCATCACGCGAAGGCCCATCGTAAAAAGCAGCGCTGCTATGCCAAACGCAACAGCGTAAACTCGAAGAGTACGTTTAGTCACACAAAGTCTCGTCGACGAAAAATAAGTGCAGCCAATACAAGCAACAAGGCAGCGTAAAGCACCGTATACCCAAGCGTACTTGCAAGATACATCCCAGGGCCAGCGCCATGATCCACCGTGGTAGTCAGTGTTCGGTAACCCGGAACATACAGGCTAAAATTGGGAATCACCTCTGCAACATAATGCAATGCTGTACGCAGGCTTGGCGCCAGCACTTTGGATTTCATGGCGACCATCTCGTGAGCAGAACGCCCCATAACCCAGACGCCAAGACTCAGCACACCTGTTAAAAACGGCGTAGAGAACGATGAAAACACCATAGCCACAGCGGCAAGCACCATGATCTCGGCCATGATCAATATCAACATAGTCAGAATAGGCCAAGCAGACGGAGCTGCGTGATGAAATGTCAAGGCACCAAGGGTCAGGGCTAACAATGACCATGGAATCAACATGGCAGTGCGGTCGTGTGCGCGCCACATCGCCAACACAAGCGTAGCAAGTAGTCCTGCAGGCAAACTAATAGCAATCCACAAGGCAACTCCAGCTTGTATAGCCATCACCCAAAACTGAACAGCTCCCATGATGAAAACAAACACCATTCCCGTTAGACTAATTCCAAAATATTTGCCTAAAAGAAATTCGTATCGCGCTACAGGTTTTGGCAAAATAATGTACAGCGTTTTACGTTCAATCTCTTTGTATAATAGGGATGAACCTAAAAAAATTGCTACCAAAACTGAAAACAGCGAAATAGAAGCAATTCCAATGTCACGGATGACACGTTGCTGCTGATTAAGAGAGAGCTCGGCCAACGCTAGACTGAACAAAAGCACGGCAGACGCAAAGCCCAAGAGCCCATAAAGAACGCGATCTCTCACGGCTTCACGGAAAGTGTTCAATGCAATGGCGTAAATACGATGCATAATTCTACGATATCCAACCTTTGGTAACCAGAGCCATAGACTTGAGCCATTCTAATAACTCAATTGAGAACCTTGCTCCAGTCACAAAATAACTGAGAATTTCTACCACGATTAGCCATACGAACATAGCAATGATTGCGGCCATTGCTCGCCAGCGTTTGCGCCATGCATCACTGTGTACCCAACCGTGTAAAACACCATAGGTCGCAACGCCTTGCGCCCACTGAAAGCATACCGCCGTAAGCCCCATGACATAGATTCCAAGAAAAAGTGGTTTACTCAGATCCCGATAAAGTGCATCAAACACACCTTGGGCTAACATGGGATTACCCCAGTTCAGCCACCATACATGAAAGAGGTGAGTCACTACCAACACCGCCACTGCTAAATCCCAAAACCGCTGCAGTCGACGTAGGCCAATGGATCCATAGTAAGATGCAGCAATATCGTTTTCTTGAAAAAGAATCCGTATCCCAGCAAACACGTAAACTACATAAGGAATGACAAGCCCGAACATCAAAATAATCCAACGCATCAGCGTAGGAACACGATTGAACCGTTCAGCAAACGCAATTGGACCGTCAAAAGCCGGCCAAAGCTCCCATACAGTAAATACCAGATATGTCATAAGCACGGCACTTGAGAGCGCCCGTGCACGCACCAATCCGAAGGAAACCTTTGTCAGGCGCGTGATCGCATCTTGCATGACCATTTTGGGAATACTCAACACTTCCGTGACATTGGTCAAGTTGTGCTGCGCGCAGCCAACATGGCCGTGCTATGCTGGTGATTTGGCATGACAGGACCTCTTCTGCCTCGATTTTTTCGCCTTGGTACCTTTAGCCTACTGCTAGGCTTAGCAACCCTGTGTATCGAGCCTGCGAATACACAGGCAGAAGACTCCACCAAAGTCATTCGGGACACGCGATCTTCTACGAAACGCAAACGCTCTTCTAAAACTAAAGCATCCCCAAAGCCTACACGGTTTCAACGCACTCTACGCGAGTGTAATGCCTATAAAGGCCGCCAGCGTCGCCGATGCCGAGCACGGGCCATACGACAGTTCAAGCCATCCCATCAGACGAAACACCATACGACAGTTTCGACGGAACGCCCTTCAGAGCCTCCCCTTTTAACGGAACCTCCATCCGTAACACCACCCGATGCTGCCGAAAGTTTGACGGACCTGCCTAAAGGCCGTGGCATTGCCAACCTTGATGCAGCAACATGTTATGCGTTGCTTTCCCACCATGATATCCTATTCACCCAACTCGAATCAGAAGTCGCCCCCCAAGTGGAAATGCCCGTACGTTTAATCGGACCCGTGGCTGGCATCACCATCAAGGGGCCTCAGAGTGGCGAAGCATCCATTCTTGACTGCCGGCTGGTCGTTGCCATCCTGGCATGGTCAGACACACTCCGCACAGCCCATGTTCACACACTTGAACACTTTTCTGTCTACCGTGCGCACGCGGTAGTCGCAACCACAGGCAAAATGAGTGGGCATGCCCGAGGCCAAGCGATGGACTTATCCACCATCGAACTTGACGATGGAACCAAACTCAATGTGCTTGAACACTGGCAAACGCGACGCCGGGGCACTGCTCCTTGCGAAGACTATCCAAACGAACCTCAAGACTCACAGCTTTGGCGCAGGTTGGTATGTGACGCAGCGGTCCGAGACTTGTTTCAAGTGGTTCTCACCCCTCACTATGATAAAGCCCATGCCAACCATGTCCATTTGGAAGTCGTTCCCCATGTGGATTGGTCCTATGTCCGATAACCCCCTCTTTCCCTCGCTCATAGGGAAACCAGTCCTTAGCCATGATAGCTGCTTGACCTGAGCACTCGCCACGTCATAAGAAGTCGACCAGAGTCATTGTGTTGGGGTTACTGACAGAAACCAGACGTGAGTGGGTCGACATCGTCGAAGGGGATTTAGACCGCCTTCTTTCGGACCATGCCCATTGTGAGGTCAAGGCCGCCCATGCCGCCTTAAGCTTGGTTGCAAAATATGGAGGCGAGCATCCAAGCATCGTTCCTCCTTTGAGCGCACTCGCCAAAGAAGAAACTGAACATTTCACACAAGTTCACGACCACTTGTCTGGACGGCAAGCCGTCCTTGGCCTACCTATGCGTGATAGCTATGTCAACGCACTCCAACTGGCCGCAAAGCAGTTGTTGATCAAAGTGCCCCCTCTTCTCGATCGGCTACTTATTTCTTCATTGATCGAAGCGCGATCTGCGGAACGCTTTCGTCTTCTCTCTGAACATTTAAAAGACGTTTCTTTACGGAATTTTTACCGTACGTTGCTGGTTTCAGAAGCAGGGCATTATCGTCTATTTCGCAACATTGCAGATACGCTTTTTGGAACAATCGAAGCACGTAATCGCTTTGAAGCGCTCACCACATACGAATCACAAATTGCACATCATTTACCTCTTGTTCCCGCGGTGCATGGGTGAAAGAAACCATTCAAACCATGCTCAGCGCTCTACTTTTGGCAATTGCCATTCGCATCGTTTTGTTTGAGGCATTCGAAATTGAAGGGCCGTCCATGGAGCCGAGCCTGCTTAATGGCGATCGGGTAGTGGTTGCAAAATTCATGTACGGGCTGTTTCTCCCATATATGGATCATGCAATCATCACGTGGAACGGTCCTAATCCTACAGATATAGTTATTCTGAAAAGTCCCATGGACAACATCGACATTGTCAAGCGTGTTATCGGCGTAGCCGGTGATCGCATTGAAGTCCGCAAAGATGTCGTTTACCGCAATAATAAACCCGTGTGGCGACGCACGTTAGGACCATGCCGCGATAATCCATGTGACAGGTATGGAGGTTCCACAGAGCTCCTAGCCTGTACGTTGTGGGAAGAGCGCATTAATCAGGAACGCTACAGTGTCAATTTTGCAGAAGATTCTGCAGAAAACATGACAGATACTGAACCTGTAGTGGTGCCAGAAGGATATTTGTTTGTTCTAGGCGATCACCGTGACCATTCGAACGACAGTCGCTTCTTTGGGCTAGTCCCTGTCGAACGTGTCAAAGGAAGGGCCTTAGCCATCTACTGGTCCTCTCAAAGCGCTGCAGAGGCTATGGCTAGAACTCAGGCGCATGTGCCTTGGTGGTCTCGGATTCGGTTTTGTCGTATTGCCGATGCCGTGCGATGAGCGTCTATACACTCGGCAATCATCATATCGACGTGTGGTATTGGAATACTACCAATGTTGACTCACTCCCCTTGGAACAGGCAGAAGGCTTACTTGATGCCTCAGAGAAACAACGTCAAGCACGCTTAAAAACACCCCAATCACACTTACAATTCACTCTAGGACGATATCTGTTACGCACATGCCTATCTTTATACCTAGATATTGAACCACAACAGTGGAAATTTTTACTAGATTCCCATGGCAAGCCAAGAATTAGCTCACCCCCTCTCTCAACACCACTGACATTTAATCTTTCACATACGCGGGGAGCAATAACGGTCGCCATTGGGAGGCAAGACATGCTTGGCATAGATATTGAAAATACCAAGCGGCAGGCCTCCCTACATGACATTGCTAAGCGGTTTTATTCACCGTCCGAGTATCAAGCCTTGCTTGAACTTCCCAAAGAACGTCAGCGACAACGATTTTTTGAGTATTGGACGTTGAAAGAGGCCTATGTCAAAGCAAGAGGATTAGGAATAGCTCCGTTATTTGCAGATCTGAATTTTGAAATCGAAGACCATGCGCCAGCTCGCTTGCATCACCAGGCTAGTCCACAAGACCACCAAGGCCACTGGCACTTTCAGCTTTTTTCACTTGATCCAGAACACCTCGTAGCCTTGGCCGTATGTTGTGAAAAGCCCACACCCACAGTCACCCTGAGACACTTTTCGCACTCGGAACACGAAACCAACAGCTAACGTTTTACTTTCGGATTTTTTGTGTCTGACTCCTTGCTCGGGTAAAGCACAATGTCTTCCATATGCTGGGTTTGGCCTGGAGTCACTTCAATAATTCTTTTTACTTCCGTAAACAATGGATGCCAGACGTGCAAAATCAGTTTTTGATTCGCAGGGACATTATCCATATGGAATTGGCCTTGTTGATCCGTGACATCGGATACGGGATGTCCTAGTACCACTAGATACGCACCTCCACACCGTTCACCAAACGCGCAGCCCAGACGTTGAACACCTGCCGTCTTGAGCAAGACATCCCGCGTCTGATTTGGAATAACCGCCTGTAAGAACGCGTCTCCTCTAAATTGGGGAAGGAAAGGCACTTTCGAGTCATTGGTTAACGAAACCGTATCGCCTCGCATTGCCACTAAAAGCCCAGGTTCGATACGACAGTCTCTTATGTGCATGACATGCTTACTAGCTTTTGCATGCGGCGCTCGCTTGTAACCCGTTACTGTCACTAAAACCGGAGATAGCCCTTGTGCCATGTGATGGACAGGCTTGAGGTCACTGTCACTGATAGGCTTACACGTATCGGAAAGCGTGAGGCGAGTAGTATCCGTCGTTGCAAGATATTGTGATGGACTTAAATGAGGTAACTTTGCATTAGAAGCTAGGATCACTCTTCCTTGGATAGCGCCTATTTCGACAGGCTGCTCACGCTTGACATCTTTCACTAAAGGAGAAGTGGCTACATCAGGGTTAAGGGCCTGCTCAGACTTCGGACGCGACGGGCAACCAGTCCCCAAACAAGCAAGTGCTACAGCAAAACTACTTACTCGCAATAACCGTCGCATACGCTAAAGCATCTGAGCAGCCGCTCTTAGCACCCAATTGAGGTAGTCTGCTGGCATCAATCCCATGTTGAGAACAAAAAAGCTCGCTAACACTAAGCTTATCGCAGCATACCCAGAACGCATTGGCACCGCCACAGGAGCTCCTTCTTCAGGGTTGCGCATGTACACATATACCAATACCCGCAAGTAGTAGTAAGCGCCAATAGCACTTGTCACAACACCAATGATAGCTAGCCAAAGCATAACACCACCAGCCTGAACCGCGGATGACAAGATGTAATACTTGGCAAAAAATCCTGCTAATGGAGGCATCCCCATGAGAGAGAGCATGCCTAATGTCAATGGAACCGCCGCCATCGGATGCCGCAACCCTACCCCAGCAAGGTCGTCGTAACTCACCGCTTCTTTGCCTCTGGATCCCATGACGATCAAGGAGCCAAACGCCAACACATTCGATACGGTGTACGTTAGTAAATAATAAAACACAGCGGACAATGCACTTTGGCCTACTGTAGGAGTGCAAGCGACTCCCAGTAAAATAAACCCCGCATGAGAAATCGAGGAGTATGCCAGCATACGTTTAACGCTTTGTTGCACCACAGCGCACAGATTGCCCACGATCATGCTCAATGCAGCCAAAACGCCGAGGACGGGAGGCCAGCCTGATGACGCGTTCGTACTCAATGAGTCTCCAAAAATCACCAGCATTACTCTGAGCAAAACGGCAAATGCCGCTGCCTTCACCACGATCGACATGTACGTACTAATAGGCGTCACTGCACCTTCATAAGCGTCCGGAGTCCAGGTATGAAAAGGCACTGCACTCACCTTAAATGCCATCCCTGTCAGAAGCAAAAGCATCGCTACAAGCACAAGGCGAACATCTGCGTCACCTGCCGCAATCGCAGCGCCTATCTCCGACAGTTGCGTGGAGCCCGTTGCACCATAGAGCAACGCTGAGCCAAATAGAAAAATAGCCGCAGCAAATGATCCTAACAGGAAGTATTTCAGGCTTGCTTCGGTCGCCCGAGGGCTTGAGTGTCGGTACGCTACCAAGCAATATACCGCCAAGGACATCGTCTCCAAGCCAATAAAAACGCTCAGCAAATCCGTTGCTCGGGCAAGCACCATGGCTCCAAATGTTGCCAATAACAGGAGCACGTAAAACTCACCTCGTTCAAGCTGGTGTTCTTGAAGGTAGGCCCCTGCAAGCAACGTACTAAGCAACGCTCCAGACACAATAACGATATCAAAAAACAGTGCCGTATAATCCAAAGCAAGGTAGTGGCCGACCAATGCGGGAGCATCCTTTGGCGCACCTAACGCCCAAAGCGCGCCCGAGAATGCTAACGTCAAGAGCAGCACTCCCGCCGTAATAAAAGCATGTTCAGCATGTGCTTCGACAAACGCATCAACTGCCATTACGACAAACGCCCCCAACAACACACAGACTAGAGGTGCTAAAGGAACCCAGGTCATCATGAGCGGTCGCCTCCATCGAACCATCGTTGCCAGAGCGTGACTGCCTGTCGCGAACCCGCAGGTATACTATCTTTCGCAGGAGCGTCTGTATTCAGAAGACGTGGAGTGTCATCGTTAAGCGTAGCCACAAGCTTGCGATTATACTGAGCCACAAACGCATCGACAGACGGCTCCATGGAACTTAGGAACGTCCGCGGGAAAAGCCCAATCCAAAACACAAGCACTAATAATGGAATCAAGGCACGCAATTCACGACGAGATATATCAGGAAGATGCTCATTTTGGGGATTTGATAGCGGGCCCCAAAACATCTTGAGCACAGCATGCAACATGTACACCGCTGCTAAAATCACCCCTGTTGTTGCCACAGCGGCAAACACACGAGCCCATGGCAATCCTGCAAGCCCTCCAAATCCAGATACAAATGTCCCAGATAGAATCATAAACTCACCTACAAACCCGTTGGTGCCTGGAAGCCCCACCGAGCTCATTGCCACAATCACAAACAATGCAGTGTACACCGGCATGCTCTTAGCTAGCCCTCCGAAATCATCCAGATTTCGGGTATGCCTTCGGTCATAAATGACACCCACAAGTAAGAACAACGCACCTGTAGAAATACCGTGGCTCACCATCTGCAAAATGGCCCCAGAGATTGCGTAGTTGCTGAGTGAAAAAATACCAAGCATGACAAAGCCCAAGTGACTCACAGAGCTATATGCCACAAGCTTTTTGACATCCTTTTGTACCCATGCGCAATACGCGCCGTACACAATGCCTATCAGCGCAAAGTGTGCCAAAAACAGAGGCGTCAGTTTGTGGGAAGCATACGGGAAAAGCGGCATCGCAAAACGAATAAACCCGTAGCCGCCCAGCTTCAGCATAACAGCCGCAAGAATGACCGACCCTCCCGTGGGCGCCTCGACGTGAGCATCAGGCAGCCATGTATGAAAAGGGAAAAGAGGCACCTTAATGGCAAATGCAAGCGCAAAGGCCATAAACAGCCAATACTGTGCATTTACAGGGATAACCAACTTGGTGAGCTCTTCAATGTCGAATGAATAGGAGCCACTGAGTGTTTTGTACTGGTTAACTACATAAAGAAGTGCAACAAGCATGAGCAAGCTGCCTGCCATAGTGTAAAGAAAAAACTTCACAGCAGCATACACACGACGAGGACCGCCCCATATCCCAATGATGAGATACATTGGAACAAGCATGAGCTCCCAAAACACATAAAACAGGAACAAATCCAACGCGACAAACGCACCGAGCATTCCTGCTTCCAACAATAAGAATGCAATCGCATACTCTTTGACTTTGGTAGTGACAGAACTCCACGAGGCATAAAGCGCAATGGGTGTTAGTAACGTGGTCAGCATCACAAGCCAAAGCGAGATCCCATCGATACCCACTTTATAGGCAATACCAAAACTTGGAATCCAGGAATAACGCTCAACTAGATGATACCCGGCTTCGTAATTGACGTGTGGATCTACCAAAAGACCTAGCACTGAGATCACAAAGCTAAGCAACAACACCCCAACACTAAAGCTTCGTAACAAACCATAGGCATGCCTAGGCATAAACAGCATTACCACTGCCGAAAGCAAAGGAAGGAATACCAGGATGCTTAGAACATGAGGAATCATCCCGCCTCCTTGAAACTCACGGAACCTCCAAGCAGGGTGGGAAGCTCGCCCGGCACCACCGCGGCTGGTTTGTGAGTAATAATTGCCTGCACTTTACGCTCAGTCGTATTGCCAAAGGCATTGCGAATAGCCACAGTAGCTTGTACCCAGTGTTCCGCACTCAGCTTCAAGGCACCCTCCGGGTTGCCCAAATACGCAGTGTCACCTGCCCGAAGCTCCACCACTTCTTCATGTGCGCCAATGGTCTCTTTACCTATACGCATGGGCATCCCATTAAGGCGTATGAAGAGCGAGCCCGAAATTCGCAGGCGGGCCTGACCAATGCGAGCCGTGTCTCCAGGATTCATCGCAAAAGGCGTGCTCAAAAGCCTCCCCTTGTACAAGACACGAGCGCCTTGTGGGTCAAGCCAATAGCTGCCGCTAATGATTGCCAACCGAGGAAGTCGATAGGCCTTGCCTGCATCGTGCCACGCATCACCCAACAAGTTGGCAGGAAGCTCGCCAGGAGTTAACCCTACGGCACGCCCATCCGCACTAAGTACGGCTGAGCCATACGTTACCGTGGGCAAGTCTTTAATCTTACCGTTACTACGAAGCTCCCGCCATGTGGATGCATAAAACATGTTGCCAAGATCAAGCGGCTTACTCTCACCTAACTGCAAATAGATACGTGTGTCATCGGGAGCCAGTTGGCCGCCTTCGATACGCACGACACCCCCGTGAACATCAGCAACGTCATAGTGCCGTCTGACGTACCTACCTTCGGCACTCCAGTCTGTGTCAAACTGCCCATCAGAATCAAAGTCCCAACGATATTGGTAGCCAACACCTTTGGAAGCTACAAACCGTACGTCCTCTTGTGTGCTGTTGGCATACACGTTGCCATGTGGAAACAACAACCACCATCCGATGCCAAACATTCCCAACACAAACATCGTGGAGTACGCAAAAAGCACACCCGTTTGCAAACGACTGACGATAAAGCCGACAGCGCGTACCAAGGCAGACACCACATGGGTAAGGCCATCCACCACAACCCGATCAATGCCTGCCGACATACGCGCTAGCATCGCCATCGGACGCACAATGAGGAATTGATACAACTCGTCAACGCGCCATTTATCAAGCGAAAAGCGATAGAGCCTTGGCATCGCTTCTGCTAATTTTTGTCCTGGTTTCAAGCGCCCCTTGGCATACATGCCTGAAGCCACAACCAACCCGAGCACGGCGGCTGCCGTCCCAGCGGCCATGGTAATCCATGGCAACATCGGCTCAGCATGCGGCTCGGTAGCCCCATAGATCGCCTCAGTAGCCGTGGCAAACATGGGTTCAAACCACATGGCCCAGAAATTAGGCAGCAGATGGAATGCATGGGGAAAGCCCACATACCCCACAAGCGCAGCCCCTAGAGCAAGCACCATCAGAGGAACAGTCATGCTGCGAGGTGACTCATGCGGATGTCCCGCGCCGCGGTATTCCCCTGAAAACGTAAGGTAATACAACCGAAACATATAAAAAGACGTTAGCGTGGCTGCAAGTAGCAGCATGGCCAGAATGACCCAACCAAACCATGGCCATAGAAAATATTCCGCTCCAACATGGGTGCTTGCCAAGGCAGCACCCAATAAAATCTCATCTTTGGAGAAAAAGCCGCTTAGTCCTGGCAGCCCAGCAATGGCAATGCAGCTAATCGCAAATGTCCAATGCGTCGCAGGCAATACCTTGCGTAATCCACCCAGTTTAAAAAGATCAGCATCGCCATGGGCATGCACCGCATGCATCACTGAACCTGCGCCAAGAAATAAGCATGCTTTGAAAAAGGCGTGCGTAAACACATGAAATACGCCCGCAGCAAAAGCGCCCACGCCCACTGCAGCAAACATAAAACCGAGTTGGCTAACAGTGGAATATGCCAACACCCGCTTCATCTCACGCTGAGTCAATGCAATAGTTGCAGAAAACAATGCAGTGGCAGCACCGATGCTTGCAATTACTGTCATTACGACAGGTGATTGCACCAAGACGGGCGAAAGCCTCGCACAAAGATACACGCCGGCAGTGACCATAGTCGCAGCATGAATAAGCGCCGAAACTGGCGTAGGACCCGCCATGGCATCAGGAAGCCATACATACAGTGGGATCTGTGCGCTCTTACCTGCGCACCCCAACATCAACAACAGCCCAACTGCAGTGGCTATCGTAAGAGTCACCGTGGAGTGGCCTGGCCACAATGCGCCACCAAGCATGTCCGCTTCTGCATTGATGTCATGAAAATTCAACGAATAGACAGTGCTTGCGAGCAAGAACATGGCCAAAAGAACACCGAAGTCACCAATGCGGTTGACTACGAATGCCTTCCGTCCTGCAGCAGCATAATTTGCATTCTCATACCAAAAGCCAATCAACAAATAGCTACACAAGCCCACGCCTTCCCATCCAACAAACATGACAGGCATGCTGTCGGCAAGCACTAGCACCAACATGGACCCCATAAACAGATTCAAATACGCCATGAAGCGTGGGTACCCTGGATCGTCGTGCATGTAGCCAGTGCTATAAACATGGATCAGGAGCCCGATCCCGGTGACCATGAAAGTCATGACGCCACTTAGGCGATCCATCATAAAAGACACGTGGATGGGTATCTCATGCTCGCCCACCCCAATGGAAAACCACTCGTACACGTGAAGCAGTAACGCTTCACCACTTTGAACAAGCTCCGCCATTGCCAAGAGCGTCAGAATGAAGGAACCCGCTACTGTGCCAACCGCTACGGCACTTACTACTTTTCGAGAACTCGAACGCCCAAACACACCATTCAGGATGGCCCCCACAAAAGGAAGAAGCACTATCCAGAGTAACGTACGTTCTATGGCAAAATTAAATTGCATAACAGTCAACTAGTGTTTCAACAGATTGGCTTCATCACTTTGTATGCTTTGTCGCAAACGAAAAAGGCTAATCACAATGGCCAACCCCACAGCAGCCTCGGCTGCGGCTATTGCAATCACAAAGAACGCAAACATTTGACCCACATGATTGTTGGGCAGCCACCGATTGAACGCAATCAACGTCAGATTGACAGCATTGAGCATTAACTCAATGGCCATGAGCTGAATAAGCACATTCCTGCGTGTCAAAAAGCCGATGGCTCCAATCCCAAAAATCATGCTCGATAAAATCAAATAATGGCTCAGGCTCACTTGCCCCTCGTCTCTGCATGACTGCGTCCTTTAGCCACAGCGATTGCTCCAACCACAGCAACTAACAGCAAAATCGAAATCAACTCAAAAGGAACAACCGCTCCCTGCATGGTATTAAGGTCAGATCCTTGGCCAAAAAGCTCTCGTGCAAACGCCCGCACTCCCCCAAAAATCGCACACTGCGCCGATGCGGATTCATTGCAAAATGCGATTGGTTTGGGTTCATAAGACACGGCTGCCACCGCTGTCGCCAACACCGCGGTGAGTATCAACATACAACCCACAGCAACGCCCCGGACCATTAGCCCCCGGTTCGTACCCATTGTCGTCGCGCTTGGGCCAAGCAGCATAATCACAAATATGAACAAAACGACAATGGCTCCCGCATAAACAAGCAACTGCAACGCTGCCAATAAATGCGCATGCAGCGTGAGGTATAGTCCCGCCAACGAAATGATATGAAACAGCAATGCAACTGCAGCGCGCAATGGACTACGCACTGTCACAGTGGCTAGTGCAGACATCAGCGCCAGCAATGCACACACCACGAAAAACACATTTCCTAGACCACTCATGCTGCTTGTCCCATGCCCAATTTGAGCGCGGAGTCATCGAGTCGTAATGCGTGAGTTGAACTTCCCGCAGCCTGTATAAATTCGGCTCGGAACTTTTGAATAAAGGCAAGCATTGGCATGGCGGTGCCATCGGCAAATGCACAAATGGTGTTACCCATCATACTGTTGGAAATGTCTACCAACAGATCCACATCGTGTGGCTTGGCCTGTCCAGTGCGCAATCGGCAAAGCACATCCACCAACCAACCCGTTCCTTCACGGCAGGGCGTGCACTGACCACACGATTCATGTTTATAAAACTTCATGAGGTTGTGACAGGCTTCCACCATATTGACAGAACTATCCATCACGATGGCGCAACATGTTCCCAGCATCGACCCTATTGCACGAAATGTATCAACACCCATAGGCACATCAATGTGGCTTTTGCCATGCCAGGCATGCAACGGATGCTCTGGCTGAGGAGCGTGCACCTTATCTTCCGGCTTCAAAAGAGGCGTCGAAGACCCCCCAGGAATAACAGCCTTGAGGGGACGATCGTCATGCAACATTCCTCCGCCGAATTCATAGATCAACTCTCGAAGACTTAGCCCTACTGGGGCCTCATAGATTCCCGGTCGCTTCACATGCCCGCTGACACCATACAAGCGCACGCCACCATCCGCAGGCAAGCGGCTAAGTGCCGACCAAGCCCCCCCTCCCATGCCTAAGATGTCGGGGATGGATGCTACAGTCTCCACGTTGTTCACTAACGTGGGCTGTCCAAAGACGCCGACTTGTGCCGGAAATGGTGGCTTGAGCCGAGGCTCACCGCGCCTGCCCTCAAGCGAGTTAAGCATAGCTGTTTCTTCGCCGCAGATATAGGCACCTGCGCCCACATGCACATAAATCTCGACACGATAGTCGGTGCCAAACGCTTTGGCTCCGAGGTAGCCTTTGGCATACGCCTCTTTGATTGCGTCTTCTAGCCGCCGAATCGAAAGCTGAAGCTCATGACGGACATAGATGTAAGCGACATGGGCTCCTACGGCATAAGAGGTCAAGATACAGCCCTCAATCAATCGATGGGGATCTCTTTCCATGAGGGTACGATCTTTAAAAGTACCCGGCTCCCCTTCATCGGCATTGACCACCAAGTATACAGATTGGCCAGGCTGAGCTTTGATGAAACTCCACTTGACTCCTGCAGGAAACCCGGCTCCACCTCGCCCACGAATGTTTGCCGCCTTCACTTCGGCAATCACATCTGCAGGGGCGGTATGTTGAGTTAACACCTGCTTGGCGATGGCATAAGCACCTGCACCTTCAGCAACTTGCAGAGTCCAGCTTTTCTCCAAGCGGTAGCGATCTGTCAGAATCGTCGTAGTTTCAGCCATGGAATCCATGCTCCGCAAGCAGCTGATCGACGCGCTCTAACGTGAGATTCTCGTAATAGCGATCGTTGATTTGAATCATAGGCGCTTGCCCACATGCAGCAAGACATTCTGCCTTGCGCAATGTAAACTTACCGTCTTTGCTGGTGCTATTCATAGTGCAACCCAAACGCTTTTCGAGATGTTCCTGTACGGTTTTGGCGCCCCTCAACTCACAGGATAGCGTCCGACAAACCCAGATAACGTTTGGTGCCACTTTCTCCTGATGGTAAAGAGTATAAAATGTGACTACCCCTTTGACTTCGCTCGTCGTCATTGCCAAACGCTGAGCGACATACTCGATCACTTCAGGGCTGACCCAGCCTTCTTGCTCCTGACATAGGTGCAAAACGGGCAAGCAAGCTGCACGTTTTGTAGGGTAGCGCGAAAGGAGTTCGTCAACTGTCCTCTCGCGTTCATCGCTCAGAGCAAAAGGCATGGTGCCAGCCGCGCTTTACCATTGCCCCGGCCATGGTACAAGCCCACTAAACGACCTGCCTGAAACATGCCTCGGCGAAAGTTGTATTTGCCCGTCAGGCTCGGTACGCTGCGGCAAACCAGGAAAAAGGAGGACGTGTGGCGGTGTATTGCTCGAACTGCGGGTCTAAAAACCAGGAAGACGCCCTACGCTGCACAAGTTGTGATGCTGAAATAAAGCCACGCCCCACACCCGCTGGAACCAAGTTCAAAGGCACCATGCTTCTTGCCGCCGTGCAGCCCCCTTCTGCCTCCCCCCACGCCCCACCCGCAGAACCCGCAAAAAAATCCGCCCAAGGCACCATGTTGATGGGGTCACTGCCATCCTCGGCAGGCGCTCCTGCCCTAACGCGGCCCAAATCCACGCCGCCTCCCTCCCAAAGTGGGACTTCCAAAGCCACGCCTTCAGTGCCATCTCCGCCTTCGGACTCAGCTGGCCCTTCCGGAAGCATGCCGCCTCAGACCCCGATTTCTTCCGAATGGCCTCAAAGCAGCAGACCCTCACGGCCAGCCCCACAGAGCGCACGCCCCTTCTTTTGGGTGATGCTTGTGCTGGCGGGGCTTGCTATCGCAGGCGCTGTTGTGGCTGGGCTATTTGCATGGCAAACCCTGCGTGACAGTCGGCGCGCCGAAACAGCCTTTGCTCAAAAGCTCGAAGTGGAAACCGGCCGTTTACGTATTGGAATTGCACTTGGTTCTGTGCGAACACAGTGCGACATGGGACGCTGCGCTGAAGCCGCACAGTATTTTCATCCCACCGTTCGTGAACGCCTGTCCTCCGAAACCAATACGATCTCCGAACGCGTTCTAACCGTACTGATGACACCCACACTCTCCCAAGCAGCCCTGCTTGCCAATACACCTGACCAAAAACTTGCCCAACAAGCCCACCTCAACCCAAACGAGTGCGTCGTACTCAGCTCAGGCCATGCCAAAGTGATCGGATGTGCTCAATCGAACAACAAAGAACGATTTCAAATCCTACACATGCAAGGCCTTGAATCACTGACGCCTTAAACGATAGGCGACAATCACTTGCACGAATGGCTTCTCTGCTGCCTGATGTGATAAGATTAACGATGGAATCGCATGCGCACTCAGTAAAACCTTAGCGGCGTATAGATGGTGAAACCCCTCCTGGCGTAACAGCACCCATGGAATATTCTTAGGGAGCATCTGTCCTTGGGGAAAACTCAACACAGGCACATCCATTTCCGGACGGTTTACCCATGCACTGATCACGTGCGGATCGTGTCGTAGCTTTGCAAAAACAACTTCTTGCCAGGCATCGGAAACACCAAAGCCAGCTTCTCCTTCACTGGCTCGGCGTACCCAGCGATCAAACTCGGCAAAGTGCTGCAAATAGTCTTGCGCCAATTCGGACAATTCTGCCGCACGACGATGCTCCCCACAGCTCATTAAGAAAATCAGGACGCACCCAAGATATGCGTGATGTGCAAAGTGACTTTGGTCCTTTAATTTAGGATGATCCATGCAAATGCAACTCTGATGCAATTACGCTACACTACTGTTAATTCAGCCGAAAGCCTCAGAATAGGCCAACCCATGGAGGCTCACAAGCTTACACACCAAGCCCATCCTCCAATGGACACTTTCGGTTCACAAGACGGATTCTCTGTCACACGTCAATTTAAAACCGTATATACTGCCTGCTGTGCCGTGGATTGAGTTTGAACACGTTAAAAAGTCATTTGGCCGCAAAATGGTGTACGACGACTTGAACCTTTGCATCGAGCGAGGGGAAGCTCTCGGCATCATTGGTGGATCAGGTCAAGGCAAAAGCGTGTTGCTTAAACTGCTAATCGGACTACTGCCCACCGACCACGGAAGCATTATCTTCGACGGTCAAGACCTCACTCAGCTTTCTGAAACCCAATTTGCACCCATTCGAAAACGGATTGGTATGCTGTTTCAAGGCTCAGCACTTTTTGACTCTCTCACGGTGCGAGAAAACGTCGCCTATGGGCTTCGAGAGCATGAAAATCCAACCGAAACTGAGATCTCCACGCGGGTGGCTGAAGCCCTCGCCTATGTGGGGTTAGAAGGCATCGAAGCCATGATGCCTTCCGATCTGTCAGGAGGGATGAAAAAGCGTGTTGCGTTGGCACGCGCTGTGGCCATACGCCCGGAGGTCCTATTATACGATGAACCCACGACGGGGCTTGACCCGATCAATACAACACGGATCAATCGCCTCATCGTGAGACTTCAAGAACAACTTCACGTCACGTCGGTGGTTGTCACCCATGATATGCACAGCGCGGATTTCGTGAGTGACCGTATTGCTATGATTCATCACGGACGCGTGATATTTACGGGTACGCCTAGCGAAATGCGGGAAAGCACAGACCAGCGCGTCCGCAATTTCGTCCAAGGAGCTGCCCCTGAACACGAAGACTCTGAAACCTTGATGCGTAATGCGTTCTAACTAAGCCATGAAAAAAACCAGCGAAATTCGGGTCGGAATTTTTGTCACTGTGACACTCATCATCGGCACGGTGGTGGTATTCGCCGTAGGCGATCGGCGTAATGTATTTTCCCCCAAAGCCGAATATCGCGCTGAGTTCGAAGATGTTGGCGGGTTACGGTCAGGCAGTCCCGTTCAAATGGGCGGCGTCCATGTAGGCAATGTCAGCCATGTCGATATTCTGGAAAACGGAAGAATCGAAGTCACACTGAGTATTATCAACAGCGTGCAGCATCTTATTCGAAAAGACACGGTGGCAAGCATCGGCAGTAAAGGCATGCTTGGCGATAGACTGATGAACCTTACCGCTGGCAGTAACAACCAAGAGGTGCTTTCACCCGGCGCGAAACTTCAAACAACACTAAGCAGCGATCCACTCTCTGCCATTCAGGATCTTAGCAAAAAGGCTGCCCCGATTCTTGAGCATGCAGAAGGACTGGTTGAAAACCTTCATAAAGCCAGCGAGCCTTTGGCAGATCCGCAATTCCACAAAGACTTTCAAGCAATCGCTCATAACCTATCGACTGTATTGGAATACGTTGCCCACGGCCATGGAGTTGCCAATCGATTGTTCACTGACAAAGGCCTTGCCAATTCGCTCGAAGATACGCTTGTTCATATTCAACGCACCGCAGAAAATTTATCAACGACATCGCACGGTGTTCAGTCCATGATCAGCGAGATCAAAAACGGCAATGGCGCTGCACATGAACTCATCTACGGCACTGAAGGAAAGCGCCTAGTCCGTCATCTGGCTAGCGCAACAGGCGAGCTCGCGATGCTATTGCAAGCCGTTCGGACGAAAGACAGCACCGTACATAACTTGCTCTATGAAAATAAAGGAGATGAGTTCATCAATAACCTCACTGCAGTCAGTGCAGATTTCCGTGTGGTCAGCAAAGATCTACGTGACGGTAAAGGAACCTTAGGCGGACTATTGGTCGACCCTTCTATCTATGAAGATATTAAGCGCCTCGTCGGCAACTTAGAACGCAACGAAATTCTCCGTGCATTGGTCCGCTATTCCATCCAGCAAGACCAGTCCATCAAGCCTGTGAAAGTTAAGCATTCGGAAGGCAAGTAATCCGTTTCATGAAAAACGCAGCGCCTCTAGACCAGCTTGATGACATTGCATTGCTCATCAAGGCGCACCACCCGCTGATCCTCTTAGAGACACTGGATGACCAACGTGCATCAAAGCTCCTTGAACACTTGGCGGACCGTCACAAAATCCCATTTTTTGTCTGGAAGTTTCACAAAGGCCTCATGCGCAACGGCGCCAATCAAAAACCCATCTACGGAACGTCTGCCCCCGCTCAAGCCATCGAACATTTGCTTAGCTCAAACCTTGAAGCGGTGTATTATTTTCAAGATTTTTTAGCTCATGTTGATCGAAATGAGATCATTTCACGCCTCAAAGAACTGCATGAAAAATTCATACATCATCGCGCAGCCTTGATTGCAACAGGTACCCATCCCGATCTCCCAGAAGAACTCGAACACCTCTTTACACGAGTCAAGTTACGCCCACCTTCCAAACAAGACTATTACCTCTATCTAAATGACCTTCTACGCGACTTACGCCAACGCATGCCGGTTGCCGTCACACTCGATCAAGCGGGAGTCAACCAATTGCTAAATGGATTGCGAGGCCTGTCTTTGTTGGAAGTTCAAAAAATCATCACCAAGGCCGTCGTAGAAACGCAGCGTTTTGACCAAGAGACGTTGAGCCACGTGCTTAAGGCCAAAGAAGAAACGATCGAACGTTCAGGCGTATTGGAGTTTTTCCCTACTCAAGACAAATTCGGCGACATTGCAGGATTGGATGCTCTTAAACAATGGCTACAAAAACGCTCCAAAATCTTTTCCGACACTGAGCGCGCGCGCCAATTTGGGTTATCGGCCCCAAAAGGCATTTTGTTGTTTGGCGTCCAAGGCTGCGGAAAAAGCCTGTGTGCAAAAGCCGTGGCAGCAGAATGGGGGCTTCCTTTAGTCCGGCTTGACCCTTCTAATCTCTATCAAAAATATGTGGGAGAAAGTGAGAAAAATCTAAAGCGTGCCATTGAGACCGCAGAAGCCATGGCACCTATCGTTCTATGGATCGACGAGATTGAAAAAGCATTTGGACAAGCTCATGGCCAAGATGGGGGGGTCTCTTCTCGTATTTTTGGAACATTGCTGTCTTGGATGCAGGACAAACAAGCAGAAGTGTTTGTCATAGCAACTTCAAACAACATCTCAGAGTTGCCTCCGGAACTGATGCGTAAAGGTCGCTTCGATGAAATTTTTTTCGTAGATCTTCCCAAAGCTCACATCCGTCGTCAGATTCTTGAGTTGCACATTCGTCGACGTGGGCATGCTCTAGATGCTTTGGACTTGGATCGGCTCAGTGAGTTAACAGAAGGGTTTAGCGGTGCCGAACTCGAACAAGCTGTCGTTTCTTCGCTGTATGCTGCCTTTTCCGAAAACACAAGTCTCACCCAGCACCACTTAGAGTCTGAAATCAACACCACCCGCCCACTGTCTGTCACCATGGCAGAAAAAATTCAAACACTACGCAGCTGGGCTCAAGGGCGTGCGGTGTTTGCGGAATAGTACCTTTACCCGTCCTTATCATCAAAAATGGAACGACAGTTCCCGAAGTCAAAACCCGCCAAGGTGACTTTGAAGATTGCCTAAACACGGGTGCCTACATACATAAGCCGATATGTTCAGGCGCAAACGAAACGGCCACACACGCGTTTGATTTGTCATTACAGCCGTGATCCACGTCATCGCCAAGCTGGCATAAGTTCTGACATGTCATTCCTGCCACACAGACCATGCCGGAAGCGCACACGTTTTGGACAGCATTCCCTTCGTACGCACACGTCTCGCCTTCGCTGGCCGTGCCCTGCCGCAAACACGCGGTATCCCCCTGAGCAGATGTGATATAACACGCCTCGCCTAGCTCGCAGCTCTCTTGAGCATTAAATACTTCACAGCCTTCGACCATTGAAGTGCAAAAGCCCCACGCTAAGGTTTCAGAACCTTCCACAAGCTGTCCGGAACCGCCACATTTTTGATTGTCCGCACAAGGATCATCATTGCCCGGACAACAAATTCGCTGACAACGGTTCCCTTGTTTCGTTTTAAAACATGCAAGGTCTGGTTCGCATTCTGACGAAGTCGTGCATGCCTGGCCCTCTGGTGTATCGCCCATAGAGGTTAAACACACCGTAGCATCTTCCTTAAGACTGCAGGTCCCTGCCGCACAATCCTGTTTCCTCGGATCACACTCAGCGACAGGACACTCAGGACGAATCGCATTCGGAGTATCCGAATAGTCGTTCGGTGCGGTGGCTACGCGAACCCCAGAAGTGGCCTCATAGTCAGCGTCTTCTGTAACGGCCTTCTCTTGAGGTTTATCACTGTCATCCGCACAGGACATATTAAATCCTGCAAACACCAGAAGACACCCCACAACAACCTGCCACCTTTTGTACTTACGCTTCCAAGCCACCCACATGACACCACCACGTCATTCGTCTTAATTGCATAAGGCATGCCAACATCAACGGCTGCTCACCCTAAACATATGCCTGAAATCTAAGCACATGACCAGATAGCCCTTGAGCCCTCTGGCACAGAAGCGCCTTGAGCCATGACAGAGGTGTCATAGCTGCGTTATGAGACGCATCAATGGACAACGTCGGCTGAACTAGGATGCTCCGTTTGGCGCCGTGCCTGCGGGCTAAGCTCCCGATGCGCCACAGCAGCCTGAATAAAACGCACAAACAGTGGATGCGGCGCATGGGGTTTAGACTTGAACTCGGGATGAAACTGACAGCCCACAAAGTAAGGATGCCCTGGAAGTTCAATCATCTCGACCAACTTGCTATCCGGAGAAACTCCGCTTAACACAAGGCCTGCTTCTTCAAGCTGTGGCCGATAGAGATTGTTCACTTCAAATCGATGCCGATGTCTCTCACTGATACGTTTGCGCCCATAAATTTCATACGCCAAGGAGTCAGGGCTCAGCACACAAGGATACGCTCCAAGCCGCATGGTGCCTCCTTTGTCTTTGATCCCTTGCTGTTCTGACATCAGGTGAATCACCGGATGCAAAGGTTCTGCATCAAATTCAACGCTATTGGCGCCCTGAAGCCCACAACAATGCCGCGCATAGTCGACAATCGCCATTTGCATACCAAGACATATTCCAAAAAATGGAATCCCGTTTTCACGAGCAAATTGAATGGCCTGTATTTTACCCTCGGAACCACGATCGCCAAACCCGCCTGGGACCAACACGGCATGGTGCTGCCCAAGCACCTCTTCCACGTCCTTCCCCTGCAAATCTTCGCTATCCACGTAACAAAGCTCAACCTGCACATCGTTCGCCAAGCCACCATGTACCAAGGCCTCGTGAAGCGATTTGTACGAGTCTCGTAAATCAACGTATTTGCCGACTACCGCAATGGAAACTTTACCGCGGACAGGATCTTTGAGGCGTTCAACCGTGCGATGCCAGTTTTCAAGATCAGGCTGCCGTGACCAAATGTTCAGACGATCCACGATGCGATCGTCGAGCCCTTCCTGATGCAACGCAATAGGCAATGCGTAAATCACCGACACATCACGCGCGGCCACCACACAATCCACCGGAACGTTAGTGAAATGTGCGATTTTCTCCTTCAGGGATCGGGACAACATGCGATCCACCCGGCAGATAAGTATTTCAGGCTGGATCCCAAGCGCTAAAAGCTCTTTGACTGAATGTTGAGTTGGCTTTGTTTTGAGCTCACCCGCAGCCGCAATATAAGGCACCAATGTGACATGCACGCATACAGAATTTTGAGCGCCCAGATCGATGCGAAGCTGACGCACCGCCTCCAAAAATGGCAACGACTCAATATCACCCACCGTACCGCCAATTTCTACGATCGCGACATCGGACTTGGCAGCCGCTTCCAGCGCACGCGCTTTGATTTCATCCGTAATATGGGGAATCACTTGGATAGTCGCGCCAAGATATTCGCCACGCCTTTCTTTCGAAATCACCGCATCGTAAATGCGACCAGTCGTGAAATTGTTGGCACGGGTCATTTTAGCAGACGTGAAACGCTCATAATGACCGAGGTCAAGATCGGTCTCTGCGCCATCTTCAGTGACAAACACCTCACCATGTTGAAACGGCGACATCGTTCCTGGATCCACGTTGATGTACGGATCCATCTTAAGATGGGTGACTTTTAAGCCCCGTGCTTCCATAAGTGCTCCAATGGAAGCAGAGGCAAGCCCCTTGCCAATGGAGCTGACCACACCGCCCGTTATAAAAATAAACTTGGTACGCTTCAAAACGAACCCCCGCCACGATTGCCGCTTTGGGCCTTCACTATACTGGAGGATGGTCTGAGATCAATGCGAAACTGAAATCTCATGCTAAATTACGGAAGAGCTTGACATGAGTCTCAACAATGTCGACAAAAAGGGCCGCGCGAGGGTGGCGGAATTGGCAGACGCGCCAGATTTAGGTTCTGGTGCTCGAAAGGGTGTGCGGGTTCAAGTCCCGCCCCTCGCACTCCATTGGGTTGCTCCATTATGATTGACATAACCCCCCTTATGGATGCCTGCCAGACGGCTTTGGGTTACCGATTCCAAAACGTCGCATTACTGACTACGGCTTTAACCCACCGTTCCTTTGCCAACGAATATCGCCATGACTCCCTCACAGACAACGAACGTTTGGAATTCCTTGGAGACGCAGTGCTATCGATTGTCATCTCTTCATTGCTGTGGGAGTGCTACCCGCATGCACCTGAAGGCGAGTTGACGCGGCGCCGCGCAGACCTAGTCAGCGAACGCGGGTTATTTGCGGTTGCTCAAGCCATCAACTTAGGGACTTGTTTGAAACTAGGCCGTGGAGAAGAGCGTTCCGGTGGCAGGCAAAAGCCTAGATTACTTTCCAACGCGCTCGAAGCGTGTTTTGGCGCCATTTACTTGGATGGTGGACTTGAGGCAGCCCTGGTTTGTGGTCGCACGTTGTTTCAGGATCATTTGAACAACAGTTCACCTGGCGCAGAAGACTTTAAATCCCGCGCGCAAGAATGGTTTCAAGCAAAGGGGCAACCTGCACCCCGCTACGAACTCATCTCTACCGAAGGACCGGATCATGCCAAAACCTTTCAGGTTGCTATGATTGTAGGCGAGCGTATCGTGAGTCAGGGTCAAGGTCGCTCTAAAATAGATGCTGAACAAGCTGCAGCTCAAGCCGTACTTCAGAACTCTCCATCCGACGCTCCCTTGAATGACCCTCAGGGCAGTCTTGCGTGACATGAAATGTCAGCATTGGGTCGGTTGGATGGCCCTAGCCACGCTTCTTGTCCCAATTTCGCTTGCGTATGCCCAATCGCGAACACCAAACGCTCCTGTTCACGAAGTCAGAAAAACTGCACACAACACCTCTTTCCGCACGACACGCTCCAAACGCGCACGGACCAGATCCAAAAAGCACACGAAGCACGCCAAACTCAATAGCAACTACCGTCGATTACGTAACAAGTGGCATTACAAGGCCCCCCTCGCTGAAAGGCGTGCTTTTCAACGCGAGGCAATGCCACCACTGATCTTGGCCCCTGTCGGAGAAAATGCACGCGTTGTGCTTCAGCCGTCGTCTGAATTCGGCGACTTTTCCAACGAAGAAATGATCAAAGCTGAAACTGCGATGGCTTGGCAAAAAGATCACTCGACTCACCCCGTCCATCCAAGATTACTCAACCTTGTCTATCAAGCCCTGCGACACTTTGGAGTGCCTTTTGCGTGGGTAATTAGCGGATTTCGCGCCAACAGCGATACCAGTCGGCATCAACAAGGACGCGCTATCGATATGGTGCTTCCCGGTGTCTCTGATCGTCAGCTTGCACACTATTTGCGCACCCAAGGATTTGTAGGGGTTGGACTTTACCCTGTCAGTGGATTTGTACACTTGGATGTGCGTGACAAAAGCTTTTTCTGGATCGATCGTTCCGGACCAGACCAGCCGTCTCGAGTCACTCCTATCCTCAAAAAACAAGCCAGTATCATGGATCGGCAAGCCCGTAAGCGTGGCGTCATTCCCCCTGACCTCGGAGATTCTACGTTGCCAAGCGCAGCGGATGACACCACACCTGGCAACACGCCTTTGCCCGAGTTAACGGTTAAGCCAATAAACTAACAATCCTACAATCGCAATCACCACGGCGGAAATCGCAAACCAACGCCACATCGCAATCGAGCCCTGAGTCAACGAAAACCGAGACGCCGGTTTGCCAGTGGCTCCATAAAAGCTCGCTCCCTTAGGGTGAACTTTTGTACGGCCGCCATTCGGCTCAAGGCACGCTTGAAGCGCACGGGCAAAATCCTGAGCAGACTGAAACCGATCTTTGGGATCTTTTTCCATCGCCCTGGCTATCACTTCTTCGAGAGCTGGAGGAAACACGCGCTCTGGAGCCCGTTTACGAAGAGGGATAGGCGGATCGTAGACGTGCCGCTTCATGTATTCTGCAGCTTGCCCTGCATAAAAAGGCAACTCTCCCGTTAGCATTTCATACAAAATCACGCTCAGAGAATAGATGTCCGAACGCGCGTCTAACACTTTACCCTGAGCTTGCTCGGGGCTCATGAACTCCGGCGTACCAAAAATAGCCCCCTCACGTGTCAGAAATACTGATCCGGGTTGCAATTCACGCTCCGTCACTTTTGCTAAGCCGAAATCCAACAATTTAGGGAAATCAGTTCGTTCCTGATCGTTGCAAAGAAAAATGTTCTCAGGCTTGAGATCCCGGTGCACCATACCTGCACGGTGCGCTTCTTCTAAAGCTTCACACACTTGTACCATGATACGAATCGCACGCGCTGGTTCCATTGGGCCGTGTTTTTGTACAGCCCTGGCAACATTGCTTCCCTCTAGAAGCTCCATCACAATGTATGCAGAACCATCTTCCAGCTCACCGTACATATACACACGGGCAATGTTTGGATGTGATAGGTGACTCATCGCACGAGCCTCCCTTCGAAACCTCGACATCAAGTCCGCACGAGACACGTACCGCTTGTGAAGAATTTTGACGGCCACATAGCGATTCATGGAAGGCTGTTCTGCCTTGTAGACCGCTCCCATACCACCGGTGCCAATACGCCCAACAATGCGGTATTGACCGTTAATATCGTGTCCTATGTAAGGATCGACGGGCATAGGCTCCAGATTGTATCATCCTGAGCGCCATGGGTCATGGATCTGACAGCCTCAGCCGAGGTAGGAACCACACTGTAATGCAACATCCCTCTGGATTACCACCCCTTGTTCAAACGAGCGCCATGGACGCACAGCTGTTGAATCGTGCCTTGCGCTCCTTTAACAACTGGTGGCGGCTCAATGCATGGCATGACCTGATCAGTAGACTCACTGGGTGTGATGTCAAAATCACCGTCTATCCACTCGAGCTCATCGGCAAAGAGACACTCTCAGAACAGTTGACGCCCGATATAATTGCGGCTTTGTTGTGCCAGAGTCGAAACGGTCAATTTAAAATAGCAGTCGAGCTCGACAAACGATTGGCCTCCTGCCTCATAGACCGCGTGCTTGGTGGCGAAGCAGGTCAAAACATCCCGGAGCCTCTCACTTCATTTAGCGACACCGAACAAGGTATCTTTGCTTACACGGTGGCGCACCTTCTTCTAGCTTCACATACGGCAGACTGGAAACTTCACAGTGTGCTGACTCAACCTTCCACCATGCTTGCTATCTCTAACGATCCCAACTGGTTCCTATGGTCCGCCCACGTACAACTCGGAAGCGATGAAGGTTACGCGCGAGTCCATTTGCCACAATCCGCATTGCAAGCACTGCTTCAACACGGCTCTCCTCTACCACCCGTTGAAAATCATTCACAGGTGCCACTTGAAATGGTCGTTCGGCTCACCCACTGTTCGATGACAGGTGAAACCATTGGCTCCCTCAAGCCGCAAGACATCGTTCTTTTGGGAAGAACCTGGTCTACGGATGTCAATGCGTTAGATCCCTGGGCTACCGAGGATTTGCAGCTTCACCTTGATGGAAACCCAAGTTATACATGGACAGCCTGTTCCGAAGGCGACGGATTCATTACCATCACGTCCATCACCCAGGAAACACCCATGCCCCATGCAAAGCTCAACCCACCCTCAACCTCAACGATGGATGTTGAAACAATCGCATCTATACCGATCGCAGTAAGCGTGGAGCTTGGGCGATTTAAGCTCAAAGCCTCGGAAGTCAGTGCTTTGATTCCAGGCCAAGTGGTTCAAACAGGGCTATCCTTGGGTTCAAAAGTCGTTCTCCGAGCGGGTGAATCGCTGTTGGCCACCGGTGAACTCGTGAACGTGGACGGTGAACTTGGTGTACGAATACTAACGCGATAGCCTCATTCTACAATGCGGTAGCGTGCTTCATGAGCCGCGCCCTCACGCAAATAGTCGATGCGCAGCTCACTCGCCACCCGTAAGCTATCCCATACCTTCAACGCTTGTTCTGGCCGGCCAATGGGCTGCCCATTGATTTGCGTCACAACATCTCCCACCTTGGGACTCACGCCTTGGAAGACGGGCTCACGGGGGTATAACTCCAGGATACGGAATCCTTTGAATTTGTTATGCACGATGTAGGGTTCAGTCCTCACGCCTTGAAGAAATCGGCCTAGACCACCATCCAGAACCACTCTAAGCTGCTGACGGTGAATCGTCCCATCCCGGTGGGATTCCACAACGGGGATAGGCTTCTCTACGGGATGGCTGGCTGAAACCGTTTTGCGTGATGCAGTCTCACTTGCACATGCCACAAGGAACACTACGCTCCCTACAATCCACCACCCTATCTTCACGTGACAGTATCTCCGCGATGCATCCGCACACGTTCGAAGATTTCTGCAGCAACTTCTGCAACCGGGCGATTCGCATCCACATGACAAATGGTGTCCTGTGGAAAGTACTCCTCAATATGAGCATAAAAATCGACAAGATCACGTTGCAACTCGTCATCTTCATACATTTCCTGAGCGAGAAGGCGGCTTCGGCGACGTTCAGCCGCAACTTCTGCGGGCACATCCAATACTATCGTCAGATCGGGACGTTTTGCACGTGAGTTAAGTTCACGTACCCATGCAATAGTCGCAGGTTTAGCACCACCGGACAACGACTGATACGCCACCGAAGAATGATCGTAGCGATCGCAAATGACATTCACGCCATCCATGAGATTGGGCATAATTTCTGCTTCGAGGTGGTCCATACGATCTGCTGCAAATAAAAGAGCCATGGTGCCCCAAGAAGGTGGCCGCGCACCTTGAAGTCCATGCACCACCACACGGCCAGTGAGAATCTGACGTAACAGTCCACCGACTGGACCTCTGCTGGGTTCTCCTGTTTTGTAGACAGGCAGCCCTTTGCTGCGAAGCTCTTTGGATAAAAGCCGCACATGGGTCGTGGTACCTGCCCCATCCACCCCTTCTAAAACAATGAAACTTCCCTCAATCATAAACCACGTCTAATACTTATACGTTGTTCCCAAGCCAAAATACAACTCCGTATCCTCCATTCCGAGCCCATAAATATCGCCCAAAATCCTCCTCCGTCCGTCTGTGCTTGCAGCAATACCCTCCACCAACCCCCAAAGATTCCAGTGAAGATCCAAGATCACTTCCAGAGCTCCTCCCACACGAAAGCGCATGTGCTCCTGCCTTCCAGGATCAGGAACCAGAAGTTCGTCCCCATTTTCCCCGCTGAAATCATAACGATCGGAATGCAGGTCCAGGGCTGCCCATAACGTGACGGCACCAAAATCAGAAAAATTGATGGAATTCAGTGCCTCAACCTTAATAAACCAGGTGTTAACACCATGACTTTCTTTTTCATCCGTCGAAGGATTGAGCACATTTTCACTAGGCCCCACGCCTCCTCCACCTTTGACCTGCAACGCAACTGCCCAAGGATTCACAACGAAAGAGCCCACCTTCACTCTGCCCTCTATCTCGCTTAGCCGCCCAAACGTCCGTAACGCTAATCCGACATCCATAAACTTAAACACACCTACGCCCAAACGCATCTCAGCTAAAAATGGCCACCCCGTAGCCAAGTCGATGTAGGACTGACCAACAGCCAAAGGAACAGCTGCATGTGGCATGGCTCCTCGTTGTTGGCGCAATGCTTCCTGCGCGTCTTCAGCATAGGCATTGTCTGCTTCCGTAGAGCCATCCCCTCGCAATGTCGCAAGGATGAGCGTCGGCTGCGATGAAGCAGTTAGTTGGATTCGTTGACGAAACGGCTCATAGCCCTCGGCACGCACTTCCAGTACCTTGGGTCCAGGCTCAATATACCCATCAAAAGGAATTGCTCCCTTTTCATCATTATTAACAAAGAGTTTGGCATAGCTAACGTTCGCCTCCACTCGGATCGCAGCGAGAACAGGGGTCAGCTCGGCATAAATCTCACATGGAGTTTTCGCTCCCAGGAGACATGTTTCGCGATATTCTTCGTGGCCCTCTGCTTTGATGCTAACTGTGTGCTTTCCGTCACGAAGGTTATGCAAAACCATAGGAACGGTGCCTCGCTGACGCTCATCCACAAATACAGTCGCTCCGCCGACAGACGCATTCACGACCATCACACCCTCACGTGGTTCTCCAACAGGATCAAGCGTGGGATTAATCGACACTCGCTGCCCCACGATTACGGCTATCTCTTTAGTGTACGGTGCCCTTCTACGAGCTTTGATTTCCACAACATGACGACCCTCGGAAACACCTTGCACCACTAACGGAGTCTTCCCTTTGGCTTCACCGTCTATAAACACGTCTGCGCCTTTGACGTCACCACCCACCAAAATAGAACTTTTATGCGTCGCTTTGTGTTCAAAGGGTGGCGTCAGAGACATTTCTTGCCCTGGTTCAAGCTCCACCCATTGTGCAAAAAGCACATCTTTCCCTTGTTTGATCTGCACCATATGCCGACCTGGCATCAACGTTCCACGAAACGGCAACACTCCCAATTTTTCACCATTCACCAACACCTGTGCGCCATTGAAAGCTTCATCCGGAGGCAATAACTCAAGCACCGCAGCAGCCTTAAGCGTTGATGAAAACGCCTGACCGTCACGGTTGACTTCAATATACAAACGAGCCTCGTCATATCCCTCTAAATCAAAATAAAGCACATGACTTCCGGCACGAAGTCGGATGCTCTTGAGCGGAGTCACTCCGAGCAACGCTCCAGTAGGAGCATCCAAATATACAGACGCCCCGGCGGGGGTAGTTTCAACACTGGCCTCATACAGAGGCAGCTGTTGCGCTGAGGTGGCGGACGTGATGAACCCTACAAACACATTGGCTAACACGATCAACCAATGCCTATGATCCCTGCTTAGAGTGATGAATAGAGGGGATGCGAATGCACGCATCACCATTTACGACGTGCAATAGCCACGGCGGGCTTGTTTAATCTTTTTTAGTTTTTGCTGTGCAGCGACTCGTAGCGAAGATTTCTTGTGCCCCTCAATCAGGGCAGTCAGTGCGCTTTTGGCATCCGTACACGCCTGAAGCTGCCAAAACGCTTCGGCCATATCAAACAATGTTTTGTCCAACACATCGCTCTTGGGATACGTAGCGATCACTTTACGAAACTCACCCAAGGCAGTTGCAGGCTTTTTCTGCTGCAAATAACCGGCTCCTATCCAGTACTGCGCATCGTCTGCATGCGCGTCTTTCGAATAACGCTGAATATATTCGCGGTCCAACGAACGTGCTTTCGCATACTCGCCTGCCTCATATGCAGTTCTTGCTGCATCAAAATGGCCCTTCTTGTCCACGGGGATTTGAGCACTGTCTAACGGCTGCTCCATGCCAGACTTATCACCACCAGCATTTAGCAATTTCTGATTATCTTCCCACGACTTTTGAAGCACATTAACAGTGTTCTGCATTTCCGAGAGGCTTCCTCGAACGGTATCGCCTTGCTCTTCAAGCTGTTGCACGCGTAATTCGATATCGGTATTGTTCTTCGCAAGCACCCGAGTCGCACGATCAAGAAGGTCCTCTAAGCGGTTGATCTTATCTTGTGCTTCAACCAGTTGGTCAGCAAGCTTCTTGCGCTCTTCAAGCAACCCGCTTTCAAGCGAAGAGACGCGCTTCTTTAACTGATCACCCTCGCTCTTGGATGTCCAAAAGCATCCAGTGCTCAACATAGCGCAAAGAGCCACTGCTACTATACCGCAGGAGCTCTTGTCACCTTGCCTCATGCAGGCTCTATCTTGCAGAGAATTCCACACGCCTGTCTTTAGACCAGCCACTTTCATCGGTACCCTGGGCCATTTCCTCACCCATGGACGAGACAGTAACCTTATTAGGATCCATTCCCAAAGAAGTCACCACACCGCGCACGCCCTGAGCACGGCGATCGCCCAAGGCAAGGTTATATTCCTCAGTGCCCCGTGGATCGGTATGCCCTGTCATGTGCAATCCAGTAATGTTCTTCTTGCGTGCGCACTCGATGTTCTTTTCGATGTGAGACCTCGCTTCGGGAACAATCGTGCTGGAGTCAAACTCGAAATAAATCGATTCAAAGTTACAGATCCCCGACGCATCACCTGCGCCGCTCTCGCTCGACTCTGAAGACACAGGTTTCTGGCATCGATTGCCTAAGCAATTCTCGCCTGGCGCACACTCCGCACTCGACCGGCAGAATCCAGGAATGTCATCACAACGCCCTTGATTACACTGCTTGCCCTGCCCACAATCACGATCGTCGCGACACAGCTGACAACGTTTATTGACGCAAAATTCCTTTTCTTTGCAATCGTCATCGTCGTCACAGGCAGGATAATCGGGACCGCACGCTGCTATCAGACATGCACCCACCCACATCAAGGATGTCAAATTCAGGAATGTTTGCCGTTTCATAACCATGTCCTCCCGTATGCTACCCAATCGAGACAAGGGCTCTAATCCTTCCCACCGCTCTTGTCAAACCCGGCTCAACCAGCTAAGGCCGCAGGCTAACATACATTAAGCGAGCCTTTGTGGAAGAGCTCTTGAACACCTTGAACGTATACCTGGGACCGCGCGAATGTATGTTATGAAACCATCATGACCAGTCCTTTGTTAGCCCAGCGTCTAAATGAGATTCAGGAATCCGCGACCGTAGCCCTTTCCCAAAGAGCCGCCGCGCTCAAACGCCAAGGCATCGACATCCTCGCCTTTGGCGTGGGTCAACCTGATTTTCCCACCCCGGATTACATCCTAGAAGCCGCCCAACGTTCGTTACGTCAAAGCTCCCACTACACCGACGTGCGGGGTATTCCAGAGCTACGCCAAGCTATTTGTGACGACTCTTTCAAACGGCGCGGCGGCATCCGCCACGAACCCAATGAAGTCGTGGTTTCGGTAGGCGCCAAACATGCATTGTTTAATCTCGCCCTGGCTCTTTACGACTCAGGCGATGAAGTGATTATTCCTGCGCCTTATTGGGTGAGCTATCCCGAACAAGTGCGTCTCGTGGGCGCCAGCCCTGTCATCGTCCCGACCTCAGACAAGGACAATTTCGTACTGCAACCAGAAGCTTTGGCAAAAGCGATCTCGCCACGCACCAAAGCCTTGGTGCTGTGCACGCCTTCCAATCCCACTGGGGCCGCTTACACACCGCAACAACTTCACGCACTGGCGGAGGTGTTACGCCAGCATTCCTTCTGGATTATTGTCGATGAAATTTACAGCCAACTTGTTTACGATGGATTCGAACAACGTTCGTTGCTTGAAATAGCGCCCGATCTTCGTGATCGGCTGATCATCGTGGATGGTGTCAGCAAAACCTATGCCATGACGGGGTGGCGCATCGGCTGGATGCTTGCACCTACCGCGGTTGCCAAAGCGTGTGACACCCTTCAGGGACAAGCGACTACAAATCCCACAACCGTGGCACAATATGCCGCATTGGCTGCTCTGAAAGGCGATCCGGCCGTTCTTGACGCGATGCGTCAAACCTTTGCGACACGCAGAGCAGCGTTAGTGGAAGGCATCAACCGCATCCCAGGGCTCTCGGCCCGCATGCCCGACGGTGCCTTCTATGCCTTTGTCGATGTACGTCCCCTGCTCGGCAAGCGTTCCGGCATGACTGTTCTTTCAGATGATTTGGCTGTTTCCGAGTGGCTCCTTGAAAAAGCCCGCTGCGCGGCAGTGCCGGGCACTCCGTTTGGAGCCCCTGGGTTTATTCGATTTTCCTATGCAACTTCTGTTGAACTCATCGAAGAAGGCCTAAAGCGCATTCACGCAGCTGTGGCAGAGCTTGTTTGAAGCTCTGGACGCTCACCCGCTTCGTTGGCGTTTCGCTGACTATCTGGCGCAGCATACACAGCCAGTGTAATCACACCAAGCACCCACATCGTTAACCTATCGACCGCAGGAGGTGCAAAGCCTGCTGCTATCAGTAATCCAAGTGCTGCACCTGACATACGTTGCACATGTGACGAGGTGAGCATGGCACCCAAAGAAACTGCTATTCCAATCGCGATGACAGGCACATAGAGCAAGGGATGGTAATCCAGAAGCCACTCCAATCGAAAGGCGCCATACCACATCTGAGCATACCCACCGCCCAATGAGGTATGAAGTGATACACACAACGTACTCACCACCACAGTCACGATAGAAATCACCATCATTGCCACAGCATCACGCGTGGATCTCCCACGCGGAAATGCCACAAATGCCGCTAAACCCACTCCCACAAGATAGACCGTTTCTCCCATGCGAAGCAGTGCTTGGCGCAATAACACCGCAGCATGCAATTGTATGGCCAAAGGCATCCATGCAAGCGCCAAGATACCCAACGCGCACACACTACTGACGGCAAACAGCCAAAGCGTGGCCCGCCGGCTTGCTGAGATACGCTTGGATACTACGGCAAATCCTAGGTTAACCACTAACGCATGTGCAGCCACAGACACAGACAATACGCCATGCTTCATCCGTTCATAAGGCATGACCCATTCTTCTGGGAACACCAACAATGAAACGCTAAGCACGATCATCACAAGGCCAAACACCGCCAAGCTCAAACGTCGTGTTAATGTGGCAACGTGTTTGTCAGACACCCACATGCCTATCATAAGTGCAAGTGCTGCCAGCCCACTGATGCCAAGCAAGTTGCGAAAAAACGTCGCCCAACTCAAAAATCCCAGCAATGCTCCTTCAGAAAGCTTGTCGTAAAGTGCGGGCACCCCAATCCTGGCAAGCCATAGCTCCATAAGGGCTGCAAGCGCAGCCGTATACACCATGGTCGAGTACACCATGTGAAGCCTCGGGTGTGTGTGGCCTGACTGGCCATGTAAGTATTGCTCCACGTGGGTTCCTTCGCGGCGCTTCACGGTAGTGGTGAGATAGTGTAAGGTCAAGACCTTATGTTTTCATCGCGCCACGATTGGACACTGACAGAAATCAGAGCCATTCACGATCTTCCCCTCACAGAGCTCATCCATCAGGCAGGACAAGTGCACCGCGAGCATCAGCCTCCCAATGCCGTCCAACTCTGCACTCTCCTTTCTATTAAGACCGGCGCCTGTTCTGAAGATTGTGCTTATTGCCCTCAAAGTGGCCGTTACGCCACCCACGTGACCCCGGAACGGCTCATGTCTGTCAAAGACGTTCTACTCAAAGCAGCTCGGGCGAAAGAAAACGGCGCCACCCGCTTTTGCATGGGCGCCGCCTGGCGCGATGCCAAGCAAGGCAAAGCGTTTCAAGATGTGCTTGATATGGTCAGCGGAATCCGCAATCTAGGCATGGAAGCCTGTGCCACACTGGGTATGCTTAGCGACGATCAAGCACGCCAACTCGCCGATGCGGGTCTGACCGCCTACAATCACAACCTCGATACCTCCCGCGAGTTCTACCCCTCGATCATTTCCACGCGTACATACGATGAACGGCTGGACACCCTGGATCGCGTGGCAAAAGCGGGCATCGGCATTTGTTGCGGCGGCATCATTGGCATGGGCGAAAGTATTGACGATCGCTGTAAGCTCTTGATGACCCTCTCGCATTTCACGCCGCACCCAAGCAGCGTGCCGATCAATGCCCTAGTGCCGGTAGAAGGGACGCCACTTGAAGACCGCCCGCCAGTAGACCCGTTAGAACTGGCACGCATGTGCGCCACCGCCCGCATCGTCATGCCCCAGGCCAAAGTGCGCCTGTCTGCAGGCCGCGAATCGCTAAGCCGAGAAGCTCAGGTGCTGTGCTTCTTGGCCGGCGCCAACTCCATTTTCTACGGCGAGCAGCTGCTGACCACGCCTAACCCCGAAGCCGACGCAGACATGGCCCTTTTGCGCGATGCCGGGTTGCAGCCCTTGCAAGCCTAACCATCCTTCCTCGAAGAGGAGGCAGCCAGCTGCTTTATTCGTCTTGGGCGGCGTTGTACACGCAGCCTACACCGTTCGGTGAACCTGTGTAGGTTTGATCCGCCTGCACTCCCAACGCAGAATCGTAAATCGGATTGTTGGGATTGTTACAGGCAAAGCACTTCGCCACGGCCCACTGCGCGGTGCTAAAGGCTTGAAAGCCTGCACCGGCACGACATGGCCCTGTCACCAATCCATAGGCGGGATGATTGACGCAAATCCAATTGTTATCTGGGACTCCCACACAGACATCCTGCGGAGCCTCGCGATCGAAACACTTTCCACCGAAGCTATCCCACGCAGTCTTGTTGAAAGACTTCGTCTCGCCTTTCGCCGATGTACATGTGTATTCGGTATCTTCTGGGATCTCTTCCTCTAACTCTTCGACGTACGGGTCGTGCTCAGGATGATGCTCTTCAATCCCCCCACGGAGATCCTTGACCACCGCCATCAGTTCATTGCCGGGACAGGAGGTACGGTTGTTCTTGTGCTCGCGATGACCGCGCAAGCAAAGATCGCTATCTCCATCGTATTCATTGCAAGCTGGATCGGTAAACTTAATATTAGGATAGTCTGTTTGAAGTTCCCTCACGACGCGCGCCAACGCATCACGTACAGCCTGCGGCACAGGTTGGCTGCGATAGTCGCCCATCACTGCAATACCGACGTTGCCGTCGTTTTCATAAGCCGTGTGCGCACCCATGAAATCAATCGGCCTACCCTCGTAGACCTCACCTGACGGGGCAATGACAAAATGATAGCCCACATCGCACCACCACTTGGTAGCTTCATCTGGGTCTACCGTGTCCGAGGCACCACGCGAATAATGCGTGCTGAGAATTGTGTTCATTTGAGCCACTTCAGCTTCATACCCTGTCGAGGCCTCGCCGGCTGTATGATGCACCGTAATGCGGTAGCGCGGCGTTTCATCGATCATAGAGGCAGAACACTGCGAGGCAGGATCGCCATTGACCCACTCGGATCGAGGCTTTGCTGTCACCAAAAGCTCCTGATCGGTGCCATAGCCGCCCACCGCGCTAGGCGCGCAGGCCACAAGGCTTGCCCCAAGGGCCAAAGCCGACCATCGACACGAAGAAAGGGTGGGAGATGACATATTCATTAGACTCTTCCTTTAACACGTACCTGCTACGAGGCAAGCCAAAATACGTTTATGCAAGATACATACCCACATGAGAGCAAGAAGTGAGCGGTTGTCATACGAAATTCACTAATCATTTCAGACAGAGCTTTCATCTATCTCTAGGGTCCATTGTCCCCAGTGTGCCAAGGAGTCTCCACTTGGCACGAAGACAGCCGCTCCGGGCTTACGGTGCAACGTGCGCTAACATGTCTAACATGCCGCGAGGATCTACATAACCGTAGCGTGTCAGATCGCTCGCAGTTTTCACAAAAGCAGGCGCGAGATTTCCCCTGCACGGCTCGGCCCATAAGCTTTGCCCATAGTCCCAGCGCATTTCGAAATACAACAAATCGTTGGCGCGAACCGTCCCATCCGCAACGGTATATCCTGGATTGTCATAGAGGATCCCGAGGACATCGCCCTTTTTGACCGCCAGCGTTTGGTCGGTTTTAAGAGCGGCAATGGCTGGCGTAGGCAGCACATGGGCATACACAGAGTAGACTGCCTGTATGCCAAAAATGTTCATGGCTTCGAACACGGCTTTCTCAGATGCACTGAGTTCGTGACGAATGGCAATGCTTGCTCCTTCGTCAGCAGCGTAGCCTGCCACGAGGGGATCCACGGCTACGATCGTACCGTCGTGCACGGCATACACTCCCACGACACTTGCCGGTGCAGTGCTCGTCGAAGTCACAGAAGGAGGCTCTTGGTACACCTTTTTACCCACAGCCCAAGATTGGGTTCGGTTGTTTTGATAGGCAACCCAATCCACACCCGCATGGGTCAACGTAGACATAGAAGCACGGTAACAACTGGACCATCCTGAAAGATTCGGGTTAGGCACACCATACTCAATTTGTTTGAACGCCGTACTGCTTGGCGTAGCCCCTTGAGGGATGTACTGCGGTAAAAGTGGGTAGATCCAGGAGCTTGTGGTGTTCGACTGACCTTCACTTTCCGTCCCTGCCTCAGCATCTTCCATCGTAGCGGCACAGGCACCCCACCATGGTAGGAGCACAGTAAGAAATACAAATGATTTCAACGACATACAAACAAACCCTTCCTGGCGAGGTGTCTACCTGACTATGTAATCTGACATCCCACTTTGCCTCGCGCAAGCCTTTAAGGCGTAGCGATATCCTCTTCAAAGGTAGTGCAGGCACTCAACCGCCCTTGTTCAAACCCTTGTTTAAACCAATGCACTCGCTGAGCCGCGCTGCCATGGGTAAAGGATTCAGGAACCACCACACCGCGTGAACGTTTTTGCAAGGTGTCATCCCCAATCGCAGAGGCCGCATTGAGTCCTTCTTCCAGGTCTCCTGGTTCCAAAAGATTACGTTGACTTTTTGCATGATGCGCCCAAACGCCAGCGTAGCAATCCGCCTGAAGCTCCAGGCGGACTGACAGCTGATTAGCTTGCGCGTCAGATACTCCGGCCTGTTTGGCTCGGACTTGCTCGGAAGTCCCAAGCAACGTTTGAATGTGATGCCCCACTTCATGTACGATCACATACGCGCGCGCAAAATCACCAGGTGCCGCAAATCGACGCTCAAGCTCATCGAAAAACGAAAGATCTAAATACACGCGACGATCCCCAGGACAATAAAATGGCCCCACCGCTGCGGATGCCATGCCGCACGCAGACCTGACCCCTTCTCGAAACAACACCAATTTTGCCGGAACGTATTGGGCATGGGTTTCCGCGGGCAATAGTGCCGCCCAGGTATCTTCGGTATCTCCAAGCACCCGCGCCACAAACTCAGCCTGCGGATCTTCTGCGGGCGGCTCGGTCCCTGTTGCAGGAGCTTCCGTTCCAGCCCCTGCACCTGCTGTTCCTAACAGCGACAAGACCGCCAGGGGGTTACCACCCAGCATCCACACGACCAGCGCCCCAAGTAACACAACGATTGAGCCTACGCCGCCTAGGCGCATGCCCCGGCCAGCACTCCGTGCATCCACAACGTTGCCACTTCGACGTCCAAGCTGCCACCGCATACCGCTCCCTTACGACGATTTGGTGTTTTTAGGTAGAGCCGGGGCGAGCCACAAGGTACGCGTTCCAGCATGGATCGTTGAGGGCTTTTTTCTTGGCTCGAAATACGCCATTGCCGCCGCCTTCACCGTCGTCACCTTCCCAATACACATCCACGTGTTTGAAACCTGATTCTTTCAACACATCTTGTAATTCCATGAGTTGCCACAATCGCCAATCGTACGTAAAGGCACGACGCATCATAGAGCGATCGTTAAACCGAAAGTGAATGTGGTTTGTCGTAGAGGCATCAATGGGATTGTATTCGCCTTGTTCCCAAAGATACGTAAAACCTTTTTGTTTTGTTTCCTCGATGAGCGCCTCTTGTGTTTCTGGTCCCCCATAGTGATCGAGGAGAAACATGCCTTTGGGTTTCAACGAACGCCGCACAGACTGAAAATACGCTTTGAGATCTGGACGCGTTTTGAAGATGAAATAGCTAAAGTTAAACGCCATTGTAACATCAAACGTACCGGGCACATCTGCGCGCACGTCCTGGCGCAAGAGCGTTAGCCGCTTGGCGTCTTGGCCAAGCTGCTTAACATGATGCTCACGCCCCCACGCCAAGACAGAAGCTTCAAGATCCACTCCTGTCGCCATACGATGAGAGTCACTTTTGACCCACTCGCTTGCCAATAGCGCTGTTCCACAAAAATCCTCACGCAATACGAGCGGGTTGTGCCCATACGCACGACGAAAAATGCGCGTGCAAAATGCAATTTCAGATGCGGGATCCTGAACAGAACGTTGATAAAGATCGTGTTTGTCGGCGTTGCGAGCTGTCAGTTTGGATGAACGAGTGGATTGCTTCCGAGGCATGGTGAGCGCACCATACGCACCGCAACGATAGTTTCAAGTAATTAATGCGCGTGTGTAGCGATTAACGCTCGCAACACTTGATGAGCCATATGCGCTTGATAGTCGTTGACAAATGCCTGCTGTGTCACAGACTGAGGCACTGGTGCTGTGCGCGGCTGATCACGTTCAGGCACGACGACCGTAGGGTGCTGTGCCTCGGAAGGATTGGCAAGATGCCCCTCCAAACCCGCTTCGCTCGCAACCGTGGTTTCCTTGGCCGCACGCATCGCTTCCGTGTCCAATTGATCCACAAGGACATCGGGATCGATACCCTCTGCCTGAATAGAACGACCCGAAGGCGTGTAGTAGCGCGCCACAGTTAACTTTAGAGCGCTGCCATCGGGTAACTCAATAATGTTCTGAACACTCCCTTTCCCAAAGGTGCGTAACCCCACCACGGTGGCTCTTTTATTGTCCTTTAATGCGCCTGCTACAATTTCAGCGGCACTGGCCGTATACCCATTAACTAACACCACCATCGGCCAATTGGGCCTGGTGTTCAGGGCCTGTGCACGCGCTTCTTGCATCAAGCGGCCCCGCCTTCCACGTGTGGTGACAATAGTGCCCTGACTCAAAAACTCGTCAGCCACTTGAATGCCTTGGGCGAGTAATCCACCAGGGTTATTCCGCAAATCGAGCAATACGCCTTGAATCCCCCCACGGGCTTTTGTCGCCGCCGCAGCTTCGTCAAGCGCTTTACGAAGCTCTTCCGTGGTCGTCTGCTGAAATGCTTTGAGCTTCACGTAGGCGACTTGATCTGGCAACACACGAGCTTCCACCGCGTGCACACGAATGATCTCACGCCGAACCGTCATATCGATCACACGTTCACTGGTTGCTTTGCGTAACCGAAACCGTGTCGAAGTACCCGGCTCTCCACGCATGCGCCGAACGGCTTCGTCGATAGGCATGTCTTGTGCAGCCTGTCCTTCGATGGAAATAAAGCGATCGCCTGGACGAATGCCGGCTCGATACGCAGGTCCTCCTTCAAACGTACTAAGCACCGTCAGCCACCCGTCCTTAGCGTCAATCTCCACACCGATGCCACCAAAGCGCCCCTCGGTGTCCGCCGATAACACACCGTAACTTTGCGCATCCATAAAACTCGAATGCGGGTCGAGCTCGGCAATCATGCCACGAATGGCCCCCTGCACGAGTCGATCCTGATCAGGGGTTTCCACATAACTAAGCTCCACATGGGAAAGCGCTCGGGCAAATACCCCCAAATTGTAATAAGGACTTGCCGTCCGAGGCAGCGCGTGCGCCATGGTCCCTGCCAACGTGGCCCCTACCAACATCGCCGCAAGTAACGCGACCCATTGTGGAATTTTTGAGTTTTTGTGCCGTTTTTCCATATTAAAACCCTGTCCGCCCCGCGGAGCAAACGCTTCTTAGGCTTTGGTATTCCCCATACCACTATACCTGCTTTGCAGGGTTGTGGATCAAGTTGCAAGACTGAGTTAAACTCGATTCCCTGGTAGATAATGCTACATACAAAAGGAAGGAAACCTTGACCATGGCAGGAAGCGATAAGAGGAAACAGAGCCTATATTTTCCCGAGACAATGCTGCAGGACATTCAAAGGGAGGCCACTCGGCTCGACCGTTCGCTGTCATGGATTGTGCAGCGTTGCGTCAAACTAGGCCTTTCTGAAATCCGCAAGCTGCCTTCGGTTAACGAAGTTCCGGGCGCAGAAGACGAAAAAGAAGAGCAAGAGCAGCGTCGTCAGGCTGCCAGCCACTAGATCTCTTCATCTGCCCCAGCACCCCTAAAAGGATCGTGGTTTCTTTTGGGCGGTTGATATGCCACAAGTGGCAATGACCCACGATAAGCAAGCTTTTAAGCAAGCCATCCTGGACGGCTACGCGTTTGACTCTGAAGCCATCGTTTTAGGTGCTGCCATGCAGCAAGGGGAACCTGAGCGTGAGCTTTACATACGGCTGCCGCTTCAGACATTTAATCGTCACGGCTTAATCGCAGGAGCCACTGGCACAGGCAAAACGAAGACATTGCAAGTCTTGGCCGAACAGCTTTCTGAATATGGTGTGCCCAGTGTAATTATGGACATCAAAGGCGATCTCAGCGGCATCGCCATGCCTGGCGTGGAAAACGACGTTATCACCCAGCGCCACTCCGCCATTGGCTTACCCTTTAACGCACAGGCAAGCCCGGTGGAGTTTCTTTCGGTTTCCAAGGAACCAGGGGTACGACT
The DNA here is from genome assembly GCA_964640175.1 of uncultured Polyangiales bacterium. Lineage (GTDB taxonomy): Bacteria > Myxococcota_A > Polyangia > Polyangiales > JACKDX01. The sequence continues at coordinate 37,218 of CAZXFW010000011.1, read as the reverse complement.
ACGCGCTACGATCACGGAGCTTGGACCCATCTTGCTCGGCAAAATGCTGGGCCTCAACCACGTGCAACAAGGCATCCTCGCCGTAGTGTTTAAGTATTGTGACGATCACGCTCTGCCGCTTGTAGATCTCAAAGATCTCAAGACGGTGCTCAGTTACGTGCAAACAGAAATCAAAGACAGCTTTGAGAAAAGCTACGGGGCGGTCCCAGCAGCTTCTGTGGGCACGATCACCCGTGCCATCGTTGAGCTGGAACATCAAGGCGCCGACACATTTTTTGCAGAACCCTCGTTCGATGCCAAGCAACATCTCCCGCTACTACGTGATGGAAAAGGTGTCATTTCCATTCTGAGAGTCACCGATATCCAAGACCGACCTAAACTCTTCTCCACGTTCATGCTGCAGTTGCTCGCCGAAATTTATCAGCACTACCCTGAAGTCGGTGATGTCGAAAAACCAAAGCTTGTCTTATTCATCGATGAGGCACACCTCGTATTTGACGAGGCCAGCTCTGCCTTACTTGATCAGCTCGAAACGATGGTAAAACTTATCCGATCTAAGGGAATCGGCCTCTTTTTTGTGACACAAAACCCCATGGACATCCCAGAAGTGATATTGAGCCAGTTGGGCATGAAGATTCAGCACGCTCTGCGGGCATTCACTGCCAAAGATCGCAAAAACATCAAGCTCGTCGCTGAAAACTACCCTCATACCGACTTTTACGATGTGACCGCTCTGCTTACTGAACTCGGAACAGGAGAAGCCTTGGTCACGGCGCTTGATCCCAAAGGCACGCCTACACCCTTAGCGCAATGTTACCTGCGAGCACCGCAATCACGTATGGGCGTACTGACTTCTCAAGAGCTTACTGATTTGGTCGCTGGTTCAACCTTGGCGCCCCAGTATCAAACGCCATTGGATGGTGATTCTGCCCATGAACGCTTGATGGCCAAACTGGATAAAAGTCATGCGAATACGGACGACACCACCCCACCTCTACAAGAACCCTCACCCAAACCAGCATCGCGACGCTCTGGATCACGCCAAGTGCCTAAGTCGACTTTGGAACGCATGTTAAACAGTACCACCGCGCGTCAGATCGGACGCACGGTGGCACGAGAGCTTACGCGAGGATTGCTGGGCATCCTCGGCGTTCGCCGACGCTAAATTATGAATGGCGATACTCCTGCTTGATTTGGAACAGCATATACAACGCGCCCACATGCACGGCGATGCCTACCATATCAAATGAACATACGCTCCATACAAGGGAGAGCACCTGTGCATAACTTGCAAACACCCAACCCTGCTGCTGGCGACGAAAGAGCCCAGGCACACTCATCGCCGTCAGCACGGTGATGGCCATGTGTGCAGCCAACCCTGCGAAATGAACCACCGTGCCCACGGGGTTCGCAAATACAGCAAAGGGGGTCATGACGACAGACATCAACATCCCCACAACGTTGAGAAAAAACATGACGGGCGCAAAAACCAATGCAGCCCAAGGAAAAAACTTGGGAAGATTTTCTTTCCAGTTCTGGGACAGTGGATAAGGCGCTTTGACGACGAGATAGGTCTCAAGCCATGCCTCTAATTTCGCAAATCGGCTATACGCCGGTGTTACTGTGACATCGTGTTGAAATGATTGAGAAACTAAGTGTTGTTCCATGAGGGGACCGTCCTTGTCTTGATAAAGGTGAACGCTGGCGTTCATCCCTATATCGGACACTCAACCCCTGAAGTTGCGGCCACTACCATGGACGACGAGCAAGGCTCGGAGGGCCTCAAACACTCAGACTACCCGCTTAAAAACTCAAACCCTGACCCATCGTGAAGCCATGGATCAGGGTTGAGCAGGTTTGTCGGAGCAAAGTCCGAACCATTATCCCGTGATAGCGACGGCCTCGTGCTTAACGGAGCTCCGCATCACCGCAAGTGGGACCGAACGTAATGTAGGCCGTCGCCTCAACGTTCTGTCCACTGTAAGACCAGCTACCATCAATTTCGAGGGTACCACCCGTCGCGCAGCCGTCTGTAAGTTCCACATCGTAATCTGCAGTCACGTCGTAGTTGAACTCCGTGCCTTGTGCTGTCCCATCAATATCAAAATGCAACGTTCCTACAACAGAAGTGTCAGAAAACTCTAGCGAACCTTCCATCGTCATGTTGAAGGACGTACCCGATTGATCGCTGGTCACTTCAATGTCAAGCGTAATCGAGGTTTCGGTACCCGTAATGGTTCCATTGATGGTACTCCCACCAGACTCACAATTGTCATACGTCGCCGTATCCCCATCCACTGTGTAGCAGTCTTCCCAATCTGCATTTGCAATTGCGTCAAGACCCTGGCTCATAGAGCCTTGAGCAGTCAGATAGCCAACGGTCAATGATTGTTGTTGTTGCGCTGCATATTTTGCACCCAGTATCGAACTGTAATTTCCGTACAACTGGCCTACTCCTCCAAGCGCTTGTTGATTGCCTGGATCATCACTAAGCGAGCGAAGATTATTCGTAGTCTCCATCGCACTGACAGCCGACTGAGTCGCTGCAGGATTATTAATGGGATCGCCAGAAGGGCCTGACCCACTGTCATCGTCATCACCACATGCCGCTACAGAGAACAACAACACCAAAAGACTGAGCATTGAGTATCGTTTCATGGAATATCCTTGTGTCTAAAAGGTTAGAGCAAAACAGGCAAAGGCTAGTCGACCCCCCCAAAGAACGACAACTTATTGGTGCACTTGTTTTTTGCGACCGCTCTATACATGTGCTTTAATAAGCGCTCCATGAAGTTAGTTCTTGCCTGTTGTTTAGGTCTTATTCTGTGTGTGTGCGGATGTGCTGCAACCCCACACGAAGAGGTTACGGACGGAGACAACAGTGCTTCGTTCATCTCCGCAGCGGCAGAGTTATGTAACACTGAGTTACTTCAACATGTGCAAGATGCAAGCGTACTCGAAAGCGCCAATAGTCAGCAAGTGGCAGACGTTATCCGGGAAAAGATCCCACAGCATTACACCATCATAGATACATTCGTTAATGGAGAATTTGGATCGATCGACACACCCATTGATCCAAGAATCTGGATGCAATTGCGCGACAATCCAGCGGGCAGTCAGTTTTGGATGGATCTGATGTTTAACTGTCCACGGACACCCGAAGAAGTTAATTCTCTTGATGCGCTCATCCTTCAAGAAAATCTCAGACAAGAATTCATCCGCACGTGTACCCCTATCCGCAATAGCTCTAACGAAATTATCGGTGCTCGGGGGCCGGAAACAATTAGCAGATCAGACTATTTTGCAATACGTTGTGCTGAAAAACATGAGCCTAATGATGTTTCGGATGTCTCTTGGGCCCCTTTCCAAGCTCAGCCCATTCAAATCAACAATGGCCAGCCGATTGCCGACAACATAGAGGACCCTCAACCCGTACGCGTCATGACAAGCTTCTATGACGCAAGCGATAGTGACACGTTTACGGTCAATATTCGGGATGCGCTCCCCACACTCCCTATGGGCAATGATGATAACCCACAAGTCATCATTCAAGTGATTGCAGAAGACACCGTGGCTGGCCATATCAAGGCCAATTTGGATTGCGGAAACTCCAACCCAACGATGCGTTGCCCCGATGACACGATAGGCTCCATGTGCCAAACCGAGAGCTCCTCCATGGAACTCGACATTCATTGTTTTGTGTTTCAGGGGGATGCACAACTAAACATTGAAGTGATGGCAAGCCCGGACATTTCAACCTGTACAGAATATACCCTATTGGTTAAAGTGCTTTAGTTTCTAAGGATTATCCCTGCCCCTTATAGAACTGGTGCCTCTCTAGACAGAAACCCTTGAGTTCATAAAGTGCTTCCTTTTCGGCAAAGTACCTTGTAGGGTCACCAGAGTCTCATCCTATGAATCCTTCTTTTCGTAGATTGCTTGGCCGCACTAAGCCCATTCAAACCATCCAAGCCGATTCAGACCAAGGCGAACAAAAACTCGCCAAAAAACTGACAGCGTTTCACCTCACCATGATTGGCATTGGTGGCATCATTGGGGCGGGCATCTTCGTCTTAACGGGTACCGCCGCGGCCACCAAAGCAGGACCTGGTGTTGTGCTTTCATTTATCTTTAGTGGAACGGGCTGTGCATTTGCAGGGTTTTGTTACGCTGAGCTCGCTTCCACCATCCCTGTCGCCGGAAGTGCTTATACCTATGCCTATGCCACGATGGGAGAGCTCATTGCCTGGATTATTGGCTGGGATCTTATTCTCGAATACGTGGTTGCATCGATTACAGTATCCATCGGCTGGTCAGGCTATCTTGTTAAATGGCTGGAAGGGTTTGGACTGCTCCTACCTTACGAATGGACACATGGCGTTTTGGACGGTGGCATAGCCAACTTGCCTGCCATCGCTCTTGTAGCAGGCATCACTGTCCTGTTAGTCGTGGGTATTAAGGCGTCGGCATGGGCGACCACGATCCTGGTGCTCATCAAACTGGCCGTGATTTTGCTATTTCTCGTGTTGGGCATTCCATGGGTACGCCCCGAAAACTGGGATCCTTTTCTTCCATTTGGCTGGTCGGGCGCCATTGCAGGCGCAGGCGTGATTTTCTTTGCCTATATTGGCTTTGACGCGGTAACGACAACTTCGGAAGAAACCCGTAACCCTCAGCGCGACCTGCCTATTGGAATTTTGGCTTCTTTGATCTCGTGTACATTGCTGTACGTGATCGTAGCCTTGGTGCTCACAGGCATGGTGCCTTACACCGAACTGAACCACCCGGCCCCCGTCGCGCTTGCTTTGGAAATGGTGGGGATCACCTGGGGCATGCAGCTTGTGTCAGTCGGAGCTGTGGTAGGGCTAGCCTCCGTCGTTATGGTGATGATGACAGGACAGCCGCGCGTGTTTTTTGCCATCAGCCGCGATGGCTTACTGTCACCCTGGGTATCCAAAATCCACCCCAAGTTTCAGACTCCCGCACGGGCTACTGTGATTACAGGTATCGTGGTGGCATTGGGCGCCGGTACGTTATCTATTGAAATTGCTGGAGAGATGACTAGCATTGGCACACTGTTCGCATTTGTGGTCGTGTGCCTCGGCGTGATTGTTTTGCGTCGCACGCGCCCTGACTTGCGTCGAGGCTTTACCACACCTTGGAATCCTGTGGTGCCTATTCTCGGAGCTATCATCTGTTTTATTATGATGTGCGGCTTGGACTTGGCCACTTGGATACGATTCATTGGCTGGCTGTTCATTGGTCTCATCGTCTACATGACATACGGTCGGCATCATTCACGACTAAGGCTCGAAGATCCGCCTTCTTAGAGCTTCATGTGCGTTGTGAGGCAGGAGGTATACGGTGTTGCTTCATGATCTTAGAGCTACTTCTGGTTAAGACATGACTGCCGCGCCAATCATGCTCAGTGCGTTATGTGTGATTGCAATCGCATACCGCTACTACTCTGCGTTCATTGCTGCGCGTGTGCTTGTGCTAAGTGATTTACACAAGACTCCCGCACACACGTTACGTGATAACCACAACTATGTGCCTACGCATCGGTGGGTTCTTTTTGGCCATCATTTTGCCGCCATTTCAGGCTCAGGCCCTTTAATTGGCCCCACTCTGGCTGCTCAATTTGGGTTTGCGCCTGGGTTCATCTGGCTGCTTGCAGGTGTAGTGCTTGCCGGAGCCGTCCATGACTTTGTGATTTTAACTGCAAGTGTCAGGTTTCAAGGACGCTCGCTTGGAGAAATTGCCCGCCATGAACTTGGCCCTGTTCCAGGCATTGTCACCATGGTTGCAATACTTACGATTGTGATCATTGCAATCGCTGGACTAGGAATTGTTGTCGTAGGAGCCCTTGCAGAAAGTGCTTGGGCTACGTTCACCGTGGGAGCCAGTATTCCCATTGCACTTGCTATGGGGATCTACACCTATCGCATTCGTAAAGGCGCAATCCGTGAGAGTACCCTCGGTGGAGTGGTGTTGCTTTTGGTTGCACTTATCATGGGAAGATTCATTCAAGAAAGCCCATGGGGACAAACCCTGCAGTTTTCCAAAACACACATTACTTTGGCGATCGCTGCGTATGGATTTATCGCCTCGGTGCTGCCCGTATGGCTTTTACTCTGTCCTCGCGATTATTTATCAAGTTACCTGAAGATTGGCACCATTACACTTTTGGTATGCGGCATCATCCTGGTTAATCCAACCATTGAAGCGCCCATGGTGAGCCAATGGATCCATGGCGGTGGCCCCATCGTCAAAGGACCTCTGTATCCATTTGTGTTCATCACCATCGCCTGCGGTGCTATCTCTGGATTCCATGCGCTAGTGGCTTCAGGCACTACCTCCAAGATGCTCAGCCAAGAATCCGATGCGCGCCCGATTGGTTACGGCGCTATGCTGATGGAAGGGCTGGTGGGCATCACTGCATTGATTGCTGCAACCAGTATGCCGGTCAGTGACTACCTTGCTATCAATACCGATCCTGCTATCGCCCTCATCCAACCAAGTGACGGGAACCCGCAAACCGTACTCCATGGCACACTGCTTCGTAATGATACCGATCTTGCACAGTTTGAAAAAAGCCTGACCTCCGCAGACCGCACCCTTCTTGGGTTAGCACCTGGACGGCGCATCCAACACCTTGGTTCCCAAACATTCAAACTGTCAGACATTCTGGCACTTTCCAACCAAGCACTTGCAGCCGCAGGGTATCATGTGGATCCACGCTCGAGTCAGCCAACATCGCTAACCCATGCAGATTTTAAGCGATTAGGAGTTGACGTCGAAGACTTGCCCTCGCTTGCACAAAGCACCAATGAACGCATTGCTGCACGCACAGGTGGCGGCGTCTCTTTAGCAGTCGGCATGGCACGGATTTTTTCTGGGTTGCCTATGCTTCGAGGGTTCAAAACCTTGCTGTCTTATTGGTACCACTTTGCGATCATGTTTGAGGCGCTCTTTATCCTTACCACCATCGACACCGGCACTCGCGTTGGCAGATTTTTGGTTCAAGAGTTCTTTGGCAGACTTTATCCGCCCCTGGGTCGTTCTGACAGTGTGTTTGCAGGCATTCTGGCAACCGCGATTGTTGTGACGGGCTGGACTGTATTTCTGCTCACGGGTTCTATTCAAACCATCTGGCCGATGTTTGGGATTGCCAATCAACTGCTTGCAGTCATTGCCCTGGCGATTGGCACGACGATGATCGTGCGCACTCGAGGCGTTAAAATGGCCCTTGTGACATTCATCCCGTTTGTGTTCGTCGGAACCACGACGATGACCGCAGCAGTGCAAAGCATCCTGACCATTTATATCCCATTGACCCGTTCCGCTGACCGTTGGGTAGCCCTACAAGGGTGGATAGATGCAGCATTCAGTAGTGTCCTAATAGGGTGTGTTGTGCTGATCTTGGGTTATGCACTGCGTCAATGCTGGGCATACCTTCACACTGACAAGTCTGCGAGTAAAGTCTGATTATTGCCATATGAGCGTAATTTTGCAGTAAAATTGCCTAAAAATCGGCTTCCTGGCTTGATTTCAAGCACTTACCAAGGTTACGAGTAGCCCCGTGCTGGAGCCCCTCAGCGGTCACGCGGTTCTTCTTCTTTTAGTACAGCTGACGCTGCTGCTAACTACCGCCCGCTTGGGCTCGGAGCTTGCACAGCGGCTGGGCTTACCCAGCGTGGTAGGGGAGCTCGCCGCCGGCATTCTGCTTGGCCCTACGGTGTTGGGCCATTATTCGCCCGACATGTTCGCCATGGTGTTTCCACAGGACGCCAACCAGTTTCACTTGCTGGAAGTGGTGGGCATCCTGGGCATGGTTCTGCTCCTTTTGCTTACCGGCCTTGAGACTGACCTACGGCTATTGAAAAACTTGGGACGTGCGGCCCTCATCGCGTCATTCATGGGCATGGCCATACCCTTTGGGACCGGGTACTTGCTGGGGGAATGGATGCCGGACGCCTATCTGGCTCAACCCGACAAACGCACGTTGTTTAGCTTTTTCTTAGCCACGGGCATGTCGATTTCAGCCATGCCCGTCATCGCGAAGATTCTCATCGATCTTGATCTCACCAAACGCAACATTGGCTTGGTCATTCTTTCGGCTGGTGTGATTGACGATACGGCGGGTTGGCTCATTTTGTCTGTGATTGCTGGAGCCGCATCCCATGGAGAAGTTCAAGTCGCCGGCCTGCTTACCACAGTGCTTCTTACAGGCGCCTTTGTCGGAGTCGCAGCCTTTGTTGTTTATCCCACCTCACGGTGGCTTATCCGCATCGCCAATCGAAACTTCAAGACAGAACATACCGACTTACTGTTTGTCCTAGTCATCACGTTTATATGTGCATCCGTCACCGAATGGATTGGTGTCCATGCCGTCTTCGGAGCGTTTATTGCAGGCACGCTGTTTCGCCAGATCACGCATTTAAAAACAGAAACCGTCCATCGCTTGGAATCTTTCGTCTTTACGATGTTGGCTCCTGTGTTTTTTGGAATCGTTGGACTGAAAGTCGACCTCTGGAAGCTTGGTGGAGGGCAGATGCTCGGCACCGTGCTTGCGGTGGCCTGTTTGGGAAAGCTTATAGGCTGCACCATCGGAAGCATGTGGGGAGGATTGCGATTTTGGGAGGGACTGTCCATTGCGGTAGCGATGAACGCTCGTGGAGCTATGGAGCTCGTCGTAGCTACCATAGGACTGTCACTCGGAATCCTAAACCAGGAAATGTTTTCGATCATTGTTGTAGTCGCAATTGTGACTTCCTTTTTAGCACCTTTGGGATTACGCCTGACCATGCGTATGGTTCGATTGACTCAAGAGGAAGTCAATCGCATGGTCGCCGAGCAGACCAAAGGATTGTTCGATCCTGATACGCTCCATGTACTCATGCCAACCACTGGCTTTTCCAATGCAGTGGGCGCCATCATCTTAGGAGCTGGCCTTGCAAAACGCAGCGTCAACCCGGTAGATGTGTTGTTGATCGAAACAGGGGCTCGTTGGTGGACACGTTTGATTCCGTTTCGTTTTTTATCAGCGCGCTCTCATGAGTTGAACGAAGATGTGGCACGCCAGCAGTTGACCCAGGCTGGCTTGCCTCCAACCACCCGTACGCTTCATCACCACAACATAGCGGAAGGGATTCTGGAGGAAGCCCACAAAGGAAAAGATGTCATTGTGCTCGGAGCATCCCGCCACGGTGATTCCTTAGGAGGCTCCATTCTTGAAACTGTCATCCAAAAAGCCCCGTGTCATGTGGTCATCGTGAAAGAACCCCGGCGCCATATCATACCGAACGAACCGTTCCAGAAATTACTTGTCCCGTTTGACGGTGGCGTGTTTTCGCGTGCAGCAGTGGAACTTGCTGTGCGCTATGCAGAATCCACCAACGCCGAAGTTACTCTTGCCATGATGGTTGAAAAGTCTCAATCCATGCGCCTTAGCTCCAATGAGCTGCCCCATCCTGAAAACAGTGACGAAACGCTTGATGATGAGCTTTTACGTGTATCGACCATCTTTCATTCCACTACGATTAAACCGTCGATCCTACGGCTAACCTACGGTCTACATTCAAGTGCACTGATTGAAGAAGCAACGAGCGGCCGTTATGATTTGGTAGTTTTGGGTACTGAAAACCGTGCCGTACAAAACCGCTTATTTTTCGGCTACGACAACGAACGGTTGATTGGAAATGATGCCGTGGTAGTGGCAGTGGTGGTTCCCAATGTGACTATGCTCACCAAAGACCAAGGACTCACTGACCAGCTTGATTTCAGCCTCCGACAGCATGGCACCCTGTCATAGTAGCTAAGCCGCTCATGCCCTCTATATGCCGCCACACTGCGATGGATAGTCTTCTATCCCAGGCGGATAATACGCGCAGCTCATACAATCGAAGCTCTGCCCTAGCAGAATAGGTGCTGACCAATAAGGAAGATTCGGTTGACCGTTGTCACACCATAACGCACATGAATCAGAAATTGTCTCTGGACTCTTGCCACGCCTCATAAGCTCGGCATTGATTTGGTCTCGCTTTAGCCGAGCGAGTTCACCACAACTTGGTAAACATTTGTTATCTATATACCGATAATGCCCTTGCGATGTGTCACAGAGAATACGTGCCTGACATTCATGGCTACTCATCGTTGCATCACAGTTATTAACCGCACGCCGAACAAACTCATCGGAAGACATGACGCTTTCTGGTTGGTGCAAAGAAGCTCCCATGGCCATACTGAGTCCATGGTCACTACACGACGGTATATTCACTGGTCCAGTGAAGAAATCTTGCAAAGGGACATCTCCCACATAAACAGCAGTTACCAACCCATCCTCTAAAATAGGCGAGCCTATGTCACTCGGACATGCACTTCCTTGATATTTTTCCTTAGTGTATTCGGCATGGAATGCACTTGGATAGGTCACAAATAACATGGTGCTGTCATTAATTTGGCCAGGGATAGCGGCAAGCTCTGTGAAGAAATCTTCCGAAAGCGTTCCTCCTTGTTGCACGAGATACCTCCTCACGGCATCCATGTAACGTGTGGTAAAAAAAATATCCTCTGAAACCATACAGTAAGGTGACTCCAAACGCTCCCCGTTTTTTCCAAATCCGGCAATCGTAAATGCACAATACGCATCAGATCCGGAAAGATTTGGATCACTATCGTCTGTTATATTCATCCATGGCTGGCTGTACGTTCCTTGGAGCATGATCGCAACCGCTATCTCTCCGTTCCAATACACGTCGTTCCCTACTTTTTGTGGGGCGCGGACCACATAGCCTATCGATGAGCCATGTTTCTCTCCCCATGACGCCGAGGGAGCCCAATGGCCTTGTTCATCAAACGATGTCGTTCCTTGTTGTAAAAACACCCGACTTGCTGTCAGCAGATGAGCCGGGCCCACAACCGTCGCATTGCCAACCTCTTTTTCTGAGCCATCCGCATGATGCTGCACCAAACGCACGATGCGGGAGCCACTGGGCATCCCACCAGACATACTTGCCTGCTCGTTGCCTGGCTCAAATGCCGCAGAGCTACAGCTCCCACTTAAAATAACTAAGGAAATTAAGTATCTATTGCACTGCATACTATCCTCGGGCCATGGCATAGCACCAGAGTGAGCCTTGTGCCCGTTAGTATGTGTTTTTTTAAAACGAAGATGATTCGGGAAAATTAACAGCTAAAATCATACCGTTAGCAGCTTTGCCTCAATCAATAAGCAGACCAGCCATACAGGCTGTCAAAAACGTCGCGAGTGTTCCGCCCAACATGGCGCGAAAGCCAAGCTGCGCCAACTCAGACCTGCGTTCCGGGGCCAAACCACCAATGCCGCCAATTTGAACAGCAATAGAACTGAGATTGGCAAAACCACACAGGGCATAGACTACGATTTTTGCGGTACGAGGCTCCAGCGCATGGGCCGTTTTCAAGTTATCGGCCAGATGCATGTAGGCTACGAATTCGTTAATAACCAATTTTTCGCCAAGAAGTGCTGCTACCGTCGAACACTCTTGCACAGGCACCCCCATGACAAAGGCAAATGGCCAAAACATCACTCCGAGAGCTCCTTGAAGCGACCATGCATGCCATGCACTAAACTGATCTGGATTGAACGCACCTAATCGAATAGCGTGTTCGATGCATTGCTGATAACCCGCAGCGCCTTCTGGCGAAACACATCCCTCGGGTAACGCCAGTCCCTTTTTTCCAAGCGCCTGTACCACTTCAGACCATACGGTCTGGTTATGCCAAAGCGCAGGGAGCCCCAATAAGAAATTGAGCATGGCCACAATCGCTACAAATGCCAACAACATCGCGCCAACGTTTAGTGCAAGACGCATACCATCACCCGCTCCGCGTGTAGCAGCTTCAATGCCATTCACATCTGGACGCTCGATGTGCATGCGAAGGTCCCCTGCAGTGTGTGAAACCTCTGTCTCTGGAAGCATTATTTTTGAAATAATGATCGCTGCAGTGGCATTCATGACACTGGCAGCAATTAAATGGCCTGCAATATCCGGAAAACGCTGATGAAGCATGCCCACATATGCTGCTAAGACGCCTCCAGCTACTGTCGCAAAGCCACTGACCATCATGGTCATCAACTCCGATCGTGTCATCGACATAATAAACGGCCGCACAACCAAGGGGGCCTCGGTTTGGCCTACAAAAATGTTGGATGCTGCACAGAGAGTCTCCGAGCCTGAGGTTTTCATGGTGCGCTGCATAATCCATGCAACCGCTTTCACAATCCGTTGCATGATACCGTAATGATAAAGCAACGTCATAAGCGTGGAGAAAAACACGATCGTGGGCAGGACGTTTAAAGCAAACGTAAATTCCTTGTCGCTGTAGCTCCCAAAAAGAAACCGTGAGCCGTCGGCCGTAAAACTCAACAGTCGGCCAACCATGTGATTGAGATTTGAAAATAACCAAGTCCCAGCAGCCGTTTTTAGTACAAAAAGCCCAAACACGAATTGTAAGCCCAAACCCCAAATAACGATACGCCAGGGAATGTTCTTGCTGCGGTTGGTAAGCAACCATGCACACGTCATCATTGTAATGACGCCTAAAATCGATACAAAACGATAAGGAATTAATACTTCTGGCATAGCAAACGCATCTCCGCGATGAGATAGGTCACAGGGACTTGCTATCTTATGGCACAGCCCTGCCTGCTTCCCAAGCCTGCCAGAGGCAGATCTTGTAAAGTACAAAGCAGCTCACAGAAGCGCTCAACTGTGCTATAAGCACGCGCTTGTGGGAGGAGTGGCCGAGTGGTCGAAGGCAGCGGTTTTGAAAACCGCCGAGCCCGCAAGGGCTCCAGGGGTTCGAATCCCTTCTCCTCCGCCCTATTTAGGATACTCAGATTCGAATCCCTTTTCTTGTGCTTGAAGCTGGCATCAAACCACTGTAAAGAGGCCCTATGACTCAGACTGTCGATGCTATTTTATCCCATTACGCTTACGAATCACCTGGCGTGGTTGCCAACCTGCGCCGCTTATTGGAACACGGAGGCACAGGAGGCAGCGGTAAGCTGGTGATCCTCCCCGTCGATCAGGGTTTTGAACATGGCGCAGCCCGAAGTTTCCAGCCGAATCCCGACGGATATGACCCGGAATATCACCCAAGCCTGGCAGTGGAAACCGGCTGCAGTGCGTATGCAGCGCCACTTGGGTTCATCGAGGCCATTGCACCTACGTATTCGGGGCGACTGCCCTTGATTCTCAAAGTCAATAACAGCGATTCGCTAGGTGGCCCCGAGCAACCCCAATCGGCATTGACCTCGAATGTGCACGATGCCCTACGCCTTGGGTGTTGTGCTATCGGGTTCACCATTTATCCAGGCTCAGGAGCCCGCAATGGCATGTACGAGCAAGTCCGTGATTTGATTCGCGAAGCACGTGAGCAGGGACTTCCTACCATCATTTGGGCTTATCCACGAGGAGCAACCTTGTCCAAAGCGGGAGAAACAGGCATCGACGTTGTCGCTTATGCGGCACACATTGCCTGCCAACTTGGAGCACATGTTGTCAAAGTAAAACCCCCTACCGAACACATTGAGCAAGACGCGGCTCGTAAAGCGTATGAAAGCATTCCGATCGGGTCACTCAAAGAGCGCGTGCAAAACGTCGTCAAGTCATGCTTCAACGGCAAGCGTATCGTCGTGTTCTCCGGTGGAGATTCCAAAACGACCGATGTCCTCTTGGACGAAGTCCGGCAAATCAAAGAAGGTGGCGCCAATGGCAGCATCGTAGGCCGCAACGCCTTTCAACGCTCTCGCAGCGATGGAGCCAAACTCTTACGAGCCATGATCGAGATTTACCGCGGGTAAACTGCCTAAGGCCCGATGCGATTTGACAGAGAGCACAGACCTTTTTACAAGTCGCTGCTCATAAGGCAGCCCAAGGAGGGGTGGCCGAGTGGTCGAAGGCAGTCGCTTGCTAAGCGACCGTACGCCTAACCGTGTACCGCGGGTTCGAATCCCGCCCCCTCCGCCACATCGCGTTGAAAACCGAGCTTCAGCCACAGCGCCGCATTTTGGTTTTTGAACTGATGTGCTATAAGCCGGCAGCCCTGGAGCCATAGCTCAGCTGGATAGAGCATCGGTCTACGGAACCGAGGGTCGGAGGTTCGAATCCTCCTGGCTCCGCTACTTCATAATGAAAGATGGATACACGCCCTGAAGGCCATGACTATTGGATGGACTTAGCGCTGCAAGAAGCGCACCAGGCAGAGCAGGCCGGTGAAGTGCCCGTAGGATGCATCGTCGTCCACAATGGACAGATCATTGGGCGCGGACACAACCGCAGAGAGCTTGACCAAGATCCCAGTGCTCACGCGGAAATGCTGGCGCTGCGCGAAGCTGCCCGCACATTGGGATCGTGGCGACTCATTGACACAAGCGTATATGTGACCCTGGAACCTTGCCCAATGTGTGCCGGAGCACTCATCAATAGTCGCGTCAAACGTGTGGTGTATGGCTGCGATGATCCCAAAGCGGGTGCGTTGCGCTCGCTCTACACACTTGGAGCGGATGAGCGACTGAATCATCGCTTCGAAATCATTGCCGGAGTCAAGGCCGAGGCATCGGCCGCACTTCTAAGCTCATTTTTTCGGCGTTTACGTGCCCAGAATCACCGTGTATCCAATGATTAAGAGACGGGTTCCATGAGGAAAGGCTAACAGGCGAAGTCGACTAGCATACTAGGCAACAGGTGCTATACCCGGTTCATGAAACATGAAGCCTTGGTAGCGATTCACATCTTAGCTGGGCTGAGCTTCGGCTGTTCAGCACACCCATCAGCCACCTTTTCAGACTCTCAAGACAACCTTCTTCAATCTCCCGCGAATGCACATGGCATCCCAGGAGAGTACATCGTGGTCTTGAAACCAGGGCTATCGATGCAGGCACTACGTAACGCAGCCAACAAAACTTCAAATCGACAGGCCTCCGATGTGTTGAATGCCTTTTATAAAGCTAAACAATCTGGCGCGGTCTTATATGAATATGAATATGCACTGCAGGGCCTGGCATTACGACTGACCGATGAGCACGCGCTAGAACCGTGGCGTGAGGATACTCAATGGATACAGTACATTGAGCCCAATTTTCATGCCTCCTTAGACGACGAAGTCACGGAGGAGATTCAAGTTCAACACGATGCGACGTGGGCCTTGTCTCGCCTGGATCAACACGACTGGAATCCATTTTCTCCCGACACCGAATACCATCACCCGAAACATGGCGGTCAAGGGGTGCGCGCCTACGTGATCGATACCGGCATCTACACGGAACATCAGGAGTTTTGTCAGGACAGCATTACACCAGATTGCGTTACGCGCATCGCCCATGCAGCAGGATTTTCGGCGGTGGATACGGACTACGAAGATACGCAGGGGCATGGAACCCACGTGGCAGGCAGCATTGGCGGGCTAACCTATGGCGTTGCTAAAGCGATCACGCTGATTCCTGTGAAGGTGTTGGATGGATTCGGCTCCGGAAGTGCCGCTACGGTGATTGCGGGCGTCGATCACGTCACACAAGATGCCGCACATCGTCCTTCTGTTGCCAATATGAGCCTGGCGATCACTCCACCTAGCCAAAGCGTCAATGACGCGGTACGAAATTCAATTGCCAGCGGCATCGTGTATGCAGCCTCTGCTGGCAATCGAGCCACAGAGGCTTGCACGCAGTCACCGGCAAGTGTCGCAGAAGCCATCACTGTAGGCGCAACCGATCTTGCCGATCGCCAATCTTACTTCTCTAACTATGGATCTTGCGTGGATATCGCCGCACCAGGAGAAGGTGTGATTTCAGCCAATGTAGGCCGTCCCTGGGCGGTTGCAATGCACTCAGGCACTTCCATGGCTGCTCCACACGCAGCTGGCACTGCGGCATTGTTCTTACAGAGACGCATTGAACAAAATCAGGATACACACGTGTCATCTGTTGTCAGTGATGTGCTGTGCAAGTCCACACCGGATCGGATCACAGAGATTGACCCCTTTGAACCCAACCTTCTAGTGTTTACTGGGCACATCACCGATCCGGATGCTGAACACGATATGCCTCAGCGTGCGGAGTTCGAGCTAGCTGTTGCCTCTGATAGCAGTGTCTCAACGGTCGGAGTCAGTATGACACTTGAGATTCTGTTTAGTCCTAACCGCCAACCGTGCTTCATGAAACACGTCGCGGTTTCCCAGGAAGGAACCATACTGGAAGCTAGTTACGACTCTCAAACGCGTACGATAACGACCGTACCCGTTCATGGAGGCCTGACACGATTTCAAGTAGTGCTAACTGATGGACTGGACCGTCAAGCCAGCGCGGAGCTTGAGCTTACCGTAAAGAAACCACCAGAAGTGTTTCTGCCTGTAATACGGTAGCGGGTTCATTGCGAGGTATGGTTTTTTGTATGTTTCATGGGTATCTCGCCAATTTCAGGACATTTTTAGGGCCACACCTTCCTGAGAGCTGTGCTATAAGCTCTGCGGTCTTTGAGGAGAGCTGGCCGAGTGGTCGAAGGCGCTTGATTCGAAATCAAGTGTACCCTCACGGGTACCGTGGGTTCGAATCCCACGCTCTCCGCTGGAATGCGTATGACGAAAAGGAGGGGTGACCGAGTGGTTGAAGGTGCACGATTGGAAATCGTGTGTGCCCTAACGGGTACCGCGGGTTCGAATCCCGCCCTCTCCGCTGGCCTCGCCAACAGCGGCACGCAAACTCCGCCAGGCCCGGAAGGGAGCAACGGTAGCGATGTTTGTTGTGTGGCGAGGCCTTTATTTTTTTGCCATGGTCTTGGAAACTGAAGTCCCACCCTGGTACTGAACAGAATTTCATGGAGACTTGATGACAACTTCCCGCATTGTCGTTGCTACAGACTTCCGCACATTAAGCGATACCTGCGTCCGTCTTGGTGCAGAACTTGGCGCTGCATTCCATATGGAAACTCTGCTGCTCCATGCCACCGATCTGACAGAACTAGAGCGTACCGCCGCCATCCCGCTGGGAATGCAAATTGCTATGGATGCCCTTGAAGAGCGTCTACGTATTCGTCAGCAAAAACTACAGGCCTTGCTCGATTCACAAGCCGAAACACACGGGAGCCTCAAAGGTGCTGTATGCCACGTACGATTGGTTGATGATCGCCCATGGCATGCCATCGTGCAAGCCTCTAAGGAACCTCAGACCGAGCTTTTAATTATCGGCTCTCGCGGAAAGCATCGCTCAGCATTGGAACGTACCCTTGGGACCACGACTGAACGTGTCGTACACGATGCTTCCAAACCCGTACTGGTATTGCATCCGGATGCGTTTGTTCCAACTCTCATGGGCACCCACTGGATTGTAGGCATTGATTTCTCCCCAACCAGTCTTGAGGCTGCCACATACACCGCAAAGCTTGCAAAGCATACCAAAGGTACCCTCTCGCTGATACATGTACTGCCCTTTGGTCAAGGCCGCCTTGAGATTGATCTTGGCGACCAACTTGAACAGCAATGGACTAAATCCGCACATGCTGAGTTAGCAGAAATTGCTCAACGTATCGGCGGTGTTGATCACATCCAAGTCATCCCGTCAAATCCTGAACTGTCCGCAGGACAGGCACTGTGTCAAGCGTGCGAAAAAATTGATGGGGCCGTATTATCCATAAGCGCCGGCTCGCATAATACCGTCTCGCGTGTCATGTTGGGCAGCACAGCCAATCGGTGCCTACGTCATGCCACGACGCCTGTGTTAGTCGTTAAAAACAGCTAAATTAAGCGCACATCTCCGCCCGCCACTTCAACGTGGGAATCGACCGTGGACGCCGCTTTGGGTAAACGAAGCAACCTCAGCATTCCATTAATCCCGCCGTTCTCCGCAACCCAATGTTTGAGTTCTTGCATGCCTTTATCCCATGTTTGAATTGGCGTGATTCCCAGATCCTTAACTGCACGCTGCACATCAAAAAGACTAGAGCGGCTGCGCTTGACCACTTCCGAAGGCAAGAGGCCAGGCTTTCCGTAGCGCTGACGGTAACGCGCCCATAGAAGCTCTTTGAAAGCATAACTTTTACGTGGCATGGGGAGCCCAAGAGTTGTGCTAAGCGCATTAAAAAATTCTTCTGAGGAACCTTGAGTAAGATCCGTCACATAATAGGACTTTCCAGCGACATCTGTGTTGCCTAATGAGGCTCGCACCGCATCCGTCAGTAACTCAATGTGCGTTGTTGCAAGGTAATTACGTCCGCGACCACAGAGCGCGATACCACGCATCGTCACTGCTTCCTTACACAACCCTGGAAGCACACTCGTATCGCCAGGTCCCCACAACCAGGCGGGACGTAATGCAACTACTTCCATTTTGGAAGTGCTTGAAGCAAGTGCCAGTTCCTCGGCAAGTTGTTTCGAGCGTGCATGTGCATCCATAAGCGTCCGATCAGGACGACGGTCTTCGTTCCAGTGAAGCCGATCACAATTGGCTAAGGTCACATCCGCACACGAAATATAAACCACTCGTCGACATCCGGCATAGCGTGCAGCATTAAGAACGTTTTCCGTACCAGCAATGTTCACCCATTTGAGCACTCTTTCATCGGAGCGAAGGTTAGACTCAGAAGCCGCGTGCACAACGAATGCACAGCCTGTAGCTGCCACTGCAATTTTTTGAGGATCACTGAGATCCCCCAAATGAACTACGGCAGCGTCCAAATGTGGGCCTAGCCGCTGTGGATCGCGCGCCAATATGTGAAGCGATGCCCCATGTTTTAGCAGACTTCGAGCAATTGCCCTGCCCACAAACCCCGTCGCGCCTGTAATCAACACCTTCATGAACGAACAAGATGCTATAATCCATCAAATGCGTTGGGACAATCCCTCCATAATAGGAATCCTTCTCACCATGGCTCTTAGCATCGGCTGTTCTGAGTCGGCGGATTGCCTTGATAACGATCTCGACGGCCTTGGAGCTAATTGCTCAAGCGGAGCCGATTGCGACGACACCAATCCGCTCCGCACAGATAACTGTGACACGGTAGAGCCACCTGATTGTATGCAATCACCAACAGCAACGGGATGTCCATGCCTCACGGGGACTAGCAGCGATTGTTATCAAGGCCCTGAAGGAACCGAAGGGGTTGGTCTATGCGAACACGGTCGCAGCATATGCACAAACGATTATTGGGGACTCTGCCTTAATGCCATAACTCCTGTAGATGAAACGTGTAATACAGAAGACGATAACTGTGATGGAATTGTGGATGACGGCGTACTCAGTCCTTGCGGAGGGTGTACTACAGATTGCACAGGTGGAGTCTGGGGACAAGCAGAGGCTCCCTTTGTTCCTAATGATACACTGACAACAACATCCCATGGGTGGTTAACGCTAAAAAAACAACCCCCTGTCACGACAGCCCTATGGATCGCCAATACCGGCGAAGACACCGTAAGCAAAATTGATCTCAGCACAGCAACCGAAGTCGCTCGGTATCATAGCCATGGAGATGAACCCATTCGTATTGCAGTTGACTACAACGGAGATGCCTGGGTTGTAAATCGCGCCTTTACTGGACAGTCTTCGTTAACCAAAATCGCAGGAGAGCTAAGCCATTGCGTCGATCGTAATGACAACGGTATTGAAACATCCAATGGCCCTGGCGATGTGCTGCCACCAGGCGAAGACGAGTGCGTACTTCTCAATGTCCCTTTGGGATCAGATGACCCTCCTGCTGTAGGGCGTGCACTCGCCATCGACGGTAGCTCGAACGAAGATGACACGTATGGTGGCAATGTATGGGTAGGCCTCCACACCATGATGCAGGTCCAAGAGCGGGATGGCCAAACCGGTGCACTTATCCGTACGGTCCAAACTCCTGATTTTGCGCCTTATGCAGCGGCATTTGATGCGTGGGGACAACTCTGGCTGATTAGTCAGGACGGGATTCTTGCTCGGATTGATCGAAGCCAATCACAGCCTGAAGCAACATTTCTTGAAGCACCTCTGTCATGTTACTTACTTTACGGTCTTACTCTGGACACCAATGAGGACCTTCTGATGAGCGGCTTTCATTGCGACCAAGTCGTACACTACAGTCCTGATACTCAAGTGTGGCGAAATTTAGCCACCTATCCTTCAGCACGAGGGCTGGCTGTTATAGATTCCACGGCATGGGTGGCACATACGGACGGCCACCTCAGCCAAGTGGATATGGCATCCTTCACTGTCACTGAAGTTCACTCTCTCACGGGCCTTTCCGCACAACCTTTTGAATCCATCGGGGTTGCTACAAGCAATGACATGCAAGTGTGGGTAGTCAGCAGTCAGAATCTGTTGGGATCCAATGGGGTTGTCACCCAGCTCAACGCTTCTGACGGCTCCATTGTCAGTCAGACACCTGTGGGACTAGCGCCGCATACCCAAGGAGATCTGACAGGCAGCGCACGCCCTGGTGCATTTTTCCCCGAAGGTGTGGCATCGCATGTATTTGATGGCTGTGACGAGGACCAAATTACAGAATGGCATGAACTACATCTATCGGCTGACAGTGGCACCTCTGGTTCCGTACTCGTCGCCATACGGCGTGCATCCGCCCAAGACGATTTGCCTAACCAAGATTTCATCGAAGTCGGGACATTCTCCGAAGATTCTTTTTCTATACCCATTGATGTTCCCAACAATGGCGTGCTTGAAGTGCAAATCACGTTGCGTACCTCCGCACGCGACGGCGCTCCTCGCGTGAAACTCGTTGGCATCGAATGGGCTTGCCGCAATGAAGGAATATTTTGAAGATGCAGTCCAAATTCTATGTGATTGTCGGTTGCCTTCTTGGTTTTGCATGCATGTCATCTGTCACGCATGCACAAAAAAATACCAACGAACCCGACCACCTTGCGCGTAAACATTTTGATCTTGGAAAATCCCTCTTTAACTCGGGACGTTACAATGAAGCCATCGGTGAATTTGAAATCTCATACCGGTTATCGAAACGCCCCCCTCTGCTGTATGATATTTTTGTCTCAGCACGGAATGCTGGTCAGCCGGTGATTGCAGCGGACGCCTTGCGCCGCTATCTCAAACTCACACCGCACGTCACAGATCGCCATGCCCTTGAACTTCAACTTCTTGCCCTTGAAGAAGTGCTGCAAGAACAACCTTCGACAGCCTACCCTACAGATCCAAGGGCTGAAGAGGCGAATGGCAACTACTCCAATACTTCCCCTCCCTCAACTTCAAGCCCCCCCTTATTGGGCTACACTGTGACAGGGCTTGGCGCTGCCATGATTATCGGTGGTGCTGTGACAGGGGTGATGGCACTGGCGCAACACGCCACATTGGACAAGCATTGCCCGAACGATCGATGTTTGCCTGGCTATGAGGGAGAGCTAGATCGTTACGATACATTGACTACCCTCACGGGTGTGCTTCTAATCGGGGGTGCCGGAGTCCTTGCCGTTGGGATTGGCCTGTGGTTATGGCTTGACAATGATGACGATGACCAGGCTGAACCTCCTGTCGTGACTCCCACGGCAGTATGCATCCACGACGGCTGCCTCGCACAAGCCACCGTGCGTTTCTAGCGCATTAGACCCTAGGTTCATGCAGCTTGAATTGCACTCGAAGAATGCGTGTCTTTTTCAGGCGTACGAAGTCCAACACTACCTAATGCCGCCTCCACCTGCGCGCACAATGCACTATCCGCTACCAATGTTTCTCGGGCTTTTTCGTGCCCTTGCCCTAAGTTTTGATCCTTGAAATGGTAGTAGGCCCCATTTCGCATGATCACGTTGCGATCCACTGCCCTATCCAAAAGATCGCCCACGGCATCCACACCTATCCCATAACGGATGTCAAACTCAGCCACTTGAAACGGCGGGGCAAGTTTGTTTTTCACCACCTTGACCCGTGTACGGTTGCCAATGACCGTATCAGCGGCCTTGACCTGACCCACACGACGCACATCAAGCCGAACGGAAGCATAGAACTTCAGAGCATTGCCTCCCGTAGTTGTCTCGGGCGATCCAAAGGTAACACCTATCTTGGTACGCAATTGGTTGATGAAGATGATGGTCGTGCCTGTACGGTATGCCACACCGGTCAGTTTTCTCAACGCCTGACTCATCAGGCGTGCTTGAAGCCCCATATGGCTATCTCCCATATCGCCTTCGATCTCTGCTCTGGGGACCAATGCAGCGACAGAGTCCACCACTACCAAATCAATGGCAGCACTACGCACCAAGGCTTCAGCGATATCCAGTGCCTGTTCGCCCGAGTCGGGCTGGCTGATCAATAAGCGCTCTGCATTGACCCCAAGCTTACATGCATATTGCACATCGAGAGCATGCTCCGCATCGATAAACGCTGCGATACCTTCGGCGCGCTGCACTTCCGCAATCGCATGCAATGTTAGAGTAGTTTTCCCGCTTGATTCGGGGCCAAAAATTTCTATCACCCTCCCTCGCGGGTATCCGCCACCCAACGCGATGTCCAAAGACGAGGTGCCCGAACGAAACATCGGAATGTGTTCCTGGTGGTGCTGCCCCAGAGACATAATGGATCCCTTGCCGAATTGCTTTTCAATCGCTGCAATGGCGGTCCCTACTGCTTTAAGTTTTTCTTTAATTGTCATCATTTCCTCCTAGTTGTCTGTCATGACCTCAACACCATGGCTCTCAGGAGGCATTCCTGAAGCCACTTGCGATCGGTCCACAAAACGGTAGTGCAGTGCCTCGGCGACGTGTTCGACTCCAATGCATTCCGAGGCATCTAAGTCTGCAATGCTACGTCCCACCCTGATAGCTTTGTTCCAAGCCCGTGCAGAGAGCCCAAAACGATCAGCGGCACGCTCCAGGAGTGCCGTCGCTTTTTGATCGATTAACGATGCGGGTGACTTGACTTCTGTGTTCACATGGCGCTCTACAGAAAATTGTTGAGCACACATGACTCGCTGACGAATGGACTCGGTGCTCTCCGCATCATGCTTCTGAGACATTTCCTTAACCTTGACCGCTGGCACATGTACATGAATATCAAAACGGTCTAACAGTGGCCCAGACACTTTGCTGCGATACCGTGCAACGCGATCGATAGAACACGTGCACATGTGTTTTGGATCTCCAGAAAATCCACAGGGACACGGATTCATCGCTGCGATGACAAGTGGCTTTGCCGGCAAGCTGACACGGTAGCGGCTCCGTGCAATGTTCACTTCGCCCTGCTCCATCGTCGTACGTAAAGACTCGATCACATTGCGGCGGAACTCGGCAAACTCATCTAAAAAAAGTACCCCTCCATGAGCGAGAGTCACTTCTCCAGGCCGCACAGGAACTCCGCCTCCCGTCATAGCAACTTCACTCACCGTGTGATGCGGCGAACGAAAAGGACGTTCCATCCATGTGTGTGACTCTTCAAGGTATGGCTGTGCCACCCCTGCCACCGTGGCCATCACGAGAAACTCTTCTGGGCTGGGTGTGGGTAAAATCCCCCTAAGACGTCGAGCCAACATTGTTTTGCCTGCACCAGGCGGCCCTGTGAGCAATACATTGTGATGCCCTACCGCGGCGATTTCCAATGCACGTTTGGCGAGAACCTGACCTCGGATGTCCGCCATGTCTTCAACAGGGCATGTTCTCTGCGGTTGACGGCCAATGCCACCCACGCTGCTCGCCTGAGGAAGCTCAGCCGTTCCATTAAGGAAATTGACCACCTCGGGCAGAAAACCTGCACACAAGACCTCCATCCCTGTCATCAAGGAAGCCTCAGCGGCATTGGCCATAGGCACCACCGCACGCACTAGCCCTCGGTTTTTTGCACTGCGCAGTTGAGCCAACACGCCAGAGACTCGCCGGACTTCACCTGTCAGCGAAAGTTCACCAATAATCAGCGTTTCGTCCAAAAGATTGGGCGCACAACTCCCCGATGTGCACAACACTCCAATGGCAATCGCAAGATCAAACGCCGTGCCTGACTTACGCAAATCTGCAGGCGCAAGGTTAAGCAACACTCTACGCTGAGGAAACGTAAACTGACACGCATCAATGGCAGAACTTACCCGTAGCCTCGCCTCTTTGACCGCGGTTTCTGGCAGTCCCACGATATCAAACCGCGGCAAGCCACGGGTAAGCCTTATCTCCACCTGGACAGGATGGGCATCGATCCCAACGATCACCCCTGCTTGACACACCGCACGCATGCCCTTCGCTTACGCAAGAACAACGCCATTCCTATCAGCCAATAAATTCAATCTATTAGCTGTTGCAGTGACCGGCTGTGGTGCTTTCGGACCCACAGCCGTCACCCATCTATAAATAACCCCTGACGACTCTTAGAAATAAATATGGAACCCAAGCACGCCTGTCAAAGCCGTGGAAGAAACAATGTCCACGCCATGGGAAATTGTACCCACTTGCACTTGGGTATCTCCGCCGTCTGGCTTGATAATACCTAACTGCGCGCCTACCCCACCGGTAAAGCTGAGGTTGGGAAATCCAAGTGCAGTCAAGAAAAACTCACCACCCAAGATGGCGTTGAGATTCACCATGAAATCCATGTCTCGGCCCGCGGCGCCCGTGTCTCGCAAACCCACACCTACCCCACCACGAACAAAAACGATGATATTCTCTAGCTGTGCAAGGGAATACAATACGCCGGCTTCAATGTTGCCTGACCATGCTGTATCGGGCTGTGTCTCCGTTTCAAGCCCAAAGCCAATTCCAAGATCGTAACCCCAGCTCTCACTTGCCCAACGTCGAATGCCTACTGGCGCAGAGGTCGTAAAGTAACCCACGCCAATCTTGCCTACGACAGATTCATCTGCCTCAGGTTCTTTAACCACAACCGTGGGTTGATGCACAGGCGCAGGCTTAGCCACTTCCGGTGTAGCCACAGTGGGCTCCGGTGCCGCTGCCGAAGAGGGTGCAGCTGCCTCAGCCTTTGGCTCCGCAGCAGGCGCTGCTTGCTGCGCCCAAGCTGTTGTTGCACTTCCGGCCATCATCACACTGGTTAATAAAATCGTAGAGCATTTCATCCTATGCCTCCTCCGCTATGAATGCGTTTTGGTGTTGCCGACGAAAGGGCAAAAATTTTCCCTGCCGCTGCCCCACCCGCATTGGACGGTAACGCAAAACCTACGGAACCACTACTCCGAAATGCCTATCTACTGACAGGTGGGTGTCACACAGAATCCTGCGCTCGCACCTTCTGGAAGATTGCACACAAACGCCGAAGAAGCCTTCTTGGAACAATCCACATTGGTGCTACAGGTATACTGGCATGTGAGGCTCTTAGGCTCGCATGCCAACCCTGCCATACACGCATCGGCATCGTCTTGACATGAAGTGCCTAAAGAGCCAGGTTCGCCGCTGGATACGCTCTTGACAGGCTGTGTACACTCGAGACGTACCGAAGCACCGGCGGCAGGCGCGCTAGTGAACGCAACGCGACGGCCTTCTTCACCACAATACTTAACACGCGGAGAGTCTTCACCATCGATCTTGAGTGTAAAGTCATCGTAGTACCAACCATTACCCTCTGGAATCTCGGTTTGGTCTCCCAAGGTTATAAGCTGGTTAACCACACACACTTCAAGCCCGTCTTTGGTTTCTTTTAACGTGCGCCCTGGTTGAGAGTCGCAGGTTACGCCCACAGGCAAGGTTTCAATCACTGAACAATTCACCGCATTCTGCGCATTGCGGCTTAACTCACGCGGCAAACATGTGCTTGCGCTAAGCGCATCGCCAATCTTGGTTAAGATAGCTGTGAGGGCACCGCTAAAATCAGGCTCGGTAGAGCCCTCCAGTGGGCAAATCGACTGCACCACGGCATTGCCTCCTGTCGGCTCAGCGAGCTCTTGAGCCACCTCGACAATGCGTCGCGGCGCAAATGCAAATTGATCTGCCGGACTGAAATCACCACCACATGCTTTTGCCCACTCACCGCATGACGGCCGCAACACATCCTCTGCGGAGGATCTCTCCTCTACCGGATTATAAATGCATACCTTTGATTGTGTTTGAGTCAGCGGATGATTGGGGTCTTGGTTATCACCCAAAATTCCAGCAAAGTTATAGTTTCCCGTCTCTGAGGTGTTGTTATCGACTAAAGATTGCGGCACCCCGGTGATCGCGGCATACACCAAGAGGTTTTCTTTGCCTTCACGCAGCTTTAAAAACCCATCGACATAGCGATCCACAGGATAAAGCCGATCGGCATCGCCCCAATCCTGGTCTACACAGCGGTAGGTAATGTTCGCATTGATCGGACGAGGGGCTGGCATTGCCTCAATTGTATCCTCGCTTTCAAACATCAATGGATCGGGTGAAGAACAATCCTCTTCGTCCGTGACAAGCACGATGGCTAAAAGCGAATCCGGCCTTAGGAACCCTGCGTTATAGGGATCGTCTGCGCCCCCATGGCCCTGGCCAGCGGTAAAGATGACTGGGTCTTCCGCAGCAGGATCGGACAACGCTTTGAGAGCGGCTTCAAGGGGCTGCTCCAGCCCACATCCGCCCGTACCGAGCTTGGCCACGCAGGCAAAGTCCTCCGCCAGCTGATCCCTTTCCTCTGTCTTTTCAGACGTGGCGCACTCACCGTTGTCGTCATCACACGAAAAGCTCAAAAACGAGGGATACGTGTTGTCGCATTCAGGGTTACCCGCGGTATCGCCCTTGGTTTGCAAGACGCCATCATCACCCCACCCTGATGGTAAGTCAGGTATGCGGCTGGTATCGCACACAGGATCAGCCACTCCCAAACCACCCACCCCAAGATCGGTGCTCACCACACCCAGATGTAAATCGGTGACCGGCGGACTGTCTTGCTTCCCGTCGTTATCAATGTCGCCAGTCACTAGAATGCGCACCATATTCTGAAACTGTTCAGAGAGCGCGGCCTGCTCGGCATCCATCGAAAATGAGTTATCCACCACAAACAAGACGTCGATTTTATCGGCTGGATTTTGCTGGATTTTAGCCACCACCCCCGAGACCACACACGGCGTGAGCGGCTTGAGCTCTCGGTTAGGGCAGCCAGCAAGCCATGTCAGGCTTAGAACCAGCATTGCTATTAAAACACGGTTTAAAGTTTGTAGATGGAGGGCGTTCGTCACAGGGTCCTCTTTATATCATAGATTATTACAAGTTAGGCCTACACACACCTTTCAGGTGCTGCTCGGACCAAATGCAAACTCTGCGCCATAGTAACCCTCCTACTCAGCGAAGTGTGCATTTTTTTCATATGTCATTTTTTTCGAATAAAACTGCCATAACTGTCATTTTTGAAAACAAAACAAGCCATGTATATCGATGTACGACCTACGTAAATGCGCATTAGGTGTCAGGGGTATGCAAATAATTCTAAGATAGCGCATGCACCGAGTGTTGGTGGTCGACGACGAAGAAAACCTGCGACTGGTCTTACGGACCTTGCTGAGTAAAGAAGGCTACGATGTCCAGACAGCCTCGAGCGCCGAAGAAGCGCTCGATCGCGTGGAAACCTTTGGCCCTGATTTTGTGCTTGCGGATGTACGCATGCCCGGCATGAGCGGCATCGAACTTTGTAGCGAACTTAAGGCGCGCTCGTTAGGCACCACGGTGATTGTGATGAGCGCCTATGGGTCGGTAGACCTCGCCATTGAAGCCATGAAAGCAGGTGCTTATGACTATGTTTCTAAACCGTTCAAACAAGATGAAGTCCTGATAGCGCTACATAAAGCGAAAGAACGCGAGCTTCTTCGTCGTGAAAATATCGCGCTGCGACAAGCCGTTCGGAAAAAGCACCAGTTCGATGAGCTTGTTGCCAAGAGTGACGCCATGCAACAGGTGTTCAAGACGATCACCAAAGCAGCAGAATTCAAAACAACCGTGCTCATCACAGGAGAAAGCGGCACGGGTAAAGAACTTGTCGCCCGAGCGCTGCACCGCCACAGCTCCCGAAAAAACAGCCCTTTTGTAGCCGTCAACTGCGGCGCTATTCCAGAAACCTTGTTAGAAAGTGAGCTTTTCGGACACAAACGCGGCGCGTTTACCGACGCCAGCACCGACAAGCGGGGACTCTTCGAAGAAGCTCACGGCGGCACGTTGTTTTTGGATGAAATTGGTGAAATGCCACTTGCGCTCCAAGTCAAGCTTCTTCGTGCTTTGCAAGAACACACCATTCGTCGACTTGGAGATGTAGAAGACAAACGCGTCGATGTAAGAGTCGTCACTGCGACCACCCGCGACTTACAACGCGAAGTGAACGAAAAACGTTTTCGGGAAGATCTGTTCTACCGTTTGAATGTGTTACAGATTGCCATCCCTCCCTTACGCGATCGCAAAGAAGACATTATGTTGCTCCTCGAACACTTCATGGATAAGAGCAACATGCGGCTAGGAACGCGTATCCATGGGCTAAGCCCAAGAGCCATCAAGATGCTGATGGACTACCCTTGGCCCGGCAACGTCAGAGAGCTTGAGAACACCATTGAGCGAGCCTGTGTGCTTGCAGAGCGCGAAACCCTTAGTGAACACGATCTTCCAGAGCGTCTAAACGAGACCCATAGCCCAGTATCCCTGGCGCTTTCCGGACACGAGCTTTCCATCAAAAAGACCGTGCGTCATATCGAGGAAAGCCTCATCCGGCGGGCTTTGGAAAAAACCAAGGGTAATCGCACAACAGCAGCCCGCCTGCTCGAAATTAGCCACCGGGCCCTCCTTTACAAAATCAAAGACTACGGGATTCATTGAATTGAGCTATTTTCCCCTCTTGTGTTCTGTGGATGGACGACTACACTCTGCCGCGCTTCTGTGGTGGGCGTAGCTCAGTGGTAGAGCACTGGATTGTGGCTCCAGTGGTCGCGGGTTCAATTCCCGTCGCCCACCCCGTTTCTTTGACATGGTTACCCCTGTTGCGCCTGTAGCTCAGCTGGATAGAGCATCGGACTTCGAATCCGCAGGTCGGAGGTTCGAATCCTCCCGGGCGCGCTTCGTTACACCGCCTCTAGGGCCATTAGCTCAATTGGTAGAGCAGTGGATTCTTAATCCATTGGCTGAAGGTTCAAGTCCTTCATGGCCCACCCTCTAAAACACAAACCCGCCGTCCACGATACCACAGGGGAACACCCCTTCCACCGACGCCTGGTTGCTTGAACGGTAGTCCGTGCATGCTTGACCACGGATCTCAATCGTATCGGCATCCACCGCTCCCCATCCATCGGCATCGTTGCATGCAAGCTCACGGCCCTCGGGCTCGGCCTCTGTAAACAAACGCACCGAGCCTTCACACACACGATCCATGTCCTCGATGGTGCCATCGATCTCAAACGTACACGGCCGCTCCCCACGGATAATCGTTTCAAGCGCTTCTTCCAACGCATCTTTTCCACTCGGCCTGTAAAACAGCTCATTGGTCAGGGGCGGAACGGGACTGATGCCTTGCCCTGCCGCAGCCACTGCCTGGGCATGCGTGTTAGACACTTCATTACCAATCGCAATCACGAATGTCTTGATGCTTAGATCGTACGCAGATGACACGGCGTCGATCGCCTCATTTTGTGCAGCAGGATTATTATTGTTAGGATTAAGCGCTTCACAACGGTCTGGCTCGCCATCCGTCGCCAAAATGAACACCACCGGATCTTCGTAGCTACTCGGGGTGCCGATTTTATCAGTGATCAGCGTGATGGCATCCCCAGTCGGGGTCTCATCGACCATTCCGGCAGGGCCATAAAACCCACTGATTTCCGTATAGTTATTCAAAGCAAAGGAAATAATCGATTGCTCGTTGTTCATGCTGCCAGGATTGTTGAGCATGGGACATACTGTATCCGCTTGCTGTACGGGGGAATCACCCACTGCTCTGGCTGAATAAACCACAAAGCCAAACTGCACTTGGTCCTGCAGATCGTATACCAAGCCAGCAGGACGGTCGCCCGATCTACCAATCAACAAATCGCGAAGAACGTTCCAGCGGGATGGGGGATTGGCGCCGTCGCCGAAATCAGCATCCATGCTGCTAGACTGATCCACAATGAGCATCACGTTGGGCTTGGCATTCTTGCCCGTGATTTTCACGTTCCCGCACACACCCCCATCGTCATCAGGTGTCCCGTAATCCACACAATACCCATTGCTGACGCATACCAATCCATTGTCACAAAGGATCTCTCTTTCGATGCTGCAGTCCGCATGGCAAAACCCATCCGACGCACAATATAGACCTGCAGCACATGCTGAAGAATTGTTCTTGCATGCTGTACCACAGCCACCCTCGCTAGGACCTCCCGCACACGCTTTGCCATACCCATTGTTACTGGGCTTATCCCCCGAGCACGCACACAGACACAACAGCACGCCAAGCACGAGCCAATGCCACGATCGCATGCACCCCTCCCCCAAATCCTAAGCCAAAGACTACCCTTGATCACCATGGCACGCACTCTTGATTAGTCAAGAATTTAGGGAGGTTATCCCCTTACATCCACCTACGCCCTTGAACAGGTTCATTCTATTGCTCTATGCATCAAATGACGCTAGAAACCGCGCATGGCTGTCGTAACCATGCCCCAGTTGGGCGAAAGCGTATTCGAAGGCACCATTGGCAAATGGCTGGTCCAAGAAGGTGACCGTGTTGAAAAAGACCAGCCTTTGGTCGAAGTCCTTACCGACAAAGCAGACAGTGAACTGCCTGCACCCTCGGCAGGGACAATCACTAGAATCCTCGCTCAGGAAGGCGCAACCATCGCCGTAGGCCAAGGATTGTGTGAAATCGATGAGGCAGCTACGAGCAAAAAAACGGGCGAGACCAAAAGCAGGAAGCAGGCTGATACGAAGTCGCAACTGCCCCCACAGCCGCAACCCGTACAGGCCAAGAGCAGCGAGCCGGTGGTTCCAGAGCCCCCTCCGCCTGTCTCGGTGACCACCGAAGAAACAACGCTGCATGCCCCGCCTTCCATTCGAAAGGCTGCACGTGAACAAGGCTTGACCTCCGGCAGTACGGACAACCAACCGTTGACAAGTGCGGAGCGGGCTAAAGCATTAACCACCCATGGCGGCGCACCCATGGCCAAGGCCCCTACGCCAGCCGCGCCTCAGTTTCACGTGCCCCCGTATGTGAAAAAGCCGGGGGACGAAGTGGTGCCCTTTACCCGCCGCCGCAGAATCATTGCCGAGCACATGCTGTACTCCAAGCACACCTCGCCACAGGTGGTGACCTTTGCCGAATGCGACATGCATCAAACCACGCTCTTACGAGACGCCAATAAGAAACAACTCAAGAGCGAGGGCATTAATCTTACCTATCTCGCCTTTGTGGCCGCAGCCTGTGCCAGAACATTGCGGGAGTACCGTATTCTTAATGCTCGTGTGCTGGACGACGCGTATGTGTTGCTCAAAGATATCAATCTTGGCATTGCTGTGGACACGCCCGATGGGTTAGTTGTGCCGGTCATCCGCAACGCGGATGAGCTCTCTGTGCGCGGGCTCGCCAAAGCCATCGACGAAATCGCTGAGCGAAGCCGTGAAGGCAAGCTTACTCCTGATGACCTGGCTGGAAAGACGTTTACCATCTCGAATCCAGGACGCATGGGAAATCTCGTCGGAGGCGCCATTATTTCCCAACCCAACGTAGGCATTCTGCGTATCGGTGAAATCAAAAAGCGGGTCGTGGTCGTCGAAAAAGATGGAGAAGATCTGATGGCAATCCACCCCATCATGCACATGGCCCTCACCTACGACCATCGCATTGTCGATGGCGTGGGAGCCAACAGCTTCCTTTACCGCATACGCGAAATCCTCGATTTAGCCGAGTTTGAAATCTAACGGTCTGACACACACAGGCCCTTGAAAATGAAAGATTTTCAAGGTTACGGCTCCGGTGGTTGATAGCGCAAGAAAAAGAGGTCATCTTCATCACCGCCGTCGATGATCACGTAGTTCTTGGTACCAAGGTCGAGATTCCAACCGAGAAATCCCAACGCTAACGGGTTTCCTTCTTCGGTGCAGATCACCTGGGTTCCGCTGCAGCTATCCTTGAATAGGTACATAATCGGATTAAAGGAAGAGGAAACCGCTTCTAAACTTCCAGAGCCTTGGACGCCAGCCGAAGCAAGATTAAATCTGGCAGCGCTGTCACCGTAGGCGCTTCCCTCTCCATCTTCACAATTCCCAAACGCGCCGGAACTGTTCCCATCGGGACCAAGGCGCGAAATTAACAAGCCGCCTTCGGAGATGTTCATGATTTGACTATCGCTATTGCTGCACATCGGCCCTGTGGCTGCAGTTGCCGTTACCGTAAGCTTGAAAGAACCGGTAGAGCTGCTGTTGTAACCCTTAAGCAGAATAAAGAGTGGCTTGGATCCTGCGCCTCCATAGCTCTGTATGAAGATACTGCTATTCGTATTGGCTGCATTGATATCGTTATGACACGTCCCATTGTAGGTAAAGTCGTTTAGGCCACCACTAGAACAACTCGATGCACTTCGAACCGCAAGGACAGGATCGATGGCAGGGCTGCTGGTAGACTCAGCTTTGATATGAAGATCCACACGCTGACTTACTTGGAACCTGTAAACGACATCCCGACCACCCGACTGATTGCAGTGGCTGCCCATGGGGTCATCGATAGGAGAGAAAAAATCATTTTCATAGTAGAGTAGCTCCCCCTCGTGAATAAAGCTTCCGTCTGACAATGTGATCTCAAGGGGATTGGTGCACCTGTCACCAAGACAAGGCCCGTTGTCTTCGACGTCGTCACAATTATTATCTAATCCGTCACACACTTCAGGATGATCAGGGTGACGATCAGGGTTAGTGTCATCGCAGTCATCGGCATTGGGATCAAGCTCGCTGCAGTCGTCTGAACCAGCCTGTGCCACAGAATGCCCATCTTCATCCGCATCACGGAAATGATAGAGACACGCACTCCCCGTGGCATTGCAATAGCCCGCTTGATCGCAATCGTAGCAGCTATCGCCAGGACACCCTGGAATTTGGGTACAATCGAGATCGCAGTCTTCAGGCACACAGCCTGATCCAGTGGCATTGGGATCACACACAAAGCCTGTGTCGCAACGCCCACTGATAGGCACATGCTGACACGCATTGTTAGTGCACTCATCGCGCGTACACTCTACATTGTCGTTGCAGTCGAGATCACACTCCACTGGAACACCAGAATCCTGCAAACGGGAACTGTCCGCATCGACGATGGTGCTACAACCATACAGGATTAAGGTCGATACCAATCCAACGATTCTCATCTTCAAAACCGGCCTTTCAATGTCAGCCCTGCCTGATGCGCATCAAAATACGGACTCGCCATAAACTTGTCGCGGTGAGCTTGCGCGTTTTGAGGTCTCCTTTCAGCCTCGTTAAACAACAAAAACGTCGTGACTCCTGCTCCAATGACCGTGCTTACGAGTAATACATCTGTCACTGTCGCAAGCGTGTTCGCACTATCTGCTGCATCTTCACCTTCTTGGACGGCACGTTGCCGCTCTTCATTGCTTAAGCTCGTATTGCGGGACCGGGCCAGCGCATCGTCGAAGTCGCTGTCCGCGTTAAGCGCCAAAACGCCGGTCACAATTGCGCTTACAAGTAACGCCGCTGTCACCCCGCCTGCCACAAGCACGGGAGTCGTAAGCCTAAAGTGAAGCGCCCCTTCATCAGCCGAATTGGTGTCTGTGGTTGCAGGCTCAGCCGTAGGCTTAGAGACCGCGGGAGAAAGCGCAATTGTCTCCACGGTGCGCTCTTTTCCATGAATGGCTATCTGACGTCGCTCAGAGGCATAGCCCACCGCGTCCACTTCCAGGATGTGGCCCCCTTGAGATAAAGAAATAGATCCACGATCGTTTTGGATCAAAGGCTGCCCATCGATGCGCACATTGGCACCAGGCGGCGATAACTCCAGAGTGAGTGTCCCGATACTGTGCTGCAGTCGAGTGACTGTACGTTTGATTTGGCGCCGCTCTGCCACGGCAAGTGTCGAACCAGCTTCTTCTAAATAGGCCTCGTAATGCGTAACCGCTTCAACCGGCTTGCCTAACCGCTCGTAACAATTGGCGATATTGACCCGCACGCTGGGATGTGGCTTGAGCCTATACGCTTCGTGAAACTCTATCAAAGCACTTTCGTAATCTCGCGCGTCAAACCGGCGTACACCTTCTTCAAAGTGTTGCCTTGCTAAAACCCGCACGTCCTGCGCAGATACTGGGGAAACTGCCCATAAAATCCACAATATACCAAGCCATCGCCCGTTCATAGTGGCATCACTTTTAGCAGAGTAGTATAGCTCGTACAAATTCCACTATGAGCTATACTGTCCTCGCACGCAAATACCGCCCCCAACGCTTCTCAGATCTGATAGGGCAAGAACACGTCACACGCACGTTGTGCAATGCCATCACGAGCAACCGTGTAGCCCATGCCTTCTTGCTGACTGGGGTTCGAGGCGTCGGAAAAACCACAACAGCCCGTATTCTTGCGAAAGCTCTCAATTGTGAGACAGGCCCCAGTATCGACCCTTGCAACACGTGTGCACCCTGCAAGGAAATCACTGCTGGAACTGACATGGACGTGATTGAAATCGACGGGGCGTCAAATAACAGCGTTGAAGACGTCCGTCGCCTTCAAGAAACTTTGCCATTTCAACCTGCACGCGATCGATTTAAAGTGCTCATCGTAGATGAAGTACACATGCTCTCAAACAGTGCTTTTAACGCATTGCTTAAAACATTGGAGGAGCCACCAAGTCATGTAAAATTCATCTTGGCCACAACGGAAGCACATAAAGTACCAATCACCATTCGCTCACGTTGCCAACGCTATGACTATCGCCTGATTCCATCTTCTGTCATTGCAAATCGTATCCAGGAAATTCTCGCTAAGGAAGCCATCTCCGCTGACACCGAAACTATCAGTATGGTGGCACGTGAAGCTGCAGGCTCTATGCGCGATGCGCTCACCTTATTAGATCAAATTGTTGCGTTCGCAGGAGAGCAGCTCGATTACGCGAAAGTGGCTTCCATGCTGGGGATAGCCGATCGCCGCGTGGTGTTTGAACTTGCCCATGCGCTTTTGGAGCACGATCCTAAACACGTACTCCATGTGATTGATACGGTGTGCGAACAAGGCATGGACGTTGCTCATACGTTAAAACAGTTGTTGGGAGTGATGCGTGATTTCGTCATACTTGAAACGACTGGAGAAACGAGCGAACTCCTCGACATGACGGATGATGAACAAGCCAAGGCTCGCACCTTGCTTGCTTCTATGAGTGGGTTAGAGCTGCAACGCGTCTACAGCATGCTTTCTAAATTGCTAGACGATATCGTGCACTCATCCTCTCCGCGCATGGATCTTGAAATGGGCTTATTGCGGATTGCTGCTAGCCCTGCTCTGCGTGACATGCACTGTCTTTTGGAAGAGCTTGAAGGATTAACACAAGAGCCTTCCACAGAGCCAACCCCTACACCCTCGCGCCCTGCACGCTCAAACCCTGTTCCAAAGCCATCGCACACCGCACGTGCACCTCATGCCACACCCAAGCCAGCACGTACCACTTCTTCCCAGCCATCCCCTTCACCCTCTTCCACACCCGCACTGTGGGAGGCGGTGGTAAGTCGCTTACGGACCAGTCGACCTGCGCTAGCAGCCGTACTAGAACATGGCGTCATTGAGAGCTTAGAGCCACATCATATCGTGATCGCGTTTGAAAAACAGTCGTTTTACGCCCACCAGGCCGATAGCCCGGAAGCCCTCGCTGCTGTCGCTGAAATTGCTGCCCACGTGATGAATTTAGACGCTGGCAGCCTTCCTAAAGTGGAAATTACACGGGCTGCTCCCACCAGCAGAGAAAGTCTCGTTAAGCAAAAAGGAGATCAAATTAAGGCCCGTCAGGAAAAGGTCCGTCAACAGGCCCTCGCTCATCCTGCCGTGAAGGACGCCTTGGAAATCTTCTCAGAAGCATCCTCTAAGATTGATGTACGTGTAGACGTAGACTAAAGTAACCGTCTCATGAAGCTCTCGTCGATAGCTAAACCCCTTTCGATCGCCTCGCTACGTCCCTCCGATCCCATTGCAGAACTTGTAGAACTACTTGCTCGACTTCCTGGTATTGGAGAACGAACCGCCAGTCGCCTTTGTTTTTTTGTACTACGACAACAACCCGAATACGCTCATGCTTTGAGCAAAATCTTCTCTGAGCTCCATCACCGCGTCAAAAAATGTCAACGCTGTGGAAATTATGGTTCAGAAACACTGTGTGCCATCTGCCTTGATCATCGCCGTGATACATCAACCGTATGCATTGTTGCGACAGTTCAAGACCTCGTTGCCGTTGAACGCACAAATACCTATCGCGGAGTTTACTTTGTGCTTCACCAACTGCTTGCGCCATTAGACGGTGTGCATCCTGAAGATATTCAAGTAACTCCGATTCTCGAACATGTTCGTCAGGGCATCCTCAAAGAGGTTATCATTGCCACGCCTCTCAGTGTCGAAGGAGAAGCTACCGCATTGTATCTTGCAGAGCTGCTTCGCCCCTTTGAAATCATTGTTAGCCGCATCGCCAGTGGAGTGCCCCATGGTGGCGAGCTCGAATTTACGGATCATGTCACTATGGAACGAGCCTTCGAAGGACGAAAGGCTCTATAGCACCATGAAGGCTTTGTCGCGGCTATGGCAGTGGCAGACTACGCCAAGCCCACATCGCCTAAAAGCCATAGAAGCTCCTGAGATCGCCTTGACGGTGTTTGTCGTGCTCATCGTGGGGATGATGATCATCCCACTCCATACTACCGTATTAGACATCCTCATTACCACTAATCTCGCGTTTGCAGTCGTATTGCTTCTAGCGGCAACACACATACCCAATGGCCTCGCGTTTGCTTCTTTTCCTACGATCCTATTGATCAGTACACTCTACCGTTTAGCTCTGAACATTTCCTCTACTCGCCTCATCCTTGTACAAGCGGATGCAGGCGACGTGATCCGCAGCTTTGGTACCTACGTGGTGCAAGGAAACTACGTCGTAGGCACCATCGTGTTTTTTATTCTCACCATTGTGCAATATCTAGTAATTGCCAAAGGATCTGAACGCGTTGCAGAAGTAGGCGCGCGTTTTACTCTTGATGCCATGCCAGGCAAACAAATGGCCATTGACGCTGACCTTCGCGCAGGGTCCTTAGACTACGATCAAGCTCATGCCAAACGGCAGGAATTGCACAGGGAAAGCCAATTCTACGGAGC
>CAZXFW010000010.1:0-102567 GCA_964640175.1 uncultured Polyangiales bacterium | reverse complement strand
AAGCAGCTTCGCATCTTTGTGCATCCAGAGGACAAAGCACTGCTTGAAGCCGACCCACTTGAAACGAAAACAACGCATGAAGCGCTTGAATTCATGTCTTTTATAGAAGATCCTGGCTTGAGCCGCGGCAGTTGTGTGATCAGCACAGAACTTGGCGAAGTTGACGCCCGCATTGAAACACAACTCGAGCTCATCCGAGCAGCATTGCAACGGTAATACTCACAACAATGAATCATCCTCTTCAAACGCATCAAGAATGTCACGATCGGTTTGCCGAAGAAGCCAACCGCCTCGAACGCAGCTTCGTCCGCTTTGGATGGCCTAGGTTTGCTCTCTTTCTTATAGCAAGCGTGTGTCTCATTGCGTGGTGGAGCAATCGCACCCCTGTGTATCTATGGGGAGCTATTCTAAGCACCACTGCTTTCATTCTGTTGGGAGTCTGGATGCTCAAGCTCCGTACGCGTCTTGACCTTGCAGAACAGCGTAAAGGCATTCACACAAGACACCTAATGCGCATGCAAGGCCGCTTTCAAGAACTCCCCGCCTATGGAGCAGACCTTGTTCCGAAGGATCATAACTACGCTTGGGATCTCGATCTGGTAGGCCCAGGAAGTCTTTTTCAACGGATGGATACGACTCACACGGTACAAGGCGCCGAGCGCCTTATCGGATGGCTATGCCATCATGCGCCCAAGACAACCATTGAAGAACGCCAAAGCGCCATCCAAGAGTTGCGAGACTGCCTGGAGTTCCGCCAAGAACTGGAGTGCGCTGCCATAGGAAAAGACATGCGCCGTTTGGATGTCACACCGTTTTTGACGTATCTGAAAACATCACCTACCACGACAGAACGGTTTCTTAACCCTATCCTCACGTTGGCCCTGCCCGCGGTCACATGCAGTGGCATAGCGCTTAGCATTCTACACTACATCCCAGCGAGCCTTTGGCTTTTGCCTTTTGGAATACAGCTTGCTGTATGGCTCAGGTTTCAAAACCGCGCATCCGATGCTCTCGATTGGTTAACCGCACGGTTTGATTTTGCCGATGTGTTTAGCAAAATGTTTCAGCTTACAGCAGACGCAAATTTTAGCGCGCCATATTTGAAGGCACAACACGCAGAAGCGCAAGCCGCACTGCAAGGCCTGCATAAACTGCGTCGCTTGGTACGTATCGCAGAACTCCGGCAACAAGGCCTATTACATGCTCTCATCAACCCTCTTTTTCTTTGGGATCTCAACTGTGCTTTGCGGCTCAATGCATGGAAACAACACTACGCTCATCAAGCACCAGCATGGTTTGAAACCACCGCAACACTTGAAGCGTTGTGTGCCTTAGGCAGCTATGCATTTACCGAACCTCACGCCACATTTCCTACCATTGAGGAAGAGGAAGGAACGTGGCAAGCCCACGCCTTAGGACACCCTCTCCTTGCACCAGACATTCGTGTCAGCAATGATGTGTCGTTGCTTGGCCCTAAAAGCCTTATGATCATCACCGGATCCAACATGGCTGGAAAGAGCACTTTGCTCCGAGCCGTGGGAGTAAACACCGCACTCGCATTGGCCGGAGGCCCTGTATGCGCCAGTCACATGCGACTATCTCTGTGCCGCCTACGGGCAAGCATGCGGATTCAAGATTCTCTACAAACCGGCGCGAGCTACTTCCATGCCGAGCTACAGCGGCTCGACGCTACGTTAGAGAACGCAGCTCAGAAGCCACCTGTTTTTTTCCTACTGGATGAACTGTTACGTGGCACCAATGCTCAAGCCCGCCATGAAGCATCACGCGCAGTGCTCATCCACCTGCTTGAACGAGGCGCGTTCGGCATAATTGCAACCCATGATACGGAGCTTACTGAACTCGCAAAAGAACAGCCTGGCCATATCGTCAACGTCCATTTCACAGACGTCATGGTAGGACAAGAGATGCACTTTGACTACATGCTGCGCCAAGGCCCGGTGCGTTCCAGTAACGCGGTGCCTCTAGTGACTCGTCTTCTGATGCGCCACGCTTAAAGCGTGATACCTCGCCGTTGGCTTTGCTATAGTTACAGGCGTGTTCATTTCCGGGCTGCTACAGATGCACTTGGCTAAAAGCCACGACGAGCTTGAGGCACTCTGGCGTCAAAGCATCGCGAGCCTAGGTGCCGCAGCGCTTGACCAGCGGCCTGTTCCTTTGGAAGGGCTTCCTCCCGAAGCAGTACTTTCAAGTGTGCGCCTTGCTCTATCGCACAACCTCATTGATAACCTCGACTGGCTCTCTGCACCTGCAGCCGCGGTAGGATTGTATGAGCTTGCTGCGGCCATCCCCGTGGGGCCTGAACGCCACCAACTGGGCAGACGCGTTGCCATGCATTTGAGAGACGGAAATGCTGCAACGTTTGTGGCATTGGCCACCGCATTGGCAATCAGTTCCCGCCGTGGCTTGGCGGGCCCTGACATACAAGCCCGTGTGGCGCTTTCGTTGGATTTGCCCCTTGGCAGCCCTGCACACGTCGATGCGTTGGCGCTGGCTTTGATTTCTCGGCCTCAGCTTGAAACTCAATGGCTTTCTTTGCCTTCGACGGGCTCTCTTCCTTCACGCAGGCTTGCCGCGCGTCTCTTGGAACGGGCAGCACGCCAGGCTGCGCTTCGTGCCTCGCAAGGCGATGCCACGGGGCTTCATATTTTTGAAACGCCCTCCGTGAAATCCGCTTGGAATCGTTTACTCCAAGATCGTGAATCCCTGGTATGGGCGCATGTCGCCACAGCACGAGGGCTTCTGTGCGACCATATCTCCTCATTTGACCATGAAATTGACCGCGAACTTCGTGCCTCTGGCACGGTTGGTGGGTGGCGAAGAGCCGCAACTTCTCTTACCGCAAGCATGGCCCTGCGTCCGGAAGCCGTCTTAGAGCGTTGTCAACGCATTTTGGAAGATTCCTTTAACGAACGGGACCCTGGCATCGCCAACGCCATGGTATTGGGCATCCCCCGAGCAGCCGAAGTTGAACCCGAAGCTGCTTCGGAGCTACTTCTACGGCTTGCTCAACACGCTTCTGTTTCTGTGGCCGAGACTTTTGTTGAACTTCGCCAACAAGGGCTGGAAGTCGGCAACGAAGCGTTTGAAGCCATGCGCCTCCGACTTTCCCGCATGGCGCAGCAAACTGCACAAGGAGACATAGGGCAAGAAGCACTTTACACCTGTCTCATCCAGGAACTTTCCCCAGACAGCGCTTCGCCAAGCGAAGCCATTCTGCGACGAACCATGACAGGGCTGGAATGTTTTATCGATCAAGGCGCCAAAGCCGCCGCCATCCAAGCTGAACGGACGCTTGAGCAAGTACAAAGCGCCTGCCATAAACTTTCTAACATTCGAATAGAAACCCATCAGGACCTATTGAGTGCGTTTCAGCTGATTCGCAACATCGATGCAGGGCTCCTCAAAAGGCCTACGTTACGCAATCTGCTTCGCTTGGATACACGTGATGCCCATCCGGCATCACTCGGATCGCTTGAACACGCTTTAGTCCAAGCGTCTCACTGGCTTGTTCACCCCGCCCACCCTATTCAAACAGAAAGCTCACCTAACACATCTCTCACGTGGCATCAGCATCGGCTGCGAACCCTGCTTCATCTCGTAGATGCCGATTGGACTGCTGCGGAGTCGACGCCACGAGCATCTGAGACCAAAGCCTCTCGAGTATCTACGACACGAGAGCTATTGGCTCAATGCACCAAAAGTCCAGATGCTTCTTTACACCGATTGCTCTTCGCCACCTCAACACGTGCATTCGACGCTCTCATTCGCGACGAGTTGTGTGAAGTCTCCGATGCGCTTTTGGTCTGGATGGGATTCAATTTAAGCCACTCCGATCTTGAAATCGTAGCCGAAGCGTCGATGTTAGCCGAGCTTGAAACTCCTATCCGTCGCTATGCTGCATTGACACGTTCTTTCACCATGGCTCATGCGAGTTCCTCAGGATCGATTGGCCACAGTCTTGATAACCTATCGGAGTTTACTTCGAGCTTAGTTGCGGGATCTCCACGCCTAGAAGCACTGCGTCACGTACTACTTCAACTCACCACGAGCCTCGAAGCTCTGATAGCTGCGCGCAGCCTCACTGAGCTCACGGCGCCTCAGGGTGCACAGCCCTTTCATTCATTGAGCCAAGCGGCTCAAACGCTCGCCTTGTTGCTTTCGGGAGCACGGAGGCGGTTGAGCATTGACGACACGACGAACGCTCTAGAAATCAGCCAGCGCGTCAATGCGGTTGAAGTTGCAGTGCAACACGCACTCCGAAATGATCGAAGCCAGCTTCAACCTACCGTCATGTCTGCAGCAGATGCACTGCAGGCCACGCTTCCCACAAGCATTGCCGATCTATGTGCCACCGTGTTGATTCGTCTGCTGAGTCGCCCCAATCAAGCCGCGCCAGAAGATCACACACATCGTGTGCCTAAACTTGCTAAAACGCCTTCTTTGCCACCTTGGCTTCCGCCTGGACGAACACTTGGCGGCTTCTATGTGTTGCGCAAACTCGGAAGCGGCGGCGTCGCCTCTGTGTTTGTTGCAAAGCGCAGCGAAGAAAGACACCAACCCGATGCCAAATTGTTTGCGCTTAAAACTCCCGAATACAGCGGTAATGTCGCTCGAACGTTATCGGAATCAGAGTTTAGCAAGATGTTTCGCGAGGAAGCAGGCGCCCTTTTGGCATTGCCCGAACATCCCAACCTTTCCAAATTCGTTACCTTCGATGCAGGTGTTAAACCGAAACCAATTTTGGTCATGGAGCTCATTGAAGGAGTCTCGTTGGAGCGGGCCATTACACTTCGTGACCTCACCATGCGCACTGTTTTTAACATCCTGGATGGTATTGCTGCCGGACTTACAGCCATGCATGACGTACGCATTGCGCACTTGGATCTCAAACCGTCCAATATCATTTTGAGATCAGCCACGTCAAATGAACTCGACCTTCACGGCCCCGTTCCTGTCTTAGTTGATTTTGGCCTAGCTGGCACACGCATGAGGCCCGGATGCGCGACTACGGCTTACGGGGCTCCGGAGATTTGGAGCCTAAACCCCAATGATCCCTCTCCTCCTCCCATGCCTGCCGACATCTATGCCTTTGGTTGCTTGGCGTTTGAGCTTCTGACAGGAAAACCTCTGTTTCAGGCGAACTCCGAAATCGCAACCATCACACTCCACATTGCACACGACGGCGTTCCGCCGGAACTTGAAGCGCTCGCTGCCACCCCCGAACTTGAACCCTTGGTCCACACGCTTAGCACCGCACTACGCAGAAGTCCTCAAGAACGCGCTTCTATCCAAGAACTTCGCTCACAACTGGCCACCAACGCTGTTTCATTGGAACAGCAATCATGGCCACTTCGATAGCGATTTCCTTGAGATGACTGCTGCCCAGCCATCCCAAGGAACACTCATAATGAACTAGGCCTGTTAGCTACGGCGGCGACGACGCCTTACGACCAGACCCAAGAGCCCAAGCATGCTCCAAAGCGAGGACGTGAACACAGGGGTAGCAGTCACGCTGCAACCGCCGCCTCCAGCCACACCAGCGCTACCTCGGCTCCCGCCGTCTGGGCTCCCACCATCTCGCCCGGCGTCAGGGGCTCCCGCATCGGGGACACCTGCATCCGGCTCGTCATCGTCACAAGGGAAGCCATCGGGACATTGGATGACATCGGGAACACCATTTTCATCCACGTCCGCAAAGCATGCGGTCTCTGAGCAAACGACTTGTGAAGCACCACAATCACTATTCGCAGTGCATTCCACACACACCCCTTGTACTCCCGAGGTGTCACACACAGGCGTCTCAAGCGTGTCATTACAATCGTCGTCGGACTCACATCCAGGCGCACACTCGTGAATTGCAACGTTACAGAAATCATCACCATCACAGTCTGCAGTTTCTGTACAGTCTACGCAGGTAGGATTGCTTGCTAACACATCACAGGCGTTGGCTAGCTCGCTACCGCCTGACTCTGTACATCCGTCGTCCAAGCCACCGTTACCCGATTGGGTATCCGAACACGCTGCCACACACATCGGATTAGACACGGCATCACTTTCGTCACAGAACTCCGTAGGTGACAAACATGCCGTATCGGGAGTGGTACCAGTTTGGTCGTCTTCACATGCCGGCGTGGCACACGCGGGATTCGATCCAGACAGGTCGCAATGCCGTGCAGGATCGGTACACCCTTCGTCAACTCCAGAACCGTCGGCATCGTCTTCACATGCTGGAACAATACATATCGGATTAGAGCCTGACTCATCACAATGCCGCGTGGGGTCGCTACAGCCCTGATCAACCACATCGCCTGTGCCATCGTCCGAACAGCCAGCCACACAGACAGGTGTGCCAGTCGTGTCACAGTAGAGGGTGCCTCCACTACAGCCAATGTCCGCGTTCGTTCCAGTAGCGTCATCCATACATACAACGCATGTCGGCGTGCCCGAAACATCACAAATGGGTGCGCCGCCCGAACAACCTGTATCTTGCCCATCACCTGGAACGTCGTTGACACAGCTTGCACATTCACCCGGAGAACCAAAGCTTCCTGTACAAATATTGGAAACGCACTGCGTGCTGAATTCACACGGAGCAGGGTCACCAGTCTCAATCAAACATTGGCTGTTGCAGCCATCGCTATCCGCAGTCCCACCATCATCACAGCCTTCCCAAGCCTCGGTGGTGGAGTTGCCACAGTAACTCCCAGCTAAGCCGTCTGTATCCGTGGGATTTTGTCCGGAACCACCTTGAGTTCCACAGCTGCCTGTCGTGCCGCCACCCGTCTGAACCGTGCATGCATTAAGCGTGTTTTGGGCAGAAACTTTCACCCAACCGCCACTACCGCCACCGCCATCATCGTCGGTGTTACCGCCATTAGCGCCTACGGCACTCAATGTACCCGTACAATCCACGCTGTTGGCTACGATGATGATCGAGCCACCGGAGCCACCGCCGCTGCTATCGCCACTGCCTACTACACCTGGACCACCGTTTGAGCTTACGTTGCCAGCAATCGTGACCGTAGGCGCACTGATGACAATCGCTCCACCGCCATCACCTCCGTTGGCACCGCCGCCTTTGCCGCCGCCGCCGCCCGAACCCATCGTGACATCTGTGACATCTGCAGAACCGTAGGATATGCCACCAAGGCCTTCAGTCACTCCACAGTTGTTATCTAGCGTACCATTCGCACCGACTCCCGCATGGCCACCACCGCCACCACCGTCGTTCGGCGCAGCGCCACCACCGCCCAAGCCTTCTCCTGCGGTAGGCGATCCGCCTCCAAGCCCTCCTCTAAAGC
Source organism: uncultured Polyangiales bacterium (assembly GCA_964640175.1). Taxonomy (GTDB): domain Bacteria; phylum Myxococcota_A; class Polyangia; order Polyangiales; genus JACKDX01. The sequence goes on along the minus strand of CAZXFW010000010.1, from coordinate 95,245 downwards.
CTGCCGCATTCGCGACAATGCTTGAGGTGGCATCCACCGTGACAGAAACCCGTGCACGCAACAAAAGCGTGCCTGTTGTCCCCGTAGTATCGTAATCGGTGACTTGCAGTGTGCCACCATTAATCACGGAAATGTTGTCGTAAACCTGCTCGCCGTCGAGGGTTTGCAGCGTTCCATTAACAACAAGGTCTGCACCAAGCAAGGCCTTAGGGGCCGAGCTCTCAGCACCTTGATCGTCGCCTATCTCGGCAGAACAACCCGTTAGAGCCAACAAAACCACAGAAATTGCACAAAACACGGTGTTTTTCATAGGGTGCCCTTTTATCACACAACCCCATGTGGGGTCTAATTCAATTGTTTCAATCAATTCATCGCGTTGCAGCTCTAAATGACGAAATTATCGATAGCAGGCATGGTCTATTGGTAATGTCCAGATAAACCATCCAGATTTCAGGTGCTTATGGACCGAAGGGCCTTTCTTAGTCATGCCGGTAAAACATTGGGGCTTGCCACCCTCTCCTCAGGCTACCTGGCGCTCCTTCACAACGAGGTCCATGCAGCCGCACAAGAGATTCACCCGCTAAGCCCTGCGCAAGCCGCGCAGGACGAACGCTTTTGGTTTGTGATTCAGAACGCCTTTTCCGTAACCCGCGGCATGGTCAATCTTAATAACGGCGGCATCGGCGCCTCACCAAGAATCGTCACCGAAGCCCTGACACGCTACCAATGGCAACAAGAAGACTGCCCCCCTTACATGATCTGGAACGTTCTAACGCCCCAGCGAGAAGCGATTCGCGCGGGCATGGCAGAAATGTTTGGGTGCGACAAAGAAGAAATTGCATTAACTCGCAGCGCCTCTGAGTCCTTAGAAATTCTTTTGATGGGCATGAACCTACGGACAGGGGATGAAATCCTGACAACCACACAGGACTATCCACGCATGCTCAATACGCTGCGCCAGCGTGAAACACGTGAAGGGTTACGGGTCACGACCATTAAACTCGAGGTTCCTATCCTCAGTCCTCACGATGTCGTTAAGGCGTTTGAAGCTGCCATCACGCCCAACACCAAACTGATATTAGTGTCCCATCAGATTAACTTAACGGGCACCATTTTACCCGTGAAACAACTGTGCTCGTTGGGACAAGCCCGCGGCATCGAAGTCATCGTGGATGGGGCCCACTCGTTTGGACAGTTCGAGTTCAGACAGTCCGATCTTAGCTGCGATTATTTTGGCACCAGTTTGCACAAATGGCTGGGCGCGCCTAAAGGCACAGGGCTTCTTTACGTAAAAAAATCAAAAATTTCAACTATTTGGCCCCTTATGGCCGCAGACAAAAAACAAGCCTCTGACATCCGGAAGTTCGAAGAAATTGGCACTCATTCCATTGCCCCAACCCTGGCCATTGGCGAAGCCCTCGTGTTTCATCGAGAAGTCGGTAGAGCACGCATCGCCGCACGCTTGCGCTACCTCAAGAACTATTGGATCAGCCGACTCAAGAAAGAAACACGCGTGCGTTTTCTTACGCCTATGGACAATACGGCGTCATGCGCCATGGCTACCTTCTACCTCGACGGCATCGATACCCGTGCCCTCTATACATATTTGCTCAACACCCATCGCATCTTCACCGGACTGATGATCCACGATGAGTTCCAGGGGTTACGCATCTCTCCACACATATTTACAACCACCGAAGAACTCGACAGGTTTTGCCATGCTGTAAACGACGTTTGCAGAAAAGGCCTTCCTGCCTGAGATCACACCAACGCCAGCCCGATCAAACATCACCACTCAACACATGGCATTAGTGCTGCAGATCCCGCAAATGGACGCGAGGCGGTTCGTGATTGGGATCACATCGGTAAGCGCTGAAGTCAGTCCAGCCCCGTTGTCTCAAAAAGTCTTCATCCAAAAGCGCTTGACCACTGAGCTCTGAAGGAGAAGTCGTCACAATCTCCAAGGTTGCATCCGCCAAAATCTCTGGTTTGCGCCAGGTGGAAGGCTCTCCCAATTGAAAATGCTTTGTGGCTTGGCTTTCAATCGCCGTCACGGGCCAGAGTGCGTTAACGGCTACGCCTTTGCCTGCCATTTCCTCTGCCAAACCATGCGCCAGCATCGTCATGCCGTATTTACTGATCAAATACGCAACCTTGCCCCGCAAAGCCTTTAAATCCACAGGAGGAGAATACATCAGCACATGACCTGCGCCATGCGCTTTTAGGTGGGGCAAGCACGCTTGCGTGCATGCAAACGCCGCTCTCACGTTGACACCCATCACCAAATCAAACCGCTTCATGGGGGTCTCTTGGACGTCGCGCCACCACAGCGCGCCTGCGTTGTTGATCAATATATCCACTCGGCCAAACGTAGCCATGGTTTTATCCACCATGGCTTGGATATCGGCATCCTGGCGTACATCCACACGCACGGGTAAAGCACGAGCCCCAAGCGCGTCCACTTCCTTGGCCACAGTGTAAATGGTGCCCTCCAGCGCAGCGGTTTCAGTCTCACTCTTGGCGGCAATCACCACATCAGCGCCATGCCGCGCAAACGTCAGCGCAACCGCACGGCCAATTCCACGGCTTGCGCCTGTCACAATAGCCACTTTACCTTTTAATCGTGCTTGTGCCTGCATGGACGCCAGCTTACATTGGATTGACGTTCTATGGCACATGTCTTGATTGTCGGCTGCGGCTATGTGGGCACCGCCTTGGGATTACGCTTGGCAGCAGAGCAACACGTGGTCTGGGGACTTCGAAGGGACGTTTCCAAGCTCCCCGTGGCCTTTAAACCCGTAGAAGCCGATCTTACAGTACCACGCACCTTAAGCAGGCTTCCTCAGACAGACATCGTCGTGTTTGCCGCAGCGCCCGACCGAAGTGACAACGAGTCCTACGCCGCGATTTATCTTCGAGGCCTTGAATACACGCTGGCCGCCCTCGAACACAGCCGTCATCTGCCTCGACGAGTCTTCATGATCTCCAGCACCTCAGTGTATGGACAATCCCAAGGTGAATGGGTCGATGAAACTTCAGATACCACACCCACACAATCAAGCGGACAAATCCTCCTACAAAGCGAAGCCTTGCTAAGGGCTTCAGGCTTGCCCTACACCATCCTACGCGCAGGTGGCATCTACGGGCCAACTCGCACACGTTTGTTAACCAAGGTGCGCGAAGGCAAAGCCACGTATCCCACTGACATGGTGCAGTATACCAATCGCATCCATCGTGACGACTGTGCAGGTGCGCTGCATCACTTGATGGGCTTACGCAACCCAGACAGCCTCTACATCGGCGTGGATTCTGATCCCACCGATCTCAAAACCGTGCTCACATGGTTAGCCGCCCAACTCAATGCCTCTTCGCCTCAAGCACTACCAAGCACTTCCTCTGCACGTAACACCAATAAGCGTTGTTGCAATGACAAGCTGCTTGAAACCGGCTACACCCTACGGTACCCGAGTTTTCGGGATGGTTACCGTGCCATGTTGCTTCAGATGAAATTATGACTGCTTCTGCTCTTGTGTTTGGCACAGCCGGGGTGCGCGGTGTCATGGGCCCTGAAGAAGGGCAGTTCAATGTCAGCGTGGTTGAACGCATCACCGCAGCACTTTGCCTTTATTTACCACGGGTCATTTCCGATGCGGCGCATCGAGGTGTGTGCATTGGTTTTGATGCGCGCCATCACAGCCGCGAGTTTGCTGAAATCGCGTGCGAAGTCCTTACCGCTCAAGGCATTCATGTCCATATTTTTAATGATGTCGTGCCTACGCCCCTTCTCGCCTTTTCTGTCAAACATACGCACGCAGCCGCGGGAATCATGATCACAGCGAGTCACAATCCACCTCAATACAATGGATACAAGCTGTATTGGGAAAACGGCGCCCAAATCCTTCCTCCGCACGATGAACGTATGCTGGCTGAGTTGGCAGCCCTGCCGCCTCACATAGCACGCACCTCCGCAAAAAACGCCCGCGATGCAGGCTTGATCACCAACATGGACACGTCCGTCCGAAAAGCTTACCTCGATTATATCCAAAGCTTGCTTCCTAAAGAACGCGCACCCGCTTCACTTTGCGTTGCCTATACCCCGCTTCATGGTGTGGGCGCTGCCCTGTTCAAAGAAGCGCTCGCCACGGTGGGCTTTCGCCCCGCCATGGTCGTCCCAGAACAAGCACAGCCAGATCCTGATTTCCCTACGGTGGCCTTTCCCAACCCTGAAGAACCACACGCCATGGATCGGGTTCTCTCGCTTGCACAGCATGAAAACGCCGATCTTGCCATTGCCCACGATCCCGACGCTGACCGGCTGGCTGTCGCAGCACCCGATGCCCAAGGCGCATGGCATCTCTTAACTGGCAACGAGGTTGGCGCTTTGCTTGGGGATTACCTACTTGCATTGAGTTCGCCAGATGAGCAGCGGCTCGTGTTATCCACCATTGTAAGCTCTCCCCTACTAGGCCGCATTGCTGAAGCGTATGGAGCACGGTGGGAACACACGTTGACAGGATTCAAGTGGTTAATGAATCGAGCGCACGAGCTCAACAAAGAGCACTACACGTTTGTCTTTGCCTACGAAGAGGCCCTTGGCTATGCCGTCAGTGATGCCGTTGCTGACAAAGACGGCATCTCAGCAGCTATCCTGTTAATGAGCCTGGCTTCAAAACTCAAGCATTCCGGCCAAACCTTGTACACCCAACTGGAATCCCTATGGCGTCGCTTTGGCGTGTATCAAAGCCTATTGGGCTCTATCGAAATGCACCGCCCCGAAGAGGTCATGGCCATGGACGCTACGCTTAGCCACCTTCGAAAACATCCGCCTGCCGAATGGGCGCATCATCCCATCGAAGCGGTGATCGACTATGAAAACCAAACACGCATCTTGGCCGATGGCATGCGTTCTTCTTTAAAGTTACCTAGCAGCAACGTGATAGGCTTTGAACTCAAAGGCCATCATCGCGTCATGCTCCGCCCGAGCGGGACAGAGCCCAAGATGAAGATTTATATCGACATATGCGAACCCTTAAACTCCGAGGGCAGCCTCTCTCATGCAAAAACTGCTGCATCTCAAAAAGCACACCAAGTTTTAAACTGGACGCTGGATTACCTGAAGGCTCACTAAGCGCACTCGGCACCATTCACATTTGCCAAGAACGCCAATTTACTTGGCACGGTAGGTGATCATGCCGTGGCTTAAGTCGTAAGGAGAAAGCGCCACCGTCACCCTATCTCCAAGGATCACACGGATACGAAATTTGCGCATGCGTCCACACAGTTGGGCACGCACGACTGCGCCGGCATCGGTAGTGACTTCAAACTGTCCCCCTGCAAAGACGTTAGTGATCACGCCTTCAAGCTTAACGTGATCGTCTCTGCCACTTGCCTCTTGCTCAAAATCATCTCTGCGTCGATGTCTCGCCACTGCTTCTCCTTAGAACCACTCTTTGGGCTCGTCGTATAAGGCGGAACGGCCATGATAGCCAGCATTTTCGCCGTTTTTGTCCAAACCCGATGACATCCCACATCTCCCTTTATAATGAAGGCAGCAGAGCGTCTTTCCGTAACATATTGAGATCACTAAGTTAACTATATCCTTGTGTCTCGTCTTCATGCCCGCTAAGCTCCCGATCCAATCTGACTAAGTGAAGGAGTCCCAACCATGCTCACCGTGGGAGATACGTTTCCAGACTTTCAGCTTCAAGCATGCGTCCGCCTTGAACCCGGTAAAGAATTCCAAGAAATCACTCAGGACAGCTTTTCGAAAAAATGGAAAGTCGTGTTCTTTTGGCCCATGGATTTCACGTTTATCTGCCCCACCGAAATTGCTGCGTTTGGAACCAAAGAAAAAGAATTCCAGGAAAAGAATGCTGTTGTGTTAGGTGCAAGCACAGATACCCACTACGTCCATCTGGCATGGCGTAAGGATCATGCGGATCTCAAGTCGCTCCCCTTTCCCATGCTCGCGGATACCAAGCGTGAGCTTTCCACCGCTCTTGGCATTTTACATAAACAAACCGGGGTGGCTCTGCGTGCAACGTTTATCGTAGATCCGGAAAACGTCATACGCTTTGTAAGTGTCAACGATCTTTCTGTAGGTCGAAGCGTTGATGAAGTGCTGCGCACCCTGTCTGCGTTGCAAACGGGTGAGTTGTGCCCCGTGGAATGGAAACCCGGGCAAGCCACCCTGTAAATCCCTCGGTGCACCTTTTCCTGGAGCCAACATCCCGCGCCCCACTACTCCGTTAGAGGGGCTTCTTCCTGTACTAACCGGGTGTCCCGAAATGCCTCTTTCAGTATGGCAGATCGGCGCTTTTCAGACTCCTGCATCATTGTGCGAAGCATCTGGACAACCTTAATACGTGATTGTGTGCTTTCCTGATCGCCTGTCTTAATGTGTCCAGGATCACATAACGATGCCGTCAATGTGACTTCCTCTTTCACCCGTGAAGTTTCAACCACGCTATAGGTCAACACGCCAATGACAAGTAAGGAAGGAAACGCCACGGTCATAAAACGGGTCCATATCGATGGATCAAAACTTTGAATTGCTATCGGCGTTAGCCCCAAGATAAAGATCCCCGCAAAAGCAATCAGCAAGAGATACCCACTTGAATGCCACATCTGCTTCCACCAAGGCTGCTTGGCGCGGTACTGCGCTTCCCCGCAGAATGGTGAAGCCGCAAGTTCTTTGTGCTCTTGGAGCACTTGGCGTTCCAGATCGCGAGCAACCTCGTTGTTAAGCGAGACATGAGACACATTGAGCGTTTCGTGCTTGTTTCGAAACTTGGCCGGGATCTTATCGGGATGGTCGACATACACGGTACGACCTTCGTCGTTGACATAACTGTAGATGGCCGTTCGTACCTCTTTATCTACCGAAGAAGGTTGGATAACAGGAGCGTTTGTGCCTGCCAATCTATCGTATGCTGCTGTCGCTTGCTTGCATCCTCCTAAACCAACTACCAACACACCAAACAACAGGGCGCCTACGGTTTTTGAATAACGTAATCTTTGGAACATCCAATACTCGATACGATACACAAGCAAAACTATCGATACGGGTTAGTTAACACTTCCTGTGGCTTTGAAGCGGGTGCACTCGGCGCAGAAGTACTGGTTGAGGATTGTTTCCGTTTGGAAGCAGATCGACGCACCACCCGCTTTGGTCGTAACACTGCATCCTTGGAGGAGGAATCCTGCTCAAGAGAAGGCTCCGGTTCGGACTCAGGCATAGAAGCTGTCGAGGCCTTCTGGTCCTCGTGCGGATCACCCTCCTCATGTGAACCTGGAGATTTCTCCGTAGATTTTTCTGCCCCTGAAGGAACCGCGTGTGTTGGCGGCTCAGGCAATGGTGCAGCAGGTATCGCTGAACGCACCGACGTTGATGGCATAGCAGGGGAAACTGGCAACGCCTTGGTCGTTGTCCCTAACGATGTGGCAGGCTGTTCCATGGCATGGGTCCTTCCAAACCACCACACACCGACACCCATCATCACGATACCTATCGCCGCAGTCCCGCCCATCCAAAGAAGCCGCTTGGAACGCCACAGACTGCCCGCCGGGAAGCTATCGCTTGCTCGCAATTCGCCAGGCGCGTCCGTAATCGGAGTCCGCTCGTCCTCATCGATATCAATCGGAATCGCCACGGCAATGCTGTTGTCGCGAGGAATGCCTTTCAGAGCATCATTGATAGCCGCCGACTCTTGCAAAAGCTTTTCTTTACTCAGCTGATGTACAAGTAAACTCACTGCGCGGGCAGGAGCAATCCCTCCCACTTTTGGAGCCACCGATTCAATCGCCTCTATCATTTCCTGGGCAGTTTGAAATCGCTCGTCGATCGATTTTGCCAGCGCACGCGCCAATATTTTATCGAACGGGGCCAGCTCTCGACGCACACTTGAGGGTGGTGGAGATTCTGAAATTAACACCTTGTGCAACGTTTCTGCGTTGGTTTTCCCACGAAACAATCGCTTCTGAGTCAAGGCTTCCCACAGCACAATTCCCATCGAAAACAAGTCTGAACGCTGTTCAACCTTGCCATGAGTGGCTTGCTCAGGCGCCATATACGACAACTTGCCCTTGAGCTGACCATGACGCGTCGTGGAAACGTTAACTTCAGCCTTGGCGATACCAAAATCTGTAAGGCGTGAAATCCCATCGGCACCGACAAGCACATTTTGAGGAGATACATCCCGGTGTACCAGATTGAGACGTCTACCATCCCTCTCCGTCAACCCGTGTGCCGCTGCCAACCCCTGCAAAGCGTCCAACACAATGCGTAGTGCAATCGTTACTGGAAGCTGAGTGCCTGAAGACACACTGCGCTTAAGTAATGCCGCTAAGTTCTCGCCCTCCACATATTCCATGACGAGAAAATAGCCATCCATCGGAGACTCAGAAATATCGAGCGTAGCAACCACATTCGGATGGCGAATGCGCGCTGCCAACCGTGCTTCGTCCAAAAACATATTGACGAATTGATCTTCTTCGGCAAGGTGTGGATGTAAGGTCTTAATGGCGACAAGACGCTCAAACCCCGCCATGCCGGATTGGCGCCCAACATATACCGAGCCCATTCCTCCGGAAGCTAAAAGATACAACACATCATAACGACCGAGTCGTTGACCAGCTACCTTTCTACGGTCCGAAGGAATCGAGCTAACGGCCATACCTCCCATTCAAAACTGCCCCCGCACCATGGCGACTCCACCGCCAGGAACCCATGTCGCTGCAACCCTGAACTGTGGCGACCTGGCCGCAGTTTGGCTGGACTTTGCTTCACTTCCATTCCAGTCCGTAAAGAAAATCCCCACCACAGCTGTCCCAACCGCCAACGCCGCACTCACACCAATTAATATGTCGGTACGTAACTCCAAACTACGACCATCGTCGAGCCCTTTTTGGGTAGGATTTTTCTCGTATGTATCGGCCGCTGATTGCGTGTCCAGCCCGGACCAAATGGTCACCCCAGTCACCACCGCAGTCAGCCCCACGCCAGTCCAGAAAAACACTGGAGACAATCCTTCGGAGCCGCTCGTTTCTGCAGACGTCGTTTTAGAATCCTCCCGAGAAGCCTCTGAAGCCTTTTCATTGGCGTTAGCCTCGGGCTCTTTTTCTGTCACGGTCACATCGCCTTCACCGGGGCGAGGCGCGATAAGCGCCACCATCTTTTGTTCTCCAGCCGCCCCTTTGACAGACTTTGATGTAGGCCCAGACTCAAACACCGCAGTAATGGTGTGCGTTTTGTCAGGCTCTAGAAAAACAGAAAGAAACTCTTGGCGCTCTCCTTCGATTTCCAGCTTGCAGTTCTCGCACACAATATCCACACGAAAATATTGAGCTCTTGCTTTCTCCAAAGCCTGAGTGGTGTGTTCGGCCATCTGGCTGACGCCATATTCTTCTTGCAAAGCCAACGCAGCCGTGCCTGCACGTCGATCATCGCCTGCCTGCTGATAGGCTTTCACCGCTTGAATCAACGCAGGAGCCGCAGGCGCTAACCGGAACGCCGTTTCATAAAAACGTGCAGCACGCGCATAATCTCCCGCGACGTAAGCCTTGGTTCCACGATCATACGCTGCAGCGGCTGCTTCCCGATTTTCTTGCTTTGTCGTGCCGTCGTCATCCTGTGCATAGGCGGAATACGGCACTATGCTTAAAGCCATCACTGCAATGCAGATCAAACCGATCCACATGTCTTTGTTTGTTGCCCACCACCATCGCATCGTCCGCACCTTACCCCCCACACAAGAGTCGGCTTGCCCCAATTATGCAACAGAAACCATGAAAGAGTACAACTACCGCTAAATTCTGTAGCATTGTGTGTTGTACTATACTACATCCTGAGCTGTATTATACCCGTTTCTACGGGAAACTTTGGATTCAAGAGATGCTACACCGCCACTGAGCGGTGATGTTGTTAAGGCCCTTCGAGATCGACTGGCTGTGTCACGCAATACTCCACCACCTCGGACACAGCAGACGGATCAATTCCTCGCCAAAACACATACCAGTCACCGTGATGGTGCATCCCGGTGCATTGTTTGACGTACCACGGTAAAATAGGATTATCGCTGCGTGCGCGCCAAAAGAGCTGTGGATGATCTGCAATAAGCGCGGCCCATAAGTCACCACCGATACCTTCACCTTGGGCGTCCTTGGTCACTGCAAACTTCGTGAGATAAACGCCGAGCGGCGTATTCACGATCATCGCCACGCCTCGATACGCTTGTTCGAGATAAACCTCGCTGATCGGTCGATTAAGCATGCCAGTCTTAATCTTGCGTCCAAAACTTGCTTCGAGCAATGCTGTCAACCGCGCGTTGTCTATGTTGGTTAACGCCACGTGTCGCTCAACAATGCTGCCACGGCGAAGCAACGTACCCGCCCCTTTCACAGAAAACAATTCCCGTAACAGATCCCAAGGTGCCGTGATGGCTACAAGCAGCCGTTCGGATTCGTTACGCCAGATTAGCTCCTTGGAAAGCTCGATCATCGCCCGCTGTTCTTTGGTGATGTCCTTACACGCCATCACATCACTAAAGTCCGCACTGAGGTTAATCACATCAAGGCGATGCCGGTTACGTCGCAATCCGCCACGACGATGCAAGAACACCAGTTTCTTCGAACTTAGGCTCCCCAAAAGCTCCGCTAGAAACTCAACGTGACTCTTCGTCGAAGGTAGCACCACCACCGGAATCGTTGCCGACGACGCAAGTTGACGTATGTCAGTGACTAAAGGAGACGCATGCGCCGCCTGCACTCCTGAATCCGTCAGCAGTTGGACCAAATGCTCGGCGCCCTGTTGCGCATGACTGCTGCTATCCACGCCAAGGAGCACCACCGGTGTCAGCCCCATCACAGCCAGACAACGCAAATCCACGGCAACCGCATCCATCGCGTGCTCGGCAATCCCCCGTTGGACAGCAATCACCGCAAAGCTTTCCCGCGCCTGCGCCCGGAACAGGTTGAGGTAAAACTCCGCCTCGGATGCCGGGGCTATGCTTCCCAAAAAGTGAACTACTGCGTCTTGAGGATCCATCTTCACAACCCTAGTCCTACCTGAAAAACATGCGTCTGTCGGCACTCTTAGCGCAGGCAAGCGTTTCAGGCCTTGCAGCCGCCCACCCAGGCCTTATAATAAGGAGGTGTTCTTTGACATGTTGGGGGCGTTCCGGCTTCGACGGGGGTGTTGAAGTGCTGGTGGCGTGTCGTCGGTCCTCGATACGACGTAAATACCTCGGGGAAACACAACTGCAAACAATGATGCAGAACTCGCTCTCGCGGCCTAATTAAGCCAAAAGAGCCGTTGAACTGAAGAGTCTGTCAGTACTCTCAGGGAGGCGTAACCGAACTGGCTAGCCTAATCCTCGTAGCTTGGGAAGTTGGCGAAGCGTTAGAGCTACTGGCTAAAAAGCAAGCCTGTCTGTGGGCGTGCTTCATAGCGACATCAAACTACAGACTACACATGTAGAAGCCATCGCGGATTGCTTTCGGACCTGGGTTCGACTCCCAGCGCCTCCACCACGCTCGGAGACTTTCAGTCTCCGAGCCACACTTAGCTGTCCATCGCCAACCCTGAAATCTTGCAACTCCACGGACTCGCGTCCGTTCCGTTCTGCAAGATTTCACATTTGGTCGAGTCCCAGCGCCTCCACCACTCCTTGTTGCCCTTCGGGCAACAAGCCCGAACTCCCTGATACGGATCGATTGCAGGCTCAAATTGACAAAATATCCGGCGCGTTTCACCATTATAAGAGGATTCAACATGAAAACCTACGTATTCGACATTTCTATCGAGCAAGACGAAGACGGCCGATGGAGCGCTAGCTGTCCATCGCTTCCGGGATGCACCACTTGGGGCAAAACCGAAGAGGAAGCCATTCGAAATATACGTGAAGCCGTAGAAGTTTATGTCGAAGATCTTGTGGCATCTGGTGAGTCGATTCCTCCTGCTCGCCAGGTTTTGGAATCGCCCGCGATCAGTGTCCTGGCGGGATGAACCCAGAGCTGAAAAACACTACAACCCGAGAATTGATCCGTGCACTTGAAGCGGATGGTTTTAGCTACGTTCGCAGTAAAGGCAGCCACCGTGTCTACCGTCATCACGACGGACGACGTGTCATCGTTGCTTATCACAGACCGGGAGCAACCTTCCCACCCAAAACGCTCGCTTCCATGATCTCAGGTGCTGAGTGGAACGAGGATGACCTTCGCCGCTTGGGACTGATTTCTTGATAGGCTTGCTGTAAGTTGAACCCCTCCACCACAAATGAATTGTGGGGTGCATCTGAGAGTACTTTTTGATCGTGCTTATACGTTGAGCCGTGTTATGCAGGCAGCTGACGAAGACGTTCGACTCCCAGTCCTTGTAGGCTTACGCGAGGCGGTTCATGGTTAGGATCGCACAGGTAGTGGCTAAGATCCGTCCAACGGCCAACCGCGTTCGCGCACGAAATCTTCGTCTAACAATGCTCGGCCGCTGAGCTTTGATGGGATTGAATTTAATCGTTTGACTAATTTAATCATATGATTAAATTGTGCACGTGGACAATACCGATAAACCCACGGACCGGGGGAACATAACCCGGCGTGCGCTGGTCGAGGCGGCCTTGATTGAGTTCGCTAGCAGCGGTTATTACGGCACAGGCCAACGTGAGATAGCGCGTCGCGCCAAGGTCAATCAAGCGTTGATCCGCTATCACTTCGGCAACAAGGAAGGATTGTACCTGGCGGTTTTTCGTTTTATTTGCGAGCAAATCCAAACCTACATTGGTCCGGGAATTGACAGAATCGAAGCGCATCTGGCAGTGCTCCCTTGCGATCGCGAGCTGACGAATACTGAACGGAAACAGTGCGTCCTGCTTGCTCTAAGTCTTGTTGAAGACATGGTGCGCCTGTTCGCCTCGGCCCAGATGAGCACCTCGGCGCAGTTGATTATGCGCGAACAGCATGAGCCTACGACAGCCTTCGACATCCTTTACGAAGGTTTTATGAAGCGCTCCCTGGATGTGGTTACTACTCTGGTCCAGCGCATCAGGCCAACCCTATCTCACCAGGAAGCCTCTCTATCGGTTGCAGCCATCCTCGGACAGACACTCGTATTTAGAGCAGCTCGAAGCACCTTGCTACGCCATCTGGGCTGGAAAGACATCGGCCCATCTGAGTTTGAAGTGCTAATCAAGCAGACAAGGGCAAACGTGTGTGCGCTGCTTTCAACAAAGGAATGATCCCTATGACGCACCAAAAAATCATTGCAGTTGTGTTAATGGTGATTGTGGCTGCCTTGGGCATCGGCTATTTCTTAAAGCACAAGGGGAACGCTCCAGCGGCTGTGGTTCTCTTTGGCAATGTGGATATTCGCGAGGTGGATCTCGCCTTCCGGCAGTCAGGTCGTATTACCGTATTGAGATTCGACGAAGGCGCGACGGTCAAACAAGGAGCGTTGATCGCGGAACTGGATGCCACACCTTTCAAGGAAGCTCTGGCGCTTGCCAAAGCCAACAGGGCACAGGCGGCAGCAGACCTTCAGAAAGCCACAAGCGGCTCTCGCAAGCAAGAGGTCGCGCAAGCCGATGCCTCTGTGCGACAAGCCAAAGCAGCAGTAACCGAGGCTGAACTGAACTTCGCAAGACAAACCGCGTTGGTGAAAGCGGGCGCGGTAAGCGCGCAGACACTGGAAGCAGCCACGAGCGCCCGGGATCAGGCTCAGGCGTTGTTGTACTCAGCCAAGCAAGAACTCTTGCTACGAAAAGAAGGCTTCCGTAAGGAAGACATTGCCGCCGCGAAAGCACACCTTGAGGCTGCAGAGGCGCAACTCGCCCAAGCAGAAACAGCATTGGCAGACACGCGTTTGGTCGCACCGTCCGACGGCCTGATTTCGGCTCGGGTTCGCGAAGTCGGCAGTATGGTGACTAGCAACACGCCTGTATATACGCTGTCTTTGCAGGATCCGATTTATGTGCGCGCGTATGTCAGCCAGTCCCAGTTAATCAAAGTGCAACCTGGAACCCGCGTGACAGTACAAACGGATGGAACGGACGAAAAATTCAAGGGACACATTGGCTTTATCTCACCCAAAGCTGAGTTCACACCAAAATCGGTGGAAACCACCGAGTTGCGCACCGACCTCGTATACCGCGTTCGTATCGTGCTTCCGGCGAGCGCGAAGGTGTTGCGTCAGGGTATGCCGGTTACGGTCACTGTGAATGAACGCCAGCATTTATGAGCCCTCGGACCATGAACGAAGCCACCACGCAACCCACCGGTCAGACATCGGAATTTGCGGACACAAACCCAAGCGTCCGGGTGGCTGATCTTGTCAAACGCTTTTCAGGGGTGCTTGCACTGGATGGCATTGCCGCCAACATCCTACCGGGCCGGCTTACGGGTTTAGTTGGCCCTGATGGTGCAGGCAAAACAACACTCATGCGATTGATAGCAGGCCTACTGACGCCGGACGAAGGTTCAATCCATGTACTGGGAAGGGATACCGTTCGCGAGCAGAACGAAATTGCTCACCTCGTAGGCTACATGCCGCAGCGTTTTGGTCTCTACGAAGATCTATCGGTTATGGAGAACCTGCACCTTTATGCCGAGTTGCGCGAGTTGCCACCGCCCGAGCGTAAGTCCGCTTTTGAGCGCCTGCTTGAATTCACCAAGCTCGGCCCATTCACCAACCGTCTCGCAGGCAAGCTGTCTGGTGGCATGAAGCAAAAACTTGGACTGGCCTGTGCATTGATGGCGCGTCCCCAAGTGCTTCTCCTCGATGAACCGGGCGTCGGTGTCGATCCCGTCAGTCGCCTGGATCTGTGGCGCATGGTCGGCGAACTGACAGACGAAGGGATGGCGGTTTTATGGTCGACTGCTTATCTGGATGAAGCGGAACAGTGTGAATCAGTGCTCCTGCTCGACAAAGGAAAGCTGGAATTCAATGGAAAACCTGAGGTGCTAACCCAACGGCTCGCGGGCCGAAGTTTCCGACTGGTTAACCCAGAAGGTGACCGCCGACATATATTATCTCGAGCGTTAGACCTTCCCTCCATCAGTGACGGCGTCATTCAAGGAAGCTCACTCCGCCTCGTAACACGTGCGGACGAAGCGGTTGAACCTGCCTATCAGTTCGCCAACACAGTGCATTCTCATCTCGAAGCCGTCGCACCGAGATTCGAAGATGCGTTTGTAGATCTCTTGGGAGGTGGACCAGGAGGAACCTCCGTCATCGCCGAGCTAATGACTCCGGTCAAAATTGATAGCGCGATTGCTGTGTCATGTTCAGATCTGACGCGCCGGTTTGGCGACTTCACAGCAACCGATCATGTAAGCTTCGAGGTAAAACAGGGTGAGATTTTTGGTCTTCTTGGCCCCAATGGAGCTGGCAAATCGACAACGTTTAAGATGCTCTGCGGATTGCTGACTCCCACAGAAGGATCCGCACATGTCGTTGGGCTAAACCTTGCGCATGCCCCAAGCCAAGCCAAAAACAAACTGGGCTACATGGCGCAAAAATTTTCCCTCTATGGACTCATGTCCGTTCGGCAGAACCTGGATTTTTCAGCTGGCGTCTATGGCCTGACAGGCAATCTAAAACAGCAGCGGATCAATGAAATGATCAAGGCCTTTGAACTCGCCCGGTTTCTTGACTCTGCTCCAGATGAGCTGTCACTCGGCTACAAACAGCGCTTAGCACTTGCATGCTCATTGATGCACCGGCCGCCTGTGCTCTTTCTCGATGAGCCCACCTCCGGGGTCGATCCGATCACGCGCCGTGAATTTTGGACCCACATCAATGGACTGGTGCGCAAGGGAGTCACCGTCATGGTGACGACGCACTTTATGGATGAAGCCGAGTACTGCGATCGAGTCGCACTCATATACCGATCAAAACTGATCGCGCTTGACACACCCGATGCGCTAAAACGGCAGGCCGTTCGGCATACCGATCATGAACCGACTATGGAGGACGCCTTCATTCACCTTATCAAACAAGTGGACACAATGGAGGGCGCGTCATGAATTCATCTCACGTTCAACTGCTCAGCCCCCGACGCTTGGGAGCCATTGCACGCAAGGAAATGTTGCAGATTTTTCGTGACCCCTCCACGTGGCTCGTGGCCTTGGCATTGCCGATCATGATGCTGTTTTTATTTGCCTACGCTATATCTTTGGATATCCGTAACGTCCGCATCGGCGTCGTGCTGGAGTCTGATTCCGAAGCTGCCCAGTCACTGGCGACTGCGTTCGCAGCTAGTCGCTATTTCTCGATCACTCCGGCACGGGACCGACGAGAAGTCGAGCCGCAAGTCATTGCCGGGCATCTACGCGGATATGTCGTCATTCCTCAGGATTTCACACAACGGCTAAACCGTGGCTACTCAGATGGCCTGGTACAAATCATTACAGACGGCACGCAGCCCAACACGGCAACCTTCGTTGCCAACTACACCCGCGGGGTGGTCATGAACTGGAGCGTTTCGCATAGTGCCGCACAAAACCAAGTAACCCCCGTCGTCGCCCTGCAACAACGCTTCTGGTTTAATCCCGAGATTGAAAGCCGCCGCGCATTGGTGCCAGGCGCCTTGGCGATCGTCATGACCATCATTGGCACACTTCTAACCGCGCTGGTGGTGGCGCGCGAATGGGAGCGGGGAACGATGGAAGGACTTCTCTCCACGCCTGCCACCGTTTTTGAGATCGTCATAGGTAAACTGCTGCCCTATTTCGGCCTTGGACTTCTGGCCACAGCCGTAAGCGTTGTTCTAGCGGTATTTGTGTTGGGCGTTCCCTTGCGCGGTTCGGTGCTGACCTTGCTGCTACTGTCGTCGGTCTTTTTGGTTCCCTCACTTGGACAAGGCCTGTTGATATCGACCCTGGCGCGCAATCAATTTGTGGCCGCACTGGTTGCGCTGCTTTCAGGGTTTCTGCCTGCTTTCCTCTTGTCCGGGTTCATCTTTGAGATCAGATCGATGCCCATCGCGATGCAGTACGTAACCTATTTGGTGCCAGCGCGCTATTTCAATTCCGCGTTGCAGACTGTCTTTCTCGCCGGCAATGTATGGTCGTTACTCATCCCTTCACTGTGCGCGATGTCTTTAATTGGCGCGCTTTTTTTCGTCGCAGTCATCAAGACAACGCGCAAAAGTCTGGAGGCCTGAGACATGCAAGCAAGCCTGATTCGCATCCGCGCACAGATCATGAAGGAGTTGCGCTGCCTTTTGCGTGATCCAAAGAGCCGAATTATTCTGATCATTCCCCCGATCGTTCAGCTTTTTATCTTCTCCTTCGCCGTCACCCTCGAGGTCAAGAGCATCGACATCGCCATCTTCAATCGCGACTCAGGCGGAGCCTCGTGGGAAGTTGTGCAACAACTCGAAGCTTCTGATCTCGTACGCAAGATTCATCCAGTTGAAAGCGAAAAAGAACTTGCTGAACTAATTGACAAGCAGACAGTAATTGCCGGCGTTGTCTTTCCTGATACCTTCTCGCGTGATGTTGCAGCTGGGCGAGGCGGCACAGCGCAGGTCATCCTGGATGGCCGCAAGGCCAACGCTTCCCAAATCACATTCGGCTATCTGCAGACCATCGTCGGCAATGTCCCGTTCGCGCGAAGAATGAGCTCTTCGGAGATGCCACGCAACTTGGCCGTGGAGCGACACTGGTTCAACCCGAACCTTAATTACAGGTGGTTTGTCGTCCCGAGTTTGATGGGAATGCTTGTCATGCTCGTTTCATTGATGGTGACGGCTCTATCAATTGCTCGCGAACGGGAGCTCGGCACGTTCGACCAACTACTGGTTTCGCCCTGTACACCCACTGAGATCATCATTGCCAAGACAATCCCAGCATTCTGCGTGGGCATGGTACTGGCGTCTGTAATGCTGAGTGCGGGTGTCTGGGTGTTCCATGTTCCCTTCACAGGATCGCTGTGGATGCTCTATCTGTGCCTGCTTCTCTTTATTTTGTCGGTAGTAGGGATCGGATTGATGGTGTCGGCGATTTGCTCAACCCAGCAGCAGGCCATCTTGGGCACGTTTACAATCGCGGTGCCCACTGTGATCATGTCAGGCTTTGCCACACCCATTGAAAACATGCCCATCGTGCTTCAATGGCTGGCTGAGGGCATCCCACTCAAGCATTTCCTCATCATCCTGCAAGGCAGCTTTCTCAAGGCCTTGTCTCCTACCGACATTCTTTCAAACATGTGGCCAATGGCTCTTATCGCAGCTGTGACGCTTACCTTGGCAACCATGCTTATACGGAGCAAGCTTCCATAGGGTAAGCCAAATGCTTTGGTGTCTTTCCATACACCTCGGGACCTTGGGCTCAATCCTTCCATGACCGGGCGAGGTCATCAAAGTGTTTCAGCATTTCACCGCCTTGGTTCTAGCCCAACAAGACTTAACGATGCCTACGCTCACTCGCCCCAGCTACTTGTCCTAACGACAGTCCTCATGTCACGAGTTCTGTCATTGGGGTATCTCCTTGTGGTACCTAACCAGCCAGGCTATGTCCCCACCACACCGCTGCCAAGAGCAGGTAGCGCTGTTAACAACAGTACTTTCAAACGAGAGCTATGGAGAGAATAGGTTAAGATGTCGATAAAAATGATCGTGAGCGACAAGAAATTTAGTCCGCTCTTCTGGACACAGTTTCTCGGGGCCCTTAACGACAACTTTCTAAAAAATGCTCTCCTTGTTTTGATCACTTTCAAAGGAATCTCAATTGCCAGCCTACAAACCGATAAACTGGTTGCAGTTGCGGGCGGGATATTTATTTTGCCATTCTTTTTGTTTTCGCCGATTGCCGGCCAGATCGCAGATAAATTCGAAAAATCAAAACTGGTTCGTTACACGAAGGTGTGGGAATTCGGAATTATGGTATTGGCAGCCATTGGATTCCAATACGACCAATTTTGGTTACTGTTGTGCGTGCTGTTTTTTATGGGAGTTCAATCAACTTTTTTTGGACCCATGAAATACAGTATGATTCCCCAGATTGTAACATCGGAAAAGCTCGTGGAAGGTAACGCCTATGTGGAGCTGGGGACTTTCTTAGCCATTTTACTTGGCACGATAGCGGGTGGGCTTGCCGTAACCAGCCCGAACGCAACATTGATTGTATCGGCAACCTTATTAGTGATCGCAGGCCTCGGCATCGTGACGAGTTGCAAGTTACCCGCCGTTGAAATCGGAAATCCTAAGTTGGTTATTTCTTTGAACCCATTGCCTTCATTCTCGCAGATGTGGTTTTTGCTCAACGAAAAGAAGACTATCTTCAATTCCATTCTCGGCATTTCGTGGTTTTGGTTTTTTGGAGCCAGCATACTTTCGGTTCTTCCAGTTTACTGCAAGAATTTTCTGGGAGTAAACGAACAGGTTGTCACCGCGTTTCTCGCAATGTTCACTGTTGGCATTGGCGTTGGGGCTATCATTTGCGAAAAGCTTTCCTTTGAACGGGTCGAAATCGGCCTCGTGCCATTGGGATCTCTTGGAATGACACTCTTTCTATTTGACTTGTGTCTGATCAAGCCGGATTGGATCGTCAACGGCACACATCTGATCGGCATTCAGCAGTTTCTTGAAAACTCAACAGGCCGACGCTTGTTGCTTGATTTCTTTCTCACATCGGTATTCGGCGGCCTCTTTATTGTACCGCTCTATGCACTGATGCAGGAGCACAGCCATCCTGACAGTCGATCTCGTGTCATCGCCGCAAACAATGTGATGAACGCTTTATTCATGGTTGGCGCAAGCATCCTGATACTGGTTTTTTATTCGTTAGGAATGACGTTTCCACAAATACTTTTAGCCATTTGTATCCTCAATGCGGTCGTGGCTACGTATATCTACTCCATTGCGCCTGAGTTTACGCTGAGATTTCTTAGCTGGATTTTAGTTCACTTGATGTACCGACCTAAATTGAAAGGCAGCGAAAACATTCCCAAAGAAGGCGCTGTGATCTTAGCGTGCAATCACGTCAGTTTTGTGGATTGGCTTATCATCGCTGGAGCGATTCGTCGACCAACTCGATTTGTGATGTATTATAAATTTTTAGATATTCCGATATTGAGCTACCTGTTGAAACAGGCTCGCGTCATTCCAATTGCCGGGCGCGATGAAGATCCGGAATTACTCAAGAAGGCCTATGACCGACTCTCGGAAGAACTAAAAGCAGGCGAAGTTGTATGTATATTCCCCGAAGGCAAAATTACTTCCGATGGCGATTTATCGGAATTGAAGCCTGGAATTCTTAAAATTGTTGAAAGCAATCCCGTTACCGTTGTTCCTATGGCTATCAACAATCTATGGGGCAGCATGTTCAGCCGCAAAGATGCCCCTCGGTTAATTCGTCCTCCAAGAAAATTCTGGAAAACCATCACGCTAACCATTGGCTCTCCAATCAAGCCCAATGAACTGACGCTTGAAGCGCTTGAGCACAACATCCGACAGCTCATAGACTAAGCAGCAAATTGGCCGTTGCCGGGACGCAGCGATGGGCATCCCTGTCTGCTCCGTATACGATAAGACGTAATCATATCATTGATAACACTGATATTATTAGTGATTTTTTGATTTTCGTATACTCATGCATACACATTGTTCAACACCCGACTTGCATTCCTACCGGAGTGCTTCCACGATGTCTCCATGGCCGACGGCGAGCCTAACGTGTTTGAATACCTGGATGCACGTGTCTACTTACGTGAGTTCTACAGCAGCAAGAAGCGTCAGTTTCGCGGGTTTTCGTATCGTGCGTTTTCGAAGCGAGCAGGACTACGTTCCCCCAACTACTTGAAACTTTACATCGATGGCCAGCGCAACCTGACGCTTGCCATGGCACACAAGTTTGCCCGCGGATGCCAGCTGGGCCCGCACGAACAGTCGTATTTCGTCGATATGGTGATGTTTACCCAAGCACGCAATTCTATAGAACGCGACGGACACTACCAACGCCTCGTGGCAAGCCGTTTCTATCGTCGAGCCCATCGTCTTGATGTCACGCACGCGGCATATCACAGCACGTGGTACATTCCTGCGATTCGCGAATTGATCACGACCCCAGATTTTCAAGAGGATCCAGCTTGGATCGCCTGCCAGCTCATCCCCTCGATCACAAAATCCGAAGCAGAGGCCGCACTCAAAGTACTGTGGGACCTCGGCATGCTCTGCCGCGACCGCCATGGCAAGCTCCGTCAGGTGGACGCCGTGGTATCGACCGGCCCAGAAACCACAGGCCTGCACATCGGCAACTACCATCGCACCATGCTGCAGCGTGCAGCCGCATCCATCGATGACATCCCTGCCAAAGACAGAGATATCTCTTCACTGACGGTATGCCTAAGCGATGCGATGCTCATCCGCGTCAAGGAGTGCATCCAAGCCTTGCGTCAGGAAATACTTGAGCTTTCCGTCACCGACACGAACTCGGACCGCGTGGTGCAAATCAACTTTCAAATGTTTCCCATGTCGCGTTCAAGAAAGCAGTTATGAAACCATTCCTATCGCTATGTATCATTCTTACCGTGTTCGCCTGTAACGGAACTGAAACCGGCAACCCGCCGCTTACAGAAACCTCCGACATCATCGTTCCGGCTAAGGGCGGAACATTGCGCCTTGAAGACGGCGAAATCACGATTCCACCGGATTCCCTTCAACATCCGACGCCTGTCCGCATCTATTTGCGTCGCATCAACGCGCCCATTCCAGAAGGGTTCATTGGCTATTCGGCGATGTATGAAATTGTGCCGGATGTGACCTTTGATCCAGCCACCCCTGCATCGGTCACCTTGCAGGTCAGCCATGTCACAGACAAGACCGCATTGTATACCGCGCCAAACATCGATGCCCCCTTTGAGTCGCGAGGTGGCCAGGCTTCCGGCATGAAATTCACTGCCACGTTGGTGCGAAGCGGCATACTCTTCGTGGGCGAACCGAAACCACCAACCTCTTCTTCTACCGACACTGAGCCGGAACCATTAACGCCGCCAGCTCTCCCAGCTCTCGAGTGCACCTCCACCGTCATTGACGATACACCTTCTACAGGCGACGGCGTGGCGATTGCAGCATACGGAGACACGCTTGTTGCCCTTTATACAGAAATAGTGCCTCCTCTTAACACCCAAATGCACTACGCCACCAAAACGGGCACTGCAGCATGGTCGCACCAACTCATCCCGGGTATTCCCCAAGGCGCGCTCTTTTACATTGACCTTGCCCTGGACGCCGAGGGCTACGTCCATGCGTGTTATCAGGTCGAAGACGTCAACCAACTATATCCGATAGCGTACCTGACTAATAAACTCGGCTGGAGCGCACACGTCGTAGGGCCCCGAGCCTACACCAACAAACCGTCATGTGACATCGCCGTGGACGACACAGGCGTGTACCTTACTTATACGCGCGAGAGGCCGCCCGAAGAGCCCTTCGATACGTTCGAGCTCGTCACGAACGCCACTGGCGTCTGGACTTCCGAAACAATTCCTGCCGATCACAACCCATGGTCAGCAGATCTAGTGCGATACCAAGGCACCACGTACATCGCACACGCCACCAACCGATTTTCCGAAGGTTGGAATTTAGGCGTCATGTTCAAAGAAAGCAATATCTGGTCAGAAACGCCGGTGCTCGAAAAAACCTCAAGCCGGCTAGCGCCTGAATACGATACCAATCCAGTCAACTTGGCAGTCGACTCAGAA
Source organism: uncultured Polyangiales bacterium (assembly GCA_964640175.1). GTDB lineage: Bacteria > Myxococcota_A > Polyangia > Polyangiales > JACKDX01. Next base: position 72,549 of record CAZXFW010000010.1, on the reverse strand, counting down.
GGGTTTCTGCACATGAGCTTTTTGAATCTATCCGAAGAAACCATCAACTACGCCACCAACACAACTGGAAGTTGGGTGATCACAAAAATCGACAGCATCGATGCATTACATTCTGGCGCGGCGGACATCGCGATCGATGCCAACGACGCCGTGCATCTTGCATACATCGCCAACAGTGACCTTCATTATGCCACCAACAAACACGGTCAATGGCAAACCACGTTGGCATCCGGCACAGCCGATGTAACCCTCGATGCCGCCCTTGCACTGGATGGCCAAGGCAATGCCCACATGATTTTTCAAGACATGCAACACAGTTTCGATGGAATCGTCAAACATGCACAGTGCAACTGATGGAGCTACTCACAGAAAGGCCCTTTAAACCTATGTATAACCCTAAGCACCTACACGTTCGGATCATTTCAATAGCCCTATTCATAATGTGTGTTGCTTGTTCGGAAGACCATCAAGGCGTCCCAGAACCTACCGAAGACGGTGGCCTTCCTGTGCCCGACACGCTTCCGCCGCCGGAAGAACCTGAGTGCGACTCGGGCATGACATTTTGCGACGGGTTTTGCGCCAACTTGGATGACTCCACCGAACATTGCGGAGCGTGTCATAACGACTGCCGCAATCTGCCCAATGCAGATCCTCAAGCCACTACATGCGCCGAGGGCTCATGCACACTTGTCTGCCAGAGCAGATATGGCAACTGCGATGGCGAGACCAGCAACGGTTGTGAAGTTTCGTTGATGGAAGCTGAACACTGCGGTGACTGCGACACAGCGTGTGAAAACCCTACCCCGCTATGTGAAGCATCCGAAACTCCGCAATGCATCGATACGTGCACATCACCCACGGGTGATTTGTGTGGAAGCTCTTGCACGAATTTGCAATCAGATGCTGCCCATTGTGGTGATTGTGAGACCGCGTGTTCCATACCACAAAACGGCTCTGCACAATGCCAAGCAGGATCGTGCGGCATCGCATGCTTTAGTGGCTATCACGCGTGTGGAACCCCTGCCCAATGCCTATCCAATACTTCCGTCGCCTCGTGTGGCACGCGCTGCACGCCATGCGCGGTACCCGCCAACGGGTATGCCACCTGCGACGGAACCGACTGTGGGTTTGCCTGTTACCAGGGATACGTCAAGGTGGGCACTAAATGCGAACCACTATGGCAAAATGTTCCCCTCCGTGCACCCACAGGCCTAACAGGAGTTTACACGGAGATTACCGCCCTGCATGGCCGCGACGTGAGTAAGGGAGATGTGCTTGTAGGTGCCACGTTCCGCCAGACAAATAATACAAGTCGGTATTTTATCGTGTCGGCAGTAAGTGGGCGCCCCAGCGCCTGGCTGGACTCTCCTGCGTACGCCCTATTCGTGTTGCCTCGCGATAAGTACGATATTCAGTGGACCTGGGCTGGTTTTCAGAATGATAAACTTGGCCTCTACCAATGGGGAGCGCCTCACGGTCAATGGACATTGAATGCAGGCAATGCGTGGGGGACTATACGAAGCATTTGGGCTTCGTCAGATTACAATTCGTATGTGGTGGGAGACACAGTTGACCCAAACCGGGGCATCCTTTGGCACCCCAACCAATCCGATGACGCGTGTGAGTGGACGTATTCTGTCGTTGCGAGTGAAACCGATAACAGTGGAGGATTTAGTACCATTCGTGAGGACAGGCAGGGTGGATTCTTTCTTGAACACAACAGCCTTGTCTATGCATCCCCCGACCGTGACGGCCCATGGACGAAAGGCGCCAAGGCATGCAGTCTGCCAAATAATAAGCTTTGTTGGTCTACTTCTTCGTTGGAAGTAAATACAGATGGGGCATTGATTATTGTTGGATTCGAGCTGCGTGATACGCAACCCTACTTCCGCAGCTATGTGTGGCGTTCCACCAACCGTGGCGCGACATGGATAACCCTTTGGCAGGTGGACGACGTAGTGTTGAATGCAGTCGCTGCGGCTGGACAACATCTATTCGCCGGCGGGAGGGGATGGAACGACAACATGTTATTCCATAGCAGCAATGGCGGCGCCACGTGGACCAACGAAAGTCCCACCATAAGCCAGTTAAATAATTACCGTTATGAGGCAACCCATATGTGGACCGACGCAAACAAGACCGTCTATGTCGCAGGACAGAAAAAGTTGTTGAGTGCCCCTTCTACTCCCGACGAAGCCTTCATCTGGCGCAGACGATCATGGTGATGGCACCAGTACGCTTATGGTGCCCGAAGAGGACTACCGCTCTTTGCAGCCGAATACGAATTGTGCTTCTCACGTTGATGATCTGTGCCTGCTCCGACGACGAGAAGATCACAGACCCATTAGAGGACCCTCGCTGCTCATCGGGCTCAAGCTACTGCGTTTGGCGTTGGGTTCGAACAATTTAGACTGTGGGGACAATCCCCACTTGAATGACAGCACTATTCGCACCAACGCATACGTATACGCTGACTTGACGCTCGAGGTTTTGTAATTTACTATCCGGTTAATTAACCGGACGGTGAAATAATGAGGGACCCGTTAAGTACGACGTTTTCGGCTCTGGCCGATCCGACGCGTCGAGCCATTCTGGCTCAACTCACCCGAGGGGAAGCGAATGTCTCGGAGCTTGCAAAGCCTTTCATGAAGGACATGACCCTGCCGGCCATCACCAAACATCTCAAAGTATTGGAAGGTGCAGGTCTCATTCACAAAACAAAATCTGCTCAATGGAGAACCTGCTCGATCAGCGCCGCCCCTCTCGAAGAGGCTTCCTGCTGGATGGAACAATATCGCCGATTCTGGGAAGAAAGTTTTGACCGCCTTGATGTCTATTTAAAAGAAATCCAATCCAAGAAAAAACGAAAAAGGAACGCTCATGCCAAATCCAAATGAAATTCAAATTATTCGTACCTACGATGCTCCTTTAAAACTCGTATGGGAGACCTGGACTGACCTCAAACACGTTGAACAATGGTGGGGGCCTAGAGGATTTACATTGACCACCCATAGCAAGAACCTGCGGCCGGGAGGACAGTGGATTTACACGATGCACGGACCTGATGGAACAGACTACCCCAATATCACGACGTACCATGAGGTCATCAAATACGAAAAACTTGTTTATGACCACGGCGGAAATGCTGAAAGAGATAAACTTTTTACCGTGACGGTGACCTTCAAAGAAGCGCATGGAAAAACAGTCATGACGATGACCATGACGCTTCCTTCCGCAAACGAAGCAAAAACAGCCAAGCAATTTATAAAAGACGTGGGCGGGAACACAACGTGGGACAGATTGGGCGAATACCTTGAGAATGAAACTAGAGAAAAAGACGTATTCATCATCAACCGCTCATTCGAGACGGACACCAAAACCATGTTTGATATGTGGATTAACCCTGAACACCTCTCAAGATGGCTTGCTCCCGGAGGGTCCACTACGTCCTTCATTACTATCAACATTCAGGAAGGAAGAAGCTCCCGCTATTCGATGACAAATGCCGAGGGACAGATCATGTATGGCACAATCACCTATCAAACAATCAGGCCACCTGAGCTGTTGGTCTATACTCAACATTTTTGTGACAAAGACGGCAACTTGGAAAAACCTCCTTTTCTTTCGACATGGCCTGACAGGCTGTTGACTACGGTAATATTCTCAGAAGAGGGGCCACAGGACACACGCGTGACCGTTACATGGGAGATTTTTGGCGAAGCCACGGAAGCCGAACGTCAAACATTCCACGACGCAAAAACCGGCATGACCGGCGGTTGGACAGGGTCGTTTGACAAACTTGAATCGATACTTGGCGCATCCCCTCGCAATAATTTCGGGAGCGATTAAGGCGGATGAAATCCAAGTGGGCATGTGGTAAAGCTACCTGCTGTTGATTTCATCGATGACAAAGGAGGCAAGCCCATCGGTAAGCTTCATACAGCGGTTGATGAAGCCTCCCGAAAAGGCTGGACACTGGTAAATATGAAAGCTGACTGGAAAACTATCTTCGCTAACTAAGGCTTTAAGTTCTATGAATATACTTGTCACAGGCTCTGCAGGTTTTATAGGGTCTGCATTAACACTTCGTCTTTTAGCACGTGGTGACACTGTCATTGGCGTCGACAATCACAGTAGCTATTATGACCCTGCCCTTAAAGAAGCTCGCCTTGAACGTCACGCCAAGCATCCCAATTACACACATATACGTATAGACCTTGCCGATCCATCGGCAGCAAGCGCAGTCTTTGCGGATTACAAACCACAACGCGTTGCACATTTAGCAGCTCAACCTGGAGTGCGTTACTCCATTGAGAATCCACTGGCGTATATCCAAAGCAATATTGTCGCGTTTGCGCATATCTTAGAAGGTTGCCGGAACCATCGTATTGAGCATCTTGTCTATGCCAGCAGCTCAAGTGTGTACGGCGGTAATACCGCCATGCCGTTTTCTGTACACCACAATGTAGACCACCCTTTGAGCCTTTATGCTGCAAGTAAAAAGTCCAATGAACTCATGGCACACACCTACAGTCACCTTTATGGGTTGCCTACTACCGGATTGCGATTTTTTACGGTCTATGGGCCGTGGGGGCGTCCCGATATGGCGCCTTTCAAATTTACGCAAGCCATTCTTAGTGGCAAACCGATTGAAGTGTTCAATCATGGCAAGCACCGTCGAGATTTCACATACATTGATGACATCGTGGAAGGCATTGTTCGAGTTTTGGATGTTCCCGCCAAAGCAAATCCTCGTTGGGAAAGCGCGCGTCCTGATCCCGGCACAAGTCAAGCTCCATGGCGCATCTACAACATCGGCAATAGCCATCCTGTAGAACTGATGGACTACATTAAAGGACTGGAAAAAGCCCTTGGTAAGCAAGCTGAAATGACGTTGTTACCACTACAGCCTGGTGACGTACCTGACACTTACGCTGACATCGACAATTTGACTAAAGAACTTGGCTACAAGCCTTCAACATCGATCGAAGACGGGACTGAGCGCTTCGTTCAATGGTATCGGAGTTATTTCAAGCTCTCTAGCCGATAGCTTTGGCTTATCACTTCATCACTACCGTGTAAGTCGAAAAACTCTAACGATTTGGCATGCAAGTCACGGGCATGCACGTCGCTGGCATGCAGGTCACCGGCATACAGGTGATTGGCATGCATGAGACTTGCGCGGACGCATGGCTCGTCACCACCATTGAACCCACAATTGCGGGTGCCGTATATACTGCAATCCGCAAAAGAGTACGGCGCGCAATGTGATAACTTCCATCGTCTTTTTGCATAGAGATTGTCTCTGAGACGGATGGCGAAGGAGACTGGTCTGGTTTATTGTCAACCATAAGACACCCACGAACCGAACCCGCGCAGTATATCTCAAAAAATCGAAACACGTTGTATAAAAAACTTCACAAAACACCTCAAGCTTTAGCCCAAGGCACACAATGGGCATTACATCGGCTTTCCGCCTGTGCGAATGCAATTCGCACAGAAATTATCATGAATAGCTCAAGCCCAGAGGACTGGCCAAGGCTGAATACACACGCCTATAACACGAACACGGGCTATCACAACGAGGCATACAACCGAAGCCTCTACGACTGGGAAGTAAGCTGCATCCGTAACTATTTTGTACCTCCACCTGCTCGGGTGCTTGTCGGCGCCTGCGGCACCGGGCGCGAAATGTACGCTTTGGCCACACTCGGATACCAGGTTGCTGGGTTTGATCCTGCAAAAGAATTAGTATCGCTGTGTCAACATCATGTGCCTCATTCGAAGTTGCTTTGTTGTTTAACAGCGGACTACACAACTTTTATTCAGGGACTAGCGCCACTTCAAACGCATGCTCCGTTTGCAGCAGGTATTGTGGGATTTGGAAGCTTTGCGCACATTGCAACGCCATCCGAGCGAACGGCTGTTTTGAAAATTTTCCATCAACTCTGTGGATCAGGACCCTTACTTATCAGCTGGGTTGCACGCGGCCCTTCTCGCGGGCAGTTGCAAGTGCGAAACATCTTAAAACGTCTAGGAGTTAATACAGCTCCTGAAAGCGATTATTATACTACTCATGAGGGGTTTGTGCACTGCTTCACTCCATCAGAATTTGAAGGCATCGTTGCACAAGCCGGATATGAAATCGCATACTGTCAACAAGAGCCCCCTTACCCCCATGCAGTGCTCGTACCGCGCTCAACCGAGAGATGAACGTTACGCCTAAGTAAAGCGAATGCTTCGTCAGGGTTACTCCAACCTAACTCCCATGTCCGCCCAGGCTGAATAAGCCACCCCAAATTCGTATCGGGTTTCTGAAAAGCGGCAGCATAGATGCCCTGCAAAGCCTTCCATGCTGGGCACGGCACTAGAAAATTGCGGGGTCCTTGTCGAATCAACATAATCCATACATTCCGAGCAGACGGTGGCAATAGCGGAACTTGCTCATCCGTTGGCAGATACAACGGCATTGCACTTAATAGCCCAGTCTGGAGCACGACATGTCGTTGCACCAAATCCTGTGCCACTAACCATGAAGCTGTCACAGGCGTTTGTTTATCAAAGCCGATCGAACGCGGAATCCCCCATACATGCTTACAATTAGCACTGACGATTTCATCACTAATGTAAGACCATCCTTGCCGCACCGCAGCCAAGGCCAACGACGATTTTCCTGCAGAAGAAGGCCCTGTAAAAATAATCACATGGTCTTCATACGATACCGCAGCCGCATGCATCGTGAGTTCACCTGGGACAGACTGTGCTCTAAGCGCTGAATATACCTGCAATTCAAGCATGGGCACGATGTCCTCGACATCGTGAAATGTTGCAAGATGCTTTTTCCCACATTGCAAATGATACCCGTTGAGGGCGTGCACGTCATAGTGCACAGTTGAAAAAACATTCAGGACAGGTCGTTTGCATTGCCGCCATATCAAGTCCAGACCCTGATGCACCTGCGGCAAATCAGCATCAACAGAAACTTCGTGATGCAGAAAATAAAACACACTACGCATGCAATCAGTCTAGGGAAACGAGGCGTTTTTCCTCAAGCTGCCCTAAAAATTCCTGGACATCACGCGACACCTGTTCCTCAGAAACAGAAAGCACAGACACGATTTCCTTGACGATATCGATCACATTGCGATGGCCATCCATCAGATGCCACACAATCGTTCCCATCTCGTTAAGTAAAAACAAATGGGAGCCTTCTTCATCAACCAATACCGTCTGCTCCTCGGCAAGCTTGTGTACCACAGTGCTTTGTCTTTTGGGTACTCTAAGCAAAGAACCCACTGTCTGCGTAGCATTAAACATGACAAGAACTTCTTGTAGACGGCAGTAATAATGCAGCACGTGCTCGGCATTCCCAACAGGAAAGCTGGGAAGACCATTCTGCATGAGCACGTCCCATGTCGAGCTGGTCTGTATGCACTGGCATAGGATCCTCTATAATATCCCGCAATGACTGCTGATAAATATTCCCTAACACATTTTTTCTACTAAAAACACAAGGATATACATTACCGTCATAAGAAACTGCGATCGACCCCCCAAAAGAACGTTCATGCTTTGGATTGTGTTGAGCTGATGCCATTTGTTTGCCAGATGAAACTCCGGATTTCGAACGCAACGAAAAAAGGCCTCGACCTACACTCCTCGCCACATCGATGCCAATGGCGTCTGCAGGGACGCCACGGTCAGTTAAAAAATTCACAGTGGAATCTACATCCTGGATATTCGATGACATGGCAATGATGCCCACCCGAAATGGGATACCATCGTTTTGACAAAGCGCTATCGCAGCCAAAGTGCGTTGGTGACTACCGTGAGTACGTGTGATCGCATCGTGCACAGCGGCATCGTTCGAATAAAAAGAAAACGCAAAACTCACAGGAAACTCTTTGATGTCAGCATAGAGAGCCCCACGCAATGCTAGTCCGTTGGTATAGATTTCAATGAATGCAAAACCCAACTCTGCTGCATAGCGCACCGCTGGGACACAACAATTACTGATCAAGGGATCTCCCCCAGTGAGTTGCACCGATCTAAATCCCAACGCCTTGGCATCAGCTAACAGCGCATACACTGTGTCTTCTCTCAAGGATTCCTTGCGCAAAGGAGTTGACTCTGCATAACAATGTTCACATTGCTCATTGCACTGTGCTGTCAATTCCAAAAACAATCGCTCAAATCCCATGCCACGTAAGAGTTCAGCACGTGTGTTCATCGGCCGAAGCTCAGCCTGCTGCATTGCCTGGAAAAATTCTCGATACAATGGATTGTGCAGTGTAATGACTGAATCGATCCAGGACATATCCTGGGATCGTTGAAGCATCTGCTCAGCAAGCTTTCCTTCGACATCGATCCGACCAAGCCCGCGCAAGTCTACCGCGCTAAAGCTAGCCTTACTCCGCATCACTAGCCAATACGGCGCTAATAACAGAAGCTCCGAAGAAAACTGCATCGTCTGCAGGGATTTACCACAACGCACCCCTTTAACGCACGCCTTTGTTACGTAGGCTACTGAAACGTACCTTTGTAGCCCACCATAAATTGAAACGGCATCCCTGGCCGTGCGCCATAGGGCCGCCGTGAGACCATGTATTCGTTGTTTAATACGTTGTCGATGTGAACGTAGAGTTGATCGGTCTTGCTCACTTGCACCGAACCGGCAAAGTCCACAGCAATATAGTCTGCGATGCGCTCTGGGTCTGGAATATCACCTTGCCCGGCTACATCTCGCATTTCACCCACATACGCTGTCGATACACTGACATCAAACATTTTATGCTGCACGCCCAAAATGAGCGTGCCCTGATGCACTGGAACGTAAGGTAATGCATCGCCTACATTCACATCGCCCAATAACGGGTCTGAGCTTTCAAACGCTTCTTGAAATTCTGAAAGCGTCAACGTATAGGCCAGGCGCCCAAGGCCTACCAAATGCAGTGGCAGATTTACTTTCTGTTCAACACTGGTCTCCACACCATACACGTGCACCCTACCCGCATTGGTTTGCTGATCGACTTGCTCTTCCGAACAACCACGATTAAGTGAGCATATCGCTGTGAGGTTGGAGTAATCGTTTAAAAATCCTATCACCTCAAGGCGACTTAATGCATACGCCAAGCGTACACCTGCTTCATAGTTTATGCTGCTCTCGTAGTCGACATTCTTGTCAGGCCCTGGTGCTGCGGGGCTAAATCCTCGATGAATTCCGCCTACCAAGTTAAGCCAACTAAGTGGCTGGAAAACCACTCCTATCCCTGGAATCACCACAGCATAGAAATCACTTTGATCGACGGGCTGCGTAGTATCGGTGGTATCGCGATAATGCCAATCAATGAGTTCAAGACGAACCCCTGGATTCACAAACCACTGTTCACCAAGCTGAATGCGATCAAGCGCATGAAACGCCCAAGCAAACGTTGAAACGTCATTCTGCAAAATCGTGTCTTTTCCGAGCTGATTATAGACTAACGTTGCATTGCGCATCCAATAGCCTTTTTCGGTGTGATCGCGTTTGATTAAGTCGTTATGAAAACGTGCGCCTAACTCAAGTTCTTGCGAAAACCACTTGTTGTCATACCGCCAGGTTGCCACCGTCTGGATGCCTTGAGATACAAAGTCGCGTGCATTGGTCCCTATGAGTAAGTCTTGGGCGTCACCTTCAGAATCTTGTGTGCCCCGTAACACATCGAGGTAGACCGTGGATTGCCCGGTTGGATAGGTCAATAGGTCGTGCAATCCAGGTCCACCGCGAAATCTATTAAGCTTGCGCCACTTACGTGAAAAATCGTGGCGATAAAACGTCGTGCGAACTTGAAGGTCTTCTCCCCACTGCAACACATGGCGGACTTGCACCTGTGTTCGGTACCACTTCATTAAATCAAGCGAGCTGCTTACGTACCGTCGATTGGGAGTGGCTGCAAAATCCGCGTCAGTAAGTCCCGAGTAGGTTTCGGATGACCGTTCATCGGAATACCCCAACCGCAACTCCATAATCTGATAGGACGACTTAGAAAGATCGGTATTAACCTGAAACTTGGTCAAGATCTCATTCTTGTCGAAGCCCGTATTGCCACCACCGTCTAGATCTTTAAATCCATCGGTGCGCAAATGAACACCCTCCACTAAGGCTCCCACATATTTGCCGCGGGTCCCCCAGCTTCCATGAAACTTCCCAGATCTGTATTGCCCAGCAGCAATGTCTAACGTACCGGTGTGGGTAAGAGGGATAGGCCGTGTAAGCCAGTTAAGGGCTCCACCCACGGTTTGTGGCCCATACTGAATCGACGCGGGCCCTTTGAACACCTCAAGCCCTTCCATACGTGTGATGATAGGAAAGTAATACGCCGCCGGAGCAGAATACGGCGCAGGACCTAATAGTACGCCGTCCTCCATGAGCGTGATTTTGCTGCTGCGATCCGAACTCACCCCACGCATGCCAATGTTGGGACGTAATCCATATCCATCTTCTTGGCGTACATAAACGCCTGGCACTTGGCTGAGCACTCGATGCACATCGTCATAATTAAATCTTTCCAGTTCTTCTTTAGTCACCACATGAGCAGAGCCACCCACACGTGAGGTGTCGATAGGCGTGCTCTGCACGACCACAGGATCAATTTCGAGCAATTTTTCAAAATCCAATTCTTCCTGGGTCTTTTGCTTTGGTGCCTGTTTTTGTGGAGGCTTGTCTTGAGCCAGCGTCAATGTCGGAACAAGGCTAAGTGCCAAACCTATGCTAAGTCGCCACGCTTTCATCGAGTTGCCCATTGTCTATGAAGGCCAAACGCATCTGTGGGCCCCGGCTTTATCCAGTCAGCAATCCCTAATCCATCTTGTACTAATGTAAGATCACGGGTCGGATCCAACATCAGTTTTGCCTTGCGGCCGTTCAACGAAACCCACGCCTCTGCACGTACTTCCACCTCTCCCCTGCCCTTACTGCGGAAGTCTTTGGCAATGTCATGTGCCAGTTGAAGAATAAGGTCTGGCTGGCTCGACATCTCGGAAACCTGTGCCCAGGTGAGATAGTCGTGTGGACTCACTTGATAATAGCGACCTGTGCGGCGTTCACGAACGTGATACGTCACGCTGCCATTTTTTTCGCGCACTAAAACTTTCCATGCAAAGCGCATGCCCTGCTCATTCCACAACACATCGCCCGGATATAAGTAGTGGCGCAAAGGGATCGCTACTTGCAACACAGCATACACCATCAAAATCGCTGTCACTGCCCGTTTTGACGTGGCCATTTGTATGCTCGGCATAGCCAACACAGGCTCTTTGTGCGACGCGTATGAATTCTTTCGTCGAATGAGCCATGACCAAAGTGAACGAGGCCAGCTGGGAGAAAAGAAAATCAGCGTGGCAGTAGTCATGATGAAGGGAAACATCCCAATGTCAAAGAACGCCCACGTCAATCCATGAAACAACAGTACAGCGGCATACGCATACGGCCGTGTTCGCGTAATCAGCAAAAACACGACGATAAGGCTGTCGTACAAAAACCCCGCCCAACTCATGGCGTAAGCCACCCACTGCTCACCCAACCATGCTCCGATCCACGGCATGTGGACGCGTGCACGCATCCATAACGTAAGTGGCCGTGCGTGCAATAGCCACTCAGCATTGAGCTTGGCTAATGCAGCATAGCTATACACTACCCCCATCTGAAAGCGCAGAAGATAAACGCACCATGCGGGAACCTCTGTGGCGCGTTTTTCAGGACGCCTCCAAACATCCACGGACCATGCCCGGTCTGCAGGCAAGAAGATAAGCAACCCTGCAAGCAACACCACAAGGTAGTAATGGTTCAAGTAGTTGCTGATATCGATGAGCTGCGCATAGGTGAATAACAAGAAGAACGCTATGGCACTTAGTCGATAGAATAGTCCGATGCTGAGAAATAACGCGGCAACGGCCATCGCAGTGTAATGCACATACATGCCCCATTCAGGCCAAGGCTGAACCCACGCAAAGCCGTAATACTTCAAAAAATGCCGCGGCTCTACAAAAAGAGTGTCAACCCATCCTGACAATAAGAAGCGCGTCGTCCCCGCGCACATCACCGCACCAAACAATACCCGAAACAAAGCGAGTGACGCGATGTCTATCGGTCGGAATAGCCGATCCATCCATGGACTAGTCGTTGTCACCTGCACCCTCCGCAGGCACCCTTAAGCTTAAGGTGCTAACGAGTTCAGTCTTGAGAATGTCCGTTAAGCCTTTGAGCGCCGTGTAAGCAGCCAGCACGAGGTCATGTTGTTCCACTACCGCGTCTTCCAAAGAGCCCGGAATGGCATCGGCCGCTGCTTTTGCAGCGTCAAAGCTCTGCCTGATACGTGCTTCAAGTTCTTGCGCTTGTACCCCCTCAAGATAGTCATCAAACCCTAGTCCGCCGTCCTTGCCCCAAAACACCAACTCAAAGCCTGCATAGTTCGCCAGAATGTTTTCTTTGGAGTGTGCCGACCACCGCGACTCTACGGCTTCTGGACACTGCGCCTGGGTGCATTCAGGGCGCACACCGACAGGAATCCCAAGCTTCATATCTTTTACGGTGAACTCAACATAAAATATCGAAGCAAATACTTCATCAATCACACACCGCTCGTCATCGTAAACCGAATCGCCCACACCAGGATGAACAAATTGCTCCACGAAATTTCCGCCTTGAGCACTCCACTGATCCGCCAGTGTTTCAGCGACATCTAAAACATACCCTGCTACACGCTCTGCATACTTCGCACGGCGTTGGATGATTTCAGACTCACTTAAGGCATCCCACGATTCATTTAACGCCACTTGAGATGGGCAGCTATGTTCTAACGATTCATTGAACAGCAGATATTCCAAAGCCGCCATTCCATAGACGTTGACCGTTTCACTTTGAAAAAAATCGTCATCATCATACTCGCGTGACACAAGCTCTTGATCGACACGGCAGGAACTCACAGTCGGCCAAGAATAGATTTTATCGCGAAGGTCCTCGCCCCCCTTGAAACCCGTTACACTGCTTGAACCTGCAGGCCCCATTCTAAGGGCTTCATTTTTCTGCCATTGAACCATGGCAAGACGCCATGCATCTTGCGCCTCGTTCAACGCCTGCTCTTGTGCGTCGGCATCAGAGGCCATCGATGCATTGTAAGAAGCAACTGCATCGCGCAATGCGATTGCGTCTGTTACAAATGCTGCATAACTCGGCAAAATAACGTCGTTAGCCCAACTTTGAATCAGGGCAGGCCTATCAAAATTATCGTTATTGGTATTGGATTTTGAAGAACCACCGCAACCCATCGCGAGCATTCCGAACGCGACACACCCTGGCGCCCACCACACTCGCATCATCCAACCTCTTTCAGCAGTCCCTTAGCAAATGAAAATCATTTTCAAAATGCAACGGGGGCGTAACACGGCAATTACTACCCGTCAAGACCGAGAGTCAATGAAGCCGGTATACAATTGGAAGTGTCAGCGCGCGGGGCTGCCATTGTAACCTCGCAGGAGGTGCAGGCACGCTGTGAATCGCTTGGACAGCAGCAAGTGCTGCCTGATCTAAGACATCATGTCCTGAGGAACGTTTGATTTGCACTTGAGTAATCTTTCCAAGACCATCAATGGTGATCGCGAGCGCCACTGTTCCTTCGATATGGGCTTGGCGTGCCTTTGCAGGATAGTGACGTGCAGCATTCGAGAAAATAAGATTGCCGACTCCCTGCAACCATGATCTGGCTAATCCCTGAGCGCTGCCCGGACCCACTCCCATTCCACCTTGCCCACCACCACTCCCAGACGCTGCCCCAGTTGCAGCAGTCGCCGCTTCTGAAGAGCCAGTTTGGCCTTCAGAAGATGTCGGCTCAGGGGACGACGGTGCGGCTTCAATCACCGACGTTGTGGCAACCTCAGGCTCTGCATTCTCTGGTGTCTTTGTGAAAACTGGCTTGGCAGGTGTTGATGCACTTGTCGGCTGACCGGTTTGTTTGGCTGTATCTAAAGAAGGCTCTTGTCCGGAGCCACCTGTATCAAAAAAACCAATTTCGACTTCCAGATTCTGAGGATGGAGATCCAATGCTTTTAACGACGAGACCGACAACAACGAAAGCACCGCAAACGCCACCGCGTGAAGACCAAGAGAAGCCCCAAAAATGCTGGTCATTCTTAACCATCGGCTGGAGGATTGCATAAACATACCACGTTGCTGCGATTGGCAATTTACTGTTTCTGACAATCATTTTCAAGTGTACCTTTTCATTGACATCGAAAATTCCCCACACTCTACGTTGAAGGATCACACTGACATCCATGTCGTGCTCCATCCCCCAAATCCGCGGGGAAACACCCACCCCTCGTTGGCCTTATCGTCAGATCAGCCTAGACTTCCTCAGTGCTCGCCCGCATCCTCATCGTGGACGACGAGCCGCTTGTATTACGCGCAGCGGTTCGGGCGTTAGGCTCCTTTGGACTGGAGGTTGATACAGCATCTAGCCCTCGGGAAGCACTTGAATGCATCGGCAGGAAAAATTATGCGGTGGTGGCGGTTGATTTTGGAATGCGGGAAATGCATGGACTGGAACTCATCCATCGCATTCAACAAAAACAGCCTTACACGACGTTTGTCATTTTAAGCGACCAACTTGAGGAAGATCCTGCAACCTTATTGGTGTCTGAAGCGATTGCCTCGCTAATCTACAAACCTTGGGATCCGAAAGAACTTGCTAGAGCGCTTCATCGTGGCATTGAGATGAGCTTGGTCCGCCGTACTCGCCTCGAAAAACCTAAAGTGCTTTTTATAGAAGACGATACCGAGTATGCAGAGCTTGTTTCGGATCTTCTTGAGCGCTCTGGCTGGCCTGGCAGTTTAGTACCCGTGCACACCCTTCAAGATGCATTTTCTGCATTGTCCCAAGACACGTACTCCGCCATTTTGCTGGATCTAACATTACCCGATGCGAATGAACTCTCAGGGCTTATGGCTATTCAACAACGTGTCCCTGGTGTGCCTATTGTGGTGCTCAGTGGCTCTCAAGACGAAGCGCTTGCGTTAAGGGCTGTGCAAAATGGCGCTCAGGATTATCTTTTTAAGAGTCTCGCGAGCGGCGACGAGCTCCGGCGAGCGATTGGATTTGCCATCGAGCGCCGGGAAATGATGCAACGGATTGCACGTTTGGTGCACTTTGACCAACTGACCAATCTCCCAAACCGTCGGCTATGCCATGATCACCTACATCGAGCCATTTCACGTGCGCGCACCTCTCGAAGCGGAGCAGCATTGCTTGTCATAGACATCGATCATTTTCATCTTATCAATGAAGAGCGTGGGCATACTGTTGCCGATGGCATGCTGCGCGACATTGCTTCCCGCATGCAACATGCAATTTCCCAAACCGAATGCCTTGCACGTATTGGAGCGGACGAATTTGGCATTGTCATCGAAGGACGCAATCTCGAACGAAAAGCACGTGAAATCACTCAACAGATTAGCACTGCCCTAGCCCAACCTGTATGGGTAGGACCTCAAGCGCACACCGTCACCTTGAGCATTGGCATTGCGCTTTATCCCGACAACGGCCACACCACCGACGATATCATTCAATGCGCAGAACAAGCCATGCATGTGGCCAAAATGACTCGAGGCATGGCGGCCCATTTTTATAGCGCAGAAGATCACGCACGCGAATTGCATGGCCAACAAATGGAACGCAATCTACGAGATGCCGTGGACCGCAATGAACTGCACTTGGATTATCAAGTGCAGTATGCATTGGCAGATCAACGGCTGGTGGGTTTCGAAGCGTTGTTAAGGTGGCACCACCGCGATGTCTCAATCTCACCCAATGAATTCGTTCCTTTGTTAGAACGCGGAGGCATGATTCACCGCGTAGGGCAGTGGGTGCTCACGGAGGCGTGCGAACAAAAAGCCCAATGGAATACTCCTGAACTCGCAGGCGCACGGATTGCAGTTAATGTGTCAGCGCATGAACTTGACTCTCCTAATTTCGCAGCTCATGTAATTCATGCGGTTACACGCACTGGCATTGATCCTTGTTTACTCGAGCTTGAGCTTACCGAAGGCGTGTTGATTGCGAACCTGGACGCCACCGTGCGCATTTTAGAACAGCTTGGGGAGTTCGGCGTACGCATTGCAGTGGACGATTTTGGAACCGGCTACTCTTCATTGGTGTATCTTAAACGGCTGCCTATTCATGCACTTAAAATTGACCGATCGTTTGTAGCGGATATTGGTCGAAGCGCCGAAGCAGAAGCCATATGCAAGGGCGTGATTGGGCTTGCTCATGCGCTAGGACTTGAAGTCATTGGAGAAGGCGTTGAAACCCAAGAACAACTCGATTTCCTAAAAGATGCGGGATGTGACGAAGCCCAAGGATATTTCCTGGGCTACCCAAGCGCGGCTCCAGTGATTGCGCCGCGTCAACGTGTTGTGAATGGCTAAGGAGATGGTGGCGGCGCACAGTAATGTCCGTCGCTGTTCCACACAGCTCCGAAGCGCTCACAGCACGACCGACACGCATCTTCGTAATTCATGTTGCGTTCCGCATCATCCAGATAGCACGCCTCCGTATACTGTGGACCGTCAATCGTATTGTCGTGGGGACACCAGATCTTGCACTGGCCATCTTTACAACCCCCTGCACGATCGAGACATTCCCATGAGCTGTGCCCTGGAGGAGGATATGCTGTGGGACCCGTCAAACATGTGCCTACCACGTGACATGCTTGTGCACAGAGCGGATCGGGATCGACTTGATCATGATCTAGAACATCTGAATCCAAGCCAGAACTGTCATGGATAACGTCTTTAGAAACACTTGCGTCAGAAGGGTTGGGGGATCCACCTTGAGCACAACTTAGTACGCTCAACCCAGCAATAGCCATCCACCATGTGCTTCGAAACAACCTCACGACCCTTACCTGCTAGGCTCCGGCGAAAAAGTGCCACGCCCACCTTGGCGATCAAGTCTTCGACGAACGTCGGCTGCTTCACGCTCGGCATTGCGCTGTGCACCTTGAGCCATACGAAGTTGACCTTCCAACTCTCGCACTTTACTGCGTTCATCACCAAGATCACGGCGTAGTTGACTCAGCTCAGAACGCATGGATTCTTGGGATTTCCGGCTTTGACTGAGCTCGTCTTTAATTTCATTAACTCGCTGACGCTCCCGCTGCAGGTCACCCGTCAACTGCGCAACTTCTGTCTGTGCCGTGGTCAAATCTGCTCGCAATCGAGTTGACCGAGCCGTCTCTTGCTCAAGCGCTGTTCGTGTATTGTAAAGTTGCTGGCTGAGTTCTGCGCCTTTTCTAATCTCTTCATCCAGATTCGTTTGCAATGTTTTGCGGTGACGCTGAGCACGATCTAGCCGCTCCGAAATGACTTTGACTTCGCTTTCTGTTTCTGCAAGTTTTGATGCCAATTGCTGACGCGTCCAGCGGCTGTTTTGATATTGCTCCTGCAGCACCGAAATGTCCGCTGCAAGCTCGGAAAGTCCTGCCTTGGCTTGAGCAGCTTCGGTACGAGCTCGCTGTGCACGGTATTTCTGAATCTCTGCTTGATTGGCAAGTAATAACACAACCGCACCGAACGTAATTAAGATAGCAGCAGATGCTGGCCCAAGCCACCTGAGTGTTCGCATCACGCGAGCACGCCGCTCTTCAGGACGCGTCAGTACTGCTAATTCATCTGCAAATTCCTCCGCAGTTGGGCGATCATGCGGATCCACCGCAAGCCAACGTTTGAAATGCGATTCTAGAAATTGTAATTTTTTGGCTTTAGGAAGAGCTGGCACGTTGGCCACACGGTGCTGAACAAAGGCCTCAACTGCCCCACCCTCCACTTCTTCTTGCGTTTCAGGCTCGAGCGCATTGCGAAGCGCTAATGCGAGCGAAAACACATCCGCTTGACCAGTGATCTCAACACGGTTAGGCACAGAAGCAAACGGTGCTGCAACTTCAGGAGCAAAATACATCGGCGTGCCTGCAAGAAACACCTCTGCCTCAGTGGCCGCCACACCTAAATCCAAAAGGACAGGCAACACGCTGTCTTTGGACATGCCCAATCCAAAACCAGAGGTCTGTGCCAAAAAAATGTTGTCCGGTTTGATGTCCTGGTGCCGTACGCCTACCGCATGCATCGCCGCAAGCGCGCGTGCCAAAGGCTCAAATATCTGGCGCGCTTCAGCGCGGCTCAAAGGTTGCCGCTTAATACGCTCTTCCAGCGTTTCTCCATGGTACCACGGCATGACGAACCACAAACGGTCTTCAAACCAACCGTGATCTTTAAACAGCACGATGGAGGGATGAAACACCGAAGCAATCAAGCGCAACTCACGCAAGGCCGTTGCTCTGGCTTTTTCAGAAATTGCAGCATGATGAAGTATTTTGAGCGCTACAGTGTGGCCGTCCACTTCGGTGTCACTGGCGCGATAGACGTCTCCAAAAGATCCTGTTCCCGCTCGGGTTTCAAGGGCATAGCGCCCGCCGATTAACGTCCCTCGTGGTAACGCGGGGCGCTCTTCCTCCTCTACGGATGCATTGAATGTCAGTGAATCGGTGGGACCAAGCGCATAGGCTTCAATTAGCGCGCCTGCTAACCCCGGAATCTTGCTAGGTGGGGACTCGCCTGCAATCTGTTGTGCATGGGGGATCAAGCGCGCCATCTCGCTTTCGATCTCACGCAAAGGACGTCCCACAACGAATGCGATTTCATCAAACGCAAGCTCTCGCACAAAGTAGAGCTCTAGAAGTTCCGCATCTGAAACACTCAAGCCTGTGCGAAAGTAATCAAGCGCCTTGATGTAACTTGTAGGAAGATCTGTCCGCGGAGCTTTCCATGGCAAGCTGTGGCGGTTACGTGTAGCAGAACCCGAGTGCGCAAGGGCACGATCTGCCATCTGACGAGCCAATGCATAAAGCTGTGCCTTCGCGCCCGGTGGTTTCAAAAAACGCTCGGCTGGCCAGGCTGAGCTGTATTGATGCATCTGATTGTACACTTGATCGACTAAGTCGAGCTGGGAAAGGCGCACCACGAGATATTGACGAATTCCTTCCCCAAAATGACGCATGGCTCGTTCATGAAGCACACCCATGGCATTGAGTGCCAAACCCTCGCCAGCAACCATGGACTCGGCTGCCCGAGCCCACATCATGCGTGTTTTGCCGTAGGATGGATGCGCGAGCGCCATAGATTACAAAAACAGATACACGTTAAGGGCCACTCCTACCACAAATTCGTCAAACCCTTTGTTGGTATCAGGCAGAAGAAACGTCCCTACCAAATCACATGTGGGCCGTTCCGAGAACGCGCCCAGGTTTGTTCCCACAAACAGCCCTGCCGGAACAGTGGCCTCATCGCCGTTGATAATCTGCACCCCAGACTGTGGCCCCATAAACACCGTGTCTGTTAACTGAAATGCCAGTTTCACCGGTAAAGTGATCCGAGTCCCCAACGGATCCGTAAATACAAAACCTAGATGTGCGCCTATATCAAGGCGAACTGCATCGACAAAGCGTAATCGCAGAGGAATGCCTACAGCCACATCTCCAAACCACGGAGAAAACGGTATCACTGCACCGTCAAACGACTCTCGGGCATCTTGGAACGGTATGGAAACATCCGCCCTTAATCCAAGATCAAGCAGTTTGGTGCTCACCCAACGGTAAGAGGCATAGAAACTGGGATTACGGTAATCGAATTCTTCTGCAAGCTGAAGTGGAAGCGCGACAGCCCCTATCTCCAAGTTCGGGATTATCCCAACTCCTATGCCTATAAGCGCAGAAAATGTATTGAGCCGATCCTGGCCTGGAGCGTCCACGGAGTGAAGGGGGAATGCCCCGTCCACCCGAACGCCACCATGTGGCAACCATAAGGGACGATTGACATAGCGACGTGGATAGGTCTGTTGAGCGTGCGCATCTGGCGTAAAACCAACCAGCACAGCTACGGCTATCATTATGGCTTTTAACCAGTTTAAAACCATCTTTCCCCTCCGCTAACCCTAATAAATCGATCGTAGACGAACAGCAACCGCATGCCTTGAAAAATTCTCAAACCTCGCCTAAATAAGCCCGTAACACGCTCCCACTGTTATGGCTATCCAGCAG
Source organism: uncultured Polyangiales bacterium (assembly GCA_964640175.1). GTDB lineage: Bacteria > Myxococcota_A > Polyangia > Polyangiales > JACKDX01. The sequence goes on along the minus strand of CAZXFW010000010.1, from coordinate 52,425 downwards.
ATCACCGAACAAACGTTTCAGCAAGAAGTGTTACAAGCTGAGTTGCCAACTCTGGTTGATCTGTACGCTGACTGGTGCCAGCCATGCAAGGTTTTGGAGCCGATCCTTGCAGAAATTGCTCACGAATTGGCCGGAAAACTCAAAGTGGTACGCGTGGATATCGAGCGAAGCCCCGTGATTGCACAGTCATTCCAAGTACAATCCATCCCTACCTTACTGCTCTTTCATAAAGGACGCCCCGTCGATCAACTAGTGGGCCTCGCTGATAAACAGGCATTACTTGAGTGGATCAAGCCTGTATTGCCCACCGATGCTTCCGAGCTATCGCCCAAGGAGCTTGCTTCACTCATTGCCCAAGGCCGCGCCGTACCAGTCGACATTCGGGACTCAGGTTCCTATCAGCGTTACCGCATACCTTCCGCGATTCATGCTCAAGCGGAAACAATCGACCAACACACCCAAGAGCTCCAGACCACTGACGGCCGTACTCGCGTGCTGTATAGTCGTAGCACGGACCAAGCAAAAGAACTTGCAGAACGCTTACTTGCCCAAGGCATCCCTGTCGCATACTTGGCGGGGGGATTCCTCCATTGGGAATCTGAAGGGCTTGAGGTTGAACGGGGATCATGAAAGCCCACCTCCCTCTCTGGGAAAGCCCACCTAACGTGGCTTGGGATGAGGAGAGTCTCCATACATACGCCAAACAACGCCATTGTCCCCCGTGCCCATTAATCTGCCTCGGCAGCATACGCGGTAGTAGCGTCGTAGAAGATGGAGCTCACTTTTTTTATGAGGCCTTGCCCTCGCGTGACACCGCTCTTTTCGTGCAAGTCGCTTGGCAGACAGATGCCTCAGCATCGCCCTTTGTGCACGGCCCTATCCATGCATGCACGCTAAGCGTTCATCCTAGCCAGCTGCGCGAAGGCCTTTCCTTAGCACATACGAGGCATTCTGCCTGCAAAGTCATCGTCGTGGACATATTTGCATGGCATTTTATCTACCAAACCACGCTTAGCATCCTGATCGGCCGCCCTTTATCTGGAACGGCTACCCATGCCCTATCACAGATTGGGCATATCGATGCATGGCTGTCCGAGCCCAGGCCTGCCGTGCTTAAAAATCTGGCGCAAAACATCTCGTCCCTTGCATCCTAAGCATGCTAGGTTCCCGAGCTGTGAAAGACGCGTTTAAAGCACTGTATCTTTGGCTGCTACGACAACAAGTCAAACATCCACTTCGGATTTTGATCGTTGCGACGCTTGTCACTTTAGGCTCGATCCCAATCGCCATGAAGCTCGAGCTTAATAGCCATTGGCGTGCTCTTTTGCCCGATAACAAAATTAGTGTACGCGACCTCGACCGCATCGGAGACAAGATTGGCGGCTTATCATCCCTGAGTGTCGTGGTTCAATCGCATGATCTCCATGCCATGCAGCAGTTTGCCCGCGACGCTGTGTCGCGTTTAAACCAAGAGCTCCATGGACAAATCACACGCATTGATTGGAACTTAGGTTCGTACAAAGACTTTGTCACGCAACATCGCCACCTTTTTGTTCCGTTGCAAGATCTCGAGCGCGTCCGTGATGGACTTGAAAGCCGGATCGAATACGAAACGCTCCGTGCCAATCCATTGTATATCGATCTAAGCGGAGAAGAGCCTGAAAATATCTCCACGTTGATCGAGAACGTCAAAGCGTCAGTTGGAGAGCGTGCGGCCACATTGGATCAATTTCCCAACGGGTTTTATGTCCACCCGAAAAAAGATCTCCTGGTGTTCTTTGTTCGGGCTGATTTCGAGGGTGGCGATGCAACACGCTCCGAACAATTAATCGAAAACATCCAACAGGTGATCAAGGAACTCAACCCTGCTCGCTATGCCCCGGATATGCGTGTCGAGCTTGCTGGCGACATTCCAGAGGCCCTCGAAGAACACCGCGCCATCGCTGAAGAGCTTACCATTGCCATATCGGTAACTACGGTATTGGTGCTGTTAGCCATTTATATTTTCTTTCTAAGGTGGCGAGCCGTTCCCTTATTGGCGCTTGGACTGATTCCGTGTGTCACCCTTACCTACGCGTTGGCTGAAGGGTTAGTCGGCCAGCTTAATACATCTTCTGCGTTCCTCGTCAGCATTGTAATTGGCAACGGCATAAACCCCTACATCATCTGGTTAGCCCGTTACTTTGAAGAACGCCGAAATGGTCGAAACTGGGTCACAGCTCTTGCTGCAACTCATCGCGGAGTATGGGCGGCTACACTCACAGCCTCACTGGCATCTGCTACTTCGTATGGTTCATTGATAATTACCGGATTTCGAGGTTTTCATGACTCCGGCATCATTGGTGCCACAGGAATGATTGTGTGCTGGCTCGGCTCCGTGATCATTCTTCCAGCCCTTATAGGGCTTACCGACAAAATCAGGCCGATTGTCGCCCCTCATCGTGTTAGCCGACAGGCGCCTTACGGACAGCTCTTTGCTGCTCTCATCTACCGATATCCCAAAGGAATCGTCACCATCTCCACTGTCCTCGGAATAGTGAGTGCTGTCATTGTCGGAATTGCCATTTCTAAAGATCCTCTTGAATACGACATCAACAAACTTCGGTCTGTCCATAAGGAAAGTACGCGCACCCAAGTTCTCAATGATCGCGTTAATGAATTCATGACACGTACCGCCTCAGGCACCGTCATCATTCTGATGGCACCTTCCCGCCAAGACGTTGGTTATCTTCAGAAACAACTCGAAACCCGACGTGATACAGGAAAAGCAGTGTACGGAGAAGTCCGAAGCATCAACGATCTGCTGCCCTCTGATCAGGCGAAAAAAATTGTTATCTTAAAAGAGATACACACCTTACTCGAAAAGATTCGCCCGTATCTCGATTCAACCCAACAAATCACGGTGGACGAGTTTGCTCCACCTGAAACTATCACACAAGTCTATGACCGCGATTTGCCTAAAGCAATTCTTGCTCCTTTTACCGAGCGAGACGGCACCGTGGGACGTCTAGTTTTTATCGAGCAATCCGATAAAGGATCCAATTGGGACGGGCGTTATTTGGTCGCGTGGGCCCACGATGCGCGTGCTGTTAAAACTTCTACGGGAAAACACCCTCCACTGGCAGGACGCCCTCCCATTTTTGCCGACATGTTAGAGGCAATTTGGCATGATGGCCCGCTTGCGATTGCAGCCTCACTTATTGCAACACTCATACTGGTATGTCTTGCTTTTAACCGTTGGCGCCGCCGATTGTTAACACTCGCAACATTGTTTTTAGGCGTGCTTTGGATGGGAGCAACCATGGCGCTCATGGGAATTAAATTAAATTTTCTTAACTTCATCGCGTTTCCGATCACCTTTGGCAACGGTGTGGATTATGGCGTTAACGTCATGCGCCGCTATGCGGCGGAAACCCACCGTGGGGCAGAACGCAAAACGGCTATCCGCTATGCTATCGAAGAAACAGGCGGCGCTGTCATCTTGTGCTCACTCACCACCGTCATTGGCTATCTCTCACTCCATGCCAGCTCAAACATGGCCATCAACTCATTTGGTGCTGCTATGGGCATTAGCGAAATCGCCTGCTTGGCAGCAGCCGTACTTACGATGCCTGCCATTATTATGCTCTGGAAACGGCATCAAGCGCACCCGCCTGCCCCTTCTTCCGCCATCTCTGCCAAGGATATTGAGCCCGATCTGACCATCCCTGGAATTGTCTCACCTCGTGCGGATTCGCCATAAATATGTACCCAAATCCTTGACTCACCGCACAAACACAAGTACAGAGTGCCCAATATTATGATATCCATAGCCACTTCAGAGCAGGAGTTACCTCTGTTGGGCGACCCTTCCAGGTCTGAACCAGCAGATTCCAATCTGGCTAGTATCCGAACACGTTATCTCGACCAAGATCAGTTCGTGGTATCACAATCTCTTTTGTCGCAAACAACACTGGATGCCTTAATCCACGAAGCCGAGCAAGCACGAAGCCAAGCGTGTCGCAAGTCCGTTCCTGGTTACAAAGCCAGCAGCAGTGTGAGTTACGATCAAATTTTACAGTCGTGTCCCTCCATCGTTCAATTGTATCACTCAGAATCCTTTATCCGCTTATTGAACAACATTACGGGAGAAACTTTAGTTCCCTGTCCCTCTCGCGACATGCACGCGGCTGCGATTTACAACTACACCAGAGCCGGCGATTCAATTGGTTATCATTATGATGTCTCCCACTATAAGGGGACTCGCATTACTGTCCTTATCGGGCTCGTCAACCAAAGCGAAAGCAAGCTGGTATGTCGCCTGTATACCAAATCCTCTCCGGCAAAGACGCCAGAGCAACTGGAAGTAGCCACAGACCCTGGCACTGTTGTTATTTTCAACGGTGATCGCATACTCCATAAAGTGACACCCTTGGGGCATAACCAACGGCGGATGGTCCTTTCACTGCAGTATGTGACGTCTCCTCATATGACGATCAGTCGAATGTTTATGAACGACATTAAAGATGCGGTAACGTATTTTGGTTTTCGGCGTTGGCTGCAACGCACGTTCAGCTCTCGAACAACCGTTTCAACATCGCTGATGTCGCGCTAAAGGACTTCCACAAGCCCAACCCCGGCGCTTGTGCCAAGGCGGTTAGCCCCGGCAGCAAGCATGGCTCTGGCACATCCGATGGTGCGAATCCCACCAGAGGCTTTGACTCCCATGTCGGCACCCACCACAGATCGCATTAAAGCGATATCACCTACGGTCGCTCCTGGTTTGATCAATCCTGTAGAAGATTTAACAAATGCTGCGCCCGCAGCTTTCGCCAAGACACACCCACTGACTTTGGCGTCATGACTGAGCACCCCTGTTTCCAAGATAACTTTGACTAACGCTGGCGCTGCACTCTCGACTACCGCCCTTATATCCATAAACACTTGACGATAGCTCCGCTCTTTTAAAGCGCGATAATCGATGACCATGTCAATTTCTGATGCCCCTGCTCGAACAGCAGCTTTGGCATCCGCCGTTTTTATCATGGCAGAACATGCACCGTCGGGAAACCCTACTACAGTTGCGATTGCTACATCGCCATTAAGATTCTCTTTACACAACGCCACCCATTGGGGCTGCACACACACAGCCGCAAACTGATAACGTACGGCTTCCTGACATAACCGTCGAATGTCTGCCTCAGAGGCGGAAACATCAAGCAAGGTATGATCGATCGACTTAGCCAGCGACATTGATTTTCCCATGCTCCAAACGCTATCCCTTTAATCTTCAGGAATCGGACCAAAATTGCCTGCTTGAACGTCTTGAATTGCTTCTGAGATTTCCTTTTGTGTGTTCATGACAAACGGTCCGTATTGCACAATGGGCTCGTCAATCGGCTCGCCCGCCAGAAGAAGCACATGGGCGTCTTCTTGTGATGGTAACACCACATAGGGGTTGCCATCGTTGGCAAACACTACAAGCTCCCCCATGCTTGCCTGTCGTATGCCAAAGTCTAGTTTCCCGGTAGCCACCAACGCCATCGCATTATAGCCCGGCGGAAGATCCACTTGAACGGAATCTTTGCCATGCATCTGCACATCAAGAATGGTCATGGGCGTGAATGTCCGAGCAGGCCCCTTTACTCCAGCAAACTCACCCGCAACCACGCGTACCCTGCTTTTCTCTCTACCGCCCACAGCAACTGTCGGGATTTGGTCTTGAGTAATCCCTTGATACCTCGGTGATGTCATTTTGTACTTCGCAGGCAAGTTGACCCATAGCTGCGCCACTTCAAACACTCCGCCTTGACGGGAAAACGCTAGCTCATGGTATTCTTCATGTAAGACGCCAGATGCCGCTGTCATCCACTGCACATCGCCAGGTTGGATCACGCCCGAATGACCCGCAGTGTCACGATGTGCCACAGCCCCTTGCCAAGCGAAGGTGACTGTTTCAAACCCTCGATGCGGATGCCAACCAACCCCGCGTTGACCTTGGGCAAGCGCTGGATATTCCAAGGGCGGGTGGTGATCGAGTAGAACAAAAGGACTCACGCGCTCTACGGGTAATGTCCGACTTGGAAACATCGTACGAACGTGAAAACCGTCCCCCACCCAATGGAACGAACCACCTTGATGAATGTCTTCAATAGAACGGGACTTCTCCATCATGGTTATATTATGCCAGCTTTCATGCTCTTGACGAGGTGTCATATAACGCATAAAAACGTGTCGAGGTTACGCTATGAAAGCATTTTACTATGGAGTTGGTGGTTTATTGTTATTGCTAACCGCACTGAGCGGTTGTGCAGGTTCTTCGGAATATCTTGTGGAAGGCACTCCTAAAGCGGTAGGCGCAAAAGGTGATCTGCAAATCGAAGAAATCGATGGTGGTAACAACATGGTGACCCTCAAACTTGAACACTTGCCAAGGCCACAACAACTGGGTGAAGGACTTGAGTCTTATGTGGCGTGGATCCTCCCACCCTATAGGGCTCCCATCAACGCGGGAACGCTTGCATTTGATGAAGACAGCCGCGAAGGCAATGTGATGGCGACGACACCGCTTGATAACTTTATTTTTAAAGTTACTGCCGAATCCAATGAAAAGGCGACAGCCCCTAGCAGCGTTGTTATTGTAGAGCAGCACGTCAACACTGACTAGTTTCCTCTTTCTTTGGATTACGCCCTATGTACGATACGTCCGAAATACGCAAAGGTCTGAAGATTCAGATCGACGGCACGCCGTACACGGTGGTCGACTTTCAGTTCGTCAAGCCGGGCAAAGGCCAGCCTTTCACACGCACCAAGCTACGTAACATGCTGACAGGCAGCGTTGTGGAACGCACTTATAAATCGGGCGAAAAGCTTGATAAAGCGGACATGGAAGAGCGACAGATGCAGTACTTGTATGCAGAAGGTGATCATTTTGTGTTTATGGACACAACAAGCTACGACCAGATGCATATTACACAAGCCCAGATCGGGGATAACCGCTTTTATCTGCTTGATGGAACAATGGTTGACGTATTGCTTTTTGAAGGCAAACCCATCGGAGTTACACCACCCACCTTTGTTGTGCTTAAAGTAGTACAGACCGATCCAGGGTTTAAAGGAGATACGGCAACAGGTTCCACCAAACCTGCAACCCTGGAAACAGGCTTACAAGTGAATGTGCCTTTGTTTGTGAATGAAGGTGAATACTTAAAAATCGACACGCGGACGATCGCTTACGTTGAACGTGTCCACAAAAAGTAGCGATCAAGCTTGGTTCGCGGAAGATTCAAGCAGACGACATACCATTCTACAATTGCGAGCGTCTGCGCTACGTGCTGTGCGTGAGTACTTCGAAAACAGAGGCTACCTCGAAGTCCAAACGCCCCTTATGGTGCCAAGTCCGGGCACAGAGGTTCATCTTGATGCCTTTGAAATCCAAGGACACCCTGAAGCACGTTGGCTAATCACTAGCCCGGAGTACCAGATGAAACGCCTGCTAAGCGCGGGGTTTAATCGTATATTTCAAATATGTCCATGTTTCCGCCGTGACGAAAAAGGCTCACGGCATGAGCCTGAATTTACCATGGTGGAATGGTACCAAGTTGGTAGCACCTACGAGGAACTCTTACAGGAAACTGAAAACCTTGTTGCCTTTGTATCGCAACAGGTTCTTGGACGCACCCGTGTTCAACTTGGGAACGATACCTATGAGCTTGCTCCCCCCTGGCAACGTCTAAGTGTAGAAGAGGCGTTTCAACGATTTGCAAACCAGAGTGCCCTCGAACTCGCAGAAGATGAAGAGCGATTTTTTCGAGTCTTGGTCGATGAGGTAGAACACCATTTAGGACGCAATCAACCTTGCTTTTTGTTTGACTATCCAGCCCCCATGGCTTCGCTTGCTCGTCTGAAAGCAGCTAACCCAGCCCTTGCAGAACGCACGGAAGCCTATATAGCAGGCATGGAACTTTGTAATGGCTATGTTGAACTCACAGACGCTCACGAACAGCGTTCACGTCACGAACACGACTTGGAACGGCGGCGTGTCCTTGCCAAGCCCAATTATCCTTTGGATGAGCGTTTCCTTTCCGCACTCATTCAAGGCCTTCCTCCGTGTGTGGGAATGGCTCTAGGGTTTGACCGGCTGATGATGTTGTTAGCGGGGACCCAAGACATTCAAGATGTGATTGCCTTTGCCAATGCGAGGCTTTAGAATAATTGGCGTCACTCGTCGCGCTTAGCTTCTTGCCACCAAACATCACGCTCGGCATCTGTTAATGAGGCTAACTCCCTATCTTCCTTTTTGGCACGCGCTTCTACTTTGCCAAATCTTTCTGTAAACCGCTGGAGCGTTTTTCGTAGTGCCATTTCAGGATCGAGGCCGTGTTTTCGAGCCAGACTGGCTACTGCAAAAAGCACATCTCCGAGCTCCGCTTCAACAGCATCCAAATCCTGATATGCAATCGCTGCATCCAATTCACTCAATTCTTCATTGACTTTAACTCTAACGTGAGCCGCATCAGACCAGTCATACCCCACCTGAGCCGCTTTCTCTCCAATCCGAAACGCCCGCAACAATGCTGGCATGGCAAGCGGCACACCATCGAGTCGGCCACGGCCCTTTGGTCCGTTTTCCTGAGCCTTGATGGCTTCCCAATTTTGAAGTGCTGCGCGGCTGTCATTGGCTTGCAGCTCACCAAATACATGCGGATGTCGCCGTACCAATTTGTCACAAATGCTTTCAATCACATCATTAGGGCCAAACCAGCCTTTATCTCGAGCCAGTTCTGCTTGGAACACTACCTGCAACAACAGGTCTCCCAGCTCCTCTTTTAAGCTTCCGGAATCTCCAGAATCAATGGCATCCACGACTTCAAACGCCTCCTCAATGACATAGGCTCGAAGAGTCTCTAGTGTCTGTTCACGATCCCAAGGGCATCCACCTGGAGCAAGCAACCGCTGCATGATTTGTACCAAACGTGGGAGATTTTCGCCCTGCAATTGGTGAGTCATCGTTCCCCTGCCCTAACACATCGTGAACCTACTGAAAAGCTTGACGTACGCACTTATTACCGGCATTTTTGGACCGTCCTATGGGTTATAAAAAGTCAGAAACAAGCGTTGCTCACATTGTTGAAGCGGCAACACGTGTGTTGGCTCGCCAAGGATACGCCCGCACCAGCCTTCTTGATATCGCCATGGAGGCAGGCATGTCCAAAGGGGCTCTCCATTACCACTTTCCCACCAAAGAGGCCTTAATCTCCAAAGTTCTCGAACGAGCCTGCAATCGAGTCGCAGAACGCGCACAGGCCGTGTGGAACCAAGCCGGCGACCCAATCGAATCTGTAAGGGCTTCTTTACGCGAGCTATGGCACGTTCGCGTCGATCGCAACGATGAAGCCGCTGTAATTGCCGATTTACTTGCTCAAAGCCTACACGATTCCACGTTAAGGCCGCAGCTGGCGCGCTACTATGAGTTGGCTGCTTCTCAGGTGATTGAGTACCTTGAACCTCGTCTTCAAACACTCGGATTACAGCCACGTTTGCCAATCGACATGCTACCTCGTATCCTTAACGGGCTATTGGATGGCTTGGTTATGCAAACGATCGTCGATCCAGATGCCCTTGACGCTGACCGCGTCGTCACATCTCTGGAAATCCTTGCTGCTTATATGTTCGAGCCCACCTAACACCTATGTTAACCCAGATCCTTGCTCAAGATAGCGTGACTGAAACACTAAAGCGTTCTGTCGCGAATCACCATCTTGCACATGCATACTTGTTTGAAGGGCCTGGAGGCGTGGGAAAGACAAAAACAGCCTATGCACTCGCTTGCGCATTGTTGTGCCAAAAAAAATCTCTAACGGGGTGTGGTGCCTGCGCTATTTGCCATCGCATCTTAGAAGGACAACACCCTGATGTGCGCATAATTTTCCCACGCAAAGAAGGTGGCGGCAATCTCAAAGTGGAATTTGTAAGAGAAGAGATTCTTCCGTTTACTCGTTATGCACCTTTCGAAGGACGTGCTGCCGTTTTGATTTTTCCAGATGCGGAGCTCAGCTTCCCCCCTCATCAACCCGAAGCTGCCAATGCATTGTTGAAAACCTTAGAAGAGCCACGGCCACATGTCCACTTTATCCTAATAAGCAGCAGGCCAAAACGACTACTCGACACCATTCGCTCACGTTGTCAAAGCTTAAGGTTTAGCCGACTACCAGAAGCTGCTGTAAAACAGATCTTAACAGAGCACCATACTGACAAAGCCCTCGTGGACATCGCCGCAGCTCTTGCCAAAGGTCGTGCTGATCGTGCTTTGTGGCTAGCACAAGAAAATCGTACAAGCACTTTGGTAAAACAAGCAATCGCCATTAATGACACCGTGTCTCAAGGAACCAATTCCGAAGTGCTTGGCCTTGCAGAAACACTCACACAGGACGAACACCTCGATGTCGTCCTAGATACCTTGGCCTGGCTCTACCGTGACATAGCCGTTAGCCATCTCAGTAGCGAACTCAAACCAGCCGCCTTTTCCACTTTGGATGTCATGGCAGCTCTGAATCGTTGTGCAAAGCCTATTTATATCGACCGACTGGCCGCTAGGGTTTTTGCCATACGCCGCACCACACGTTTACTCGAACGAACAGCCAACAAACAGCTTGTGATCGAATCTCTACTTTTTGAACTCTCAGAGTCGTGATAAAACGCCCCTCGACGTGAAGCCCTTTTATATCACCACACCCATCTACTATTGTAACGACCGTCCCCACCTTGGGACCACCTACTCGACCGTGGCGACCGATGTGATAGCCCGATACCACAAGCTTCGCGGACGACCGACTCGTTTTCTAACTGGTTTAGATGAGCATGGATTAAAGATCGAGCGACGCGCGAAACAGGAGGCCCTCAGTCCTCAAGATTTTGTCGATCGTATGGCAGCCCCATTCCGTACAGCATGGAATCAACTGGGATGTGAGTATAACGACTTCATTCGCACCACCGAGCCTCGTCACAAAAGGCGAGCACAAGCGCTATGGGCGCAAATGCAAGCCAATGATGATATCTACCTCGGGCATTACGAAGACTCCTATTGTGTCGATTGCGAGACCTTCTACACACAAAAAGATTTGCTTGATGGCGACCTGTGTCCCACGCATAAAAAACCTGTAGAACGTATCAAAGAGGAAAGCTATTTCTTTCGGTTGAGTAAATACACCGACATATTGCTGGCATTCTACGAGTCTCATCCCGACTTCGTAAAACCAGAAAGCCGTTTCAACGAAGTCAAAAGCTTTGTGCGCGAAGGTCTGCGTGATCTATCCATCTCTCGCACCAGTTTTCGATGGGGTATTCCTGTCCCAGGCAACTCTGCACACGTAATGTATGTGTGGTTGGATGCGCTCGCAAACTATATCAGCGCTCTAGGCGCTCCTGCCGACCAAGGCCAATCTGCACCGTTATTTGATCAATTCTGGCCACCCCATAGCGATGCCATTCATATCGTGGGCAAAGATATTCTGCGCTTTCATGCGGTCTATTGGCCAGCATTTCTGATGAGCGCAAAGCTCAACCCTCCCACGCAGGTTTGGGCGCATGGTTGGCTTACCGTCAATGGCGAAAAAATGTCCAAAAGTTTGGGCAATTTCTTAACGCCTGAGCCCTTAGTGGAAACACTTGGCGCGGATGTCCTGCGCTACTACCTCATGCGTGACATTGGCTTTGGCCAAGACGGTGACTTCAGTCATGCAAACTTATTAGCGCGTTATCAAGGCGAGTTATCCAATGGGCTCGGCAACTTATTGCATCGAATTCTTGGCCTTGTCCAAACGCATCTCCATGCCAAAGTGCCATCCATAGTCCTTGCACAACTTCCAAGCGTTGACCAACAGCTGATCCAGGTTGCTGCACGGTGCGCAAAAACGGCTTCTTCTCATTTTGAGGTTATGGCCGTCAATCGTAGCTTGGATATCACCTGGGAACTTGTCGCAGCGTGTAACAAATATGTCGATGAAACGGCACCGTGGACACTTGCCAAGCAAGGAGATCTTAAACGGCTTGGTGAAGTCAGTTACACAGTTTTGGAAGCATTGCGCTGGCTTAGTGTGATGATATGGCCTGTGATGCCGACCAAAAGCACCGCATTACGCACGCAGCTTGGCCTGCCTCCAGTCATGCCTATTGAAGGCGCAGATCGTTGGCCCAATGCATGGGGTGGATTGGCATCGCACACGCAGCTGCGTCCAGGGGCTCCTTTGTTTGCTCGGTTCGATAAAGATCAAGAGCAATCTGTGCGCGAGCGACTCGGAGCACCCCGAATCAGCAAACCTGCCTCTCAGACACCGCCTACTGCGTCTAAGCCACGCAGTCACACCCCTACGGAGAAACCAGTGACGTCTTCCATTACAATCGATGATCTAAGCAAGGTTGAACTACGAATCGCCAAAGTACTCACTGCCGAGCGCGTCCCTAAGAGCGATAAACTTTTGCGTCTTACCGTAGAACTCGGCGAAGCCTCGCCACGGCAAATTCTTGCTGGCATTGGCAAGACGTATACGCCAGAGCAATTGATCGGCAAACATCTGGCCGTCGTTGCAAACTTGCCTCCCCGCACCATGATGGGGTTTGAATCTCAAGGCATGGTATTAGCGGCAAGCGACGACCAAGGGCTATCCGTATTGAGTGTGGATCGCGAGCTTCCGCCAGGAACGCGCATTAGCTGACTTTTTTTAATCATGACTACGCCGACGCTGTTTGACTCTCACTGCCATCTTGACCGCGAGGACTACGGAGATGACCTCGGCGCTGTCATCGAACGTGCTCACGCTGCAGGGCTTCGATACATGACGACCATTGGTTCCGGCGCAGGGCTTAGCGATGCGCAAGGCGCCATCGAACTGGCCCATGCACATCCTGAACGCATCTTTGCAACGGTTGGCGTCCATCCTCATCATGCCACCGAAGTCACCGACTCCCTCTTTGATGCCGTCACCGCATTATCCAGCGATCCTCACGTCGTTGCCATTGGAGAAACAGGCTTGGATTACTTTTACTTACGATCGCCAAGAACGGTGCAACAAGACGTATTCCGCAGATTTATCGCGTTAGCACGCACGCAGCGCAAACCCATCGTGGTTCATACTCGCGGCGCCGCAGCCGATACATTGACCATTCTTCGCGAAGAGCATGCCTCAGAGGTGGGAGGCGTGATTCATTGCTTTAGCGAAGATGCGGCATTTGCCAAAGCGGCTCTAGATCTTGGTTTTGTCGCTTCGTTCAGCGGCATCACCACATTTCCAAAAAAAACTGAAGCCATTCAGGACGCTGCACGCAAGCAGCCTAAAGATGCTATTCTGATTGAGACAGATGCACCCTTTCTTGCCCCTGTCCCACTACGTGGCAAACGCAATGAACCCGCTTTTTTGGTCCATACGGCCGAAAAACTGGCAGAGGTTCGTGGAGAGGATTTTCTTGAATTCTGCGAACGTTCTACACAAAATGCACGCCGTTTATACCAGTTAATCTAGCCTTTTTAGGCGGCTTTAGTGACCATGGCCTTGACCTTTAGGCCGAATAACGTATTCTTCGCGGCCGGCTAGCCAGACCATCTAACCCCCTCAGCAGGCCCTGGCAAAGCAACGAGGTACAGGAGCACAACATGAACACGAATATGGGCCTCATCGGGCGCAAGCTCGGAAACACTCAGATCTTTCGCGATGACGGTAGCGTCAGCCGTGTTACGGTCATTCAGGTTGGTCCCTGCATTGTCATCGGCAAGCGTACGATCGAACGCGATGGTTACTCTGCCCTCATTTTGGGCTTTGGTACCAAACGCGACAAGTTGGTCAATCAATCTGAAGCAGGCTTTTTCAAGAAGCTCGGAGTCAAGGCTGCGCGTGTGTTGCGCGAGTTCCGCTTGCCTGAAGAAGCATGTGCCAAATACGAAGTTGGCCAAACCCTCAAGCCCTCCGAGGTCTTTGAAGTAGGCCAGTTCGTGGATGTATGCGGTCGGAGCAAAGGACGAGGATTTACCGGTGTTATGAAGCGCTGGAATTTCTCAGGGGCAGCCAGCGATACACACGGTACGCACGAATATCGCCGACATGGTGGTTCGATTGGTACAAACATGACACCAGGCCGAACCCTGCCTAACCTCAAGATGCCAGGCCATTATGGCAACGAGCGCGTCACGGTGCTTCGATTAAGCATCGAAAAAGTGCTCGACGACGAGCAGATTGTTCTTGTGCAAGGCGCTGTACCCGGCCCGCGTAATGGTCTTGTCACCGTTCAAGGCACCATTAAGCCCAAAACAACAACCAACTAGTTTTGAGCAAGCGACGCTCGTCTACACGGTCTGCCGATCATTTCACTCAACGCGCTAAGGCAGCAGGTTTTCCAGCACGCTCTGTCTTCAAACTCGAAGAAATCGACCGCCGGGCAGCACTTTTTAAACGCGGCATGCGTGTACTTGATTTAGGAGCAGCTCCTGGATCCTGGGCTCTGTATGCCGCTCAACGCATTTTGCCCGGTGGATCAGTCTACGCCATTGACATTCAGCCCATGCAATTCGCACTGCCTCATCATGTACATGTGGAACAGGCAGACATTTTCGCCATGGATCTTGAGGCATTAAAAGCTAAAGGCCCTTTTGACGTGGTGATGAGTGATATGGCACCTCATACAAGTGGTCAAAAGCACCTCGATCAGTATCGGAGCTTCGAGCTATTCATGAGAGCCTTTAGCATCGCAACGGAGGTTCTTACGTCGGATGGCGCTTTCTTAGGCAAGCTCTTTACCGGAGGTGAATTTCCAGAAGCAAAACGCGCACTCACATTGCACTTCAAACAAGTGCGCGTGTTTCGTCCTGAAGCCACTCGTAAAGAAAGCTATGAGCTTTTTCTGTACGGCATAGGACGCAAAGACATAACTACGCAACCCGACTAATTCCCGCCTGAATTACTCGCACCGCTGGGCGCGCATAGTAAATACGTTCTCCTTCCTCTGTATGGGGATACACATAGGTGTGCCGTGATGCATCTAATGACTCACCTGGCCGATAGTCGTCCAATCGCCAAGCAAGCGCTCCCAAAAACCCATGGTCATAAGCCTTTTGGATAAACTCTCGCACCACTCGAGTCTGCACTTCATCGTTGTAACTACCGTCCCGTTGCCCAAACTCACCCAACAACAATGGCGTTGCATCCGCCAAAGCCAAACGGCCCAATGCTTGCATCTGAGGGATGCGGCCTTCGTCGTTGTAGAGATGGAGATCGTAGAAATCAAGCCCGAGATCACTCACCCGCCCTTCCAACACATCCGTAACCGCTGTGTGATGCCCACAGCTTGCCGTCACCTTCAACGATGGCATGACACCACGCACAAACTCCCGTCCATGTTTAATCCAGCGCCGTACTCTATTCCAATCCGAACCCCAAAAATCACGCAATGAACCTTGAACCTCATTCATCAAATCCAATGCATACACATTGTTCTCATAGGCACTCAACAACTTCACAAACGGGCCCAATGCATGTTCATGGTACGCTTGTTGTGCGTTATAACGGTTGTGAAGAATGTTATAGTGAATTCTCCTCCACCGCCCGATGTCCTTTATTTCCGGCGATCTCCAATGCCTTGGCCAATTCCCCACAAGCGCAGTCCAATACACCTGGACCCCATAGCGCATAGCCGCCTGCATAACCTGATGAACATGGTGCTCAAACGCTGGGGTAAGCCCCTTTATTCCATCAAGGCTTTCCCGTGAACCATAGTCACAGCCCTCTTTGCTGTAACTCTCAAAGGCCCACAAACGCACGACGCGTGCGCCACAACCACGAGCCATAGCAAAAAAACCATCAATTCCTGAATCAACCGGCATTCCCTCAGCACAAGGCTCCACTTTACCGTCGAGATACCTCATCGCAGCATAGACTGCGGTCGCTTCTGACCACCCAGTACTCAGATCAGAGCCATAACACGTAGAAAACCATCCTTGATTGTAACCTAATACAAAGTCTTCAAACATGGCGTACTAGGGATTAAACGAATTACTGTTTATTAAGTACTTAGCAATCTGATGCTCGACTTTGTCCGCATCTGTTTTATCTTTCAACATGGCTCCTGCCATTAAGCTCTGCGTTGCATCCGCCTGCACCCAATGTTGGTCTTTGAGAAGCTGAAGCGCGCTTTCCAAATTTGGCCTGGATAGCGCTTCTCTACGTCGAATCTCTCCTGACAAATACATGCGTTGACCCAGCGCTAAGGTGCGCTTGAGCCAATCCTTGACGGAGACTTTCCCTTTGAACAAAAACGTAGTGCCACGTGCTGCAAGTCGGTAGCTTTCCAAGAAGCTTTGCAGCATCCCTGCGTAAAGCTCCAAATGCGCCGCCTCGGCCGCTTGAGAAATCCCGCACATCCCATCTTTTTCCACGACTTCATTACCAGAAATCATACGCTGCAACACATCGTCAAAGGCCGTGTCGAAATCCACACCAACCCGAAACACAAAATCATACTTAAAAAAACGTGACAGCTCTTTGACAGAATCACGTAGTTCCGCCTTAGCAACGGGCGTGCCTTTGTATGGCAACAGTGCCAATGCAATCAGCCCTTGTGGAACAAAAAAGTGTAAAATGTTGTTTTTGTAATACTCAAGGGCTATGCGGCGTTCTTCAGGCACACTGTAAACGGCTCCATCGCCTTCTCCAGATAAATCAATCATATGCCCTTGAACAAACAACTGTAGCGCTTGTGTAATCGCATCGCGATACATAGAATTTTTCGGAGAAAGAATGGGAGCTGAAATTCGCGCCCCCAGTTTTTTCAAAAGTCCGATCACGATCGCACTGCTTAGCAGAAGCTCGTCAAAATGCATTCCGCGCTTTTCATGTTGCAATAGCACCAACGCCAACAACGCCGTCGGGGTCACCACGGTCACTTGGCTGGTTTCATACGCTGTACGATAGGCTAGATGCTGGACTACAGCTCTACGGACGGCAGGCGTTAACTCTCGCGACTCGCTAGGAATCACATCGCCCTTATGACGACGCGCCTTGTACTCTGATGCCACCTGGTCAAAGTCCAAGATCTTGCCAAACTCGACATACAGCCGGCCATACTTAGACTGCAACACCTTCGAACTTTTGAGAAAATCCCCAAAACTTTCTTTGCGCTTATCGCCTCCACCCACTTCGTGTTCATACGCGCGTTCTTCAATCTGAATAATGCGATCATACCCAATATAGATAGGCACGAAGAATACCTTTTTATTACGCAGCGCTAAAACCGCATCGACAACCATCGACAGCAGGCCAAACTTAGGCATAAGCAATTTCCCCGTCCTGGACCTCCCCCCCTCCAAGAAGAACTCAATATTAAATCCTTCTACGATAAGCTTGCGGATGTACGCATCAACCAGTGCACTATAGAGCTTGCGTCCACGAAAAGAACGTCTGATAAAAAACGCGCCTGCGCGCCTTAGAATGGGGCCAATAGGCCAAAAATTAAGATTATCCCCTGCAGCAATCAATGGCGTGTTCATTGCATTTGCATAAAGCACGTCATCAAGCACCATGTAGTCAATGTGACTTCGATGGCTTGGTAATAGCACCAAGGTGCCTCGACGTGCTGCTTCACGTACACGTTCGATCCCCTCCTGATCCACAACCACGCCGTCGTAAATCTTGTGCCATAACCATGTGCAAAATCGGTGCAACATACCGAGCACATACGGATCGGGAGCTGCGATCATTTTTTGCAGGTCTTTGCCAGCCTCCCGCGTCACAGCGTGAATCGATTTTCTGGCAGACCGTGCAGCAGAGTGAATATGTTTTTGCACGCGTGGACTTCGAAGGATCTCATCACGAAGACGCTGGGAAGTCTTTTTGGTGGGGCCAAGCACCAACATCCGCTCTCGCTCGATGCGCCGAAACAACGCGTAACGAACCTTATCCGATAACTCGATGTCACTCAGATCACGGTGCTGCTGAACAAACTCTTGCAGATTAAACGGCTGTCCTGATCGCAATAGGACATTGCGATAGTTGAGCAAGAACTGAAAAAATACACGAATCCTTCCAGGCGATTCACTCGGACCGAAAAAAACATCAAACACCGAGCGCCTGTGATGAGGCGGAAGCTTGGTCCAAACAAAGGCCTGCGGCACCACCAGAATAGGCCGATTGAGTTCCCTTTGCATCTGAACCAAGGTTTGAAACAAATCGACATTCATTTGCTCACTGCGACGGCGGCTTTTGGCAAAGCGGGGTGGACGACGCAAAAAGAGCAATGCACTCGCACCGTGCTCAAGGGTTTTCTTAAGCGCAAGCACTTCAGGGACCTGGCGCCGCAAACTCAGCCTTCTGTCCCCTTTCCCAAAAGGCTCCAAAATCCATAACCCCAAATCGGTCACAAAATGAACCACTGGCAGTCCATACCGCTTCAACAAAAAGTCCAGACATAAAAAGTCCAGCCAGGACAGTGACCGCATCACATACACAACGGTGCCAGTGTCCGCCGCTTGACGCACCACGCCACTCCAGTGTTCATCTACATGAATATGCGCAAAAAACCGCCGGTAAAGCCATCGAAGGATGGGATGCGGTTCGTACGACTGCTGTGGCGGCAAGGAGAACTGGCCTGTGGTATCGTCCGTCACACACGGGACGCTATCAGAGAGCGCTTGCCACTAGAACCCATCTTGGGTTGCCACCAAGCATTCCCGGAAACTTATCGATTAAAACTCGGCGTTCAATACACGGCGTTCTTGGGATGCAATCGCCACCGCATTGAAGGTCTTTTCTTCACCGCGATAACGCACAACGACCATGTACGTCCCCGCACTCAGTCTGCCTGTCACACCCATACCTAAAGTGCCAACGCGATGCCCCTCCTGAAAAATCGTCGCCAAAGCGGCTGCTTTGCGGCCTCCTTGGATGGCATGCACCTCTAGCGTGCCTGTTTGAAACGTTGCCCGAACCAGTTCCTGTCCTCCTGGACGGATCGTCACAGGGTGTGCTTTTTCAGGAAGATCGAGTGCCCCATCCAACCGAACCGCCGCCTCGTAGTGGCCTTTTTCGAGCAGGATGGCCTTGCCACAACTGCTCGTCGCGATCTCCTTCCCGTCCCGGCGCACTACCATAACCCCAAACGCCGTAGCCCCATTTTCCTCGATCGCGCAGTCCAGCTGACCCTTTTTTTTGCCCTGGGCCTGGGCCCCAAAACTGACGACCAGGACCCCAAACACAGATATTATGCCTAAAAATGCGATTTTTTTATTCAACATGCCGTTCCTTTTGATAGGATACGCCTATCGTTTGCTTCGGAGCAACCCTCCTTGGGACTACTGGTTCAGACGCTCCTAGCCAGGATCTATTCACCGGTTCTCCCCATGCCTTGACAGGCTGTAGCCTAGGAGTCACACTGCGCCACCTGTCGGAAAACGTCGTATGCGCATGCAAAAAACCTATCAAGCCAAAGTAAACCAAGTCTCTCAAGCGTGGCATCTGCTCGATGCGGAAGGGCAAACGCTGGGCCGCATTGCCACCCAAATCGCCACGTTGCTGCGTGGCAAGCATAAGCCGCAATACACGCCGCATGTAGACACAGGGGATTTCGTCGTGGTGATCAATGCCGACAAAGTTCGCCTGACAGGCAACAAGCTTGACGACAAGCACTACTATCATCATTCGGGCTACCCAGGTGGCATCCGCTCTGAAAGCTACCGCAAGCTGCTCAGCCGTAAGCCCGAGTTTGTCATTGAAAAAGCTGTACGAGGGATGTTGCCCTACTCACCGCTTGGGCGCGCCATGCGTACCAAGCTTAAGGTGTATGCGGGTCCCACTCACCCTCATGCTGCACAGCAACCTCAACCTTGGAAAGGACAGGCGTAACTCATATGCCAAGTATACACGGTCGACATTACGCCACAGGCCGACGCAAACGTGCCGTAGCTCGAGTATTTCTCCAGAATGGCTCTGGCTCCATTGTTGTAAACGGTAAGAGCATGGACACTTACTTCGATCGAGAGACATCTCGCATGATTATCGAGCAGCCTTTCGATGTTTTGGGAAAAGGCAACACCTACGACGTCGAGTGTAATGTGTACGGCGGTGGCCTTTCTTCACAGGCAGAAGCCATTCGTCATGGGATTTCTCGTGCCTTGTTGGATGTAGACGGCGAGTTTCGCTCACCCTTGAAAAAAGCTGGCCTTCTCACCCGTGACGCACGCGAAAAGGAACGAAAAAAACCAGGTCAGCCTGGCGCGCGTAAGAAGTTCCAGTACTCTAAGCGCTGAGCCATGGGGAGCACCTCCGCATTGCCTGTAGCCGTGCTAGGCAGCACCGGTTATACGGGCATGGAGCTATTAAGGTTGCTGCTAAAGCATCCCTATGCAGCTCTTTCGTATGTGGGTGGACGAAGTCATGTGGGCGAGTCCCTAGGAACAGTTCATCCACAACTCGGCCCCGAAGCAGGCCTTCGCATCGACGGGATAGACCCTGACAAGATTGCGGCCAATGCACGTGCTGTCTTTTGTGCTCTTCCCCATGCGGCCAGCATGGACATTGTCAAAGCACTGCGTGAACGTCGAGTGACCGTCTTTGATTTATCGGCCGATTTTCGACTTCGTGATCACACCACGTATGAGCAATGGTATGGACCTCATACGGCTTCTGCTTTGTTAAAAGAAGCCGTGTACGGCCTTCCGGAGCTTTTCCGTCACGCCCTCACTCAAACCGATCTCATTGCGGTGCCTGGATGCTATCCCACGGCAACCATTCTCGCGCTTGCACCACTGCTCAAGGCAGGCCTGATCGATTCAAGTCATGTCATTGTCGATGCCAAAAGCGGCGTCTCAGGTGCGGGCCGCACGCCTACAGCAGCCACCCATTACCCCGATGTGGCAGAAGGCATCCGAAGCTATAAAGTCGGAGGACACCATCGACATCTTCCTGAGATCTTGCAAACACTAAACACTCTAAGCGCCACGCCTGTTGCTGTCACGTTTACCCCACATCTTGTCCCGATGACGCGTGGCATGTTGGTGACAGCCTATGCCAAGGCAATCACCCCTGGACTTACCGCCCAGGCATGTCGCCAAGCGGCTCGCGAATTCTATGTCAATGCACCCTTCATTCGCGTACTTCCAGAGGACCAAAACCCAGATACACTGTGGATTCGCGGCACCAATCACACGCTGCTCAACTATACGCTGGATCCCCACAGTGGCTGGGTAATTATACAAAGCGCGCTGGATAACCTTGTAAAAGGCGCTTCTGGACAAGCCATTCAGTGCATGAATATACGGTTTGGCTGGCCTGAAACCGCAAGCCTTGAAGCCACGGCCATTTTTCCCTAAA
The DNA here is from genome assembly GCA_964640175.1 of uncultured Polyangiales bacterium. GTDB lineage: Bacteria > Myxococcota_A > Polyangia > Polyangiales > JACKDX01. Next base: position 31,099 of record CAZXFW010000010.1, on the reverse strand, counting down.
ACCGTCCCTATGCATAGAATTCCATTGTTGCTTGGAACGTTGTTACTGCTTGGTTGCAACCAACGTGGAGCATCGGATCAGCCCCCCACAGAAAAGCCTGCCTCTAAACCCCAACCAGCCCCCTCTGCTGTCACTGCCAATGCATCCACATCGACTGGATTGCCCACTGCAGGCGGGATTCGCTGGAACGCCCCTCAGCGCTTCATCGCACAGACACCTAAAAGCGCAATGCGAGCAGCAGAGTATCGCGTGGAAGGGCAAGGTGAACCTGATGCGATCTTAGCGGTATTCTTTTTTGGTCCTGGTCAGGGAGGCGATGTGCAAAGCAACATCGATCGCTGGGTGGGCCAATTCAAAGCGCCTAACCACCCTAAAGGCAAATCACGTGCTGACATCGATAAGCGAACCATCGCTGGCATGACTGTCACCACGGTCGATGTCACTGGCACGTACACCGACACCATGATGGGTCCCCATGCGCCAACATCACCAGACCCGCTCAACGATCAACGCATGCTGGGTGCCATTGTCGAAGGTCCACAAGGGCCGGTTTTCTTTAAACTCACAGGACCACGTAACACAGTAACCCTTGTAGAGACGGCCTTTAGCGCTCTTATCAATTCCATTCATCCTGCGTCGTGACTCGCATTCTTCATTTCAGTGACATCCATATCCAGCATCCTCGCTGCTGGTCACCATTTAGCGATGTGTTTAGCAAACGCTTTGTAGGCGCCATGAATTTGGAGCTCCGCCGGCGTCAACGGTTTGTTGAAAATGAAACCAAGCTCAACGCGCTTAGCGTATTTGCGCAACAAGAAGCCATCGATCTCGTGATTGGCACAGGGGATTACACTGCCCTCGGTGATCTCAGTGAGCTACAGTCTGCCAAAGAGCTGATTAAGCCACTGACCCAGGCTCCTCTTGGGTTTATCACGTTGCCCGGCAATCACGATGTTTACACACGCCAAAGCGCCAAAGAAAAGCGCTTCGAGCAATGCTTCGGAGAGTTCTTGGTGTCCGATTTGCCTCATTACACAGTGCAAGAAGAATCCTTTCCTGTGGTGAGACTCATCGGAGAGCATCTTGCAGTTGTCGTCATCAATAGTGCCATCGCACATTGGCAAATATGGCGTTCAGACGGCTTCGTCTCCGAAGCCCAGCTTGATTCCTTGCAAAACATCTTGAATGATCCTCTGGTGGAATCACGGTTTGTGATCTTTGCCATTCACTATGGGCTATATCGAGCGGATGGCACGCCCGATCACTTCCGCCACGGACTACGAAATGCCGAAGAATTGATCCGGATTTTCCGAAAAGCGCCATACGCAATGGTCATCCATGGACATATTCATCACCGCTTCTTTTTACCAAAAGCACATTGTGGCATTCCGATCTTTTGTGCGGGCAGCACGACGCATGCCGGCCGAGAAGGACTATGGGTCTATGATATTAGCGGCATGACGTGCCGTGCTTGGCCTGGCACCTGGACAGCCTCAGGCTACCGCTTGGAAGACACTCCTATCGAGGTTGTTCTTTAGCAGCGCCTATTCTGCCTGGGTTAATATGCGCATCAAGGCTTGATCGAGTAACTCAGGCCCCTGAGCCAACGCTTTTTCAAGCGGCCAATCCGATGGCGTCATTTCCAATACATGTGCTTCTGGAAAGGCTTGGATCAATTTCTGCTTGGCGTCGTTATCCACAGCACCGGCAACGACCCAGAGTTGTTTCCCCAAACGTTGCGCCAGATTCAACACGGCACCTGGACCTTTCCCTTGCAGGGAACTCCCATCCAGACGTCCCTCGCCCGTGATAACCAGATCCACATTGGCAAGCGCCTTCTCCAAACCAAGCCATCCCGTCACTAGCGTTGCGCCTGATACAACCCGCGCATCCTGTGCCAAAGTAAGACCAAACCCAATGCCGCCCGCAGCGCCCATGCCTGGCCGATCACGCATTGCCATGTTTTTCGAAAAGTGTGTACACATGAGGCGAGAGACTGCCTCTGTGGCATGCTCCAAACGCGGCAAGTCTTCAAGGGACGCCCCTTTTTGCTTTGCATAGGTATACGCTGCCCCTTGATCACCCAGCAAAGGATTTTGCACGTCCGAGGCTATCCATAAAGGAGGCAATCGACGCATCTTCTGGCTGTCCAATGTACACAGCTTGCTCCAGTACAGGGGCGAAGCGTTGAGCAATGGCTTTCCATCCATGTCCATGAGTTCCAGCCCAAGCGCCTGTAAGGCACCTAACCCCAAATCATGCGTTGCACTGCCTCCAATACCTAATAGCAACACGTCTGCGCCTGCATGCGCGGCTTCCATGAGTAGCTGCCCTGTGCCAAAGCTATTTGTTTCCCATACATTGCGCTCAGTTGGCGCGAGTGATTGTAACCCACTGGCTTGTGCCATCTCCACCACGCCAAGACACGATTTACCATGCAGATTCAGTTCGCCTTTCACAGAGCCGTCAAGTTTCTCCACCTTCACTAGGCCATAAAAGGCCTGTATATTTTCTGCTCGCGCAGAACGCACGTAACACTGGCGAAGTTCACCCTGTACTGCAGAAGTCAGCGTGTGAGCGAACCCTTCTCCACCGTCACATAACACCATTCCCTGGACCTCCCATGTGGGCCTGGCTTTACGCAACGTCTGGATTGCCACGTGTTGCGCTTGTAGTGAACTCATGCAGTCTTTGAATTTATCAAAGACAACTAGTACACGCATGGTAGCCTCATTTAGATCGTATGCCCGTGAAATGAATCACTAAGATTCTAGTTCACATCGCTGTCGAAATCGTCGTCTCCCAAATACGCAATCGTCTTGACGAGCTCAACCACACGTTCTCGGTTTTCCGGAGTAAGGTTTTTAAACTGTACACCCATGCCAGGATTGCGGTCTTTCTTGTCCGTTCGGACATGATTAATCCACACCACTTCGCCTTCCATTTCCAAAGGCTCTCCCACCACCGTGTTAAAACGCAACGTCAATTGGGTACCCATTTCCAGCGGTGTTTCGGTCCCAATGAAGATGCCCATCTCACTAATGTTGTGAATGTAGGAAAACAGAAATGTTTCTCCACTCCGATAGTCGACAGACAATGAAGTATCGTAACGGGCATATTGACGCCGTTCGGCACCCTTGGACGCTCCCGATTTACTCATAATAGTCACCTCACAGCCTCCACCTTGATGTGTATATAAGAGCACCTATTTTGAGAGCGAAGGCAAGTCGACATAAAACACATTAGCAAAATCAAACAATTACAATGGGTTATAATCCACGTTGTTAGCGGACTGTCAAATTACCCGCCTGGCAACGGTTGTCTGCCGTCCCCTGAACACTCAGGCGAGTCCCTCCACTATAAAATCCGATGAACATCGCATACTGCCCGGGTCGAAAATTAATGGGAACCACAAGCGATTGCTCATCCACAATAATGTCGCCCTTGTCCCAATAACGCACAGGATACAATTCATTTACTGGCTCATGGTCCCCATTGAGGCGTTGCCCATGACCATCCACATGTAAAAAGATCGCATATGCCCCGGGAGTCGTATCAAGCACGTTGAATACCCAGCGGATCTTAAATTTTTCTCCTGCTCCAACGTAGCCTTCATGTGGAAGCTCCAACGTGTAGCCGAGCAATTCGATCTTATCACCAAACTTTACCCCAACTTTATGCTCCATAGGAGGCGGTGTGCTACGCACTGTACTGCTCAATGGATTATGATTAACTTCGGCTGAGATCGTTTGATTCGTTGCAAGCAAAACCTTCCCATTGGATGCATGGGGAATGAAAAGATGGCGATGGCTCTGCTTCCGATACATGCGATCAATAACTGCGAGCTGATCGGCGGGGAAAACAAGCCACGCCCTCTCAGGAGCTACTAAATACGATGTGACTTCAGATTGCTGCTCTAACGAACGTATCGGCACATCCGTGTAATAACTCGCAGAGCGCGTGCCCACATGGTACTCCGCCAACGGCTCCCTCGCCTTAGCGAGTGTTGCGAACGTGGTATACACATCTTTTTGGGAGAAATGAGCACTCACCAAAGGAACAAATCCATGGCTCAAATACATGCCCACCATTAATCCTGCTCCGAGCAAAGGCCATGTGCGGCGAGCACCTAGCTTTGCAAAAAACCATCCACCCCATTGAATGGCCAGAACAAGCAGCACCAAACATGCCGGCAAAACAGCAAGAACATGGAAAATTTTTATCGATAAGACGGTAAACTGAAAAGGCAACATGCGTTCGATAAACGCAACTCCTGTCAACAACAAGCCTGCAACAAAGATTAATGCAAACAAGCTCAACCATACTTTGTGAGGGAATGAACGACGCCATTGCTCCTGCAACTTGCGATAGGGCGCCTTCATATCAGGCCTGACGGCTTTTTCTGGGCTTGCAAAAACATAGAGAATCATTAAGGCAAAAAGCCCAAAAACCACCGCCCAGGGGAGCCTGACACGCATGCTGTCAGGAAGTTCAAGTTGATCTATCCCCAATGCACCCAAAGGCGTCACTGAAAACAAGGCAAAGTCACGCAAAATTAACCCTACAAGCAATGCCGAAAACAGCCCTATCACGAGCGAACGCTTGGCTCCTTTTGCAATCTCTTCTAAATAAATGCCTATCAGTGCCGCACTCGGAACGACAGCAAGGAACACAGCACTGCCATAACGAGACTCATACAAAAGCTGCGCAGCAAAACTCAATGCCACCCACAACACAAGCATCAGGCGAAACGCTTTGTGCCGATCGTCCTGCTCTTGAGAAAGAGTCTCGGGCTGCTTTCCGAGCATGATCCACGCTACTCCCGCAGGGAAAAGTGCACTCCACGGCGCAAAACCGTGAAATAGGTGCTCTACCACTTTATCGAAACTTGGAGGCTGCACTCCTTGCGCACTGCCTCCCACCCAAACGCTGTAACTGGCGCTGTCTTGCAAAACGCCAAGCACAGTCATGACTGTCAAAAGCAGCGTCAGCGCCCAGACGGCATACATCCCAACCGCATCCTGCACGCTGGCCGTTTTCCAATTTCCCCAAAAACACCCAGCCAACGAGGCTGCCAACAAGACTGGAAGTACACCAAGCAACGCTCCACGTGTCGCCATGGCAAGCGCTATCGAAAACGTCAAGGCACCAAGCCAAAGATACGGCCGAACTCCGCGAATCGGTTTTGTGTTGTCGGATCCAAAGATCAAAGCTGCTGCGCTTAAGCCAACTAACGTCTGCACGAGAAAGCTCAACGACTCACCAAACATCTGTCGGCTATGCAATAAGAACAGCGGCGTACTGAGCAGTACCCATAGCGTTGCAATCCCTGCCTGCTTGCCTTCGATCCGTTTGACGAGAACAAATGCTGCCCATAAACACAACAACGCAGCAATCACTAAGACCAATCTCCCCGTCCACTCACGCACCCCTACCAAAGAAAACGCCCAGCCAATCAATCCGGAACGGAGCCCCTGCACCGGCTCTGCCGGCTTCCCTTGCATTTTGAGACGCGCCGCTTCGGCAACGTACGACTCATAGGGATCCCAAATACCAAAACAACTCAGCCCCACCCCTAAGATGGCTGCTGCGCTTGCCAATGCGATGATAAGGCCACCCCATTGAGACCAAGCCTGTCGAAAACTCCGCATGGTCGCGCAGACTAGCCTCAACTTGCAAAGATGGCTAGCTAGTCCCTCCACTGCGGTATATCACGGCACTCAGATCGGAATGCGGTCGAGCTGGTTTTGCAAAGCTTGCGCATGGGCACGGAAGCGTTGGGCGGATTTACCCGTCAGAGGAGGCCCTGGCGTATTAAGCACCTGTAGCGGATTGAGAAACCTGCCACCTCGCTTAAGTCCAAAATGCAAATGAGGCCCCGTAGAGCGCCCGGTGGAACCGACATACCCCAACACCTCGCGTTGGCTAACGCGCTTGCCTACCTTAATACCGCCTGCAAACCGTGACAGGTGCGCATAAAAACTCTGATAGCCGTTGTTGTGATGTACGATCACCAGATTTCCATTCGGGCCCTTTTGGCCTACGAACGTCACCCGCCCATCCGCACACGCCCATACAGGCGTTCCCATTGCCGCAACATAGTCAACACCCTGATGTGGCAATACGCGTTTAACTACCGGATGGAACCTGCGTTCCGTAAACCCTGACGAGATGTATTCATATTGAAGGGGCGTTCGCATCCATCCACCCTGAACAGCACTGCCGTTATCAGAAAAAAACTCTGGCTCGCCACGCGTCCCCTCAAACCAATAGGCCCGCAACACACCGTGTTTTTGACTTCGATATTCCAACGCATAGGTTACGCTGTAACGCCAAAACGTGCCTCGCAGTTTTTCTTCATCGACAATGATCCGAAACGTATCACCTTGGCGCGTGTCGGTAGAAAAATTCATGCGGCGCTCGAACACTTGAACAAACACCCCTACCAACGTGCGCCCCAGCCCCACTGCCTCAAGCGCATCCCCTAACGAAGTCTGTACTTTGCCAGCACGTGCAATGCGTGTGGTATCGAGCTTGACTTCTTTTTGGCGCGTTACAAAGGCGCCTGTGAGTTGCCTTTCTGCACGGTAAATCTTTACAGGACTTAAGTGGTATTCAAACCCATACAGCTTCCCTTGCGTGTCACGCTCAATCACCAACTGGTCTTCCGGGCGACAGCGACGGAAATCCAACACAGATTTCATGCTGTTGACCAAGACCTCTGCGTCGCTTTCGCTAACTCCTGCCAACGTGACAGCCTGCTGAAATCCTTTGGCTTTGCCAAATACTGCCGTCGTGCGCGTCAGCTCAGGATGCGTAGGAGAGGCGGAAGTAGCTGCCTTTGAATGCTCCTCGGTAGACTTCTCACCCAGCGGCGTGTTGGTAGACTTGTATGCTGGTGATGGGGGTGTGGCCCCAGAGCCCTTCGTGGGTGAAAGCACACCTTTATCTTCTGAAGGCGTTAACTCCTTGGCTTCTTTGCCGCCCCATAACCACGGACGCACCAACCATCCACCGGCGATGCCCAAGCCCACAGTAAGCGCCACGACTGGACCTAACCACACGATACGAGTGCGTGTTCGCCGCTCATGAGCCAACAGCGGAATGTCGACATTGGGCAGCGGACGCGGCACGTGCATGTTATTTTCTTGACCAGGATTCGCCGGCATGCCCGCAAGGGATATCAGCCCATGGGCGCTTGTGCAAACTTCGCGCCAGAGGCCCAAACACTAAGGAAATTCGCCTAAAGCATTGGCCACGCGCTTGACACCCCTACCCGCGAGCGTTAGTTCTTGCGCCCGGATGCGCCCGATCACGCAGGCACGTAGCTCAGTGGTAGAGCACTACCTTGACACGGTAGGGGTCGGCGGTTCAATCCCGCCCGTGCCTACTGTTCTTATGAGCTCCAGCGCGTAACGTAGACATTCCCTTCGGTGCAACTTTTATCGTCGGCCAATGAACGGCAGATAATTCGCGCATGAACCAGGAGAAAACACTTCGGAGCTTGCCGTATAGATGGGATTTTCGTCGTCGTCGTATCGACCAACCACGCCACCTGTGAGCATGACCGTGCCCGCAACCTCGACAGGCGTGTGCGCCGAACGTGGACTCGACATATCACCGTCGATGCGCAGCCAACGCCGCTGGTGGACATCATAGAGATAGGCACGAGCCCTGAACTCATCAGCACCCTCAAGCCCAGAATCGCCCCCTGTCACTAAAATGTGGCCCGAGGGCAAACGGCTTAGGCCAAACTCCGTCAACGCCTCAGGCAAGGGCTCAGCTTCCACGGACGTTCCTGTCTCAAGATTCACAATCTCTGTTGAAGCAGTCACCACCACCTCACCGCTTTCGTCATGCAGCACCTCGCCACCCACGACCAAAACTTCTTCTGGAGACAATTGAATGGCTTGATGGTTCATACGAGGCCTCACCAGTTCTCCGAGGCTCTCCCAACGTGTTGCATTGTACTGTAGGTACTCAATGTTAGCGGTGAGACCCTCAGGGCTCGCACCGCCTAACAATATCACCCTGCCCTGCACAGTAACCGCAGCATGGGCGATTCGTGGCTGAATAAGATCTGGGCCCTTAATCCACTGACGGTGAGACGAATCAAGAAGCCGGGTGTCGAGATACGGCAAGGTCTCGAGCCCCTGAATGTATATTCCACCAGCAACGACCGCTCGCTCGCTTGCAGGCCCCCATGCCGAGATCGAATAGTTCAAACGAATAGGTTCATTAGGACGAGATATGTTGCCGATACGTGTCCAGTGCCAATCAGCCTCCTCCACAGAGGGATCGAGCACGTAGGATTCCACCGCTTGATGGATGGCAAAGCTTCCTCCGGCAAATAGAATGTTGCCATCATGCAATTTAATCATCGTTAAGCCATTTGATTTAAACCACGATCCTGATGGCATAAGGTCGTCACGCACCTGCCAGCCGGTCTCATGGATGGAGCGAAGTTCAGCTGTCTCTGATGGCAGAAACCAGTAGTCGTCCTTACCTTGCCGCTCTAAATTATATCCTCCTACAACCAACACTCGCCCAGCCCTTGCTTCAATCGCCGCATGTTCTACGCGGGGCTTAAGCATGTCACCTGAAACGGCTTTAAAGGACCCGCAGGTTCGCGGCACTGAATCAGCCGATCGACTTTGATTACCTGTCTCACGCTGACATTGCTCCAGTCTCCCGCACATAGGACCGCCGTAGCTGTAAACGCTCTGGCCATCTCTTGTGGTACCAAGGAGTTGCTGGGCCGTGACGCGCTTCCACCAAGCTGCACGATCGAAGTTGTTTCGCTCTCCGTCTCTGCCATGCTCGCTCGCTGGGTCAACGGAGCAACCAACAATTACCAATGCCAACACTACGCGATAGTTCATACTGCCCTCCACTGTCTACCTGCGCCTACAGCAACTCCCATGCCAACCAAATTCCTCGTATATTTTCGCATCACAACTGTATCAAAACTGTACCATCGTCGTTCCGGTCCTGGGCTGGTTGACCCTACATCCGCACAGCAATGTGATGGGTATAACGACGGCGTATACCCTGATGGGTTACAGACTTGCCTCAGGTCATTGCACGTTCCACAGGAAATCGTGTTCGCGCTTACTCAACCAAGATCGCAGTCAGGTCTAAAGTCTTGGCCCACAGTTTGCATGACGTGGTGGTATGATCGTTGGTTGGTACGGAAAGCTGCGCAATGTAGGCATGATAATTGCACTCATTGTCTGGGGTTACGGCTGCAGTGTGTTTGCAAGCCAAGAGGACAGTAAGGACCACGCGGGCCAAGTGACTCCGGCTGGGGGTTGCGAAAGCGCCTTTGATTGCCCGGTGGATGGCTATAGCTGCATTGCTCGGCAGTGTGTGAAGCGCGGAGCCAAGGAGTGCACCGAGCATACGCCCGAGGAGCGGCAAGGGCTCGATGAAGCGCGCTATCAAGGAAGGCGCACTGAGCTGATTTCCAAGGTGCGCAATGCGGCAAGCGCGATGTTGGACGAACAAGCGCAGAAGGTGGCAGCCGTGCAGCAGCGCTATCAAAGACCGTATGCGGAGGTTGTGCACATTGCCACCGAGCAGCAACCAAGCGATGCGCTGCACGAAGCGAGCGTAAGCTATGCGCAGACGCAGCTTGAGCAAGCCGAGGCGCAGTGGCTTGCGCTGGTCAATCAAGCTGAGGCACGCAGGTACCTGGAAAATAATCACGAGCTATCGTCGATTGCCTCACGTATCGAAATAATCGCCAACGAGTACGATGGCTGCGTTTTTGACCTACGCGGCCTAGCGCTTGAGGATAAGGAAAACTTCCGCGACGAGCTTGAAACGTGTGTGCTCGACGCCGCAGACAAGGCGCCTGAGGGAAGCTACGTGATTGAGCTTGTGCCCGAATGGGACCTTGAGCGAAACCAGATACTGAACCAGGATCCGTTTCACCTTCTTGTGACTGATGCGCAGCTTTACGATGTCGCCGAGCACGACATCGGGCTAAGAACCAGGGAGCGCGCAGCGCTCGATGGAAAAGAAGTGATGGCCTTTGATGCGTGCATCGACCAAAACCGATTGATGCAGCTCGGACAAGCACTGCGCATGGTGGCTGGGCAGTATCGGACCTCTGAAGCGTACATGCAAAGCTTGATGGTGCCAGCGCTGGATATACCAGTGAGCGCTCAAGGAGGTACGAGCCAAAAGCTCTATGAAGTCTTGAACGAACAAACGACGCTCGAGACCTTCTTTACGTACATGCAGCACGTAAGCGGGCAAGTCAAAGGCAACATCGAAGGTCTAAGAGCTAAGGTGCAAGGCTATGGTGACAAAGAAATCTTGGAGCTGACGCTGCTCGAAGACGTACTGATAAGGGCGTATCCCCAGGCGGACTCTGAGCTTGGGCTTGTGATAGCTCAAGCACAACGAGAAGCCGGAGCCTACTCCAAGGGCAAGCAGTTTGTGGCGGCCGGGGCCATGGCAGTGGGGCTGTTGGCCGTGGGCTTAGGAGGCGTCGGCACGGTGCCATTGACGCTGGGGCTTGCGGCAGGCGCAGCAGGCACCGCGCTCACCGCGCACGATTACTATTTGGCCAAGCGGCGCTTTGAGCGCGTGGAAAGATTTTATCAAACGGGCATCGACGATTCGCTCAGCAGCTGGGATATCGTGCGCGCCGAAGAAGCAGCGTTAGCGAGCCAGCTCAAGCTTTTAGCCTTCGATGCGGGCACGTTTCTGATCGGGGATGTGGTGCCGCTTTTGTATCATGCACGGACACTGAGCCGAGCGCGGGTGCATGGCTGGATGGCACAAACCGGCGCTTTGAGCGACGAGCTTATGGCACGCATTGCCGAAGAGCTTGCTGCACGGCGCTCAGCCCTAACGGGCTTGGACATCGAGGCAGGGGATGCACCGCTAATGCCCGCCATCACAGCGACCGAAGTCATGCCCGAAGGCGGATGGTTGCCAAGAATGGGAGCCGCGCTCTGTTTTGAAAAGGGCACACCGGTCTGGACGGACAAAGGTAAACGGCCCATTGAGCGCATCGAGGTGGGCGACACCGTGCAAAGCTACGATGAAGCACACAAGAAGTTTGTACTGGGCAAGGTGACCCAAAAGTTTGTCACCAAAGCGCAGCGGCTCTTTGCCCTTGGGTTTCGAGATGCACGTACCGGTCTCACCGAGACGATCTCTGCGACCAAAGAGCATCCCTTTTACACGAAGCATAAAGGTTGGAGGAAAGTCTCTGAGCTCAAGGTGGGCGATAAGGTATTGACGTTTGCAGAAAAAGAGCTTGAACTGATTTCGATTACGCAAAAGCCCAACCTTCATACCGTGTATAACTTTGAAGTCGCCGAGCATCACAGCTATGTGGTGGGCCAAGCGGGCGCTTTGGTGCATAACCAATGCGAAGCACCCACTCCATCGGCGTTTCAAACCTATGTAAGACGTCGAGTCGCTCAGGCCGATGCGATTATGCAGAATAGGATCGAAGCAGAAGCATCGACGGCCAGCCCTATCGAACCTTCAGCGACGCCCAGGCGGGCGGTAGATAGCGCTTTCGGGAAGGAGCGCCGTGCGGTGCCTGAGTTTGTTTACGATGTCTTAGGGACGTTGCCCGAGGATGTGCGCGCGCGCATCACTCCTTATTGGCAAAACGGCCTTGAAGCATCGGCGCTTGCAGATGGGCTACGCGGCTACGGTCGGGGGTGGCTAGAATCGATGAGCGACCTCGGCGAGATTCGTGCCCGAGTATCTTCGAGCAACAAGGTAGGCAAGAATGTCAGCGAGCTTGCCGATGTGGCCTTTGAGACCAATCTGCAGCATGCGGTAGACCAACTCACTGCCGCGGCGCGCGCTTTGGAGCGCTCCGATGCAAATGCGCCCGCGTATCGCTTTTGGGTGCATAAAAATGGGGGCTCGGGAGCATACAAATTCAATATTCAGGTTGTGGACTTTCGCCAATCCCTGCACAACCAGGTTGCCAAAGGCGAGATTTTCAGGGGCTGGAGTCCGGGACAACATCCAAAGCGAATCTACCTGCTTGAGCTTGATGCGCTTTATACTCTCGACACCCTGTACGCTAAGCTCATGGCGCTTGGTCCCGAGCCGGCTCGTATAAACGCCGGTACACTAAATGGATTGCACCTTGACCGATTAAGAGGTGGCCGCAGCACAGATATGAATTGGGTGCTGGATTGGGTGCAAAAAGTTCAGGAGTTGTTGCCTGCGCATCCTCTCAGTGAGCATGCCCGACTATACTTAACTTCCGCGGGCGGAAGCCGTATCCAACTCACTCTCTCTCACCGGCAGGTGGTGGGTGGCGTGACAAGTTATGATCTTGAGCGCATCTGGACGGCATTGGAGGAAGCACTGCTTCAGGAGCGCAAATACACTATGGTCCAAAGGAGCCTTGCATCCCAAGAGCAGATGCCACAGCTTTTGGCGCTACTAAAGGCGCGTGCCGACGAATGGGTCCCTGGCCTAGGTGGGCAGCTCGAGTTTGCGTCTGCCGGAAAGGTACAATGGTCCTTGCGTTGGAAAGACGTCGCCGAAGCCCAACGCATCGCTGGCCTGAGCAACTAACGCAACTACTCGACCACAACCAATAAAGTGCTACCTATATCTTGAGGCAACTTTGTAGCCCATGTCCTGAGGTCAACAGGGACCAACACTACGCGGGCTTTGGTGCCTCGACCATTCTTGGCAAAGACATCTGTCTCCAGTCAACCCCGTGCGCTCTTGAAATTGGTGAATGTTTCTGCGCGACCTACACCAACATAGGGATTCCACTTCAAAAACACCAAAGGGATTTCATGCGGCATGATTCTTGCTTATCTGTAGCGTCATGCGTTCGAATACGATATTCAGAAGTTTTCTAGTGTGGGGACTGAGCCTGTATGGGCTCTTGACGTCGCTGACGTCGTGCCAAGCGGCGACTGAAGACGGGTTAGATGGTTCCGGAAATTCAGTAGCCGGCGGTACCCCGACCCCTTTGCGATCACTTGTATTAATTTATGGCCTCGATCCTACACCCGGTCAATCGTATCGAGAGGGTGCTGTCATTCCTGTCTTTACGGCATCAGGTGTAATTGCAGGGCCGTTCCATGTGGTGACTGTATCCCACAATGTCGAAGCGTTGCTTCAGCGACCAAATCTTGAATATTTTGTTGCCACGAATCCGGATTTCACAACCCAGCTCGACAGTATAGGCCAGCGATGGATGTTCATCCACAACCATTCTAACTCCACACGGCTCGGATATTTCGTTCCATTTTTAACTTCATTAGACAACGCATCCAAAGACGACCTCGCCCGAGCAACAGGATTGGGCGACGACTTGGCGGTGTTTGTCACGGACGAAGGTCAGGCTGCATTTCCTTCCCATGCGATCGCACCCATTCGGCGCCCTCAAGATGGTGATCCTGCTGCATTGCAGCCAGCCGGCACTGCATCCTGTAGTTTTGCGACAGCCGGAATGGGCCTTCCGGAATACAAGCGACATCAGTTCAACACGTGTGTGTTTCGATTTCCAGAGAGTGAAACTCCGTTTACGCTGGGCGTTGACCAACCTTTATTCTTGCTTCTTCCGAATGACTCACGGATCTCGCCACCGTCTACAATCAAGGCCGACGGTCATGGCTGCTCCGGGGACAGCGGTGGTCCGGTATTCGATGCGAAGGGAAGAATCATCGGTCTTTACCAAGGCAGAGTCGAAAACCCCAATAACACTTCATGTGAGTTTCCTGGGCCACAAAATCAAGTTGCCGTTGCAACAAACATCACTACTAAGCGCAATTGGAGCAGCATCGACCGAGTGCTTCGGCTGTGCGATCAATCCACCGGATGGAAACGTTGTCAGCAACTAATTGAGGCCTCCACATGCGGCAACTTAGGTTCACAGGCAGGCTTTGTACAAACCGACTTGGAATGTCGTCCTGCAGGCACACCACTTCCAGGAAATACATGGGTATCCATTCCCGGGGCTACGGACTGCGGCGCATGCTTCGGCCACCAATGGTTGGTAAACCAGCCGGCTTCTCCATAGCCAAGGCCCTCCTGCCAACTACCCCATACCGGATTCAACCCCTTCAGCGGCAAGAGGATTGAAAGGTACATGTCATAGAATGACATGTTATGGTATAATCGAGCAAAGGTGGTGCAATGAACGCAGTGAGTCGCTCGCCGGGTTTGCCTGACTTCGACAAGAGTCCGTTCATCGCGTTTTGGGAAGTCACCAAAGCGTGTGACCTCGTATGTCGACACTGTCGCGCCTGCTCTGTGCCTGATCGCGATCCACGCGAACTGACGACGAAAGAAGGCCAACGATTGTTAGGCGACTTGGCTCGTATGGGATGCCCCGTGGTTGTGATCACCGGCGGCGACCCGGCAAAGCGCCAGGATCTTGTCGAGCTTATCCGTTATGGCACTTCACTTGGCCTACAAATGGCCCTCGCACCAAGCGCAACGCCCTTGTTGACGCCCGCGCTCATCCAAGACTTGGCAGACGCTGGGGTACAGCGGCTCGCTATCAGTCTCGACGGCGCCAAGCCCGCAACACACGATCAATTTCGGGGGTTTTCCGGTGTGTTTGACAACTGTTTGCGAATCTTGAATGAGGCCCGCGAAATTGGCTTGCAGACACAGGTCAATACCACCCTGAGTCCTTATAATGTCGATGAGATGTTCGACCTTGCTAAGCTGATTGATGCCTTTGGAGTGTCTTTGTGGTCCGTGTTTTTCTTGGTTCCCACGGGTCGTGGCCGCGGAGAAGGCAACTTCAACCGTCAAGACATGGAAACCACATTGCATAAGTTGTCACACATCGCGGAGCAGGCGCGCTTTGACGTGAAAACTACCGCTGCGCCTCATTTTAGGCGTGTACTTTTGCAACGCAAACACAAACGCAAAGACATCATCGGCGCTGGCGGCATCGGTCGGGCACCTAAGGGCGTCAATGACGGCCAGGGCATTTTGTTCGTCTCGCACATCGGCGAGGTATCCCCCAGCGGCTTTTTGCCGATCGTATGCGGTAACGTACGCATGGAATCGGTTCGGTCCATCTATCAAAACCATCCTGTTTTCCGCACTTTGCGCGACTCCAACGCGTTAGGCGGCAAATGCGGGCGCTGCGAATTCAAAAAAGTATGTGGAGGTTCTCGTGCACGAGCCTACGCCGTGACAGGGGACATGCTAGCGGAAGAACCAACGTGCGCATATCAACCGCGGACGGCATCCAACTAAACTTATTCACCCGAACACTAACCGCCCCTCGCCATGACCAAACGCATTGTGATTGTCGGTGCAGGCATTACTGGCCTGACTGCCGCACGTACCGTGTTAAACACAAAGCCGGATCTCGAGCTTATCGTACTTGAGGCATCGCACAGGCCAGGAGGCTTAGTCGAAACGCAGCACAGTGACCACGGGCTCTTGATTGAACATGGCCCGGACTCCTTTGTGGGTGCTGGACCTGTAGAAGCCTTGGTGCAAGAGATCCTGCCTTCAGAAGCGGTGCTGGCACTTAATCAACCGATGCAAACATTTATCGCGAGAGGCAATGAACTCTATACCTTACCACGAGGCATGATTTCGATGGCGCCCGTCGATCCCTGGCAGCTTTTTGTCTCGGGACTTTTTTCGCCTGTAGGCAAACTCCGAATGGCCATGGAGCGCTGGCTGCCAGCATCACCGGTGTTGGCCGAAGCGCAAAGCGTGGAGTCCTTTTTCTTACGCCGATTCGGACGCGAACTTGTTGAACGTGTGGTTGGACCTTTGCTCGGCACAATCTACCATACACCCATAAACCGCTTAAGCATGCAAGCCATCTTGCCTACGTTGTTGGCCTACGAGCAAGACTTTGGCTCGGTGACGAAGGGCATTCGCAACGCTGCCCGCCGCACTTCTAGGGAAGGACATCCCCGTGTGTTTAGAACATTGCGAGACGGAATGGCCATGCTCACCGATAGACTTGCTGCCGCATTGTCGCCGCACGTAAAGTACAACTCCCCAGTTGAACGCATTGCTCAGGCAGCGCAGGGACGGCTGCACCTTAAGCTAGGAGCACAAGGTAATTTGAGCGCAGATGCGGTGATTCTCACCACGCCATCTCACACAACAGCTCGACTGGTTGAACATCTGGATCCGGAGCTCGCACGATTACTCGGAGGCATTACGTACTCGTCGCAGTGCGCCTTTAGCTTTGCCTGGAAGCGCCACCAGGTGCCTCATCCTATGCAAGGAACAGGGTTCATAGTAGCCACAAAGGAGAGTCGTACTGTGCGCAGCTGCACGTGGAGCAGTGCCAAGTGGCCTGGTCGTGCACCGGGCGACGACGTCTTAATTCGGTGCTTTTTGGACGCAGACGACGCAGCGCCTGACGTAGAGTTACAAGTGCACGCGTTAGAAGACTTGCGCGAACTCATGGGAATAGAAGCACCGCCTTATTTCTGCCAAGCACGCCGACGCGCACCGCTATTGCCATGCTACGAGGTAGGCCACCTCTCTACTGTAAGAGCGATCATGCAACGGCTCACCGCGCTAGATCGCCTCTACCTCGCTGGAAATACCTTCCAAGGCGTCAACCTTGCCGCGTGTATTCAAAGCGGCCGAGAAGCCGCGTTTGCCGCAATGAATGACCTCGAATGCTAAGCGTTTTTGCACGCAACACGGAAGACGCACTGCGACACCGACGGTCATGGCTGCTCCGGTGACAGTGGTGGTCCGGATTTGACCGCTACAGTCGCAAAGCGTATATCCACGCCGATTTGTGAGCGGGCCCTTGGGCCGCGCGAACGTATGTGACATGGTGAGCGGTATGCGGCGCTTGGTTGTGATCAGTTTGGGATTGACTGCAGTTTTGAGCTGCACCAAAAAAGACGATGGTGAAATCAAGCCGCCTCGAGACGGTGAAGAAGTTGTTAACTTAGTTCCGTTGTTCTCAACAGACGCATCGCGTTCCTGCAATATGGCTTCTCCCATCAGCCATACCTATTCGAACGGAACACGCGACCTTATCACCGTTGCAATGGACGGCCTGATTCGCGGTTTTGATCCTAATACTGGCGACCAGAAATGGTCAGCAAAGATTGATGCCCCTGACGGCCAAACGCCAATCCTGCTTGCCACTCCAACGGTATATGAAAACTGGATGTTCTTGGCGTGGCAAAACACCATCACGGGTCAGGGACTCCCCGATCAAGGCACATGGCAGCGCGTAAGTCATGAGGTTGGCGTGTTCAACCTTGCTACGAAGGAATTCGATAGCTCCTTTGCGCAGCTTAGGCTACACGCCAGTGTACCTGGCTACGATGGCAACAGCGTCGTGCTTCAAGCCCGTTATCAGCTTCAACGTTCAGCCATACACCATGTGACGGTTTCCGATCGCGAGCGGGGTCTGCTCTATGTGTCAGTGGGCAACGGTCCAAGCATACAACCATTTCACGGCTGGGTGTTTGAAATCGATCTCGACGCTTGGCATGACGAAGGCCCAAGCGCAGCCATTGCAGCCACGCTTTTGACTACCGCTGAAAGTGATTGCACTGCCGATGCCAAGCACCTTTTTACGATGGTCTGCGGTGGTGGCGTTTGGACGCCCGCTGGATTATTGATCTCCAAGCGACCCGATGACACGTACGAGCTATTCATTCCCACAGGCAACGGCAGAGTCAACTTCGATCGGAAAGCATATGCCAATAGCTTGTTAAAAGTTTCACGCGGCCTAACTCCTGAGCCAGAATGCAATACCGAGTTATGTGCGGATTTTGATGAACTCAATCCCAGCATTGAGTGCTTGGCTTCATGCAAGAATATTTTCTCGGCACGTATGCCGGCGGGACAAACGTTGCAGCCAGAGCATGGCGATTGCGATGGTCTAAGCTTGTACGAATGCTACGGCCGATTGGATGCAGATTTTGGCGCCAGTGCCCCGGTTGAGGTCAATGTGCCAAACGGCCCGCGCGTGTTGGTCCATCCCGCAAAAGACGGAGGAGTGTATCTAATCGATGCAGACCATATGGGCACTTTGTATGATCGTGAGCAGGCGTTACCGATGTGCGGCACAAAGACGGACACTTGCGGCGCCAGTTGGGCTGGTCAATTTGTCACGCAGCCTGTCGTGGCATCGGTTAATGGCGATCCTGTCGTAATTGTCAGTGGCTTCATGTTTGACCGCACGCATCCGGCCGGCGTAGTGGCGATGCGCATCGTCATGAGCCATGGCAAGCCCGATCTCCAACGTCTGTGGCAAACACCCGATCCCGAGACACCTTTAGCCAAGGAGGCTTTTCGACGTCACACCGGTCGTCCTCTACTGCATCGCACCAACGACAGGGACTATGTGTATGTGGTTGAGCCCCATGTCGGGGGCGCGTACCTATGGGTGATTCGTGCCGATGACGGAGCAATCATCCAACGCTTGCGTCTACAAAACGAAGGCGCTCGGTACATCAAACCGCTTGTACTCGATGATATTCTGTATATCGGCACATGTGATCTCGACGGCTTTGCGCAAGGTAAAATTGAAGCGTTTCGTATCGAAGTCACTGGATCGCCGACTACCGACGCGGGAGTCCCTGTCGATAATGGTGGCAACGTCAGCGTATGCGAGCCAGGTGGCGTAAGCTGCAGTACGGAAGAATATTGCGATCGCGCCACATGCACCAGCCCCGGACTGTGCCAACCTCGACCGCCAAACTGCGCTCCTGAGGGTGACGAAGTATGCGGTTGTGATGGTGTTCGTTACGACAATGCCTGTGAAGCACACCGTGAAGGCATTACGGTCGATCCAAGCAATGACTGCTAAACCAATGCGCTCACTTACCGTCCTAGGTATCAGACGGGAGAGACTGCTCCGGTGACAGTGGTCGTCCGGATTTGACCGCTACAGTCGCAAAGCGTATATCCACGCCGACTTGTGAGCGGGCCCTCGGGCCGCGCGAACGTATGTGACATGGTGAGCGGGCCCTCGGGCAGCGCGAACGTATGTGACATGGTGAGCGGGCCCTCGGGCCGCGCGAACGTAGAACGATGCCAAACGAAGATCTTACAGCAAAGCACATCCTTGAACGCGAAGGGCTTCTCGACACTGACGTTGTTGCGGCAGATGTCGATGGAAAACTTTACGATCTGCACACGCCCGTTCCCGAAAGCGCTCAGGTTAAGCCCATTAAGGTCAACGACCCGCGCGCGCTTGAGGTGATTCGCCATTCGAGCGCCCATGTCATGGCCGATGCGGTACAACGCTTGTTTCCTGGCACTAAAGTGACGATCGGCCCCGCAATCGATCAAGGGTTTTACTATGATTTCGACCGCCCTGAAGGCGCCTTCTCTGAAGACGACTTGGCACGCATCGAAGAAGTCATGCTCCAAGTCATCGAAGCAAACACGCCGTTTTGCCGCGAAGTCGTGACGCGCGAAAAAGCCGAGCAGCTTTTCAGCAACCTAGGCGAGAGCTACAAGCTAGAGATTCTAAAAGATCTCCAGGACCCCATCTCGATTTATAGGCACGGCGAGTGGGTGGATTTGTGTCAGGGTCCGCATGTGCCAAGCACCGGCTTTTTGTCTGCAGTGAAACTCACCGGCGTGGCAGGCGCTTATTGGCGTGGCGATGAACGCAACAAGATGCTGCAACGCATTTATGGGACCGCGTTTGCCTCACCCAAGGCGCTGCGGCAACACTTGGCACAACTCGAAGAAGCCAAAAAACGCGATCACCGTAAGCTGGGCAAAGAGCTTGAGCTCATTGCGTTTCACCCCTGGGCACCTGCCTCTCCCTTTTTCCTGCCACGCGGCACCACCGTGTACAACCTGCTGGTCGAGTACGTGCGTGAGGTTTACATACGTTATGGCTACCAAGAGGTGATCACGCCTCAGATTTTTGATGCACAGCTCTTTCACACCTCAGGGCATCTGCCGTCCTATGCAGAAAACATGTACTTTGCCCGCACCCTGGACGAAGAGGCTTCCCAAAAAGCTACTCTCGCGCAGCCCAGGGGCTCGCTCGCAAGCGAAGAACGGTTTTGCATTAAGCCCATGAACTGCCCAGGGCATGCCCTGCTCTTTGGAAACACCCGCCGCAGTTACCGCGAGCTTCCGCTGCGCTTAGCCGATTTTGGTCGGCTGCATCGCTACGAGCGCAGCGGCGTGACCCAAGGCCTGACCCGCGTACGTACATTTTGCCAGGATGATGCGCACATCTTTTGTACAACGGAGCAAGCTCATACCGAAATGGCCAGCTTCATCGAAGCCCTTTACGATCTTTATCAGGATTTTGGGTTCTCTGACATTCGTATCGCCGTGGCCACACGCCCTGAAGAACGGCTCGGCACCGATGCCCAATGGGATCATGCCGAGAACGTACTTATAGAAGCAGTTAAAGCCAAAGGGTTGCCCCACACCATCTCGCCGGGTGAAGGTGTTTTTTACGGTCCCAAGCTTGAGTTTCACCTAAGCGATGCCATTGGCCGATCCTGGCAGCTTGGCACCATCCAGTTTGACTTCAACATGCCAGAGCGCTTTGATCTCAATTACATCAGCGAACACAACACCCCCACCCGACCGGTCGTGCTGCATCGGGCATTTTTCGGATCCATCGAACGATTTATGGGCGTATTGATTGAGCACGTAGGCGGCGCTTTTCCCGTGTGGCTGGCCCCCGAGCAGGTCCGTATCGTCACCGTCAGCGAAAAGTTCAATGAATACGGAATGGATTTGCACAAGCAGTGTGTTTCTGCTAAAATTCGCGCTTCCTTTGATGGGTCCCATGAAAAACTCGGCGCCAAAATTCGTCAAGCTCGTTTGATGCGCATACCGTATATTGCAGTGGTGGGAGACAAAGAAGTCGAAGGCCGAGGCGTTGCATTGCGGTCCCGTGACGAAGACAAGGACTTGGGGTTCATGTCGGTCGAGAGCTTCCTTGAACGGCTCAGCGTCGAATCCCTACCACCGTCACGACGGGCATCCTAAGTTATGCTTTCAGGACACTCGTTAATCTATCCAAGTGTTTATGTTTCTGGCAACGCCAGAAGCGCGATGATGAACCGAAGAGCGCAGCGCTCTTCTTGCAGGAGGAAAGACTATCTCTAAACCGTTTATGGAAAAACGTCGAACGTATCACGGACCTCGTACCAACGAGCGCATTCGCATCCCTGAGGTGCGTGTGGTGGGCCCCGCGGGTGAAATGCTTGGCGTGATGGAAACCTCTAAAGCCATTCGCATGGCACGCGAGGCTGAACTCGATCTTGTCGAGGTCAACCCCAAAGCAGCGCCGCCCGTGTGCAAGATCATGGACTTCGGTAAATTTAAGTACGAAGAGGCCAAGAAACAAAAAGAAGCCAGAAAGCGTCAGACTGTCGTAGAGATCAAAGAAATCAAACTGCGACCCAAAACCGACGACCATGACATGCAAGTTAAGGTCAAACATGTCCGGCGTTTTCTTGAAGAGGGCAATAAAGTCAAAATCACCTGCCGGTTTCGTGGCCGTGAGATCACCCACCCAGAGCCGGCTCGCAAACAACTTGAGGCCATCACGGGTGCGATTGAGGACATTGGGTTTGTGGAAACCGCTACCCACATGGAAGGCCGTGCCATGACACTGCTTTTGGCTCCCAAAACCTTTCAGGCGCGCAAAGGGCCTGTGATCAGCAAAAAACCAGTGCTCACCAAGGCCGCCTCGGAATCGGCCTAAGGAACCAGGGCCTTGGGATCCCAAGGCCCTGAAGCCTTCATCGCGGAATACCTTCCTTCCTACGCTAACGACTTGACTTTAGCCCTTTTGAGACCTAAAAAGCGCCTCTTGATACGCGGGTCCTTGGACCGCGCGAATCTGTGTGTAATTTTGAGCGGATTCTTATGCCGAAAATGAAAACCAACAGCAGTGCCGCCAAGCGCTTGAGTGTCACCGGCTCCGGCCGTGTCCGACGCGGCAAGGCCCACAAAAGCCACATGATGCGGGGCAAGTCCTCAAGCCATTTGCGTCGTTTACGCAAAAACGACATGGTGGCTAAGCCCGACGAGCAACGCATGAAGCGGTTAATGCCGTACGCTTAGAAAGTGATCAGGAGAGACTATGCCGCGGGTACGTCGAGGATTTAAAGCACGCCAACGTCGCAATCGAGTGTTGCGTCATGCTAAGGGATTTTACAGCGCACGATCGCGTCAGTTTTCGATCGCTGTCGAAAATGTCCGCAACGCATGGCAGTACGCCTTTGCTCATCGTCGTCGCAAAAAGCGTGACTTCCGACGGCTCTGGATCGCACGCATCAACGCGGCAGCACGTACGGTCGGACTCAGCTACAGCAAGCTGATTGCCCAGCTGCGAGAAGCCAATATCCGATTGGATCGCAAGATACTCTCAGACATCGCCATCAGCGACCCTGCAGGCTTTGAAGCCATTACCAAGGTCAAAGAGAGCGCTTCGTCCGCGCGGCAATGAACGAAGCCGAAGCCGCCACCCATTGCGAAGAACGTATTCGGACTCTGTCTGCAGCCTTCGCTAAGGAGTTTGTGGCTGCCACCGATGAGCATGAGCTGCGTCGGATTAATGCACAGTACATGGGGCCTAAAGGCGCCGTCACGGAGCTGCTCAAGCTCATCCCTTCCCTCGCCAAAGAACAACGGCGCCAAACCGGCCAACAGATCAATCAACTTAAGATCCACATTCAAGAGGCGTTTGACCACCGCCTAAACACTCTCAACGCTGAAGCACGCCATAAAGAACTCTCAGCCGCCTCTATCGACGTGACCCTTCCTGGGCGTGGCTACGATGCCGGAAGCCTGCATGTGATCACGCAAACACGTGACACGTTAGTCGATGTATTGGCAAGCCTTGGGTTTGATGTGGCCGATGGCCCGGAGATTGACTTAGAGCAATACAACTTCCACATGCTGGGGTTTCCACCCGATCATCCGGCAATGGACATGCAAGACAGTTTCTACGTGTCCCAAGGCCATGTGCTTCGCACACACACCTCGACCATTCAGATTCGGGAAATGCTCAAACGCAAACCACCCTTGGCGGTCATTGCACCAGGTGCCGTTTACCGTCGGGACGACGACGCCACGCACTCCCCCATGTTTTTTCAAATTGAAGGCTTCATGGTGGCAGAAGGTCTATCCGTTGCCCATCTCAAAGGCGTCTTACGCGTCTTTATTGACCGTGTGTTCGGCACGGACACGCCGGTACGCTTTCGTCCAAGCTACTTTCCTTTCGTCGAGCCTGGCGCAGAAATGGATATCGGCTGCTTGTTTTGTCAGAACAGCACCGCCACCCACGCCAAAGACTGCCGTGTCTGCAAGGGCACAGGATGGCTCGAAGTGCTGGGCTGCGGCATGATTCACCCGGTGGTGTTTGAACATGTGGGTTATGACAGCGAAACGTACACGGGATTTGCGTTTGGAATGGGAATCGATCGCATTGCCATGCTCAAGCGCGGCGTCGATAACATTCGCCGCTTTTACGAAAACGACTTACGTTTCCTTCAACAATTCTAAACCATGCGCATCTCTTACAACTGGCTCACCAAACTAAGTAACGTCGCGGCAACGCCTTCTGAAATCGCAGAACGGCTGACGTTTGCTGGCCTCGAAGTGGAAGCCATCCGCCCGGTAGGCCAAGGCTTGGATCGCGTGGTGGTGGCAGAAGTCCTTGCATCAAAGCCCCATCCGCACTCCGATGTATTACGTGTGCTAGACGTATCGGACGGCACACACACTTATGCCATTGTCTGCGGAGCTCCCAATGCAGCGCCTCACATGTTGATTGCCTTGGCCCTGCCTGGTGCACAACTGAATAACGGTTTGACAGTCAAAGAGCGCTCCATCGCTAATGTCCTTTCGCAGGGCATGGCATGCAGTGAAGCCGAGCTTGATATTGGGAGCGACAGCAGCGGTCTGCTCGCCCTGGAAGCTTTCGCGCGTGCCCACCTCGGCAAACCGCTTGCGCAGGCCCTCTCACTTGACGACGTTATTTTCGAGCTCAGCCTCACCCCCAATCGCTCCGACTGCCTGGGACATCTTGGCGTCGCACGTGAAGTGGCTGTGCTGTTTAACCAGCCCTTTGCGCCCCCTACCATGCCTTTGGGCATCGAACTGGCTCAATCTTCGGCTGATATTCAAGTCGAAATCCACAATCCTGAAGGCTGCCCGCGTTACAGCGCGTTGGTCCTCAACACGGTTAGCGTCACGCCATCCCCCTTTTGGCTGCGTTATACCCTTCACGTGCTTGGTGAGCGTCCCATCAACAATGTGGTGGACATCACCAACCTGGTGTTGCTTGAAACCGGACACCCTACTCACGCGTTTGACCTCGACACCCTTTCGGAACACCGCATCGTGGTGCGACGTGCTCGCCAAGGGGAAACTCTTCGTACACTGGACGGTGTGGATCGTGTGCTTAGCCCTGAAGACTTGGTGATTTGTGACGCCAAGCGCCCAGTGGCACTGGCTGGCATCATGGGTGGAGAAACAAGCGCAGTGTCCGCTTGCACTGAGCGCGTGCTTTTAGAGTGCGCGTTGTTCGAGCCTCGAACGGTGCGACGCACTGCACGGCGTCTAGGCTTATCTACAGAAGCCAGCTACCGCTTCGAACGAGGTGTCGATCCCAACAATGCCAAATGGGTCATCGAGTGCGCAGCCTCCCATCTGCAACAACTGGCAGGAGCAGCCCCATCACATTCTGCGCTTGACGTCTATCCGACACCGATTGAGCCCGCGTCGATAACCCTTCGAAAAAGCCGCATGGCCCACGTCCTGGGCACTTCAGTCAACACGCAAGCAGCAGAAACTCTGCTGGCGGGCCTTGGATGTCAACTTCGTTCGCTTGAAGACGGCTGGCAAGTCGAGTGCCCCACCTGGCGTTATGACCTCCATCGTGAAATCGACCTGATCGAAGAATATGGCCGCGTGGTGGGTTATGACCAAATCCCTGCGTGTCTGCCCCACGTACAGCCCCATGGCGGCAAAGAGACCAACGGCATCGAACTGCTGCGACGCAAACTTCGCCTTGCAGCCACGACCTTAGGCTTATCCGAGGCTATTAATTACGCATTTTGTAGCGCTAAATCCCTCGAAAAGGCCCGGGTACGTGCCCAGGCGGTGCCCCTGCTCAACCCTCTTTCCGAAGAGCAAGGCGTCATGCGCACCTCGCTTTTGCCAGGGCTTTTGCACAACGTTCAACTTGCGCAACGGCATCAAGTAGATGGCGCACGGCTATTTGAAGTCGGACGGGTATTTTATCCCAAACCCAGCGCAGAACTCCCTTTGGAACGTTTAACATTGGATTTTGTGCTTGCCGGACAGCGACGTACATGGATTAGCAAAGAAGGTTCTGTAGATTTTTACGATGGCAAAGGTCTTGTTGAAGCGTTGCTTCGCAGCGTGGTATCGGCACCCGTCCATACCATTGCCGATGCCAGCCTTGCGCATGAAGCACCTTTCTTACACCCAAAGCAAAGCGCAAAAATCACGGTGGGCACTATCGACATTGGTGTGTTAGGCATGTTGCATCCAGATGTGCGCGATGCCTTCGATTTACAAAGCGACGTGGTCTACGCATCGCTCGATGTCGAAGGCGTCAAGCTAGCGCTGGAACACGTCGGGCCTAGCCAAGCGCATTCGCTGCCCCGTTTTCCCGCTGCCATTCGTGACATTGCGTTGCTGGTGCCTGAAGACACCACGTTGGCGGCTGTCAACCAAGTCCTGCGCGATGTCGATCCTCAACGCGTGCATGAAATTACCCTCTTTGACATCTACCGTGAACCACCCGTCCCGCCCCAACACAAAAGCATGGCGCTACGCATTCTGTATCGCGATCCTGAACGCACACTGGCCGAAGAAGAAGTCAATCAGCTCCATGCCAATCTGATAGAAGCCGCACGCACCAAACTCCATGCCTTGCAGCGCTAAACAACCCTAAATTGGTATAGATTTCGGTGAAATTTCCCGATAATTAACCGATACTTGCCATGTGGCCTTAGAGCATTCATAGTGTATCAAAGGCCGCTTCGTGGCCGCATCACATCACCCTTTAAGAAGGTTTGGTTATGAGCAAAGAACATACAATGACCAAAGCTGAAATTATTGATCGTGTGTACGAAGAGGTCGGAGGCTTATCCAAAAAGGAAGCCGCCGAGCTTGTTGAATCTTTTTTCGACATCGTTAAAGAAGAGCTCGCACAAGGCCGACGCATCAAGCTCTCGGGATTCGGCAATTTTGTGGTGCGTGACAAAGAGCGCCGCATGGGCCTTAATCCACGCACCAAACAACCCCACCCTATTAAAGAACGGCGGGTGGTGCGTTTTAAATACAGCCAGATCCTTAAAACGATCTTAAATCCACATCTAAGAGAAAAAACCTAACAAAATCCCCCGGGGACATTTGACCCTCTTTACTTAAGAATTTTAAATCAGGTAGCATGGGTCTTCACGGGGAAGGTTGCATTGTCTGTTTCATCACTGCCCGACAAACTTTTTTTCCGGATTGGTGAAGTCGCCAGCATCGTTGGGGTAAGGCCGCATGTGTTGCGGTATTGGGAAGAAGAGTTCCAGGTGCTCAAGCCGATGAAAACACGCGGCTCACACCGTGTGTATCGGCGTCGCGATGTAGAACTTGCCGTCTTGATCCGTAAGTTGCTTCATGAAGAAGGTTACACCGTGCCAGGAGCACGCAAACGCATTCAGGAGCTGGTCGCCAAAGATCGCCAAGAAGACGCCGTTGTCGAACCCACACGGCAAAGTGCTTTGGCCGAAACCAACCTGCGCGCAGACTTGCTCGCCATCCGCGAAGAGCTTCAGTACCTGCTCAACCACTTAACCCAAGCCGAAACCGAACACCCTCCCCTTGTGGCTTCGCGAAGCACGGCGCCTGCCCAAGGCACGGTCGCGGCCCGCCCCTCTTCCCGCAGCACCCACGGGTAAAGCTCGCCAATGCGCTCGCTCCTAGCGCAAATCGGCCAGCGGGCCACTGCCAGTGTCACCGCTTCCAACCTTCGTAATGTCTTCCAAGCCCATGGCGTGGCAAATCGACACCAACAGTCGATTGATCGGCTGGCCGCCATAGTCTTTACGGGTCTGTCCGTTGCGTGGCGCCATGTCGGCAAAGCTTCCGTAAGTCACATAACGACCCATGGGGAAGTAGCTATTTGCACCTTGCATCAAAACCACAGGATTGTTTCGGTTGGAGTGCGAGTTTCCACTACTCATTGCTTTGACCCACACAACGAGAGTGTTATCCAGCAAGGTTCCATTTCCCTCAGGATATGCCGCCAGCTTGTCTAAAAATCTTGCAAACCGAAGTGCATACCAACGGTTCAAATCTGCCATGGCGTTTTGAGCAGTCGCGTCACCGTCGTGCGAAACGGCGTGGATATCTGAACCCGGAAAACTAGGCACATAGGGAGCCTCGCCGGTGGACCCATCGGTTCCCCACTGAAATCCAATAACCTGGGTTAACCCACACGCCAGTGCAGCCGCAGCAATACTGAGTTGATGTTCGGTAATCTCCTCTGTTTTGTAACCACTTCCCTCACCGCGAGCATTAACCTCACCATTCGTATATTGGGGCGGACGCGCTGGCGCCGTACACGATCCGCTATCAAGTAACCTCTGCTCAAGCTGATTCACGGAATCCAGGTGTTGATCAAGGCGAGCTTGGTCGGCTTTGCTCAGTTTTCCCGAGAGCGAACCTATGTTGTGTTTGATGTGCCCAAAGACAAGGCCCCGCCGTAAGCTGTCTTTGCTGTCGCCACCGCCACCCGTACCTCGAAAAATGGTGTCATAGGCCACCCGGGGATCAATCATGGGAGAAAATGGGATCGAAAGCCCTCCTGCAGGGTTCTTCTTGGCAAATGCAAAACCTCGTGGTGATTTGCCATCATTCCCTTTTTCCCACGCCGAGACGCCCAGATGGACCCCTTCCGGGAAAGCAGTATTCTGATTGATACGCCGCGCCACAGTTTGATCGATTGACTCTCCAGTATGGTAGCTTAGGCTTTCGCCGACATTGGTGAGGTGTTCACCCGAGAAAATAACGGCGCGATGGTCATGTCCACCTCCATCCATAGGTTGGGAATCAATACCGTCGACAATCAATAGTTTATCTTTGTGGGAAGGCTTTCCAGAACGCTGAGCGTCTGAAACAAATGGCTGCAGGATGTAGCTAGGATTAAAGTTTGTTTCGGTTCCAGTAGGCCGCCATTTGTTCATGACACTGCCACAGGGTGTGGTGATCAGCACCAGTCGCTTGGGAAAGCCTCCTTGTGCCTGAGCTTCTTGTTCTAAGATAGGAATGTACGGTGCAAGCATTGCTCCGGTTCCTAGCCCAGCAGCTTTAAGAAACTCTCGTCGACCCCAAGTTTTATTGCGGCGCATTCCAATCCTCCTAGTGGTCCCTACGCCGGTAACGATGCAAATCCGAGCGAAGAACCGCGACAATCAACTCTTGGATGGTGTAATTGCTGTCTTTGAATGTGTTCTGTACGTGCTCGACGTTGCACACATCGTCGTCGCCCACACGTCGCTGCAAAAGATACGTCATCCAGTACTCACTGATGCAGTCCGAAACAGCAGGATTTGTCGCCAGCTTTTGACTAAGCTCTGGCAAACTGCCGAAGGTGCCACTTATATCCCCAGCGTGCTCAAGCGTCGCCTGAGCGAGCATCGCATCGACCTCGGCACCGCTCTGCACTCTGCCAATGCCATCAAAACGTTGGAAACCAAAGCCAACCCGATCCATTAACACATGGCATCCGGCACAGGGTTGAGTGACTAAGCGATCGATGGTTGGATCTTGATCGCCCGCCGGGGGAGCAGGCATGGTTTGGCAGAGAAAATTTTCACGTACAAGCTTGCCGTTAAAAATTACCGTACTGCTATTGTCCCGCGAATAGTTCATCAAAATACTTCCTTGGGTGAGCAATCCGCCACGGTGTTCAGGAGCCGGACGTTCTTCAAACGCATCGGGACTTAACCCACTGGCATCCATGCCATAATGGGTTGCTAAGCGTGAATTGATATAAGTCACCGGAGACGTTAACAGGTCTTCTACGGTACCATTTTTATGTAAAATTATATCATAAGTATAGTTATAGGTTTCTGCCAGCATGTCCTGTGCCAATTGAGTCGTATACGTCGGATACACACTCGTGTCCTTGGGCTCCTCCAAAAGGTGCTCTAGCCCAAGCCACGATTCGTGAAAGTGTTTCATGCCCTGCTTCGCTCGCTCATCGGCCAACATTTCACGCACGACTGCCATCAGTCCTTCTGCGCTATCGAGCTCTCCTGACTCTGCCCGATCCAAAAGTGCATCGTCCGGCGGCGCCCCCCACAAGGCAAAGGACAAACGGCTGGCAAGCTCTAATCCTGTTAGCACAAACACATCAGGGACATCGGTGACTTGCCCCTCTTCGATTCGAAACAAAAAACTCGGCGACTGCAGCAGCGCTTCTACCAACGTATGAACTCCATCGTTGAACCCACCGAGCGCCTTACCCGCAGCAAACAACGCATCGAGTTCTGTCAGCTCCTCTTCGCTTAACGATCGACGGTACGCACGTCTACTCAGGGTACGCACTGTCGCCACTGCACAGGCATCTTCACCTTGAGTAGGATCGCAGGGTCGCCAGGAGTTCACGGCATCCATCGCAGCGACTGCCGCTTTTTCTGCAAAAATCTGATAGCCATCAATGGCATTCAGATCCGATGGCACTTCGGCATTCGAAGGGAACCCTCCCACACGACCGTCCGGAGGCAAAAACCCTAGTGCCTCTTGCAACGCTGCGGGTGAAATCCCAGAAAAAAGAAACTGGACCGAGCTTTCGATGTGCTTCGTGGTCAGAGGCTGAAGGGGCGAAACTCCCATCCCTGGCCCAGAATCGCCTTCACATAACAGCTCGATGGGCCCTCGGTTCCCAGAGGGGTCATGACTGGTGTCATTAATGATTCCTAAGCATCCTACCCCAAGGCCGCACCCCACTAACACCATCACGAGTGGCAATCTGTCATGCAGAATGATCACGGCATCGTACTAAGCAACAACTATGCCGGCTCAGATGCAGGGACAACCGACTGAAATTATTAGAATATTCTAAACAGTGTGATTGAAAAACGCGCCTCATCAGAGCAATAGGTGTTCCACCGGCGCATGTTATGTGAGAACAGCGCAAAACTTGCGCCAAGAGGTCAGTGTTGTCTTGGTACAATGATTGCTGTATGTTCGCGACCCGCCTCCGCGAGGAGGTTGGATTCGGGGCGTAGCGCAGCCTGGTTAGCGCACTAGACTGGGGGTCTAGGGGTCGCTGGTTCGAATCCAGTCGCCCCGACTGAATTTACTTCGAATCATAATGAATCATCGTCCTCCTCTTATCTTGCTATCCAACGATGATGGCGTCAGTGCGAAGGGCTTACTGTTGCTTCGAGATGCTCTGCGGCGCATTGCCGATGTCATCGTCGTCGCGCCTGAGCTTGAGCAAAGCGCCAAAAGTCACTCTATCACGTTGCGGCGTCCGTTGCGGCATCGCTGTGTGGACGAAAGCACTCACGCTACGGACGGCACGCCGGTCGACTGCGTCTATGTGGCGTTGCACCGGCAAGACATCTTGCCGCGCTGGCCGGATTTGGTGGTTTCGGGCATCAACCACGGCGCCAATCTGGGAAGCGACGTGTTTTACTCCGGCACGGTCGCTGCAGCACGCGAAGGCGCCTTGCGAGGCATTCCTGCCATTGCATTTTCTTCGCTCAACCTTGCATATTTGGAACATGCAGCCAGGATTGCTTCGACCCTCGCCATGCAGGTGCTCGCGATGAACAGACCGGCAGGCCAAGTGCCGTTGCTCAATGTGAACTTCCCTGCCACTGAGCCCCTCGGCATTCGCTCCACCTGTCTTGGTCGGCGCCTGTATGACGACGAAGTGACCGTTCGACGTGACCCGCGTGGCGCCGAGTACTATTGGGTGGGAGGTCCAGGAGCCCATCACCACCCGCAGGAAGGCTCAGACACCGAAGCCATCGATGCAGGGTTTATCTCGGTGACACCGCTTAGTATTGAAGCCACCCAACGCCAGCATGTTGAGTTCACCGCACAAGTGGTTGCTGCGACCATCCGCACATAGGCATACGTGAGCCGC
>CAZXFW010000009.1:110308-111738 GCA_964640175.1 uncultured Polyangiales bacterium | reverse complement strand
ATTGCTGAACTTGAGCGAATTTACAAAGACGCCAACGAACTTGCCAAAACCGATGAAACCTTTGCGCAAACCGCACGCTCAGAACTCGCTACGTTACAACAGGGCGATTCTGAAAATCGTGCCATCTGGACGCAGTTGGTGGACATCAGCCGTCATGACTTGCAACAATTGTACACGTTGTTGAACGTCTCATTTGATTACTGGCTTGGCGAGAGTTTCTATCACGACATGCTCGCTCCGTTGGTCAGTCGCCTCCTTGAGCAGAAGATTGCGGTAGAAGACCAAGGCGCAGTGTGTGTGTTTTTTAAAGAGCCGCCTGAACTCGCCAAACTGAAAACACCTCTGATCGTCCGCAAACGCGATGGCGCCTTTTTATATGCCACCACCGACATCGCCACGGTGCAGTACCGCCATGAACACTTTCATGCGGGACTTTGCTTATATGTGGTCGATAGCCGACAGAAACTGCATTTCAAGCAAGTTGCGGCCGTGACCCAACAGCTTGGCTTGCCGGTTACACTTCAAGTGGTGGATTTCGGATCTATCCTGGGAATGGACGGTAAGCCACTGAAAACCCGTGATGGGGGCACTGTTCCGTTACAAGCACTGCTCGAAGAGGCACAAACCCGCGCGGCCACCACCATTCAAGCCGAAGGGCTGGATGTCAGCGAGCACGACCTTGCCAGGGTGGCCAAGGCAGTAGGTATCGGTGCCGTGAAATACGCCGATTTACGTCAGAATCGGCTAACCGACTACCAGTTCGATTGGGATAAAATGATTTCCTTTAAAGGCAACGCGGGACCGTATTTGCAATACGCCTACGCACGCGTGCGCACGATGTTTCGCAAAGGGGACGTTGACTTCGATACCTTTGAAGGCGCTCCATTGCTGTTCATTCATCCAAGCGAGCTTGCATTGGCTAAACAGCTTTTGCGTTGGGATGAAGCCGTCCACCAAGCCGCTGAAGGCTATCTGCCACATATACTGTGTGATCATTTGTATGCCGTAGCACGTTGTTTTAGCCACTTCTATCAAGAATGTCCTGTGCTCAAAGCCAACGCCAACGAACGTCTCAGTCGGCTAACCTTGGCAAAACTTACTGCCTTGCAGCTACGTATGGGCTTAGAACTGCTAGGTATTGAAGTACTGGAACGAATGTAACCGCGATGCTGGCAGGCACACTCAAAGAAGATCGGTTTTACAGTCGTATCTTAAAAGGAAACACGCTTAACGACCCTGTAGAGCGTGAGCTCTTGGTGTATCTTCCCGCGGGTTACGATGGAAAAAAACGTTTTCCCACAGTGATGCTGCTTGCAGGCTTTGCAGCCACACACCGATCTTTTTTAAACTACGAAGCCTGGAAGCCCAACGTGCTAGAACGTTTTGAGCGTTTGGTTGCCAACGGCATCTCAAAACCCGCTATTCTTGTA
>CAZXFW010000009.1:106101-110208 GCA_964640175.1 uncultured Polyangiales bacterium | reverse complement strand
CCTCTTCTTGCACGGGCAGCGGTAGCCTTTGAGCAGGCAGGTGGACCTCAAGCATTCATTGAAGCGTTTTTTCGAACACCCCAACCCTCCAGTTTGCAGTTTGAGGGAATGCTTGTCATCGCGGCAGCGTGTGCCTATGCACCCAATCTCGAACAACCCTTGCCCCATGCAGATTTCCCCTTCGATGCGTACGACGCCACACTTAACCCTCAGGTATGGAAGCGCTGGCTCGCACACGACCCGCTGGAACGGGTACAACACGACCCCGACGCATTTCGCTCTCACACATTGGTCTATCTCGATGCAGGAACGCATGACGAGCACGGCTTACAATTCGGAGCCCGAGCGCTTCATCGCTTGCTCAGTGAACGACGCGTTAACGTCGTGTTTGAAGAGTTCAAGGGAGGCCACCGCCACACCAGCCATCGCTACGAACGCTCTTTGCCGTTACTTATCGGTAGCCTGTCGGATAATTGATGCTAACTTAGGTAGATGACTACCTCCACCCACCCCAAACCATCCATTGAAGCCTCTGCAATTGCTGAGAAAATTGTCACTGAGCAGGATGATCCCAGCCTCCTCGCGTACGCCAATCAACTCCGGCATTCCCGGAACTCTACAGTCATCAAAGCTGCTCGAGTTCTGGGAGAAGTGGTTTCACGGCGACCCGAAATGGCAACGTGTGCCGTCAGCACGCTCGTCCAAAGCTTGTTTTCTGTGCATCCCAGAGTCGTTCGGATGAGCGCCGAGACTCTCCCTGCAATAGCCCGCGTTGCACCCGCTAAAGTGGCTAAACATTTGGATCAGTTTCAGTCACAGTTCTATCAGGCTTCTGAAATCGCTCAAGAAGGAATTGTTCGCACGTATGTCGCGTTGTGCTTGGCCTCTGTCACCTATCAGCGTAAGCTTGAGCACGTGTTTCACACCCTTCTCAACAAAGCAACGCCTAAACAACTCGCGACATGGGCTGAAGTCCTGATCCCTGCGCTCAAAGGTGAACCACACGCATCCTGCAAAGAAATTGTCGAAGCGCGCCTCGGACAACTGCCCCGAGATGCTGCCCAAAAGATCGCGGCTAGTTTAGGAATTAAGTTGCGGGCACTCATGGCTGGATGACAACGTATGTGTGGCTGACCATTGCAGGTCTTTTAGCCGGTTACATCAACGCCATGGCAGGAGCAGGATCGCTTCTGACACTTCCTGCACTCGTCTTTACAGGGCTTGACGCCAATGCAGCCAATGCAACCAACCGCATTGCTGTGCTCTTTCAAACCATGGCAACAAGCTACACGTTCCGTCAGTCTGGCATTTCCCTTAAGACCCGTGATCTGTGGGTATGCATGCCCGCTTTCTTGGGAACGGTGTTAGGCGCGTATGCGGCCACCTTGGTTTCCAATGCACACATGCAGCTTGCCATCGCACTTGTAATGGGAGCCATGGTGCCTGCCCTTTGGCTTCCTGCCTTTAAAAAAGAAAGTGTGTATCGTTTTGGTGGATTGCCATTTTCTTGGGGTGCACTTTTTGTGTTCACCGGCATCGGTTTTTACATTGGATTCATTCAAGCTGCCGCAGGCATATTAATCTTACTCTATCTAGGTGTCATGCACGGAGTAAGTCTCATCTATGCCAATGCGCTTAAGGTAGTGATTACCATGTTGCTAACCGTTGTTTCGCTCAGCATTTTTTCCCTTAACCATATGCACATCGATCTCACTCGAGGGCTTCTTTTATCCGCAAGCACATCTATCGGCGGTGTCATCGGAGCAAAGATGGCTATTCGGCGGGGCGAAAAGCTCATTCGAGTCATTTTGGCTATGGTGATCATCGCAAGTGCGGCCAAGCTGACCTTGGATACGTTTTACTAATATCAAACAGCCCGACGTCACGACGTCAACAACGACGCACAGTAATCCTTGGGCGCCTGGTAACCAAGCAAATGCAAAATCGTAGCAGCTAAATTGGAAAGCCCTGGCTCGTTGACGTGATCATTCAACCTGAGCGATACGCCAGGGGCGAACAAATACATCGGCACAGGATTCAAGGTATGACTCGTTTTGGGAATGGGTTGGCCGTCTGCATTGCGCTTGAGCGTGTGAGTCTTGAGATCGACTTCAAACATTTCTTCGGCATTGCCATGATCTCCTGTCACGATCAACGCACCCTGTTGCGCTTGAACTTCCGACATCAGCCGACCTAGCTGTAAATCAATCGCTTCGATTGCAAGCACCGCGGCTTCTAGAAGCCCCGTATGCCCTACCATGTCACCATTGGCAAAATTCAATCGAACATGTCGGTATCTTCCCGTACGCAGCTCGTCGATGACCGCATCGGTGATTTCAGCTGCTTTCATCCAAGGACGCTCTTGAAACGGCCTTCGGTCACTTGGAATTTCAATGTAAGTTTCATACTGCTCATCGAATTTTCCAGTACGATTCCCATTCCAAAAATAGGTAACGTGACCATATTTTTGCGTTTCACTTACCGCAAGCTGTGTCACATGATTGCGAGCCAAGTATTCGCCAACCGTGCGATTGATGCTGGGAGGCGCAACTAAATAGTTGGGGGGAATCTGCAAATCACCGTCGTACTGCAGCATGCCAGCATACATCACCTGAGGAACTTCTCCTCGGTCAAACTCTTTGAAATCTGCTTCCGTAAACGCACGGCTGATTTCAATTGCCCGATCGCCTCGAAAGTTAAATAAAATGACCGCATCACCTGATTGAATACGACCTACCGGCCTATCATTGGTATCCACGATGACAAATGCGGGAAGTTGTTGATCGGAGATGCCAGGTTGCTCGTTCCTAAATACCTGTACGGCTTCTGTGGCGCTTTTGAAATGACGCGCTTGACCATGCACATGGGCGTCCCAACCCCGCTTTACAATCGACCAGTCTGCATTGTACCGGTCCATCGTTGTCACCATACGCCCCCCTCCAGAGGCGATGCGGTAATCGCACCCACTTTGTTGATTGATTAAAGAAAGCGCCCCTTCCAAGCGCGCGATGTATTCCAGCGCGGAATGTTCAGGTACATCTCTTCCATCCAATAAAACATGCACCCGCACACATTTGACACTTTGCTTTGCACGCTCAAGCAACCCCAGCAAATGATCGATATGGCTGTGCACGTTGCCGTCAGATAAAAGTCCTATGAGGTGTAAACAGTGTCCAGGAACACTCACCTTCGATACAATTTCCTTCCACACCGATCCTTCGAACACCGAGCCATCCGCCAAGGCTTGTGCGACCAACGTTGCACCTTGAGCAAATACTCGCCCTGCACCCATCGCATTGTGGCCTACTTCGCTGTTGCCCATGTCGTCGTCAGAAGGCATGCCCACTGCAGTGCCGTGCGCCTTGAGTTTGGTGGCTAAAGGCAATTGTGCCAACGCATCAAGGTTAGGTGTGCGTGCAAGCGTAACCGTATTGCCTGGGCCAGGCTCCGCAAGACCCACCCCATCCATAATGCACATGACGACAGGGCCTCTCACCCCCTGAAAACCTGGATAACGAGCTAACGTCCAATCGTTCATGGCTGGGCTTTTACCGCGTCAGACAGAAAGTGTGTAGTATGTACAGAAACTATGTCTTCCGCGATAGGAACAGTCGTTATCCCTGGAAATTTGGATGGTGTGCACCTTGGGCATCAAGAACTCTTCAATCAAGCATTTGAGATTGCAAAAAAGCACCGTCTTGAAACCATCGCATTGACGTTTGATCCACATCCCATGTCGGTGTTATCGACTGATCAGCCCCCTTTTCTTTTGACTTCCACTCGAAGAAAGCAAGAGTTGTTGCTTCAGTACGGTGTGAATAAGGTATGGATAGAAACCTTCGACAATACATTTTCTCGACTTTCCGCAGATGCGTTTATTGAGACCATCTTGGTCACTAAGCTTCGTGCCAAAGCGGTGATACTTGGCTCAGACTTTCGCTTTGGAGCCAATCGACAAGGAAACATCGAAACCTTAAAAGCCGCAGGAAACACCATGGGATTTGCGGTGCACCCAGTGACTATGAAAGCAATGGCAGGCCAGCCTGTATCGTCTACCCAAGTGCGTCATGCATTACAGAGAGGCGACATCGAACTTGCCACCACCTT
>CAZXFW010000009.1:93350-106001 GCA_964640175.1 uncultured Polyangiales bacterium | reverse complement strand
GTTTTTACCTCAATGTCGCAGTCTTTAAGATCTGGCTGACAACCTGAAGACACCAGCGGGCGATAAACGCAGCGGATGTCAGTAGGGTATAAGATTGCGGGATATTGCCTGGCCATACACGGTGCGGTGTTTGTATCGCATGTAGCAGCGCAGCCACTGCCGTCTGCTCGCATTGTGTGGGCTGAAGCCCAGTACAGACACGAGCCCTCTCCTACGCAACTCGTTGCCGCCGCACTGCGTACAGCCCGTTTAACGCCGAAGTATGTCAACGACGTCGCTTCCCGTGCGCGCATGGCAGGCTGGATCCCTCGGCTTAGCTTTGGGATAAGACGAGGACAAACACGCGATCTTTCTCAACTGCAGGCCACCACTAACGACCGAATTAATCGATCCACCGATGACCATCTCACTATGGAGGCGTTGTTGGTGTTTGATCTGGATCGGCTGGTTTTTTCCGGTGAAGAAACCGCCTTGTTAAGAGAAGAGCGCTCCCGAGCGCTTGAACGGCAAGAACTCATCCAACTTGTCGTGGATCTTTATTACGAACGACGACGTTTGCAGTATGAACGTGATCTCCTCGGAAAGCACGAGCTAGAGGTGCATGTGCGAATTGCACATATTGGCGCCCTCCTTAATGGCCTGACAGGTGGAGAATTTTACCGACGAACCTATGAGTCACGCCATCATTCGCATCGTTGACAGGAAAGGAAGTGAATGTTAAATGGCGCTCTGTAGTTTCCAGCGTCACTGCAATTGGGGCTGTAGCTCAGCTGGGAGAGCGCATGACTGGCAGTCATGAGGTCAGGGGTTCGATCCCCCTCAGCTCCACTTAATCTGTAACGGTTACCGTTCGTGTGGCATCCGATCGCGCGGACTCCGGAAGTAGTGCATGGGGGAGTAGTGCCAGAGGCTGGAGACACGGTCTGTGTAAAGGCACGCGTATTCCTCCACTTGGCTACCAAAGCTTGAAAGCTCTGAGCCCGAGTTAAGCAACGACCCCCAGAAAGGGTGAAATGTATGGTCTACTTGTTCTTCCAAAGCCGTGTATTCGGTATCAATCAGCTTGAAACGATTCCGGATCATCTCGATGCGTTTACGCAATTTAACACGGATGGCTTCAAGACCTGACGAACCTTCTTGCTGTGCCCGTATCATCGCGAGCTGCATCTGCACTTCCTTAAGCTGTTCTTGCCTTTCTCGAAGCTCATCGTATAGCGAGTCTCTGAGCACTTCGAGTGCATCCATTCGTGCGAGATCATCTCCACAACGTTCGAGCGCATCCAACTCGTCGTTCATTTCTTGAATGATCATCGCAGTACGCCATGCGCTTTCTTTTTTTGTGCGGAGCACATCTCCGTAAATGTGATCTCCCACATAAAGCACGCTGTCCGGCTCACACCCTGTCAGTTTTTCAAACAAGGCTATATTTCCACCTGTATAAATTTTGCCACGTGCTAACACCTCCGTTGGCACCCATGTTCCATCCTGGCTCACTTCCAAAAATGGATCATTCTCTTTGAAAAACCCTGGCTTTCGTGCTGCGGTGATAATGATATCAAAGTAACTTCGCCATGAGGGGTACTCTGCAATGGCATCGCCCAATAAATACGTCATGAGCTTTTCGGTATAGTCTGGCTGCGAATTCGTAAGTAGAAACAAGCGTTTCCCCGAACTCCGTAACTTATGAAGTATGGGAGCCAGCATGGGATCGCGGTTTAAAAATCGCGGCAAATCTGAAACCACCACATCAAGGATGCTGCCATCACGATGTGCCATATCGATACATCGCCGAATGTCCGTGAAAAGCTGTTCGTAATTGACTTCGGCACCCTCGCGCTCTAGCTCTTCGACCACCGCGGTAAACAAGGACACTTCGCTGAGTGCATACAGTGTATCCACCCAATGGTATCGAGGGCTGCCAACCCGAAGACGCGCACGGTGATAAAGGGCCCGACGCTCTTTTAGAGAAAGACATGAAAACCCATGGTAGGCTTTTTTGACATACCGATGGCAATCCATCTTCAGGACGTTGCCAAGCTCTTTGTCGATCAAAAGGCCTCGCACTGCAAAATCAGTGCGATACCGCATGCTTAGCAATTTGTTTGGATAGCCGTTCTCGACAAGCTTTTTGGCAGTTGCCTCAATGCTCACCCGATCGATCTCTGCTTGATTGTAGATCGCAAGCGTATAGTCCATGTCAAACCCTACGGTTTGAATCAAATCCAAGCGCAGATTACGATTGCAATACACACGATGCGACGGTGGAGGACCATAACTCACACCCAGCATGCCCCCAAAATCCAGGGCGAGCTGCTTCACATCCTGAGATGCCTCGTGCGATGCGCTCAACGCCGTGTCAATTGCTCTGTTGAGAAGGGGTAGCGCTCAAGCGTGGATCATCTTTAGCGTATACGCTCACGCACTGACGCTTACGGCCCTGGCGCTCAAAGCGCACTATCCCATCAATTCGAGCCCACAAGGTAAAATCTTTACCAAGGCCAACATTGTTACCTGCATGAAACGTGGAGCCTACTTGGCGCACGATGATGTTTCCTGCACGCACGGCTTGGCCTGCATAGACCTTAACCCCGCGGTATTGCGGATTTGAATCACGTCCATTACGGGTGGCGCCTTGGCCTTTTTTGTGTGCCATTGTCTTATCTCCTACGCCGTGATCGAGATGATACGGACTTGTGTATACAGCTGTCGGTGGCCAGTCTTGCGACGGTATCCTTTGCGACGACGCATCTTGAAAATAATAACTTTTTTATCGAGAGCATGATCTACAATTTCTGCAGCTACCTTGGCCCCTTGGACCAGCGGCTGGCCAATTTTAGAGCCGTCGCCATCGCCAATCATAAGGACTTCCTGGAATTCCACCTTCGCACCCACATCACCCTTGAGGTGATCGATCCGAACGAGATGTCCTTCTTCAACACGATATTGTTTTCCACCAGAGGCAATGACTGCGTACATAACTCATCCTTAAGTAGCCGAAAGACGGCAGGGAAGCGGTATTTTACGGACAAAGTTCCATCCTGCAAGTCCTAAGCCCATTTTTCCGTAGGCTTTTCAGGAACGAAAAAATATCCAATAATTTCAATAACTTAAGCCACTCCGTCGCTCCCCGACCGGACATTTGGAAAGCCTCGGGTTTTCTGCCACTCTTGTGACATGGACATTCCCGAAGAGCCTAAGGGGGGCTGGCAACCACTTCTTGAAGCCGCCCGCCGGGCGCAAGCCCGTGCTTACGCACCCTATTCAAACTACCGCGTGGGAGCAGCCATCCTTGGCAACGACGAGCAAGTATACACGGGATGTAATGTAGAAAATGCCAGTTATAGTCTTTGCATCTGCGCTGAACGCAATGCCATTTTTGCTGCAGTAGCTTCCGGCGTTCATACAATCCTGGCCGTGGCTGTCTTTAGCGATGGCCCTAATGCAGCCACTCCTTGTGGAGCATGCCGTCAAGTCATTTCAGAGTTTGCAACGAACTGTGCCATTGTATGTCTAAGCTCAAGCGGCGCTCGGGTACAGACTTCCGTGTCCGAACTACTACCTCATGCATTTGGACCCAAGACTCTCGGCCGGTGAACTCGACGTTGTAATCCGAAACGCACAGGTGTTCACCATGGACACCCACGCACGCGTGCTCCATGCAGACGTTGGCATTAAAGATCGTTTGATCGCATACATTGGCACAAAGCCTTCTGCGTTTCGAATTACACCTCGTACTCAACGCATCCAAGCCAAAGGCGCGGTGCTTTTACCTGGATTCATCCAGTGTCACACCCATTTGGTTCAGACACTCTTCCGAGGCATGGCTGAAGATCTACCCTTACTTGAATGGCTAAAAAAACGCATTTGGCCGTTTGAAGCCTCGCTTACAAAAAAAACCATGCAACTCAGTGCCACCATGGGTCTGAAGGAACTCATCGCAGGAGGAACAACGTGCATCCTCGACATGGGAACAACACATCACCATGACGTGGTATTTAAAGCGATTGCGCGTAGTGGCATCCGAGGAATTTCCGGCAAAGCCATGATGGACCGTGGGCCAGCCAATCTTCGTGAACCTACACAACGGAGTATTGCTACGAGCATGGCTTTGTACGAGCGCTGGCATGGAGCCGCACAAGGACGCATCCAGTATGCGTTTGCACCTCGTTTCGTGCTTTCGTGCAGCCCTGCCCTGCTCAAACACGTTGGGCGCATGGCGACGCATACCGGAACGAGAATCCATACCCACATTGCGGAAAACGCCAATGAACGCCGCGTCGTGCGCGACACATGCGGCAAAGACGATCTGCAAGTGCTTGAAGATGCCGGCATTGCCGGACCGCATGTCGTTCTTGCCCATGGCGTGTGGTTGAGAAAAACAGAAATGAAGCGTCTCGCACGACTAGGCACGCGACTCGTACACTGTCCAAGTGCCAATTTAAAACTAGCTAGCGGTATTGCCGATGTTAAAACCATGAGACAAGCAGGCGTACTTGTAGGAATTGGAGCCGATGGCGCTGCGTGCAACAATCGATTGGATATCTGGTCAGAAATGCGTCTGGCAGGACTTATCGCAAAGCTCTGTCATCGCGATGCAGCCGCGCTCTCTGCCATGGACATTCTTCGCATGGCCACGGTGGATGCCGCGCGTCTATTGAATATGGACGCCACGATTGGCTCGATTGAAGTGGGTAAGCGTGCGGATCTTGTATTAGTCCGTATCGATCCAAGCTGGCATCGACAAGGCCAAGACCTCGCCGCCAACCTTGTGTACGCATGCACCCCAAGCTGTGTCAGCCACGTTATGGTCGATGGTAAACTGCTTAAGGCGCCGTAGGCGCAGGCGCCGGAACGGATGGAGTGACGGGTGATGGAGCAGCAGGAGGT
Organism: uncultured Polyangiales bacterium; assembly: GCA_964640175.1. GTDB lineage: Bacteria > Myxococcota_A > Polyangia > Polyangiales > JACKDX01. The sequence continues at coordinate 101,114 of CAZXFW010000009.1, read as the reverse complement.
GGTGCCGAGCCCGGCATGCCATAAGGTTGTGGCACGGTTTCCATCCCTGGAATAGAAACACCCGCATCTTTAACAGGCAATGGAATGTCCGTCAGCCTACCTGTTGGACTGACCTCGACTGCACCTCCATCAGGAGTGACGTACGCGCCTGCATCGACATCAAACTTAGGAATAGCGTGTTTGATGGGTTTCTCGCTCTTTCCACGAATTCTGCCTTCGGTGACCACCACTTCGACGGGGTCATGTAACTGGAATTCGTAACCACCTTCGCGCAACTGCAATTTGTAAATCTTGCCGTCGTATTCCAAATCCCGTTCAAGAGCGACGCGCTTTTGGCCGATGCGGGTATGTGTCCGGTGTGCCAAAATGAAAGACATCAACCGAACGGCCAAGTGATTTTGTAAGCGGTGGCATCCGTGTGAGTGGCGACGCGCAACACTCATATAATCAACGGACCCATGCGTGCGAATGCCTTCATCGCCTCCAATCAACAGGGTGCCATCTGGCCGTTTTTGGTATTTCAAGTGATACGCTGCCACGAGACCATACGCGGATGCATAGCTCGGGCCCATCTCGTGGTAATCAACTTCCCACTCCACGCCTTTCTTTGGACTACGCTGCAAAAGATCTTTGTGCGGCGTACTTTCAGGAGGAAGCCAAACAGGCGCGGCTACGATTTTTTGCCACATACGCGATCCCACGGGTGAATCTTTAAACCTCCACATCACATGGCCGTTTTCAAAGTCGCTCCGCCATCCTCCAATGGTGGTGCCGTACCGCGCCAATGGGATGCTCTGATCATGGTATCTGGCATACAACGTGAGTGCAGGACGGGCATGACGCGGCTGAGGGCGTTCTAAGCCCTGTTCATCAAAGGGAAAGTCGTACCATACATCGCCTTTGTCTATCTCCGCATACAAATCCATGTTCTTAGAATAGTACTCGGGCAGTTCAGGGCCTTTGACAGCCCCCAAAAGCTCTGCCGGGATTGTGCCAAGACGATTAAGAAAGCCCAAGGTCGAATCGGGAGTGTCCAACGCAAAGGCTTTTCGAACATCGTCGCGAAGTTCTGCCTCTAAGTTGCGTATCGGATGAGGCTTGCCATCTGCTCCGCGATAGGTGCGCGGTGTGCCATCATGACGGAATGAGGTTGTGCCATCTTCCAGCACGCCTGCCGCATGCATTGCACGCTCCGTAAGCACGCGCAGCACAGCGTCTCGCTCCAACTCAAGGCTTGGAACGCGAAGCTTCTCCAAGGTGTCTTTTCCAATATAACCCCAGCCGTACACACGGTGTCGGCGTTCAAATCTCGCTAGCGCTTCGTGAGTGCGCCAATCGAGCACTCCGTCAATATACTGGCCAAGGCCTTCAAAATAACCTTCGCATTCAAGACGGGCCTGAGCTGCGCGAATGGCAGCAACGCGCGGCGCTTGTTTAACATACGCAGACACATAACCGCGCGTTTGCGCCAGCAATGTCTCGACGTTGAGTTCTTCTAAGGTGCTCACACCTGCAGCACGCACAATCTCGGAAACACGACGTTCCAGCGCCACAAATGCACGTTGCGTTTCTTTGTTGGCTTTTTCCTGACGATACGCCACAAATCCCTGAAACTGCTTGAGCGGCTCAAAATTGATCTCGTTAATACACGCACGCTTTGACATGGCGATAAATCGCGTCCGAAGCAAGCTTAACGTAGGCATGATGCCATAAAGCTCTAAATACTCATCGACACGCGCACGTTCTCCATGATGGTTATCAGGGTATATTCCTTTAGCCAATGCTAAGTAGGTCTTACGATACGCTGCAGGCTCTGCCCCAGGAGGTGCTGAAAAAATATACGGGGTCCACTCTTCCCCCAAGTCTACCAACACATAGCCTTCGACATCCGCTACGGCCGCATCCACCTTGCGCTCGGACTTTCCAGCCTCCCACAATGAAACTGGTTTGTGCATGGGAATAGGACGGCTATCTACGCGTTCATGTGGTTTGTGTGCAGGAGTTTCTTTTTTCTTGGAAGGTTTCTTGTCAGCACAGCCCCATGTTCCGCTTAACAGGGCCATACATGCCACAAACACCACACCAACCGAATGCCGCCTTCTCATGATCCTATCTTGTGTAATAGGAGAAGAATTGCTTTGCAACCCATCATGATTGTTTTACCAAACCTAGAGAGACGTCATGTTAGCGATCGAGCGCTTTAATACGCATGACTTCAACGGAAACTCTGCTCTCGCCAGTTTGGTTGTCATTGAGCAATAGGTAGGTGCCATCGTCACCCCAAGCGATTCCCTCCCAGTTGGGAACTTTTTCAGGAGTCAAGGCAGCAAGGTCTTGCACCATCACAGGAAGAATATCTCGTCCAGTTCCTTGGATGGGAACATGAAACGTGAGCAGGCGTGACGTTTCATAAAAACGCTCGATGGCCAACACCTCTAGGTTTTTGTGTGTAGAGTTCAACCGACATGCCAAGGATGAAAGAAGCCCTTGCTGAGACGTCAGGCGCAAGCGAAATCCCGTCCATACCTTGGCATGAATGTCGTACCGCGCCAGTGGTGCATAACGCTGCCCTTGAGACTCTAGCGTGGTTTCAACACCCACAAGAAGCGTCGAGCCTGCAAAGCATGCTCCCTCAATGCCACGATTTTCCTCGGCCTGGATGCCCCATAACCCGTAAGACAATCGCAACACATCGGTACGCACGGCCTTAGAGGGAACGCCTGCGTGATCGTTCTCCAATTGATAGAAAAAAATCTCATCGTAGGCACGGGATGGTACATGCCGTTCTGTGCCCACGGCAAAATGTCCCTTTCCCATCCATGCCAACGACTCCGCATCCTGTCCCTCCGAAAATCCCTCAAGGCTCAGAGTGGAAACAAGCTTTGCCCGATCGTCAGCCACATGAAGGAATACCAAACGTTGGTCTCGCTCTGCGACTGCCACCATGTCTCCGTTTTCGATGCGATCTATACCGGATATCCCCGAAGGCACTTCGCCTTCTACTGAAAAGCGCATGACATTTAGGGGTCCATGGGAACGAGGCGTTGAAGACGAACGCGCAACGACAGTTGAACTTGGCGCAGGTGCGCTACACGCCACTGCTGCAAGCACACTGCACAACAAAAACACCACCCAAGCGCTGTAAGGCATCGTCATGTCTCAGCTCAACCAAAAAATTATCGCCATAATAATAATAGGGGAAAGCGCCAACCCAATCCGAGCACCCAGTTGTTTTCCCCCAAGCCATGTTGCAAGGCCAATCTTGGAAACCATGCTACTGCATGCCACTAATAAAATAGCGTTAAGTGTTGTATCTGACTTGAGCTGGCCTTGGCTGTGAAGTTTACCTAGTGAAAGCGTAATCGCATCTGTGTTGGCGATAGCACCAAGTGCAGCCGACCAGTAGGCACCGGTTTCGGGGAGCCATCGTGATGCCCCTTGGCTGAGCATCATGATCGCTGTCAAAAGTATGGCAAATTTTATAGCCATGGAGAGTGAAAATGGATTGCTAACCTCAAGCTCCATGGTTTCAGACACTGTTTCGGCACGTAAGTTGATGGTTTTCCAAAAAATGTAACCACCCGCAATGAGGCTCAACCCACCGGCGATACCTAGAAACCATACAAGCTGTGGTAATAGCTCAGGCGATGTCACCGACACATCTACAATCATACGTGGAAACATCGTCGAACATGCCAATACAATTGCTGCAGTGCATGTCATGACGAGCTCCGGCCTCTTGCGTGCAGTGCTCGAAAACGACAATGTCACGGCAGTCGACGATGCCAAGCCTCCAAGAAGCCCGGTCATCCCCAGCCCTCGGCGCGGCCCCATCGCGCGAATCGCTATATAACCTGCAAAGCTGATCGATGAAATGAGCACAGCAAGCATGCCGATGTGTCTTGGATTCAAAGCGCCCCAAGGGCCCATGTCATTGTCCGGCAATAGCGGAAGTAAAATCACCGCGAGCAATAAGAGCTTCATGACAGCATAGACGTCATCCTCAGATACACGTGCCAAAAAACCATGCAATGGTTTTTTCAAAGACAGAAGTGCCAACGTTGCACTTGAGCCAGCAGCCACAAGGAGCAGTCGATCGGTATAGGGTAGCGGCAAACTCTGTGTCGTACACAACGCACCCAATGCAAACGTCACTAACGCTGCAATCTCGGTGGTCACACCTGTCTCTGAACGCGTTACTGAATCACGGTAGTAAGCAATGGCAATGAGGGTTCCCAGAACAAGCCCTAACGCAAGCGCGATCCACGGATCGATGAGCATTCCAATGGCGCCTAACAAGGAGATCAAGGTAAACGTGCGGGCTCCAGCAAAGCGCACCGCTCGGCCATCTTGTTGACGCTCTGCACCTATTAGCAGCCCGGCAACAATCGCAGTCCCCAGCGAAAGGGTGATTTCCATTCCGGGAACAGTCATCGCTTGAAAGGATACAACTTTACGTTGTCATGAAGGTCTGTCATATATTCGGCCAATGAACCCGCTGGTGCAAAAACTGCATTAGGCGGATGAAATCCTATCCCGTGTCCGCTAACACCTCTCATCTGAGATTAGAAAATGCTTATGGCAAGGGTCTTGGTAAAGCGCAACACCCTTTCGCACAAGCCTTGATGTTTGCGGTGATTGCAGGCGTTGCCACATGTCACTTGCTCTATTACGCGCCTCGAACCATTGACGACATGTATATCTTCCTGCGCTATGCGGAGCGCCTCACACAGGGGCATGGGCTGACCTATAACCCTGGCGAACATGTGGAGGGATTTTCAAGCCCTGTCTGGTTGCTCTTTTTGACAATTAGCCACTACGTCGGCATTCATCCCATCACATGGGCCAAGCTGCTTAGCATAGGCGCATTCGGTTTCTTGCTTGGCGGGATCTACCGCTTCGGAACGCAAGAGCTTCAACTGTCCCGAAACTACGCCGCATTGGCATGCATCAGTTGTGTGTTCAACTCCTATCTCGTCGCGTGGGCGTCATGGGGCCTTGAGACTCCGGTCTATTTGGCGTTGATGATTTGGTTTGCCGTATGGCTGGCTCGGATACTCCGCTCAGATTCCGCCCCATCGCGTTCTGAAACTGCATGGCTGAGCTTGGTTGGAATACTCTTTATCCTTAGCCGCCCGGAAGCACCCCTGTTTGCCTTGGGTATAGTGCTCGCACAAAGTCCCACGCTCCTTAAAACGCACAACGGCCGTGGCATCCTACATCGAGTACTTCCTGCAGGCATGATCACGAGTGCCGTTTTCGTGGGGTATGTGATCTTTCGTAAAATTTATTTCGGACTGTGGCTACCCCACACACACTACGCAAAGCCCTCTGAAGCTATCCGTGGAAACAATCTCTTACCCTTGGTTGCACAGGGCGCTTCTCCGGTTGAAACCCTATGTGTTCTGGGAGGCGCCTGCATTGCACTTTGGCTGGCGTATCGCAAACGACAATTCACCCCCGTCGCCATCGGCTTAGCAGCCCTCATCTTTGCAGTGCTTGTGCCTGTGGATTGGATGCCAAACCTACGGCACCTGCTTCCTTTCTGGCTGATGCTTCCTTTGGTATGGTGTTGGTTGGCCCAAACGTTCGCCGATCATCCAAAAGCGATTTTGAAAACATTGCGCCATGTGCCAGCTGGTATCCTGATCGTCGTAGCTCTGTATCAGAGTCACATCGATGCACGCTACAGCGTGTTTGATTTTCAGAGTCATGGACGAGGAGAGCAATGGATTCGCTCTAAGTCACTGACAGTCTGGAAAGATACGTGGGCCTGTCTGAACAGACAAACCCCTGTCCACATTCAACACATGGACAATTTCAATCATGGAATGATTACTCAACTGTATCGACTGTTTGAAGCAGATACACGGCGCCTTGAAGATACCTGGTATGTTGGACGCGATATCGGTCGGGTTGGCTGGCTTGCTCCTGTCCGAGTGTTCGACACCGACGGTTTATTCACTCCCGATGTCGTGCAGTCTCCTACATGGAAAAAGAACCGTGGAGTTGACGAAACGTTATTACGGCACGCATTCACAAAACCTGTCGTCATGACCGAAATCACCGGCCCGTGGGAACGTGCCGCAGCCAATAGCCCATGGCTGAAAGAACGCTATGCGTCGTTACACGCGCCTCATCTTTGGATGTATCTGTTTCCAAAAAACCAAGTCCATCCACATGCGAATCAAATTCTTTCCCGCTACAAAAAAGCCCTCCAAAAAATGCCCCAAGGCTATTATGTCATGACGCTTTATGGAGAGGCGGTGGGCGCGGCCATAGAGCGCCGATTTGACTTCCTGAAACATCGCCTATAAGGCACCTATTGCAGTCAAAGGGTTACCACTATGCCAAACAACACTATCGTCTATGGAACACTTCTTATTGCACTGGGTGTGCTTAGCTACATCCTTACTCAAGGCGTGAGCGTCACTGCTCTCATCCCAGCCGCTTTTGGTGTTGTACAAGTCGCGCTTGCCATGCTCGCGAAACATGAATCGCGTCGCAAACACATGATGCACCTTGCAGCAGCCTTGGGATTGCTAGCATTTGCGGGATCCGTAAGTGGTTTTCTGAAAGTTATAACGAGCTTTTCAGGCACCACTCTTCAAAGGCCCGCAGCGGCCTACAGTCAGTCGATCATGGCTCTGCTTAGCGCTGGCTTTGTAGCGTTGTGCATCAACTCATTTATACAGGCACGCAGAGCTCGCCAAAATACGCCCTAAGCAAGCTCTTCTAGTTTCTCTTTCACCTTTTCCACATGTCCTTTGGCCTGCACCTTTGGCCAAAAGTGCGCAATCTTACCTTGAGGATCAATCAACGCCGTTGTGCGAATGACGCCTTCTGAAATCTTTCCGTACATATTTTTTTCACCCCATGCGCCATATTTTTTCATTGCATCTTTTTTTTCATCACTTAACAGCGTGATTTTTAAATTATGCTTATGAATAAATTTCTGGTGGCTCTCGGGGCTATCAGGACTGCATCCCAATACCTCCGCATTGAGTTTCTCAAAAGCCTTGAGGCCACTTGTAAAGTCACAGGCTTCAATGGTGCAGCCAGGAGTGTCATCCTTTGGATAAAAATACAGCACCACCCATTTCCCGGCGTAATCGCTCAATGAGACTTTCTCACCGTCTTGGTTGGGAAGAGCAAAAGCTGGAGCTTTTTTTCCGATTTCCATCACGATTCATCCTCCTTCGTTTCGCACTGCAATTATTTAACGATGCTTGCGTGTTTGATGTAATCAAGCTGCGGAAACTCCTTCTTTAAATACGTATTGCCCTCAAGCTGGATCCGCGCCTGATTGGGCCCATTGCCACCGGGAGCACCCTCCCCATACTCCGCATAGAGCGCATCGACAGGCTTCATGTCGCGCACTTTGCCAAACGGGGAAAACCCCATGGCATCAAGCCTGGTGTTATTTGAAAAGTTGATAAAAAACTGCGTCGTGCGTGTTCCTGGTCCAGCGGTTGCAAAGCTTACCATGCCACGTGTGTTGGTCTGTTTGACGGGGTCATCCTCAATGCGAGCTTCCCGCCACACACGGTTTACCCCGGGATCCCCGTGCAACCCCGTCTGCGCCATAAATCCACCAATCACGCGAAAGAACGCAATGTTGTCAAAGTAGCCTTGTGTCACTAAGTTGTAGAAGCGATCTGCACCCAGAGGCGCCCACGCTCGTGTCACATCAATCAGAACATCGCCCTTGGTAGTTTCCAACTTGACCGTATACTTCAAAGGCGCCTTAGCGGTGGCCTTGTT
>CAZXFW010000009.1:0-93250 GCA_964640175.1 uncultured Polyangiales bacterium | reverse complement strand
CGGTTATGACTCACGAACATCAATGTCCCATCGTAATGCGAGAGCGCTTCAGCCAGAGCCTCGCTGGACTCCAAATCCAAATGGTTCGTAGGCTCATCCATCAACAAATAATTACACGGATCAATCAACAGGCGTGCCAGTGCGACACGCGCACGTTCACCACCAGACAACACGGCAATTTTTTTGTCCACATCATCGCCGCGAAACAGAAATGCTCCTAACAGGGTGCGTATTTGGGTCATGGTAGCTTCGGCATTTCGTTGTGCCACGGATTCATACACTGTCTGCCGTTTATCCAAGCTATCGGCATGGTGCTGAGCATAATACCCAAGCTTAACATTGTGTCCTAAGGGCGCATCACCTTCGCTCGCTTCAAGCTCACCCGCCATGATACGCAACAACGTCGTCTTGCCTGCTCCGTTGACTCCAATAATGCCAATGCGATCACCTCGTGCAACTCGCAAATGCACATCTCGGAACACTTCATGATCGCCATAGCGCTTGGCAAGCCCTTCGATTTTCTGAACATCGATTCCGGAGCGCTGGCTCGATGCAAAACGCATACGGATCACTTGACGTTCTTGCAGAGTCTGCACCTGCTCCATCTTATCCAAGGCTTTAATACGACTTTGCACTTGGCTTGCTTTGGATGCCTTGGCACGAAACCGCTTGATAAACTGCTCAGCATGATCCCGCTCACGAGCGAGGTTACGTGCCCGATTGCTTAGCACTTCCTGTTCTTCAGCGCGCTGTTTAAGATACTGCTCGTAGTTGCCGTCGTATTCCCGTAACCCTTCGACCTCTAAGCTAACTACCTTAGAAATCTGTTCGTTCAGGAATTCACGGTCATGACAGATAAGCACAAACGCCCCTTGATAGCGTCTTAAAAACGCCGCAAACCAGCCAACAGATGGCATATCCAAATGGTTTGTGGGCTCATCCAGCAATAGCACATCAGGTTGTTGAAAAAGTAACGCAGCAAGCACTGCCCGCATTTTCCATCCACCACTGAATTCTTTGAGATCACGTTCATGATCCGAAACACTAAACCCTAACCCGGCCAAAATCCTCTGAGCATGATGCTCGGAATATTGTATTTCCAAGTCCGTGAGTTTCTCATGAAGTGCGGCCACTTTCTCCGCGCTTGCCATCAGTGCTTCATCACTTCCTTTGTTCTCTGAAAGGCGCGTAAGCTCTGCTTCTTCTACCGAAAGCGCCTCTACTAATGCCGTTCGTCCAGGCACTGCATCAAGGACAAACGCAAGAAGTGACTTCCCACCCTGCACTGCAATGTCTTGAGGTAAGTAACCCACACGCAACGCATTCTGCCGTTGGATCGTTCCTCCGTCAGGTTCCATCGCATGCGCCATCAGTTTAAGTAAACTGCTCTTGCCCGAGCCGTTGGGACCAATGAGCCCGATGCGATCACCCTTGGCGATACGTAAATCGAGGTGCTCGACGATGGGTTTTCCACCCAAAGTGAGCGAGACATCTTTAAACACTAGCAAGCTCATAACTAACCTTTCGAGCCCGCTCCATACCATATTTTCATAATAAATAAGACTACTTATAAAGTATAACCACTATTCGATTGACAATAATTTTCAATTAAATTAATGAAACGACCATTAAACAAGAAATGCCTGCGTCTTACAATGACTCGTCCCCGAAGACAAGAACGTGAAATTGCACAAACTCGGCTGCACATTCTGGAAGCTGCCGCAGAAGTGTTTGCTAAAAAAGGTTACACCGCTGCTTCTGTACACGAAGTGGCCAAGGCCGCGGGCTACACAGCGCCTTCCCTCTACAGTTATTTCACCGGTAAGCGAGCTATTCTCGATGGGCTTCTTGACATGATCATCGAAGAGTCCGACCAGATTTATCAATTGTCTTTTCCCCAAGGCCTGACACTTCGCCAAAAGCTTGAGCTTTTAATACGACATCAGCATGCCTGGATTATCCGCCGTAAAGACTTGTTTCTTTTTTTCATCCAAAAGGGACTGCCGGCTTTATCTTCCAGCAAACGATACACGTTTGATTTAAAGCAGCGCTGCATTGATCAGCTTATTGCTTGGTTCACTGAGCATGCAAGCACTCAAGAGCTTGGAGAACACAACGCTACCTCCGCCGCTCTGGCATATTGGGGAATCACACATACGTTCTTTTTGTATTGGCTACGGAATCCCTCTCCCTGTTTTGAAGATATTATTCCTCAAATGTTGGATTTTTTCTTTCACGGTCTTGAAGGACCCATTGAGCTACCAAAGGAACGCTATGCCACAGCTTAATCGCACATTTGCCACTGTGCTATCTGCCACACTTCTCTATTCCTCTGCAGGAATCGCCCAGACTCCGCCTCAAGACACCACCACCTCTGCACCTGTGACGCAATCAAAAAGAGTGCAAGTGGCAATACTTACGGCAGAGACAACAGCGGCTCTCGCTATCAAAGTTGCCCCCAGTGTACGTTTTGCCAAAGCTTCCAAAGCTCAAGCGGATGACGCAGTCGATATCAATGCTGCCATGTTTGCCCCAGAGTTGGATCTCACAGCAAGCTATACCCGTCTTTCCCCTGTAACGTACCCTCCTTTGAACTTCGGTGGACAAACATTCGACAACCCTTTTCCTGTTATCTTGAATAATTATCTTCTTCAAGCCACGGTGACTATTCCCGTCACAGACTACTTTCTCAAGATTTTGCCCACCTATAATGCAGTCGACCACAACGCTGACGTTGCTAAATACCAAGCACAAACCGAAGTCCAGCGCATTGCTTTGCAAGCCCGTGAATCGTTTTACGATTATGTACGTGCGCTGGCTGCAGCAAAGGTCGCTCAAGAAAGCGTTCAACAACTGGAATCCTACGTCAAAGATCTTCATGCCCTCTATGAAGTGGGCAGTGTCACCAAAGCTGACAGCATGCAGGCTCAGGCGCAGCTTTCCGATTCCATCTCGCAACTTGCCATCGCTGAAGCAAATGTAACAGTTGCCAGAGATCGGTTACGTCGCCTCCTTTACTTGAAGTCAGACGCACAGATAGAGGTCAACGAAGATATCTTTGCGTACAGTGCCAACACACCTGCAAACCCTCAAACAATGCTTGGCCAAGCCTTGCGTAACCGCCCTGAGCTTAAGGCATTACGTTCATTGGCTAAGGTGCGCGATGCTTCGATGCAAGCAGAACAAGCGCGTCGCTTACCCAACCTTGCCGTGGTTGGCAACCTCGACTATGCCAATCCAAATACACGATACACCCCTCTTACAGAGGAGTTTCGCGCCACATGGAATGTCGGCGCGGTTTTACGTTGGTCTCCCAACGATTTTGTCCTTGGTAAGGTCAACGTTGAACAGGCCGAACTTGAAATTCAACGCGCACGCATCGATCTCGAAAAGCTTGAAAATGAGATTACCATAGAAGCCTCCAAAACTTGCAGCGACTATATTGCCGCGCAACGCACCATAGAAGCCACTAAGGACGCCGTGCGTGCTTCAGAAGAAGCCTGGCGTGTACGGCGCGACTTGCTCGAAGCCGGTGAAGCCACATCCAACGAAGTCCTGGAAGCTCAGATTGCGTGGCGGCGCTCTCAACTGCTCCATATCAATGCGTATGCCGCGCTAAAAGTGATTCGCGCGCGCCTGCAATATCTCATAGGCAAAGCTGCTCCTGAAAAGAGCGATCACAGCTCATGAAGCAGTTTATCCTGATAGGCATGCTCTGGGTTACTGCAAATTGCAGTAGCACTTCCGAAAAGCATGAGCCTCATCACAGCGATGCAGCTTCCGATGGAGCTTCGGATGCACCGCTTGATGATGCCGCCGTTGATGGTGATAGCGACAGTGGCTCCAATCCAGAGACGATTTCTCTCGTATATACCGCAGAGCTTAACGGGACGATCACAGTGTACAAAGGCCACGCTCCTAATAGCCTCGAGCTACTGGGAAGCGTGACCCAGGCGGGCAGCATGCGTTTTTTGGCTTTCTCACCCACCGGAAACCATCTGTATGCCGTCAACGAAAACCGTGTAGAAGCGTTTTCGCTCACCTCATCGGAGACACCGGTGTTTTTGGGGTCAGCAACCATGGCGAATCAAGGCACCCACTTGGAAGTGGATCACACCGGCCAGTGGATTGTTGCAGTCACTTTTCAGGGCAATGCCATTCAGGTTTTTCCCATTCAGACGAATGCCATTCCAGGCAGTGTTACCCAAACGTTTGGCGGTGCAGGCTCACCCAACTTCTGCAAGCGTGCCCATCAGATACGAATACATCGCTCAAACCGCTGGGTGTATGTACCTTGTCGAGACTCCGATCATGTCGTGCGCTTTGAACTCAACGAAGACACAGGAGTGTTGGCCTCCCTTGGCTCTGTCGCGACGCCTGCGGGTACAGGCCCCAGACACATGGATTTTCACCCCTCACTTAACATTGCATACGTGCTGGGGGAGTCTAGTAGCCATGTTATCGTGTACAGTCTTGACACTTCTACGGGAGCACTTAGCCAACTTCAGGATGTCTCTACGTTACCTGCGGGCGTGACTACAGGAAGTACCGCGTCGGACATCCATGTTTCTGCCGACGGTCACTATGTGTTTACTGTTAATCGCGATCCACGTAACGAAATAGTCTCTTTCGAAGTACAGTCCGACGGCAAGCTCACACGCCTTGGTGCCGTGAGTGCCCAGGGAACCGGTGCACGAACCTTCACGCTTGCGTCCAACGATGAATGGCTTGGCGTTGCGAACACTACCTCGCCTAACCTAACGACATTCTTTGTCAACAGTAATACTGGTGCCCTAACGTACGTTCAAACGTACGAGCCATATACCAGCAATGCCTTTTATGTGGGCGTAAGGCCTCAGTAACTCACCACTAAAGCCTTTTTCAACTCACAGCGTATTACTTGTCGACAATGAGTGATGTTCAATTCATGCGCTTCGTCATAGAGTCGTATCCGGCTATGCGAGAGCAACTCTTAGAACTGTGGCCCCATATCGTTTGGATACTTTCAATCAGCTTGAGTGTTCTTGCCTCTGCCCATGCCGTACTACACAAACGTGATAGTCGCGCTGCCGTAGGATGGGTCGGACTGATTTGGCTTGTCCCTTTTATCGGAGTGATTCTTTATGGATTATTGGGCATCAACCGCATTCGCAGGCGAGCTTTGGAACTCCGAAGCGAACGTTGGCGGATGGAATACACCGTGGGTGCACATGTATGCACGTCCGCGGATTTTTCAGCCACCGTAGGGCTTCAAGATACACATCTTGCTCGATTGATGACCCTTGGCAATGCTATTACCGAATCTCGATTGGTCACGGGCAATCACCTGGAACCTCTCATTAATGGTGAACAAGCGTATCCCGCCATGCTTGCCGCCATCGAGAAAGCTAACCACTCAATTACCCTGGCAACGTACATTTTTGATAATGATCCGTTAGGCCAAAAAATTGTCGATGCCCTGACCGCTGCCGTACATCGTGGCGTAGAAGTTCGCGTGTTAATCGATGCGGTAGGCGCAAGGTACTCCTTTCCCCCAATTCACTGGAAACTTAAACGTGCCAAAGTGCCGGTTGCACGTTTCTTGCCCACGCTCTCTCCCAGCAGCCTGCTCTTTTTAAACTTGCGCAGCCACCGCAAGATTATGGTGGTCGACGGTCAGTATGGATTTATGGGTGGCATGAACATTCGCCAGGGCCACCTTGTCACCGAAGCAGGCCCTCGTCGCATACGCGATGTGCATTTCCGTGTCACTGGCCCAGTGGTAGCCGAGCTTCAACGTGTTTTTGTGGAAGACTGGACGTTTACCACCAAAGAAGTGCTGAAGGGAGCAATCTGGTTTCCAGAACTTCAAGCGACCGGGACCTGTCTTACGCGCGGCATTGGTGATGGTCCCGATGATGTCATCGAGAATATGCACGCACTGTTCATGGGTGCCATCAGCGCAGCCCAGACGTCTATTAAAATTGTGACACCCTACTTTCTGCCGGATCAAGCATTGATTGCGGCGTTAGCAGTAGCTGCCAGAAAAGGCATTCACATTGACATCATCTTGCCTGAAAAAAACAACATTCTTTTAGTCCAGTGGGCCACCCAAGCCGTGCTTTGGCAAATATTGACCCCTGGATGCAATGTGTACCTTTCTCCTGCACCCTTTGATCATACGAAACTGTTTATTGTCGATGACATATGGGCACTCGTAGGTTCTAGCAACTGGGACGCTCGAAGCTTGCGCTTGAATTTTGAATTCAACTTAGAGTGCTATAACCGTGATTGTGCACAATCGCTTGCTCGCCTAGTAGACCAACGAATCCACAATGCAAAACGCATTACCTTACAAGATGTCGATGGACGTTCCTTTGTCGCACGTGTGCGTGATGGCTTGGCACGATTGCTCTCGCCTTACCTCTAGCGTGACAATGCGATTTATCCAAAGACAAAGTCACGAATTTTCGCCACTGTTTCATCGACATTGCCTATCGTTTGCACCACCATATGATCCGAAGAATCGAACTCGTGTACTGGTTCATACGCAGCGAAAAAGCTTTCATAAAGCTCAGAACGTGCATCCGAGACACTAGGCATCTGACTACGAGAAGTTAGACGCTCTAATGCAACGTCTTTGGACACTTGGCATTCGATAAACAAAAAAGGAAGTCCATATTCGTTTGCTAACTGCTTTGCCTGTTGACGCGCAATTGCAGTGCGAAACGAAGCATCCAATACCACCGAGCGTTTGGAATCCAACACCTGACGAGCCCGCGTGAACAATTCAGCATATACTCGATGGCTTACTGCCTCATCATAAGCGCCCGTCCATAATCCTTGATTCATTGATGTAGTCGCATCAACGCCAAGCATATGTTTACGTGTCCGATCGGTATCCACGACCGGACATGCCAACTCCATTGCCAATCGATCGGCTAAGGTACTCTTGCCAGAGGCAATCATGCCACCGACTGCAATGACACGTGGAGGAACAAAAGGCTTATGACCCACCGCGAGAGACAGCAAAAAGTAATGTCTCGCCTTGGCAAGCAATTCAGGAGCGATTTCCGAAGCATCTTCTCTGCTAAGTAGCGCCACTTTCCCACGCACGTACGCCCGGTAGCTTTGATAGAAATCCAAGAGAGGATAAAGGCCGAAATCATTGCTCTCTATCGCATATTGAGCAACAAACCGTTCTGATAACGTTTGCTGTCCCTGCGCTGATAAATCCATGGCCATGAATGCCACATCTGCACAGGTGTCAGCATATCGAAAGCGATCATTAAATTCGATGCAATCGATAATCGTCCATTTTCCATCGATCCAATAGGCGTGCTCTAACCGCAAATCACCATGCCCATCTCGGATATGTCCAGCATGAACGCGCTCCATGAAACGGTCATGTTGACTGCCAAGAAAATCAAGCTGCCACTTTCTTAAAGTGTTTGCTTCTTCTTGACTGATACATGCGGTAATACTGCTCCGAGTTTGTTCAAAATTTTCTTCAACATTAACCCTGATTGCCTCCGGCTTTCCAAGCTCGCTAATGCTCTTGTTTGACATACAATGTGCATGAAACTCTGCTATTTGACGTGCCAACAGATCAATCTTGCGCACATCGAGATCGCCCTCTGAAAGAAGCGTATCAGCACGTACTTCCTGCGGCAGACGTCGCATGTACACGGCCCAGTCCACTACAGCCCCTTGCACCACAAAAGAATAAGTCCCATCCAAAGATCGGTACACTGCACGGATGCCAAGATAAACGTCGGGCGCTAAACGTCGGTTGAGTTTTACTTCAGCCTCACAGGCGTCTTTTCGTGCTTCAAGCGTCGTAAAATTAACAAAACCAAAATCGACAGGCTTTTTCAGTTTATACACTCTATCTTTAACGAGAAACACCCATGACAGATGAGTCTCAAGCATTTCCACATCAGACTGCTCAGCTTTTGGATAAGCACTTTTTACACGCAAATCCTCAATCCACTGATGCGTTTGACGAAAACCCATTTCTTCACAAGTAGAGCATAAAAATAGCAGAAATTGTAAACCGCCTCGAAACTCCCTTTCTTGCCGCTCTTTGTAGATAGGGGTATAATTGTTAGGTGTTCATGTATGCACTATCGGGACTAGATGGTGACAGCACATCTGAGAGTTATTCAGTAAGGCCATGGTGTGTCCTCAGTTTGCTCATCGTGTACATAACCGGCTGCGGGACTGACCCCAAACTACCGGCGTTACCTCTGCGAAGCGCACCACAACAATGTTTCGCCCATTTAGACTCCGATCAACAGCCACCCGCACTACTCTCTGCTTCGGGATGCTTCTCTTCT
Organism: uncultured Polyangiales bacterium; assembly: GCA_964640175.1. GTDB lineage: Bacteria > Myxococcota_A > Polyangia > Polyangiales > JACKDX01. Next base: position 84,932 of record CAZXFW010000009.1, on the reverse strand, counting down.
GTCCAAACACATACCTTTAGCCCTGATGTCATCCCTTATGGAGTGAACTCTGCCCTGTGGACTGATGGAGCAGACAAACATCGTTATATGGTGATCCCACTGGAGGAACAAATCCATGTGGATGTTCAAGGTGTATGGCAATTTCCATCAGGATCCCTACTGATTAAGGAATTTGGCTTTATCTTTGACGATGCAGATCCAGCCTCAAAACGCATAGTAGAAACTCGGTTTATGCAGATCACCGGTGAAGCTTGGCGGTTTTTTTCGTATCGTTGGCGTGACGACAGTTCGGACGCCGATCTCGTCCAGGAACAGCAAATCGGTAATTTCACTTTAATACGTGATGACAAGCCACGCATAGTCAATTATTTGTTTCCCAACGAAGAAGCGTGCACCTATTGTCATAGTGATGCAGCTCACACAGTCCTTGGTCCTACCAATGAACAGTTAAATGGGGTCTTTGATTATGGACATCGTAAAGCAGAACAAATCGATGCTTTGATCGAAGCGGGATATGTCGATGAACAGGCGTTTATCGATTTAGAGTCATTACCCAAGTTGCCCGATCCCATGGACACCCGAGTACCCATCGAACAGCGTGCGAAAAGTTACCTGCATGCCAATTGTGCTCATTGTCATCGGCCTGGAGGATGGACATCTCCTAACCTGCGGTTTGATCTTCGGTACACCACTGCGTTCAACAAAATGGGAATATGCAACGAACCGAGTCGGTCTGTAACCGCGTATGCCTATCCTGTTCTATTCGTGCCAGGTGATCCTGAACAATCCGCTCTACTCGCTCGCATTGATCCTGAATCTGACATTGATCGTATGCCGCCTCTTGGAGTTTCTGTAACAGATCCTTTAGCCGTAGAACTGGTGCGTGAGTGGATATCGACCACACAAAGCTGTCCTTAACACCAGAGCTAGATCACCCCTAAATGTTCAAGCAATGTCTTGAATCCAAGACCAATAAGGATCAATCCGCCAACGATACCTAGTCGCTTTCCTAGCACAGCCCCAAAATAGCGTCCTGCCAACAATCCAGCTACGCTAAGAATGGCAGTAGTCACTCCAATAATCAGGATGGAAAATCCTAAAGGAGCATGAAGCATCGGCAATGTTATGCCTGCTGCAAATGCATCGATACTCGTAGCAATCGCAAGCAGACTCATTACTTTGAGACCAAATGGATCCTTTTCTTCAGAAGCATCGTGATCCTCGGCCACGCTCCGAGCTTCCCATAACATGTGCACACCTAGAGTGGTAAGCATCACAAACACAATCCAGTGATCCCATGCCTCTACAAATGGCCCCATTTCCTTGCCAAGCATCCACCCTAACAACGGCATCATCGCCTGGAATCCTCCAAAAAGTCCTCCCACTAGGCACATATGTCGAAACTCGATGCGGCGCACTGTGGTGCCACGGGCTGCTGCTACTGCCGTGGCATCCATGGCTAAACCCACTGCCAATAAAAAGATTGCGCTAACCTGCATGCAGCCTATAGTAAGGTAACTTTTACACACATGTCTAAGGATCTTGAATCGAGTGCAAGCCTACCTTGGCTTGTACGCTTGCGATGGCTTACTGCATTGGGCCAAGCTGCTGCGCTGCTGACAGCCAGAGTCGGGTTTGATGAAGCCGTTAACTGGCATCTTGCTTTGATTCCTTTTGGATTAACCATCCTCTCAAACGTGGCACTCGCTACCTGGAATCGGACCGAACCCCTTCACAGCTCTTCTCTCACGATAGGAAGCATTCTGGTGCTGGACATCGTGCTATTGACACTTCTGCTTGGCGCATCTGGAAGTGCCATGAATCCGTTTAGTGTACTTTACTTGGTTCATATTACACTTGCCGCGGTGGTCCTCGGGTCACAGTGGACTACTATCATCGCTGTACTTGCAATCATGTGCTTTGGATCTCTATTCCTTTGGTCGGGGATACAACACGCTGGACACGGACAACACCACCAGCTTAGTGGACACTTACAAGGGATGTGGGTTGCGTTCGCGCTCGCAGCAGCACTGATTTCTTATTATGTCAGTCGTATTGCCACCACCATATCTCATCAACGTGAAGAACTCGCATCGCTACGCGAACGAGCTGAGCGAAGTAGAAGGACCACATCGCTTACAACCCTTGCAGCAGGCGCAGCTCATGAACTTAGCACACCTCTTGCCACCATTGCTGTCGCCGCGGATGAAGCACGTCGTGCTATTAGTTCCAGTGTAAACCTGGATAATGTTACCGAAGACCTTCATCTCATTTTAGACGAAGTCGAACGCTGTCACGACATTCTTCGCAAGCTCAGTGGAAGCTGGGAATTGGGTCTTGCTAATGCAAACATCGCCACGAGCGATATCCCCGAAGCCTTGCTTCGACGGCTCGATCCCTCCATATCATCACGCGTACATATCGAACTCGGTAACAACATCGATCATTTCTCTGTACCCCGTGAACATACGTTGCGATCACTCGGAGCATTGGTAAGCAATGCTGTTGATGCCAGCGCGAGCAGCGACAAACGCATCATTGTGCACATCGGGAAACAAGACGAATGCCTCGTGCTTTCTGTCGAAGACTGTGGCACTGGTATGCCAACAGACATCCTCGAACATGCCGGAGATCCTTTTTTTACTACCAAAGAACCAGGTCGAGGAATGGGACTCGGACTTTTCCTAGTACGCGCATTTGCAGAAAGTCTTGGGGGGAAACTTGAACTCGAGTCTCAACCTCAACATGGGACACGCGCCTCGCTTTACATCCCACTTTCCATGGCAGAGACTGCATGACGCATGAATCGCCTACGTTGATCGTCGATGACGACGCACGTTTTCGTGAACGGTTGGCACGAGCCTTTCATGAGCGAGGCATTCGAACGTTTATGGCTCATGATTATGACTCTGCCATGCAAATTGCACAGCGTCATACACTTGAACGTGCGGTGGTGGATTTACGTATGCCGGGCAAACACGGGTTGATACTGGTCAAAGACCTACAAACACACATTCCTGACATCGCTATTGTAGTACTTACCGGCTATGGAAGCATTGCAACTGCTGTAGATGCGATGCGATCTGGCGCCATCAATTATCTTACCAAGCCCGCAACACCTGAACAGATTTTACTGGCACTTGAGCCTGACCATGATGAGCTCAACGAAGAAGCGCTTCGCCATGATGTTCCTTCGTTGGCCAGGCTTGAGTGGGAACACATTGAGCGTGTCCTTCGGGATTGTGGTGGAAATATTTCCAAAGCCGCCCGTGTGCTTGGCATGCATCGACGAACACTGCAGTACAAGCTCGCTAAATACCCACCAATTCGCTGACTCTGCCCAATGGGGGTGCGCAAATTCACCGCATCCCTTTTTGGCACATGCTGTCCTATCCTTGCCGTGCTGACCAAGGAGTTAAACAGGATGTGGATAAATCGATGGCGTATAGGCGCCTTGCTGGTGTGTGGGATTGCCAGTTGTACTAATAGCCATGAACACGGGGCTCATGAAGGTGAGCCCAGTGGCGCAACCTGCCCCGATGAGTCAACGCTCACGTATGATAATTTCGGCAAAGCATTCATGGACACTTATTGCGTGAGTTGTCATTCAAGCTCGCTGCCAAGCCATGAGCGCCACGGCGCGCCCAGCGACCACAACTTCGATACACTGGCTGAAATTCAGAATACTCACCTAGAACACATTGACCTCGTGGCTGCGGCGGGTCCTAACAGCACAAACACCTTCATGCCACCCGAAGATCATGTCCACGACGATTCGAGCACAGATACTAACCCCCATCATACGGCAGCAATGCCCTACCCTTCAACCACAGAACGATTCTCACTAGGGGAGTGGCTGGCGTGCGGCGCTCCATAAAATTTTTTTTCCTCTTTGCTTTTGGAACGCCCCTTCTAGCTACTGTCACCAACGTCGCACATGCTCAACATTGCGCTACATCAAGCCCATCCTACTCAAGCCTTCTAGGGGTACGCCTAGGTATTGATTCGGAGTTTGCAACCTATCGCACTGAACAATACGAAGGCGACTACCAAGGCATTGGAGTAAACATCCAGTGGCAGCACCGGTGGGTAAAGCTACGAACACGGTTGCTAACGTACGGATTGACCCGAAACGGTAGTGATGTTTCCGGCATCGGAGATCTGCTCTTTGATGTAAAGGTCCCCCTTGTATACTTGGACAAAAACACCTTGGCTCTCGGAATAGGTATGGCAAGCACTCTGCCCACCGGAGATGCAAGTCTCGATCTAGGCATGGGACATGTGATGCTAATGCCAGGCCTGTGGTTAGCATGGCAATCAGCACAAGCGTTTATTCATAGCCAGGTTGCATACGGCCAAGCACTCTCTTCGAAGGACGGGGCTCATCATCATGGAGGTGGCCCTGGACCCATTGTCAATCCAATGAATGCCAGTGAACTCGAAGCCTCTTTAACAGGTGGCTTAATAATAAGCCGTCACTTTCGTTTATGCACTGGCATTTATGGGGCTGTTCCCCTGGCCACGGAATCGGGCGCTTCACGCGCGGTTGCCTTCGCTGGGCTTGAAGTAACCCCTATCCACTGGCTCGATCTCTCCCTTGAACAACACCTGCCACTTGTAGGCGATCCGTTCTTAGCAAAAATCGTTCTTCAAGCGGGAGCCCGTTTTTGAAACCGTGGATAAATCCTTCGTAGTGCTCTTGAATCCTGTCGGATAATCTACAAAGCGTCTTCGCATGGTTTCAATCGCCTCTGGATTCTCGTCCACAAGAGTAACGTGGCGACCAAGGCTCGCGCCTGCCTCACCGAAACTTCCGCTTCCTGCAAAAAAATCCAAGAGCCTGTCCCCCGGACAAGAGTGTATTCTTACGATTCGAGTAAGAATGCCGAGAGGCTTTTGCGTTGGATAACCTGTCTTTTCTTTTCCATTGGGGCTCACAATGGTGTGCCACCACGTGTCCGTAGGTGTTTTGCCGCGTGCTGCTTTTTCTTCTCCTACCAAAGATGGTGCCATGTAAGGAATGCGATCCATTTCATCAAAGTTAAATGTGTACTTTGACGGGTCTTTAGCATACCAGAGGATGTTGTCGTGCTTGGGTGACCATCGATTGGTAGAGCGCGCTCCGTAATCGTAGGCCCACACGATGTCATTGATGAAACACTCGCGGCCAAAAATGCTGTCTAGCGCCACTTTCGCATAATGGACCTCACGATAGTCCAAATGCAGAAAAAAACTCCCCGTGGGTGTTAGCAGACGAAATGCTTCTTCAAGCCGAGGTACCAAGAATGCCATATAATCATCAAAGCTATCGGCATAGGCGCTTGAGCCAAGCACCGTGGTGCGGTAACGCTTTCCTTGAAAGCCCACGCGGTCGCCATCGTTGTCCCGCTCGGTTTTAATTCGCGTGCGTGCCTGAGCCCGTCCTGTGTTAAATGGCGGATCAATGTAAATTAGATCATAAGATGCATCTGGAAACGTACGAATGATATCGAGATTGTTACCTTGATAGACTTCAATAGAGCCAAGGGCGGACGTTTGCGATTCGGGCCGTTTCGTTTCCAAAGCAGTGATAGACTATAGGATGAAATCGTTCGCTTGGCGATAGTATATAAGCTCACCCCTACGTACAGAGCGATGGAGCTACCCTTCGCTGCCGTGTAGAAGAAGATGTTTTGCAACCTCAATAGCATCGTGCGTGCCTGCAAGTGCAAGAACATCGCCCACTAAAAGCACCTCTTGCGCGGTGGGAATAAGTAAGCCTTTTTCAGAACGTGCGATGGCAAGGACGGTTGCCCCTGTTAAGCCACGTAAGTTTAAATCGGCAAGCGTTTTTCCCACAGAAGCACTCTTTTTAGTTAACGTGACCGAGGTTGGTTTACCAAGCCCTGGCAACAATTCACCAACGTGTTTGAGAGCTTCTGTAGACCGCGCATGGCCTTGCGATTTTTGAAGGGGCCTGCCTTTGCGTGCTTGCGTCACAAGCGTGGCAACAATGGTTTGTGTGCCTGCGCGCACTTGGTCCTCAAGGTCAGAAACATCGCGCCAAATAGCAATGCCCAATAGGGCTAGCAGCAAAACAAAAAACGCGGAACCGTAAATTCCCCCCACAACAGGTTGAGTGACCACAAGCAAGGGAAGTCCCGCCAAAAGCACAATGCCAAACTGCAGCGTCACCGCCAATGAACGACGTGATGTCGCTGCAGAATCGGCCATGTCTGTGTGCACAACAGGAATAGCAATTTCCGCAATGGTGAAACTCAGTCGCCGAACCACCCGTACCACGCCGGCAGCCAGTGGCACTCCAATAGCCAAGGCAAGTACGATCACCACGATTCGTGCCACAGTAATATCACTGTGCAGCTTCCCCTCAATAAACTCAGCGAGCCGCTCCATGGCAAGCGTTGTTCCAATAGCAACAACCGCTAACAAAATAAGATCCAAAAGCAATAGCCGAATGTAGCGACGCATCATTGCAGTACGCGTAATTTCAGGTGGACCACTTCTCACTTTTTCGAGCCAGCTTGCGTAAAGCGTGACAAACGTTTGTAGAGGATGAGGTAATTTTCGATCGATAAAATTGGCAACAGGTCCTGATAGCCGAATTAACCAGGGAGTGGTTAGGGTTGTAATTGATGAAACAGCCACCGCCACTGGATACAAAAATGCATCCACTGAACCCAACGAAATCCCAAGCCCTGCAATAATGAACGAAAGCTCCCCAATTTGAGCCAAACTCATCCCTGATTGAATCGCGGTTCTCACCCCATTGCCCGTTAGAAATGCCCCTGCTGAAACACCTAGGATTTTTCCCAGAATGACTACCGTACTAAGCAGTGCCACTGCATGCCAATTTTTAAGGATCAACCCAGGATCAATCAGCACGCCTACCGAAACGAAGAAAACAGCGGCAAACATATCACGCACAGGTTCAACTACCTGTGCAACACGGTGCTGCTCACCCGATTCAGCAATCAGGGAGCCGGCAATAAATGCACCAAGCGCGACAGAATAACCAAACGTTTGCGCTAGTAATGCCACGCCAAAGCACAACCCGATACTAGCCACAAGTGTAGTTTCAGGACGGCCAATCTGAACAATCATCCGCATGGCACGCGGCACAAAAAGCAGCCCTACCGTCATCAGTCCTACTAAAAATAGCGCTAGCTTACCTGTTACCATCGCCATTTCTAAAGCAGAAAGGCCCGAACCTGAACTAACGGCGGTCAGTGCAGCCATCAGCACAATAGCCACTAAATCTTCAACCACAAGCACGCTGACAACCAACTCGCGAAGCCGCCCTTTAACGTTATATTCTTCAAATGCTTTGGTAATGATGGCCGTGCTGGAAATAGCAACAATAGAACCTGCAAACACACTCTCAATGGTGCTCCAGCCTAAAAAGTGCCCCACCGTGAACCCCAACCACAACATCAGGCTGCACTCCATTACAGCAATGATTCCTGCTGTAGTGCCCAGTTTGACGATTTTCCCCAAGTGCAATTCCAGGCCAAGTGAAAACATAATCAGAATCACACCCAGTTCTGAAAGCGTCTGAACGATGTGTCGATCCACAATAAGAGGAATCGGCACATGGGGACCGAGAATAAACCCTGCCAGGATGTAACCCAGAACCACAGGGAGATGCAGACGCTGGCAGACAACAGTCGTTACAGCAGCAACGCCCAGCACAGAGGAAAGTACTACAAGAAATGCATGTGCTTCCATCCCCCTGCGTTAGTAACACACACGCTAACTTAGGTCGAACGTTTCACCGTCATCTGGATCGACAACATCCCAACGAAACGTATCAGCCAAACGTCGACGGAAGGCATCCGTAGCTGCGTGCTCGCCATGGGTCACAAACACACGTCGCGGTCTCAGGTTAGCTGGCCTTAGCCAATCGATCAGTTCAGCATAATCCGCATGCGCCGAAAGGCCTTCACTATGTGCAACACGCGCTCGAACGGGAACATACTGCCCGTGAATCTTGAGTTCATCCGCACCGTCGAGTAATGCACGACCACGAGTGCCAGCCGCTTGGTAGCCGACCAGAAGCACCGTGTTCTGAGGATCAGGCGCAAATTGCTTTAAATGATGCAGCACCCTTCCCCCAGTCGCCATTCCACTTGCAGAAATGATAATCATCGGGCCCTGACGCCCATCAATGGCCTTGGATTTGTCTGACGTTCGAACATAGTCAGCGACCTGGCACATGGCGCGCACTTCATTTTCTGAAATGCGATGGTCCTCCTTATGCCGCGTAAATATTTCTGTGGCATCAATCGACATAGGGCTATCGAGATAAACCGGAATATTTGGAATCCGATCAGCTTTACGCAATTGAGCAAGCAAATGCAAAAGATGTTGTGCTCGACCTACCGCAAATGACGGAACAACGATTACTCCTTTTTTCTTAGCGGTATCATTGACAACCTCCGCAATGGTATCACTTACATTCTCATTGGGATGACGTCGATCACCATAGGTAGATTCGATCACCAAATAATCCGTTGCGGCTAACAGCGATGGTGGCTTCATAATGGGATCATTCGGACGACCTACATCCCCAGAAAACGTCAACGTCGTTCCGTCAAGGTTAAGCACCACACATCCCGAACCAATAATATGCCCTGCCCGAGTGAATGTCGCACTTATTCCCGAGACTATCTCAAAACTCTTATTGAATGGATGAACGACAAGCCGTGATAAACACGCCTCTGCGTCGTCTTGGGTGTATAATGGTTCAGCAGGTTGGTGTTTACTGTACCCATAAGTATTTGCACGCCTTGCATCCTCTTCTTGAAGGTACCCCGAATCCGGTAAGAGAATGTGCAAAAGATCATGTGTGCCACTCGTACAATACACACGCCCCGTAAACCCAAGCTTACATAGTCGTGGAATAAACCCCGCATGGTCCATGTGTGCATGCGTCAACACGACAGAATCAATTTCAGCAGGATTAAATTGCAGCTTTGCCCAATTGCGTTCGCGCAATTTTTTGTAGCCTTGAAAAAGACCACAATCGACCAATACTCGGCAGCGGTTCGTTTCCACCAAATAACACGACCCTGTCACAGTATCCGTAGCTCCAAGAAAGCGGATGCGTTTCATGGTAATGCCCTCCCAATCAGGCCCCTAGTGTTATGAAAAGTTCTACGACTTTCAAAGCGGTATACGAAAGCCGACCGCATTCATAATTCGGTTGATGGCGCACCGTGAAAAAAATCGACTTGACAGATGCCGTTTTTAATTGAAATTGAAAATCAAAATCAGCCATGAGTCCGGGTTTCCTCTGGTAATATGTTGAAATTATTGACCATATTAATGTGGTTGGGTTGTTGGATGTCTATGAGTTTTGAGAATTCGGTACGATACGAACAAAGCACGCCACGGCATGGAAAGTTAGGGCAAGCCCTGCTCTACGCGCTTGTCCTTGCGGCATGTGCGCCACAAAGCGCAGATGAATCACAAAACCAAGGACAGTCCATTGCAGAATCAGCGCCAGAGTGTGTCACGAGTTGGGATTGTCCTTCAGGGCACTTCTGCGAGCCGGACACCTTACTGTGCCAGCCAAACCCCGGGCGACGATAGAAGTCATGCAACGCTTACGAACGTACCAACTACAACAATGGATCTGTGTGTCCATGCAAGCAGGCCTCGTGGTGGCTGCGTTCGCGGCCACGGCGTTGGCTCAATCGGACCCGAGCCGTGAGGTGGTAAAGGATGCAGCCAACCTTTTGAACGCTTGTCACAAGCCAGCTTTCTTTACGTCGACCCAGGGTCAACAGACCGCAGAAGCTGAGTGCCAAGAGGTCTTCGAATCTGCATTGATTCCGGATGCAGCCATCGAAGAGGTGGGCTGCGGTCAATGGGCAGTACTTGAAAACGGTGAGGTAGGAACCACCAACGATTCCCGCAGTCGCTATGTGCAGGCCATGAAGCTTGCCAGCTTACAGATGCTTCAGATGCAGAACCATGCCATGAAGACGGATGAACACTTTGTCTACGGCACAGAGGAACAGCCTTTAGAAACGCCTCAAGCCAAAGATCTTCAGCGGGGAGACTTGGAGATATTTCGTTCGCTGCGGGAAAGAGCGCTGCGCCAGGATCTTCTCATCCAAGCGCAAGAACGACATGCAACCCGAGCCAATTATGAGCAACATATCATCAATGACTATCTGTTCTCCGAGATGGGGCGACAAGCGTGGATGGAAAGCAAACGCCAAGCAAAGGACGCAAAGGTCGATTTACAATTCAGCAGCGTAGTCAATCGCATCAAACTTGCACTTAGCTCACTTCCTAACATCGCAATCATAGATGGCGAGGAACGCGTGTTTCCCGACGTAGTCCCCAACTGCACCCAGCAAGAGGGTATGGATCCATGGACTCCACCTTATGCCATCGAATCCACGACTTCGTTCGATTTTTTAGACGGCTGCTACCAAGAGACGCGAGAACCCTTTGCTTCTGGAGCCTGCGGGCTCACACACTATTGCATCGATATTACAGAGGACATCATCGCTACCTTGGACTCCGATGTGAATTCTCCTGTTGTGCAACACGGCCGGCTAGCGCAACTTTACACGATGATTCAAGTCGATGCAGAACTCTATATGCTTGAATACGACCGCATCTTGGGTTCGATGCCTGCTCTACACGTACCACTTACAGTAGGATGGCATAAGACACTGTTTCACAAGTTAGCTGAACCACGATTTCAAGCATCGTCGCTCGCTACAGAAACCATCGAGGAATTCGCCCATGACATGCGCATCGCACGTGCGAAAATCAACAGAAAAATAGCCGAAAGTCGCACGACGATCGCAACTTATGGTCTCAAAGACGCTCCGGAACTTGGTCAATTCCTTGATATCAAAGCGCGAGTTCTTCAGGTGTGTCCAAGCCTAGAACCAATGGCTACCCTCGTCGAGGCTGAGCCCACGCGCGCAGATCGCCAACACACATGGAGCAACCGGATTTTCTGGCTATCGATTCCTTTGATGTTGGCAGGCCCAGGAGTGTTCTCAGGAATTGCATCCAAAGTATTGGGGGTGACCATCACATGGACGCCGCGCTTGTTGTATGCGTTTGGCATGTTCACGCTCTTTGCGCCCATGACGTGGTCCGTCGCTACGGAGTACACGATTTACAAACACTACCAATCCCTTGTGCAAACAGGATTTTGGTATCGAGGATTGCTCGATAAGCGCGTGCAAGATGCGCAATACGCCAATTTTCTTAAAAGCCTTTCCGATCTCGGTAAACAAGCGGCCGTAATTTTTTTGGCAATGCCGTTGCTCACAAGGGTAAGCCGCGCCACCCTCCCAGTATTACGTAATGCTGGAGGATGGCTTTACGGGAATTCACCCGCAACCGTGCAACGCGTGTTGGAACGTGCGTATAGAGTCAGTGGCAATGTAACCCTTGCTCCATTACGCGTGGCACAAGCTTCAAAAGCAAAGCTTCGTGCCGTGCTGGACCAGCTTCGTTCACCCTCAAGTCTATCGTCAGTATCCGTAATCGGGTTAGCTCAGGTGCTGGACAACTATCCCAATGCCGAACGCTACATGCTTCCGGCAGATCCACGTGAGCCATGTCTACTCTCGCGTGATGAGACAGCATCCTTGCTAGCCGATGCCAACGCGGGATTTGTGGGACAACTCACAGAACACACTCTCCCTAACTTGGCCAAAACACTTCCGCCAGGCGCTACACATTCCTTTCGGTACGTTGTCGCCGATGATGGATTGTGGCTCTTGTCCGAGAATGCAACGCAGGTAATTCGCGAACAAACAGGCCAAAGCAACCCTACTGAAAACTGCTTTATCGGACAGACACCGATCTTTGCGGATGGATGGCTTGATATCAAAAACATCAATGGGGTTATCACCATAGTCAACGGAACATCCTACGGAGCCGCGATTCCCACATGGTTGGCTGAAGCCAGAGGCATGAACCGCCCTTCGGCCGCCGGAAACAATCCAGACATTTTCGATGTGCTTCCTCTATCTGTCGCTGTCGATCCAACACCCGAGAACTGGTTAAATTTAGTACCTGAGAAAGGTTGGCAGCAATTGCTCGCAACATCAGGTTAGCTCACCACTACCCGAACAGGGCTTCAATTAAAGACGATAAGCGTCTCAGCAAACAAGAAAAGGAAAAGAACGTCGTATGTGGACTCGTATCATTAGTATTCTATGCATCAGCTTACTGTTATGGTCTTGCGCTCCAAGTGCCGACCAAGACGCATTCGATCATTTTCGAAATGCACAAAGCGACCGAGGACAATTGGTCTGTACACAATTATGGTTTTGGAGCGTTGCTGTTGTGGGAGGGATGTTTGAAGCTAAAGGTGAGGGATCGGTCAATTCTGCGTTGCTTGCTCGTGCAGCCAGAGCAGGAACATTGGTCCTTGAAGACGGAGGCTACGAACTGTCCGAACTAATCGGCCCGAAGACCCATATACTCGATGACACACTGCTGCAGATACGTACCCAGATCATCGACACCATGCCGAGCTTCCCTCCAGAAATGAGCCCCGAGCAAGTTCAAGAAGAGTACACTGAGCATATCAAACGTAATTTGTCGCGAGTTAATGGTAATCATCCGTTGACATTCGAACAAGTGGACGCTTTTGCCCGCATTGCTACCGGCAATGGCGAAACCCTAACCGATGTGCATTTGACTGCAATTCGCGATGCGTACGAGGCTGCGCTCCGCGAGAGCGGTGAAGTGGCTGCGGCTGAGTTGCTTAGTTCTGCCAAGCTTAACCGTGCAGTGGCCGAAGAACTGAAAGAACGGTTCATCAAACCAGGCGAAGTCCACGGAATGGTACCCGTCTTGATGCAAAAGTTCAGCTCTGTCATGCGTTCGGTGTGGCGTTTCATCACACGGCAAGGCGATGACGTTGCCGAGGAAGTATCGGAAGAAATGGCCTTAGCCCAACCCGGAAGAGCACAGAGGATATGGACCGGCATTCGCAACTTCCCAAGTTTCACATGGAGTCTGATTGTTGACGCTTTAGTGTACAAAGCGGTGGAAATCGCGTCTTGGAATTTTGTACATAAAATCATTCAACGCGGAATCTTCGGTGCAGCAACCAATCCTTCCAATCTATTTGAGGCTACAAACTACACGTTCCATTTTGGCAACCTCATCATTGCACAGCTTTCTGAAAAAATTGGAGGCGGCCGTACGTGTCCGCCCGACGGCGTAGAAAATGATCCGCGTTCTGCCAATGGAAATTTTCTCGTGGATACAATCTGTTCCGGATTCGGAGAGGTTGAATGGAAAATCAGTCCCAATGAAGTGCAAAAAACACTCGCCTTGTATTCGATTGGATTCTGGTCAAACCAATCCAGTCACCAAACCATCCCCGTTCAAATCTTAGTACAAGCACCTCTTGAGGATTCTGTGTGGACAGGCACAGTGAATGAGGCAGCGGTTGCATTAGGAGCGAGTCAGGACATCCCCTGGCAGGCCATTTTGGCTCCTTTCGGGCCAGACTCCACCGGCACAGGAGCCTATTACGTTGATCGCAATTCCGAGCAATCAACGTGGCGGAATTACAGTCTTGGGGCATGCACTGCTGATCCAAGCCTTAGTCAAACCGATCCGACAGAGTGCGAGCGCTCCAAACACGACATCAAGTTACGAACTTCTGATAGCCACCCTGGCGTATTTTTTATCGACCATGCGTTTGAAAACGAGATGGTTCGTTTCTCTAACCAAAACAAACCGATGACGTGCAGCACTCTAGACGGATCGACTCTTACCCAAAGCAACAGCCACTAGGAAAAAACCATGAACACAAACATAATCGATCTAAACTCACGCAAATGGGGCCTATCATTGGTGCTGTGCTGGTCTCTATTATGTCTAAGCTGTGCAGCCGAGACTGGAGACGAACTGTCTTCGGAAGCTAATCATGTAGGCATCATGCAATGCCATGGAGCGCACCTCGTAGGTACCACCACACTTTCACCGCATTTTACCGAAATAGTTGTGGGAAATAAGGGCTTTGGCGTTAACGATGACATGTTATTGCATTCGACAGACTGGCATCCTGAAATAAATTCAAGCAATCCGACGCTATGTACGCCTTATCTTATGGCATGGCAGCAAAGCAACGATTGCTCGTGGTCCAATGGCAATACGGGCATTCAGCGGACTGATTTGTTGATGCACTGGGACATCATGCGCTTTGACACTCACAACTCGACCGCGCTTGAACCTACCTCTGAACCGTGCGAGCACACTAGAGAGAGCAAAAGCTGCCAATTGGATAGTGCGGTTGTTACTTCAGGACTATCGATTCATCAAAAACGAATTTTTTCGTTTGGAGGTTTTGCAATCGGAGATGCTTTACCCGTAAACATTCCTGGCGGTGGCATCGCTGGACGATACTATTATTCAGAAGATTTCACCGGCAGTATTGATCTCACAGATTTTGCAGCGAGCCATATTCAATTTCCGTGCGAAGATGGCGATTACAGCGAACTTCCATTCAATCTCACAGTGTATGCAGAACCAGTGTATGTAATCGATGGCGAGCTTTACACTCAACCTTCACTCACCTCTGCAGCCACACTTCGGATTCAACAAGAACTTCGGGTAGCAGCCGTTCCTTTACGCGAGGCATCCGATGCGACGTGTACCTATAAAGACATCGTCTTTCGAACCGACATCGAAAACCCCAGTAGCTTTATGGCATTTCCAGTTCGAGCACCCTCTTGGGCAGGATTCATCGTTGAGCAAGCACCAATTAAAGACGGGAAAAACTTTGCTGCTCTGAAAAACGAAGTGTGTTCTCAGCCAGAAACAGAAGAGGACGCCCCCCCTCCCGCAGCATGCACGCTGTCGTTGACAGACGCACAGAGAAGCCAATGCACCGCAAACCCTTCCGATTGTAATGCGTTTGTGTGTGCATGGGACGATGCGGATTGTCAGGACGCATGCGACGATAATGCGAAGCGCAATGAACTATGTTGCAATGGTTATCAGGAAGGGGCCTAGAACTGTGACTTTTGAAACACTGCCAACCTTGAGACATTTCTACACAAGCATGCTCGTTGCGAGCATGCTCTTCATCGGCTGCGCCCCGGAATCTTCGGGCGGTTTCTCCTATCTCTCTGGGCAGAGCACCCTGGACGTTGCGGAATCCACACCACATCAAGCAACGCTGACATTGGGAGTCATCGCCGAGTTTCACGAAGCGCAGCTACCTGGCGTCCGAGTTCCGCTTGCCAACTGGAAACTGCCGCTTACGGTTCAACTACTGAACCAAGAAGATTTTCCGCAGTTGTCTTTGGCTGGGTTGGGAGATGCCGCTGTGGTATTGCCCCTGATAGGCCAAGCCACAACCGATAGCAATCTTGGCGCAAAAAGCCTCGATGCGCTCACTGACGCATCCACCACACCTTGGGTCGATCAGCTCAGCCACAACGATGTGCTATGCCAAGAAGATCTCGAGGCTCTCAAACAAACTGCCTCGTCTCTTCACATCACCACATCTACACGCGATCAGACACTGACTGTCTCGTTCCGAGGGATACTCAATCATCCACGGTGGACAACTTATGGGGCGCTTCGCGTATGGAATCCGGAGATCACAACATTTAGCAACGGTCAGGTGCCCGCTCCAATCATGAGCGCGGAATTCTTGGGTGACAACGCTCAAAACAGCTACGAACGCATCGCGCAGTTGTACCAAGGCCAGAGCGATCAAATGACCACGTGCTTGTCATCCGTTCCGCCCGTTAACCTTGTGGTGCAAGGCGCATTGGTTTTCACATTGAGCAATCAGACGCCACCTGAGGCAGCCGCTGACAACCAAGAAACTCCTGCCAACACAAACACGCCTAGTGAAACTCCCTTGGGCGAAGAGCCCGTGACTGCGGATGTATGGGGCGGCAAATGCACGTACGGACAGTTTGCATGCAATCCTGATTTCCCCACCGTCGTGTTTCAATGTGCACGACCTCATGCCGCAGAGACCGGCGCGCATCATGCAATCAACGCCATGCCCGGCATCAATCCGAACGTGATTTGGAACGCCTTTGCGTGCAGCACGGGGGACCAAGCCAACGATGGCGTGCATCCCCTGTGTCTCAATGATCCCTCACGGGACAATCACGCAGTCTGCCGTGACCTGGTTGCTGTGGATTAATGCAAATGCAGCTTGCGCTATGTCAATCACTCCAAAGCTACGTTTCATCGTAGTCGTATTCCCTCAAACCTGCGAAACGGTAAAAATCGTCGCAAGTACTGCACTGTCTAGGAGTTGACCAACAAGATAGGCTACTGCTAAAATGTAGGCGTTTGCCTCATTTTATAAACACCTGGTCTACGGTGGACCTTGTCTTTTTAGGAGCCTCGATAATAGGTGGCGTAAGTGTCGCTATCTGGCTAGTTTTTCAATTGTTGGGTGCAGATGGCGACGTGGAAACCCATAGTGGCCACGATCTGGATACCTCCGGAACAGCCGACCTTAGTTTTAGCCTGTTGTCGTTTCAGGGGATTGCGTCTTTTCTGACAATGTTTGGACTTGTAGGATTGGCGTTAAACCGAGAAGCCACGACAGGACCCGTGCTGGCTGCGGCCGGAGGTGTTGCTGCAGGGCTTGCCACGACATGGTTGGTAACGCGGCTATTTCACTGGTTTCGTTCATTACAATCCAGCGGCACCCTTAATTTAGCCACCGCCATTGGTCAGAACGGCCGGGTTTATTTATCCATAAACCAAGGCAGCACTGGTAAAGTGGAAGTTTCCATCAGTGGTCGCTTGTTCGTTACCGACGCTATTGCAGAGCATGACGCTTCACTTACTACGGGCACGCCCGTGGTAGTCGTGGGGATTGCAAACGGGCAAACACTCATCGTCAAACCAGCAAGCCAACCGTCCTAGGAGCTACCTATGCCATTCACGTTTACATTACTTGCCATCCTTGCTGCGGTGGTGATCTTCGCCACCGTTCTTCTGTATTTAGGCTCACGCTATCGACGCTGTCCTTCAGACAAAATCCTAGTGATCTACGGCAAAGTCGGCCAGGGGCAATCGGCACACTGCATCCACGGCGGTGGCAAGTTGATCCTCCCACTGGTGCAAGACTATGCATACCTGTCACTCACACCGATGACAATTGGGATTCCTCTGCAAAATGCTTTGTCGCTCCAAAACATTCGTATCAACGTGCCGAGCACGTTCACTGTTGGCATCAGCACTAACCCTGAGATCATGAACAATGCGGCGGAGCGTCTGTTAGGATTAGAGCAGCGCAGCATCGAAGATATGGCGCGCGAGATTATTTTTGGACAACTGCGTTTGACAGTAGCATCCCTCACGATCGAACAAATCAATCAAGATCGCGAAAGCTTCCTGGAATCGATCCGTAAGAACGTTGAGCCAGAGCTCAATAAAATCGGCTTGTATCTGATCAACGTCAACATCACCGATATTACGGATGAATCCGACTACATTGAGAGTATCGGGAAAAAAGCAGCCGCAGAAGCTGTCAATCGCGCCCGCGTTGATGTCGCCGAGCAAGATAAGCTTGGAGCGATTGGACAATCGTCAGCAGAACGCGAAAAAGAAATTCGCGTGGCAGAGAACATTGCATCCTCACAGAAGGGGAAAAAAGCTGCTGAAGCCGATCAGCGCATTTACGTACAGCAACAAGAAGCTGGTGCCATCAAAGGAGAGAAAGAGGCACTCGCCGATCAGCGTGTCTTTGTGCAGCAGCAAGAAGCTTCAGCTGTACAGGGCGAAAACAATGCTAAGGCATCTATCGCAGCCTACAACGCAGAGCTTGCCGTCAAGGAAGCAGAAGCACGTCGACGTGGGGAAGTTGCAAGTTACGACGCCGACGTCGAGGTACAAAAAGCCAAGGCGCGAGCCGAACAAGAACGTTTGACGGCCATAGAGATCGTCCGTCAAGAAGTCGACCGTAAGAAGATCGAGATTGCAGCCGAAGCCGAAGCCGAGCGCACCCGACGCGAGGCCAAGGGCCGAGCGGATGCTATCTTGGCCCAATACGAAGCCGAAGCCAAAGGCATTGCACAAGTCTTGCAAGCCAAAGCCGATGGTTACAACGCGTTGATGCGAAGTGCAGGAGGCGACCCTAAAGCAGCAGCCACTTTGCTTATGGTCGAAAAAATCGAAGCCATCGTGGCCAAGCAAGTAGAAGCCATTCAAAATATCAAGATCGACAAAATCACCGTATGGGACTCAGGTGCCACGGGTGAGTCTTCTACCGCTAATTTCGTGTCCAATCTAGTCAAAAGCTTGCCGCCTCTGCATGAGGTTGCAAAAATGGCTGGGGTAGATCTTCCTGAATACCTTGGTCAAGTTGCCAAATCGCCCATCCCTACTGCTCCTACAAGCAAGCACGATTAAACGACCACTAACCTCAGTGTGGGTTACTAATGCCCGTGGATTGAAATCACCGCTGACATCGTATAGAGTTCAAAGCTCACGTGGGCATTTCCCGACAGGGATTGCTTGTATACACTACTCGCAGGCCTAACTGGCACCGATGACCTACGAGACAACTACCCCACATCGTCTTAAACATTTTGGAGCAGACATTTCGGCCGGATTGGTCGTGTTTCTGGTGGCGCTGCCCTTGTGTCTTGGCATCGCCATGGCGTCCGATGCACCACTTTTTTCTGGTATTCTTTCGGGGATTGTTGGAGGAATTGTTGTTGGCCTGATCAGTGGGTCACATACCAGTGTCAGCGGACCTGCTGCCGGTCTTACTACGGTCGTTGCTGCACAACTTGCTATTCTCGGCTCCTTCGAAGCCTTTTTGTTGGCGTTAGTCCTGGCGGGACTGCTCCAAATCGTGCTTGGCATGGTGCGAGCGGGTGCCATTGCTGACTTTGTCCCTTCCAGCGTGATCAAAGGCTTGCTTGCAGCCATTGGATTGATTCTTATCCTCAAACAAATTCCACATTTGCTAGGACATGACCCCGACCCTAGCGGTGAAATGTCTTTTCACCAGCCTGATAAGGCCAACACGTTTTCTGAACTTCTACAAACTCTCTACGACTTACATATCGGGGCTGCCCTGATAGGAATTCTTTCACTCGCGCTTCTATTCGCATGGGGGAAAAGTCAACGCCTAAGCCGTTCACCCATCCCTGCTCCTTTAGTGGTGGTCGTTCTAGGTATCCTTGGAGGCTTTATCTTCGATGTATTTGCCACAGGCACGCGTTGGCAAATCGGCGACTCTCATCTTGTACAAGTCCCGTTGGCTGACAGTGCGGGGGAGCTTCTCAAGTTCTTTCAATTTCCTGATGTTTCTCACATTACTAACCCTGCCGTCTTCACGGCTGCAATCACCTTAGCACTGGTCGCCTCACTCGAAACTCTTTTAAACCTAGAAGCCGTTGATAAAATTGACCCAAGCCGCCGGGTCTCGCCGCCCAATCGAGAGCTGATTGCACAAGGGGTAGGCAATGTCACTGCCGGCCTCATCGGAGGCATTCCTGTCACCTCAGTCATTATCCGCAGTTCGGTTAACATCAACACGGGAGCCAAAACCAAGCTGTCCACGATACTCCATGGAATATTATTATTAGTATCCGTCACTTTCTTTGCTGTATGGCTGAATCGAATCCCACTCTCTGCATTGGCTGCCATTCTCATCGCAACAGGTCTAAAGCTTGCATCGCCTAAGCTGTTTCGCCAGATGTGGGAACAAGGCCTGAACATGTTCCTACCCTTCATCACCACAGTGGTCATG
Source organism: uncultured Polyangiales bacterium (assembly GCA_964640175.1). Lineage (GTDB taxonomy): Bacteria > Myxococcota_A > Polyangia > Polyangiales > JACKDX01. Next base: position 65,188 of record CAZXFW010000009.1, on the reverse strand, counting down.
ATCCTTGTCACGGACCTTCTGGTGGGTGTCATGATTGGTCTGGCCGTTAGCATTGCCTTCATTCTTCGAAGTAACCAGCGCAAACCTTTGCGTCGCATATTAGAAAAACATGTGGGCGACGAGGTGCTACGAATCGAACTGTCCAATCAGGTGAGTTTTCTCAGCCGGCTCACCTTGTCAAATGCGTTTAATGAAGTTCCTCCTTCTAGCCACGTGATGATTGACGCACGCCGAACCGATTATATCGATCCCGACGTTCTGAGCTTAATCGTGGAATTCCAGGATGAAATCGCCCCAGCTCGGGGCATCACAGTGAGCACAGCAGGGCTCAAGAAACACTACGAACATGTCGAAGATCAGATTGAATTTGTTGATCTTTCATCTCGAGAGCTTCAAGACCGCATCACACCAGATCAAGTCCTTCAAATTCTCAAAGATGGAAATCAACGATTCGCCATCGGGCAACCGTTAGTGCGTGACGTGCCGCGGGCTCGAATCATCACGGAAAAAGAACAGCATCCGCTGGCAATTGTCTTTGCAGGCACGAGTTCACGCACTCCGATCGAAGCGATCTTTGATGTCGGCCTAGGCGATATCTCGTGCGTACGAAGCACTGCCAACTGGACTGACAAAAGCGTACTGGGCAGCTTGGAATACGCAACTGAAATTGATGGCGTCAAGCTGATTGTTGTTATGGGTCACTCCCATAACAATGCCTTTTATGAAGCCATTAATCGCCGTCACCCTCACGCAACGGGAAGTGATACAAACACCCCACATGTTGATCAAATGTTAGGCGAAGTCCATGAAACCATCAATATAGACTGCATCAACCACTGGGGACATGCTTCTCTTGAAGAAAAACAGGCATGTGTCGATAAGGCATCGCGCATCCACGTACAACATACCATTCAGAAAATTCTCGAGAAAAGCCAACCCATTCGCGAACGCGTTCAGAAACAACACATCAAAATTGTAGGTTGCATGTACAATGTAGAAAGCGGCATTGCTGATTTTTTCGAAGTATCCTCTGATCTATAGCTATACAGAGATCGGTTGCCATCACACTCGGGGCCAAACACATTCCACAACACATGTCGCATCCATGAGCTTTTGATAGCGAAGCCCCGTAGAACACCGTAGCACTTTGTCTACCTTACTTGCATCTTCAACAAAGTATGCCATATCTCCAGGTGCGCCATATCTTTAAATGCCCTAATTCAGTGGGTTTTCTGATACTCTTTTTGCTTGCGCCCGCATGCACTGGTCAACACCCTCGAACAAGCAAAAACACTACATCCCAATCTGCACCAGGATTACTCCCGCAGATAGCTTCGATGGCCGGGCCTCTTGATGCACCTGTTTATCGCTTGGATCATCAACGAGGCATGCTTATCCAAACTTCAGATCGCTTTCAGAAAGCATCACATGCTTTTTTTTCGGTGTATGGACATGACACCGTAACCCTGGAAAACACGAAGCAACATCGTCTACAGGTGTCGCTTGATCCACCTGAATACATCGTAGTTCCGCAACAGCCAAAAATGACTTCTGGAGTGCCCCAAGGCCCAGATTATATTACTTTCTCGCGCGCAAGCTGTCCCCTGTTCTCTTTAGAGAATGGTCCAACACAGAGGCTGCAGCCAACTGGGTGGTTCGATCAAAGTAACGATCGCGTGTTTTTATTCTCAGATGCCGCAAACCCCGTTATTCCCTCTATCGCTAACCAAACACTCGACTATCTAGGTTACGCAAACATCGCCATTGAAAATGAGTGGGGCGAGGTAAACCCTGATGGATGGGTTTCATGGAGCTGCCTTGACCACCTCACGCCTTGGCCTCTAGATGCACGCGAGGATATATCCCTTGCTGCCATTGGAACAACAAACTCTCCTTTCATCTATGAGCTATCGCGCAAAATGATGGTTCCATGGAACCTGCTTGCTTCTGATCGCGAACAGAAACGTCAACATGGTGAATCTTGTAAGGACATTTTGCACGGCCTTCCCACAGAAGACTTTGCCATGATTAACACAAACGTAGATGACTATAAAAACATAGAATTTGAATCCTTAGCTGTTGCCGTTTTTATATGCGCAGAACATGACGCTAATGGCCAGTTAGCCTATACCATGCGCCCCAACACAATTCATATACCAACTGATGATGATGACTCGTCTGACGAAATGTCTCTCGATCTCCTTGTATTCAATCTCAGTCCGCAAGAAGAAGTCGCGTTTGGAGCACTTGCACACGAAGTAAACACTATATCCGCATTTCATGTTGACCAAGTTGACCCTATGGCTTCAGACTTATTTTTAGTCAAACCAGGCGTCGAACATGCCATCTGGGTTCAAGTCAACGCTTATACAGGGACAGCACCCTATGGCATTACCTATGCAACCGGACCACTCAGTGAACACGACTTTGGTACAGCGGAAACTTGGCTCGAAGAGGTGCCAGCCGTCCGTGGAAACATCGTTGAGCCTTGATTTGTCAAATACGCGATGAACTCCAAACCAAGTTTAAGGCGTTTGTTCAAAGCCAAAGATCACATAACCAAGGCCTTGAAAACTGTTAAACCGATAATCACCGGTCACAATATCACTATAGCCATCGTTGTTGACATCACACGTAGCTACAGCACTTCCTATCTTTGAACCATTCGGAGCGAGGATTTCAATCCCGTTTGTTCCATTGATCAAGTCGAGATCCCATGTTGTAAATCCCCAATTGATCCGACCGTATACCACATACACCCTACCAGGGGATGCATTCGACAGGTGAGGAGCACCTATTACAATATCTTCAATGTTGTCCCCATTAATATCTTCGGCAAAATCGAGACTTCGCCCTACTAATAATTCTGTTTTACCAGCAATGAAAATGACACCGTTCGTACCGTTGAGTGTGGCAAGATCAAACGAACCGGATGTCCATGTTGCCTTCCCAAATACCAGATAGACCCGGCCACCATTCGATTTTGGTCCAGCCTTATCAGCTCCAATCAGAATATCGTCGTATCCATCGTTATTGATATCCGCAGTGGTCGCAGAAAGCCCTGAACCAAGCTCTGAGTTATTGGGGATGGTAGAATCTTCAAAGGTCACACCATTACTCCCATTGAAGGTCGCTGGATCAACCATAGCCGAGAAACTAGGCCCTCCAAAGATCAAATGAACTTTGCCATGCCCAACAGGAGCGTATGTTTCTATGGCACCCATCAGCACATCGTCGTATCCATCGTTATTGATATCCCCTGCTGGACCAACTGTTGTCCCTAGACGATCGCCATTGTCCCCAATCACTGTAAATCCATTGGCGCCGTTAAGACTGTCGACTGCAATTGGGCTAGAGGATTCAAAATTAGTCGAACCGAATACGACATAAGCCCGACCTGATTCAGAGGGATTGCCAGCCGTGGATGTACCGATAACGATATCTTCCCTACCATCATTGTTAACATCACCTGCAGAACGCATCGACTGCGCCCAACGCCCAGAACTATAGGGGGCTCTAAATACAGTGCCATCAACCACTTCTGGTGAACCAAGATCAATTGGATTGGATATAGAGGACCAGTTCAGACGCCCTGGAATATGATAACCTGCATCGTTTGGGGGCTTTGGCGCTTGGATGAGAATATCATCAATACCATCCCCATTCGCGTCGGACACTCCCAAGGCATCGCCCGCTCGCCCATCATCGTCTCCGCCGTTGAAGATGAAACCCTGTGCTATCAAATTTTCGGTCGCCGAAAATGATGCCTCTCCAAACTGCATGTATACGCGGCCCGCGTTAGGATGGCCGGAAGAATTTTCAACAGACGCCCCAAAGAGCGGGTCACCGAAATCATCATGGTTGAAATCTCCACAGGCCACACTTTCGCCGAAGCGACCCGATGTCGCAGTAGGAATGGCTGCATAACCATTGTCACCGTTCAAATCCACGACATAAAGCTCATCGATGGGATCACACGAATGGCTTGTACAACTGTCTGAAATACAATCGCTATCAACATCACACGTATCATTGACATCGCATGGCTCGCAGATCGTTCCACCACAATCAATGTCTGTCTCGTCTTGATTTAACATACCATCAGCACATCCAGCCGATACGCAAACAGCGCTAATACATAACCCCGAGATACAATCGGCACCGCTGTTACAGTGCAGGCCGTTACCGCAGTTCCCACATACATTGCCGCCACAATCGATGTCTGTTTCGTCTTGATTATGCACATTGTCCGTGCAGCTTGCTGCTTGGCAAATGCTTCCTGTGCATACTTCAGACAAACAGTCAGCACTCTCATCGCAGTCACTACCGTCTGCACAGGGTCCACATAGGCCCCCACCACAATCTATGTCTGTTTCGTCTTGATTATGCACATTGTCCGTGCAGCTTGCTGCTTGGCAAATGCTTCCTGTGCACACTTCAGACATACAGTCAGCATTCTCCTCGCAGCCACTATTGTCTGCACAGGGGCCGCATAGGTCACCACCACAATCTACATCACTTTCATTTCCGTTATGGATGCTATCACTACAACTGATCGCGACTGCATCGGGATCTACAGAACCGTCAGATTGGACAGAACTGTCTGGAGGTGTTGCGATGTTTTCAAAATTGATGCGGCCACATGCCACTTCCAGCACGATCACACCTAGCGCAAACCCCAATCGCAAGGAAGCATGTGTCATCACTGCTTTTCATATATTAATTTAACTGCAAGCATCAAATCTTGCAATAAAGCGAGGACAACTCATACAGACTACATTGAAATACACGTAGGCACGGTTAATATTATTGCTGTATTTTGGGTAGATTCTGGATGCTATTCGCAACTTTGTTGGCAAACATCGTGCCAAGGAACCTTTCATCAGGATTTTCTTCTAGTTGACTTATGCACATACCCTCGGTGCAACCTTAATTTCTGTACAATCTGCTCTACAACGATTTCTTTTTTCACATAGGTGTTGGCGATTTCCCCTAAAAAAAGATAGGTTGTTTTAAGGAGGTGTTGCATGAATTGGACGAAGTCCCCATGGATGGCAGCTATTCTAACGAGCATATTGCTATTGCTTGCATCGGTGATGTTTGCTCAGGCACAAACGCCAACCCCCGCACCACCAGTAGCTATAGCCAATGGTCAAGGTGGCGTATTCGTAGTGCGTGGCAATCGTGTGTCCGTGTGTGTGGCTGGGCTCGTGGCAGACATCAATACTCCCCCCGCCCCTCACTGTGGCCCTGCCACCACGCTCAAGCCCTAACACGCGAGGCACTTACGATGCACCCAACGCCGCCGAATCCCCTAATAAGACTACTATCCAAAACGGGCATCGCATCCTCGAGTCGGCAGCCATGAGTTTTCATCCGCTCGAAGGTAGGAGTCTATGGCGCGTGCGGCTTCACGACCTTCGCTAATGGCCCACACGATCAAACTCTGACCGCGGCGCGCATCGCCAGCGCAAAACACACCTGGCACATTGGTGGCATAGGACCCATCCGTTTGCACATTCCCTCTCGCATCAAGCATCACACCGAGCTCTGCACTAAGTGAGCTTGCATCAGGTCCCACAAAACCCATGGCAAGCAACAAAAGATCGACACCAATTTCAAAATCGCTGCCCTCCATGGGCTCGATGCTCGGGTTACCGTCACGCGTCGAAAGCGTGATGCGTTTTGCATGAAGCTTCTGAAGCCGCCCACCTTCACCACTCAGTGCTTGTGTCAAGACTGCGAAATCGCGATCGCCTCCTTCTTCCTGGCTGGAAGAGGTGCGAAAGATCAACGGCCACTGAGGCCACGGATTGCGCGTACTGCGCGTTTTGGGCGGCTTTGGCATCAGCTCAAGTTGAAACACTTTGTGAGCGCCCTGTCTCAAAGCCGTTCCAAGACAATCAGATCCTGTATCACCGCCCCCCAAGATGATAACGGTTTTTCCATCAGCATTGATGTGCTGTTCGTCTAGCGTGTCGCCGGCGTTCATTCGGTTTTGTTGCGTCAAGTAATCCATGGCGAAATAGACACCTTTGAGGTCGCGTCCCGGCACGTGAAGATCACGTGGCTTGCGCGAACCAACGGCTACCAGGATTGCATCAAATTTTTGCTGCAACTGAGTCCAAAGAATGTCGTGGCCGAGTTTCGTGCCAGTGACAAACTCGATTCCTTCTTGCGCCATAAGCGCAAGTCTGCGATCCAATACCCATTTTTCCATTTTGAATTCGGGAATACCGTAGCGAAGAAGCCCGCCGATGCGGTCAGCAGCCTCGTAAAGTGTAACGCGATGTCCCGCATGGTTGAGTTGCGCTGCCGCAGCTAAACCAGCAGGCCCACTGCCAACAACGGCGACTTTCTTGCCTGTGCGCGAAGAGGGCGGTTGGGCTTGAACCCACCCCTCTTGAAACGCCTTTTCGATAATTTCTTTTTCCATCTGTTCGATGGTGACGGGATCGGCATTGATGGAAAGCACGCAAGCGGCTTCACAGGGAGCAGGACACAGCCTTCCGGTGAACTCTGGGAAATTGTTGGTTTTTAGCAACCGTCGATACGCATCTTGCCAACGATCGTTGTAAACGAGGTCATTCCAGTCAGGAATATGATTACCCAACGGACATCCTTGATGACAAAAAGGAATGCCGCAATCCATGCAACGCCCCGCTTGCTGCCGAGTCTGCTCACGGTCCTGCGGCAGATAATACTCACTAAAATCCCCCAATCGCTTTTTGCGATCGCGTTTTTCAGGGAGTTTTCTTTCCCACTCCAAAAACCCAGTGACTTTACCCATCTAACCTCATTGCCCACCACTCAAGACCTGCAACCGAGGTCCTGTGGTCATAGGACGCGTGGGCGCTCGTTGGGCCTGCAACGCACGTCGATATTCATGCGGCATGACCTTTACGAATTTTGCTACCATGACTTCCCAATGCTCCAGCACACGACTGGCCACTGCGCTGTTCGTCCAGCGTTGATGGTCTTTGATGAGCTCATGTACCAACCAAACATCTGATTCGTCGACGAGATTCTCAAGCCCGACCATCGATAGATTACAACGATTAGGAAGTTGTTGTTCCACATCGAGCACATAGGCCGTGCCACCACTCATGCCTGCCGCAAAATTCAACCCGGTGCTTCCTAAGATCACCACGACGCCTCCAGTCATGTACTCACACCCATGATCGCCTACGCCCTCGACAACTGCACGTGCGCCACTGTTGCGGACTGCAAAACGTTCGCCAGCAATGCCAGAGGCAAACAACTCGCCTGAGGTAGCTCCGTACAAGACGGTGTTCCCAATGATAACATTGTCTTCGGCTACCAAACGACTGCCATAAGGAGGGCGAACGACAATTCTCCCGCCCGACAATCCCTTCCCCACATAGTCATTTGCATCACCAAGAAGCTCAAGTGTCACGCCCTTACTTAGAAACGCTCCCAAACTTTGCCCTGCTGATCCCTCCAAACGCACATGGATCGTATCATCGCACAGCCCACTTTCACCATGTAGCTCCGCAATCCGACCACTCAGCAACGTGCCCACCGCTCGCTTTGTGTTGTCGATCGGCAGCTCAAGGCTGCATTGTCCTCTGCCTTGCAATGCTTCTTCGGCCGCAGCAATCATCTTATGGTCAAGGTGATCGCTAAGATCCCAAGGCTCGGGCTGTAAGCACGTACGCGGCCAATCTAGGGGAGCATCCGGCGGCGCCAGTATACTGGAAAGGTCCAACATGGAAGCTTTACGATTGGAACCAGATGCACGCTGCCGTAAGCATTGAACTTGGCCCACCATGTCATCGACTTTGCGAAAGCCAAGCTTTGCCATGTAGTGACGAACCTGTTCAGCAAGCAAATAAAAGAAATTAACGACATGCTCAGGCTTGCCTGCAAAGCGAGCTTGAAGAGCCTCATCTTGTGTGGCAATGCCGACCGAACACGTATTCAAATGGCATTTGCGAAGCATGATGCAACCTTCGACGATCAAAGCAGCCGTCGCTACACCGAACTCCTCGGCTCCCAAGAGCGCTGCAATGACGACATCACGCCCGGTACGAAGACCGCCATCCACTTGCACGCGGATGCGCCCTCGCAGTTGGTTTTCTACCAAGACCTGTTGAGTTTCAGACAATCCCAGCTCCCAAGGCAAACCTGCATGCTTGATGCTCGAAACGGGTGCCGCACCTGTCCCCCCGGAATCACCCGCAATGACGACCACACCGGCATGGGCTTTGGCAACACCCGCAGCAACAGTGCCCACTCCCACCTCGCTAACCAACTTCACACTGATGCGTGCGTGAGGATTGGCGCTTTGTAGATCGTAAATCAGTTGAGCAAGATCCTCGATCGAATAGATATCGTGATGAGGCGGAGGCGAAATAAGGGTCACGCCGGGGGTAGCATGTCGAACCTTTGCAATCCGTTCATCGACTTTGGGCCCCGGAAGCTGTCCACCTTCACCTGGCTTAGCACCTTGCGCAATTTTGATTTGCAGATCCTTAGCGTTCACAAGATAGTGTGCAGTCACTCCGAATCGTCCGGAAGCCACTTGTTTGATTGCACTCATGCGCGAATCCCCATTGGCATCCACAAGATAGCGACGAGATTCCTCACCACCTTCGCCACTGTTGGAACGAGCGCCTATGCGGTTCATCGCGATTGCCAATGTCTCATGGGCTTCTGCGCTGATGGATCCAAAAGACATGGCGCCTGTTACAAAACGCTTGACGATGTCGGAAGCCGGCTCGACTTCATCGAGAGGAACAGGCACACGATCGCCGGGACTAATTTCCAATAGCCCTCTTAGAGTGACCAAGGCTTTGTCTTCATCGTCCACCAATTGGCTGTATTCGTCGAACAGCGCAGGATCGTTCGCTGACGCCGCCGCCTGCAGTTTTGCAACTGTCGCTGGGGTCCATTTGTGAAGCTCGCCTTGGCGACGCCATTGGTAGTTTCCGCCTATGGGCAAATCGTCGACGTCTTCCGCATCTTTTCCAAAGCCGCGTTGGTGTCGTTCGAGTGCTTCTTGTCCGAGGATGTCCATATCCACCCCCTGCAATCTCGAAGGTGTATCGGCAAAATACGTATCGACAAGGGAGTGTTCCAAGCCAACCGCTTCAAAGATCTGTGCACCTCGGTAAGACTGCAACGTCGATATGCCCATTTTGGACATCACTTTAAGCAATCCCTCATGAATCGCTTTGATGTAGTTTTTCTGCGCAGACTCGCTGGAACCCGTCACATACCCATCGCGGACAAGCTCTTCGATGCTGTCAAATGCAAGATAGGGGTTGACCGCGGCGGCTCCAAATCCAAAGAGCAACGCAAAATCATGCACCTCGCGTGCTTCAGCAGTTTCCACCACGAGGCCGGTTTGCATGCGTGTTCCTTCGCGAATCAGGTGCTGATGCACGGCACTGACCGCCAACAACACGGGAATCGCGACAAGTTCCGAGTCGACCCCGCGATCGCTCAATACCACGATGTTGTAACCCTCATCGATGGCCTCTGCCGCCTGCTTCATCAGGCGCTGCACCGCCCTTTCAAGCCCTTTGTCGCCATCCTCCAGCGCAAAACAGAGGGAAAGCCTCTTTGTTTCGAACACTCCTTCATGAATGTTTAAAATCGAAGCCAACTGGTCATTTCGTAAAATGGGACTCTCAAGCACAAGACGATGGCATTGCTCAGGAGTCTCCTCGAATGGATTGCCAGCTGGCCCAATACTCGTTCGCAAGCTCATCACAAGTGATTCTCGAATGGGATCAATCGGAGGGTTCGTTACTTGTGCAAACAGCTGATGAAAATAGTTGAAAAGATTTGGAGCGCGTTCACTTAGCACGGCCAAAGGCGTGTCCGTCCCCATCGCACCCACAAGTTCTTTTCCCGTCTCAGCCATGGATTGCAGAATCATTCGAGTGTCTTCGTCGGTATAACCGAACGCACGTTGAAGCCTTCGTAGCTCTTGTCCACTGATGGAACGCGGCGCAAAAATCGGCGGGATTGAGGAGAAAGCTTGATCCTCCCTGGATGGCTCGACCAGCTGCATGGATGCATGATCGATGTGAAATTCATTGCGTTCGAGCCAACGGCCGTACGGCCAACGCCCCGTAATGTCCTTTTTAACTTCGACATCGCCGATAAGGCGCCCTTCTTCCGTGTCCACCACGAACATACAACCCGGTCGTAGCCTTCCTTTTTGCACCACGTGCTCGGGCGGCACATCCGTCACCCCGGATTCGGACGCCAGGATCACCCGTTCATCGTCCGTAATTAAATAGCGTGCAGGCCGGAGTCCGTTGCGATCCAGCGTTGCGCCCACCCGAATCCCGTCGGTGAAAGCAATCGCAGCAGGTCCATCCCACGGCTCCATGAGTGAAGCGGAGTACCGATAAAAATCTCGGCGTTCCGGATCCATCTGTGGATTGTTTTCCCAGGCCTCGGGAATCATCATCATGATGGAGTGTGGCAAGCTCCGTCCGCCTAAACACAGAAGCTCAAGCACATTGTCAAACTGAGCTGAGTCACTGCCTTCTGCATGAACAATAGGGAAAAGACGTTCCAGGCTGTTGCCGAAGCGTGCGGATTGCAATAACCCGCGTCGTGCCGCCATCCAGTGTCGGTTTCCGCGCACTGTGTTGATTTCACCATTGTGAGCGATGAATCGTAAGGGCTGCGCCAAATCCCACGTCGGAAACGTATTGGTGGAAAAGCGCGAATGTACCAAGGCAATGGCACTCACCATATCGTCTTGCTGAAGGTCCTCGTAGAAAAATGGAAGCTGCTTTGGCAGTAACAGTCCTTTATAGACGATGGTTTCAGCAGACATCGAGGCAATGTGAAACTTGTGCTCGGAGTCCGGGCTCTCTCTTTTGACACGATTTTCGATCAGCTTTCGAATCACGTAAAGCTTACGCTCGAACGCGCTCGGAGGAATTCTGCGCCGCGCAATGTAGACCTGACGAAAACACGGCAAGGTATGCGACGCAATGCGGCCTACGTGCTTTGTATCAATGGGAACATCACGCCAGCCTAAAACACGTTGGCCTTGTTCCTCGATAACTTCATTGACGATGCGCTCACATGCTTCACGCTCCGCACGGTCTTGGGGTAAAAATACTTGCCCGATGCCGTAGCGGCGTCGTCGAGGCATATCAAACCCCAGCTCAAGGCCTTTACGTTTGTAAAACCGGTGCGGCAACTGCACCAAGATTCCCGCGCCATCACCAGTATCAGGATCTGCACCGCACGCTGCACGATGGCTGAGCCTGCGTAACACCTCAAGGCCGTCTTCAACGATGGAACGAGACTTGTGGCCACGAATATGCGCGACAAACCCAATGCCGCACGCATCATGTGCTATTGACGAAGAGACCTTACGTGGCACGACCTTCCCTCAAGACATATAGAACACTTGAGGCAAATCACCAAACCCACCCCCAAAAACCGCTCCAGCGCGGTAGCAAACCATGGTTTTATACAAAAGGAAGGGGGAAGACTAATTCGTTTTCTTTACAGGTGCCCCCGTCTTTCGCAGGCAGAAAGCGCATCCTGATATATGTAGTTGTAGGGTCGAAGTACATGATGGAAGATTCGAGCCGCAACATCCTCGCTAATGGATTTTCCGTAAGTACCATTGAGCAGGCCATGATCATATGGGTAGGGATTATCCAGGGGTGCGTCGATTTCGAGCAGCATTTGTTCTAATTCGTTTTTGAAGTCACACACGTCAAGGATGTCATCCAGGTACTCAAACGTAGAAGACTGCTGCAGCATCAGCTCCAGCAGTGTGATCAAAGGCGTCTCAACCATCCAATAAATATCGTCCCGGCAATCGTAACTCGCAGATAATTCCCCTTCATTGCACTGGATGAGTTGTGTACGAACAACGCCAAGAACCCGTTTGACTAACGCGATGAATTCCGCACGGGATGCAGGGTTACTCACGTCGAATACGATTTCTTCGCCCGACTTTGAAAACACAAAAAATGATCGACTGGGGTAATCCGCATCGAAAGCGAGAATCTCATCGGGGAAACTATTAAGAGTCCGAGTCCCTATGGAAGCATACCCTTGTTCAAACGTTATGATTTTCAATGCCGAGCTTTGCCCTGCTCTCGCAATCTGCGTCAGTGCCTGCCTCGCTACCCATCCTGCACGGCCTGAAGAAGGTGAGAAGACGAAGGCATAATCGGGCAACAAGAGATACACCTCCACGCTTTCTCCCGAGGTCAGCCTCGCTATCGGCTCCAAGCGACGATGAGAACTAAGGATATGTAACGGACTGGAACGCGCGCCACTGCTTGGTACAAAGGCATGGCTGGTTTACGTTTAGACACCTTCAGACTTCGTTCAACAAAATTTCCCGGTAAACCGACCAGAGGAAGCCATTGTTGGTCTTTGCCGGTGGACACAGCCAACCAGTCTTTCCAGTACAGTGAACGATATCCATAATTGTAGCTGAAATTACTGTCATCAGCAGGAACCTCGACGAGGCTACCTCGATTCGGCTCAAGGCGCATTGGGGGCGTCCCATCAGGGATCTCGACCCAAAGAAACTCGACTTCTGAGGAAGTTTGCTGATTGCTTTCGCTTACAACCAAAGCTGGTTCATTGCACCCAGCCACTAGCATCATCTGCAAAGCTGTGCTTAGCACAACAAAATGGCCACCGCCTACAAATGCCGACATATAGAGCGATCTCTAGCACAGATCACTCACTCGTCCAGCGCGTTGATATGACCCATGGAAAACAAGCCAACGCCGCAGATGCGGATGCATCTACGGCGTCGAGTTGCACACGTGTTGAGAACCTTATTCGGCTTTCGAAGGATCGGCGATTCGGCCTAAGAACAATACCGCACCGGTCGCATTATCGCGGATTGCAAAAATAAACGGTCGGTTGAGATAGATCTCAGCGGATTCGGGTACTGATGTTTCATTGACTATCACCGCAGTCGCAGCGGCTGCCTCAGTCCCTGCTTCATCGACACTTACAAACGCCTTATGCACCACATCCTGGATTGCCAAAGAAGCATTCTCTGTCATCCCAGAGAAATCCGCATTGCCGAACGCATCGGACATGCCAAGCGCAATCAGCGGGTCCTTCAAACTCGCCTCGCGTGTCACTTCAAACTTCGGCATCGACATTTCAACACCTCTTTCCTGTAGTCCATTGAATGCGTCTACTAGAGATTGAGCAAGCGTGCCTTCCACGTCATCCATCGCCCCGGATTTCGGCAAAAGCGCGACCATCGATAGCTCATCACCCGAGTATGGTAGCTCCACGGCTTGCCAGGTTTCGGCTTCTGCGTAACGTAATTTGTGATTGATATGCATGGTGGGCACCTGAACAGTTTCCCCCGCGAGTGTCGTAAATGGCTGATCGCTCGTTTCTGCTGGCTTGAAAGGAAATTTCCACGACGCATTGAAGTAGATGGCATTGGTCAGCACAAGCCGTGTCGTGTTATTTATGATGCCCGCTGGGATCAAGTTTTTGATGCGTTCTTCGGTTTGCTCCGCAACCCAACCGTTGATGGTCTGACGAGAGCGTTCGGCCTGCGTCACAAAGTCCAAAAGATATAAGCCTGCACCATAATGCTCCGCAAGCACATCGAGGTATTCCTGCCGGAACACAAAGTCCTTTTGGCCCCACGCTTGGTTTACGACGTTCAAGCGAAAAGGCTTGCCATCTTTACCACTGGCGCCCTTTCCACGTGATGCCAATTCTTGGTCAAGGGCGTTGAACGCTGGGTGTAAGTCCGCATCCGCAAGCTCAAAATGCAATGCCTGCTTCATCTGGGTATACGTAGTGCCGCGTGCGCCGGCGTACGTCATGGCAAGCGCAGTGGAAATGCTATGGGGCGAGAAGAACAGGTTTGCGCTTTCCCCCTTGAGTTGCGTGTAGAGATCGGCACCAAACGCCAGGTTGGCTAAAGCCAGCTCCTGCACTTTAGCGCCCGTCAGCGTCTCAAGAGCGAGACGGGATTTCGTGGATGCTGCGACTTGTGCGCCTTCCGGTGCATCTGAACCTGTAGAAGAGGAGCACGCGGCCACCCCAACTACGACCAAAAAGCTTGCGATGTACTGTTTCCAAACCATGGTGACCTCACCTTTCAATTAAGAGAATACCTCTTGGAAAGCAAAATGCATGCCAACCAATTAACTGAATGGTTTGAATATCTTTGATGGTTTCTTTGGCACATAGTGGCACACCTCAATCTCACTATGAACCGTTGGTAGCGTAGAATATGCGCCCAAGAATTTGAGTTAAGTAGCGGTGCGTTCCACAGCCGTTGGTTTGCGCAACAGGCTGATGGCAAAAACAATGAATGCCACTGCGCCTAACCCAAAGAGAGTGTCCCCTAAGACGCGCGCCCAACGCAATGCGTTCATGACAGGGGTCTGCATGAACTCCGGGCTCCGTGCGTACCAGTAACCCACGTTAACCGATGCGTTGGTTTGTAGAAGCCCTACAGGAAGCAGGCTCAAGACTACCATGGCCATAAGACCAATATTCATCAACCAAAACGAAACCTTTAACGGTCGCTCGTTCCAACGCTTGTCTGGCGCAGCCGCACGCAGACAAAACAACATCAGCGCAAGACCCAGCATACCGTACACACCAAACAGCGCCGCATGACCATGCACTGGAGTTGTGTTGAGTCCCTGCATGAAGTAGAGCGCTACCGGTGGGTTGATCATGAAACCAAACAACCCTGCTCCAATGGCGTTCCAGAAAGCAACCGCTACAAAGAAATAAATCGGGTAGCGGTATTTCTGCACCCAGCCTTGGTGACTCGACAGGCGCAGGTTATCCCAAGCCTCGTATCCAATGAACACCAAGGGCACGACTTCCAGGGCGCTAAATACAGATCCCAACGCCGTCACCATCGCGGGCGTGCCACTGAAGTACAGATGATGCAGCGTGCCAACGATCCCGCCGGCGAGAAAAATGGCAGAGGCCATTACAACTGCACGCTCGGTGGATTTGGGCTCAAGTAACCCCAGTCGTGCAAACAGGAACGCAAACACCACTGTCGCAAACACTTCGAAAAAGCCTTCCACCCACAGATGCACCACCCACCATCGCCAATACTCAGCGATTGAGAGGTGCGTGTGCTGACCGTAGCCCAAAGCAGCTCCGTAAAAGCCCGCAATTGCAATCGCGCTAATGATGAACAAAAGCAAGAGCCCCCGACTTGCATCGTCTTTGCGACGTAGCGCAGGCCGCACTGCACGGAATACCAACGTGACCCATAACCAAAGCCCCACAAACAACGCAATCTGAAATGCACGCCCCAAATCAATGTACTCGTACCCACTATGCCCGAAGTAAAAGCGTGCTGTGTCGTTCTGAAAATGATGCATCACACTGAGCCATTGTCCTGCCATCGAGCCAAGCACCACCACAACGAGCGCACCAAGCAACACATGCACTCCTAAACGTTGGCAAGGAGGATCTCCGTCGCCGATACTAGGCGCGATAAATAGGCCCGCAGCCAACCAAGCCGTGGCGATCCAAAAAATTGCAAGCTGCGTGTGCCACGTACGCGTGATCACGTAAGGCAGCCACTGAGACAAGGGCACCCCATACAGGCCATCGCCCTCTACGCCAAAATGCGCCGTGATGATACCGGTCGCAATCTGCAATAAGAACAATAAGACGACAACACCAAAATAGATGAGTGAAGCACGCTGGGAGGGCGTCAAACGCGCATTGAGAAGTGGATCATCCGCGGCAGGCGACAAAGGCTTGGAATGAACCGGTTGGGCTGCTCGCCACCATACCATCATGGCCAGCCCTAAAAGCAGCACGATGATGCTCACACCTGTCCACACCAAGGCTGAGCCCGTAACTGTGTTGGCGACGAGCGGTTCATGGGGCCAATTGTTGGTATACGAAACACCTGATTGCTCTGGACGATCCGTGCTGGCCGCCCATGCCGTCCAAAAAAAGAAGCTTGTGAGCTGTCTGAGTTTGTGTGAATCGGTCTGCGCCCCTGCGGGAATCGCAAATTCGCTGCGTCCTTTGCTGAAAAGGTCAGCATAGTAAAGCCGTAATGCAGTAAGCGCATCGGCTCGTTCTCGTGAAAGCACGAGATTTCCTTGGTGGGAGTCATAGTGGTTGTTGCGCACTACCCGTTGCAGGCGCGCACGAAGCGCTGCTTGTTGCTCGTTATCTAGCTCAGTGTACGTCATACCTGCGCCCTGCTTGGCATAGGCATCCAACATCAACATCGCTTCGCGGTGCAGGTAATCCGCAGTCCAATCGGGCGCAACGTAACTGCCGTGACCCCACACCGAACCAACCTCCATGCCGCCCATGGCTTGCCACACACTTTGTCCGGCAAAGATCTCGCCTTCCTCAATCAGGATATTGCCGTTCTCAGAGACGACACGGCTTGGAATCGGGGCCGCCTCCTGATGGATACGATGGCCTGCGTATAAGAGCACCGCAAACGAGGAGACAATCACGAACAAAAGCAACTTCCAAGGAAGAGTCCACTTCATAGCTCCGCTCCTATGTTAAAACCTATCCCCGAATTCAATAGCGGCATTATCAGTCATAATGCCAGTAACATCAAGGAACAATTCGCTTAGGCTATTGTTAAGCTTTCTGCTTCATCCGCGGTCTTAGCAGCGCCGATGACTTCGACCGGAGCCAAGAACATGCGCCCCAAACCGAGGCCAATGACAGCAGCAGCACTACTTGCAGCCAAAACTCCCACCTTTGCAGCGGCAAGGAGTGCGTCGTCGGCAAATGCAAGCTTGGCAACAAAAAGCGCCATCGTGAATCCAATCCCTGCCACGACACCAAGGACCACAAGATGGCGCAACGTCAGACCTATGGGCAACGTGCCGATGCGAAGCTTGAGCATGAGCCACGTTGCAAGCAGCACGCCAATCGGTTTGCCGAAGAGCAGCCCCACTGTAACGCCAATGACTACACGCCAAGACGATGCATCGAGCGCTGCCCCTGATAGCGAGACCCCAGCGTTTGCAAGCGCAAAAACGGGCATGATACCGAACGCAACCCACGGATGAAGCGTCCCGATCAAGCTCTCCGCCGGCGACATGGCCTCATGCAGCGCAACATCCGCCTGCCGGGGTGTTTCTGCAAGCACAGGTGTCATCAAACCAATGATGACACCGGCAATGGTGGGATGAATGCCCGCTGCGTAGATCCCTGCCCACAGAACCATGGAAGGAAGCACATACACAAGCTTTGTTCGAACGCCTAGCCGTTTCATCGCGTAAATTCCAAGGACACCTAGAGCAGCGACAAGTAGACCGGAAATCGCGATACCTGACGAATAGAACAGGGCAATGACAACGATAGCACCAAGATCATCAATGACCGCAAGCGCCAACAATAGAACACGAAGTGCGGGCGGGACACGCTTGCCGAGCAACGTCAGAATTCCCACCGCAAATGCAATGTCGGTTGCCATGGGAACACCCCAGCCAGAGTGGGTTTCCGGTGCGCCAGCCACCACAAGGTATAGGATGGCAGGAGCCACCATTCCTCCAAGCGCGGCGGCTGCAGGCAGCACCGCACGACGCCATTCGGAAAGCTCGCCCTGATACAATTCGCGCCGGATTTCCATTCCAACCACAAAGAAAAAGATCACCATCAGAACATCGTTCACAAACCACTCAAGTGAACGTTCGAAAGTGAATGCGCTGATATTAATGCTGAGCGAAGTGTGCCAAACCTTGTGGTAACTTGCCGCAAAGGAAGAATTGGCCCAGACAAGAGCCACCGCAGCAGTCATCAGAAGTAGCACCCCGCTCGCTGCCTCGGTGTGAAGAAACCGTTCAAGCGGCCTACGAACCATCCGAGCAATTCTCAACATCCCTAACGCCTAGCACATATCCATGACGACGTCGCCACCTCGATTCTCATCAGGAAGCGCTTTCACGGTAGACTCTAATTTCCCTTCGCTGACATCGAGCCAATCCGTTTCAAACAGCTGTCGACTCTCTGTCCCTGCCACAACCGAAGCATGCTTTTTTGAGCGATCTCGCACGGCAATTACATCCCCAATCTTGATACAAAACGAAGGAATATCAACCTTCCTGTTGTTCACGAGTATATGACCATGGTTGACAAGTTGCCGTGATGACCGGGATTGAGACGGCAAAGCGAGAACGAAACCCTGCTTTATCAAGGCGGCGCTCGACAAGCTCCGCCAACTCGAAAAACGCATCAGTCCAAAACAGGTAAGGTGTCCCTGGATTTGCAGTTGTTCCTCCCCGAAACAGCGCACATGTCATGGTGCGATATTATACCGCATCTGTTTAGGCGAGCAGTCATGGTAAAGGTCGCGGTGTTTGGAGGCCGGTGATGCTGATGCGAACATATCTACGAATATCATTCGCTTTTGGATGCGCGCTGGCGTTTCAGGCATGTGGTTCTGAGGATCATGAGCCGGAGCCCTTCGCACTTCGATTCGTGGCGCTTGTGGATGATAGCGAAGTTGGCTGCACAGATGACCTCCAGGGCTTTGGGCCAGAGCAAGATGATCACATCGGACTTAACGACCTGCGCTTTTATGTCAGTAACCTTCGCTTCAAGGACCCCGAAGGTAACAACGTTGATGCCACGCTAGAGACCAACGAGTTCCAATATACGTCGCCCGAAGGCTCTGTCGCGCTCATTGATCTCACCGGGAACACGGAAGGGAGCTGCAGCAGCACCTCGGTCGCGTACGCGGAGGGGACAGCGCGAACGCATCAGGCGATCACTGGCTCTACGGTGATTGACCACGTTATGTCGGTTTCGTTCGACGTGGGTGTTCCACAGGCCGTCATGAAAACAACGATTGCAACGAACACACCGGAGGGTGCTCCATCGCCTCTAAACGAAATGTACTGGAATTGGAACAGTGGATACCGACACTTCGTGTTTAACTTCAGTGTACGGGATGCGACAAACGCGACTGGGGCAGGTTACATTCACGTTGGTAGCCGCGACTGCGCTCCTGAAGGTGATGCTAAGGCGCTCTCCGACCGCGACTCGTGCACGTTCGTCAATACACCGGGCGTCTCGTTCAACACGTTCGATCTCACGACGGACAGCGTTGGCATTGATCTGCGCAGGCTCGTGCAAGG
This sequence comes from uncultured Polyangiales bacterium, assembly GCA_964640175.1. GTDB lineage: Bacteria > Myxococcota_A > Polyangia > Polyangiales > JACKDX01. Next base: position 46,079 of record CAZXFW010000009.1, on the reverse strand, counting down.
ACTCGACTTCCTATCTCCCATCTATGATCCAAATACTTTCGAAGTGATCGGTGAGGGACCTGGTGTTGAGTGCCACTCCGCGCCGATGCAGCCCGACTGTGCACTGATTTTTGAGAAATTTGGCCTCGACATGTCGACAGGCGCGGCAACGGCAACGATGAACGCGACGTTCGTCCAGATGTGATGCGCCACAGGTGTCTGGTTGTTGTTGGGGTCCTTGCGATCACGCTATTTCTCGGCGCATGTGGCTCTGATGAACCGGAGTCCAAGGAAACTCGTGAAGCCAAGTACCGAACGGTTCTTGGCATTCCAGATTACCTTGAGGTGCCCGCGATTCCGGAGTTTAATCCGCCAACAACCCAAAAGATTGAGCTCGGACGTCGGCTTTTCTACGACAAGCGTCTTTCCGGAAACCAGACGCAGTCCTGTGCGAGCTGTCACGAGCAACGCTTCGCGTTCGCAGACGGCAAGAAATCACCGCAAGGCTCTACAGGAGAAGTCCTGAGGCGAAACAGTCCTGGGTTGGCGAATGTCGTCTATCATTCCACCCTGACCTGGGCGAACAATGGACTACTTGAGATTGAAGACCAGCTCGAGGTGCCGATCCGCGGTGATCATCCCGTCGAGTTAGGAGTGTCCGACGGAAATGTCGGCGAGGTCTTAGGGCGCTTTGACAGCGATCCTATGTACGCGCAGCTCTTTCGTGACGCGTTTCCCGAAAGCGCCTCGAACGCCACCGTCGAAAAGATCGTTTTTGCACTGGCAACGTTCTGCCGCACGCTCGTCAGTGCCGACAGTCCGTATGATCGCTATCAGCGTGGCGATCGTTTAGCCCTGACGGAACAGGAGCGACGTGGACTTGCACTTTTCAATGGGGAACGACTTGAGTGCTTCCACTGCCACAGTGGCGTCAACTTGACCTCGTCCTACCGCGACTTTTACACCACACCCGGCACCGTTCGGTATCCCTTCTTCAATACCGGCCTTTACAACATCGACGGCGAAGGCAGCTACCCCCTGCACGACCAGGGACTTTACGACGTCACGCTGAGCCTTAGCGATCGTGGTCGATTTCGCCCCCAGAGTCTTCGAAACATCGCGTTGAGTGCTCCCTACATGCACGATGGAAGCATCGAGACCCTCGAAGATGTCGTGAGGCACTATGCATCCGGAGGACGCAACATCACGTCAGGACAGTATGCCGGTGACGGGCGCACGAGCCCTTTGAAGTCAGGGCTCGTTCGTGGATTTCAGATGACCGATCAGGAGCTTGCCGATGTGGTTGCCTTCCTCAAGTCGCTTACCGACACGGGCTTCGTCGAAAACCCAGCCTTTTCGGATCCGTTTCCGACATCGGAGCCGTAATCTCCGCAGTTTCTCGCTTTTCCTTATCTGAGCAGCACTCACAAACGTTGGCGAAGTAGTGCGCGATCAGTATACTATCCACTTTCATGTCTGCCGTCTCTACACGCGCTTACGCTTTAGTAGCCTGGCTTTGTGTGGCGATGAGCAGTGCGTGTGGCGGATCCTACAACTATAGTGACGAACCGCAGTTGATTCTGAGCGAGCGCCACCGACGGGCCTCACCAGACGCCATCGAAAGCGCACTACCCCCACCGGAAAGTCGGGGCTGCGTCTATGGTACCGTCTCAACGACAGAAGCTATCCCCACGCCGATCCCAAATGTTGATGTGAAAAGTTTCCATTCAGGCCAGCTCGTGCTTCGTGGCCGTAGTGATACCTCAGGGGCCTTTCACACCTGCATAGGCCCCCATGCTTCAGAGCATCCATGGCAAAAAAATGACGTCAACCTACGCATCGAGATCCAACACCCAGGCTATACGCCGCTAACGCTCTACCGTACCTGGTCTATTAAAAATCCACTCAAACTTCGCATTTTTCTGCGACGCGCAGCCACCGCTCCCTTATCTCCGCCTTCACAAACCAACTAATATTTTCTGGCTTGCTCGTGAGCGAGCGCGCCCATCTTCGGCAGGGATACGACTGTCTCTACCAGATGGGCTTCGCGCTGTGTCTTAGACTCCTTCTTTTGTGGCGCTGGTGTTCAGGTGCCTGCTCTGCATAGGTTCTTGCACTCAACAAAAACACAGAAAGCTTGTGTAGGCTCTGCAGGAATGTTTATCATCCTGCTTGCATAACGCAGCTGGAAGGGCCGCGCTCTTCCTGGACGAGGCCGGTCCTTAGGGCAGGAACGACGGGCCGTGGAGGTGTTTTGTAGGATGGCTTGGCTCGTTCTCATCGTTGCTGGGTTGCTTGAGGTTGTCTGGGCACTCGGTCTGAAATACACACAAGGCTTCAGCCGACTTTTACCAAGTGTGGTAACGGTCATAGCGATGATCGGCAGCATGCTGCTTCTTGAACGGGCCGCACGAGCACTGCCCATCGGAACGGCGTATGCAGTCTGGGTAGGCATCGGCGCATTGGGCGCCGCCATTGGCGGAGCCTTTCTTTTTGGCGAAGGACTGACCTTTCGACGCTTGGCGTTTGTCGTACTGCTCATCGTGTCGATCGTAGGCCTGAAGCTAACGTCGGCCTCGACGACATAGCCAAAATCATTGCTCCGCTATCACAACAGCCGCGACGGCTAGGCAATACGACAAAAGCCTTCGGACGTCATTTAGGTGGGGCTTCACGGTTCGATCGCCTATCAAACCATAGCCCACCCAGTGCCCCCAACAGAATCAATGGAAGCGTATAAAAAGGAACGATTATCAAACCGATCACAAGTAACGGATCGCTCTCGCCGCCCAGGCCAGCATACACCACGGCAAGTGGAACGATGCCCGCAACGGCAGGAAAGAAAACACTTTTCGGATTTCGATACGCTAGCGTCGCAAGAAGTACGCCTCCCCAGCACACGCTATTGGCCACCGTTCCAATAAGCACAAGGGAAAGCATGGTGCCCATCGACCCTGTTCCATCCATCCCACCAAGGCCCATGCTAATCAGACCAACAAGTGTCGGAAGCACGATGCCTGAAACGATAACAGCATAGCGTGCAGTTCTCATGGGTACCTAGGTTAACATGGCAGCGCACACCGCACAAACTCCTTCAAGTGAGCCGCCTATCTTTCCGCCAACTCAAAAAATTCATGAATCCAAAACAGGTAAGGTATCCCTGGAGTTCTGGATTTATGTATTTAGCGGTTGAAATTGCGTTCACTTGTCATAAACTAGCGTGTGCTTTGCTATCTTACCCCGTGGCATTTGTTTGTATTCGGTTCCTGCCTCTTCTTTAGCGCGAGTTCCAATGCGACGCCGAACGATCTCAAGGCTGAAGTCCTCGCACGACTAGCGGGACTTCAGCCAGCCGGCAATTATCCCTTTCGTCTTGTGGTACCGGATAACGTGCCATCGATTCCCGATACTGTTGCCGTTGAATTTGTAGTTTCTGATATGAACATGCCTTTTGGCTTCTGGCGCTTCGAGCGGTCTACGAACAATAGTCAGGTAGCTGTAACGGCAATGCAAAAGAGTGCTGGAGATGGGATCGTGATCAGACAAGGCGTAATTGGTAAAGCAGATTTTGATCGACGACTACTGCGAGCGTTTCTCGCTCTGGAGACCCAGGTTTTGGTATCAGAAACAGCAGGCAAACGGGTTCGCGGCAAATGTGAATCATATGCTGAGAACATCCAAGGCACCATTGCGCTTCGAGTTTCAACCGCTGGCTTAACGCTCCTTAGTCAAGATAATCAGCTGAGTATGAGACTTCCTTGTAAATCTGGAAAGGTTCGAGATAATTATTCCGATGCCGTTATCTTTTGGACTTCATTTGGCGATGACTTTGAGATTTCTTTTTCAGACTTAGAGAAGCTCGGGATTAGAGAGAAACTTTTGTGCTGGTTACGAGAGGCACCGGCCGGCAACAACCGAGTGGATGGCGAGCTGCGTTCATATTACTTATCCGCTGTCAGAAATTTGGGGCATAGGAAGGCGCTTCCGATACTTGCAAGGTTATGGCGTGAACCGACTCAAGATTGGAATACATTTCGGACAAAAGAATTAGCGTTTACAATGCAGACTCTCCTTGCGGGAAACCCTCCCAGCAGAGGGGGAGTGGAGTACCATTCGTTTAGGGATTGGAGGCCAGCCACACATACAACACTGGATAGACCCATTAAAGTTTCAGCTGCAATGAAGCGGGAGATTAGGAGGCATACTTCTCGGTATTTACCCTTGGATCAATTTTTGACCGTTTCTAACGAAACCACTGCTGATCCCCCGAACCTTGAAGTCGATGTTGTGCTTAGCGAAGGGCACCTAGGATACATTGAAATATGGCATTTCGAGCGGCGAGCTGAAAGAACCACTGTAGCCGTGACGCACCTACTCCAAGAGAGTGAGAGCGGAGCTTATCGTGCAGAAAGTGGCGAAATACCCAGGGACGTATTTGATCTACGCCTAATTAAGAGTCAGTTGGCAGGCACATCTAAGCTGGAGAGGAAGAGTTCAGAACGCATTGTTACTTGTGGGGGATCCAGTCGCGATACGGCACTTGGTATAGCAGCAAGATCTTCTGACAATTTTCAATATGTTTTCCGAGGGGAAGGCTGGCTCGATTCAAAGGGCAGACTCGTGAGGCGCTGCGACGACCAGCCCGCACTCAGGTTTTGGGCCTTGTTCAAAGGCTTCATTACCGACATTCGCGCACACAAGGCGATTGATTCACCAGCACTCAAGGATTTGATTCGTTGGCTGACTGTGCCGCCCGCCGTTGAAGAATTCAGTGAACTTCATCGTCGGGAGCTCTTTTTACTGATGCTTAGTCGTCATGATGGAAAGGATGCACTGGCTGTGGTCGACGACCTTTGGCATACTCGCTTGAGCGAGAATGAGAGTGTGCAGTCATATTGGGAGGAAGATGTAGCTGTTGCAAGTCAAAGTCTTCGCCTAGGACCTCGATCGTCCTTTCTAGCAACCGAAAAGGGCGTGAAACAACCGGATCGCTAGTACATTAGCATCGTTTGACATTTGCCGATGAAATCTCCAAGGCGGCACAAGAGCAAACAGTCGACTGATAAGGTGGAGCAGCATCGAAGATGCAAGGCCGCTTCCGGCTGAGCACGCAGCCTTCTTTGCGAGCATCACTGAGCGCGTTCAGGCGCAAGTTCGCCAAAGAAGTAGGAAGCCGTTGCGCCGCCATCGATCAGAAAGTCGCTGCCAGTAATGAAGCCGCCCTCCGGCCCCATGATGAATGCTGCAAGAGCGGCAACCTCGTCGGGTGTACCGGCGCGGCGATTAAAATTGTATATACATAAAATTATGGTATGATATAAGCATGTTACGCGATGTTTTCGAAGAACTTAATGGCTGGATTGCCCAGGAGAACGCAGAACGTAGTCGGGATGGCACGCTACGACTGAAGTCTTGCTGCATTCGTGTGATTGGTCAGAATGCGCTTATCGAATCGGGGATCACGCTAAGTTTGGCAGCGACGAAGGACGTGGACGTTTATGCGGACTACGATTATGCCATACAAAAGGAGTTTGAGTGTTTACTCTTGAAGCACGGTAAAATTTTGGATCCAGTCGGGCACGAAGCATGGATGCCGTCCGAAACCAGGTACCGATCGATGTACCAAGGTGATTATGTTCATGCTCTGCTAGCAGAAGCCGTCTATGTATTAATCTCCAAGGCGAAGTTTGCGCCCGAAAAAACCAAGAACTTAATCGTTGAGTATCTCGCTGGCGATCCCTGCGATGAGTTTTTCGAGTTGGCGGGAAAATATGCGGTGAACTTAGAGGAGTTTGTATAGATGGACCCTAAGACCCTAAAGGCTCGCGCGCGTACAAAATTGAGGGCGCAAAAAAAGTGTCGGCAAGATCCGCGTTTTGTGCGCACCATGGGAAAGCTCATTCACATGGGATTATTGACAAGCAATGATCCTTTACTGACCCCCTATCCAGGTAAGATTCGCCTTGAAGATGCTCTGTGGGCGGGCGAGCTTGAGCCACGTATTTTAGAGTTGATCCCTGCATTGGTCCTCAAAAAGCCCAGCACGTTTCGTTCGAGCATGGGCATGCCTGAAGATCTGCTAAAGGTTGTGCGTGACGTGCGGAACGACAGTGCTTGTACATCTTTTCGAGGTATGCCGCCCCAAAGCTATCTACGATGGGTGCCACACATCGGACGTAAGGATCGCTACCCGAGCGTCATGAAAAGCTATCGTTGGCGAAAAGAAGATCTGATGCTGCTCCGAAGTCTGGAAAAAGCTATAGGTGCAGACAGCCAAGTGGATCTCATCCGTCATAGTTTGCGCGCACTTCAAGCATCCATCACCAGTGATTGAGCTACTATTCGTAGGGATGCTTAGGATGCGCTGGGACATCGGTTGGCCGCATTAAACTGCTTGCGGAGCACTTGATCCATGAACTCCGTGGCCAGGCCCACGATGTGGCGCAAGTTCGCCAAAGAAGTAGGAAGCCGTTGCGCCGCCATCGATCAGAAAGTCGCTGCCAGTAATGAAGCCGCCCTCCGGCCCCATGATGAATGCTGCAAGAGCGGCAACCTCGTCGGGCGTTCCGGCGCGGCCTGCTGGCATCTTCTTCAGCATCGCCTGATAGAAGTCCGCGCGTTCGCCATGCAGCTCGTCGTTCGCGAGCGGCGTTACGATGATGCCAGGGCTGATCGCGTTGATCCGCGCGCCACGCTTCGCCCACTTGACCGCCTCACCGCGTACCCGGAGCGAGTTGCAGCGCTTCGACATCTGATACGCATGCAACGTATCCTTGACGGCTTTAACGAAGTCGAGCTTCAAGAGCTCTTCGGCAGGCGCAGTGGCGAGGAGCGCGTCCTGCTCTGCGGTCAGGGCCGGCATGCGGTAGCCCGACTGCGAGGATATCACCACGCCCGAACCGCCCTCCGCGATGACCGCGCCAAACTCCTCAAGCAGGATCGAGGTGCCGTAAAGGTCCACCTTAAGGATGGCTTCGATCGGCGCCTGAGACGGCGAGACGCCCGCTGCTTGCACAAGCGCCTTGATCGGACCGAGCGCCTGCGCCTTTCGAACCACGGCTTGAATCATTGCGCGGTCCGAGACATCGGCGCGCATCGCCGTGGTCTCGAAGCCCGCATCCTCGAGCACCTTCGCGGCAGCGTCGGCGGACTCCTGGCTGTGATTGGCCACGAGAATGTGGCGGCCGCTGCTGATACGTCGGGCGATGGCCTGGCCGATGCCGCCAGCGCCAATCACGACCGTGACGTCCTTCTTCATGACTGCCTCCCTTCGTATTGCGCGTCGGTGACCTTCTCAAGCCACTCGACGGCCTTGCCATCGAGCGACTCTTGAATCGCGATGTGCATCATCGCCGTCGCCTTCGCGGCGCCGTGCCAGTGCTTCTCGTTCGGGCCGACGGTCACGACATCCCCGGGCCGGATCTCTTCGATGGGCCCGCCCCAACGCTGGTGTAGACCACAGCCGAACGTGACGATCAGTGTCTGGCCGAGCGGGTGTGTGTGCCAGTCGCTACGCGCGCACGGCTCGAAGGAGACGTACGCCGCGCCGGCCCGCGCCGGCTCGGGAGATTGAAAGAGGTACTCGACGTGCACGCGGCCGGTGAAGTGCTCGGCGGGCGCCTCTTGCATCGGACGCGTGCCGTTGCGTGAAATGGTCATGGTGTTTCTCCTTTGCCATGTATGTCAGTCACGAAGGCTAACGATTGTCAAACTTCCCCAGGCACGACGTCGCACCCTGAGTAAAGAAAATGACTCAATGGTTGTGAAGGAGAGCACAGAGGTTTATGTATACAAGATCTTCTTTCGTATGACCGTGTACCTCATCAGCATTTGGCTTCACATTCTTGCCGCCGCGACATGGATCGGAGCCATGGTTTTTTTTGCGGCTGTGGTGGTGCCATTGTTGCGTCGCGATGAGCTGCGTGCACATGCGCCCATGCTGATTCGCTCGATGGGTGCACGCTATCGCGTGCTCGGTTGGATCTCGCTCGTCGTCTTGATCGTCACAGGCGTAGCCAACCTTTACTTCCGGGGCATTTCCGTGGCCGTCCTCAGCGAGGCTCGGTTCTTTGCGCAAGGTTTCGGGAAATGGCTTGCTTGGAAGCTTGCATTAGTTCTCGTGGTTCTCGTTTTGACTGTGCTTCATGAGGTAGTGGTCGGCAAAGGTGCGCTCAACGCATTCCAACATGGGAATCAGACGCGTGCCGAACGTGCACGCAGAGCGGCTTCGTGGATTGGCCGTACGACCATGTTAGTATCGCTCGCCATCGTGTGGTTTGCCGTCCTCATGGTTCGGGGCTGCGCCTGAGCTGATGGTCCTGTCAGACACTCTAGTTACTCTATATAGATGACAACTTGTAATGCAGTCCGACATTCTTACACCCCTGGCGGTCATTCTTCTTTGCTGGTAACTCTGGGTGGGCAGGTCATCTGCCGTGTAACACTTTTTGTATTACATTACGTAGTTCACAGAGGGAGCTAGATTATGGGTGCATTTTCCATCCGATTACCCGACGATGTGGAGCAAGCGCTGGACGAGGAAGCCCAGCGGAAGTCCACGGCTAGAGCGGACATCGCGAGACAAGCTCGAGCATGACTCCTACGTCATCGTGGAGCAACCGCGGACGTTAGACCGGCGCAGGTTGGGTGAGCGTCGCGTGGCACTCGTCAACACGGAAGAGCTGTCCCTTATCTCACAGCGTTTGCTAGCCGTACTCGGATTTTATCCGGAATCTGGCTAGCTTTAGTCACTTGAAGGTTCAACCACGGTGGTGCCGAAAACGCGCAACATAGGATAGAAATGTGGCATAACAACCTGGTCCGGGTTTTGGGGGTAAGGTCAAACGCAATACGGGCTACAGGAGAACGTATGCCTATACCTAAGTTTTATGATTTTATTCTTCCACTACTTAGCCTTTGCGCTGACGGAAAGGAGCGGACAGTAAGTGGCGCAGCGGAGTCGATAGCTGACCATTTCAAACTCAGTGATAGCGACCGTCGCCTGCGTTTACCTAGTGGTCAAAGCACCTATATAGAGAACCGCACAGGGTGGGCTCGGACCTATCTGAAAAAGGCCGGCCTGTTGGAGAGCACGCGTCGGGGCCATTTCAATATCACCCAACGAGGTCGAGAGATACTCGAAGCACAGCCTGTCAAGATTGACAGAACTTTCCTCATGCAGTTTGCCGACTTTCGCCAATTTCAGGAACGCAGTGAACAATCGTCCCGTTCCACTGGGAGCATTCCGCCAGATAGCAGCATTGGCGAGCTGCCTCCAGAAGAAATCATCGCTGAGGCGTATCAACGCTTTCAGGGGGAGATTGGTGCAGAGCTTCTCGAGAATATCGCACAACAACCTCCACAATTTTTTGAGGAGCTTGTCATAGAGCTACTGGTCGCGATGGGGTACGGTGGGTCCCGAAAAGAAGCTGGCGAAGCAATCGGAAGAAGCGGCGATGGCGGCATCGACGGGATCATCAAAGAAGATAAGCTTGGTCTTGATACCATCTGCATTCAGGCAAAGCGTTGGAAGGGCGTAGTTGGAGCACGTGAAATACGTGATTTCGTTGGAGCGCTGCACGGCCGCCGTTCAAGGAAAGGCATTTTTATAACGACGTCTCGATTCACTCAGGAAGCCCAAGACTATGCCGAGCACTTGGACATCAAGCTCGTACTTATTGACGGACCGGAACTCGCCACTCGATTGCTTGAACACAACATTGGCGTAACTCCTATCACCACCTACACTTTACATCGCATCGACCAAGACTATTTCTCCGACGAGTGAATGGTTCATGTTTTTCAAACCACTTTAAGACTGCGGCGCCATCCGACAATGGATCCTTCAGGGACACCTTAACTATTTCTGAGGGTTGAGTTTGACGCGCTTGGAATTAATTAAGGTGTCCCCAGATTAAATCAGGCTAAGGACTGCAGATTTTATCTTTGCCTATACCTCGGCGAAAGACTTGCCATCGGCTATCCACGCACCGTAAGTCCAGTTCGCCGTACGAATTGGTTTGATCACCAATAAACCACACACACTGCGGGCCTTGTCCGGCGTCACAAGGTTCTTGGCCGGACGGATAGCTGGTGACCGTGCGGAGTTCTGCTGGAGCCGAGGCGAACGTGGGCCTAGCGGTATCCTGTGCCAAGGTAGTCTTGGCACTCATGCGTACAGTATACGGCACGCAGGAATTGATATCGCCAGTACGCGGACGCAGATGCACCCCCGAGAAGATGATATCGACGCCGAGACTTTTTTCCTCGCATGGCAATGTTGCGCCCGGATGCGTGGGAGGATTCGGCCCACAGTGCGCGTCATAGTGCACCTGGACATTCCCTTCGAGCGGCGGTAATCGGCCCCCGCACGACGTCAGCGTTGTAGCAAACAATTGCTCAAGTTCGGGCCATGGGCATGGTCGCCAAGGCGTCTCCGCCAACAACACGTTGAGCAGATCAAGCATTCCGGATCGCGTCACATCGCGCGTTTTCTCAAAAAAACTGGCCCCCGTATTTTCAAGCATCACAGGCAACGTGGCGGTCAATCGGTTCGTGGAATCCGCATCCTCAGAGTTCCACGGCGCTGATAACTCCGCGACCAACAGGCGCGCCGGATATTGGGGCAGATCTTGGTCAACGTCAGAAAGGCGATAGTTCACATGATAGCACGGCCCGGCGCACGGTTGCTGACGATAAAACAGCGCATCGTCGCCACAGAATGGCCACGGGCTCAGCCGAACATTCTCGGGCAGCTTCGGATTGTCGTAACTTGGCGCAAGACCCCAGCTCACCACTACTTCCCCGTTGCCTTTGGCAGACACCTTCATCGGCGAGGTGCTCCACCATAGCTGATCCGGCACATCGGATTGCGCACCTTCGATTTGCAACTGAAACTCGTTGAAATAGACATCGAAGATCAATGGCGTTTGGCTTGCCGCGCCCTGCGCATCCATGTGTGGATCGACGGCATCGGAGCAGCCACATGCTAGCGTGACCATTGTGCACACGACCCAAGGCCTCATTGCACTCAGAGTTACCACGGCTCGGTGAACGCGCAACCCCAATGAACGGCGATGCCTTTGGAAAACCCAGGGTTGCGGTTGGGGATAGATTCGCTATAACGTGCCCTGAACGTTCTGGTTATTCGTCTTTTTCGGCTCTCTCCTTGAAGAAAGGGAATCGCGGACAAGTCGGTGTCCGGCGGTTTTGTAAGGAGAAAGTCATGAAAAACGAAAATACGTTAACAACTGAACCAAGCAGCGAATCCCCGAGCTTTGCATCGCTAGGGTTAGATCCACTTTTGCTGCGCGCGATTGGCAAGGCCGGCTACGAGCAGCCGACGCCGATTCAGGCGCAAGCGATACCGGCCGCGCTAAATGGCCGCGACGTTCTAGGGTGTGCGCGCACCGGCACCGGCAAAACGGCTGCCTATGTGTTGCCGATTCTGCACCAGCTCTTACACACTGCGCATCCCACGGCTCCGAGGCTGATGGGCCGCAATGGCCGTCGGCCGCAACCAAGCTGTTCAGCACGCACGTTGATATTGGCGCCTACCCGCGAGCTGGCAGCTCAAATCGGGGACAGTGTTAGGACGTACGGAAAGGGCAGTAACCTGCGGCATGTCGTTGTCTATGGCGGTGTGCGCCAGGGTGCCCAGGTCAGAGAGCTTCGTCGCGGCGTAGACATGGTGATTGCCACTCCGGGCAGGCTTTGCGATCTGGCAGCCCAAGACCACATCGATTTGTCAGGCATCTCGATGTTCGTGCTGGATGAGTTCGACCGCATGCTTGATCAGGGGTTTTTGCCCGCGATTCGACGCGTTGTCGGCATGCTGCCCAAGCAACGCCAAACGTTCTTGTTTTCAGCGACAACTCCACCAAGTCTAGAGCCCATGGTTCGGTCGCTGCTACGCGATCCGGTGCGGATCAGCGTTGCCAAGCAGTCGTCAACACCTGTTCAAATAACTCAATCGGTTTGGTTCTTAGAGCCGTCTGCGAAGCGTGCGGCCCTGGATAGTTTGTTGCGTGAGCCGGATGTGACCCGCGCTCTGGTCTTTACGCGCACCAAGCGCGGAGCAAATCGCGTGGCGACTGTGTTGGCGGGAGCGGGCATTGTGGCCGATGCCATCCACGGCAACAAATCGCAAAACGCCCGGCAGCGTACCTTGAACCGTTTTCGTGGCGGTGCTCTGCAGGTGCTGGTCGCGACCGATGTGGCCGCCCGCGGTTTGGATGTCGACGACGTGTCGCACGTCGTGAACTACGATATGCCAGATGACCCTGAAAGTTACGTGCATCGCATTGGCCGTACAGCCCGCGGCGGTGCGTTTGGTGCAGCAATTTCGTTTTGCACCGCAGCCGAGCGTTCCACGCTGTCGCGGATCGAGCGCCTGATTTCGCAGCCAATTTCGGATCATCCCCGCTCCAGCAGTCAGCGACCGAAACGCGTAGCCTAGGGACCGTCGGTTGTTTATGTTGCCTATGTCATGAGGCAGAAATGTCACCTAGTACCTAGTCAGGGTGGGGTTAGAAGTCGCCAGAGGATCGACAGTGTGGAAAAGGTGAGATCTAAGCTGAGTATGCAGTTAGGCGAGGCGCTGGCGAGGATTGAGCAGTTAGAAAAGCAGCTGGCGGCGATGATGGTCCGGCTAGAGATTTCCGAACGTCGCGCCGAACAGTATCGCAGCGAGAACGAACGACTGCGGCTTCGTGTGGCGGACTTGGAGATGCGGGTACGATTTGATAGCGCTAGCTCGCACAAGCCGCCCAGTAGTGACCCGCCATGCAAGACGCGTCATGCGTCCAAAGAACGCACGGGACAAAAAGCAGGCGCTCGGCGCGGGCATAAGGGGATGCTGGCTTATCTTGCCGGTAGCCAGCGGCTGAGTTGGCGAAGCATCCAAACGCGGATGCAGGATGTCTTTAGGCTTGCGAGCCGTTTGGACCAACACATCGGTGCGCTGTTTGCGCAACATCTTTGACTTCCTGTGCCACAGCATCCAGACCTACCTTTGGGGCAAAACCCAGCCTTTGCTCACCCCCTAAATTTCACGCCGATTCTCAACCCCTGACCGGGTACCGGTCACCGGAGGTGGGGCCAATCATGCCTGCTTGAAACCAATCCTTCGCGCCGCAGCAGACTGTTGTTTATCCTTTGTAAGCAACCTCTTAGTTGCCAGTTGCTCCATCGCGGGAAGGTGAGGCGGTCCAAGGTACGGCAGTAGGTAGGCGGGGGTCAGGCACGTTTATTGCCTTACACATGCGTATGCGCCATCACTCGAGATCAATTTCCTTGAAACTAGGTCTAATCATCATGGTGGGCTGTTCAGCATCGCTCCCGGAAACGACAGACGGGGACAACTCACCCCTGGCCGGCGGGACGATCGGTGGCCATCCTCTTACCGTAATCTTGGAATCGGAGGGTGCGGCTCTGATTGACGGGCCTTCGGTTACCGCCGAGTTGCCAACGATCAAATCACGATTTTGCACCGGCATGCTGGTTAGGTCAAATCTAATACTCACAGCAGGCCATTGTATGCAACCGAGCCCAGCCCGTATTCCTTTGCCCGAACATACCTTTCGCTTTTTTAATCACACTACCTCGCAGATCGATGAAAGGTTTGCCTGGAGGGAGGTGAACGTCTTTCGGCATCCCACTGCAGACGTCGCATTCATACACCTGCCACGCTCCGTGAGGTCACCTGAACTTGCGCACGCTCATGCGCATTTGAATCTGTCCGAGCTGACCCAATTTCCACGTGAAGCAAAAATCGATGGGAATCATTGGTATGAAGCCAACGGTCAGGGCTTCAAGCGGCATAACGACGATACAGTGACAGCCGCGCTTCGGCTCTCTAGCATTCGGGAAACCTTTGCGGCTGATTTTAGTTCTGACTCCGAATTGTCCCCGCATCGGTATTGGGCATATGTGTCATCCTGGTCTGATGCATTTGCCGCTTTGACTCAACCGGGAGATAGTGGAGGCCCCTTATACGTCCCGCAAACCGATGGAAGCGCATGGGTTCTTGGCGTCACCTCCCAAGGCGGCGGCCCTGCCCTGATAAAGGTGACGCAGCGTATGTGAATGCACAATGTGGACGAACGGGCAGAGATAGTTTTCCGTGTACTATGTACTTTACAAGTTTGGGCGCTGTCGGGGGTTGGGTTGAGCAGGTCCTATCCTGCGTCGCTCGCGGACAATGCTCTGCAAAGGTGCTCGAGGACAGATCAGAAGGATATGGATGGCAAAGGGATGTGTTTCCACTCGACTATACATTGTGTGGACAAACTGAAGGATTAACAGGCCGTTATGCGTTTGACGTTGAATCCGGGACAACGCCCAAGACTTATCCGATCCGATCAGTAACCGATCTTTCCGTCAATCCGATAGGACAAGTGGAGAATTGGTTAGAGCCTGATGAGTTCACGTTTGTTGAAAGAGCAAATACTTGGGTCGCGTCGATTTCAGACTTCGCCAGAAATCTAGGATACGGCGCGGTTGCGTATCCATCCGATCTGGAGATTCACAATCCAAGAATTGTAAGCTGCACGTATGACGGCCACACGCGAGAACTGCCGTTTTCTAAGTGGCTTGGCATGGAATGCTCGACTGGCAACACACGTACCATTGGGTTCATTCTAGATAATCTGACGGACCGCCCGCTCGAGGTCGAAGTGATACTTACTACCGAAGATGAATCCAACGTTCGTGAAACGTTGATTACGATAGAACCCGACAGAGAGGAGTATTTCCAGTACAGTTGGCACGCACAAAAGCCGGAGTATGACTCTATATATCTCGGTCTAACTGATCCGACTGAGGACAAGAACGCCATCACAATGCAGTACCGACAGGACTGTGAGCTTGACTAGCAGCCGGCACAGGTACATCACCCCGAGTACCCAACAAAATGGGTGGGCGAGCTTACAGATGTCATTCGCAAAACAGAACAAGCCGCTTCGCCGGGGATTCTGGGAGGACCACCTTGTTCGCCGTAGGCAACGCCGGAAGGACAGGTGATGGTGGCTTTGCACCGACTTTCAAAGCCTAGGGATTTCAAAGGATGAATTTGAGGTTCAGGTTGTGATCCTGGCAAGCGTCCTTTCAAGCGAACGCGATTGAAAAAAGGTCGCGGCCCGCAGTCGCGGGGCTTGTTGGGAGGCCGGAGGATTGAGTTGCGGCGGGTGCATCACAGCCCGCCGGGAAAAATCCAAGAGTGAACAAGTTGGCGGGCGCAGCGGTGCACCGCGGCCAAGCAGAGCTCAGCCAGCGAAGGGCAAGAAAAGTTGCATGGCGAAGTGCGATGTCGGTGGTGCACGGCTAGCGAACCCAGTTTCAGTATAGACAAACTCGAGGATTTTCATCTTGCCGCCGCACCGTGGGCAAACACTTAGTAATCAGGGGACACCTTCTGAAGGATCCCCGTGAAAAAGGAATCAAGGGATGGGAAGTAAGTGTAGGTGAAGATGAAGGTTTTTGAGTTTATGCAGAGCGTTACGTAAGTCGTGTTGTTTGAAGTGGGCGCCGCCATGTTGAAGGATTTGCCTGCCCTGAAGTAAGGGGTTTGATTCCCATGGTGGCTCAACTACAACGTGCGGTACCAGCAAGATTGGCAGTCCCAAGTGCGGGCTCCCAGGGAATCAAGGCGTGTCCAAGCCGGATCTGCCTCGTACGCAGCGATGCTAGGCACGGCATCATTCGGATTGTCATCGAAGACACAATGTACTTCGTGCGTTGCACTTGTGATTCCTCTCATGCTCGCCATCAAGCCGCAACTGAGCATCGGATTTATAGGCGTCTCGTTGCATTGGGGATCTGTTTTGGCCCATGCTTGGCGACTCGCATCGTCAATAGGCAAACGTGTGTCCGCAAGGCAACCCGGATGCAATACATTACAGAAGTTCTGGCCCACGCCATTGATTACACAATCGGTGGCGTAGTTGCTGGTGAACTTGCTGGCATGCGCGATAAACTCCGCAGAAAGAAACTGCGAAGGATGTCCCAATATTTTCATCCACGCAAACGATGACATGAGGCTTTGGATCGAGAGCCAAATGTCCTGTTGTGGCCCATGGGGATTGCGCAACCGCACCTGCATTGTATCGCCGCTGCCCGCGATTTCTGTTAAGGCGTAAGCATGTCTAGCAAGCAACTGCGCATCGATGAGCGTTTGCTCTTCCCATGTTGCGACAATGACCGCTGCAGGTCCTGTTGCAAAAGCTGCCTGCAGCGCGGATGCTACGATAGCCAGATCGAGCGAGCCAAGATCGAGGGTGGTTGTTGGAACTCCAGTAATCACAGACATGGGATTGCCGTAATCCAGGCTGTCATATCCGCTGACAACCTTCGAGGGCTTGTATTGCGAGCGATAGACAGCGAGTCCTTTTTCGAGTGCGGCTACCCAGAGTTCACCTGGCGCGCTGCTGCGAGCGTAGTGAAAATTCGGCGGCCGATCGAGGGGCCGGTCTTTGGCTGCTGGGAATTCCGAAGTAATTAAGAACTCATACAGAGTGTAAGGCTCAACGATCCGGTCCAATCCGATCGAGCGGCCGGGCAATCCAGACACAAGGTAATCCTTGACCAACCCATCCGCCGCGAACGTTACTGGATCAGGCAGATTGCCTGCAGCGTCATCCGACGAAACGTGCAAACGAACTTTGATGTAGCCAGATGTATCCTGCGTGATAGCGTTCTCAATCCACGAAGCATTTTGGTTAGCCAATGCGACGAATGAGGCGATTGCGCTACAATCGCCAAGGTATCCCTGCGCAGGATCATCTTTACTGATGCCATCAACCACGAGAGTCCCCTGAAACGGCGCGTAACTCAGGAGCGTTTCATGCTCCCAAGGTAGGGCTGGATTGGGAACCAGCCCCAGATTTTGACCTGCGCCGTGCTTTTCCAGGTCCGTAGATCCGCTGGATTCGCAACTCATTACAGCCAAAACCAGCGCACACAGTAGGCCATATGAGGCAGTAGGTAGGATGATGTTCTCAGTCATGAAGAATAACCCAGCAATATTCATGCCAACGCTTGGGCGTTGAACTCGCAGCGGCAGCCATCCACATCCTGTATGAGCAGTCGTTGCGCGCACAGTTTGCGTCTTTGCCTCCACTCAAGAGTCCTCCGACGCTGGGCGGGCCGTGACAGCCTTCCTGTGAAAAAATACGTACCGAGATTTCATCTGCTGCGTTATCACGGCGTCCTTGCTGCACACGCCAAAGACCGAAGCCAAGTGGTCCCAGGACCGAAACCGGACGAAGGCGAAAACTTGCAGCTCCGTTTCTGGGATGACGAACCAGCCGCAACTCAATCCTCCGGCCTCCCAACAAGCCCCGCGACTGCGGGCCGCGACCTTTTTTCAATCGCGTTCGCTTGAAAGGACGCTTGCCAGGATCACAACCTGAACCTCAAATTCATCCTTTGAAATCCCTAGGCTTGCAACTGCATCGTCATTGATCCGAGAGTGGGCTGAAATTGAGTCAGCGCCCTTTCAAAAGCTCCTGCGCCCGTCGAAGCCGTTCGTAGGGGTCCGTCTTGGATGTCCCGCAACGCTTGCAGACGCAAGCGTTGCCTTGCGCGGCAAGAGGTACACGTTCAAGAACTTCTGCTGAGATTTGCTCCTCGAAACACCAGCACGTCGACTTACCGTCCAGCATCGCACAGTCGTTGGGCTGCCCGCACAACGGACAGTGAGCCGGGTCGAATTTCTCTCCGTTCACGTCTTCTGCGCGGCATGCCGCTCGCGAGCTAGACGCGCCGCCTCCACCATGTGAGTAAGTGCGGCCTCGACCTCCGGCCAGCCGCGGGTCTTGAGGCCGCAGTCGGGGTTCACCCAGAGCTGGGCCGCCGGCAGGACCTGCCCCGCGCGTTCGAGCAGTTCCACCATCTCGCCCAGCGTGGGCACACGCGGCGAATGGATGTCGTAGACGCCGGGCCCGATCTCGTTCGGGTAGCGGAAGCGTGCGAAATCGACCAAAAGCTCCATCTTTGAGCGCGAGGTCTCGATGGAGAGCACGTCGGCGTCCATCTCGGCGATCGCGTCGAGGATGTCGCCGAACTCCGAGTAGCACATGTGCGTGTGGATCTGCGTCTCATCCCGGACGCCGCTGGTCGCGAGGCGGAACGAGTCTACGGCCCAGCGGAGGTACGCCTTCCAATCGTCGCGACGGAGCGGGAGACCTTCGCGGATCGCGGGCTCATCGACTTGGATCATCGAGATCCCCGCCGCCTCGAGGTCGGTCACCTCGTCGCGGAGCGCGAGCGCGATCTGTTTGCAACTCTCGCTGCGAGGCTGGTCATCGCGCACAAACGACCACTGCAAAATGGTCACAGGCCCAGTCAGCATGCCTTTCATAGGACGTTGAGTGAGCGATTGCGCATACGCAGACCATGCTACCGTCATGGCGTGTGGCCGTGCAACATCACCAAACAAAACCGGCGGCTTCACACAACGCGAGCCGTAGCTTTGCACCCAGCCATTTTGGGTGAACGCAAAACCATCGAGCTTCTCTCCAAAGTATTCAACCATATCGGTGCGCTCAAACTCGCCGTGGACAAGGACGTCGATCCCGATCCGCTCCTGCCTCTCAACGCACTTGCGCGTCTCATCCTTCAGGAAGGTGTCATAGTCCTTTTCGGACATCCGCCCTGCACGCCACGCTGCACGCGCGCCGCGCACGTCGTTGGTCTGCGGGAACGAACCGATGGTCGTCGTGGGAAACAACGGCAAGCCGAACCGAGCGCGCCTCCTCGATCTCGGCCACGATCTTGGACGCATCGAGCTTGAACGCCTGTCCGCTCGCGAGCGCAGGAACGATGTAGTGATAATTGGTGTCAAACCACTTCGTCATCTCCAAGGCAGCAACGTCGTATCCGGCGCCCTTGTCTTGAAGACCGCGCGCCATCGCAAAGTAACGGACCAGTGGATCCGATGCCGACGGCATGGTACGCTTAGGCCCTTGGCTCACTGCGGATTACGATGGACCCGATGGCTTCCAGATCATGCAATGGACACTTGCGCCGTAGCGGGCGAGCGGCTCGAAACAGTTAATTCGAACGCTCGGAGGTATTAGCGCTACATACGGCGGAGTTTCTATCTCGTGTATTTGAATTGCCACACTGTGATGGCGCAACCACACATCACTTCACTCCCCTAGCCAAGTAATTGTGTAAAATAACTGGCATATGTCTTGCACTCAGGGACCATCACAGAAAGCTGTGATGGAGGGATTATGACAAAAGCACTAATCGCTATGCTGCTTGTTGGTTCTTTGGCTAGTTGCGCGGATGAACCCTGCTCCACAGGCGATGCATACTGCGATGGGAATACGGCATTAAACTGCGTGCAAGAAGATGGAAAAGAACCCCTCTGGCAAGATGAAAACTGTCCGCATGCTTGTGTGGAAACACTCAAACAGGGACGTGTGGAGGAAAGAATCGCGTTTTGTGCCATGTCGAGACAGCAGGATAGTGATTGTCTAGCCAATCCAGGGGTGCTTGTTTGTGGCGATGTTCCCTACCAATGTGGAACCGGGGATCAGATGGGGTATCAAGTTCCTCCAAGCTTTTCCGTCATCGTATGCGCTGCAGATGATGATTAACCGCTACTCTGTTGATCGCGCGAGCGCACCTTGAAAGCGGGACCAAAAAGCCGTAGCCAGATCCTCTATGGATAACAAGTCGTGCGCACGCCGTATTCGCTGGGGCATCGCGGGTACCGGAAGCATGGCCAAAACATTTGCCAAGGCCATCATTGATCATCCGCAATCGGAGTTATGCGCTATCGGATCCCGTTCACTGGAAAAGGCACAGGCATTGGCGCAGAAACTTGGGGTGCCCCGCGGTTACGGAAGTTATGCGGATCTTGCGAGCGATCCCGATATCGCCATTGTTCATGTCGCCACACCCAATTCTTATCACTTTGAACATGCCAAGTTGTTCCTAGAGCACGGTAAACACGTGTTATGCGAAAAAACATTTACTTGCAGTGCGCAGCAAGCCCAGGAACTTGTGGAGCTGGCCCGATCACGCGATTGCCTTTTGGTGGAGGGAATGTGGACCCGGTTCTTTTTTACTTTACGATTGGGATTCAATGTCAAAGGGCGGCACGGCCGTTGGTTTGCCATACGTATCGAGTGCCACTAGAACGAAGCGTCCTTTGGTGCCAAGTTGGCGATCGCCGCTCAGCAGATCTTCAGCGTAAAGGTCGACTTCAACAGTGATGGATGTTTTGCCCGTTTCGACGACATGGGCTACGAGCTCAATGAGCTGCCCTTGACGGATGGGGATGTGAAAGTCGCACCGTTCGCTGCACGCCGTGACGACCGTACGACGCGCATAGCGCGAAGCGACGATAAACGCTGCTTTGTCCATGAAAAAAAGTGCTTGGCCGCCAAACAGCGTACCGTAATGGTTCGTCTGTTCTGGAAACACCATCTCAACCAGGCGTACTTCAGTGATCTGGCCTGCAGATACGGTTTCGACCTCAGAAGGTTGCATCGAGTACCACCTCTCCCGAAACGCCGACCTGATACGCCGAGACACGACGTTCGAAAAAATTCGTAACCTCCTGCACGTCTTGAAGATCCATGAACGAAAACGGGTTTTTGGCGTGGTAGCGTCGTGGCAGTCCGAGTGTTGCAAGCCGTTGGTCAGCACAAAACTCGAGGTAACTCCGAACATCATGGACCGACATGCCTACAACGCCAGCGCCAAGCAAGTCTTGTGCAAACTGCGTTTCGCAATCGATGGCTTCTTCGATCATGTCGAACACCGCTTTAGAAAGCGAGTCGTCAAAGAGTTCAGGCTCTTCGCGTTGCACCGTCTTGACTACCTCGAACGCAAAGTCCATATGCGCGCTCTCATCGCGAAACACCCAGTTGGTGCCCGCAGCAAGCCCGTGCAGAAGTCCTCGCGACCGAAGAAAATACACATACGCAAACGCCCCGAAAAAAAAGAGCCCTTCGATACATGCCGCAAAGCAAATGAGATTCAACAAAAACTGCTTGCGCTGTTCGCGCGTCTCCAATCGCTCAAGGCCCTGGATGGAGTCGAGCCACCGCATGCAAAACGCAGCCTTCTTTTGGATCGACGGGATATTCTCGACGGCGGCGAACGCTCGGTGGCGGTCTTCCGGATCTGGCACGTAGGTATCGAGTAGCGTGAGGTAAAACTGCACGTGCAGTGCCTCCTCGTAGAGCTGCCGCGACAAGTACATGCGCGCTTCGGGCGCGTTGATGTGTTTGTAGAGGTTCAAGACGAGGTTGTTCGCCACGATGGAATCGCCCGTTGCGAAGAAAGCGACCAGGCGCTGGACCATGTGCCTTTCGGCGTCGGTCATCTTGTTGTTCAAATCACCGACGTCGGTGGCGAAGTCGACCTCTTCGACGGTCCAGGTGTTCTTGATCGCAGCCCGGTACATCTCGAAAAATTTCGGGTACGCCATCGGCCTAAGCGTCAAGCACAGGCCGGGATCGAGGAGGCGGGCGGGGCGGTTGACGGCGCTCATTGGCAGGCCTCGCAGCTTTCGGGGTTCTCGAGCGAGCACGCCACCGCGGCGGCGTCGGTAGCGCCGGCATCGGCGTTGACGGAAACGGGCGGCGGAGGTGGAACCGTCCAGCCGGTCTCCCCTCGCGGGTCACCATCGTTACTCTGCGACACCTCGGTGGACGTCTCAACCGTGGCCTTGGCGATGCGAGTCGCCGGGCGCGACCGCAAGTAGTACGTGGTCTTCAGTCCCTTTTTCCAAGCATAGAAGTACATCGACGAAAGCTGACCGATATTTGGATTCTCAATGAAGAGATTGAGTGATTGGCTTTGGTCAATGAAGGCACCGCGGTCTGCCGCCATGTCGATGAGCGAGCGCATCGGGATCTCCCATGCAGTTCGGTAGATAACTCGCAAGGCTTCAGGCAGCGCGTCGATCCCCTGCACAGAACCCTCGGCGAGCTTCAACGTGGCGCGCATCGGCTCATTCCACAGCCCGAGTGCTTTGAGCTCGGCAACAAGGTAGCGGTTTACTTGAACAAAATCGCCGGAGAGAGTCTCGCGCTTGAAGAGGTTTGAGACTTGCGGTTCGATGCATTCATAACAGCCAGCGATAGAAGCGATGGTCGCCGTCGGTGCAATCGCGCATAGCAGCGAGTTGCGCAGGCCGTGTTGTGCAATGCGCGCGCGCAAATGCGCCCAGCGTTCCGTGTCCTCGGGAACCACGCCCCACACCTCGAACTGAAGCTCACCCCTTGCAGCACGCGTCTCTTCGAAAACAGGATGCCGTCCCTTCTGTTCCGCAAGATCCGCAGACGTCGATAGCGCGTTGAAATAGACTTCCTCGGAAATACGCTTTGATAGCGTGCGCGCCTCCGGACTGTCGAAAGGCAGCCGCATCTGGAAGAAAACGTCCTGCAGTCCCATCAGCCCAAGTCCGATGGGACGCCAGCGCAGATTGGATTCCCGCGCGGCGTCGATGGGGTAGAAGTTGAGATCGATAACGCGATCGAGCTGACGCACTGCACTCCTTACGGTGCTGGCGAGCTTTTCGAAGTCGAATGACACACCAGCATCGTCGGTAACGACGGTGTGCCGGCCGAGGTTGATCGAGCCAAGGTTACACACCGCCGTTTCGCCTGAGGAGGTCACCTCAAGGATTTCAGTGCACAGGTTGGAAAGATGCACGACGCGTCCGGGGAGCGCAGTTTGGTTACAGGCACGATTGGACTTATCCTTAAACGTCATCCAACCGTTTCCAGTCTGAGCAAGCGTTCGCATCATCCGCGCGTAAAGCTCGCGCGCTTTGACAGTCTTTGCAGCAAGCCCTTGCGCTTCTGCCTCTTCGTAGCGGCGCTCGAACGCTTCGCCATAGAGGTCAGGCAAGTCGGGAACTACTTTCGGATCAAACAAACTCCAGAGCTCGTCCTTTTCAACTCGACGCATGAACAGGTCAGAAATCCAGTTGGCAAGGTTGAGGTTATGCGTACGGCTTGCTTCGTCGCCAGTGTTGTCACGCAGCTCAAGGAACGCTTCGATGTCGGCATGCCACGGCTCAAGATACACGCAGCAGGCACCTTTGCGTTTGCCGCCTTGATTGACTGCGGCCACAGACGCATCGAGTGTTTTGAGCCAGGGGATGATGCCATTGGAATGGCCGTTGGTGCTTTCAATGAGCGAACCTCGCGAGCGCACGCGGTGGTACGCTAAGCCGATGCCGCCCGAAAACTTGGAGAGCATCGCGACGTCGGCGTACCGCTGGTAAATGTCCACAAGGTGATCTTCGGGCGAATCCAGCAGAAAGCAACTTGAGAGCTGCTCGTGCCTGGTACCCGAGTTGAACAGCGTCGGCGAGCTTGGCAGATACTCAAGCCTCGAAAGAAGTTGGTAAAGCTCGAGCGCCTCTGGCACCGACTCCGACAACGCACAGGCGATGCGCATGAAAAACTGCTGCGGCGTCTCGATGACCAGGCGGGTTTTGGGATGTTTGATGAGATAGCGATCGTAAAGCGTTCGCAGCCCAAAGTATTCGAGTTCCTGATCGCGTTCGAATACAATTGCATCGTTTAGCTTGCGCGCATTGGCTGCGACAAACGTTTGAAGCCGGTCGTTAACTAGCCCTAACCGATGCCCCGCCGCGATGGATTGCGAAAAGGCCTGGATCTCCTGGTTGCGGACCTCCTTCTCGATGTAAGTCGCAAGTAGCCGCGCCGCAAGCTTTGCGTACTGAGGCTCTTCCACGATAAGCCCTGCTGCCGTTTGAATCGAGAGCTGATCAAGCTCGCGCGTGCTCGCGCCGTCGTAAAGCCCGCTGATGGTTTTAGTCGCAACTCGAAGCGCATCGACATCCACCAAACCCACGCAGCACCGATTCACCGCCCGGACGATCTTGTTGACGTCGACAGGTTCACTTGAGCCGTTGCGCTTTTTCACGCGCATCGACGTCTGCGGATACGCATCCTCCATGGCACGCGCAGTCGTTGCAGGGAGATTCGTTCGCAACGATGTCGCTCCGTTGCTCGTTAGGGTTGTTTCACTCAGCATCCAGGTCCTCCTCTTCGTCCGTATCAAGCATTGCCCCTGAGGGCCGCTGGAAACCCGACGTGAAGGGACAAGATGGGACCGAAGATGGGCTGAACACTGCCCACTCCGACCTTCGTGCCTCCCCTCGAGGCTTCCAGGTCGCACCAGCGTCGGTTGTCTCTCCGGCGCCGGTGTTGGCAGGTCTTCGGACTCGCGAGCGCTTCGGCTTTCACCGCTTTTCTACCGCCCACCGCTTCCCAGTTTCGAAAAACCAGTGCTTGTCGTGGGTTTCGTTCTCACTTACCGCTGCGGGGCAGTCCCGGATTCCCACCGGGTTCCCTTTTCAGCCCTGAAATACCTCAGAGCACCAACACAGGGCACAACCTATCGTAGTGCATTACAACTCGTCAACTACATATAGTGGCCAGTGTCGGAAATGATCAGCTCAGGCGCAGCCACGAACCATGAGGACCGCAAACCATACAATGGCGAGCGATACTAAAATGGTTATACGCCGAATCCGCGAAGCCGCTCTGCGTGCACGTTCGGCACGCGTCGGATCGCCATGTTGGACCGCGTTGAGCGCACCTTTGCCGACCACTTACTAAAAGACCATCCAAACCGACTTGACAATTATGTACAGGGCGTCAGTGTAACCTCGATCGTCACCGCCCTCGGGCGACGATATCCAGCAGGCTTTAGATGGCTAACGGCTAATTTAGCCGGCCTCTTTCCATTGCTTCTGCTGGGCATGCCAGTCAGGAAAAAGCAGTACAGCCGGATGCACTCCAAGGACACGCGCAAGGCGTTTGGCTCTTTCGACTCCCAACGAAACACGATTGTTTTCGATGGCTGATATCGTCGCTTGTGCTAAACCAGTCTTTTCAGCAAGTTCAAGCTGGGTCAGCTCTTGAAGCTCTCTTGCAATACGCACAGATTCACCAACCGTGAGACTAATGTAAGTCTTTTCAGGGTATAAACGTTTACGGGCCATAGTTATCTCCGGTAGTCGTGAGCGGTGAGATCGAGCACGCTTACGATTGCAGTCTTGTCCTCTACTTCATAAATTACTCTGTATTTTATACTAAGCCGTGACGAGCGCTCGCCTTTGCGTTTACCTTTAAGCGCCTCATCGTGAAGTCTCCTAATTCCCCTAAGTCCCTGGGGGCCTTGAAAACGCACAATATTTTTCCAAAATTCATAGTTACTTAATACTTCTCTAGGGACCTTCAGTACGGCTTTGTGAACATCATGGCTCTCCAGGATTGTCCACATAACTTTTAATTTATATTACTTTTTAGTAATGTCAAGGTGCCTTTTAGAAAATGCGTCTGTTATCAAAAATGCCGTTCTGGCGGGATCAAGCCTACTCGCCGGAGGCAACGGCAGCTTAGGGAGCACATATCTTGGTGAACTGATCGGGGCAGCCGTTAGCATACCGGCAGGCCTATTGATGATGACGTTCAATGAGGATTCGGATTTCTTAGCTGTGTCTGGGGTTACGACCTATCTTATTGGTCCCTTAGTCGGCGGAATCATCGGTTATGAAAACTCGCAGACCATGCCCCCGCAGCAATAAAAACGCTCGAACGCGCAAACCAAATTTCGAATGCATGCCAGCGTCGCGCCGAGCCTCGACGGACAAGGCGGACGTATCGGCACCTTTTAGATTTCACAACGACGAACAAAGCCAATGAACGATTTTCTCGGCAAAGTTACGTTTGAGTCTATTCAATCCAATGCAAGCGATAGGGGGTTCGCCCCGATAACCCGTCTTCGCACCTGAAGGGCCTTAGCGGTACCAACATCGCATCGCTCTCAACCTGTGATTCGGCCGGATAGTTTTGTCGATACTTCGCTTCAAAATAATCGTTGGTCCAACTTCCTTTGAGGCTGACGAATTGCTGAGACGGTATCGACAACGGACAGGCCACGAACTCTTTTAGCACCTCGCAGGTAAGATTCCTTCCGAACACGCTATTGTCGTAGATCGAACCTTTGACTCGGACCCGCGACACCCACATGCGGGTCGTGCCTTGTATCTGGTAATCCCAAATGACACTGGCCAGCATTTCCTGCATTTCGTTTAGGATCCGCTGCCGACGCTGCTGTGCTTGTTCAAGAAGGGCGGAATCGTCATGAAAGACATTGGATCGCGACGAGTCGCCTTGTGGGTTGATTGCGTATTCGGCGCTTCGCGCCAAGTCGTCCGGGGGGCACCATTGTGGCCTGGCCATGGGCACTGGCTCGATTATCAGCGTGTCAGGCGCAATGACACCAAGGTCGATGAGGTCCTTAAGAGTCTCTATCCAATCGCGATATTCTGCCACCCAGTTAGGCGCATACTTTGTTTGTCCCGCAGCGTTTTGAAATGCCAATTGGGGCGGCTGGAACACCATACGGCGCAAAGCCCCTGACGCGTTTGTGTATTCGATTGTATCGCCAATCTTTGGCCGCAGAGGCTCGTACACGCAATGTCGACTGACAACACAGAGCGCGGTACCGTCGTGCACGACTGCAAAATTGGAAAGCCGATCAAGGGACGACAGCATCGTGCCACTTGCAAGCTGGCGCAACGGCTCGGCGCGATGCTCGCGGCTAATTCCAAAAAGCGGGCAGGCCTTGGCTATTGTTCGTCGCTCCAAAATCGCTTGGCTGCTCGCCCCCTGATTTCGAGCCTGGCTGGCAGCGACGTAACCAAAATCACCCGTTTCAGAGGCGACAATCAAACGGATGCCTGCATGCCCAGCTACAGTGTACGCATGAAATGGTGCAAAGTAATGGTAATCAAGCTCGTTCTCTTCAAGCAGCTCGTACACACGCCTGCCACTCGGTACAAAAACTCCCCGTTCGGTTAGAGACAGCAACGGTCCATCTGTCAGCACCGTGACGCTCTGCTGCTCAACCCGCTGTTCAAACTGACCCTGCGTATCGGCATTTGCTGGAGATTCGGCCCCAAGATGGCAGCCCATCGCTCCGCCGGCACAACACAAAACAACCACGGATACAAAGGCTTTACTGATTCGTCTTGACCGCACCGCTCAGCAGGGATAGCAGAAATGTCACCTCACGCAATCCGGCGCATAGGCTTTCTTGGTTACCCGCTCGGCCCACCGGCTCAGTATGCTGGATCGAGAGGAGATATCTCGGGGGCTCAGTGCGGGCTGCTCGTTTCGCAGCATTGGCAAAAAGATAGCGCGAGCTGCAAACTAACCTTGCCCTTGCTGCTCAAGTGCAAAGCTGGCTTTGCAAACGCTTTTTGCCCCAGCAGATAGCCGCACGGCTACGCAGGGACTATCCTAAGGACCTTGGCATGTGTGTCAGTCATGAAACGATTTATCAATCGCTTCACGTCCAATCCCGAGGCTCTTTACCTAGCGAGCTTAGTAAACATCTAAGAGGCGGTAAGTCTGCCATTGCGACCTTGGTGGAACGACGCAGTCGTTTTGTCATGCTGGTGCAACTGCCCGAGGGGCGCGCCAGTGCTCATGTCTGCTCAGGGTTACCGTTATTGGCAGCTCTGCTGATCGAAGTTCGCACCAAGGAACCGCTCGTCCAGACTTTCGCCCAGTTCATTCAAGCACATGCCTGGGTCAATGCTGAGGGTGTACTGCGCATTGTCCAGAGCATGTGTTTCATGGAGTGAGAACGGTCCGTCAATCAATTCAAATTGGTCTGCAGAATCCACACTCAAACAATCAGGATCGGCACGAAGCAGTATTTTCCCTGCCGGGGCGGCTCCAAATGAGAGGTCAAAGAGCTGATCGTGCAAATAATCCGGAGACTCTTCGTCCAAGAGATCGCTGAGCTTGAGTGCCACAGCTGCATCTAGCTTGGGCTGTAGCGTCAACATGACGCCATTATCCACATATGCTAATTTACCTGAAAACTGGCGTTCCGCTTCAGGGTTGATATCCATAGAGAACACCGTGTCGTTTCCATAGGTCGCTTTAGTGGCTTCTTCGCCGAAATTCACGTCGACAAACTCGATAATGTCACTGTAGCGAAATGTGCCGCTCAACGAAGGAAAGGTCAGTACGGCTGGTGGTTCCGGATCAGCAGGGCAATCTTCGAATTCCGGTTCGCAATCGTCAGTCGGGATGACAAGCGTGATCTTGTTCAAGGATGCCACCGCCTCCCAAACATCAGAAGCTGTGTCAATTGTTAACTGTATGGCAGGGTCAGCCGCGGCAAAGTGAAACTCCGTTGCAGCTTCATTCTCGCCGTCGTCGCCAGCCATGACCACATCGATGCCATCGGCAATTCGCACAACTGCTGAGTACAGCGTTTCGCTTGTTTTCTCCGTCCGAAGGACAATCTCGCCACGGGCGGTGGTCGGTACCGCTACCGGGGTATCGTCTTCATCGTTGTTGACATAGCCTGCCAGATAATTCTTCCACGCACCAAGGTATAAAGTGGCTTCAACAGCTGGGGCAGTCAGGTGAAAACGCATCACGCGATGTTGACCAGCACCCATCAACACGTTGACAAACACTTCATCGTCCGCCTCGGAACTGACCCTCAGCACGACTGGATTGAGCGCTAGCTTTTCTGCGCACTCGCTTTCCTCATCGATGCAAAGCGATGCAGCGCTCAGCGGAAAATCAATCTCTGTGCAATTGTGGGCGATGCCATTGGATAAGACGACGTCCCGCTGAACGATCTCCAATGCATCTTGCAAGGCGTATCGATACCAAATCCGCTCACGTCATCTTCACATGAATCCCCGTTAATTGCTTTGGCTAAGCTCATTTCGCATGTTGATCGAGTAAGCACGTGCCGGATGCGGTGTCAAGTTGGCACTGCTTGGCTAACTATCCATACATCACCTTCTTTCGCGTGATACGCTCAATCGTTCGAGATTTATGAGCATTGAAATTATTGAGATATTTCAGCCGATCAAGAAATAAGTGGCGGGGACTGAGACACCTATACTGGTCAGCTATGGCCCCATAAACAACCAAGCCTGCATTGGCCAGACGTAAGCCTAGGGATTTCAAAGTGATGAATTTGAGGTTCAGGGAGTGATCATGGCAAGCGTCCTTTCAAGCGAACGCGATTGAAAAAAGGTCACGGCCGGCACTCGCTCGCAGTCGCAGGCTCGCGTTGAGTTGGCTTACCACGCTCAAGGGGCGGGCTGCCGTCGACGGGTAGCAGCGGCTCCTCACGTTGACCATGATCCTGAAGATTCTGGATGGAGTGGACGGGAGCCCGTTCACCCGCATCCCTGGCAACCCGGTCACTCTCGTCTGGAACGCGTTGTCGCAGCGAATCGAGCCCTGGCGGCAGAACCAGGACGACCTCGCCGACCTCAAGACGTTCGTCAACGACAGGTGCCAGTTCGTGCAGGTCGTGACGGATGACCCGGACGAGGCTTCTTCGAGATGGTGGCGTTCATGCTGAACGAGCTGACCGAGCTGCGCCGGGAGGCGTTCGAAGGCTGGGAGTACTTCGCCTGGGCCTTCACCCCGCGCGTTGAGTAGCTGCGCGTCCAGTACCGCACCATCGACAAGCGCGGACAGAGGGCCGAGGACACCGCGTCCGCGTTCGTCGTACTCCGCAACTCGTCATACCGAATTGACTATGTATGTACATGAATGTACAATGATAGACATGAAGAAGGCCACTGCGACTCAGCTCAAGAATCATCTGGGTCAGTATATGAAATACGTTCGCGCTGGCGTTTCTATCGTTGTCACCGATCGCGACGAGCCGATTGCGAAGTTGGTCCCTTACGATCCTGGAAAGGAGCCGCTTATTGTCAGGCCGCGAGATCGCGCCAGTCCCTGCCTTGGGGCACTCAAAGTGCAAAGCATTTCGTTTCGCGGAACAAATACGTTGAGTTTGTTAGAGGAAGACCGCGCGCGTCGATGAATGTGTTCCTCGATTCGAGCGTTCTTTTACGTCTTCTCTTTGGAGAGCCACGCTCTTTAAAGGAATGGTCTCGCATCAAGCAAGCCTATGCGTCGCGACTACTTGAACTCGAAGTTGCCAGAGTCATTGACCGTGCTCGCCTGCTTGGCCAGATAGGAGATGACGACGTTGCGATGCTGCAGCAGGAGTTTAGACGAATCCTGCCTTCAATTAGTGTGCTTGCCATCAACGATAAAGTTCTCGGCAGAGCTGCTTGCCCTATGCCCACAGTGCTTGGAACGCTTGATGCAATCCATTTGGCGACGGCACTCGAGCTGGTATCCGAGGTCGGCGATGACTTTGTCGTGGCAACCCATGATCAGCAACTCGCCACAGCAAGTCGGGCATCCGGGCTAAAGGTCGTTGGCGTATGATGTGTTGTGAAGGATGCAATCGCAGGATTTAGCAGCACGAACAACCCGCCTCATAGACAACGTCTACCTCGCCGAACTTAATCACCGCCGTTGCTTTATCGTACGGACACGCATTTCGATTCGGCTGTTCCACATATCACTATTCTTAATGGTCACGGTGTGCGTCTCCAAAGTGACCATCCTTTGGTGAGTAGAACAATCACAAACAAAGCGATCCCAGTAGGCATGATCCACTGCGCGCACGAGTCGGGGAAAAAGATATCTGGCGTCTGAGGGGAGTAGTGGTGGCTCACATAAAGTCGCAGGGGGCACACAAAGCCTAGCGGGACAATTGCAATGGCCTCCAAGGCAATCGATATCATCGCGATCCAATAAAAGGTGTCGCACCGGTCTTTGAGATGACAGTAGATTAGGTAAAACAGGCACGCGTAGTTCCAAGAGGTGATCAGGGTGTGTAGGAGCTGGATGAAAACGAGCATGCTCAGGGGATTGTAGTTCTGCTTGGTCATTCTGCGTAGCGAAGTGCACGCAGACGCAACTCGGGTTCAGAAGCGTCTACGGCGCTACGCGCTCTCGGCCAGGGGGCCCCAACATGCCGCCGAAGCCAGGGTCCAATGTTGATATAGAAAATCAATTTCATTAGTGATAGGCTTCCGCCGAACCGTTTGTTGAGGATAAAAACCATGAGTCGATACACAGGGCCTCGGGTGCGTGTGATGCGCGCTTTAGGCGTAGATTTGCCGGGCTTATCCCCCAAAACCAGCGATCGAAGGCCGTTTCGTCCCGGTCAGCACGGCAACCAGCGCCACAAAATCACTGAATACGGCAAACGCCTGATCGAGAAGCAAAAGTTAAGATTCAACTATGGCTTGAGAGAGCGCCAACTGCAGAACCTGATGAAAGAAGCGTCGGCCAGTCGTCAGAATACCTCCAC
Source organism: uncultured Polyangiales bacterium (assembly GCA_964640175.1). GTDB lineage: Bacteria > Myxococcota_A > Polyangia > Polyangiales > JACKDX01. The sequence goes on along the minus strand of CAZXFW010000009.1, from coordinate 14,867 downwards.
CAAGCTGGCGGAGCTTGTCGAGCGACGCCTCGATAACGCCGTGTTTCGTTCACGCTTTGCCGTCTCAATCCCGGCTGCACGGCAACTTGTCAATCATGGTCATATACTCGTGAACAACAAAAAGGTTGATATTCCTTCGTTTCGTATCAAGGTCGGGGATGTGATTGCCGTGCGAGATCGGTCAAAAAAGCATGCTTCGGTTGTGGCAGGAACAGAGAGCCGACGGCTGTTTGAAACGGATTGGCTCGATGTCAACGAAGGGGAATTAAAGTCTACCGTGAAAGCGCTTCCCGATGAGCATTCGATTTTGTTTCCCATCGAGATGCAACTCATCATCGAGTTCTACTCACGCTAAACTGGCGATCACAACGAGGCTTCTTCAGTAGGTGTCCACAGACTTCAGACCGTATAAGGTCACGAGAAGCAGCTAGAGTTGTTGCTACGGAGCATGGCGGCACACAGACATTATCCTAACGCGTGAATTGACAATCCAACAATTCGTGAAGGTCATGGCTGACCGCGAAGAGGAGTATCCTGCCAAAACCGGGGCTACGTTTCGCCCAAGGCAAACTTCCCTTTTCTATTTCCTATTCTTGAGAACGACGGCGATGGCGACAGCCTGAGTGATGCAGAAGAATGCCCCCACGGTTACATTTGTCCGGATGAGGACGAAAACGGCGTGCCTGACTATTTTCAAGTAGGCGACCCGGAGCCAGGGCCTCCTGATGCCCCAGTCGATGCCGCGGATCCTATTCCCGGGCCAGGCTCCGGGGTCGCAGATGGCGGATGCAGTGTCAGCGTTTTCAGCGAAAACGAACTTCGTTCTCTATTGCTCCTATTGCTAGTGGGTCTCGCTTTGCGTTCTCGAGCTCGCCCAGAAATTTCCAAATCATAACAAATGCTTATATAGACTGGGTTGTTCTTTCTTTTTGACCTCGATTTTGGCTTTGCGAGCGAGAATTCGTGCAGCTCTGTTGAGCTTGCATGAATCGTATTCACTGTGAATGGTTGCGCGCGGGTTTGCTGGGGCAATGGGTGTTCTGATGGACACAAACCCTTTTGACGGCTACGACATGCACTGGGAGTGTGTGGCGAACGGCACGACATGTCAGGGTGTTATACGCTCGTTCTTCGAGTGAAGTAACGCTGACGGTTAACCCTCTTCCCAGTGTTTTGCGGTGTGTTTGCTCCGCTGATTCTAGCACGCTAGAATCACGCCCATGGGGGTTTTGCCGTACGCCGCACCTATATTGACGATGCTGTGTTTTATCGCAGGCTGCGCTCGCACCATCGAGCTCGACGGCCGTCGCTGCCCATGTGTCTCTGGATGGACATGTGATCCGACAACAAACACTTGTGTAACAGGCCTTGATGCGTCGAGTGACGCGGACAACGACTCCACAGACACCCCGGTCGATGTTGATATTTCACTTCGCAAACGCGTATTCGTTTCGTCGACCAAGTACAAAGGTGACATCGGAGGGATTGAAGCGGCCACTGCGGTTTGCATAGACCTTGCACAACACGCAGGTTTAGGTGGTGATTGGATGGCATTTTTGTCAGTCCCCGAGGATGAAGCGATTGAAAGAATCGTGGATGTTGGCCCATGGTACTTGATCAATCAAACAACATTGGTTGCCGCCAATAAAGCTCAGCTTGTATCTTCCGATCTCACGCCGCATTTAGACCATGCCATCAACATGACGGAGCAAGGATCCGTCTTGGAATGCAATGAAGGCGATTTGATGGCGTTGTACAACGAATGCGGCGTATGGACGGGGTCCTTTGCCAATGGCGTAGGCCACGAAACCAGACATTGCCAAGAATGGACGGTAGCGAGTTCTATTGGAGGTGACTCAGGACTTGGTATGGTGGGCGTAGCGGAATTTCCGAACGCTGGCTGGTTGAACGAAGGCGCCTATTCCGATTGCGGGTCTGAGCGCCGTCTTTACTGCTTCGAACAGTAAAGATTTAGTTGACCGAGTCAGTTCCAGGTAACCCAAAAGCCCGTGATAGCGCGATTTCAATATGCGCCACAGTGACATTGAAAAGGCCAAGATACGCAATCTTACCTTCCTTCTTGTGCAGCGCTTTGATTTAGCGTTGTGCCTCAATCCCCATCTTCATGTGCTGATGCTTGATGGGGTGCTCGCAGCGTCCATCTGCCCACAACTTCTCCGGTTGAATTGTTTTGCCGTCATAGAGATTGCTTTGTTGCGGCTAGGTTATGCATGATGACGTTCAGCGTGTCTTGGGAATGACGCGAAATCCTTGTTATGGATTGCCCGCGGCGTCGCGAAAGTAGGAGCCTGAGTTAATGTCGTCGCCGACCTCCTCCAAAGCCCTACTAAGATCACACAGAGCATCGGCCTCAAGCAAAGAATCCCCCAACCAGATCTCCAGGTGCAGTAGGAAACGGGCCATTTTGAAAGTCATCTCATGGACACATTCTGAGTTGCACCGCTCGTCACCACTAGTATTGGCGCAAAGCTCTGCCAATTCATGCATCCATTGAATCGCACGTCTAATAATATCAAGAATGCTGGCTGGCACCTTAGGATCAGCGGGATCTAGAGTGATTTCCTGCCCATCGGGAAATGTGAGAGTGATTGTCCCGTCTTTGTTGTCTCTAGTACTACCAGGAATAGGCCGCTGGGAGGCACTAACCGTAAATGCAGCCAAAAAGATACCGGTGATCCCTGGTCACGACCAGTAGCACGATCGGCACTGCAACAACGGCGGCTGCCGCCTCACGAAAAAGCGGACGCTTATCCTAACCATAGCCGCCCCAAAGCGGCCTAACTGAACACTAACCCAGCGGTCATTCTTAAAGATTTATGACTAGGACTTTTCTAATGACTCATGACACTGACCACGCATGAATACATTCACACGCATACTTTCGGTCATGTGATTGCCGTGCGAGATCGCTCAAAAAAGCATGCTTCGAGTTCTACTCACGCTAAACTGGCGATCACAACAAGGCCCCTTTATAAGGTGTCCACAGACTTGCGGAACACAAAGCGTTGATAGGCGAGTGAGACGCCAATCAACGCGAGCGCAAGGCCAAGAAGCGACATGACGCGGTAAAGATCCTCAAGCTCTCCCAAATCATAAATCCCAACTTTGCCTATGGTCACGATGAAAAACACCAAGCTCACCCAACGTAGAGCGCGCGACTTTCGGCTCATCCCAATGGCGAGCAAGATCGCAGCATAAAGTGCCCACGCGAACGACGTCGTCAGATCCTTGGCGGGTTGTCGTTCAAAGTTAATGGTGAGCAAGGGTCCCGTTGCAAACCAATCGTAAATCGCCAAATTGATCCATACAAAAATAAGCACTATCGCAGCCATTGCAATCGCAGCCGCCATGGTGGCATGTCCTTGTGTATACAAAAAGCGTTCCCAATCGCGCACACGCGATGTCTCGGCCGATGCCAGAAGCACATAGGCCCCTAGCATGCTGAACACCGGCACCCAGTAGGTATACAAAAGCCAGTTGACGATCGGATAGGGTCCGCGTGCATGGTAGTCAAGCACTTCAATATTCAACACCAAGCGCACCGTCACGACTGCAAACAACATCATAGCAAGCCACTTCAATCCCGCGTGATCGAGGCGTTTCCATAACGCAGTCACCGCCAGTGCTTCCAAAGCCCAACCGATCGTGATCCACTCGCGCTCAAGTTGGAGCGGAACGGCAATGCTAATCAAACCGAGCGCGGATGCCCCGTACCACGCCAGTGCCGTTTTTCGAAGCGCAGCATTCTCAGGCCAGACGGCGCGTGAGCGCAAGGCGCCAAGCAAAGGCAACGTAGCGAGGCCCAGTGGCAAAGCACCAATGGTGCTTTGCCCAAGCCATGTTTCATAGGCTTCTTTGAGGGGCAAAAACCAGACGGGCGCCGCAAGCGCAGACGCATACCACGCCCAACGTTCATGAAACTTGGACAAGCCAGGCGCGAAAAGCAACGCTCCCAAAAGCATAACGATGGCCATGAATAGAGAGAAGCGTGGAAAGTTGCTGTTGGAGTGATGCCACGTGTACACAATGCCAAGCGCACCACTAAAAGCCAGAGCGCCCCACATTTGTAACTTCGGCTCATCCGTGATCATGGCTTGGCGGTACAAAAGAGCGGTTAAACCGATCCAGCCACTAAGCCACGGCCAAAAAGGAACATCAACGGCCTGCGTCGCTGCTACCAATAAGCAGGCAAACGAACCGAAGTTGGCGATAAGTGCTGCAGCAATAGCGCCTTTGGTGCGTGATGTCCCCCGATCGATTTCCCTAAACACGTGAAAGACCAAGTTTAGCGCCACAGCACAACACGCGGCTTCCCACGCAATCCCCGATGTCACAAAAACGCGGGATAACAGCCAAGAAGCCATAACAGCGACCGTAGCCGCGGCCGCGCCGGTGCTGAGCCACGATGCCTTGGGTTGCGTCCTTCTCTCGATCCAGCTTGCTGCCGCTGCAAGTAGTCCAAGGAGGATAGCAATGGGGTAAAACCGAGGACCAAACTCCGCTTGCTGCGCCAAGCTAAATGCAAACGCGTAGGGAATCAGTACACCGCCCATGCGAGCGCTCGACCACAGAGTGTTCTCCGTTGGATCTGTTTTCCTAGCCGTGAACGCGAACACCATGGCAAACACGCCAAAAATTCCCAGGCTGAGCGCCATTTGTTCAGGAGTCATGCGCGTAAAGAACCACAGCGTCTGCAAAAGCGTTGTGGCGACTAGCGCCAACAGTGCAACCACTGCCCAGCGCCGTTTGTATGCGATGTAAAGAAAGCCTGCATCTAATACGAGCACATAGCTAAATAGTCCAAACGGCTGGTTGGCATCGCTGGCCAAAAGGAGGGGCGTCGCAAAACCTCCTACAAGACCAAGCACCGCAATAACCAGAGATTGATGTCGAACGGACAGCATGCAACACACGAAAGTGGTTGCTCCCATAAGACCGAACGCCAACTCCAATGGCACTAGATTGTATAGCGTTCTAGCCGCCCAAAACGCTGCGTAGAGTAGGATAATTCCAGCGCCGGCTAACGCGTTGGATGTCACCGTATAGCGACGTTGCACCTGCTGCGACCACCCGATACAGCCGATACCCGCAAGCGTTCCAAGGATGACACGCAGCATGGGCGAGATAAGCCCGTGATCGATCGAATATTTAAAGAAGAAAAGACCAGCGAGCCCAAGTACGCCGCTACCCAAAACTGCAGCACCTCGCACACCCAACCACCGTTCCCAATCCACTGTTGACACAGCTTCAGTGGGTGTGTCCGGTGCTGCTGTCTGTGTAACACCGGCAGATGCCATCGCCACATTTGCTGCTTCTTCGGACTTAGAACTAGGAACGGCATTAACAGGTGGTTCTGTGAGGGGAGGTGCCGGCACAGCGAGGGGCTCCCTAGGGAAGATCATCGGTGCGGGGGGCTCTGCAGGGGCGCTCACAGAAGGAGCGGTTTTGGGCGCATCAGCGGTCGAACTAGCGTCTTGTCGAATTCTCGCCAGGTCCGCTCGGAGCTTCTGAATCTCGTTTTCCAGATTCTGGATCCTCCGTGAAAGGGAGCTATCGACGCCAGTCCGCCGTACACTGATCACCAATGCAACGATCGGAAGCACTAACGGCACACCCAACACGGCAACTGCGACCAGGCCCCATGCTACGACGGACAAGAACTCCATCATCTCAACGTTGCTGAAAATTCGTTGATTGACAAGTTGTCATTTTTACCGAGGGGATGCTACGCGCCATCTGCAGCACGCGCTGATTTTTTATTCGGCTTGCGCGAGGAACCTGGGTTAGCTAGGGTTCAGCGCTTTGACCATACGTCGTCTTTACAGTGTCTTTTTGGCCTTTGTGGTCGCAATATGGGGCTGTTCCAACGTGCCTTGGGGCGGGGGAAAACATGCGGCGAGGCAGGGCGCGTCCGGTGTGCTCGCCGTAAGAACGACGGGCTTGCCATTGCAGACCTATTGGCTCGATGAGCGTCGCGGGGCATGGATTGAGGAAAGCCACATTTCGGACCTCGGGGCATTTCTCCCAGGCGCCGACGAGGATTCGTTGCTGCCAGACATTCCTTTGAAGGGCTCGGCTATCGAGCGCGGCATCGTGATCGGGCAGGACGCTACGCATGACTATGTGTTGGATCATCGCCGTCCACGTGTCGTGAAGATCCCGCACGACCAAGTGCGAGCGCTTCAACCCGAAGGACAACTGGCGCACGCTCAGGAAGTCACTTCGGTGGCGAGTTGCCCCATGAGACAGGTTTGGGAGAGCTCGATGAACATCGGGCCGAGCTTCTTCGCAAGATTGCAGCAGAATGGTGTTACCCCTGAGTTGGTTTCACCGCTTCCTTTATTAGCGCGCTATCAACGCTATGATGTCGTGAGTTTCGGTTCTGAGACTGCGTTCATCAGCCAGCAGTGTAGTCGTGAGGTCACACCGCTTGAGCGCCCCATGGTTTTAGTGAAGTCAGGTGTCGGAGGATGCGTGCTCGATGCGACCTCCGCCCATGGACCCGATGCGATTGTCACGCGCTTAAATTGGATAGATCCAGAGATCCGTTGCGTCACCACGGACGTAGCCCAGCCTGGGGACTACGACCGCCCCGATCCGGAGATGCGCGCGCAAGAGAAGTACCTTGCTCAATCCGAAGTGGTGTATGAGTTACAAGAACAAGTTGCCCACGCAGTGGCGGAAAGTGAAACCGAAGGGCGCGTGGTCCTGGTATTGTCAGGAGCGCATACAACAGCTGTGGGCACGGTGACAGGGATTCTACGAAACCACCCTAACGCTCGGGTGGGGCTCATCTGGGTTGATGCGCATCCCGATATCAATACGCCCGGAAGCACCCTGTCGGGTAATCCACATGGCATGCCGGTTGCTGCGATGACGGCTCTTGCCTATCCCGATGATGCAGAGTGGTGGCCAAAGGATCATCCGGTAGATCCGTCCACACGGGCTCGTATCGATGCGCATTGGGCTCGCTATCGACAAGAGTTGATGGCGGGGCAACGTATAGCGTTCGATGACATTTTATTTGTTGGTATTCGCGACATCGACCCCTGGGAGAAGTTCATCATTGCGGATCGCAACATTGCGGTAGCGACTGTCGAAGAAACCCACCAAAGCCGGCATGCGGTGTTGGAAAGGGCCAAGCAGGTGATGGAGGGTTGCGATGTCGTTGTGCTCAACATCGATGTCGATTCCTTGGACGCGAAATACGCTACCGGCACAGGAACTCCCGTTCCCGATGGACTTGAACCCAATGAATTGTACGAGCTGGCTCGTCTGTTGGTCAATGCCTTTGCAGATCGGCTTGCAGCAATCGAGATTACCGAGACAGATCCGATTATGGATAATGGCGCTCAGATTCAAACGCTTGACTACGCGGTGGCGCTAACGCAGTTTGTGCTGCAAGGACTAAACGTAGCTCAGCGCTGATTGTGATGTTTGTACAATCCGCTCAGCCAATGGCGCAGTGACAGAATGCTCTGAGTGTTGCTGCCGAGATTCAAATAGAGTTTCCTGCACCACACATGGGTATTAGTCGGTTTTCGAGGCCAATCTCACGGGCTTGGTAACCTAGACGATTGGGTTACCGCAAAGCGATCCGCAGGCCCCCTACTCTTCGGCAAAAGGAACCGCGTCGTGGGTATAATAGGTGACACGTACCTTGTCGGGCGCAATACTTGTCGATAGTGCGATGTGCGGAGACGACGCGAACCCGTCAGCAGCACGTACCTCCCATCCGCCAGTGAATGGGCTGTCCTCATACGAACTGGACTTGACTTGCGATAGCCTGACGGGAGTACCAGCGGCAAGCGAAAAAACTAACCTCTGAGGACGATTTACAAATCCCGAAATAGTTTGGGTAACCAGTAAAGGATAGTTCGCACTATCGGATTCTGGACACGTTGTTCCGACGATCTCTTCCTTGGTGCCAATGTCGGTTACTACCGCTTTTCGGTAGCAGGGAGGATCACGGCGTAGGCTCAAAATCGTTCCGGCGGTTGTCACCGGCAGATGCGCTAGCATGTATTCACGGTTAGGAGTAAAGACTTCAAGATGACTGGCTTGGCCTGATTGGTACATCGTGTAGCGCAAAGCTACTTCGTGAATCACTCGAGCGACCAATGCGCTAGGTGGTCGATTATTGAAATCGTGGAACGCCCAATCGGCGAGCCTCGCTCTTGTAAGGAATGCCCGATCCGCGCCATGAGCTGACCAGGAGACATCAAATCCGTTGTGAAAGTTTCACAGCCTTGGCCCACTCATGTAAAGCATCTCTCAACGGAATCATGATTGCGTTGGCCTTTTCTACGAGTTCGGCTGGGCGCGCTTCTCCCATCGTTCCAAGATTGGCGGCTAAGGTTGCGTCCAGGGCAGCCAATAGCTTGGTTTCGTAAGTGGCACGCGCCGAAAGAACCTCTTGTCGGAAAGGTAGCAGCTTTGCGTGGTTTTCCCAAAGCATGAGCGGTACCAAGAACCGGCGCACAATGTTAAATGGCACAGGAGAGAGACGAGTATCTCCCTTGAACAACGCAAGCTCCGCCAGACGTTCAAACGCATCGATCGAGGCATCCTCCATGATGCGCGCGGTTTGTGGCGTGCGAAACGATGGATGAGGAAAGGACAACACGCCTATGGCCATTTCTGGTTTGGCGCTCGGACTAAACGCAATAGGGGCTTCGCTCTTGTTCAAGTACTCAATGATCTTCATGATGATTTGAAACTGAAGATCAGGCTTATTGGTAGCCGCACGGATTTCAATCGCAATGCGACCTTGGCCGATGAGATCCAGTCGCATGGCGATCAACGACGCTTGCTTGAGCTGCAACCAGTAGTCGTCGATGTCTTCTTTGTTGTCTTGCCAGTATGACGGATCCGGTTCGGAGAAGGTGAGACGCTGACGAACGTCTCTTATCTTCTTGAGATCTTCTTCGAGCTGCTCGACATCATCGCGTATGGGTAGCCCGCCATACGTGTGAAAGATACTTTCCGGAGTCGTCTCCCATATTCGGCCTAATAGGTATGCCGACGCTTCAAACCAAATCGCTTCCAGCGTGCTTACATGATATTCGATAGGCCCAACGGCAGGAAAAGGAATTGCGATGCGATGATGCCAGGTGGGCCCATAAAACATTCGTTCCATCGGCGTTATGAACGTGTCCAAAAGCTCACCGACATACATCGTTGGGCGCGATTGCATTTCATACAGCCGAAAAGACTCGTGTAGCAGCACTTCAGGCACCCATTCTGACGCCGTACGAAGCCGCGTTACTGGCAGCGCGGTCTTAATCGGACCGCCGTCGGGCTGAACGAAATTATCCATCATTTCGTTCCACGCCGCGAGTGCGCGCGGCTGATCCCATTCTAACCAATCGAGCCACTGGGATTCGTCAATCGTGTTAGGTCGGTACAATGTGAACAGGGCTTCGGCTTGCGTGGTTTCAACCTCTGTTCCGTAGCTCAGGGGCCGATGAGGATCCCACTCTACGTAGTGTAAACGACCAAGATCAGCGGCATCTAGGCCACGCGCACTGCCACGCAGCACATACTCGTCGTTTGTCCAGCAATGCGAGGATCCAAGAAGCCACCGAGATCCTTCTGATAGCCACACGTAGTGTTCGCTGATACGCGTGCCGTGCAGTGCTGGACTGCCATGGCCAAGGGCTTGCAGCTGTGAAGTTCCACTCAGTGCATGAGTGGGACAGGAGGCGGCTGAGGACATCGGCCACGCATCGATGTGTTGCGTGACTGGGTCACCAATCGTAGCTCGTTTGATATTGACGAGTGTTAAGGGGTACAAGCTCAGAAATCCGCTGACTGAGCCATCGGGCTGCGCCTGGGGATTGATCAGTGCTTGCTCATTCCACAGCTCGTAACGGCGAATGGGGCGAGAAAACCGCCCCCGTCGCTCATCGAAAATACGCTGTTCATACGCATGCCCCGCCTCTGCGCGAATCGTGTATGCTTTCGGAGCTTGAGACGTTTGGGGCTGACGATCCGTTTGAACGGGACTTGAATCGGAAGGTTGGCAACTTGTTAGCCATAGCCCAATGCCCCACCCCAACCACCGGATGCGTAATGTCCCGAGGCTCAATCGCATAAAAAGCCTTAGCATGTCTAAGGTGACAAGCCAGCTGAAAGCATAGGAGTTCCATAGAGGGAATGTGTGAACGCTACACGATAGCAAGGGTGCATCGAGAGCGCGTGCCGTTTCAAAAAGCACTCTGTATTGACCGGGGACATCGCTGACAGACCAAACCGGGGACATCGCTGACCGGTGCAACGGGGATTATGCCCTGGAAAGAGACCTGTGCAATGGACCAAAAGCAGAAGTTTATCCAAGTGTATCTCAGTGTTGAGTCTACGATGACTGAGTGTTGCCGGCAGAGATGGCACATCGGCTCTGTGAGCTCAGGGCAACGCAGCTTCCAGATCGAGTTATAAATTTCCCGTGTCCCAAAGTTCCATGGTGCGTGCAGGAGCAAGTTTCAGCTCGCCCATCGTCTCGCTCACCTGGTACCGAGATAGCGCGGCTGATAGCCACTTTTCCGCATACCGCCACACCGCCGTGCCGATACCCACCGTTAATCCGCCCGTCGCAAGGTGTTTTAACACGAACCCCGTGCTCATGGCTTGTGTAGGAAAGGTAATCAGAGCTTGGTACAAAGCCGTGTTGTTCATTGCACTTCGCTGCAAGTCTCCGTATGCCTGCCAGAAAGTTTCTAGCGTCCGAGTGCGGTTACTACCAAGTTGGCTCAACATGCCAAAGTACGGATGATGGCTGCCAAGCACGGTGTTTTGGCCCAACAAAACCTCTTTCATCACTTGGCCGTTGTACGTGCTTAGTCGACCGGGCCACTCACGTGCAAGGAGATTCACCCGCGATTCATAGGATCGGAAGCCGGCGACGAAGTTCCTCCAACTTTCCGGCACCCCCTCAATGCGTTTCACGGCCTGATTAGTGGAGTAGATATAGGGCCTTAGTTTTCGGATTTGAGTGAGGTGGGCATTAATCAGTTCTCGCGTCCCCTTTGTCACCTGCTCAGCCGAGGGCCCCAAATTGAGTTGTGACATCAACCGTTGGTATGCTGTATCCACGCTTTCGATAGGCGTAAACAGACCCTTATAGCGCTCGGGGTGAGATAACGCTAAGTGAGGCACGTTAATCACATTGGGCACAGCATTGATGACCTTAAACACTGCAAAGCCAGTGCTTAGGACTGAGAGCGCTAACCCGCCAACAACAAGGCCCAATCGCAGTTTTGCAGATCGAACTATTTCATCAGCAACCGTGGCGCTTTGAACGCCAAGCGCCCGCACGAACTCGGCAAGCCGAAACATGGGCAATGCGTTGCTAGCCAGATCATCCAAAGTCACAGCCAGTTCGGTTCCACAGGCAGCCAGTGCAATAACTGGACCCGCAACGTTACCCATAAAGGTGCTCCCAAGCGCCCCGCCGCATACAAGTCCGCTAACAATTTGAAGGGCTTGTCGGCGTTCGGAGGTTTCTTGTTCTTGAAGGAGAATCCCTTGCTGAATTTCAACTAATTCTGGATAGTTATGAAGAAACGCTTGATTCCAGCCCACAAGCTGAGCCAGGTGACCTACATCATCGAGACTCCAGGCGCGTTGGTATGCATCGTTCAGCTGAGTCTCGCTGTGATCAAGTGCCGCTAGAAATAGTAGCTTGGCAGCTGCGACTGTGTGAGTGTCCGCCTCCAAAACAGAAGCCATGCGCAGCACATCCAACATAGTCTGATTGCCCCTAACGGTACTCGTCGCATCCATTATGTCTGGAGTGCGAAGATCGTCCACGGGCAACTGCATCAGGGGTGCAGGGTCCGCGCTGAGTTCTGCGAACGCAAACGCTGCACGCGATAAATTCTCTACGGCAAATGCATATTCTCTGATTCTTGAATATTGAGCACATGGAAGGTCACTCAGCCAAGGCGCGGCGTTATCACTCAATGGCGCTCCGGCGTTATTGGTTGGTGTGGTAAATCGCTGATCGATGAATTGGTGGACTATTATCTGAGTGGCTCTGAGGCTTTGCGCTGTGTTGTCAAACTGGGGCATGAAAGCACGGTACTCGTCAAAAAGATCAAGCATGGATGCGTAGTGAGCAAAGCACTCACCGGGGGGTTCTGATGCCGAAGGGGATTCAAAATACTGTTTGACGCGTATCTGACAACTCGGAAGGCCGGAACTGTCTTGTGTCATTGTCAATCGATACGACGTGAGCTTTGCATGCATGTCTGAAGCAAATTCACGCAACTGGTGTTTGGCGTCTTCCATAGTGACGAGTGTTGCAAACATTGTCTGCAGACCCATCGCTTCATCTGCGGCGTCTCCGGCCAGCATCTCCCGTAACTGCGCTATGTCGTGCTGGGCACGTGCAAGCGTTAACTCGATACCGCTGAAATCGCCTTCCGGCATCATGCCGGCGTCGATCATGTTGCGGGCCTCTTCGATGCGCTCTGGCGAGGTCCGTACAGCCGCATTTAGATACGCCTGTCGCTGCTCGGTTGTGATCTGAGTGGAAGGGGGGTCCGGCGTCGGCTGGAGGCCTGGCTCGGGTGCGTACCCGGGGCAGTACGGCGGAGCTTGCTCGCAGTACTGTGCACCACTGCTTGTTCTGACACATCTGTCACCGCTGACACAGTCGGTGCTCGTGACGCACGGCAGCACGCCAAGCGCCTCAGCAAGAGCGTTGGCATCGGTACCGGAGGTAGAGGCGTCACTCAACGGCGCGCACGCTGTCGTGCCTAGGACGAAAAATACCAACCTCGTCAATCTTGCCAAACCTACCTCGCTCAAGAGAGTCAGACGCAAGAATCGTACCAGGTTCGGGTGCGCAAATAGCGAGTACGACCACCCCTAAGCTAACAGCGCAAGACTATTTGTGTTTGTAGCTCGGTCTATGAATGCTGAGTGATTGTTTATGCGCCGGAATATGTGTGTGGGTAATGATTCAGCCTGGGGTCTGGTGGGCCTAAATAAGGGCTGTAGGTGGACAATAGTCGCCACATCGCGGTAGCCAAGTTCGAATCCGCTAGATCGTCCAGAGGCCTGATCAAGATCCAATTGAATGGTAGATCTATTAATAGGGATTCCTAGGGTGCGCTTGGACAATGCCGAAGCTGGTTCGAATCGGTAGACGCAGGCTTGAAGTCCACGGAGGGAGCGTGTGCCGAAGCATCTTGTAGTTCTTCTCCCAGGAGCCGTGAAGAATGGGCGAGACGATATCGAGATACGATTGGTCTTTTGCGTAACCAAAAGCCACGTCTCCAGAGGTAATGGTGGGAGTGCCATTGCGCAATTCCATTCCGGCACTGGCGCCCAAACATACACATTTTTGTCCGGGATTGACTGGAGTCACCGAAGTGCAAGGTGCGTAAGGATGGGTATGAGCCCTGTAGTTGGCACCCACAAAGTCGCCCTCGTCGTTGTACTCATCCTCGGAAGTGCCTTCGCCGCTGGACCGACGGCCGGCAATAAAACGCCATTCTCCGTCGGGCATTGCTATGACGACAAACTCCCGATCATGAATGGCAGTCAGGTACGCCAGAACACTCTGCGCCGCCTCCTTGGCGTTCGTCGAGTCGCCGATGGCTTTTAACTCACTTTCGCTGAGGGAACCCTCCGTACCTTCGGGAAGGTTCTCGTCACCCTCATCTAAATCTTCTAAAGTCTCCAAAAAGATGTCACCGAAATAGTTATCGAAATCAAGAGAACTGTGTACTTGCTGTCGAAACGCAGCTTCTTCCTCCGGGCTCATCCCTGTGCCCACAAAGCAATGATCTTCGGCAGAACCGCTCACGTAAGAACCCCTAAGTTGTCCACTGAGCGCATTTGCTAGATTGCGGTATAGAACATTGAAAGTGGCATCGTCCATTGCGTTTTTCGGATAGCCGGATAATCCCGTTATAAGATCTCGATAGGGCATAAACCAACTCTGGCCACTGTGGTTGGCGTCGTACATGGAACCTGCAAGTGCTCGCAACAACCCAACGTCGGCCTCACTAGGATTTGCATCACCCATTTTCGCCATTTTTCTTATAAAGCTGTTTATAAATCCCGAGCGGTCGTCCACGGGCGATGTATCGGGTGATGAAAAATCAAATCGCGGGTGAAGAAGTTCGGGTTGTTTGAGACAATGATTCGAACTCAACTGCAGCGAAGGACCCATGACGTAGTCACCGACCGTGGTGGCAAAGAAGAGAAAAATGTAATCTTCTTCTTCATCGCGATCTTCGACAGGCACATAGATACGACCAAATCTAAGCAGCAACGGAGCAGGCACCAATCTCCCTTGGGCATCGAGGGTATACTCAGGGCACTGTCCACGACTATCGGCAGCCCACATTGGCAGCCCATCGCGAACGAACTCCTCTAACGAATAGGAAGCAAACATCCAATGGTTAGGATCTTCGGGATACGGCTCAGTCGTCAAAGAAGAGTGGGACACGAAATGCGGCGAGTCGACTGAGCCAACCCAGACCCAATGCGCGTTTGCCGACAGGTATTCAACCGCAATGCGCCCATCAGCAACGCGACGGGTATACCAATCGGATACCTTGCCCGCCGTGACCAACCTACCGGCGGATGAATCAAACCTGAATACAGGTGTTTCAGGGGCGAGATTGATGAGCACAACTGCAGATGCTTGCTGGTTATGGCGATCGTGACCCTCGTCTTGGCCTGACAATAGGCCACAACCAGTCAGAAACAGTAGCGAAATCCAGCGCATTCGTGTCTTGTTAGCACCGATAGCGCAACCCGCAAGGCAAGTGTAGAGAGGTGTAAGGAGGAGGAAGAATGTCAGTGGTATGAGGCTGAAAGAATGTCCG
>CAZXFW010000008.1:0-156458 GCA_964640175.1 uncultured Polyangiales bacterium | reverse complement strand
ACGGGAAGGTGGCCGTACCGTGGGTGCCGGTGTTGTCACTAAGATTTTGGAGTAAGGCATGGCAACCGCAGCAACTAAAATACGTATTCGTCTCAAGGCATACGATCATCGGCTGCTCGATCAGTCAGCTGGTGAGATCGTGGATACCGTGCGACGAACTGGCGCTCGGGTGGCAGGGCCGATTCCTCTGCCAACTCGCATCAACAAGTATACGGTGTTACGAGGCCCTCACGTCGATAAGAAGTCGAGAGAGCAGTTTGAAGTTCGCACTCACAAACGTCTGCTCGACATTCTTGAACCTACACAGCAAACATTGGATGCCTTGATGAAACTGGACCTTTCGGCAGGCGTAGATGTGGAGATTAAGTCCTAGGGTCGGTTTCGAGCACTCAGAATTACGTGTGTGTCACAGGTGAATGAATGGCAAAAATCGAAGTTTATGACTTGAAGCGTAAAAAGGTGGGCGAGTTTGAGCTTGCTCAGGAAGTTTTTTACGCACCGATCAACGAAGCGTTGTTGTACGAGGTCGTTAAGGCGCAATTGGCGTCTCGACGTAGCGGTACAGCGAAGGCCAAAAACCGTGCAGAGGTATCTGGCTCGACCCGTAAGATTTATAAGCAGAAGGGGACGGGCCGTGCACGGCACGGTGGGATTCGCGCTCCAGTATTTGTGGGTGGTGGTAAAGCTCATGGTCCATTGCCACGTGATTATAGCTACAGGCCACCGCGAAAAATGCGGCTGGGTGCGGTGCGCAGTGCGCTGTCCATGAAAGTCAAAGAAGGTAAGCTCACGATTGTTGATTCCTTTGAGTTGTCTGAAATCAAGACCAAGGCGTTGAACCAGGTGCTTGACGCTCTGAAGGTAAGTACAGGTTCGTTGATTGTGGACGGCAAAGACAACGCCAATCTGCGACTAAGCACTCGGAATCTTACAAAACATCAATTTCTTCCACCTGAGGGAGTTAATCTGTACGACTTGCTCCGACACGAGCATCTGGTGCTTACCAAACAGGCGGTTGAAGTGTTGCAAGAACGTTACAAGAGCATGTGAGGCAACTGTGCAAATCGAAGACATTATCAAACGACCGATCATGTTAACCGAAAAAGGTAACGTTCTTAGAGAGCGGAGCAACGTTTACCTATTTGAGGTAAATTTAGGAGCCAATAAGGCTGAAATTCGTAATGCAGTCGAAAAGCTTTTCAACGTGCATGTGGCCGATGTACGAACGCTGATCGTGCGTGGGCGCATGCGCCGTATGGGACGTGGGTACGCTAAGACGCGTAACTGGAAAAAGGCCCTCGTCACGCTAAAGAAGGGACAACACATCGAGGTGTTTGAGGGAGCTTAACCATGGCAGTCAAACGATTTAAACCCACATCTCCTGCGCGACGTTATTACGAGGTCTATACCTTCGATGGCTTGACCAAAGAGGGGCCTTACAAGCCGCTGACAGAAACTCAATCATCGCAAGCGGGGCGTAACAACTACGGACGGATCACCAGTCGGTTTCGTGGAGGTGGCCACAAACAACGTTACCGGTTGATTGATTTCAAGCGCAATAAGATTGGAATTCCAGGCCGAGTGCACTGGATTGAGTACGATCCCAATCGCAGCGCGCACATTGCTCTTGTGCATTATGCAGATGGCAGCAAGGGCTACATGTTGGCCCCTGACGGGTTGAAGGCGGGAGATACGGTGCTTTCCTCGCGTCGTGCAGACATCAAGCCTGGTAATGCCATGCCTCTGAGGCACATCCCTCTTGGCACCATGGTTCATGCCATTGAGCTTAAGCCTGGCAAGGGTGCACAAATGGTGCGTTCTGCAGGGGTGGCTGCTCAGCTTATGGCGAAAGATGGCGACTATGCCCAGGTTCGATTGCCTTCCTCAGAAGTGCGCATGGTGCACCTTGATTGCAAAGCAACTGTAGGGCAGGTGTCCAATCTGGAACATTCCCGAGTGTCTCTTGGCAAAGCGGGACGCATGCGTTGGCTTGGCCGTAGACCTCACAACCGCGGAGTCACCATGAACCCTGTAGACCATCCCATGGGTGGAGGCGAAGGCCGCAGTTCAGGTGGGCGACATCCCTGTACGCCTTGGGGCATCAAGACCAAAGGCTTAAAAACCCGAAAAAACAAGCGCAGTGATGCGTTCATCGTCAAACGCCGTTCAAAGAAGTGAGAGTGATTTATGGCGCGTTCAGTTAAAAAAGGACCTTTTGTAGACCAACACCTGCTGGACAAAGTTTCAGCAGCCCAAAAGACCAAAGATAAGAAGATTATCAAGACATGGTCCCGGCGTTCTACGATTATCCCAGATTTTGTGGGGGTAACCCTAGCCGTTCATAACGGCCGGAAGTTTGTCACGGTATTTGTTACGGAAAACATGGTCGGGCATAAGCTCGGCGAGTTTGCGCCCACGCGAACCTTTACGGGGCATGCGGCGGATAGAAAGTCAGGTAAGAAAGTCAATCCTCAGACAGGAAAGAAATAGGGAAACAGTAGGATGCGGCGTTGCCTGGTGGATAAGGGCGCTGACGCTTGAGAAGGGCTCTTGGGCGTGCTAAACACCTGGCCCTTTTGGCCTAAGAAAACGGAATCAACGGCACAATTTAGGAGAGTACAGTGGAAGCAGTTGCAAAAGCACGGTTTACAAAAATTTCGCCGCGAAAAGCGCGTGCGATTGCGGATCTCGTGCGTGGAAAAAACGCGGCTGAGGCCTTAAATCTTCTGCACTTTACAAACAAGTCTGCGAGTCCGATTGTGGCAAAACTGATCGACAGCGCGATTGCCAACGCACGTGACCGTGATGCCAATGTGGATATCGATACACTTTTTGTCAAAACCGCATTCGCAGACAAAGCTCCTAATTCCACGATGCGACGTTGGCGTCCTCGTGCTCAGGGGCGTGCCACACAAATCACGAAGGGAATGAGCCATATCACCATCGTGCTTGGTCAACGAGAGGGTAAAAAGTAATGGGACAGAAGACACATCCGTTTGGGTTCCGCCTTGGAGTGACCCGAACTTGGAACTCAAAATGGTACGGCGATAAGCAGTATGCTCGTTGGTTGCACGAGGATCTACGTCTACGCAAAACCATCAAGAAGAAGTTCGCTCATGCTGGCGTGGCAAGCATTGAGATTGAACGCGCAGCCAACAAAGTGAAGGTTGTGATTGCAACTTCACGTCCTGGTATCATTATCGGTAAGCGTGGAGCAGGCGTGGAGCAGCTCAAGGCAGAACTGCAGAAGCTGACTGAAAATGAGTTGTTTATCGATATTCAAGAAGTTCGCCGTGCCGAGACGAATGCTCAGCTTGTGGCCGAGAACATCGCAACTCAACTTGAGCGCCGGGTGTCATTTCGTCGAGCCATGAAGAAAGCTGTCGCAACTGCCATGAAGTTTGGCGCAAAAGGCGTGCGTGTTTATGCAGGGGGCCGTTTAGGCGGCGCGGAAATAGCGAGACAAGAAAGTTACCGCGAAGGGCGTGTGCCTTTACATACGCTACGTGCGGATATTGAATTTGGCTTGGCCGAGGCCCATACGACCTATGGGATTATTGGAATTAAGTGTTGGGTGTTTAAGGGTGAAATTTTGCCGCAACGTCAATGGCGTGCGGGTACATCGATGGCTGGACGGTGATGTGTCATGTTGGCTCCGAAACGAACAAAATATCGTAAACAGCAAAAAGGCCGCATGAGAGGTTTGGCGGCCCGAGGCAGTGATGTTTCCTTTGGCGACTATGGTTTGCAAGCTGTCGATCGTGGGCGGGTGTCTGCGCGTGAAATCGAAGCTGCACGTATGGCCATTCAGCGCCATGTCAAACGGCAAGGTAAGCTGTTCATTCGGGTCTTCCCAGACAAGCCAATCACGAAAAAGCCCCTAGAAACTCGTATGGGTAAAGGAAAGGGCAGCGTCGAAGAGTGGGTCAGCGTTGTGCGTCCTGGCAAAGTTCTTTATGAGATTGAAGGCGTGCCGGAAGCGCTTGCCATGCAGGCGTTTCGTTTGGCCAGTTCTAAGTTATCGCTTCCAACACGTTTCATTCGTCGGGAGGATAGGCCATGAATTTTAAGGAGCTACAGCAGCGTGCCACCGAAGACCTTGCGGGTCTTATCAGCCAACTTCGCCGAGAGCTTTGGCAGGCACGTTTTACCAACTACACCAATCAGCTCAAGGACACGGCCAAGATTCGTCGCCTTCGCCGCGACATTGCACGTGTCCATACGTTAGAAGCTCAACGAAAAGCCGCGGCTGCATCAACGAGCGGGAAATAATTATGACACAGGCTCAATCAACAAATACCAATCTTGCAGGTCATCCCAAAGCTCCTGGTGAGCGGGCCCTCGGGTCGCGCGAACATAGGGGTGTTGGCGAGCGAGGCAATCGCCGTCGGCTTGTCGGACGGGTGGTGAACGACACCGGCAACCCAAACCGCGCACAGAAAACCGTGGTGGTGGAAGTAGCTCGGCGTTTTCGGGACCCGGTTTACGGAAAGTATGTGAAACGCCGTAAGCGTTATCATGCTCATGACGAAAAACATGAATACCGTACCCATGATCTCGTGGAAATTCAGGAAAGTCGTCCGCTCTCTGCCACTAAGCGGTGGATGGTTGTCGGACTCATTGAGCGCCCGGAGGAGGTCTAAGCCATGATTCAGGTGCAAACCGAATTAGATGTCGCAGATAACAGCGGGGCAAAACGCGTGGAATGTATCAAAGTGTTGGGCGGATCCCGCCGGCGCTATGCAGGCCTTGGGGATGTCATTGTGGTGTCGATTAAAGAGGCTTTACCAGCATCACGTGTGAAAAAAGGTGATGTTGCCAAGGCAGTGATTGTTCGGACGCGTCGTGAGTATGCACGTCCGGATGGTAGCTACATCAAATTCGATACGAATAGTGCGGTCTTAATCAACGCACAAAAAGAGCCCATAGGGACTCGTATTTTTGGGCCCGTGGCTAGAGAGCTACGTAATCAAAAGTTTATGAAAATTATTTCATTAGCTCCGGAGGTTGTCTGATGGCTGCTCGCATTCGGAAAGACGATCTTGTGGAAGTGATTGCAGGGAGGAGCAAGGGTCAGCGTGGGCGTGTGCTTAAAGTCATGCGTGATCAAGGGCTCGTCATTGTTGAGAATGTTAATAAAGTTAAACGGCATCAAAGCCCTAAGCGGTATCGTGAAGCGGGAATTATCGAAAAAGAGGCTGCTGTTAAAATGTCAAAAGTTATGCCTGTTGATTCGAAAAGCGACAAACGGACACGCGTTCGGTTTGAAACAAATAAAGATGGCGAAAAGGTTCGCGTGGCAGTTCGTAGTGGAACGGCATTAGGGCGATAGAGGAAAGCAGTGATGGAACAAAACATTCCGCGGTTACAACAGTTGTATCGAGATAAAATCGTCCCTGAGATGATGCGTGAGCTCGGCTTTAAAAATCCTATGCAGGTGCCGCGTTTACAATGCATTGCGCTTAATATGGGGTTGGGAGAGGCTGTGCAAAACCCAAAGCTCATTGACTCTGCGCGTGAGGAGCTTGCCAATATTGCAGGTCAGAGGCCTGTGATTACTCGTGCAAGAAAATCCATTGCCAGTTTTAAGCTTCGTGAAGGGTTACCGATCGGCGTGAAGGTGACGTTGAGACAAGCACGTAAGTGGGAGTTTTTAGAAAGATTTATCTCTCTTGCGCTGCCTCGGGTGCGTGATTTTAAAGGTGTGAGTT
Organism: uncultured Polyangiales bacterium; assembly: GCA_964640175.1. Lineage (GTDB taxonomy): Bacteria > Myxococcota_A > Polyangia > Polyangiales > JACKDX01. The sequence continues at coordinate 150,747 of CAZXFW010000008.1, read as the reverse complement.
CCAAGGCTTTTGATGGTCGGGGTAACTACACGATCGGCATAAGAGAGCAGATTGTGTTCCCAGAGATTGACTACGACAGGGTCGATAAAATCAAAGGGTTGAACGTGACGTTTGTGACCAGTGCTGGCAACGACGAGTTAGGACGCCAGCTTTTACGGCATCTTGGCATGCCTTTCAGGAATTAGGAGAAGGGACGTATGGCAAGAAAGCAGGCTTTTGCTAAGCTTAAAAAGACCCCGAAATTTAGTACACGGCAGAAAAATCGCTGTGAGGTGTGTGGGCGCCCTCGCGGTTACTACCGTAAGTTTAAACTCTGCAGAATTTGTTTACGCCAACTTGCTCTGCAGGGAGACATTCCTGGTGTTACAAAGTCCAGTTGGTAAGGTGAAACGACTATGATGACCGATCCGATCGCAGATATGCTCGCTCGCATTCGTAACGCAACTATTGCGCGTCATGAGACAACGCGGCTACCCTCTTCCAAGCTTAAGCAGCGTGTTGCCGGTATTCTCAAGGCAGAGGGGTATATTGAAAACTATGAGGTAGATGCTGCTTATCCCCCTACCATGACAATTCACTTGAAATATGGTCGTGGTCGTGCCTCGGCAATTGCAGGATTAAAAAGAACAAGTCGTCCTGGCCGTCGGGTGTATGTCAATCACCATAGTGTCCCGGAAGTTTACAATGGGATGGGGCTTGCGATTCTCTCAACGTCTCAGGGAGTGATGAGTGGCCGCGAGGCAAAGCAGCGTGGTATCGGCGGCGAGTTACTATGTGAAGTTTGGTAATCACAATGACTGAACAACAATCCATTTCACAAAAACAATCCCGTCTTGGAAAGAAACCGGTTGCGGTTCCTTCTGGTGTTGAAGTGCGCATCAACGGAAACACCGTTTCGTTAAAAGGTCCCAAGGGAGAAGCTTCGCGTGCGTTGAGTAAGCATGTGCAAGTGGAGCACAAAGACGGTGCGCTTTATGTGACACCAAGCCCAATGGCTGGTCTAAAAGGTACGCAGTTTCAGGGGCTTAGCCGCTCGCTTCTGGTTTCCATGGTTGAGGGGGTCAGCAAGGGATATGAGCGCTCCTTGGACTGTTACGGCGTGGGTTATCGTGCTGAGGTCAAGGGAGAGCAGCTCGTCATGGCTCTTGGGTTGTCGCATTCCGTGACAGTCGACTTACCAAAGACAGTTAAGTGCAGGATTGAAACAATAGATGAAGCTGGCCAAAAAAGACCACGCGTGCATTTGAGTTCGTGGAACAAAGAGGTGCTTGGACAGCTGGCTGCGCATCTACGTTCCTTACGGCCACCAGAGCCATACAAGGGCAAGGGTGTTCGTTATACCGGTGAGCGTGTGCGTGAAAAAGCAGGTAAAGCGGCTGCCAAGGGGAAGGGTTAACTATGGGGCAAGAGTTACAGGGGCGTTCACGGCGTAAGTGCCGCATTCGCAAAAAGCTAACAGGTAACGCAGAACGGCCGCGTATGACGGTGTTTCGTAGTGCTCGGCACATTTACGTCCAGGTTGTGGATGACATGAAGGGCAACACGTTGGCTGCCACATCGACACGTCACAAAGGGCTAACCATCGAAGGTGTAAAGACCGAGCAGGCGAAGTCTGTCGGTGAGAGCATCGCAAAGCAATGTCTCAGCAAAGGGATCAATAAAGTGGTTTTCGATCGCAATGGGTATATCTATCACGGACGTATCAAAGCGCTGGCAGACGCTGCGCGTGAAGCTGGATTGGAATTTTAGAGGGTATTATGGCAAATTTTATCGACCACAATTCACTGGAAGACCTTCAAGAACGTGTGGTGCACATTAACCGCGTTGCCAAGGTGGTCAAAGGCGGACGCCGTTTTAGTTTCAGCGCTCTTGTGGTGGTTGGCGATGGCAAGGGGCATGTCGGCGTAGGTTTGGGCAAGGCAAACGAAGTTCCTGATGCGATTCGCAAAGGGAATGAAAAAGCTAAAAAGTCCATGTTCCGGGTTCCATTGGTGGGTGGCACCATCCCGCATCGCGTTAATGGCCGTTATGGTGCAGGAAATATTTTACTGAGACCTGCAAGTGCAGGTACCGGTGTTATTGCAGGGGGTGCAGTGCGTGCCGTGGTCGAAGTAGCTGGCATTAAAGATGTGCTATCCAAAATCATCGGAACTACGAATCCTAACAATGTGGTGCACGCCACCATGGCAGCCCTTAAGCTACTTGAATCAGTAGAGGATGTGGCGCAGCGTCGAAATACCTCGGTGGACAAGGTAACAGTGTCATGACTACCAAGCTTAGAGTGATACAAGTTCGCAGCGAAATCGGTCGGCCAGATATCCAGCGTCGAATCCTTAAGGGCCTAGGCTTGTCGGGACCCCACAGTGCTGTACTCGTGGATAATACGCCCTCGTTTCGTGGCATGATTAAAAAAGTAATGCATCTGGTAAAGGTACAAGAGCACCATGAAAACTAGTGAAACTCAGCAGTCTGTGCCGATATTATCGAGACTGAGCCCTCCTGTGGGAGCTGTACGCGGGAAACGTCGCAAAGGCCGTGGTCCAGGCTCAGGTCTTGGCAAAACAGCAGGCAAAGGACAAAAAGGTCAGAAGGCACGTAGTCCAGGCAATTTCAGCAAGCTTTACTTCGAAGGCGGTCAGACTCCGCTCCAGCGTCGTTTGCCGAAGGTGGGCTTTCACAACCCATTTTCGAGGCCCTTTGCGACCGTGAATCTTGAGCAGCTTGAGCGCTATGAGAGTGGTGCCACAGTGACGGCAGAAAGCTTATACGAAACCCGATTGGTGCGAACTAAAAATTTGCCCATCAAGATTCTAGGAAATGGGAATCTACAAAAAGCGCTCACAGTCAAAGCGCACGCATTTAGTGCTTCTGCCAAAACGAAAATCGAAGAGGCTGGGGGCAAGGCTGTTGTTCTCACATCCAAGCCAGAATGAACGCATTCGCGAACATCTTTAAGATTCCTGAGTTGCGAAGGCGGCTTTTACTGACGCTTGGGTTTTTGGCGATTTATCGTCTTGGTATATTTGTGACCACTCCAGGTGTCGACCGGAACGTCATGCGTGAGATTGTACAGTCTCAGTCCGGTGGCTTTCTTGGTATGTTCAATATGTTTAGTGGTGGTGGGCTGGAGCAGCTTTCCATCTTTGCCCTTGGCATCATGCCCTACGTCACGGCGAGTATCATCTTACAGCTGCTCACTGTCGTGATTAAGCCTTTGGATGAACTTCGCAAAGAAGGCGAAGCAGGGCGTCGAAAGATTAACCAATATACGCGCTATGGGACGATTGGCATCAGCATCATGCAGAGCACAGGAATATCCTTTTATCTGCAAAGCCTCACAGGGCAGACGGGTGCCAACGTGGTCCATGATCCTGGCCCGTTTTTTGTTTTTCTGACGGTTGTATCTCTGACTACCGGTACCGCTTTCATTATGTGGTTGGGTGAACAGATCACCGAACGCGGTATAGGCAACGGAATATCGTTGATTATTTTTGCGGGCATTGTGGCTAATTTACCGAATGCGGTCGTGATGACTATCAAGCGGGTGCAACGCGGAGAGCTTCAGCCGGTGACTTTAGTCATGGTCGTTCTGCTATGTCTTTTGGTGGTTGCAACCATTGTTTTCTTTGAGCGAGGGCAGCGTCGCTTGCCGATTCACTATGCCAAACGCATGGTCGGGACAAAAATGTACGGTGGGCAGACGTCACACTTACCGCTGCGCATTAATGCATCAGGGGTTATTCCGCCTATTTTTGCATCATCACTTATGATGTTTCCCAACACCTTGGCGAACTTTAAGATTCCAGGCACAGATTTGAAGATCCCTGGAATGGAAGCGCTTGCCAGTTGGATGGTGCCTGGTGATTGGCGTCACATGGTAGTCTACATGTCGCTCATTATCTTTTTCTGTTTTTTCTATACCGCTATCACCTTTCAGCCTGTGGAAGTCGCGGACAATTTAAAAAAGCAGAATGCCTTTGTGCCCGGTGTACGTCCCGGCAAACAAACAGCCGATTACATCGATCGGATTATGAGCCGGATCACCGTCGGAGGCGCTCTTTACGTGGCTGTAGTGTGTGCGGTTCCCGATCTCATGCGTAGTTGGTTCCATGTGCCTTTTTATTTTGGAGGCACGTCCATTATGATTGTGGTTGGCGTTGCATTGGATACGGTGCAGCAAATCGAATCCCATTTGATCACACGTCATTATGAAGGTCTCACAGGCCCAACCGGCCCTCGGATTCGGGGTAGGAGAGCGGCGGCGTGAGCAAAGACCTGGTGTTGTTTGGTCCGCCTGGTGCTGGAAAAGGTACCCAAGCCAAGCGGCTTGTGGAGCGTCTTAGGGTGCCTCAGCTCTCCACCGGCGACATGATGCGGCAGGAGCGCGATCGGGGCTCTATATTGGGACAGCAGTTTTCAACCTACATGGCCCAAGGAAACCTTGTGCCAGATGAGCTGGTCTTAGAGCTTGTAGAACAGCGGCTAAAGGCAGCTGATGCAAAAAACGGAGTAATTTTCGATGGTTACCCGCGCACCTTGCCCCAGGCCGAGGCGTTGGATGTGCTCTTAGAAAGGCTGTCCCGGCACATTGTTAAGGTGGTCGCCATTGAGGTTCCACTGGATGTGCTGATTGACCGCACCATTGACAGGCGAGTCTGCGAGACGTGTGGACACATCTTTCATTTGCGCTATAATCCGCCGCCCTCGCCTCAGGGGTGCCCTCGTGGTGAGTGTAAGTTGATTCAGCGGCCCGACGACACAGAAGAGGTCGTTCGGCGACGCTATAAGGAGTATTTGGAAAAAACAGAAGCGGTGCTCCAGCACTATGAAGCACAGCACTTAGTGGCACACGTAGATGGTGTTGGTTCGTTGGATGAAGTGACAGAACGCATCGCGAGAAGCATAGGACTCAATTAAAGATTAGGAAGCAAACATGAAGGTGCGACCCAGTGTCAAAAAAATCTGTGATAAGTGCAAAGTCATCCGGCGCAAGGGTGTGGTCCGAGTGATTTGCGAAAACCCCCGCCATAAGCAGCGGCAGGGTTAAGGAGTTAACATGGCACGTATTGCAGGCGTAGATATTCCTGGACGAAAGCACATTCGTATTGCGCTTCGCTACATCTATGGCATTGGGCCGGTGCGAGCGAGCGAGATTTGTCAGAAGGCAAACATTCCTGAGAACAAGCTTGCGGATCAGTTGGACGAAGCTGAGATTCGGCGTATCCGCGAAGTAATTGATGCTAATTTTAAAGTGGAAGGTGATTTGCGTCGAGAGATTGCGATGCATATCAAACGTTTGATGGACCTGGGGAGTTACCGGGGGTTGAGGCACCGTAAAGGATTGCCAGCTCGAGGACAGCGTACCCATACCAACGCACGCACACGCAAGGGTCCACGACGGGGTGTTTTGGTACGTAAAGCGACTTCAGAATAGGGTTAATCATGGCAAAGGCAACGGGCACTCAATCACGTAAAAAAACCAAAAAGAATATTTCTGCAGGGATAGCTCATGTCCACTGCACGTTTAACAATACATTAGTGACGGTCACTGACCCTCGCGGCAATGTGGTGTCGTGGTCCAGCGCGGGTGCCAGAAACTTTAAAGGTTCACGCAAGAGCACGCCCTTTGCGGCACAACTTGCCGCTGAAGATGCTGCTCGTAAAGCGCAAGATCACGGTATGCGTACGGTGGCTATTTTTGTTAAAGGGCCGGGGGCAGGTCGCGAGCAGGCACTGCGGGCATTTCAAATCGTTGGGATGAAGGTTACTTTGATTCGTGACGTCACGCCGATTCCACACAACGGTTGTCGTCCTCCAAAGCGTAGAAGGGTGTAGGAGTACACATGGCAAGATACATTGGTCCGGTGTGCAAACAATGCCGGCGCGAAAACATGAAGCTGTTTTTAAAAGGGGAACGCTGTTACACCGACAAGTGTTCTTTTGACCGTCGTCCTTACCCATCCGGACAACATGGTCAACGCCGTTCCAAGTTGACCGAATACGGCATTCGGCTCCGTGAAAAACAAAAAGTTCGTCGGATCTACGGTATTCTTGAGCAGCAATTTCGTAAGTACTTCAAGATGGCCGACCATACGAAGGGCGTGACCGGTGAACAATTGTTGTACCGTCTTGAGCGTCGGCTGGATAGCGTGTGTTATCGGTTAGGTTTTGCGGCTACGCGTGCCGAAGCGCGGCACTTGGTGCGTCATAAGCACGTTTTGGTTCAGGGTAAGGTAGTTAACATCCCCTCGTTTCAGATAAAGCCTGGCGATAAAATCAGCCTTCATGAAAGAAGCCGCAGCATGGCCCGTGTTCAGACGGCTATGGAGAATTCCGAAAAGCGTGGTATCCCCGATTGGCTTGAGCTTGATCGGGCTGAACTCGTTGGTCTAGTTAAGACTTTGCCCAACCGGGAAGAGATCACCATACCTATTCAAGAACAGCTTATTGTTGAGTTTTACTCTCGATAAACATTAGTGAGGGAAAGCAAATGAGTGCCATCGTAAGTAGAAATTGGAAAGACCTCATCAAACCACGTAGCGTACCCGTCGATAACGAGTCGCTTACGGGGACCTACGGTAAGTTCGTATGTGAGCCGCTTGAAAGAGGCTTTGGTATTACGCTCGGCAACTCGCTGCGACGCGTGCTTCTTTCCTCGCTACAGGGGGCGGCAATCACTGCGGTGAAGATCGAAGGTGCCGTTCATGAGTTTACGTCTGTGCCCGATGTCATTGAAGACGTCACAGACATCATTCTAAACCTTAAGCAGGTGGTAGTGCGTGCCCATTCTGCAAGGCAGCATACGATCTATATCGATAAAGAAGGTCCCTGCGAAGTTCGTGCGGGCGATATTCGTGCAACTGACCAGGTTGAGATTCTCAATCCTCAACACGTGATTTGTAATGTGGCTAGCAATGGACGCTTCAGAGCCGAGCTCACTGTCAATGTCGGTCGTGGTTATGTGCCAGCCGATCGTAACAAAAATCCTGAAATGGACCTTGGGACGATTCCGATTGACGCGTTGTTTTCTCCCATCCGTAAGGTCAACTACACGGTGACCAACGCACGTGTGGGTCAGATTACTGACTATGACAAACTGACATTGGAAGTGTGGACCAATGGTGCAGTGCCACCACAGGATGCTGTGGCCTATGCTGCTAAGATTTTGAAAGAGCAGTTGACGATTTTTATCAATTTTGAAGAGGCTGACGAGCCTGAGCATGTGGAACTTCCGCAGGCCGAGCCCTTAAATGAAAACCTTTTTCGCAGTGTCGAAGAGCTTGAGCTTTCAGTGCGTTCGGCCAATTGCTTGCAGAATGCCAACATTCACTACATTGGCGAGCTTGTGCAGCGATCTGAGCCCGATATGCTTAAAACCAAGAATTTTGGTCGAAAGTCTCTCAAAGAAATCCGTGAGATTTTGCAGAACATGGGGCTTGCTTTGGGAATGCGGATCGACAATTGGCCAGAGATGCTAGAGCGTTGGAAGGCCCAACAGGCTCAAAAGAACTAGCAAAAGATTGGTTGGAGCATGCGGCATCAAAAAGCGGGTAGAAAGTTCGGAAGAAACGCGACTCATCGCAAAGCGATGTTTCGCAATTTAGCAGGCAATCTCGTATTACATGAACGACTGGAAACCACGGACGCGAAAGCCAAGGAACTAAGGCGTATCGCAGAGCGATTGCTCACCAAAGCGATTCGTTTGGGTGACCTGTTAACTACAGATGTGGGTAAGCTCAAGACGGCGCAAGAGCGGGAAGCGGTGATTGCAAAACGCGTACATGCACAACGTCTTGTCGCAAGCTTTCTTCCCAAAACCATGACGGCAACGCGTTCAGATGGTTCAACTGAGGAAGTCAATCTCGTACATAAGTTGTTTCACGACATTGCTCCGCGTTACATTGAGCGTGCCAAAGCTGGCCAAGGTGGTGGATATACACGCATTACCAAGGCGCTTTTACGGCGTGGTGATAATGCCCCGATTTCGGTGATCGAGTTTGTTCCTACCGAGTCTGTGCCTGCGCCAAGCAAACCTGTTAAAAAGGCGCCTTCCAAAAAGACTACGGAAGAGGGTACATCCGCCCCGGCCAAGGCAAAGAGCGCTGCTGCAAGCGAAAAGCCTTCCAAGAAGGCGAGCTCCAAGGCCGCTTCGGGTGCAGCCAAAGAGGCGGGAGAAGCACCTGCCAAAAAAGCTTGAGCTAAAAAGAGCTCCAGTTTTAAGTTTTAGGGCACGATACGAAAGTCAGCAAACTCGCCGGTATAGCTGCGCCATTTGGTTTCGACTTGCTCCACACGTGCGGTAGACGGTCCGTGGTGAGCCCAGGTTAGAAATTCTTTGACACGCTCCTCATCGCCCTCAAGTAAGACTTCCACGCGGCCATCAGGGCGGTTTTTGACCCAGCCTGTCAAACCTAGTTGACGAGCCTCTCTGCGGGCGCTCGCCCGAAAAAAAACTCCCTGGACTCGGCCATGGATAAGCAACTGAAGGCGTTTTTGAGCCATATGAGGGCAGAATTATAGCCAAAAAGACAAGCAATTTCCACGCCTAACACCTAAAGTAGACTATTTTTGCTCGACTACAAGACGTCTTAAGCCTCAAGTGGCTTGCCATCCGACGTTTCCTTAGGTAAACCCCCTGTTCCTGGAGCTTGGTATGAAGCCTGACATTCACCCTGAATATAACTCTGCAACCATCAGCTGTGCGTGTGGTGCAGTCTACCAAACACGCTCCACCCGCGGCTCTTTCAGTGTTGATGTGTGCGGTCAGTGTCATCCGTTTTATACGGGTAAACAAAAGATCGTGGATACCGCAGGTCGTGTTGAACGCTTCCGTAAGAAGTACGCCAAACACACCAAACAATAGTCTACGCCAGATTGGTTTAGCTGCATCGCTCGTCTTTCAGGTACCATAAGGGCGAAGGGGTCTAAGCGTGCTTCCTATCGATAAACTTGAAGAACTTTCTGCACGCCACAGCCATTTAGAGAGCTTGTTGTGTGATGCAGAAGTGCTTTCTGATGCGAAGCGCTTCATGACGTTGAATAAAGAGCGTGCAGAGCTTAGCGAAATCGTTCAAGCCTATCAGGAGTATACACAGACTAAGCGACAGCTTGAGGATGACAAGCAAGCTCTTTTGGATCCTGAGCTTCGTGACATGGCCTTGGAAGAAATTCCCGAACTTGAAACAAAGCTCGTAGAAATCACCCAACGCATCGAGCTTTTGTTGATTCCTTCTGATCCGAATGATGCTCGGAACACCATCTTGGAAATTCGCAGTGGCACAGGAGGAGAAGAAGCCGCACTTTTTGCGGCTGACTTGTTTCGAATGTATAGCCGCTATGCAGAGTCTCAGCGTTGGAAAGTGGAACTTATGTCGAGTAGCCCTGCTTCAGCAGGAGGGCTCAAAGAAATCATCGCCTTGATCAGTGGTGGCAAAGTGTATTCCAACTTGCGTTTTGAAGGCGGAGTCCATCGGGTTCAGCGTGTTCCAGCGACCGAAACACAAGGACGGATTCACACATCAACTGCAACGGTAGCAGTGCTGCCAGAAGCCGATGACGTGGAAGTGGATATTAACGAAGCTGATTTAGAAATAAGCATTGCAGCTTCAGGGGGGCCTGGGGGGCAAGGGGTCAATACCACCAACTCAGCGGTTCAGATTCAACACAAGCCCACAGGCATGATTGTCAAATGTCAGGACGAGCGTTCTCAGATTAAGAACAAAGCTAAGGCTATGAAGATACTCCGTTCGCGTCTTCTAAAGCTTGAAGAGCAGGCCCAGGCAGAAGCCGTGGCGGCTGAACGTCGTGATATGGTGGGCTCCGCAGAACGTGCAGAGAAAATTCGTACCTATAACTACCCTCAAAATAGGGTAACCGATCATCGACTTGGCCTCACCTTACATAAGCTGGATCATGTGATGGATGGTGAGTTGGAAGATTTAATTACAGCGTTACGTACCGACTACCAAGCAGCCCTGTTACAAAATAAGGCCTAAATTCGTTGGTTTTTATATAATTTGTAACGCTTGACTGAATGTGTCCAGTGTTTACATTACAGGCACTCAACGTTTTTGGATCATGTCTTCTTTAAGCACGAAATCTATTCCCGAAAGCCTCAGATTGATTCGCTATGCTGAGTCAGATGTTCCAACGGAATTTGGAACTTTCCGGCTTATTGTGTATCGCGAAATTGATTCCGCAAAGGAACATTGTGCGCTTATCAAAGGTGATGTCGCAGGTGCTGAGGACGTGGTTGTGCGCGTGCATAGTGAATGCTTTACAGGCGAAGTGCTTTATTCTCTTAAGTGTGACTGTAGGCAGCAGTTGGATATGGCGTTGACTTCCATCCAAACGGAAGGCCGTGGGGTGTTGGTATATCTGCGGCAAGAGGGTCGAGGCATTGGGTTAGGTAATAAAATCCGAGCCTATGCATTGCAAGAGCAAGGACACGATACGGTGGATGCTAACCGTATGCTTGGATTTGACGATGACCAACGCAGTTATGAGATTGCGAGTGAGATGTTGGCTGATCTTGGTGTGGCTTCAATCGCGCTTCTCACGAATAATCCGACGAAAGTCGATGCGCTTCAGGCAGATGGTGTCAAGATTACCCGACGCATACCTGTTCCTATTAAGGCGAATGCACACAATCAAGACTATTTGGAAACCAAACGTGAACGGATGGGTCACCTGCTGCAAATTACCGATCCGTTGGATCCTAAAGATTAAGAATTATTTTTCTGAGTGAGTGAGAGGGTCTGGAAATATTCTTGTTTTAATCCAGCATCGTCGGCACGTTCTCCAGCATAGGCAGTACAAAGGGCACGGCTTTGCTCGGCATGTAATCCACGTGCTGTGATACATAAAGGCAATAGATCAACCGTACAAGCTGCCCAACGTGCATCCAAATGAGTGACCAGAGCATTTGCAATCTGTTCGGCAAGGTCTTCTTGCAGCACCAAACGACGCGCATAGCAGTGAGTTAAATTTCCTAGTGCGCCCAAGCCAACGATTTTTCCAGCTGGCAGATATGCGACGTGGGCAGTGCCTACGCCAGGCAGTAAATGGTGGGGGCATACAGGATGGATAGCTATATGGGAAAGCACTACCAAGGCTTTGGAGCGGGATTGGGTGTGCTGGGCAAGGATTTCAGCCGGGTCCATTTGATAGCCACTCAGTAATTCCTGTTGGAACGCATGTGCGACATCTCTTCCCGTATGCTTGAGTTCGGGGTCCGTATCGACCGGAATACCAATGGCCCGAAGGAAATTTTCAATGGCTACTGCGGCGCCGGTAGAGGATGGTTTAGTGGGCACTTTGGGGATATAGAAATGCCACTCCGAACTGTCAACTGCGCTCTTTCTTCACGCAACATTTGGGTGTGATGGCCGATAAGGCAAATGAACACCTAAAATTCACGTGGAATATAGGTGGCTTGGGGGCCGGATACCTACATCGGCACTATCCAGGTTGATAGCCCTTGAGCCTTACGTTAGCTTACAAGGAACCCGTCATGAACTCTCCCATCAAACCTCCTGGTAGTACCTCTATCACGCCTCCAGTTAAAGGAGCTGAGAGCACTGCGCCTGCTGAGAGTGTCAAAGAGACATTTCAAGCAAGCATGGACAAAGTGGCTTCTGCCTCTCAGGCGCAAGGCAAGGCTCCCACATCGGCGGTTGATGTGGTGCAGAATGTCGTGCAACGCCTTCAGGCAGGTGAAATCGATGCGACTGCGGCCATGGATCAGCTTGTCGAATACGCACTACAGCAAAATGGTGCTGAGCTATTAAACCCATCTCAACGGATAGAGCTAGAGGCAGTGTTACGCGGCGCGTTAAATGAAGATCCTACACTGCAAGGATTGAAAAACGACTTAGAACGTTAATAATCCAGGTGGATTCCAAGGGTATGAATTTTAGTTGAGTCCTGTGGGAGTCAGTGCTTCTACCAGCTGTTGTAGGACTTCAAATCGTAATGTGAGCCGAAAAAAATCCTCCGCCCGCACGCCTCCAAGTTGGTCTAGTGCGCGTGTTGCAAGGTCGGCGTCTTTGTGGGCCAGTTGGAAGTGGGCCCCCCATCCATCCATGTGGGAGCGATGCATTGCTTCTAAAGCGGCGCCTAAAGGATTGAACGTCAACACAAACGGTTCGAACTCCAATCGGTAGTTGGCGTACTCCTCTTGTGCCATATGCCAGTGGGTTGCTGGATAGATGCTGCGGATGACCTCTCCAAAATAAGCGCCTGTTGCAGGGATGACTAGGGTCAGGATGTCGTCACGTTGGTTGCTCTGGGTGTCATTGAGTAGCAAGCCTCTACAATGGTCGAGATAGTGGTCTAGAATGGGCAGAGTCTCGGCACTGTAATCAAGCTCGACTCGAATGGCTTCCTGTACGTAACGAATACAGGCCGTTGCCAGTTCACGAATAAGCGGTGGTGAGGAGACTTGTTGCGCGGCATGCATTATGGCATCGTAACATATTCATAGGTGTTGGCATCATGCGGGTAGGGATTTTTAGTGACGTTCACGCTAATATTGAAGCAATGACAGCGGTTACCGCTGCATTGAGCCGTGAATCTATCGATGTGTATTATTGTCTGGGCGACGTTGTTGGTTATGGCGCAAGCCCTAACGAATGTTGTAACCTTGTGAGAGATCTAGCGCGCGTGACCATTGTAGGTAACCATGATGCGGCTGTAGCTGGTCGCATGGACTACTCGTATTATTACGATGCAGCCCGACATGCACTAGATACCCATGCTGCACAGCTCAGCACTGAAAACATGACATGGCTCAAAGGCCTTCCCTATAAACACAATGTATCCGAAGCTGATTTGTTGCTTTGTCATGGATCTCCGGTGCGCTTGGAAGAGTTTGACTATATTTTCGCACCCGAACAAGCTGCTGAGTGTTTAGAGATTTGGGATCAATTGCCACAGCTAACCTTGATTGGCCACTCGCACCTTTGCAAGGTATTTGCATTAAAGCCCAATGAAGTTCGTGAGCTTCCTGCGGAAAATTTCACGCTTGAAGAGGGCTACAAATACATCGTCAGCGTGGGCTCGGTTGGGCAACCCCGTGACTATGATAACCGAGCAGCATTTGCTGTGCTCAACTCAGAAACTCGCGAGTTTTTCTTTCATCGGGTGGAGTATGATATTGAGGCTGCAGCCGAGAAAGTGTTTGCGAGTAATCTGGAGCATAATTTTGGGCACAGGTTGTTTATTGGTGTTTAGGTCATCAAGCCCATGTCTGTGACTCGTTGGTTGGGTTTTCTTGGTGTTGTTTCCGTCATTTCGGGCCTAGTGCATTATTACGTGTGGCTAAGGCTGTTTAAGCAGCCACATTGGTCAGAGGAAACTACAAAAATAGCCGGGTGGTTTTGTGTTGCAATGGCACTGAGCGTGCCGTTGGGTCCGGCATTTATGCGGATATTTCCAAACCGATTGGGCACTTTACTGACAAACATGGTGTTTGGATGGATGGGGCTCATTTTCATTATGTTTGCCGGCCTGGTGTTTAGTGAACTGGTACGTCTCGTGTGCTCGGGATGGCTTTCCCGTCGTATTTCCGATTTGGAAGAGCCATCGAGGCGTACGTTTCTTGCAAGAGGAATTGCGAAAGCAGTGATTATGGCCGGGATACCTGTGAGTGGGTATGCCTTGTGGGAAGGACTTCGTCCTGTTCGGTATAAAGCTTTGAATATTCAGTTAGACCGATGTGCCGAAGCGTTGTCTGGGTTTAGCATAGTGCAACTGACGGATATCCATATAGGCCCAATGCTAGGGAAGAACTTTCTTGAGCAGCTGGTAGACAAAATCAACAAGATCAAGCCTGATATTGTAGCGATTACAGGGGACATGGTGGATGGATCAGTGTCTGAGCTTGGCGCCACCATTGCGATCCTTAAACAATTGAAGCCACGGTACGGTGTGTTTTTTGTCACTGGGAACCATGAATACTATTCGGGAGCGGCTGAATGGGTGACGTATATCGATTCACTTGGGATTAAGGTGTTGCGCAATGAGCGTGTACGTATCACACACAATGGTGCTGCTTTGGATATTGCAGGCATTGATGACTGGTCCGCACATGAATTCGCCGCTGGGCATAAGGCGGACTTGCCTAAAGCCATGGCAGGCAGAGATCCCAACATTCCAGTGGTATTGTTAGCGCACCAGCCACGCGCCGTCATTGAAGCGGCCAAGTTGGGAGTGGACTTACAGCTTTCTGGTCATACGCATGGTGGACAGATATTTCCGTTTAATTTTTTGGTGCATTTACAACAGCCTTATGTGTCTGGATGGCATCGGCATGGTTCCACGCAAATCTATGTCAGCAATGGCACAGGTTTTTGGGGACCTCCCATGAGACTAGGGATTCCAGCAGAGCTGACGCACATCACGTTGTTTCCAAAGTCATTGGATCTCGACAAAACGTAGATAGCCTAGTGAAGGTAATGAACCATCACTGCAGTAATCAAGCGGTGGAGTTTGCATGGTGCCCAGTGGACAAATTCGAGGGGTTAATGGTGCAGGAAGACGAAACGCCATGTGGTGTCTGGTTGTGAACTCCCCGCCCACGCCAAGTGTCTTGAGGTGAGTGCCAAACCGAGTCAATGTGTCGATAAAGGTTTCGAGAGCGTGGCAAGGCCATACGCTGATATTGCGGTATCCAGGTGTGGAGCGAAGGACGGAAGAGGATTGCTCGTAGCAGATGGCAAAATCGTCACCACGCCACAGCTTTCCTTGCACAGAAGCCACTGCACGCCACTGAAGTTCGGCAGCAGCGGCATCGAGGTCCAATGTTCCACGCGGCAACGATCGACTGATTGCGGGCAAGCTTCGTGTGGCGAGCACTTGGCACACGTCATGCGCATTGTAGGCTCCTCCCTCTTCTACCCAGACGCCACAAGGAGACATGCAACCGCGTTGGTCATACGCAGCGATATCCAGTGCTAGCGCGTCACATGTGGTTTCAAGAGCATGTTGATTAGAAATGCTTTCTTGAGAGATGAAGGCAACGCCTACTCCGTGTCCATGAGGCAAAAAACGCGTAGTGACAGGTAATCGCTTTTGAATGCTAGCAATGGTTTGGTCATTCCCGTATGCGGAGACAACATTTGAAATTTCAAACAGTTCCGATTCGACAGTTACATCGCCACCTTTGAAGGTTGTTACGGTCAGTGCTTCTGCCAGCCAAGGAGCCACAGATTCCAAAGCTTCTTTGATCAGCATTGGAAAAACGTTGTCGTCTGAAGAGGCTTTGGCGAGCACAGGACACCGCAAGAGCAGTGGTTCAATTAGCGCGCGCCATGCAGACGTGAATAAATTGCCAGCTAAAATGACTGCACATAGTCCCGCAGGCATCGGTTGAACATGTGGCAAAGTTGAGGGGATATGCTGCTGCAGCCTTTGGAGTGATGCTTCGGTGCTTGTTTTGAGAGTGGTTTCAAGAGCCCATGTTACCATCGCAGGCGTAAGCCCTGTGCTTGATGGTAAGGTATCGATGGCCTTTTTCCCAATAGGTGTTGTTGGGTCGCAGAGGATGCATGCCGTTTGCGCAAGTGCATGTACAACATGTGCTGGCGGTGTTTGTGAAAGCACGTTGGCCGTATTGCTCAAGGCAGAAACTTGTTCATGAAACGTTGGCATGAAGGGGACCTTGGGCAGATAGCCGTGCGTCAGCTTCTAAGGAACATCCGCGGGCAGTTGCTTTTTGTGTGCGCCCCAGCAATAGGAGTCCATCAGGAGTTTGGATACCTAGGTCTGAAGTTTGGATTGCACATACCGTATCAAGATTGGCTAAGTCATCGATGCGAATGATGCCTGCATCGCCTTCTCGACATGGCTGGCCATTTCGAGGATCGATAACAGTGATGCGAACCCAACCTGGTGACCAAAGACTTCGAGAGGCATAGGATTCACCCCTAATTGCATGACGCAGATTGAGATCGTAAAGCTGAGAGCAAAGCTCCGTCATCCCGTATTCGTTGACAATCCAATTGTCTGGCACTCCAAAGGTGTGGCTAATTTTGGCTCGAAATGTGTCCGATAGAACATCGCGAGTGCTGCCTTTGGATCCACCCGTCAGCATCACTCGGCTGCCATAGGGGAGTTCCCATTGTGTGGATAGACTTTCCAAAGCATGTGCAAACGCTAGCGATGTGCCAAAAAGTGCAACAGGTTGATGGTGTTGACAGTTTTCAGTGAGCACATCGTGAAGCAATGGGATGTCTAAGCGATTGTTATGCCAAATGTAAGCGCTGCCTTCCTCTGCAAACCAATCCATGAACCGAGAAAGCATATAGGTCAGAGACGAGGTTGGAGACTCTAACTTGGAAGGAGCCAAGATATACAAGGGCAGTTTGTGGCAATCAGGAAACATGGCATATCTAGCCGTAAGGAACGACGATTGATCGTAGAGAGAGAGGTCTTTTAAAAAATGCTTTCCTTGTTCTCGTAACGTGGTCCCTGAAGTGACGAATGTGCAGATGTCTTCTTCAGGAGCATGCGCAGCGATGCGTGCATAACGGAACACATCTGTGGGAAGAGCAGGCCATTCAATGGATGTTCTCGTGGAAGTAGCACGATGGGCATCTACGAATTTTTGATAGGGTTTGACGTGGTTGTATTGCCATGTAAGCGCTTGTTCTAATAGCGCATCTCGGCGTGTGGTGTCTGTGGTTCCTTCTGCGACCTGGTTCATAAATGCAGAGATATCGGATTTCAGTACCTCGTATGTCATAGCGTTTCTAAGACACGTTCCAGTGCATCAGGAAAATCTTGAACCAGTAGCTCAGTGTCAATCGTGAGAGCAGGAGAAATTTGCAGCACGCGTGCATCTTCTCCTGCTGGAAGGGTAATGAACCCAGCTTCCATTAATGCGTGTTGTAAACGCCATGCTGCACGTGGTTGAGTGAGTTCAATGCCTATGAGTAGCCCTTTGCCACGTACATCCAAGATGTGCGGATGTTGGTCAAAGCGATTCTTTAAAGCAGTAAGTACGTCAGAGCCCACACTTAAGGATCGAGAAATAAGGTTTTCTTCAAAGAGCACGTCTAAGCTGCTGAGGGCTGCAGCACAGGCCAGAGGATACCCTGCGAATGTGCTCGTGTGTAAAGCTTGGGTCTGAGGATGACCCCACGCTTGCATCAAATCGTAGCGACCTATGCAGGCGCTGATGGGGACTCCCGCACCCAAGGCTTTGCCCAGGCAGATAAGATCGGCATGGACGCCTTGCTCCGTGCTTAGCCATAACGCTCCGCAGCGACCTAGCCCTGTGTATATTTCGTCCACAATCAAAACGGCATCGTGCAGCTGGCACCATTGGTGCAATGTGGGAAGAAACGTGTCTGGAGGAATGTGAACACCACCGCGCGCTTGCAGTGGTTCGACAATGACGGCGCCGATGTTGGGATTCCACCGCTCTTCAATAGAATTCATCGTCATTTCAAGTGACATGTCCTGATGGGGATAGGGTGCAAAGCACACTTCCCGATTGAGTTGTTCGAGGAAAGGTTGTCGGAAGCCAGCGTGGTAGCCACATGTGGCAAGTGCTCCATAGGACAGTCCGTGGTAGCCGCCTCCAAATGCCAGAACACCTGGCTTCCCAGTGGCCAAAAGAGCGGTCTTGAGAGCAGCTTCGACGCTGTCACTGCCACTGAGGCCAAGAATCACCCGTGCCTGTGGCCAGGGCGCAAGGTCCACCAACCGTTCCAGTAGTCGTATTTTTGTTTCTGACGGCTGAAGATCGCCTAACCCTTGCCAGAGTTTACCAAGCTGTGCTTTGAGCGCGGCCTCTACGCGAGGATGCCGGTGCCCCAACGCTGCTGTTCCAAAGCTTGCGGTCAGGTCGATGAAGGTTTGCCCATCGACGTCCGTGACCGTCACTCCCTGTGCGTGTTTCCAAACGATGGGGTCGTGACGTGTGCCTGAGTGTTCAGCGCGCCTTTTGCGGCGGGCAGTCAGGGAAGGGCACTCGCTGACGGCCAGGCGTTCTACCCACTCAAAGGAGTGAGGGCCGGGCACTTTCCGTGGGGTGAGAGGCGGTTTCGCCATGGCTTGGTTTGGCAATGCTGTCGTTCTTGGTCAAGGGGATAAGAAAAGTTGTCAGAAAAAGGACAGCCTTCCACGGGACAGATGTGAATTAATAAACAAAATCAATGGGTTACTAGCATTTGGTGAAAAGGACGGGTACAACACAAAGGGTAGCTCTGCTTGACTGTCGGTGTGCCGAACTGCATACTCTCGCCGTTTTTAGAGGAAATAGAGGAATTTCGATGGTGCTTCAAAGCGAAGACAAACAACGGATTGTCGATAAGTTTCGTAATCATTCCACAGACACAGGCTCTCCCGAGGTACAAATCGCGTTAATTACAGAGCGCATTAGCTATCTCACAGAGCATTTTAAAACTCATCAAAAAGATCACCATTCTCGAAGAGGATTGCTGATGTTGGTGAGTCGGCGTCGCGGTATGTTGGATTATCTGCGCCGCAAAGACATTGAGCGATATCGAAAAGTCATTCAAGAGCTAGGAATTCGTAAATAAGGCAGTGTGCCTGGCGGCATGAGGCTGGTCAGGGACACGCCATTGATACATGGGCTGAAGAAGCTCACCTTACTAGGTCTTATGGAGAACTGGCTGTTCGATCTTCGTTTCGAGATCGCCCGACGGTTAGCAAACAAAGTCGGAGATTTGGAACCGGGGACCGAGCCTGTTTTCCAGAACCTGGTGAGTCATTGAAAGCAGAGGATACGAGCGTGATTGTTAAAGAAACTGTTAAAATAGGCGAACAGGTTATCACATTAGAAACCGGCCGCATTGCAAAGCAGGCGCACGGTGCGGTGATGGTGAGCTGTGGAGAGACTGTGGTTTTGGTAACCGTGTGTGGGAACCAAGATCCAAGGCCAGGTGTGGATTTTCTTCCGCTGAGCGTGGACTACGTTGAAAAGAGTTATGCAGCAGGAAAAATTCCAGGCGGATTTTTTAAGCGTGAAGGCCGATTGAGAGACTCTGAGGTGCTTACCTCCCGTTTGATCGACAGGCCCTGTCGGCCACTTTTCCCAGAAGGCTATCGCAATGATGTTCAGGTGATTGCAACAGTGCTTTCTGCGGATAAGAGCGTTCCAGCGGATATGTTGGCACTCCTTGGTGCATCTGCAGCGCTTCATATCAGCAATATTCCATGGGATGGTCCCATTGGAGGTGTCCGAGTTGGCCGAGTTAATGGCGAGCTCATCGCCAACCCTACCTATGCCCAAATGGCACAGAGCGACCTTGATTTAGTGGTTGCTGCGTCAAAGGACGCTATTGTCATGGTGGAAGGCGAATGCCATGAAACGAATGAACGTGATTTGCTTGAAGCGCTCTTTTTCGCGCATAGCTCGGTACAACCGTTCATTCAGCTCACGGATAAAATCCGACAAGCCGTCGGCAAAGACAAATGGACATTTGAGGCACCAGCTGCTCCAGCAGGCCTGGCCGAGAAAATAAAGAGCTTTGCTACGGAGCGAGTCAAAGCTGCATGCAACATTTCAGAGAAGTTCGAACGGTATGGGGCGTTCAAGCAGGTCAAAAAAGAAACGCTGCTTGCTTTAGCGGATGCTATTGGCGAGGAAACAGCGTTTGCCGCCGAGATTTATGAGGATTTGCGTTATCACACCATGCGTGCGCAAATTCTTGATGAAGCCAAACGTGTGGATGGCCGCGACACAACGACGGTACGCCCTATAGCCATTGAGGTTGGTTTATTGCCACGAACGCATGGTTCTGCATTGTTCACTCGGGGCGAGACTCAAGCGATTGTGACATCAACGCTAGGAACGGCACAGGATGAGCAGCGCATTGAAGGCTTGGTGGAAGAAGGCTCTAAGCGCTTTTTGTTGCATTACAACTTTCCTCCCTTTTCTGTGGGTGAAGTCAAAATGCTACGCGGCGCTGGTAGACGCGAAGTAGGACACGGCAACCTTGCTGAGCGTGCACTCATCAACATGTTGCCTTCCGAAGAAGAATTTCCTTACACGATCCGTATTGTTTCTGAGATTACCGAATCCAATGGGTCTTCCTCGATGGCTACGGTGTGTGGAGGTACGTTGGCCATGTTAGATGCTGGAATCCCCCTGCGTAAGCCAGTGGCGGGCGTTGCCATGGGTTTAATTAAAACGGGTGAGCGGTATGCGATTCTCACAGATATCCTTGGTGATGAAGACCACCTTGGTGACATGGATTTCAAGGTATGTGGTACCGCGGATGGTGTGACAGCTATCCAAATGGATATCAAAATTGCTGGGTTGACGCGCGAGATTTTACAAGCTGCGTTGGAGCAGGCACGGCAGGCAAGACTGCATGTGCTTGGCAAGATGGCAGAAAGTCTCAACGAGCCACGAAAACAGCTTTCTCCCTATGCTCCACGGATTTCTACCATCAAGGTCAAGCCTGATCAGGTGCGTTTGGTGATTGGTCCTGGAGGAAAAACGATTAAGGGAATTATTGAGCAGACAGGTGTTTCTATCGACGTGGAGGACGACGGAACAGTACACGTCGCATCCAGTGATCCGGACGCTTCCAACAAAGCCCTTGAAATGATTCGAGGCTTGACCATCGAACCCGAGGTTGGCCAAGTTTATAAAGGAACGGTTCGTCGGATAGAGGCGTATGGTGCGTTTATTGAAATTACGCCGAATCACGACGGTATGGTTCATATTTCGGACATGGACTGGGCTCATATTGAAAAAGTACAAGACGTGATGAATCTCGGTGATGAAGTCGAGGTTAAAGTCACTAACGTCGATCGGGATGGCCGTATTCGACTTTCCCGAAAAGAGTTGTTACCCAAACCTGAGGGTTATGTAGAGCGCCCTGAAAGGCCACGCACGGGTGGTGGCGGCGGAGGCCGTGGTCCACGTCGTGAGGGTGGTAGGAATGGGGAGCGAAGCAATGATCGGTTTCGCCGATAGCTGCCTAGTATGAGGTGAGTTTGCGACATTCTTCCGAGACGTTACGGATCTGCGTGTTGCATCCTGATAGGGTGGATATTCCTCGGTATGCCACTGAAGCGGCCGCTGGATTGGATCTGCAAGCTGCACTGCAAGAACCTCTTCTCATCGTTAAAGGAGGTTACATTCAGGTGCCTACAGGTATTGCGATTCAACTGCCAGCGCAGCATGAAGGGCAGGTGCGCCCACGTTCTGGGCTAGCAGCACGGCATGGCATAACGCTACTAAACTCTCCTGGAACGATTGATGCGGATTACCGTGGAGAAATTCATGTGTTGTTGATTAACCATGGATCGCAGGATTATTGGGTGCAGCCTAGAGACCGAATTGCCCAGTTGGTGATTGCACCCGTTAGCCAAGTTCAAATCGATGTGGTCTCTCACATCGATGAATTAGCTGCGAGCCAACGAGGAGCAGGCGGCTTTGGTAGTACAGGGCGCTAAAGTCTTGGGATCAATCCTGGGGTGACAAGCAGTCCGACTGGCAGGTATACTTGCCCATTGTAAGGACCTTAAGTTGCATAAGTGTTTGAAATTAATAGAAATAAAGTGTGGTCGCCGTGGGATATCGGCGCGGGCTTATGGCTTAGTGGATAGATCGTCACACCAAGGTGAGCATGCAGTCCGAATCGACTCCTACCGATAATACCAAACCATCGCGACAGAGCAGGGATCAGGAAACGACGAATGTGTCTCCTCGGCCTTTAGGTTCGACGGAGCAATTGCAAAAGGGCGATCTTTTTGCTTCCCGCTACGAAATTACTGAACGCATCAATGACGATGGACTTGTGCGTACGTATAGCGTTCTCGATGTCAAGACAAATCAGTCTGCACTTCTGAGTGTTGTTCTAGCAACATTGTTGCCAAATACGAATGAACGGATGCATGTGGTACAGCAATTACAAAATTGCATTGGCCAGAGAGCTTCTTCAGGTTTGATAGATGCAGGTTACGATGGAAGCCGAGTCTATACGGTAGAGCCACATCCTGGAGGTGTGCCTTTACGCAATGTGCTACGTGCACGGGCTTCCAAAGCACAGCGTTACCGTATGCAAGAGCTTTTGAGTTTTCTTACGCCGTTGGAAGAGATTTTAGATAATCCAAATGAACGTGAGCCACATGGAGGTCTTCGGGCTGACGTTGTTTGGGTGAATGTTAAGCATACGGTTGTTACAGGATGGAACCTCATGAAGTTCTTGCCAATCCCACGCATTCGACGAGCATTAAGGCAGGATCGCGCACTAAGCCTAATGTTTGCCCCTGAAATGGGAACAGGAAGCATGACAAAAGCCAGTGATTTTTATGGAGTGGCTGTTATTGTGCATGAAGCGCTTACAGGTCGGTTGCCTGATCCGGATGCTAAACCGATAGCTACGCTTGAGTTAGTAGGTGAAGCACTGAGTCATTATTTGCGGCGAGATCCAAAAAAGCGCCCCGAGTCTTTGAGGCCTCTCTTACAGACGATTCGAGAAAAAGCGGCGGAGGAACAAGCGGCTTTGGATCATGCGTCGGTACCTAGCGACGAACTTTTTTCAACTCAAACAGAAGGAGCTGTCAAAATGTATTCTGAGGATACATTTCCAAGACAAGCTACGCCGACGCAGCGCGAATTTCCGTCAATATTGGGTAACGACGGTGCGGTAGAGGTAGCCTCACACAGAAAGTCTTCTTTGCGAGTTTGGTTCATGACAGTTGGCATTGCGATAGGCATTGCGGCGATTATCCTTGCCGGGGCCTATCTTATGACACGGTCTATCCTTCATTAAAGGAGAGTAACTCTCGCTTGTAGGAAGTATCCGTCGCGGAGTGTCTCACTCAAGTCTAAAGAGCCCGTTCGATGAGCGAGGCAATGGACTGCTTCGGTGCTGCTCCGACTAATTGAGCGGCGATTTCTCCACCTTTAAAGACATAAAGTGTAGGAACCCCGCGGATTCCGTAACGCTGGGCTACGCCTGGGCTTTCGTCGATATCAACTTTCGCGAATTTGGCTCGCCCTTGATATTCTGTGGCAAGCTGTTCGATGAAAGGGGCAATGGTGCGACAAGGGCCACACCATGTTGCCATAAAATCTACAAGCACTGGCAGGTCGGATTGAAGCACTTCTGTCTCAAAGTTGAGGTCGTTTGCTGGAATGATGTGGTCGCTTGCCATAATTTCTCCGTGATAAGTACTGACAACTTAAGACTAGCCCTGTTGGGTGTCAACCTATCGTTTATGGCCTGGCCATGATAATCTATCAATGTATTTGTACGGCCCTTTCAATCCGGGCTGGAGCTGAGTTAAAGCCATGAAAGCTACTCGCGTATTTCTTCCTCAAGAAGCTGTTGATAAATGGCTATCTGAGCATCGAGTTGAAATCCACAGCGATATCATGACCTTGACCAAAGACAAGCAGCGATTCTTGTTGAAGTCGGCTGTGCACTTTCTGGAGGAATTGACAGGTGGTAAAGATCACGCTGCGTTAGTGGGTAAGGTTAAAGACTTGAATGAGCTATCTGAGTTAGGGGCCGAGTTGTGTGCAGACTCTGTTGTTTTAGGTGACAATGCATACCGTGTTGTCGAGGGCTTTATCGGCGAGGCAGTGCTTGATAGTCCGTCTGGCCAGAAGAAAGCACACTATCGTGAGAATACCGTTCCCGAACTCGATTTACTTACTCGGTTTTTCTTAAGCAGGCCATGATGGCAACCATTCTTCATGGTTTTTCGGTCGTCCTGTTAGGACTCTATGCCACTGCTTCTGCATGGTATGCAGGTGCACTGATACGTGGCGCTGCTAAAAGCAATAAATACGCGAAGCGCACGTTACAACTCGCATTGTTTGTTCACGTGTGTCATCTCGTGGTTAGTTTTATAGCTTCCGGGCGTGTCGAACTCGACCTCCGACTTGGCCTTAGTGCGACAGCGCTCATCTTGGGGGTAGTGTATTTGTTTGCTGCATGGCTACACGCCAGACTGACACCCTTAGGGGCGTTTGTTGTTCCTGTAGTGTTATTGTTGTACGCAGGATCAGAACTCGTTCGAGATAACGTAATTTCAGCGAACGCGGTGCAGCGCGATGCGCTTCTCACATTTCATATTGCAGTCAACATGCTTGGCTTGGTGGCGTTTGTCTTGGCATTTACGGTTTCAGTTGCTTACTTGATACAAGAAACCATGCTGCGCAGGAAAACGCTGGGAGGGCTCTTTCAACGACTTCCAGATTTACAGGTGTTAGATAGCTTGGTGCTATTCCTTGTCACTCTTGGTTTTCCATTGTTGACATTAGGCATTGCAACCGGTGCGATGCGAAGTTATCGCATGCATGGGACATTATTTGTGCTGAGCTACGGGCAAGTCTTTGCCCTCTTTGCTTGGGTATGTTTTGCAGCAGTGTTAGTGCTGCGTTTTGCAGCAGGTTGGAGGGGCAGACGCGCTGCCATTGGGACAATGATAGGGTTTGTTTGTTCCATGTTGGTCTTGCTGGGATACATGTTGCGAGGGATAGGGCTTAGTCCATGATGGAGCTGTTCGTGGTGGGTCTTTCGCATCATACAGCTCCTGTTGAGCTTCGGGAGCACGTGGCTAGTTCTATTATCCAATCTGCAGAGAGTGTGCAGACTCTCCTGCAAAAAGCACGGCTTGAAGAATGTGTTCTTGTATCAACGTGTAACCGAGTCGAAGTATATGGTTATACCAACGATCTTGCTTATTCTACTCAGGTTATACGCGAACGCTTATCACATACAGATTCCACCGTGATGGCGCATTTGTATGAACATAGTGGTGTTTTAGCCATTCGTCATGTGTTTCGTGTTGCTTCAAGTCTGGATTCTATGGTGATAGGTGAACCTCAGATCTTAGGCCAGGTAAAGAAAGCCATGTTGTCCGCGCAAACCTCTGGAGCGCTTCGCACTGTTTTGGGAAGAGCATTCCAACATGCTTTACAAGCTGCAAAACAGATTCGAGCCGAAACCGCGATTGCAGCAGGTGCCGTGAGCGTTAGTTCTGTGGGAGTAGACTTGGCTTCCAAAATTTTTGGTGATCTCAATCATCGACAAGTGCTCCTAATTGGCGCTGGGAAAATGGGAGAAAGTGCGGCAAAGAAGCTAACCGATCGTGGCGCCGAGCTGTTTGTTGTTAATCGCAGTGCTGAGCGAGGCGCCTCCTTGGCCAAACGGTTTCGAGGTGTGTTTGTGCCCTATGAACATCTCCAAGAGAAACTAGCCCATGTAGATATTGCGATTGCTTCTACAGCAAGCCAACAGCCAATTATTGACGTCGAGATGATGAACCAAGTGGTCAAAATTCGTCGACATAGACCGATCTTTTTTATTGATATTGCGGTTCCACGCAATATAGACCCCATGGTTGGTAAGAGCGATAGTGTGTATGTCTATGATCTGGACGATCTGCAAAAACTTTCTCAGGAAAATTTAAGAGTTAGACGATCTGAAATCGCTGCGGCAGAACACGTGTTGGAAACACATGTCGAAAAATTTGAGCAATGGAGGCGATCCTTACAGCTTTCTCCGACGATTGCTGCATTGCGTACACAGTTGCATACGATCGTGCATGATGAAGTATTGCGATTGGGTAAGGGCATGGACAAATCGAAGCTCGATTACTGGTCAGATAGCATTGTGAATAAGTTGCTTAATCGGCCTCTTCAAATGCTTAAAACAGGCGAAAGTATTCCCGACCTAGAGCAGGAAGCTGCAGTGATAAGAAAATTGTTTGGACTGGATGACGACGTAAAGGGCGCGTCATGAAATTAAGAATAGCGACACGCCAGAGCCAATTGGCACTGGCACAGACACGCTGGGTTGAAAAACTGCTTCTGGCAAATCATCCCGCTCTTGAAATCGAAGAGGTGTTAATTACAACCCGTGGGGATATCCATCAACAAGGCCCGCTTTGGCAAATGGGAGGCAAAGCACTGTTTGTAAGCGAGCTTGAGAACGCGATTCTTGAGAACAAAGCGGATATTGCCATTCATTCAATGAAAGATTTGCCTGCGGAGCTTGCGGAGGGATTGGAAATTGTTTGCGTTCCCTCAAGAGAGGATCCGAGGGATGCGTTGATTGCACAAAGTGGTGAAGATCTTGATGAACTGGAAGCAGGCTCGACAATAGGCACGAGTTCACTGCGACGCACGATTCAGTTACGGAGAGTTAGGCCTGATCTTGCTTACGAACCGATACGTGGCAATGTGGATACACGTTTAAAAAAGTTAGAGCAGGGTGATTATAGCGCCATTGTGGTGGCAATAGCGGGGCTTCGTCGGCTTGGTATTTCAGATGCCCGCATTCGGCCAATATCAAGGGAACTGTCAATTCCTGCTGTCGGTCAAGGCGCAATCGCCATCCAAGCGCGTGCGGAGCATCAAGCCATGATCCAGTATTTTCAGCCACTGGAGGATCCTATTGCACGTATGGAAATTGAGGCAGAGCGTGCATTTGCAAAGCATCTAGGTGTTAATTGCCGTACACCGGTTGCGGCACATGCAACCTCTGGGGCCAATGGGCAACAGTTGCGTTTGGATGCAATGGTCGCTTCAACTACAGAAGATAAAGTCATTGCTTCTGGGACTCATGAACAAGTCCTGTTTACTAATCTTCAGGAACGGTATGCTCAAGCGCGTCGTATCGGCGATGAATTAGCCATGAAAATGCTTGAACAAGGTGCTGCTGATATGATGCCGCATGACTGATGTGGTTATGCCGTTAAGTGACATTATTGATCAAAGTCGTACTTTGATTGTCCTGGGCGCAGGAGGGGTTGGGAAAACATCTCTTTCTGCCGCTCTTGCTCTTCAAGGAGCAATGCGTGGACGTAAAGTGCTTTGTTTAACGATTGATCCTGCGAAGCGTTTGGCTAACAGTATGGGGCTTGATGCGTTGTCTGATAGCCCTTGCCTCATTTCGGAAGCGCTTTTGACGAAACATGGCTTGTCTTGTCAGGGAGAGCTTTACGCCATGATACTTGATAAGAAACAGACGTTTGATGATCTGATCCGAAAATATACGTCGGATCCGGACAAGTTGGCTCGTATCTTCAACAATCGGTTATATCAGTACATTGCGAATTCGCTTGCTGGCACTCAAGAGTATATGGCTATGGAAAAGCTCTATGCGATACAGCAAGAGGGGGATTATGATCTTGTCGTGGTGGATACGCCGCCCAGTTCTGAGGTGTTTGGCTTTTTAGATGCACCAGACATTTTAATTGATGCGATTGATTCTCCAGCGACACGATGGTTGATTCAAGCGCTTGGACGGTCCGGAAGCTTTTCGTTTGGTCTGGTCAGCAAGGGTGCAGCGACGGTTTTGAAGGGGTTATCGTGGCTCACTGGGGCAGAGTTCATGTCTGAAATCTCTGAATTTATTACGGAATTAAATGCGCTTTTCGGGGGATTTCGACAACGTGCCATGCGTGTCAGAGAAACACTGCGAGAGTGGCATGTAAGTTATCTTGTGGTGACCAGTACGAGCCCACCCGCACTGGTGGAATTGGATGCTACGTTGGGGGAGCTCAAGGAACGTCAGCTTTCTGTAAATGCAGTGGTTTTCAATCGAGTTCAGCCTAATCCCGGCTCGTGTCCAGAACTGACCGATGCTGATCTTGTGACGTTATTTCCTGCGTACGAGCACTCAACCACGTTGCTTAGTAAGATGAAACAAGCATATCAAGAGGAACAAATACGGGCCATGAATGATCGAACGCTGATCGAACAGTTTCGTCGTCAAGAAGAAGGTGACAGCATGTTACACCTTGAGGTGCCATTGATGGCGCAAGACGTGCATGACTTAGGAGGGCTCGCGATGTTGGGCGAAGCTTTGTTGAAACCCGTTTTGGTGAGTTAAAGTAGGTTGATATGAGCTTTTCAGCAATGATTCTAGCAGCAGGAAAAGGCACTCGCATGCGGAGTGAGTTGCCAAAGGTACTCCATCCTATGGCCGGTAAGCCCATGCTTTATTATCCAATCGCAGCTGCATTGGACGCGGGTGCGAAACACGTTGTTGTTGTGATAGGGCAAAATGCCGAACGCATAGAAGCAACGTTAGAGCATTATTTTCAAGACCGAGTGACCATTGCTATCCAAACAGAACAGCGTGGTACCGGAGATGCAGTGGCTTGTGGCCTTAACAAAATCAAAGATAGTTCAGGGTGGCTTGCAATCGCGTACGGTGACATGCCGTTACTTCAGGCGAGCGTATTTCATACATTAAGTGGGTTAGATCCGAAGTCTGCGGCTGGCTTGCGGATGATTACCACCATGGTGGAGAACCCCACAGGTTATGGCCGGATCATTCGCAACGTGTCTTCTGAAATTGGTGAGGTCAAAGAACAACGTGATTGTAGTCAGGCAGAGCAGGCAATTTGCGAAATCAACCCTGGGATATACTTTGTCGATTTGGCCTTCATCAGAAAAGCTATCACGATGCTTAATCCTAATAACGCACAGCAAGAGTTATTATTGACAGACATTGTTAAGCTTGCAGCCGAACAGGTGGGCGTTCATGGTGTGCCTTGGGATGCCCAAGATTTGTATGGCGTGAACGACCGACGAGATCTTGCCGCTGCCGAAAAACGCATGCGTCGGCGAATCGCAGAACAACATGCGCTTGACGGGGTAACCATTCATGACCTTGATACAGTATACGTTGATCATGATGTACGCCTTGGTCCGGATGTAACTCTCCAAAATGGAGTGACCTTGCGCGGTACATGTGTGATAGAAAAAGGCGCATATATTGATGTTGGATGCGTACTTCAAGATACGCACGTGCAAGAGAATGCATATCTCAAACCGTATACAGTCGTAACGCAAAGCATCGTGGGACCAGAAGCGCAGCTTGGCCCATTTGCCCACGTGCGTCCAAGATCGAACATTGGCCGACGTGCGCAAATAGGTAATTTTGTGGAAACTAAACATACACAATTGGGCGAAGGTTCAAAGGCAAACCATTTGGCTTACCTTGGCGACGGCGACATTGGTGAGGGCGTCAACATTGGCGCTGGAACCATTTTTTGCAATTACGATGGTGTGCAAAAGCATCGCACAGTATTGGGCGATAACGTTTTTGTGGGCAGTGACTCTCAATTGGTGGCGCCTATCAAAATAGGTGAAAATGCCTATATTGCTACAGGGACCACGGTGACGACAGACGTGCCTGACGATGCTCTTGCCATTGGAAGATCGCGGCAGGAGAATAAAAAAGGTTACGCAGATATTTTACGAAAGCGCCTTCGCGCCCGCAAGCGAAGCGCGTCATAGTGGATAGGACAGCTGCTTAGGTTTTGTAGGCTTGTGCAATGGGATAACGTCGTCCGGGACCAAAGGCTTTGCGAGTTACGATAAGCCCAGGTGGCATTTGACGGCGTTTGTATTCGTTTCGACGGACTGCGTGAAGGATCTCATAGACGGTAGAGGCGTCGAATCCCTTATGAATGATGGCTTCGGCGGATAAATCGTTTTCAATGAAGTCTTCGAGAATCGGATCGAGCACATCGTAGGGGGGTAACGTATCGGTGTCTTTTTGGTTAGGTCGAAGCTCAGCGCTTGGTGGCTTTTGGATGATCGCATCAGGGATCAGCGAATACCCTGCTTGTTTGTTGAATACATTCACAATGCGATACACGACCGTCTTAGGTAAATCGCTAAGGACGGCTAACCCGCCTGCCATGTCGCCGTACAGGGTGCAGTACCCCATGGCAATCTCACTTTTGTTTCCTGTACTGAGTAAAAGGTGTCCAAACCGATTGGAAATGGCCATGAGAGTTGCGCCACGAATGCGAGACTGTACATTCTCAAAGGTAGCATGGCCATGTGTTCCATTTGAGATTTGCTGGAAGACGGGTTCCAGGAGTTTTTCATATGCGATGTATACAGGGTCGATGTCGATGTGTTGCCATTGAATGCCTAAGTTATTTGCCAGGGCGATAGCGTCGCTGACACTCTGTTCAGAGTTGTACCGTGTTGACATGCTAACCCCAAGCACATTGTGAGGACCGAGTGCTTCTGCGGCAATGGCTGCACAAAGAGCACTGTCAATGCCTCCTGAAAGCCCTAACACGGCACGTTGAAAACCGCATTTGTGTGCGTAATCCTGTGTGCCTAAGATAAGCGCTTCTTTGATTGCGACATCGTCTTCAAGTAAGGATATAGAGGCGTGAGTGGGCTTGAGTTCAGTAAGCACCATGTCTTCAGAAAAAGGTGTGGCCAAATGCCATAAGCTTCCGTCCGGCCCGAATACCGCAGAATGTCCGTCGAAGATGAGATCATCATTTCCACCCACTTGATTGACAAACACCAAAGGTTTGGTGTGGCGTTTTGCTATCGTTGCAAACATTTCTGTGCGTGGATGTAACTTTGAGACTGCAAAAGGCGACGCCGAGAGATTGATGAGAACGTCTACGCCCTGTGTGATTAGGTCTGCAATGGGGTTGGTCGTATAGCGGCCTGTAAGCCCTTGCACCGATACATCGTTCCAGGCATCTTCGCACAAGGTAATGCCCAAAGAACAGCCGTCTATCTGAAAGGGCGCCTGTGATTCGGCAGGAATGAAATAGCGATGTTCATCAAATACGTCATAGGTGGGTAACAAACGTTTATGTATCCATCGTTCTATGGTGTTTGCGTGAATGATAGCTGCGCTGTTGTAGGGACGTAGGCCAGATGCTTCTGGCTGATAGATGCCACCTACAATAGTGTAAAGGTTAGAGGGAAGCTGAGCTGCTAGCGAGACCATGGCTTGCATGCTGTCCTTCACAAACTGTGGCCGATCCAACAAATCGCGCGGTGGATACCCACATACTGCCAACTCCGGAAACACTGCAATGCGAGCGCCTTGCTTGGCAGCTTGGTCTGCCCAGCTGGCAATTTTGCGGCAGTTTCCCTCTAGGTCACCAATAGTTGGGTTGATTTGGCAAAGCGCAAGCCGCATTGTAAGTTACTGTCTAAACGGTTGGATACGGTTAATTCGGGTCAAACCGGAGTATGCTACCTTTCAAGGCTAGGTAGCAAAGGATTTTAGTGGGTATGAATCCAGGTCTCATCGTATTGGCGATATTAGGTATTTCGGTGCTCGTGATCGTGCACGAGGCGGGACATTATTTTGTTGCAAGGGCTTATGGGAT
This sequence comes from uncultured Polyangiales bacterium, assembly GCA_964640175.1. GTDB lineage: Bacteria > Myxococcota_A > Polyangia > Polyangiales > JACKDX01. The sequence continues at coordinate 119,634 of CAZXFW010000008.1, read as the reverse complement.
GCAGGTTGTGCGTTTCAGCATAGGGATTGGCCCAGTAGTGTTTCGGTATCAAGCGAAGGACAGCCCGACGGTGTTTCAGGTGTGCGCTATTCCTTTTTTGGCTTACGTGCAAATTGCGGGCATGAATCCGCACGAAGAGGTGGATCCTGGCGATCCTTCTCTGTTTCCTAATAAAAGCCTCTCAGCCCGGATTGCCACCATTTTTGCCGGACCGTTTGCAAACTATTCCCTCGCAGCTGTCATGGTGTTTTTTCTGGCACTGTGGGGCTGGCCCGAACATCTGACTCGTCCGGTGGTTACGCCTATTAATCCTCAGGCGCCAGCGGCGATAGCGGGGATCAAAACAGGCGACATCATTGTTGAGGCAGAAGGTGAACACATTCGGAATTTTGGCGATTTGATTCGCATCACCTCGGCACGCGCTGGAAAGCCCACGCGCTACGTTGTCGAACGGCAGGGAAAGCGCATACCCGTCATGACGATTACCCCAGAAAAGCAAGAGGGACGTGGCGTGATTGGGGTCACATTCACCAAACATTACCGTCACTATACTGCGGCTGAAGCGGCACGCCTGGCTGTGAAGTTTCCTTATGAGGTAACTGTTCTCAATGCCGCGGGGATTCTAGACTTGTTTAAGCAACGAACGCTTGATGGGCTTGCAGGCCCTGTGCGGATGGGAAAGATGGTTGCCGAGTCTGCCAAACGGGGCCCTGGTGAATATACATGGATGCTGATTGTTTTGTCTGTGGCTTTAGGAATGTTTAATCTTCTTCCGCTTCCCGGATTGGACGGTGGGCGATTAGCGTTCTTAGGCTATGAACTCATTGCAAAGCGTCGCCCGGATGCACGTGTGGAAGCAGCAGTCCATACTGTAGGGTTATTACTTTTGCTTGGTCTTTTAGTACTGGTCACGTTTCGTGACGTCATGAGCTAAACGATGCGACGCTATCTATGGGTTGCAATTCTTATAGGATCAGGCCTTGGCGTATGGTCCAGTAGGGCTCAAGTGCCACAAGAACACCAAACAGCTCGGCGTAAGCAAGCTGTCTCTACTATTCAGGGTATATCTACGATCACCGTCGGTGATGTCGAAGACGCCATCAACCAGCTATCGCCGACTTTGCGTCAGCAATATCACGATCCTATACAGCTTCAGGCACTGGTTCAAACCATGGTGGATCAAGCCTTGATGGCTCACCAAGCAAAACTGAAAGGGTATGCCAAACATCGTACAGTGACGCGTCAACGCGACGAAATGCTTATCCAAGCATTGCTACACGGAGAAGTCGACCGACATCTTCCGTTAGCATCCGTTACTGAGGCTGACGTAAAACACTACTACGACTCTCACCTTGATGAATTTCATCGTCCGGAATACCGACGTGCTCATTATCTTGTATGTTCAAAGCGCGAAGAAGCGCTGGCTTTGTTGCCTAAGGCAAAGCGTGTCGATATGCACGATTTTCAAGAGCTTGTTCGACAGCACAGTATCGATGAGCGAACGAAACAACGTGGGGGGGATCTGGGCTACTTCCCGTCCAAGGAGGCTCCCAATTCCGAAACGGTGCATGGGGCATTACGTAACGCCACGTTTCAACTACGACAGATCGGAGATGTGACCTCGCATGTTGTTCGGGTTCCTACTGGCTGGGCGATTGTGAAATTGACGGGGCTCCGTCCGGCTGACGCTAAGAGCTTGCTTGAGGCCACTGAGTCGATTCGATTCATGTTGTGGCAAGATAAGCGGTCTGATGCCATTCGTGCCTATCTGCTCAAACTAAAGGGAAATTATGCCCCAGAAATTTCGTCTGCCCCATGAGTGCTCTGGTTTGTTAACCCCACCTGTGTTTTGACACACCGTATCTTTGCGTCATACCTGTTTTTGCACTGATCGTATGATCAGTTATTGTGATGACATTTGACCCCACTCGAAGCAATCGTTACCATGGGGGAAATGGCACGCTCCCTGCCGGAATCAAATCCAGAGAGTTTTTCTCCAACGAAGATCACCTATGTGGGTGGACGGCCTGCCACGATCACACTGCGTCGGTGCAAGCTTGTGGTTGTTCAAGATGGGGAAGCCAAACAGCATGTGTTCGATCGCGATGTGGTGACACTCGGTGCCATGGATGACAATGACATTGTCGTCGACGATGAAACGGTGAGCCGCAACCATTGCAAGATTTTTCGAGAAGGTAACCACTATCTCATTCAGGATCTTAATTCCACGAACGGTAGTTTTATTAACCGAGTGCGCATACGCGAAGCTTATCTACGCCCCAATTGCACCATTCGCATAGGTAAAACGGATGTGCATTTTGCACCTGTGGATGAGCAAGTTGAGATCATTCCATCCGATAAAGATTCCTTTGGGGATATTATTGGGCGCAATGGCAAGTTACGGGAAGTGTATGCAATCTTGGAAAAGATTGGTCCGACAGATGCAACCGTGGTGATCGAAGGTGAGACGGGTACGGGTAAAGAAGTGGTTGCACGGACGGTTCATCAACAATCTCCTCGACGTGAAGGGCCTTTCATTGTTTTCGATTGCGGGGCCGTGCCTGAGAACCTCATTGAAAGCGAATTGTTTGGGCATGAAAAGGGTTCGTTTACTGGGGCAGTTTCTACGCGCCAGGGGGTGTTTGAGCTTGCGAATGGTGGCACCGTATTTTTGGATGAGCTTGGCGAACTGAGCAGTGACCTGCAACCCAAGCTATTACGTGTGCTTGAACAGCGAGAGGTTAAGCGAGTTGGAGGCAGCAAACCCATCAAAGTAGACGTCCGTGTTGTCGCGGCTACCAATCGTGATTTGGAAGAAGAGGTCCGAGCGGGACGGTTTCGAGAAGATCTCTTCTATCGTCTGAGTGTCGTCCGCGTATCACTACCTCCTTTGCGGGATCGTCCCGAAGACATTGAGCTTTTGGTTAAGCACTTTTTGGATACGTGTCATTTCAATCGGAGCGGAGGCAATACCAAAAAAGTCAACGGGATGTCCCCTGAGGTGTTGGAGTGCTTGCATGGCTACAAATGGCCGGGCAACGTCCGTGAACTGTTAAACATCGTTGAACGCGCTGTCAGTTTTGCTGAAAGCGATACGCTGGAATTGCAAGATCTTCCCGATCATGTCACCAAAGCTGCTCCAGGAGCAGCTGGGCTGTTGCGTCAATCCATGGCTGGGTTTCCGTCTCAGGGGCTTGATGCTGCCATTGCGTCTACGACGTTGGCTGGAACGTTTAAAGAAGCCAAAGAGCAATGGGTTTCGACGTTTGAAAAGGACTACATTGCCAGTCTTCTTAAGAAGAATGACATGAACATTTCGCATGCGGCCCGTGAAGCGGGAATTGACCGAAAATATTTTCGCAAGTTGATGAAGCGGTACAGCATCACGACAGATGACCGTGATGGAGATGCCGACGGCGAGGATTAGTTCTAGTGAACGAAGTATGGATTATCGATGCAGTGCGAAGCCCGCGTGGCCGTGGCCGGCCAGGGAAAGGCGCGCTTTCGAATGTGCATCCGCAAGAATTGCTTGCCCAGGTTCTGAATCATTTGGCGCATCGGACAGGTATCCATAAAGAAGACGTGGATGATCTGGTTGTGGGATGTGTTTCACAAGTTCATGAACAAGGCGCCTGTATTGCGAGGCACAGCTTGTTGACGGCAGGTTGGCCAGAGCAAGTCACAGGTGTCACGGTGAATCGATTTTGTGGGTCAGGAGCGCAAGCCGTTAACTTTGGGGTTATGGGCATTGCTTCTGGTGAACAATCTCTGGTGGTAGCGGGCGGTGTGGAAAGCATGTCTCGTGTGCCGATCGGCTCTGACGGCGGTGGCATTGATGGTAATAATACTGTGTTACGCACGCGGATAGCCCAAGTGCCTCAAGGGATCAGTGCAGATTTAATAGCTACCTTGGAAGGATTCAGTCGTACGGATGCGGACACCTTTGCCGCTGAATCGCAAAAGCGTGCGGAGCAAGCCCTGCATGCAGATGCATTTCAACGAAGCTTGGTTCCCATTCACGATCCTACAACACAGCAATTGCTGTTGGATAAAGATGAGCATCCACGGGCAGGGACAACGGTGGCATCACTTGCAGAACTTAAGCCAGCGTTTGCAGAGCTTGGTAGTACCAAGGTGGGTCCTCATGGGGAAACCGTGGACGCCTTTGCGCTAAAACGGTATCCAGAGGTGACTGAGATTAATCACATTCATACAGCAGGCAATTCCAGTGGGATTGTGGACGGTGCGGCCGCAATCCTTCTTGCATCCAGCGACTATGCCAAAACACATGGGCTTCGTCCGCGGGCGAAAGTGCGTGCAACTGCTACCTGTGGAAGTGAGCCTGTGATTATGCTTACTGCCCCAACGCCTACATCGCAAAAGGCGCTGGCACGTTTGGGGATGCAACCTAAAGATATTGACGTGTGGGAAATCAATGAAGCCTTTGCCGTTGTTCCTTTGCAAGTCATGCGTAAACTTAATCTTGATCATGCCAAAGTTAACATACACGGTGGAGCCATTGCGTTAGGGCATCCTTTGGGCGCCACGGGCGCCATGTTGATCAATACGGCATTGGATATTCTGGAAGAACGAGATTTATCAACTGCGTTGGTCACGCTGTGTATTGGTGGTGGTATGGGCGTGGCTACGGTCATTGAGCGCTGTTGAGCGATTAGTCTTTAAGTATAGCCTGCCAAAAGAGCACGTGAAAGCAGATACCAGCCATCTGCGGCAACAAATAAAAGCAGTTTGAATGGCAAGGAGATGTTGGTAGGTGAGAGCATTTGCATGCCTAGGGCCAACATAATGTTTGCCACGACCAAGTCGATAATCAGAAATGGAAGAAAAATAAGAAACCCGATCAGAAAAGCTTCGCTGAGTTCGGTAATTAAAAATGCAGGAAACACCACAAGAAAATCCTGGCGGCTTAGCGCAGCACGTTGTTCTGCAGGTCGAGCTTGTTTTGCAAGCTCAAAAAAGAGAGAGGTTTCTTTGGGGTTGGCATGCCGTTCGAGCCACTGGCGTAGTGGTTCCACCATCTGTTCTGCTGTTCGTTGCAATGCACCCAAACTGCCAGGGCCTAAAGGCGCGTTCCAGTTGACGGACATGGCAGGGGAAGCGGCAGCCTGAAGCATTTGTGAACCAACCGGCGCCATAACGTACAGGCTGAGAATGGCTGAGAGCGCTGCCACAATCAGGCCCGAGGGCACTTGTCCTGTGCCTAACGCGTTCCGAAGGATGGAAAATACCACGGAGATCTTAACGAAGCTGGTCGCTGTCATGAACACCAACGGGAGCAATGAAAGTGCTGCAAAGAATAACACCGTGTTCATAGGCATTGAGGTCATGAAGACTCCTTCTGTGTGTCAGTGGACTCTGAAGGTGTTGGCGTGGCTGTACTTCCGCTGCTCCGCAAACGCTGAAGAATCGTTCCGAAGTGTTGTGCTTGCTGAACGGTGACGTGGGGTAGGCTTTCTGCAGCAAACTCCGTGAGTACATGAGGCCCAGCATTGTCGCTGGCGCCGAGCAAAAGCACCCGATCGCCGCAACGCACCAGATAAAGGAAGCGTCGGGCATCGAGTGGAATACGTTCCAGTACGTGCACATGCCCTTGGGATAGAGAGCGTCTTTGCAATGTTCCTGAGCTCCAACGCACAAGAATCCATGCAATCACACCAAATGCTGCCAAGGCACACAGGCTTTGTAGTAGCATTAGTCCGTACCCACCCGCAGTAGATGTCAAGGTCAACACAGCTCTCCAACCTGAGAACTACCTCTATAAGACCGAACGTTCAAGCACCTCGGCCACATCCATGTTTTGGACGGTCTCTTCTTTGTCGACGGCCTTGAGCCCATCTTGGATCATCGTGACACAAAAAGGACATGCTGTAGCAATGGTGGTTGCACCGGTATCAAGCAACTGCAAAGTGCGTTTGTTATTGACGCGGTTGTCGTTTTGTTCTTCCATGAACATTTGAGCTCCTCCAGCTCCACAGCACAATCCACGCTCTCGATTCCAGTGAGGTACCTCGCGCAATTCAACGCCAGGAATGGATGTCAGAATCTGGCGAGGTGATTCATAAATGTCGTTATAGCGGCCCAGGTAGCAGCTATCATGAAACGCTACGACTGCAGAAACAGGCTTAGTGGGTATGAGTTTTCGTTCCATCATTAAGTCCAAGAGAAAGTCGGTGTGATGGACGACTTTGAAATGCCCATCGAATTGGGGATATTCATTGTGGAGGGTGTTGAAGCAGTGCGGGCACGTCGTGACAATCGTTTTGCGTTCCGCGTTACATTCCTTGAGGGTTTCTACGTTGGTTTCGGCTTGAATTTGAAACAAGTACTCATTGCCTGCGCGTCTTGCGGGATCTCCGGTGCAACGTTCTTTTTGGCCTAAAATAGCGAAGTCGACGTTGGCATGTTTGAACAATTTCACTGTGGCGCGAGCAATTCTTTTTGCGCGTTCGTCATAACTTGCCGCACAGCCTACCCAATAAAGGACAGTGGCGTTTGGATGCTCTGACATGAGGGGCACTTCCAGTCCTTGAGCCCAGGCGGGGCGGTCGTTGGCAGCAAGGTTCCAAGGATTGGCCTGTGTTTCGATGCCATTAAAAGGTTTTTGAAGTTCGCTGGGGAAAGCCGCATCCAACATGACTTTTTCGCGACGTAGTTTGATGATTTTGTCGACATAAGAGATGTTGACGGGGCATTCTTGTTCGCAGGCGCGACAGGTGGTGCAGGCCCAAATGACATCAGGATGAATGATGCCTGGGACGAGGTCCAACGGTTTTGAGGCTCGAAAATAAGCCTCCGAAGGAGGGTTCCCCTCGATTGGATTGGAAGAGGCTTGTGTTTGACACGATAGGCCCAGCGTTTCTAACGAAGCCGTGTCATCTTTAATCAAGTGCGATTCGCTGTCATACAGATGATCGCGTAGTGCAATGGTTAAGTGTTTGGGGGATAATTTCTTATCCGTGAGATAAGCGGGACAGTGATCGCTGCAGCGACCGCATTCTGTGCAGGTGTACAGATCAAGCATGTCTTTCCAGCTCAAATCAGTAATCGTGCGAAAGCCTAAGGGCTCTTCACGTTCGACTCGACCTTCAAGATCTTCGATTTTGGGTAACATACCGCGAGGCAAATCGCTTGCCGCAAACACGTTTGGAATCGCAGTGATGACATGGAAATGTTTGGAATAAGGAAGTAGGTTTAGAAAAAATAATACAAAGCTTGCATGCCACCAAAACCCAACGTGGTGAAGCACGCGTAGCGTCGTATCGCTGAAGTGAAATTGATCAAGCCCAAGCGCTACGATCGACCCTGCAGGTTCAAGGACGTAAAGTTGCACTGGATGCTCGTGTTTGGATGCTTCCAGTAAGAGCCTTGTGGCATCATATACAATGTCGGCTACCATCATGGTAATGATGATGAAAAGAATGATGAGGCCCTCTGCGCTTAATGACATGCGCTTCTGGGGAGCAATCGTCCGGTAATATACAAAGACCCCGGCGCCTAGGATCACCAAGACCGCAAACACATCTTTCAGTACGTTGTAGCCATCGCCCAGCCATGTGCCCTTGGCCAGGATTCCCCAGAGGTCGAACCCAGCATCGTATCCTTGTCCCCACAGCAACACACTGCGCAGTAAGAGCACTAAGAACCCTGAGAAAATAAACAGATGTGCAATGCCAGCGGTGCGGTAATAGGGCATTTTCCGTTGCCCAAACCCGTAGATCAGGGTCTGCCTCAACCGGGCTACCAGTTGAGGAAAGGGCGTGATGGAAAACCGCGGCTCTGTGGTACCTGTACGCAAAAGAGCCCAACGTCGCTGAAAAGACCACGCAAATATGGCAAAAGACGACAACAGCAGCAAAGTCATCGCGGAGGGATTCATAGGAGACCTACCAATAGGATAGCCATTTTTTCGCAGATTTCGTAAGTATTCTGTTAACGATGGGGTGGCGGACACATATCAGGGCAGTTTTGGGAGTCGCGGTCTTGTTGGGTTGTGCATGTCAGGCGCATACCGAGCCTCACCTTGTCCGTTACCTTGGAGGTGAGCGACGTCTAGGTGCCTATGTGCCCGCAGAATCCTATGAGGCCTATTTACAAGCTGAACTCTTTTTTTCGCGAGGCAACTATACGTCGGCTTTGGAGGCATTTGAACAAGTCTGGGATGATGGATCAGAGGATCCTTACCTTGCAGCACGTATGGCAGAGTGTTTGATGCATATGGGCCAACTGAAAAGCGCCGATCGAACGCTAAAAGACGCATTAAAAAAAGATCCGGACGCTGAGGCATTGTGGCTTGTCAGAGCTCAGCTTGCAGAAAAGCAAGGCCAGACGCTGGTTGCAATTGATGCGTATACACGTGCTGAGGAAGCTGCACCGCTCGCTGGGGAGGCGCCCATTGGGTTGGCGCGACTGCTTCGTAATCATGGGGCAGGGTTGCGAGCAGATGTCGTCTTGGAGGCGTATCTAGAGCGTACAGGAAGTCAGGCTTCTGAGGCGGCGCGAGCCAAGTTGCTTGCTGCGGTTCAATCCAAGGACATTGATTCTGCAAGTCAGGCAGCGGAAGTGTTGTTGGATGCCGCACCTGCACGTGCCAACGAAGTAAGAGAGCTCGCCAAAGAGGCATATACAAGCGACGCGCCAGCGCTTGCGGCACGCTTGCTGGATAAAGTAAGTCGCAGTGAGCCAGACGAGGTGCTACGCGTACAGGCTTTAATAGCGGCAGGAAATCTTAAGCGAGCACGTGCTATTTTGGTGACATCCTCACCAGATCGTTTTGGAGGCGTTGTCACGACGGCGCGGTTGTTTTTGGAAGTTGGATTACCTGTACGCGCCACGGAGCTTACAGAAGTAGCGTTGAGTACGCGTTCTTCTGATAGCGAAGCGCGGTATGTGCACGGGCTTTGCCTATTACAACGAAACCAACCTTTGAATGCAGCCAGGGATTTTGCCAAGGTGCCTCCTGGGTCCAGGGATTTTGTGGCCGCACGTTTAAAGCTTGCCAAGGTTTTTCAAGGTCGAGGATCCGATTCTCTTGCCTTGGAAGTCTTACAGCACGGGCTTACCTTGATGCCCGAGGCTCATGAGCTGCGCAGTGCGTTGGCTTATTTAAGACTGAAGTACATCGGTTTGGAATCTGCGCTAAGTCTTTATGAAGATGTTCCAGATGCGCGTTACATGGCTGAACGCGCCAAGCTGCTTGAGTTGGGCAACGAACGTAAAGCTGCCCAGCAGGTGTATGGTGCGATTGAAGCGGCCGACGCGATTCAGTTATCGGAAGATGTACGCATTCGAGTCCGGACAGAGCGACTGTGGAACACGAACCATCGTACCCAAGCAGTGGCTCTTTTGCGTCAGTATATCGCGCGTGCCCCTGAAGACCTTGCCGCGCGCATCCGGCTGATTGAAATGGCCAAGGCATTGGGCTTGACGGCTTTGGCGGATCGCATTGCCGCACAAACCGAGCCCTGGCTTTACAATCAAGTGCTTCGAGACGAGCTCAAAGAGGTTCGTTAGTAATCCCCAAACAAATCTTGCACCTTGGCATCAAGCGACGATGCAATTTTATAGAGTGACCCAATGGAGGCACTGGACTCGGCGCGTTCGATTTGTGACAGCAACGAAACAGACAGGCTGGTCCTGCGAGCCAGTTGTTTAAGTGTTAGGCCACGTTCTTTGCGTAGCTTGCGAATGGTTTCTCCGATGATCCGATGTAGGCTGTCTTCCGGGTTGCGGGATAGGCCTTTTTTGCGCATGACCCGATCAAGCACCTCTCGGAAGGTTTCGGGATCAAATGGCTTTTTCACGTAGTCTACGGCTTCAAGTTTCATAGACTCCACGGCGGTTTCTAGGGATGGGTGGCCTGTGAAAATCACCACAGCAACATCGCTGTCCATGCGACGGATGTGTCGGAGCACTTCCATGCCGTCCATGCCTGGCATCATGAGATCAAGCACCACAAGGTGGTAGCCTCCTTTACGGACCTCTTCTACCGCTTTGATGGGATCTACCATGACTTTAACTTCATATCCGTCCTGGGAAAGGAACGTTTCCATGTATTCACAGATGGCTTTATCGTCGTCGACGACTAGCACTCGTATGAGGGATGTGGGTTTGGTCATGGATTTCCTTGTGTTGTTGTGCGCCGGTCGGGGCGAGAGGATTTGAACCTCCGACCTCACGGTCCCGAACCGTGCGCGCTACCAGACTGCGCTACGCCCCGAAGCGTCACCGTTGCCATTTCTCCACTCCCGACGCCGGGAACACATGAAATATGGCACCGCTTAAGCCAACGCAAAAGTATCAGTAACGCCATCGAAATTCAACCACCACGGAATTCCAGCCACAATAATCCTACTATTGCAGTGAGACTGAGAATTTCATGAATGTTAAGGGATTGGATGGCTACTGCACTTGCCATTGTATGATTTGATAGGCGTCAGGGCCATAATCGCCAGGCGCAAGCCAGGGCCCTAACCGGACCATCCCATCGCTATCCACAGGGACAGTCTCTAAGGGACAGGTCAGCACGCGCTTTAGGTGGGAGTGGCTTTGCTCAATGCGTTCCACCAAGGCAATGCCTTCCTGGTGTGTGGGAGAACACACCCCTAGTACAATACGGCCGCCCGGCTTGGAAAGTGCAACAGCGTGTTTGGCAATGGCCAGTTGCAGTGTTTGCAGTCGGTCGGGATCTCCTGCGTGCAGGCGAAGTAAAAGCTCGGGTCTTCGGTGCACGGTGCCCAGCCCCGTGCATGGCAGATCGATCAACACCCGATCACACGAGCCTGCCAGTCCCGCATTTCCCACGGTAAGATCCACCGCGTGCGTGGTAACCCTGTGTGCATCCATACCAAGACGTTGAAGTTCTTGCGGCACATGGTTGAGTTTGTGAGGGTATCGGTCCAACGCAAAGACCTGACCAGAGGGGCCGACATGCTGTGCCAAGAGCGTGGTCTTGGTGCCGTGTCCGGCACAGGCATCTGCAATGTGTTCCCCAGGCTGAGCATCCAGAAGAAGTCCCATGATCTGTGCGCCTTCTTCCTGAACGGTAAACCACCCTTCGGCGTAGCCTGGTAAATGGCGCGGATCTTTGCCGTGCTGCACCACGAGTGCCAAAGGAGAGACATGTCCATAGGTAACCGTGGCATTGGGTTGGGCGGCTTTTAAGGCTTGCAACAGTGTATCGCGATCGGTGCAGAGAGGATTGACACGAAGACATAGCGGTGGAGGCAAAGGCCGGTTCAGAAAGGCTTGGGTGCGAGAAGAGCCCAAGGATTCCTTTAATAAGGCGTGAAACCATTCGGGTGCTTCAAAGCCATGGCCGGGAGCATGATCTGACTTATGTCGGAGAATGTTTCGAAGCACGGCATTCACAAACCCAGCCAGTTTACTGTCCCGTTTGGTGCGGACCATGCTGACGGCATCATTGACCACGGCGTGGGATGCACTGTGGGTAAGATAAAGCAATTGAAAGATGGCAGTTCGTAGGCATGCTTTGGCGAACGCATCTATCGGGCGCGACTGACGCGCATAGGTAGCAATGACGGCATCCAAATGTGGCAATACCCGTAACGTGCCGTAGGTGATCTCGGTGGCGAGGGCGGCCTGTTCCTGGCTTAGCTTGGCTTTGCGTAGCTCTGCATCGAGCAAAGGCGTTGCATACGCGCCTTTTTCAACGCGATAGAGCACTTCGACGGCCACAGAGCGGGCGGTGGGTTCGACCATGAAGCTTGGTGTAGCACGCTTGGGCATGATAGATCAGAATCGTGAGAACGCTGATTTTGGTGGCCGATGCAGACCCGTTCAATTTGAGGCTTGTACAGGAAGCGTGTGAGTCGCTCGGGCACGACGTTTTGACTGTATCCAAAGAGGAACAGGTGCTTGATGCGATTGCACGTCATCGGCCCCGGCTTTTGTTGTTAGATGTGGCTTGTCCCGTCAATGCAGTGGAGATAATGCAAGTGCTTCAGGCAGATGATCACCTGGCGCAGTTACCTGTCATTGTGCTTACCAATGATTCGAGTACGGATACATGTCAGCAAGCGCTTAAACTAGGTGCGTTGGATTTTATTGTGCGGCCCTACCGAGTATTTGAAATCCAGCAACGTGTGCGACATGTGCTTGGTAGCCATGCTGTGGGTGGACGCGTGTCAGTTGCCCCTTTGGATATGTTGGATGAGCTGACGGACACCAGTCGAGCGGACCAATTGCGGATGAGTCTTCACTATGAACATACGCGCGCACAGCGGTATGGGCATGCGCTTTCGTGTATGGTGATTGGTATTGTAAACCTTCCAGAGATGGCCCATGCAGGAGGCGCGCAGGGCGTCGATGAGATCTTGGTGATGATAGCGCAAGAGTTACGCTCAAGGCTTCGTGGTGCAGATCAAATTTTTCGTTCCCATGCCGACGAGTTTACGATTCTCTTGCCTGAAACCGACTTAGCGGGTGCGCAAGCACTCCGACAACGTATCCTGAATGAGAGAATGGCATTGATTGTAACTGCATCGCAATCTGTTCCTAGGCTTCACATCGGGATTTCGTCTTATCCAGAATCGTCTTTGGAAGACAGCGTGCTATTGCTAAAAGCGGCATCGCAAGATGCATACGGTGAGCCGCGGGCAACGATGGTCCCTTAGCCAATCCACAAAAAATATAACCGTTTGAGCCATGCTGTGATCCCAAAGATCACCAAAAAAAGTGCTATTTTTTCGGTGTGAAATCGATGCAACGTTTCGAGTACAGGACTTGCGTTCGCAAGGCCTTTTAGAGCGATCGGCACTGAGCTTAGGGTGACGATAAAGAGCAGCACGCCCCAAGGATTTGCGTGCCAGGCCCCCAGCCATTGTAGGCGCACCATGTGCGCAAAGGAGGTGGTTAACCCACAACTAGGACACGGAACGCCAAACACCGTAAGAAACCCGCAAGGCGGTAATCCTAGCTTTAAGTGCGTGCCATAGCCCAATGAAGAGGGCGTCACAGAGTAAGCCAACAACACCACGATGCCTACCGTAACCAACCATAGCCCCCATAGTGCTTGCCGTGTGTGTCGAAGATGCGGATCTGACGCACGTTTCGTGCTAACATGAGTTGCGGGTGTGGCCGTGTGAGTTAACATTGTATGGACTCGGAACCTAGTATAGCCATGACGAAGGCAGCATCACCTCTGTTAGGCTACAATACCAACGCCCGATACAAAGGCAAAGTCTACCATATTCAAACGGAAGACTCAGGCGTGAGTCGTCCGCATATTATCACGCATCTCTTTGCGGATGGCGGTCGTATTATAGCATCACGCAAAACAAGCTATGCACAGTATTTAGGCGCTCCAAGTTATCGAGACGTGGTGAAAAAACTCATGCAAGAGCAACACAAAGCCATCTTTATGGCGTTGCGTGAGGGGCAATACGATGCCCAACTTGATTCAACGCAGACTCAGCAGGAAGATCTAACGCCACGTGCGGCAGAGATAGAGGTAGCGGACGAAGAGGTGTTGGATGAGCGTCCGACCGTGGTAGATCCGGTCCCGGATCCTGAAGCGTTGCCACGGGAAGATACAGGCTCTTTTGCACGGAAATTGACAGCGAGGTCTCTTTCTCGGCCGACAATGCAAAGGTCCTCTGTACCCGAGCGCCTCTCCGGGATATCCTCTGGCAGCGGCAACGAGCGCCCTTTGAGTGAGAAGTCTTTGGACGAGGTGATTTTGGGCTATCTTGCTGAGGAGTGGAATGAGGAAGAACGCTAAGAGGCAGCTATGGCTTTGATTGAAACAGAAGAGGCAGCACGACGTTTGGCGCGCGCGATTGCGAGCGACTTATCTTTGTACAATGAGGATAAGGTAATCAACGGAGTGCAAAGCGATAATCTTTTTGAAGTGCTTTCTGAAGAAATCGAAGAAGGCCGTGCCTTGTTTCGAAGCCGTGTGACGCCAGAACTCTACAAGCGCAATTTCTACGATCGAGCTATCATCGATGTGCTTGTGCGCGCTAAAGGGCACGTGAAGTCTCCCATGTGGTGATACGGTCTTCCGATCCGATTGAGCTTGTTATCGTATCTGCCGAGGCAACTCAGCGCATTGATAAGGTGTTAGCGTGTCGTGAACTGGGCATTTCCAGGTCACGGTTACAGCGTTGGATTGAAGAGGGGCGAGTCCGTGTGGACGGCGAGCCCGTGATGACTAAGACAAAAGTGGCTGAGGGAGAGGTAGTGCAAATTTTTCCTGCACCGCCAGAGTCCTCAGACATCATTCCTCAGGCCATTCCGTTAGACATCCTGTATGAAGATGCACACTTGCTTGTGCTGAATAAGCCTGCAGGGCTTGTGGTGCACCCTGCGCCAGGGCATGCCCAAGGCACATTGGTGAATGCGTTATTGTATCATTGGAATGTCGTTGATGCGGGCAACACACCTCGGCCCGGCATCGTGCATCGGTTGGATAAAGACACCAGTGGAGTCATGGTAGTGGCCAAAACGCCTTTGGTGCATGAGAAGTTAGTGCAGTTGTTTCAGATGCGGACGATGGATCGAGAGTATGACGCTATTGTCGTTGGCACAGTGCCAGAGCGCGTGATGCGTATCGAGACCCTGTATGGTCGCCATCCTGTGGATCGAAAACGATTTAGTTCCAAAGTTGACCGTGGCAAACCCGCCATTACCAATCTCGAAGTGCGGCAAGTTATGCACGGATCCAACTGGGTGTGTTGCCGTTTGGAAACCGGTCGCACCCACCAGATTCGTGTGCATTGTGCAGATCGCGGATTTCCGGTGCTTGCCGATCCGCTCTATGGCAAACCCGTGCGTGATCCGCTGCTCATTCAGGCTGCGGCGTTGCTTCAGCGCCAGGCACTGCATGCCTCGGTGCTAGGCTTTGCACATCCAGTGACAGGTGAAGCGCTTTCCTTTCGGACCGCACTCCCAAAGCCTTTTCAAGATGCGTTGGAATTGTTAATCCGTAAACATTCTACATGACAGCTACGGCATGGAAGGCTGCTTGGAGTGCCTGCTTGGTGTGGTCCAATGTTGCATCGTCATGCGCGAGCGACACAAAGGCTGCTTCAAATTGCGAAGGAGGCCAATAAACACCATGAGCAAGAAGTGCTTTGTGCCAACAGGCATAGCGCTGTGTATCGGAACGCAGTGCTGTGGATAGATCGCATACCGGTGAATCGTTAAAAAACACAGTGAACATCGATCCTATGCGTTGTACCTGGACTGGCACGTGGTAAGTGTTTGCTGTCTGTAGGATAATTGCGTGTAGTTCGGCGGCACGTGATTCAAGCGTGGCATAGACCGCAGTGTCTTGAAGTTTGCTTAACGTAGCGATGCCGGAAGCAGTGGCTAAAGGATTTCCACTCAAAGTACCCGCTTGGTACACAGGCCCAAGGGGCGCCACAAGCTGCATGAGATGACGACTGCCACCGTAGGCACCCATGGGCAGGCCCCCGCCTACGATTTTGCCAAGGCAGGTAAGGTCGGGATGCACGCCATACAGTGATTGCGCACCGCCAAAAGCCACACGAAACCCGGTAATGACTTCGTCGAAAACGAGAAGTGCTTGATATTGGCTGGTGATGTTGCGCAGTGCGTGTAGATACATTGAGCCAGGCGGAACACATCCCATGTTGCCTGCAATGGGCTCTATAATTACGGCTGCGATGTTGTGACCATGAGCTGCAAAGACACGTTCAAGCGCAGCGACGTCATTATATGGCACAAGCAGTGTGGTGTTTGCAAAGGCTTGAGGCACACCTGCACTGTCTGGTGTGCCTAATGTCATTGCGCCGCTGCCTGCCTTGACCAGTAAATAATCTGCGCCTCCGTGATAACACCCCTCGCACTTGACGATCATATCCCGTCCTGTAGCACCACGGGCCACTCGAAGCGCACCCATCACAGCTTCCGTCCCACTGCTACAAAGTCGCAGCATCTCCATGCTGGGTACTGCGGTGTGGATCAAACGAGCAAGGATAAGTTCAGCTTCGGTGGGTGCGCCATAACTGCTTCCACGCTCTGCGGCGGATTGTATGGCGTGTATGACATCAGCATCCGCATGCCCCAGGATTAAAGGGCCCCAGGAGCCGACGTAGTCCACATAGCGATTGCCGTCGACATCAACGAGCCATGCGCCTTTGGCTTCCTTAATGAATATGGGTTCACTTCCAACCGCCTTGAAGGCACGGACAGGTGAGTTCACGCCGCCAGGCATGAGTGCTTGGGATTCTAAAAACAATTGGTGTGAGTTCGATTCAGGCACGGGGAGTTAAGTAGTTCAGCTGTCTTAAAGACACAATATGGGGGGCTGCGGTTTCAGAGGGGTTGACGGAATAGCAGACATGCACAAAGATTGGCGTCAAATTCAAGAATACAAGGAGGGATGGATGATGGGTCGGCATGCATGGAGCACGTATATCGGAGTCGCTGTTGCAGTGTGTGGGGGCTTTACAGAAGTGGCACAGGCCGAAGCAGGTCGATGGGGCCAATCTGTCGTTAATTATTCCCAACGATCCATGATTTTAGATAAAGGCGTACTGAGTGTCGATCTTGGTCCACAAGATTTTGCGTTACTTAACTCCGGATTGATAAACAACGGTCGTGGATTACGCATTTTTGATGCGGGTGACGAAGTGGGTGTTTACCATGGTGCGGGCGCATCGATTGGGATTCTCCCGAATCTAGAAGCTGGCGTGTTGCTTTTTCCCATTTTGTTTACACCAGACTTCGAGTACGGCGCGACGGAGGTCTTCGCACGCTATCGTTTCGTTAATAAGTCTCGCATCGAAGTGGGTGCGCAGGCAGGTATGCAGCTTGGTACCGGCGACTTTGGCTACGGCGTATCAAGGGCCTTGGGCAATGCTGCGGGCGAGGTGGATTTTGCAACTTCGGCAGGGCTTGCCGTGTTGTGGCGACCGATGAAGAATATGCGAGTCGATACAGGTGTGGAGCTGGAGTTATACTTTTGGGATCAAGTGGGCCCAGGAGGAAACGACACCGAGCTTCATGCGATTTTAGACTTGCCGTTTGCGCTCAATTTTAATGTGACCGACAATATCTTTTT
Source organism: uncultured Polyangiales bacterium (assembly GCA_964640175.1). Classification (GTDB taxonomy): domain Bacteria; phylum Myxococcota_A; class Polyangia; order Polyangiales; genus JACKDX01. The sequence goes on along the minus strand of CAZXFW010000008.1, from coordinate 102,566 downwards.
TGGTGGCAAAATGGGTTTCCTATTTCCCACTCAAGACTTGGATTACTTTTCAATCGGTCTTGGCATCCAAGGCGGCTACACGTTGGTGCAAGGGGTAGCGGATATTACAGGTTGGTTATCCTGGGATCGACTCTTTACTCCAGCTATACCAGAGCCACAGGATGAAGTTAATGAGGATGGTTGGCAGATTGGTGCCGGTGCGAATTTGTACATTGGTTTGTTTGACTAAGACGTTAGACTGCAACCGGGTGGGTGGTTTAGGGACAGGGGGCGTGTCACCCATCTTGTCTCGTCCATGGGATGTGGGAATAAACAAACATCTCTGAACCTGACGTATTCTTCGTCGGTTTCTAAGTCATTGTAGTAAACGCCTTCCATTAACCATGAGGCATCCGGCATGCTGAGCGGCGGGTTCAGCATGCGTAAAGTTTGCATGCCTAGTGTTGCGAGCGTGTCGTCCCAAACCCAGTCAGTGGCATACGTTTCATGTGCCCATGCATGGGTGGCTAGGCGAGCCTGCTGTTCTTCGCGCATGGTTGCTAAAGCCTCGGATAGCACCAAACCTGTTTCTAGTTTGTGTAAGAGCTCTGCGATTAAGCCTCCAATAACAAACGCCTTGAACCTACGCGCCTCGAGATGACGCGCAATTCTACGGCGCCTTTCAGCAAGGGGATATTCAGCAGCTAACCGAGCGATGGCTTGCAGCGATGCCGGGTCTTGAGGTTGGTCCAGTATGACATCTGAAAACAACATAGCGCCATCTGCCAAGTTGACCCAATGATCTCGCTGGTCCGCTAGCTCCGTTGCTTTGTCGTCAAACATGATAATGTTTGAGATATCAGGATTAATTCGGTGCAAATCTTTATTCCGTTTATGAGTCAAGTCTACATCGCTCAGTATGGCGGTTGCTATATCGAGAGCTGTTTGTTGTGGAGTGACATGGATGTTGCTTAATAGGGAACGAATGCGCGACAAAGGGGACGCACTCCAAAAAACGACTTTTAGATTAGGCATAAGGTGTAACCATCGAAGGAGTTCAGGAACGCCGTCGGCGAGGCAATCCATTCCGTATGCATATGAAATTTTGGTAAGGGATTGCGGATTGCTGCATTCGGACCAAAGCAAGGTTTGATCTAAATCGAATACGACATACAGCTCGGGACGATTCAGGGAAAGACAGGAAAGAGGGAAGAACTGTGGCTCTCCATTGCCGTTAACTCCGCGTAGATAATCATCATCTTGGCCTGTGACGAAAATTTGGTCACTCTTTGGTGAGTGCTTTTGTGTGAGGCGACCAGTTTCGGAAAAGTAATACGAAGGGCAATAGAATTGACGTGCGGAAAATAAGGGCTGGACAGGCACGGCCATGCTGGATTGATAAGGAAGCTTTGCATAACGGCCGGTGAATCCAGAAGAATTGTAGAGCGCTGCCCATCGGTGAGTTACATCTTTCAAGGGTTGCTCGAGCCATTCGGCCCATACAATCTGCTCCTCTTCAAGTGTGATGTCCGAGCCCAATGTGCCACGCCGTGGGGCTAGGCGAAATAAAGGTGTTCCTGGTGCAAGGTGCACTTCTGAGAGCGAGTGTGTTGGAGCTATGACAGTGTCAGCGTGGGTATGAGAAAGTGGTGTGGGCTGTTCTGTGCAACCATGTATTTGCACAAAAATCCCTAACCAATAAATCCAAACGCTATTCCAAAACCGTAATCGTGGAAGGTACAAGACGCTTGGTTACGTAGCACAAAGTTGCCGCCGGTCAATTTGCGTCTAGAGGCGGCATACGGGGGCCATTACCCCTTCCAATTTCGCTGGTGCCCAGGGACAGAATCGAACTGCCGACACGAGGATTTTCAGTCCTCTGCTCTACCGACTGAGCTACCTGGGCAAGTTGCTGCCGGGAACGCAGAGCAGCATGCGGCAGTACTGCCTGTCAAGTAGTCTGAAAAGGCGGCTGACTAGACTTGAATGGGTAGGTTATTCGGTTTCGTTCTGAATGTAGAAGCCGCGGGCGTGGTAGAGGGTATTGTTGGCATCGCTGCCGACCGCGAGCTCAATGGTGCTGTTGACGTTGTCTCCATCGAGATCGCCGCGGGCAATGAAGGTATAAATGGACGTATCGTTGGCAATGTGATCGCATTGGCTACCTGCGGAGACAACTTCGTAGCCAAAATAAAGGAAGTCGGCTTCTGAAAATCCTAGGGCAGCCCATTCAGGAGCGGTCTCGAGGAAGTTCACCTGTTGTTTTTGTGGGCCGGGATCGGCTGGTGTCATGGCAATGCTTCCCACCGTGCAACTGGCGCTGTTGCTTGCGGTGATGCCTCCTGAGGTGCGCTCTTGTTCGTAATAGCTGGCTGCGCCTTTAAACATCATGTTGAGATTGGAAGTCGCTTCGCCAGTTTTGGCGCGTCTTATGTAGCCCATGAAGGCGGGGATAGCGACGGCGGCAAGTATGCCTAAAATAGCCACGACGATCATGAGCTCCACTAGGGTAAACCCATGAATGCGCAAGGGCACGCGCCGTCGTGTTGTCATCTCGGCAGTATAAGCAACAACTATGCCGGGGTCATAATAATGAAGAGTTACCGTGGAATTGGATGATCTAACGACTGGAAAAATGACAAGAATTGTCAGTTTTTATGACAGCTTTTGGGTGAGTAGTTTGGTTCATGATAGCGTCCAACCGTTGGGGGTATAGTTATGGTAACCAAAGTTATACGACATGTAAGAGTGGTGCTTTGTTTGGCGTTGAGCATGGCAGGGTGTGCAAAAGGCGCATCTCAAGAGGGATCTGTGGAAGCGCTTGGACCACGGCCTTTTTCTGCGGCGCTTTCTCCCGTCCCTGTCAAACCCGCCAATGAACCTGCTGCTCCCAAGCCAGAGGCGCCTAACAAACCCTCTAATCCTGTCGAGCAAGTGCCGACTGAAGGTGAACCGACTTCTGAGAGCCCTCTAGCTGATCCCAAATGTGGAGGTGAGAAGAATCCTTGTCCACTGGAACATTGGATGGAAGAGAAAGTTGGCGCCGCTGTTGAAAAAGAGGACACCAAACAGCTTGCGGTGTTGCTGGAACAAATTGCAGAGCTTGCTGAGGCGTATCCGCTACCCAAGGCATGGAATGAAGGTGCAGAAGGGTGGGCTAAGGTATCGCTGGAGGGTGCGAAGGCTGCACGTGCAGGGGATTTAAAGTTAGCACGTAAATCGTGTAAGGGCTGCCATAAACCGTGGCGTAAGCTGTTTGAAAAGAGTGAGTTCCGAAGCAAGCCATTGCCTGCAAAGTGGCTAAAGCGGCGTTAATTTAGCGTCAGTGCCCAGACAGGATGCCCAGAATCGACGCCTAGGTGGTTGGAGATAGTGGGTGGGACAATAATCTGCTGCGCGGGTAGATCGATGGTGCATTGGCATGAAAGAGCCGTAAAGTAGGGCGCTCCTTCATGGCTGACTGCAATCAGGGCACGCTGCTGATGGATGGTGTCTTCTGCCTGCAAGTTGAGTTGTTTCGAAGCATTGACCAAGGTGATCTTATTCGTAGGCGCAATGAAGTGAGGCCCACCGTCGAAGGGGTCGATGCGTTCTGCATACGTAAATCCGATGCGGCGCAGGAGTTTTTCCACGCCTTGTGTTTGAGGACCCACTTTGCCAACGACATCTTGAGCTTCTTGCGACAAAAGTGAGGCATAAATGCCTGCGCGCGGAAAAAGATTACGAATGAACTCTTTGTTGTGTTTGGATAAATGATCTGCCTCACGGTAGCTCAGGTCGGTAAAGCGTCGACCTACCGCTTCCCATAAATAGCTGGAGCCGTCTTCACAGAGAGGCGGCATGAGCTCAGCTAAAATCTCGTCTTGCACCAGTGTTCGATGCATGGCGATCCACAAGAAACGAATATACGAAATAAGCATGCCAATACGATGGGGGTGACGGCGGTATTCAGGATGTACGACCAACCCACCAATCTCCGTGGGCCCATTGTAGGAGTAACGCACGGTAAGGATGCGATGAATGAAGTGCTTATCAAGTGTTTCGCTATAACGTTCTTCTCGATCGATATCAAAATAAATATAAGGTGCATCCCGACGGCCTAATTGCCCAATCACCATGGACGAGCCCACAATGCGGCCAGTGTCTTTTTCGCAGATCACGAATACGTATTCATGTTTACGAGGGTTGCCAAGGGTGCCTTTGAAGGATTGTTCGGAAAGCGCTAATAACTCTGCAATGGTTTTAGGATCATGGGGCAAGTTAACCGAATTGAGAAATTGACTGAGTTCTAAAAGGCCATCTTGATCGGATGGTAAGGCAGCACGAATCTCAAACATGGATCAAGGTGTACCACAATGATGTCCTTGAGACGAAGTTCATAAGTTTTTTGAGTTATGCACGTGTATTTCTTGTTCCAAGTCAAAGGGTGTATTAACTCAAAATCATGACGGTTGTCGTAGGACTTACTGGAGGCATTGCCACTGGCAAAAGCACGGTTGCAGGGCTTTTTGAGAAGCTGGGCGTTTCCGTTGTGTATGCGGATAAGGTTGCGCATGAGGTCATGGCACGAGGTGGCAGTGCTCATGCGCAATTGCTTTCCGCATTTGGTAGCGATGTGGTTGATGCCAATGGCCAGGTCGATCGGGCATGGCTGGCTAACATGGTGTTTTCCGATCCAGAAGCGCTACGCACGCTTAATGCGATTGTACATCCGTGTGTGGAAGTAGTGAGCGAGGAGCGTTTATCACAACTCAAGCATACAGACGTACGCTACGTGCTTTATGAGGCAGCGCTGCTGGTGGAAACCGGAAGATACAAGGATTTCGATGCGTTGATTGTGGTGCATAGCACTCCCGAAGAGCAGGCTGCTCGGCTTGCTACACGTGATAAGCTGAGCCCGCAAGAGATTAAGGCACGCATGAATGCGCAAGCGCCTGCAGAAAACAAACTTCTTGTGGCGGATTATGTGATACGCAATCACGGTAGTATTCAAGATCTTAGCGAACAAGTCCTTTGGGTACATGAATCGCTGCAAAAACGTTTTGGAAATAAGGCCTGACATGGCAAAAGACTCAGTGACATTTTTAACAGGATTTCCAGATAGCTTTTTGGCACGGTCTGTATTGCATCGGTTGTTACCATCACACGCGGAGAAAAAAATCGTATGCTTGGTAGATCCAAATCAAGCCTCTCAAGCTGAACAAGCACTTAAAGCACTGGGGCCCGATCAAGCGCGGGTAAGCATGGTGTTGGGCGAGATTTTTGCTATGGACTTTGGGCTTTCAGGCCGCAACTATCTAGAGCTGGCGCGTCAGGTGACAGTGATTCATCATTGTGCAGCAACGAGGTTTCTCGGAGCCTCTCGAAGTGAAGCGAAGTTAGGGAATGTGTCTGCCACACGTGAAGTCTTGGAACTTGCTGAGGTTGCGCCACAGCTTCAAAGGCTTGTTTACTGGTCGACCGCGTTGGTATCAGGCAAACGGCGTGGGTTGATTCGGGAAGACGAATTGGAGGCCGATGCAGGATTTCGTAACTCTAACGAAGAGATGCGGTTTCGTGCAGAACGTATGGTACGGCATGCTTCGCGTAGCTTACCAGTCACCATCTTACGACCCTCGATCTTGGCAGGCGATTCTCGATCGGGTGAGCTTGATGACTCTCAAGGGTTATTTTTATTGGTAAGGCTGATGTTGCATGCACCCAGTGAGTTGCAAATTCCACTCCCTGCGCTTGGGGATATGCGATTACATTTGGTTCCTGTGGATTACGTGGCCCAAGCTGGGTGCTACCTTGCTGAACATCCACAGTCTCAAGGCATGACGTTTCATCTGGTCGACTCGGACCCTCTTTCGGCGCGTACGGTATTTCAACTCTTGTTTCGCTCTACGGGGCACACCTTAAAGCAAGATTCATTGGCGGGGGATGTGCTTGGTATGATATTGCAGTTTCCAGGTATGCAGAAGATAGCCCCTATTCCCCGGGCATTTTTGCAACAAGCTCTGACCGACGTGAGCTACGATTCACGCAATGCTAAAGCCTTGCTTGAAGGAAGTGGCATCGAATGTCCCTCATTTGATACCTATGTCAATGCATTTGTAAACTACGTTCGAGTTCACACAGATGCAAGCGTAGCTTTCGGACGTAAGCTAAGATTCAATGATAGGGTTAGCCGTGGACGGGCATAGTGCCGACCATGTGTTCAAATAGATAACATTTTTAGTCGTAAGAAAAATCATTTGCGATTTTTCCTACAAGCGCAGTGGAATCCCACCATGGTTGTTCGTTGGAGTAGTATTCGTTTAATACTTCTGTGTTAAATAGGCCGGTCGCATATCGAAAGTGATATGTCGTAAAATCTTGCGTTAATTCCATGATGACCCAAAGAGCATTTCGAACGCCCGCATTTATGTGATACAGGCCGGGTGCAATTTCGCCAAAGCTTCCATCGAATGCGGGAATGGCAATCATGTCAGAGGCGATAGAGACATCCGTATAGGAATATCCTCCAAAGGTTACCGATTGTTCCATATTGGTAGATGGATTAGGAGGACTAAGATTAACCACCAAGAGCGCGATGTCGTGGGGATTAAGGCCGTCCCGATTTGATCCAATGATACTGGGCTTCATGTGATAGACTAGGGCGGCGTCGGCTGAAAGCGTGCTCGTAGAATCTGCACATAGAAAAATGGTTGCTGTCGGAATCAGATCACCGGCTGGATTATGCATAAGTGCGTCTTGGACATCTGGTATATCCCGCAGGATGTCTTCGCAGGACTCATGGTTAAGGCGCATTTTTTCGCGTTCCGACGAAGCCACATTGTCTGTCTCCGTCAGCTTTAGGGCAGCTACCAAGTTGTCTCGAAATTCAGAAACACTTCCAAGCTCATTGATTAAAATCACGTTTCCCAGGGCGTTTTTCCATGGGGTGAGATGGGAAAGACATGGAGAAGCGATGTATGCCAGGAACGTTTGTCCTTGTGGAGTTTTGTAGCCGACGTTAAGAAAAGGTTCGGCATAGTTTCCGTACGTGACAGGCGGTCCAGAAACACTGGATGGGCTATTAGGCTCATAAAACACGTAGAGCCGCGTCTCAGGACTTATATTGCCGAGAGGTTCTAGTCGCATGGCACGGGGCGTCAATAAGGGACACGTATAACGAGCTTCGGTGACGTACATCGGTTCGATAGTCTCCGGACTTCGCTCTACATCAACATCTTGAAGTTCTATGATGGCATACTCCGCGGGATACAATTCAGTCTGTACCCAATAGGTTGATGTCTTTCCTAATGGTCCCTTCGAGTATTCGCCGCTGGCGAATACCGTAAAACTGTATCCAGTTCGAACCACAAGACGCTGAGAAGATGGTCTGAGAACGCCCCGTCTTGCATCAAGGGTATAGGTGGGAAGGTCGAGATCCCTTTCCGCAAATAGAGTTAACGGAAACAAACGGGCCAAGGGTTGTTGACCGGCTTCGGAACGATTTAACGAAGACGATGAGCTACAGCTCATCGCACAGAGAACCACAAGAAAAATCAATAATTTCAGTATGTTCATGGAATGCCGGTTCCCTCGCTATGACATGTTTCTGAAGGAAGGCAACCCAAAAGGTATGGAAAAGCTGGGGTGGAATTATCCGTCTGAACCCGCGATGGTCATTTCGCGGACGCGAAATGTGGGAGCGGCAATGGACGAATCCAAACGTAAATCGTTGGCCACGGCATCAATCTCTTTTAGAATTTGATCGAGGTTTAAAGAGATCGTCACTTCCGATACAGGGTATGTTTTTTCTCCATTTTCAATCCAAAATCCTGTGGCCCCACGACTGAAATCCCCTGTAACAGCATTGAAGCCGTATCCCATCATGTCTGTGACGTAAAATCCTTTGGCGGTAGATGCAATGAGTTCTTCGGCAGTGATTTTGCCTGGTTGTAAAATGAAGTTCGAGGTAGAGGGGCTTACTCCACCTGAGCTTCCTCGCGATGCACTTGCAGTGCTTTGTTTGCCAAGTTTGCGTGCAGAATACGTATCCAGCAAGAAGGTCTTTAGAATGCCTTGGTCAACAACGACATTTGGGCGTGCCAGTAGGCCTTCGCCATCAAAGGCCCGTGAACCAGGTGCACGAGCGAGCAACGGATCGTCGATCACTGTGACCAGATCGCTGGCAACTCGGCTGTTTTCACGATCTGCGAGGTAGCTGGCGCGGCGCCAGATGGCACTACCGTTGATGCAGCCTGCAAGCAGGCCTAGCATGGACCGAGCCGCGTCAGGATCGAACACCACTGCAGTGCGTTGAGTAGGAATTTTTTTCGATCCAAGCTTAGCCAGAGTTCGGCGAGAGGCTTCACGGCCGACCTCGCGTTCGTTTTCCATGTCTGACAAATAGCGGCGTGCACTCCAATAATAACCGCTGCGTTTTTTTCCATCTGTATCATCGACCACAGGATTGACGACGATAGAAGCGTAGGTCCCTGTGGAAAACCCTCTAAACCCGCCACTGGTGACAATGGCTGAAGCGCCACTTACCCGCCCAAACGTGCTTCCTTCACTGTTTTTGACGCGTGGATCATATTCAAACGCCGCGACTTCGGCGGCCTTAGCACGGTGGAGCGCTTCAGCGGCGTCGATTGTATTTACTTTATCATCAAACAAGTCGAGGGAAGGGTGTTGGTCCATGGAGGACAAAAGAGAGGGATCAGGAGGCCCTGCAAATGTGTCGGCTTCTGTCATGCGAACAAGTTCCACGGCATCTTCGGTGAAACGTTGTAGTCCTGCGTCGCTGAGATCGCTGGTATGTGCGACCGCAACTTGTTGACCGTACATGATTCGAATACCCACGCCGCGTGAGCCCGCCTCTTCGACAAATTCTGCCTCTTTTAGGCGTACCTTGGCTGAAAGATGAAGGCTTTGATGAACACTTGCCTCTGCGACATCGGCTCCGGCTTTAATGGCTTGCTCGACGACGCGATCTCCTAGAGCAAGTAAATCGTTACGGATATCTGTCATGCTCATGAGGAAGCTCCGGAAGTTACTTGTGTTCCACCCACGGTCACAGCCGAAATTTTAGTCGTTGGACACCCCACGCCTACTGGCACGGATTGACCATCCTTGCCACATGTCCAAATGCCATCGGAAGTTTGCATGTCGTTGCCTAACATGACCACTTTGCGCATGACTTCAGGTCCGTTTCCAATCAGATTGACGTCTTTTAAAGGCGCTGTGATTTTTCCGTTTTCGATTAAGTAAGATTCTGTTAATGAGAATACAAAATCGCCGTTAGAAATATCCACTTGGCCGCCACCAAAACGTTTTGCATAAATGCCATATTTGACGCTTTGAATGATCTCTTCCGGTTCATGTGGCCCGTTCAACAATAAAGTGTTCGTCATACGAGGCATGGGATGGCAAGCAAAACTTTCGCGTCGCCCATTACCACTCAATGACGTGTGGAAAAAGGCAGCAGAGTGCCTATCATGCATGTATCCTTGCAGAATTCCGTTTTCGATGAGGAGGGCGGTTTGAGGTTGATTGCCTTCGTCGTCGATATTGATGCTGCCTCTGGAGTGCATCAGAGTGGCATCATCCACCACCGTACAAAGCTCGCTGGCTACCTGAGTTCCGACTTGGTCAGTGTAATTGCTTGTCCGTTTACGGTTGAAATCTGCCTCAAGGCCGTGTCCTACCGCTTCATGTAGAAGAATGCCGCTATCTCCCGGTGCTAACACGACTTCCAGTTCGCCCGCGGGGGCCTCTTTTGCCTCCAACATGGTCACCGCCTGCCGCACAGCTTGCTGAGCGTGCCATTCAGGGGATTTCGTTTCAAAATACTCTAGGCCACACCGTCCGCCGCCTCCAGACGATCCACTTTGACGTAGCCCACCTTGCTCCACAATTACGCTGACTCCGAAACGCATGAGAGGCTGGCGATCGGAAACGAATTTTCCATCGCTGGTGGCAATGAGGATTTCCTTAAGTTCTTCCGATAAGGAAGCTTGCACCTGGATGACTCTTGCATCCGCGGCGCGTGCGGCTTGGTCAGCACGTGCCAAAAGACCACGTTTGGTGGCTCCGTCGATCTCCAATAAACTTGTTTCCAGTAAGTATCGCTCTACAGGTGTTGAAGTTTTCCATGCAGGAAGCGACAGCGTGGTATTGCTGGATGCGATTTGCGCAGCGGTTTTAGCTGCATGTTTCATGGCTTCCAGCGTCAAATCTTCGACGTAAGCATAGCCCGTGGCATCGCCTTTCATCACACGAACACCCAGGCCTGTAGCAGCAGCACGCCCCGCACTTTTGAGAATCCCTTCGTCGTAACTGTAGCTACCTGAAATATTGAACTCAAAGAATAAGTCGGCGTAATCGCCGCCTTGTTCCAGGGCAATGCGCAGCAGTTCTTCGGCAATCGTAGTGTCAACCGGAGAAACCCCTCCTGGCAAAAATGGCGCCTGATACCGTTTTGTCATCATGGGACAATTTAGCAGGCCTTGAGACAGGAAACCAGCCTTACGGCAAGAAACATTCGATACTCAGCGTTGCAAAGCCTTGGCAATAGTTTGCACGACACGGACTTGCTGCGCTTCTTGGAGTTCGGGATACATGGGTAATGCGAGCGTTTGTTCACTGGCTTTTTCTGCGAGGGGTAAGCTGCCTTGGGTGTACCCTAAGTAAGCAAAACAGGGTTGCAGGTGCAGGGGCGTGGGATAATAAACAGCGTAACCGATGTTGTTGGCTTGGAGTTGTTGGATCACCTGCGCTCGGCGCGAAGTGCGAATGACATACTGATGATAGACATGTGAAGCCTGTTGACGGCGAGGTGTATCTAAAAGGTCTTTATTAAGCCCTGTTTCTTTAAAGAGTTGGTCGTAGCGGGCCGCACACATCTGCCGCGCGGCAATCCATTGAGGGAGATAGTTAAGTTTGATGCGCAAAAAAGCCGCTTGAAGAGCATCGAGGCGAAAATTCCCGCCTACCATGTGATGGTAATATTTGGGTTCAGCACCATGGGCGCGCAGTATGCGTACGTGTTTGGCAAGAGTATCGTCGTTGGTGGTTATCAGACCACCATCACCTAACCCTCCAAGGTTTTTGGAGGGAAAAAACGAAAAACATCCGAACGCGCCCAACGATCCCACGTGGCCTGATTCGGTATAAGCCCCGATGGCCTGGGCAGCGTCTTCAACGACGGACACGTCATGAGTTCGGGCAAATTCAAGCAAGGGCTGCATATCAGCGGGTTGGCCGTACAGATGTACAGGAATAATGGCCTTGGTGTGTTTGGTAAAAACACGAACTAGATGTTGCGGATCCATATTGTAGGTATCTGGATCGATATCAACAAAGACCGGTGTGGCTCCCAGCCGGGCCACGCATCCTGCCGTTGCAAAAAAAGAAAAAGAAGAGGTGATCACTTCATCACCTGGACCAATACCTAAAGCCATTAACGAAGCTAAAAGCGCATCGCTTCCGCTGGAAACGCCAATGGCGTGTTTAACGTTAAGAAAACGCGCAACTTCCAATTCAAATGCTTCGACTTCACTTCCCAGAATAAATTCTCCCGAGGCAAGAACACGTTCAAAGGCTTCCCGAAGCTTGGAATGTAAAGATCGATGCTGTGCATCAAGGTCAAGTAAAGGAATGGCTTGAGTCATGAAGGTGTTCCTATGCGTGGATACTACACGCATCAGCGGTATCTTGAGGTTTTTCTGTCATACGTTGTCCGCATCGACACACCCATCCGGCCTGGCGTGCTGGGACACCGATGACCAAAGCATAGGGCTCCACGTCACGAGTCACTACGGCTCCGGCTCCAATCATAGAAAAACGGCCAAGGCGATGACCGCATACGATGGTGGCATTGGCTCCCACGGTTGTGCCTCGCTCCACGTGAGTTTGTCCAAAGCCTTCTTTTTGTTCGATAAAAGCCCGTGGTTGAAGCACATTGGTAAACACACAGCTTGGCCCAAGAAACACATCGTCTTCAATGTGTACTCCAGCATACACTGACACGTTGTTTTGAATCTTTACGCCGTTGCCGATGCGTACGCCGCGTCCGATGAATACGTTTTGTCCGAGGATGCAGTGATTTCCGACGGAAACATCCTCGCTGATGTGGACGAAATGCCATATGCGGCTTTCTTTACCGATGTGTACATTGGCATCAATGACAGCAGTGGGATGAATCAGAGAAGAGGAACTCATAGACGCTCGATAATGACTGCCATGCCTTGTCCTACACCAACACAAAGGGCAGCTAGTCCATAGCGTGAACCTCGACGCTGCATTTCGTGAGCGAGTGTTACCACGATGCGAGCACCAGAGCACCCGATGGGATGGCCCAGCGCAATGGCTCCACCGTTAACGTTGACGCGGGAGTCATCAAGTTTTAGTTCGTGCAGACATGCTAACGCTTGGACAGCAAAGGCTTCATTGAGTTCGATGAGGTCGATGTCTTTAAATGTGAGTCCTGCACGTGCAAGTGCCATGTTAGTCGCAGGAACAGGTCCTAGTCCCATCACCCGGGGATCGACTCCGGCCACTCCCCAGCTTACAACACGCGCGAGAGGCTTGATGCCTTCACGTTGGGCCCATGCTTCAGAGCTTACGACTAACGCTGCTGCTCCGTCGTTGAGGGGGGAGGAATTTCCAGCGGTCACTGAGCCGTTAGGACGAAATACCGGTTTTAAGGAACTCAATAACTCCATGGAACTGTTGGTACGGATGCTTTCGTCTTGATCAAATGAAGCTTGCCCGGGTTTACTGGAGAACACGGCTACAGGAACCACTTCATCTTTGAATCTACCCTGTTTCCACGCGCTTGCTGCGCGTTGATGGCTTTGGTGTGCAAATGCATCTTGATTGTTCCTAGAAATGCCATAGCGTTCAGCGATGTTTTCGGCAGTTTCACCCATGGATTCCAATGGAATACGTGTTTGCATGCGTGGGTTGGAAAAACGCCATCCAATTGTGGTGTCAAACATTTCGGGTACACGCCTTGAAAAGGGCTCTTGGGCTTTGCCCATGACATACGGGGCTCGTGTCATCGACTCTACGCCACCGGCCACTGCGACATCATAATCGCCGACGTAGATGCTGCGTACGACGTTTAGGAGTGCATCCATCCCCGAGCCACATAGGCGGTTGGTAGTGGCTCCTGTCACCTCGAAAGGTAATCCGGCCAAAAGTGCAGCCATGCGGCCGACATTGCGATTGTCTTCGCCAGCTTGATTCGTAGCACCAAAGCAAACTTCTTTGACTGCTTTCGAAGAGCCTGGCACGCGTTCCAATGCTGCATGAAGCACATGGGCTGCCAAGTCATCAGGGCGTGCAAGCGATAGCCCTCCCCGATACCGTCCAATCGGCGTACGTACGCCGCTTAAAATCACTGCTCGATGCATTTCGTTACCTCAGGGCGCTCAGCGTATCATACGCCGACATTCCATGACCATTGGTCCTTTGCCTTGTTCTGTACAGAAACGATAGGCTTCTTGGGAACCAGCTTTATCGCCTTTGTTTTGGCGGGCTGCACCCAGTGCTAACCATGCTTCAGCGTTCGAAGCATCGATTGTCACAGCACGTGCTGCAAATTCGATAGTGCGCTCATAGTCATTTTTTGTGTAGTAGAGCAGAGCCAAAGCACTGAATGCTGCGCTATCGTTGTCATTGAGGGCAATGGCTTGAGAATACAATTCTATAGCACGGTTGATATTGCGGTACTGAATCTGCTTCGCCTCTTTGATCAACGCTTGATATGCTGCATCATTGTCGGTAGGAGTCTTTTCGTCTTCTTGTGATGGTTCCGTGGATTTTTCAGCGAGAGCTTGTGCCTCAGGAAGAGTGTTTGGTTGCGGTTCTGGCTCTGGCATCGGTGTCGAAGGCATTGGTGTTGTAGGGGCAGCCGGTGTCGTATCTAACGATCGGTTGGTGATATGCCCTTGTTCTGGGAGCATGTCTGTGTGTCTTTGAGACCACGCCCAACTACCTAAGCCAATCAGAACGCAGACAAGCGCAAGCACATACAAAGGCGATCGTCGCTTAGGAATGATGTTGGGGCTGACTTCTGCAGGTGTTGTAGGGTTGTCTGTAGGCGAAGCGTGCAACCGTTCTTGCGGTTGCGGTTGTGGAAGTTGAAACGGCATGCGGAAAATATGCCGTTTCGAAGTGGATTTGGGCCGTGCGGGCCATGCAGGTGGTTCTGGGGATGTGTCGGTGTGAGTTGATTCTTTTGGAGTTGGTGTTGGAGCTGGTTCGGAGGCAGCCACTGGCTCTGCAATTGGGATCCGCTCCTCGGAAGGTGTAAGGGCATCAAGCTCGGTATCTTGAAACAGAGTGGCTTCTGGGTCTTTGGCTGTAGGCTGAACGTCCATGGAAGGTAAGTTCGCTGCAGGGAACCAACCCAAGGTTTTTTCTCCGGAGAAAGCAGTAGCCGCGGGTGACCTTGGTGAGAGTGTTCGAACCAACTTATCTTGATGAAATTGGGTTATCAGTTTTAACACCTCGATGGGGTCATCAGGACTATCGTCAATCACCTTCATGATCGAACGCTGGCCATCGATTAATTTCAATGTAGCATTGGCGTGGTCAGGAAGATCGGCCAGCGTATGTGCGAGCACTTCTGTATCAATGCTCAGCACTGACTCCAATGCCGGCAGTTGCGTTTCGAGCGCGCGCCAGATTTGGATTTTTTGGGTTCCTTTATCGGCAAGATCTTTGATTGAGTGGTTGATTCGATTGGGTCGGCGTACGTGGCGGAATTGCACAAGGTAACTTCCTTGTTCGCATAAAAGAAGGCGTTGCATGGCGTTCATTCCGCGCAGCTTGCCAATACGTGCATCGACGATTTCGCCATTTCTGAAGTAGAGCACCCCTTGCGAGTATTTCGTGCTCAAGGTGAGCACGCCGGATTTTTTGGAAGACTCGATGGCTTGTAACAAATCAACCACTGAGGTTTCTTCCAACGAACCTGAGCTTGAATCGTCTGCACGCAGAAAATCTGATTTTAATTTTTCGTGACGCTTGCGCTCAAGCACATGCTCGATAGGTACAATGAGATCGGTGACATGTTCGGACTTGGGAATGTAGTCATCTGCCTGTAGCTCCAGTCCGTGGATTTTTGAATCTATGGAATATTCTGTGGAAAGAAATACAAAGGGTAAGTGTGCGTATTCATCGCGCTGTCGAAGTTCACGCAGAAGTTCAAAGCCGTTGATATCTTCAAGCTGTATTTCGCTTAAAATAAGATTAGGCCGAGAGTGTGACAGGTAATCCCATACGGCTTGGCGATTTTCTACCACCGTGGGCTGATAGCCTGCTTTGCGCAACCCTTCGGATAAGCGCTTTGCTGCCTCGATGCTGGGATCAACGATGAGTAGTTTGGCACCTGCCACCTCACCAGTATAGCGGAAGACCCACAGCATATTGTAACAAGCCGCGAACTAGGCTAGAAATTTGCCCCAAGGGGTGCAGGAATGGGGCGAATTTACGTGCTATTGTTCGTAGGAATTGGATGTGTGGCCTGTTGGGGTGGAGGCGATCCTCTCGTCAAACGGGTGGAGCCCAATCGAGGTCCGGTGGATGCCGAGCAATCCGTCAGAATTCTTGGAGATAACTTTCGGACAGATGTGGGGTACACTGTTTATTTTGGAAGCGTGAAGTCACCAGCGGTGACAATTTTGAACGATAAAACCATTATGGCAGAGGTGCCGGCCGAGCAAACACCTCAAGCAGTGGATGTCACTCTATACTCAGACGACGGTGTTGCGTTTCGCATTAAGCAAGGATACCGCTTTGACGTTCCCGAAAAGGGGTCAAGTGTCACAGCTCAACCCAAAACGCGTTACTAGTGTCGAGAGAGTGGGGTCAAAAGGCTCCATGGCTGGGCTTGGATAGAGTGTAGAATACGCTGTAAGATCAATCGAATAGTCGAGTCACGGGGCTGGCTTGCAATTTGCATGTTCGCACTGAGTCGATGCGATCAATCAAGCCTTACATCGCGGGTGTGTTGGTGCTGAGCTGCTTGATAACGCCTACAGGATGCGCATCCGAAGCGGAGGATACCCTAACCGATGATCAGGCCTCGCAAGATGCCCCCGAGTGGTGGGTATGTCTGACGAAGCTCGATAGCGAACCCCAAGAGGTCGAGTTTTGTGTGGATCACGCGGTTGACGGTGCAGATTTTATCATTTGCAATACTCCATTAGAGGAGTACGAAAAAGGATATGAGAGACGCTTGCAGCGCTGTCGGGATTGGTTTGGGGATGCAGCGGTTGATGCGTATCTGGGTTCCGAAGCATTTCGGAATAAGTTTCCCAACCATCAGTTTGCATTAGTTCCTGTAGCGCCAGGTCACAGTCCCGAGCAGGCTGCTACGGATTGGGCAGCAGAAGGCGCACCCAGTGTGCCACTTCCCGCGGGAGCTAACCCGATTGAGCAGGTCGGTAAGCACGTGCATGCCGGTGTAATGATTGCTGTGACTTTGGGGGCAGGAGTCTTAGTGGGACTCGTGAAAGTACTACGCATGCTAGGAGGGGCTAGCAAAGCAATCACAGGGTTTGGCATTGTGATTGTGCCATTTTTCCCCTGTGTGACACAGGTGATCGGCGAACACGGCTACGATATTTACACAGCGATCCAGATGTGTTCAGAAGATTCCCCCGTGCCGCGCGATCGCACATAACTATGTAAATCCCATCGAATTTACAGCGCAAAATCGCTTAGTCGTTCACGTACGGGCAATCTCACTTCGAACACCGTCCCCCCTGTCTGACTGGGTTGTGCGGTGATCGTTCCATTGTGTTGTTCCACGATGTTGCGCACGATAGAGAGCCCAAGCCCTGTCCCTTTGCCTTCACTTTTTGTGGTAAAGAATGGCTCAAAGATGTTCGGGAGAATGTTTAGAGGGATTCCTGTACCGTTATCTTTAATGCGCACACATGCATTACCATCATACGTGAGACATGTTTCCACAATAAGTTGCCCGTCGTCATCGGGCATTGCATGGCATGCGTTGGTGATGAGATTGATGAACACTTGATGAAGCTGGCTTGGAATTGCAAAAACAAGTGGTGATGTTTCAGTATAGAGCCGTTCTACGTGCACGCCATGGTCAACTAGCATATGTTCACAAAAAACAATGGCTTGATCTAGAATTTCATGAAGCAATACCGCAGAAGGTTCTGCTGTGGAGGGGCGAGCGTATGCCACAAGGTCGCGGGTAAAACGCAAGATGCGATCGGCACTTGAGACGATGCGTCTAAGTTTTTCCACGTCTTTAGGGTCATCGTTTTTCTCTATGGATTTTTTGAGCAAGTATTCGCTGTAAACTGAAATGCTGGTGAGGGGGTTATTAAGTTCATGAACGACGCCTGTTGCGAGTTGTCCAAGAGTTGCTAACTTTTCTGCATGGATGACTTGCTCTTCAAGTTGACGGAGTTCGGTGAGGTCTCTGCCAATGCAAATAAGCCCTTCCACTTCGCCGCGAGGGTTGAGCACCGAAGCCACATTGAGAGATATTCTGGCGAAACCCCCCGATTTTTTGATGAGTTTTAACTCAAAGCCGGTGGTGGGAACGCCACGCAGCGCATTGATAAACACCGGTAATAAACGCGTTTGCTCTGATTCGGGAAACAATGTGGCAAACTCCGCGTTTAGTAGTTCCTCACGAGTATGCCCACTGAGTGTCACAAACGATCGATTAACCACTCGAATTTCTCGGCGCTTCCCAATGACAACGATCGGCGCGTTGGCATGCTCAAGTAGTTTGGCTAAGTAATTTTTGAGATAGAGAGACTCTCTCAAAAGGCGGGTTTTTAAGAGATCGTTGGCAAGTTGTTGTGCGATCTTTTGAAGCAGCATCTGATCTTCAGGAACGATAGACACAGACGGAGCGTATTCCGTTGTAAATGCACCCAGAATGCCACTGGAAACAATCAGGGGGATTTCAAATCCACTGGCACGGAGATCAAAGATGGGCTGATAGTTTGATGAAAGGCTCATGCATGTTGGCGTAGTAAACTGCTGCAAGTGATATGCGTGTGCCACATCATGGCTGATTGAAATACGAGTTTTTGCGTCTTGTAGCAGTGGATCAGTCGCATATACCAGTGTTAACGCATGGGCATTGCAGAGCCGTATGGCAAAGCGTCGATGGGGGAGGAACCTCTTAAGCATGTCCAGGTAACGGAGTGCGACATCTTCCTCGCTGGATTCAGGTTCCATTCCGGCATTCAATGCGATTAACGCATCGAGAATGGCTTGGGGCTGGGGAATAGAAAGCTCGTTACTGGTTGTGGTGAGAGCACTGGGCTCTTCATTTAGAATATGTTCTCGGCGTAAGTGCTCAAGATCAATTAAAAGGGAGGACAGTGTTTCATGACGTTTTAGTCGGCTTGCCGCCACTGGTGATTCAACATCATCTGCGGAATTTTCTTGATGTATGTGTGCGTGATGTTCTTTGCTTTTGTGCAAGGGAATCTCCTCTAAGTAGCAAAGTTTACAGATCTGTCTCGTGTTTGGACTCCATGACAGCTTTCTCTAAATCAAGAATGCGTTGAGAGCCGACATACGATTTGGTCTCATATTTTGTGATCTTTCCAATCTTTTTTACAATGTCTGCGATTCGTTCCACTTGAGATACAATGGTATCTGCAGCATGACGTTGTTTAGAGGTTGTTTGAGTGTTTTTTTGTAGCCATTGGGCATAGGCCATAATACTGGTCAGTGGTTGGTTAAGTTCATGCGCGGCCGTTCCTGCTAACTCCGTCAACAGAACCTGTTTTTCGGTGAGTTCAAGTTGTTCTTGGGCTTTGGCAAGTCGCTCTTCAATGTGTACTCTTTCGCGAAGATCACGATAAATCCCAAACATGGCAGAGGGCGCACCGTCTTCATAGATGATGCCGCCTGATAGTGAAATCGGAACAGCCGTGCCGGTTTGATCCATCATGTCAAGTCGCATACTGTCGAGCTGTCCGACGCCTCCAAATTCTCGAGATTGCAAACGCTCTCGAATTTGTTCGAAAGTCCCCGAAGGAAATATCTTGGCAATACTTTCCTTGGCTACAACATCGGATGCTTGATAACCGGTGATATGCTCGGCTCCTTTATTGAACAACATGATGGTCCCTGACATATCGGTTGCGATGATAGCATCCATGGAGGCGTCAATCAGAGACTCTAAAAATTCTTTGGTTTTTATAAGTTCCTGGTCTGTTTCGCGTTCTTTGGTGACGTTTCTGAATGATATGAGGACGGCTCCTTCACTGTCTTGCAAAGGTGCAAAAGAAGCATTGACGATAATTGCAGAACCATGAAGCGTTTGTAACTTCAAATCGACGTTTTGAGGGAAGTTTCCCGTGGCAAACCCGCTCCAGATGCGTTCCATTTTTTCTAAATCAGAAAAATGAATCAGGGTACGGAGATCTCGGCTAAAAAGATCGTCCGCAGGTAACCCAAGGATTTCATGGGCGCTAGGGTTTGCAAACAATAGATTGGCATCGATATCTGCAGCAAGCATACCGTCTGCGGCTGATGCAAAAAGATTTGCGTACACGGTCAAGGACTTTAAACGCATCTCTGTTTCGATACGCGCATAGGTAAGACGCCGAGTTCGATCTACCAGGGACTGCATGACACGAGCATTGCGTAGAGTCACTGCAGTTGCGTTGGCTATTGTGCGACAAAACACAATAGCATTGGGATCAAGTAGAGCAGTGCTCTCTAATGAGCGAAGAATGAGTGCTCCAAAAGGGTGTTCCTTCCATGAAATTGGCAACGCACAAATCCCTTTGATGCCCGCTTTGCGTAACTGCTCGCTATGTTTTTTAAACATGGGATGATCTGAAGGATTAGCAATACAGAGCACTTCATGATGTTTGAGAACATGAAGAATCTCCGGATACTTGGTGAGATCAATGGGTAGATTGGAAATCGTAGTATCTGAACTGGATGCGACTACGAAACCTTCTGTACGAGAGTGTGGGGCGACAACGATCGAAACGCGATCCATGTGTACGATGCTGGCAATCCGACGTACCAGGGTGCTTAAACTGGTGCGTAGCTCTTCTGATGAAGACAGCTGTTGTGTCAATTCAAGCAGGGCTTTGGCGTACTGCTCAAGGTCGTTAGGGGAGGTGGATTTCATTTATTCAATAAAATCAAGTCGTTACGACATGGCTTGCCGTGAACAATTATAGTATTCCACATTGGTAGCGCTGAGACCACTAAAGCAGTTTATAAATCTCCCAGACATTGTGCCGAGTTTATACAAAGAGCAACCGATAGGCGTGTTTGACTCCGGGTTCGGAGGGCTTACCGTACTCAAGTCCATTGCACGCACTCTTCCGCACGAAGATATCGTGTATCTTGGAGATACAGCACGTGTGCCTTATGGAACACGTTCAGCTCGTACGGTGATGCGTTATGCGCAAAGCTGCGCCCGGTTTTTGTCAGCACAGAACATCAAGTGTCTCGTGGTTGCATGCAACACGGTGAGTGCAGTGGCATTGGACGTGCTATCGGTATCCATGGATGTGCCTGTGCTTGGTGTCATTCGACCAGGGGCGAATGCTGCTGTACAAGCAAGCAAGACAGGACGTATTGGGGTAGTGGCTACCGCAGGGACAATTGCATCGAATGCGTATGTGAGAGCAATCGCAGAACAAGATACCCGGGCGGAAGTTTTTTCGTACGCTGCACCCTTGTGGGTCCCATTGGTAGAGGAAGGATGGATTCATGGTGAAGTGCCAGAATTATCTATCCAACGTTATCTGGCTCCCATGCTGGCGCATCATATGGATGTGCTGTTACTCGGGTGCACACACTACCCAGTGTTGCGCCCGGAAATAGAACGCTACCTTGCAAGTATGGACTACTCTATTCCTGTGATTGATGCGGGAAATCCTACCGCCCAAGATCTTAAAACATTGCTTGAAACCAGAGGGCTTATGCGGGAACCTAAATCTCGTGGCAGTGTTTTAGTGCAGGTGACCGACATGTCGACTCAATTTGAGGAGCTCATGCGACGCTTTGTAGGAGAAACGCTGCATATTAACAGCGTTAAGCAGGTTGATCTTACATGACACCTGCATTGGAGTTGGCTTTAGCTAAACGAGTTTCCAAGTTAGCTGTGGCTTTGGATGAAGGTTTTCGTATTCCGGGCACGCGCTTTCGTTATGGATGGGATAGTTTGGTTGGATTGGTTCTTCCTGTGGTTGGAGACTGGGCAATGGGATTCGTATCCCTCACCATGGTAGTTGCAGCGATACGTTTGAAATTTCCGAAGCGGGCTATATTACGCATGCTTGGGAACATCACGCTTGATGTTGTCTTTGGGATGGTTCCAATTCTCGGTGACGCTTTTGACATGTTCTGGAAAGCGAACCGTCGTAATCTAAAGATATTCAATAAACATCTTGATGAGCTTCATAGACAACACGTCTCATCGATCACTGAACACGGACCGCCTTTTCATTGAGACAGGCTTTGGGAGCGTATTTCGGTCTGTGCATTGCAAGCAAGACCCTCCCGCATTAAGACAGGTTGTCTGGTGGTTACAGTGCTTACGTGTGGCCTGAGGTAGGTGGGCGGCGTTATTTCCGACAGATGCTTTGTAAGTGTTGAGTAAAAACCTGTATAATCGCCGTCCGGTAGTTCCTTAAGGAGATAGAATGAGTAAAGACACGCTGACAATTACGGATAATCGCACCGGGAAAAGCTATGAGATTCCCATCAGCCAGGGCACAGTGCGAGCCATGGATTTTCGGCAAATCAAAACCTCGGAAGAGGATTTTGGCTTAATGACGTACGATCCGGCGTATCTCAATACAGCGGCGTGTATCAGTAACATTACCTATATTGATGGTGCAAAAGGAATTCTGCGATATCGAGGGTATCCTATTGATCAACTTGCGGAACGGGCTACGTATCTAGAAGTTGCGTACATGCTAATTGAAGGTGAGCTTCCTAAACGCAATCAATTGGATGACTTTGTCGACAATATTACGCGTCATACACTGGTGCATGAGAATATCCGAAAATTTATCGATGGATTTCGCTATGACGCTCATCCAATGGGAGTGTTGGTCAGTACTGTGGGTGCGCTATCAACGTTTTATCCAGATGCTAAGAACGTTAAAGATCCTGAATCACGACGCCTACAGATTCACCGGTTGATCGCAAAGATTACAACGCTTGCTGCATATGCTTATAGGCATCGGCGTGGGTTACCGTATGTTTATCCAGATAACAATCTGAGCTACACCGGGAATTTTCTCAGCATGCTTTTCCGAATGACTGAGCCTACTTACCGTCCTAATCCAGTGATTGAACGTGCGCTCGACGTGCTCTTTACGCTGCATGCAGATCATGAGCAAAATTGCTCAACCAGTGCCATGCGTGGCGTGGGGTCATCTCGCGTCGATCCGTTTTCAGCGACAGCTGCAGCGTGTGCGGCGCTGTATGGTCCGTTGCATGGAGGTGCCAACGAAGCAGTGGTACGTATGCTGACCAGTATCGGCTCTGTTGATAAAGTGTCAGAGCATATCAAGCGTGTCAAAGCAGGCGAAGTGAAATTGATGGGATTTGGCCACCGTGTGTATAAGAACTACGATCCACGGGCAAAAGTGATCAAGCAACTTGCAGATGAAGTGTTTGACGCTGTGGGAAAGAATCCGCTGATTGATATTGCTGTGGAGTTAGAGAGAATTGCCTTGCAAGATGACTATTTTGTCGGCCGCAAGCTTTATCCCAACGTGGATTTTTACTCCGGATTGATTTACCAAGCGATGAACCTTCCAATGGATATGTTTCCTGTGATGTTTGCGATTCCTCGTACAGCGGGATGGCTTGCTCAATGGCAGGAGATGATTGAAGACGAAGAACAACGTATTGCTCGGCCTCGGCAAATTTATTTGGGTCATGCCGAGCGTCCTTTTGTGCCTATTTCGCAACGGCAGTGAGAGTGCGGTATGCCGCTTGCCTCAGAATATCGTTATTATCTAGGCAATGAAGCCCAGCGCTCTACAGCATGGCTGGACGTTGTTGATAAATACAATGGTGACAAGGTCAGCCGAGTAGCCCTTGCGGATGAAGCCAATGTCAGGCAGGCAATCCAGCTGGCGTATACTGCTCGGGCAAGCATGGCTGCGATGCCAGCGTTTGCACGCAAAGAAGTACTCATGCATTGTGTACGTCGCTTCCAAGAGCGTGCAGATGAATTCGCTGAGGTATTGTGTATTGAAGCGGGCAAACCCATCCGCGATTCACGTACTGAAGTGGGGCGGCTGATTGATACGTTCACTGTGGCTGCAGAAGAGTCTGTGCGCATTTACGGAGAGGTGTTGCCTTTGGACATTACGCCGCGTGCGGCAGGCTATTGGGGTGCATGGAAGCGTGTGCCCATAGGAGTATGCAGCTTTATTACGCCTTTCAATTTTCCCTTGAACCTTGTGGCTCATAAAATTGCCCCAGCGATTGCGGCAGGATGTCCGTTTGTGCTCAAGCCGTCGTCATTGACACCAGTGGGGGCGCTGCTCATAGGTGAAGTATTGGCTGAGACCCAATTGCCTCAAGGCGCATTTTCCATTTTGCCGTGCGATTCGGTACATGCTGAAGCGTTGATTACGGATGACCGCATTAAGCGCTTAAGTTTTACGGGATCCGATGTTGTGGGATGGGCTCTCAAACATAAGGCAGGTAAAAAGAAAGTGACACTTGAGTTAGGAGGCAATGCGGCAGTTATTGTTGATCGCGATGCCACTATTAAGGATACCGTTGCACGCTTGATCGGAGGAATTTTTTATCAGTCTGGTCAAAGCTGTATCAGTGTCCAACGCATTTTGATCCATACGGACATTTATATCGAGGCGCGCGATGCTCTAATTAAGGCAGTACAGCAGATCGATGTTGGAGATCCCAAAAAGGAAACAACGTTTGTTGGGCCTATCGTATCGGAAAAGGAAGCTCGCCGTATTCAGGAATGGGTCAAGCAGGCGGTGCAAAAAGGAGCAAGGTTGCTTTGTGGCGGTGAACGAGAAGGGGTCATGGTAGAACCCACGTTGTTGGAGAATGTGTCTCCAGAAACGGACTTGTATCAAAAAGAAGTGTTTGGCCCAGTGGCATTTTTATCTGAGTTTAAAAGCTTTGAAGATGCACTTGAACAAGTCAATGATAGCAATTATGGGTTGCAGGCAGGGGTGTTTACACGAGATTTGCACCGTGTTCAGCGCGCATGGGATAGCTTAGAGGTGGGCGGTGTGATCATTAACGACGTTCCCTCATGGCGTGTGGATCATATGCCTTATGGTGGTGTTAAAGACAGTGGGTTGGGTCGTGAAGGAGTACGGTTTGCCATTGAGGAGATGACAGAAATCCGGTTTCTTGGCGTGCGCACACTGGTGGAAGATACATGAAAACACCACCTGCAAAGCTGACGCTTCCTGATGCGACAGAGCTTTTAACACAAATGCAAACAGGAAAACGTCGATGCGAAGACGTGGTGCACGAATATATCTCGCGTCTGGAAAGTAATCACAGCAGGCTGAATGCCGCTGTGTGTGTTTTCAAAGAGAAAGCGCTTCAAGAAGCGCGAGATCCAAAGCCTGGGCCTTTAAGCGGGCTTCCTATCAGTGTTAAAGAAACTTTTGGAATTCAAGGCGAAAGTATCACGGCGGGTTCTTTGAGGATGCCTCCTATCGAGGTAGATGAGGATTGTGAGGTAGTGAAGCGAGTCCGATCGGCTGGGGCGATCATTCTTGCGCGCAGCAATGTTCCAGAATTCGCCATGGCAGGAGAAACTGAAAATCTCCGTTACGGACGCACCAACAATCCACTTGATGAAACACGCACGTGTGGTGGTTCCTCTGGGGGAGAAGGTGCGTTGGTCGCTTCTGGATCGACAGCCTTGGGTTTGGGCTCCGACTTGCTTGGTTCGTTGAGAATTCCAGGTGCATTTTGTGGCATTGTAGGATTCAAGCCAGCGTCCAATGCGGTAGATAAATGGGGAACATGGCCTGTCATTGACGGTTACATGGATAGTTGGCTTTCTGTCGGTCCTATGAGCCGCTCCGTGCGCGATGCACGGCTTCTTTACAATGTGATTGCAGATCAACCTGTATCTGAACGCAAAGATGTGAAAGGTCTACGGCTCATCAAGGCAGAGCCATTTGCGGTGCGTCGAGACCTTCCATGTTTGCAACAAGCTGTTGCGCGTGCAACGCAGGCGTTAGAGGAAAGTGGCATGCGCACAGAATCAAGACCGTTTCCTGATGTTGAACGGTATTTCTTAAATTTGCAGCCACTTTTGGTACATGATGTCGAGCCTGACATGCACCGACAATTGGTCACGGCAGATGGTGATGTCTTGTCTTTGCCAGGCGAGCTGTTTCGACAATTAATTGGTCGGCCGACAGTGTACAGTGGGCTCTTTCAGTTGCTTGTTGCGAGTGTTGTCGTACGGCCACGCACTGTGGGAAAAGTACAAAAGATTATTGAGCATTTCGAGGCGGGAAGGCGTCACTATCATGCGTTGCTTGGTACAGATGGTGTGATGGTGCTTCCCACGTTGGGAATCATGGCACCCAAACATCGCCATATGAATCGAGCGTCACTGAAGCCAGGTGTGAATCACGATATGACCGCAGTAACGTTTTGCAATGCGATGAATCTTCCAGCCATTACCATTCCAGCCTGGTCTGACCCAGATCCTGAAACGGGTCTTCCTCCAGGTGTGATGGTCGTGTGTGCACCAGGCGCCGAAGCGGCATTGCTTGATGCAGCGGCTGTTGTTGAAGAAGCAATAAGCTAACAAGCTTCTAAGCAACAATTATTCAACGGTGACGGTTTTAGCGAGATTGCGTGGTTGATCGACGTCGGTGCCTTTAAAATCGGCCACATGGTACGCAAAGAGTTGAAGTGGCAGCACAGTGAAAAGTGGGCTTAACTCCGGCCTGACATTAGGGATTGTAAAAATGTCGTCACTCAGTGTGGCAAGGTCAGAAGCTGCGTTTTCAGTGGTGATGACAATCAAAAGGCCGTCTCTTGCCTTAGCTTCTTGGAGATTTCCGAGAGTTTTGTCGTAGTGGGTATCCCGTGGCGCGATGACAATCACGGGCATGTTGTCATCAATGAGGGCGATGGGTCCATGTTTCATTTCGCCTGCGGCATAACCCTCAGCATGAATGTAGGAGACCTCTTTGAGCTTGAGAGCACCCTCTAGTGCAATAGGGTAGCTTAGGCCTCGACCCAAGAACAGTACGTCTTGTGCATGGCTGTAATGCTTGGCTAGCTCGGCTATGGAGTGCTTAAACGTTGCCAACGCTTGACGCATCTGTTGAGGTGTTTTCGAAAGATCGCCGATCAACTCTGAGGCATAAGCGTGGTCCAGTGTTCCTCGGCAGCGTCCCAAATAAATACTAAGCATCAATAGGGCGGCGACCTGCGTGCTGAAGCATTTTGTAGAAGCGACACCGATTTCGGGGCCTGCGTGCGTATAAAATGCGGCGTGGCTCATGCGGGCAAGTGCACTGCCGAGTACGTTGGTGATAGAAAGTACATGCGCTTGCCGCTCTTTCGCGATGCGAGCCGCCATGAGGGTATCCAGTGTTTCTCCAGACTGGCTGATAGCGACCACCAGATCGCCTTTGCCAATCACAGGCTCACGGTTGCGGAATTCACTTGCAAGTTCGATGTTGCAGGGAATTTTGGCAAGCGACTCAATGTAGTCACGCCCCACTAAGGCAGCGTGGTAACTGGTGCCACAGGCGAGCAGGTACACGCGGTTGATGGTCTTTAACACTTCTTGGTCCAACCCAATTTCATCGCCATGAATGGTTGCTTCTTCGTGATGCAACCGCCCTCGCAAGGTATCCTCCAGGGCGCGAGGCTGCTCATGAATTTCCTTGAGCATAAAATGTTTGTAGCCGCCTTTTTCAGCCATCACGGCAGACCATTCGATGTGTTGTCTAGGGCGTTCGACGAACTTCCCTTCAAGGGTTTCAATGCGGACTTCCCTTGGAGTGATGCATGCGATGTCGCCATCTTCGAGCTGAAGAATGTTACGGGTGTAAGGGAGAACCGCAGGAATGTCGCTGGCGCAAAACATTTCATCTTCGCCAAAGCCGATGATCAGTGGGGAAGCATTTTTTGCAATGACAATCGTTTGAGGTTCTGCGCTGGAAACAACAGCCAATGCGTATGAGCCGTGGATATGACCAAGCGCTTTTCGCACAGCGTCAAACAGGCTCAAGTTGGATTCTTGGCGAGCTTGATGAATCAGATGCGCCACGATTTCAGTATCTGTGTCGCTTGCCATCTGAATGCCCTGATTATTGAGTTTTTTTCGAAGTTCAAGGTGGTTTTCAAAAATGCCATTATGAACGACGGCAACATCTTGGACGATATGAGGGTGCGCGTTACTTTCGGAAGGTCGTCCATGAGTTGCCCAGCGTGTGTGCCCGACACCGGTGGTGCCTTGAAGTGGCGACTCGGTAAGCAATGCCTCAAGGTTGGATAATTTCCCGACGGAACGCCTTAGCTGGATCTGACCATTGAGAACAGCCAATCCAGCGGAATCGTAGCCGCGATACTCAAGTCGTTTAAGTCCCTCGATCAGAATCGGAGCACATGGCTTTGCGCCTACATAACCAACGATTCCACACACACATTCCCCCTACGTTTTGGGGCGGGCTTTCATGCTCGCCAGGACTTTGCCTGCAGTATCTACCACAGTCACATCCCCAAAGCTTCTCAACGGTTCAGTAATATCTGCAGCCTTGCCCACGACCACAATCACGCTCGTGTCAGGCGTAATATACGCCTTTGCAGCACTCAGCGCCTGCTGTGCCGAGACCTGCCGAATTGCTGAACGATATTCGTCCCAATAGCCATCAGGCAATCCATAGAGTCTTAGCTCAGCTATCAGGCTGGCTACACTACCGAGTGTTTCAATTTTTAAGGGAAACGAATCACTCAAGTACTGTTGAGCGTTCGCAAGTTCTTCAGCAGTTGCAGGCGTTTGGCGTATTTGATTGAGATGTGTTTCAAAGGCTTGAAGTGCTCGTACGGTGACTTCAGTGCGTACAGCGGCTGATGCTCGGAAAGGGGCAGTGGCTTCACTGACGCCAATGCGACTATAGGCGCCGTAAGTTAGGCTTTGCTTTTCGCGTAAATCCATAAACAAACGAGAAGCTGCTGAGCCGCCTAAAATTTGGTTAGCGACAGCTAATGGAATGTAGTTTTTGTCTCCTCGTCGAAGGGACAGATTTCCCCAATAAATGACCGATTGCACAGAGTTCGGACGATCCACAACGAATACTTGCTTTTTATGAGTGTACGTTGGTGCTGATACTGTTTCTTTCTGTAAGTCGCCCTTGCGCCATGAATGAAACGCTTGATTTGCTAACGCGTGAAATGCATTGGGGTTGACTTTGCCGGCTACTACTAAAAATGCGTTATTTGCAATCGCATGCTGGTGATGCCAGTTGGTCAAATCGGTACGGGTGACTTTCTTAAGCACTTCGGTGGTTGTATCAATTTGAGCGTAAGGGTGATTACAATACAACGTGCGATACAGCTGTCTTGCTGCCAGGAAATAAGGGTCCTGGTTTTGCAAGTCGAGTCGAGCTTGTTCACGTCGTATGAGTTTGTCGAGTTCACCTTGATTAAATGCGGGGCGAGTGATGACTTCAGCCAAGAGCTTGAGTATTGGTTCAAGGTGCGTGTTCAGGGTTTGCATGGTGAGATAGACGTGATCGGCATCATTACCTACCTCAAACTGAGCGCCGTAATATTCAATCGCCTCAGCCAATTTGGCACTGTTAAGATGTTTTGTGCCTTCCTTCAGCATGCTTGCGGTTAAACTTGCGATGCCAGGTAATGCTTTAGGATCCGTTGCGCTTCCAGAACGTATGACCAACCGAAGATAGACTACGGGTAGTTCTTCAAGTTCAACCACGTTGACTTCAAGGCCATTGTCCAAAGTGCTGCGCTGAATGGCAGGAAAACGAATGTCTTTGGGGGTGTCTGCAGTGGGTGGCGTTTCGCGTACCAGCTGTTGCGCTTGTGGTTGCCTATGGGCAGGATGAGCAGGTTTGGATGCAGGAGGTGGCGGATTACTCGAAGCACAACCTGCCTGATACATCAGGAGCCCCAACAATAGATATGTAGCACGCATGATTAATTCTCCTTGGATTTCTGTGGCACGACATCGAGCACAGTGCGGTTATCAGGATGAAAGTATTTCCCGGCTACACGTTTAATGTCAGCAACAGTGATAGCAGTGTAATATTGAACTTCAGTTTGAAGCAGCCTTGCATCACCATAATAAAGCTCAAATTCTCCCAAAGAAAGCGCCCGCGCTATATTGGACTGCAGTCCAAATACAAAATCCGCTTGGATACGATTCTTTGCCTTTTCAAGCTCTCGTTCACTTACGCCGTCTTTCGCAATCTTCGTAAGTTCGTCGTAAAATACCTTGCGTGCGGATGCAGCGTCCTTACCCCGCGAGACAATGCCCCACACGGAAAACAAGTCAGGGCCACGGCGATCGTCGGTAGTAATGGTGACTTCTTGTAGAAGTTCCTGCTTCTTAACCAAAGTCTGGTACATCCGTGAAGACTCTCCATCGCCTAGAATGGCGGCAAGCATTTCAAGAGCGTAATGATCGGACGTCCTTGCGGCGGGAATATGGTATGCGATGTGAAAGGCAGGCAATTCTGCGTTGGAATCAGTGATGGTTTCGGTTTGCTCTTTCGCCTGAGGCTTAGGGTCTGGCGTGCTGAATGACTTGGTTGGGCGTCGCGGAACTTTATCGAAATATTTGTGAATGAGATTCATAGCGTGTTTGGGATCAAAATCTCCCGTGAGCACTAAGATCGCATTGTTAGGTGCATAGTAAGTATCGAAAAACTCCTGCACGGCTGACAGTGGCGCTTGTTGCAAGTCTCGCATGTCACCAATGGTAGAATGCGAATAAGGAAAGTAATCGCCATAGGCAAGTTCATTGATACGCAGCATGGAAGGTCCATAAGGTTGATTGTCGATCGATTGACGGCGCTCTTCCATCACAGTCTGTCTTTGGTTTTCAAAGTTCTCTTCGGTGATGTTCAAAGAACGCATTCTGTCGGCCTCAAGCCATAATCCCAAAGCCAATTCGTTGCTTGGGAGCATTTCAAAATAATTGGTGCGATCTACACTGGTAGTGCCGTTCATACGGCCTCCACGGTTTTCGATGATCGAAATGTGTTGCCCCTTGGTGACGTTTAAAGATCCTTGAAACATCATGTGTTCAAATAGGTGCGCAAACCCTGTCCGTCCTTTGACTTCATCGCGCGAACCGACATCGTAATAGATGGCGATGGCAACTGTGGGCACCGTGGTGTTCTGATTCAACACCACGCGCAGGCCATTGGCCAATGTCTCGCGGTGAATCGTCAGTTCGAGTGCTTGCGACTGGGAAGGGTTGGAAGCGCTCTTTTTAGCCTCGTCGCCTTTGGCGGCCATCAATACAGGCAACAACGCTGTAACTGATAATAGAATTATACTGGTTTTCATAAAACGCATGGGCAAGCTCCGTGGTCGACGCGTGCTTTAGGGCAACGCGAGCCCGTTTATTGAGTGCAGTTCGATACCATGTTGGTCGTGTTTGGCCAAGGATCTGAGCGCACTAGCTCCTGTCAGGGTTCTTGACAGTGAAAATCAGTTTCCGTAGAAGAAAGAGGTGCTGGAGCGCTCCTCTTAAATGACGCGGCCACTCGTCATAGGCATGGATGTCGGCTCAACCACGGTAAAGGCCGTGGTGGTTGATCCTTCCAGCAAAGACATTCTGTGGCATGATTACCGCCGCCATCACACCAAGCAGCCTGAAACTGTGTTGCAGTTCTTGATCGATATTGGTCAAGAGTTTCCCGACATTGAAAAAAGCGACATTCGGATGTTTATCACCGGATCGGGTGCGACGCCGTTGGCGGAGCCCTTGGGGGCTAAGTTTGTGCAAGAGGTCAATGCGGTGACGTTGGCCGTTGAAACCATGCATCCCGACGTCAATGCGGTTGTTGAACTAGGCGGTCAGGATGCCAAAATCATTATTTTTAAAGAAAACCAAGAGACTGGACAGAAAACCGCAGTTTCTTCGATGAATGATAAGTGCGCTTCTGGCACAGGTGCAACGATTGATAAGTGCATGATCAAGGTGGGACTGCCTTCGGAGCAAGCCACCAAGCTGCACTTTTCTGCAGAACGGTTGCACCATGTGGCTGCCAAATGTGGTGTCTTTGCTGAAACGGATATCGTCAATCTCGTTAAGACAGGCATTCCTTCCGATGAAATTTTGTGTTCGTTGGCCGATGCCATTGTCATGCAAAATCTTTCTGTCTTGACTCGAGGCAACACCTTGCGTCCCAAAGTGCTTCTGCTTGGGGGGCCGAACACGTATTTGCCTTTTTTGCAGGAGTGTTGGCGCAAACGTATTCCTGAGACGTGGCAGGAGCGTGGGTTTGAGTTCCCAAAAGACGTTCCATTGGAAGAGTTGATTGTGGTTCCAAAAAATGCCGAGCTCTACGCGGCATATGGCGCAGTGATGTATGGGCTACACGAAGCATCCGATGTAGGACGCTACGCTGGGTTGGATGGTCTTAAACGCTATACCACCGAAGGCAGGGCTACGCGTTTAGGGCAGAGTGCAGGTCCGCCTCTGGCACGAACGCATGCTGAGCTTGAACAATTTCGCGAGATGTATCGCATTCCCTTCTTTCAGCAAGCCACTTTTGCGCCAGGGCAGATTGTACAGGGAGTGATTGGTCTTGATGGTGGTAGTACGTCTTCCAAAGCGGTCTTGATGGATGACAAAGGCAACTTGTTGCTCAAGGCGTATACGCTTTCAAAAGGAAATCCGATTCAAGACACCAAAGACCTGATTGCAGAGTTGCGAGAGCGGGTGGCCAGTCAAGGTGCTACGCTTAAAGTGGTTGGTTTTGGTGCAACAGGTTATGCCGCGGATGTTCTTCAAGAGTGCCTTAACGCCGATGTAAATATCGTTGAAACCGTGGCTCACATGATGAGTGCCACGCACTACTTTGGAGATATCGATGTCATTTGTGACATCGGTGGGCAAGACATCAAAGTCCTATTCATGGAAAACGGCGACATTCGATCGTTTAAACTTTCGAATCAGTGTTCTGCGGGCAACGGGATGCTCCTTCAGGCGATGGCTGACCAGTTTGGTGTGCCTGTGACAGAGTTTGCCGACCATGCGTTTGGTGCGGAGCTCGCTCCAAAGTTTAACTATGGCTGTGCCGTATTTTTAGATACCGATCGCGTTAACTTTCAGAAAGAAGGTTTTTCGAAAGAAGAGCTGATGGCAGGGTTGGCGCAGGTGCTTCCGAAGAATGTGTGGCAATATGTGGTTGCTATTCCTAGGCTTGCCTCGCTTGGACGCCGCTTCGTATTGCAAGGCGGTACACAATACAATCTAGCTGCTGTTAAAGCCCAAGTAGATTACATCAAAGAACGCGTGCCGGATGCCGAAGTGTTTGTGCATCCTCATAGTGGAGAAGCGGGCGCAATCGGCGCTGCCATGGAAACCTTGCGCGTGGTTAAGCGCCGGGGGCATTCCACATTCATCGGAGCGGATGCCGCGATTGAGCTGCGTTACGAAACTCGTAATGACGAAGCCACCAAATGTACGTTCTGTGCAAACAACTGCTCGCGCACGTTCATTGATGCCTACCGTCCTGATGGAACAAAAAGCCGCTATATCAGTGGTTTTTCCTGTGAGAAAGGCACCGTGGAGTCCAAGGAAGCGATGCTTCAGGTAGTGGCAGAGCGTAAAAAAATCATGAAGGAATTCCCGAACTTAGTCACCTATGAAGGCCGACGCGCATTTCAGGGATTCTTCAAACCAGCGGCCTTGCCACAAGCACAGAGCCCCAAAGAAGATGTGCGGGTGGAAACGACGTTTTGGGGCTCTACCAAACGCACCGCTTACCTGCGCGGGTTTCAGCGTTCGTCCGAAGAAGCCGTGGCACACCGTAAGCAGTGGCGTGTAGGGATACCGCGTGTGCTTAACATGTATTCCACAGCACCTTTCTGGCGCACTTATTTTGAAACACTTGGGGTACAGCGTAGCAATATTGTGTTCAGCGATCCCACGACGGAAGAGATGTGGCAAGAGGGTGGCAAATATGGATCAGTCGATCCTTGTTATCCGGCGAAGGTGTGCCAAGCACACTTTCATCAGCTGTTTTTCCATGTGCATCCTAAAACACCGCTCAATGCAATTTTCTTTCCCATCCTGACGCATATCCCATCGTTCATTAAACATGCTCAAGACTACGCGTCTTGTCCTATTGTGGCTGGCACGCCTGATGTCATGAAGGCTGCATTCACCAAGGAACAGGACTACTTTGCTCAACGAGGCATTACCTATTTGGATCCGTCTTTTAGCTTTCAAGAGCCGGTCTTGATGAAACATCGGTTGTTTCAAGCGTTTCATGAGCAGCTCGGCATGTCTGAGGACGAAAATGACTTTGCCGTAGAACAGGGATTTGCTGCGTTAAGGGAGTTTGACCGGGACTTGCAAGATAAAGGGAAAGCAATACTAGAACAGGTTGAAGTAGATAACCGTGTCGCCATTCTTATGGTGGGACGTCCTTACCATTTGGATCCAGGCTTGCACCATGGCATTCCTGACGAGTTTCAGGTGTTGGGATACCCTGTCCTTTCGATTCGTTCCATTCCTAAGGATGAACAATGGTTATCTCGGTTTTTTGAGGAAGATCTAAAGACAGGGAAGATCCAATCCCCCTTGGATATTAACGACGTATGGCCTGAAAATTACTCTGCCAACTCTGCGATGAAAGTTTGGGCTGCCAAATTTGCCGCGAGGCACCCCAACGTTGTGCTTTTGGATCTGAGCAGCTTTAAGTGTGGCCATGATGCGCCGACCTACGGCATCATTGATCGCATCGTGGAAAAGAGTGCAGTTCCGTACTCCGCACTTCACGATATTGATGCCAATAAACCGGGTGGATCTATTAAGATTCGCGTTAAGACCTATGCACATTCGCTGAAGCTTCATGAAGAACGGCTTGAAGATCTTGCCCGTAAAAAACACGAACTTGAACGTCGCATTGATGAAAAGCGGTTAGAGCTATTACGCCTCAAGGCTGCACAGATGGCGGAGCGAAGGCAGCATGATTTAAGCTTGGCTCGCGAGATCAAAATTCTTTCGGACAAAGTACGACACTACCATGTTGAGCCCGATCTTCATGAGGACCAGGGACAACCACCATCGGACACGTTGATTCAGCTGGGTAAAAAGAGCGCGTCTGGCGAAGTCGTACCTGTAGCGGTTTTGTCGTAGTGAGAGCGGAGAGTAATCATCATAAGGGAGAAACGGTAATGACAGAAAATCCACATCCAGATATTCGCGCGGCCCAAGGGTCCGCTCATACGCTTGATGTCGATGCAGCACTCGCAGAGTTTGAGGCTAAGGAACGCAAACGACTGGGCCTTGAAGCCAAAGAGCATTGGACGGATGCCATGGTCAATCCGTTCTTTACCGCGAAAGAACGCCCTAAGGTGACGTTGTTGCTTGGTGGGCTCACCATGGCGCACGATTATCTGGTTGAAGGTGCACTCAAGGGACAAGGTTACAACGTACGCGCGCTTGACTGCCCTGACTATGAATCGCTCCGATTTGGCAAAGAGTTTGGAAACAAATCACAGTGTAATCCCACGTATTTTACGGTGGGCAATTTGGTCAAAGAGTTATGCCGACTGCGTGATGAAGAAGGTCTAAGCAGTGAAGAAGTCATTGCCAATTATGTGTTTATGACGGCAGGAGCATGTGGGCCTTGTCGGTTTGGCATGTATGTGACGGAATATCGCAAGGCTTTACGTGACGCTGGTTTTGATGGGTTTCGAGTGCTGTTGTTTCAGCAAACAGGTGGCCTCAAGCAAGCCACCGGCGAAGAGCTTGGATTGGTGCTCAATCCTCCCTTTTTTATTGCATTAGGCAAAGCGCTTTTGTCAGGCGATGTCATCAATGCAGTGGCCTATCGCATTCGGCCTTATGAAGTCGAAAAGGGAGCGACCGACCGTGCGCTTCAGGCTGTCAAAAAGGAAGTATACGATGCGTTGGCTAGGCGTGGCAGTGTTGTCATGGCATTGCGGCGGGGCCGAAGCATATTGAGCCAGATCAAGGTCGATCGCTCTACCATTAAACCCAAAGTCAGCATCTTAGGTGAGTTTTGGGCGATGACCACGGAAGGCGATGGTAACTATCAGTTGCAGCGTTTTTTGGAAGAGGAAGGCGCAGAGTGCGATATCCAATTGATTGCTGCGCTCCTTTTATACAATTTATGGGAGTTTCGTCATGACACCGAGGCACGTAAATCCTTGCGTGGTACCGATGGAGGCGCCTTTGGTCTTGAAGGACAAGATGTCGGGGTCAAAATGGCGGGCTTGTGGATTGGTGAATTTGTGTTGCGCCGTGTGTTTGGTGTGTTTGCCAATTCTGTAGGGCTGTATGGTTACAAGCTTCCTGATATGGATCGAGTCGCCGAAGTCGGCCATAGCCACTACAACTCAGAGCTTCGTGGTGGTGAAGGCCATATGGAAGTCGCCAAGCTGATTTTAAATACCCAAGATCAAAAAGCACACATGACACTCAGCGTAAAACCGTTTGGGTGTATGCCAAGCTCTGGGGTTTCTGATGGGGTGCAGTCAGTGATTACCGAGTTGTTTCCAGAGGCGATTTTCTGTGCTGTGGAGACGAGCGGCGATGGCGCGGTCAATTTTTATTCTCGTGTGCAAATGTACTTGTTCAAGGCGCGTCAACGTGCTCAGCAAGAGATGCAAGAAACGCTTGCTCAGTATGGAGTGACTCAAGAGCAAGTGAAGGCATTTTTAGAAACGGCGCAGTACGGCAAAGCGTTGTTTAAGGCACCGCATGTATCCGCAGGCACAGCGACGGATGTGATTCACCATGTGGCGCCATTGATTGGTAAAGGCCCTCTTGGTAGGGCACAGGTTCACGTGGCACGTATGGCCCATCGTACGCAGCAATTTATACAAAGTGATTTGCCACATCATGTGGAAATCAGCCGCAAGGTGATGCCGTACGTACCATCTTTGGCGAAGTGGATGGCTAAAGAAGCATTCAGCATGGTGCCCGGGATTGATGAGATTGGCTCGCTTATTAAACAAGCTCCCCAGGCGAGTAACGCAGTGATTCCTGCGTTGCAGCGTGGCTGGAATCGCTGTGTGGATAGGTTGTTTTCAGCAGACGATGCCAAGGCTGTGGTTGAGTCTGAGCCTTCGGAAGTGTCCAACAAAGTTAAACTGCCTGTGGCTGCTTAGTGTGGCGGCGCTGCGCCCTTACGTTGGCGTCGTCGTTAACGCAAACAGCAGGGCTAACCGTAAACGTACACCTCGGCTTACAGATCTTGAAGCGGCGATTGGTGAGTATGGGGTGGTGCGACTTACCCATACGACTGAAGAACTCAGAGCTGTATTGCGTCAGTGGGTAGCCTATCCCATCACCCATGTATTTGCAGAAGGCGGAGATGGCACATTGCATGGGATCATTCGCGAATGTGCGGTGATACTAAAAGAACGTTATGCCTCCGAGTGGCAAGCGTATATGCCGATCTTGGTTCCAGGGCATGCGGGGACTATTAATTTCGTTGCAAGTTACCTTGGGCTACATAAAAAAAGCGTCAACGTGCTTGCAGAGTTAAAGTCGGGCTTTGTCTCTGATCAAGCCATGCCCTGCCAATCCCTTCCATTAATGGACATCACGTTAAGCGCAGCTTCGGGGCAACAGTCTCAACACTATGGGTTTGTGGTCGGCGTGGGTGGCATCGCGGGGAATTTTTTCAAAGAATATTATGCGCATGCGCATCCACAGCTTGCGACAGCAGTCTGCATGGTGGCTCGTGCGCTTTTGACTGCTCCTTTTTCGCGTCGCGCACTGGATGAGTTGCTTGAGCCAACCCATGCCAACGTTATGGTGAACGGAGTGGTAGAAGAGGCAAAAACGTTTAACAGCATGCATGCTGCGACGATTCCCATTGACCTCAAGTTCCTGCGCCTGTTTACCGACGCGGGCCAAGAGGGGCAGATCCATCTTTTAATAGGCACAGCCAGTCGGAAGGATGTGTTTCGGAATCTTGGAAGAGTCATGAAAGGCGATTCCATTGATAGCAGCACGTTACATGCCGTGAAGGCCAAGCAGCTTGACATTGCTATCAGCGAAGGTGCGTCTGTGCTTGCTGTGATTGATGGCGAGATAGTTTCTTACATCGTTCATGCCAACATCAAGCCTGGTCCTGTGCTCCGGTTTTATGGCCACATCAGGGATGAACCTGCGTTGTCTTGAGGCTACGTTTGTGAGCTCAAAAAAGACGTAGTAAAAGCATAAGCATGTCCGTGGCGATTTTTACGATTGGCACTGAAGTCACTCGGGGCGAGTTGGTTAACACCAATGCCAATTGGCTTGCAGACCGTTTGACAGCGTTGGGATTTCACGTCACGGAACATGTCTCGGTGGAAGACGATCAAGCACGTATTGTTGAAACATTACAACGGCTTGCGGAGCAGAATTCTTTGGTGCTCGCGACCGGTGGATTGGGTCCCACAAGCGACGATATCACGTCGGCGTGTGTGGCAAAGGCAGTGGGGGTGCCGCTAGAGCGGCATAAAAAATCTTTCGAAGTGATTGCTGAAGCCTTACGTATACGTGGGTATGAGTTTTCAGACCATCAGCAGAAGCAAGCTGATATGCCGAAAGGCGCTCGCGTGTTGCCGAATGCCATAGGCACGGCTCCTGGCTTTGCTATCACGTTTGAGGGCGTGGACATGTATTTCATGCCGGGGGTGCCCTATGAGATGAAACCCATGTTTGAGACGTATGTGGTGCCATCAATTGCAGATCAGGCAGAACGCAATTGTTATCAAATCCGGCTGCAGACGTTTGGGTTGCCCGAAGCTGAAGTGGCGGCTGCGCTTGCTGACATTGAGGCGCTGTCGCCGGATATTCGGATGGGATACCGCGTTCACTTCCCAGAAACTGAAGTGAAAGTGCTTGCGAAGGCACGTACGTTGGCGGAGGCAGAGGAGCGAGCCAATGAGGTTGCGCAACGTGTTCGGGAGTGTCTGGGTGATGTTGTCTATGGAGAGGGTGAGGACACGTATTCTGCCTTTGTGGGACAGCGTCTGAAACGAAAAGGGTTAACCTTGGCAGTGGCCGAATCATGTACCGGAGGTATGATTGGTCACATGCTCACCGACGTGCCTGGAAGTTCAGAATACCTGTTGTTAGATGCGGTGACGTATTCCAACCTTGCGAAAACCAAGCTGCTTGGTGTCAAAGCTGAAACCCTGCGCGATCACGGCGCAGTAAGTGCGCAGACTGCGGCGGCCATGGCCGAGGGAGCGCGTGCGCTTGTGGATGCCAGCATAGGCGTTTCTGTGACGGGCATTGCCGGGCCTCAAGGACATAGCCCAGACAAGCCGGTCGGGACCGTTTGGTTTGGGTTAAGCACACGTCACGGCCCTACCCATACGGAGCTTCACCAGTTGCATGGTTCACGTGCTCGGATCCGCGCCCGCAGTGCGTATTTGGCGTTACGTTTGGTTGCCAATGCGGCAGGTTAGGTTTCGCAAATTATTGTTATTATTATATATTTTAAAATAGTTGCGTTAGAAGCCGAGCGTGTGCTAAACATACGTTCAGCTATTGAGGCAGGCCTCAAACCAGACTAAGACGGCCTGTGAGCGGACCCTCGGGTCGCGCGAACGTATGTGAAGATTGAGCGGACCCTTGGGTCGCGCGAATGTATGTGAGAATTGAGCGGACCCTTGGGTCGCGCGAAATGTATGTGAAGGGGGAACCATGACAAGCACGGACAACCGCGAAAAGGCACTTGAGCTAGCCCTAAGCACTATTGAGAAACAGTATGGCAAAGGTGCCATCATGCGGCTTGGCGACAGTGGCGCCGTGGCCGCAGTGCCTGTGGTGCCCACCGGTTCGATCTCGCTAGACATGGCATTAGGTGTGGGCGGTTATCCTCGCGGGCGCATTGTCGAAATCTACGGACCGGAATCGAGCGGTAAGACCACATTAACCTTACATGCCATTGCGCAATGTCAGCGTGCCGGGGGCGTGGCGGCATTTATCGATGCAGAACACGCGCTTGATCTTTCCTATGCCAAAAAACTCGGCGTCAATACCGAGGCATTGTTGGTAAGTCAGCCCGATTACGGTGAGCAGGCACTCGAAATCGCCGATCTGTTAGTTCGCTCCGGCGCAGTCGATCTGATCGTCGTAGACTCCGTGGCCGCGCTTGTGCCTAAGGCTGAAATTGAGGGCGAGATGGGCGATACCCATGTGGGGCTTCAGGCACGCCTGATGAGCCAAGCGTTGCGTAAGCTGACGGCGACGGTTCACAAATCCAACACCATTTTGTTTTTCACCAACCAGATTCGCATGAAGATTGGTGTGATGTTTGGCTCACCGGAGACCACTTCTGGGGGCAATGCCTTAAAGTTTTACTCTTCTGTCCGGTTGGATGTGCGTCGTGTAGGAACCATCAAAACGGGCGATCAAGCCGTAGGCAACCGTACGCGGGTCAAAGTCGTCAAAAACAAAATGGCGCCGCCATTTCAAAGTTGCGAGTTTGATATTTTGTTTGGCAAAGGGATCAGTCACAGCGGTGATGTGTTGGATCTGGGCGTGGAAGAACGCTTGGTTGAAAAGTCGGGCGCTTGGTACAGCTACAATGGCGAGCGTATTGGCCAGGGCCGGGATAACGCACGTACCTATCTTGAGGAACACCCTGCGATTTTGACGACCCTGGAGGGCCAACTGCTGGAGCGTAAGGGGATTCATCGCCCACAGGCATCCGGTGCTGAAGAGCCCTCAGATCAGGGAATGTCCACGACGAACGGATCGCGAACAAAGGCGGTCCGGGCCAGGGCCTAGAACCGGGTTAGGGATTTTTCCCTAATAAATAGCGATAGTTCGTAATCTAGGCCGTGCAAATGGTTCGCTGATGAGGTATAGTTACGCCTCATTCAATTCACCTCAAACACACACCACGTAGGTAGAGGCCAGGTCAAGCATGGGTACAGCAGCAACATCGAATTTCAAGGTTGGCGACAAAGCGGTGCATCCCGCCCACGGAGTAGGGGAGGTCACAAGCATCGAGATGCGTGAGATCGCCGGCCACAAAAAGGCCTTTTACATCATGAAGATCTATGAAAATGGCATGAAGATCATGGTGCCTACCGACGGTGCACAGCGTGCCGGCCTTCGTGCGATTATTTCCAAGCGTGATGCAAGCAAGGTTTTGGAAGTGCTGAAGTCCGATGAGATTGCTGTAGAAGCACAGCCTTGGAACCGACGGCATCGTGAGTATATGGAAATGTTGACCAGTGGGTCTCCTTTTCAAGTGGCTAAGGTGCTTCGGGATATTTTGCGCATCAAGTGTGGCAAGGAGCTGTCTTTTGGCGAACGCCGCATTCTCGATCAAGCCAAGGGTTTGCTTGTGCGTGAGCTAGCCATTGCGCGGAAGTGCACAGAAGCCAAGATTGAACTCGATATCCACCGCATTTTTGGAGAGTGAGCGGCACCTCGGCTCAAGGTAGGGTGCGCAGCGCTGAAGTCAGCATCTGCCTGTCGGATGTGAGCTATCACTTTGCAAGCTTTGAGCTCCAGTCCATTGAATGCGAGTTACATGCCGGTGAGATTCTTGGGGTGTTGGGTCCCAATGGGGCTGGCAAGAGCACGTTAGTGGGTTTGGCTTCGGGCGCACGTGTGCCATCACGGGGCACAGTGCGCATTGCTGGCAAGGACAGTCGTACGCTGAGCCGCCGCTGGATAGCGCAACAGGTTGCTGTCGTAAGTGCACGCGAGGAAATCGCGTTTGGATTTTCAGTGGCGGATGTCGTCGGCATGGGGCGTGCGCCTCATTTAGGACTACTTGGGCTTGAGCGTACGCTCGATGTGCATCATGTTGAGAAGGTGTTGCATGAGTGTGACGTATGGAGGCTACGTCATCGCGTGGTGTCTTCGTTGAGTGCAGGAGAACAAAAACGGGTAGCCATTGCGCGTGCATTTGCCCAGCAGACTCCAGTGATCATTCTCGATGAGCCGGCGGCTTTTTTAGACATCCATCACCAAATTGCCCTCCTGGATTTGCTTGCACACAAAGTAAGGCAAGACAACCTGGCTGCCATGGTGGTGTTTCACGATTTGAACCTTGCAGCACAATATTGTGATCGACTGCTCTTGATGCGGGATGGCAGGCAAGTGGCCCTGGGCCGTGTCGAAGAGGTCATGACGTATCGGCAAATTCGAGATGTGTTTGATGTTGAAATCTACGTTGGCGTCAATGAACTCAACCAAAGCCGCTATTTTGTTCCTGTGCGAAGCTAGCTTGAAGGTGTGAGAATATCCGAGGGTGATACACCAATGGCTTCCGCCAAACGCCTCAATGTGTCCAGTGAAGGGGTATGTCGCCCTGCTTCCACTCGGGCAATATTAGGCCGATGAATCCCACTGCGTTTGGCCACTTCGGCTTGTGTAAGCCCCTTGGTAAGCCGTAGTTGCTTAAAGCGAATCCCAAGATGCTCTTGCTCTTTGGAAGAAATGGGATGAGCGCCGGTGATGGTGTGTGTGTGGTTGCTTGGTTGTGTGGGCAAATCTTGCACCCGCAGTTGAATCTGCAAGTTGTTCTCAAGGGAGATCAATGCGTAGGTCGCATCATGACTTAGCTCAATATCTTGGATGGGGCTGCCATCGTCACTCTTAGTCACGGGCCGTGAGAGCAGCAATGTCTCGCTTGTGCCGAGAATCGCCAGTAAGTCAGAGCTGTTGGGATCGACCGTCAGGTATTCAAAGCGAGTGACGCGCAGAGGATCAAGCCGACGTAATAGAGCTGAGGCTATGTCATCAGGACTGTGGTGTAGAGGAAACACAAGTCCTTGGCATAGTTCATTGAACAGGTCTGCGTCGGATTGCAGCTGACTTGTGTGTTCAACCAAAAGCGCTACCATGCGACCTAGCGCTCGCGCCTTTCCGGCAGTGACTAACAGCTCATCGTTGTCGTTGAAAAAAGGACAACTCACATCAAGAATGATCGCATCGGCGTTGTTAACTTCAGCGCATGCCTGGGCTGGAGGACACACGTGCAGCTCCAAATGCTCGAACGCGTCGAGCCTTTGCCAAGCATACTCAGTGTGCGGCCGATCGGTGGCCAGAAGGACACGTCGCAATGTCATGTCGCTCGCCTAGTTTAGCGGCTTGTTTCCCGAGAGTACAGCCAGCCGGGTCGGTAGTTGAGCCTGAGGTGGGAAATGGCAAGCATGAGCAATGATAAAAGCGCAAACTTCCAGCCCCAATCGGCTAGGGATTGGCAGGGGCGGAAGAGGCTTGCAGCTTTTCCAAAAGCAAACTCAAGGTGCACCCAGTAGATGAGTAACGATGTCTGGCCAAACATCCGCAAAGGAAGTGTCACTTTGGGTATCCAGCGGCAAGCCGCATAGGCCACGCCAGCCAATGCTAGCCCTACACATACTCGATAGGCGACGCGGAAGGTGTGCGTGACAATAGGAAATGCCACAATCAATTCATGGATATAGGAACGTGTTTCGGCTATCAAAAAAGCGGTCAGACCCGCAAGTATGGACAGAGCTAAGAGCTTAACGCCTGGAGTTTCTTTGTGTGCCCATGTGCCTAGCGCCATGCCTATTAATACATAGGCTAACCATGGGCATAACGGGAACATTGCCATTTGACGCTGACCTTCTGAAAGTGGCCAGCGTGCAATGTAGGCAGCGAGCGGTACAGGTACGTTGCCAGGCAGCATCTGGCTTAGAGGCAACGCAAGAAGAGTGGCGATGAGCGCTAATGCCAGCCATGCGATGGGTTGACGCACATAGGCGATGAGCACTGTTAAAAGCGCGATAGATAGTCCAATGATCTGTAGAACATCCACCCGCCATAGCCCATCGAGTCGGGTGGGAAACAGTTGAGCGACGCGTAGGTAGCCGCCTCCTATTGTGAGGGCTGCAAGAATTAGCCATCCACAGAGATGGCGCGTTCGCTCTCTCTCGGGTGCAGTCGAAAGGTGAATGGGCCATCGTTTCAAGCCATACCACCCCATTGCTGTCCCAACCAAAAGAGGCAGGTAGGCTTGCCACGCTATAGGGTGAAAAAGCGCGCCCGAATCGATGAGCCACATCTGTAAACGTAAGAGATAGCCCAGCATGATGATTTGTAGGCCGCGCCGAAAGAGCACCCAGTTGATGCCTGCATGAGACGTTGGCGTGCCTTTTTTGAGGGTGATGGAGACGCCCGCAAGTAAAAGGAATAAGGGGGCTCCCATGCCACCGATGGCCCGCAGGATCTCCCAACTATTGCCTGTCTGAAGTGAAGGGATGATCCAGCTCGAGGCGGTATGCCATGACAGCATGCATCCCACCGCGATGCCGCGGAGCACATCGATGTATTCTTTTCGATGACTCTTCACGAAGGGTAAGCCTGTAGTTTATGCTGTTTTGTGATGGACGTCATGGCTTCCAAAGGCGAGTTGCAAGAGCTTGTTGAAATTGCGCGTGCCATTACACAAGAGCGCAACATCGATCGGTTGCTTGATCTGATTCTTGAAAAAAGTCGATTCATTACCGGAGCCGATGCAGGCAGCATATACGTGATCGAACAGGATGAATCTGATGGCAAACGGTTAAGATTTAAGCTCACCCAAAACGATAGCTGTAAATTTGAAGCGGGAGAATACACGTTACCTATATCCTATTCTTCTATCGCTGGTGCTGCTGTCTTAAGGCGCGAAGCCATCAACATCGCAGATGTGTATCACATCCAACACGAGGGAATCACGTTTGACAAGAGTTTTGATGAGCGTGTGGGATATCGCACATGTTCGATGTTGGCAGTTCCGTTGATTTCGGCGGAGCGTCAAGTGCTTGGCGTAGTTCAGCTTATCAACAAAAAAACGCATCGGCATACCAAACTGCATAATTTTCAAGATGTGAAAGATAACGTGGTGGCATTTGATGAGCACAGCGAGCAGGTTTTGACCACGTTAGCAGCTCAAGCAGGAATAGCGCTGGAAAACGCCTTGCTTTACACAGATATCCAAAATCTGTTTGCGGGATTTGTGCGGGCAAGTGTGCAAGCCATCGAGCAACGGGATCCAACGACGTCTGGACATTCACTTCGAGTCAGCGTGCTGTCTCGTGAGCTTGCGCGGTGTCTCGATCAGAGTCGTTCAGGCCCTTTTCGAGACATTACCTTTAGTGAACAGCAAATTCAGGAACTGGAGTATGCGGCGCTCCTCCATGATTTTGGCAAGATTGGCGTTCGTGAAGAGGTGCTTGTCAAAGCCAAAAAGCTTTATCCTCAAGAGCTTGCGTTGATTCATACACGGATCCTCGTCATCCTTCAGCAGTATCGTGCCGAGTTCTTGGAAGCCAAAGTTGCCCTCGTGGAATCTCATGCTCCAGTGTCAGAACTGGCATTGCTTGAGAAAAAATATTCGGAGCGTTGCCACGAATTACGTGAAGCGTGGGAGTTCATCCATCGAGCCAATGAACCGAGCATTCTTCAACAAGGTGATTTTTCTCGCATCGTCGACATTAGTCGGATGGCGTATCAGGACGACCAAGGTCAGAAATTGCCTCTTTTGACACCTCAGCACATCAAGGCGCTGCAGGTCACAAAGGGCTCGCTGTCTACC
Organism: uncultured Polyangiales bacterium; assembly: GCA_964640175.1. Classification (GTDB taxonomy): domain Bacteria; phylum Myxococcota_A; class Polyangia; order Polyangiales; genus JACKDX01. The sequence goes on along the minus strand of CAZXFW010000008.1, from coordinate 57,840 downwards.
GAAGAAATCGATGCGATTCGTCAGCACGTGGTGCACTCGTTTCAGTTTTTATCGAAAATTCCCTGGGGCAATGCCTTTAAGGCCATTCCTGAGATCGCAGCGGCACACCATGAGCGTTTAAATGGCACGGGGTATCCTTACGGGCTTACCTCTGCGGAAATACCGTTGCCGTCTAAAATCATGGCAGTGGCGGACATCTACGACGCACTGACCGCGGCTGACCGCCCCTATAAAAAGGCGTTGGATCGCGAGCGGGCCATGGATATTCTAGAGGCGGAAGCCAAAGCACAGCATATTGATGGGGATTTGGTTCGTATATTTCGTGAGGCTGAGATTTATAGACATCTAGATACGCCCTTAAGCTATTGATGTGTGGGGTGTCCAAGTCGAGTTGACACCTTGGACAAGGCTTGATAAGCCTGCTCCCCCTCTAACGTGAGGTTTTAATGTTCAAGTCGATCTGCATCTTCTCCGGAAGTGCTAACCGGCCCCTAGCTACGCAGATTGCGGATTACCTTGAGCTTCCCTTGGGGCGCGCCGAGATATCGTCCTTTTCGGACGGTGAGATTTTCACCGAAGTGCAGGAAAATGTACGCGGGGTGGATGTCTATGTGGTCCAATCGACCTGTGCTCCTGTGAATAACTGTTTGATGGAGCTTTTGGTGATGATCGATGCGTTGAAGCGCGCTTCGGCCGGATCGATCACGGCAGTGCTGCCCTATTATGGATATGCCAGGCAAGACCGTAAGGTGGCGCCACGAACACCGATCACCGCCAAGTTGGTGGCAGATCTTCTTACAACCGCGGGTGCAAACCGAGTGGTGAGCATGGATTTGCATGCAGGTCAGATTCAAGGGTTTTTCAATGTACCCTTTGATCATCTGTTTGCGTTGCCAGTATTCATGGATTACCTGCGTCCAAGAATGACAGACCGACCGGTGATCGTTTCGCCAGATGCCGGTGGGGTCGAGCGCGCCAGAGCGTATGCCAAGCGTTTGGATGCAGATTTGGCAATTATTGATAAACGTCGCGAGCACGCTAACGTGTCGGAAGTGATGAACATCGTGGGTGAAATTCGTTCGCGTGATTGCATTATCGTCGATGACATGATCGACACTGGAGGCACGCTGACCAATGCAGCCGCAGCACTTCAGATTCAAGGTGCCCGCAATGTCTATGCGGCGGCGACGCATGCGGTGTTATCAGGCCCTGCGGTCCAGCGCATCGCAGCGTCTCCATTGCTGAAGGTGGTGGTGACCGATACGATTCCGTTGACAGAGGAAGCTAAGGCGACGGGTAAGTTTAAAGTCTTATCAGTTGCACGCTTGTTGGGAGAGGCTATTAAGCGTATCCACAACGGGGATTCCGTGAGTTCATTGTTTGGGTAGCTTAGGCTGAGATATTGGAAAATTGGGAGAATTATTATGGAAATTCAGACATTACAGGCTCAAGAGCGCATTGCAGGGGGTAAAGGGCCTGCCAAGCAGCTTCGTGCTCAGGGGCTCTTACCAGCGGTGTTCTATGGGAATCAGGTGGCGCCCCGACAGCTAGGCGTATCTCCCAAAGAGTTGGCCAAAATATTGGGCACAGAGTTTGGACGCAATGCCCTGATCAAGCTGGACTTTGAGGGCAAAGGAGAAGAGCTTGCCATGGTCAAAGACCTGCAAGTGCATCCTGTCAAACGTTCCTTTGTGCATGTCGATTTTTACCGTGTGCAGGCCGATACGCCTGTACGCGTGCTTGTGCCTTTTAAGACTACGGGCAGAGCCGCAGGCGTTGTGCAAGGGGGAGAAATGCAAGTGGTGTTTCGCTCTTTGCCTGTCAAAGCAAAGCCACATGATATTCCCTCTAAAATTGAAGTGGATGTGTCTTCCCTTGAACTGAATCAATCACTTCGAGTGAAAGATCTAGGGCTTGGAGCCAGCGTTGAAGTGTTGTTGGCGCCCAATCGTACTCTAGTGTTGGTTCAGACAGAGCGTAAGCGCATGGAAGATGAGGGTGCTGAAGCTCAGGGTGCAGAGGCAGGGGCTGCGGCTTCAGGCGCAACCGATGCCAAGGCTAAAGACCAGGAAGCTAAGTGAGTGTACTTGGTAGTTGGCTTGGGCAATCCGGGCACTAAATATGCCCGGACACGCCACAACATAGGGTTCATGGCCATTGATGTCTTGGCAGAACAACTGGGGGTGCAACATTGGAAAGACACCTTTCAGAGCCACTTTGCAAAGACACTGATTGACAGCCAAGACGTCGCGCTTCTCAAGCCTCAGACTTTTATGAACCTCAGTGGGGAAGCCGTGCAACAAGCTCAGGCGTTTTACAAGGTTCCCCTGGACCACATTGTCGTGATTCATGATGAGCTGGATTTGCTGCCGGGTACGGTGCGAATCAAACTTGGTGGGGGGGCGGCAGGCCATCGGGGAATTCAGTCGATATCGACACACTGCGGTGAGGGCTATATCCGCTTGCGGATGGGGATTGGCCGGCCTACGATAGAAAATTATGTCCTGAGTAATTTTTTGGAAGAAGAGCGCCCTAAGATATTGGAATCTTTAGATAATTCTGCAAAGGCCCTCTCTTCTATTGTCAAAGAAGGGCATGTTTTTGCGATGAATCGCTTCAATCAAAGAAAGCCGGAGGCCTCGCCTTAGGGGGCGATATCAGTATAAAATTCGGACCGGTTTGCGGATGGGATGATGCACGTGGGGCTCAGACGTGGTAGTAGTCCCGCTCCCATTTTTGGCTTAGGTGTAAGGAAACAATTTATGGCGACAGCAGCACAGACGCGTTGGGCGCGTGAATACGAAACTATCTATGTAGTTGATCCCAGGCTTGAGCAAAGCGAGATCAAGAGCATTTCCGATCGCATGGTTGATGTGATTTCAAAGATGAATGGCAAGTTGACGAAACTTGAGCATTGGGGGCGTCGCAAGCTTGCGTATCGCACCCAAAATCGAACACGCGGATTTTATTTGTGCATGCGTTATTTGGGTTACTCGGACATTGTGGCTGAGCTTGAGCGCAATCTCCGGATGCAAGACGTGATCTTTCGTTTTCAAACCAGCCGACTCCGAGACAAGTGTGATATCGAGCAAGAACAAGTGGATCCTGCAAACATTGAGTTTCGCACGGTTGATTTGTCCGGTGAGGAGCCCGAACTTAATTTGGAACAGCAACTTGGATTTGTGGAATCGCCATCAGCGTCACAGTCTCGGTATGCAGAGCAAGATGATCTAGATGATGGCGGAAGTGATGCTGCTGTCGGAGATGGCGCCACTGAGGAAGAAACTGACGAGGCTTTGACCTCGTCCAATTAACGTAGAGACGAATATGGCAACCAATATTGAAGTTATCTTACGGGAAGACGTTCCCAAGCTTGGCAAGACCGGTGAGGTCGTCAGGGTCCGACGTGGCTATGCCCGTAATTTTCTTATTCCGCGTGGCCTGGGCGTGGCAGCAACTGTGGGAAGCATTCGCCAGATTGAACACGAAAAACATGCTGCGCTATCCCGTGCTGTGAAACTACGTAAGGGGGCGGAAGTCGTCAAAGCCACCCTGGAAGCTATCACGTTGCAAATCTCCAAGCCGGTGGGTGAAGAGGGCAAGTTGTTTGGATCGGTCACCGCCAAAGACATTGCAGAAGCATTTAAAGTCAACGGGCAGGATGTGGATCGTCGTAAGATTTTTTTGAGCGCTCCTATCAAACAGGTTGGCGGTTATGACGTGAGCATCAAGTTGGCTCCCGATGTGATTGCATCTTGCAAGGTTGAAGTGGTCGCTCAAACTGCCTAATGGTTCCGATGGAGCGTGAGTCGTATTCCCGCCCAGTTCGCGTGACACAAGCACAAGCTGGCCATCGGGTTCCACCGTACTCACTTGAAGCCGAACGTTCCGTGCTTGGGGGAATTCTTTTAGAGAATAACGCCATTCATGGCGTTGTTGAGCATATTAGTGCTTCGGATTTTTACAGCGAAGCCAACGTACAAATCTTCCAGGCGATGCTCGATCTTTTTTCACGAGGGCAGCCGGTAGATACAATTACCGTGCGTGAAGAGCTCTCGAAGCATAGCAAGTTACAATCTGCGGGCGGAGATGAATATCTGTTGGAGCTCACTAACACCATTCCCGCCGTGGTAAACATCGAGTCCCATTCGAAGATTATCCGTGAAAAATCTGTCATTCGAAAACTTATCAGCGCATGTCATGAAGTAGCAGCGGGTGGTTACGGTGATTACGGTGATTTTGAGACCTTCTTAGATCAGTCCGAGAAATCGATCTTTAGTGTTGTCAAAGAACGGGAACGAAATCCTACTCAACACATTGCAGCAGTCGTCAAAGCGACATTTGAGGAGATTGATCAGGCTGCAAAGAACAAAGGCCATGTCATTGGGCTTCCCACGGGGTTTGACAAGCTGGATCATATGACAGCAGGGCTACACCCGGGAGATTTGGTCATCGTGGCGGGCCGTCCTGGTATGGGTAAAACAGCATTTGCACTCAACATCGGCGTGAATGCATGCATAGCACGAAAAAAAACCACTGCGATTTTTTCGCTTGAAATGGCAAGCGAACAATTGGTGCGACGCATGCTGTGCAGTGAAGCTCGCGTCGATGGATCACGCTTGCGTACGGGACACTTGCTTCGAGAAGATTGGCCCAAGCTTGTCGCTGCAGCCGGTTTGGTCAGTGGGTTGCCGATTTGGGTGGATGATACGCCTGCTCTGACACTCATGGAGCTTCGAGGTAAATCCCGCCGTCTGATGGCGGAGCATGACCTTGGATTGATTGTAGTTGATTACATGCAGCTCATGCGTTCTGGTTCACGCAATGAGAGCCGTGAGCAGGAGATTAGCGAAATCAGTAGATCGCTAAAGGCATTGGCAAAGGAATTGCGTGTTCCTGTCTTGGCGCTTTCACAGCTTAATCGTGGCGTTGAATCACGTGGAAACAAGGACAAGAGGCCGCAGCTGTCAGACTTGCGTGAGTCAGGCGCCATTGAACAGGATGCGGACACGATCATGTTTATTTATCGAGATGAAGTCTATAATAAAGACACCCCGGATGTCGGGATTGCGGAAGTCATTATTGGAAAGCAACGTTCAGGCCCGGTGGGTGTGATGCGCTGTCGCTTTTTCAATGAATATACGCGCTTTGAAAATCTTGCCGAAGATGAATTTGGTCAACCTTCGTACGACCAGATCTGAACGTCTTGCACGAACTTTGACCGCTGTGTTTCATCCCATGCCGGCCCACGGATCACGATGGCTAGGATTAAAGGTACTACACAGGCCATCGCTCCACACGTAATCTTCCATTTCGAGTAACTTATTCCAACAAGTCCCTGTCGAAAGATCCAGACCAAGACAGCAGAGATAAGAAGTGCGAATGGCAACGTGCTCCAGGCATCACCACGTCCTGTCAGCTGCCAACTCCAATTGGGAATAAGCTGATGGCCTTGGAGTAGCGGCATTACGGTATCGAGTATGGGATTATTCGCCTCTGGAGGAAGCTCTGCAAATGTAATGTTAACAAGTTGGTAATACACAATGCTGATGGTGACGCTGCCTAAGGCAAGCGCACGTGTTGTGGCATGATGCCAAGCATGCTGCATGCCAAAGGCTGCCAGTACAGAAAGCCAGGGCAACACTGGCACCAATAAGCGTGGGCCAAAACTCCAACCTGCAAACCACATGTTGGAGCTTGAGGTAAAGACGATAAAGTACACTAAAACCAGAAGCATCAACCAAGCAGTGCCGCGGTATTCTTTGGATGTATCGCGAAAGTATGCTCGGAGGCCCACGATCGCAAATAGTACCCAAGGTGAAGTTGTGATGAGCCCACGGTGTAGGCTGAATAGCAATCCACCCAAAAACTTCCACTGTGGGAAAAGCACTCCGCCGATGCCTTGGCTATGGAGCTGGCGGGTTTGTTCATTGACAAGATGGTGGTACGAAAGCTCGAATACACCACCGAATGCGGTGTGGTGATACAGACAGAATGCGATGACACTTGGCAGAGTGCCCAAGCAAAAGAGCCACCATGTGCGCAAGGCGTTACAACGATATGCTTGCCATAAGCCAAATCCAGCAAATACGATACAGGGAATCGCTGCCTGGTATTCGGTTAGCGTAGCGAATCCGCAGAGCATACCGGCGGCACACCAGCGTAACCGCATGCGATGACGGGGTGCAGGAAAGACAAGCCATAGTGCACTAAGCAAACAGATAGCAACAATCTGGTGGCCATAAAATGCTCGACCGTAGTGAAATGCGGCGCTTCCAAACAGCCATGCAAGCGAACTGATGTCGATGATGGGTTCTTGGATGTTAAGAGTACGTAGTAGGTCACGTAGAATGAAAAATCCGATAAGGGTGATAGGGATCATCAAGCCCCATCGCATCCATTGGATCAGTGCATGGATGGACCAATCTTCTGGTGATGAAAAAATTCGAAGCGCTCCGTACACGAGTGCGCCGAGAAAACTCGAACCTGGGGCTTTATCTGTGTAAAAATGGTTACCGTGCGTAGCAAGATCAAACGTGTAGCCAAAACGGCGAAGCGACTCGTCGATGTGTACGGTGCCTTGGTCAATCAGTGCAACGCTGAGGTAAACCCGGGAGCGTTCATTGGGAGCACCTTGAGTAAACATCCACGCATACAACAGTGCGCATGTGGCAATCATGCCCAGAAGGAGGTCGCGTTTTAATCGGGCATGGATCGCTAAGCCATATGGCACGGGGCTTTTTAGCATGGTTTATGCAGTTTTCGGCTTCGTCTATTCAGGGAGCGTCAGACGACGGGCAGGCCCTGAACGGGAAACACAATCACGTTCATACAGTAATAGTGTAATTTTACATATAGATGGGTGACAAATCCATCCACATGGGTTATGTTTATTGGAATGCTTGCGCCAAGTAACGCTGTTCTTAGTGCAGTCCAGCAGTCCATTAAAAAGCTACGTGCCTCGGCGACCGGGTCTGCGTTGCCGCGCATTGCGGTGAGGCATTTTGCTGGACCGGCTACATTTCAGGAACAGCTATCGCATCTACGTGTGGTGCATTTGACCGATCAGCACGTGGGGCGTGTGACGCCGCTTAAGACACAACTTCAAGCTGTATCTCAAACCAACGCCCAGCAACCTGATTTAGTTGTGATCACGGGCGACTTTGTGTGTCACAGCCAGGCCTATCTCGATCAATTGGAACAAGTGCTCAAAGCCTTTGAAGCGCCCGTAGTAGGTGTGTTGGGAAATCACGATCATTGGTCAGGCGCCAAAGAAGTGACGCGAAGCCTCAAGCGTGCAGGTGTAGAGGTGCTTGAAAATGCCAATACCACTGTGACCTTGCGGGGACAGGCATTGCAGATTGTTGGGCTCGACGATGCCTATACTGGCCATGCCGATCGCCACAAGGCAATCAAAGGATTGCGCCAAGATTTGCCTACGATTGGGCTTTCGCACATTGCTGAAGAAGCCAATGGGTTATGGGCAAAAGGAGTGCCTTTGGTGCTTTCAGGACATACCCACGCGGGACAGATCACGCTTGCGGGGCTCCATGAGCTTGCCTTAGGTCGGATGGTCGGGCACCGCTATGTGCATGGATTGTATGGTTCGCGTCGTTCCAAACAAAATATTCCTGCAGGTGCGGTGTATGTAGGCGCAGGCATTGGTGCTTCAGTTATGCCATTGCGGTTGGGGGATCGTGGACAACCTGAAGTCACTGTCTTTGAACTTGGCCATGAGCCAGGGGTTTTTGAAGAGCATCATCCTGAACAAAAGCCGTTGGCAGGTCGTAAACCCTCTGCCAAGGTCATTGCTCAACGCACAGCCAAAGTGCGTCGCAATCAGCTTAGGCGTGAGCGCCTGGCTCAGCGGGGCTAAGGCTTTTTTCCCAAGGCATGCTACAACAGGACCTTGCGCAGCGCCGTTCTGCCAAAATTCCCAATAATTTCATTGGAATTCTCCCCTTGCGTCTCGCGGCATTTCCCGTCATCTTTGCAACCTTCCTATGGCTCGACAGTGGTTTGACAGGCTCTTTTCGAATGATCTCGCCATCGATTTAGGGACGGCAACGACCCTGATTTACGTCAAAGGGCGTGGCATCGTCTCGTGTGAACCTTCCGTGGTGGCAGTGCACCACGATGGTCGAGGCGGCAAAAAGGTTTTGGCGGTTGGCCGAGAGGCCAAAGAAATGCTGGGGCGTACGCCGGGAAGCATTACCGCGGTTCGGCCTTTACGTGATGGCGTGATTGCAGACTTCGAAATCACCGAAGCCATGCTGCGTTACTTCATTGCCCGCGCCAACAGTCGTAGAACACTTGTCAAACCAAGAATCATTATATGTGTTCCGTTTGGCATTACCGAAGTTGAAAAGCGTGCGGTTAAAGAAAGTGCGGAAGGAGCCGGTGCACGGGAAGTGTATTTGATTGAAGAGCCCATGGCAGCGGCAATTGGAGCAGGGCTTCCGATCACTGAGCCAAGCGGCAACATGATTGTAGACATTGGAGGCGGCACGACAGAAGTGGCGATTATCTCTCTTGCCGGCATCGTGTACTCTCAATCTGTGCGTGTAGGTGGTGATAAGATGGACGAGGCCATCATTGCTTACATGAAACGCAAATACAATCTATTGATTGGAGAGCAAACGGCTGAAAAAGTTAAATGCACCATCGGCAATGCTTATGAACGTGACGTGGTTGATACGATGGAGGTTAAGGGCCGTGACCTCGTAGCGGGTGTTCCTAAAACAGTCATCGTGAATGGTGATGAAATTAGAGAGGCGCTTAGTGAGCCCATATCCGCCATTGTCGATGCTGTGATGGTTGCGCTTGAGCGTACTCCGCCCGAGCTTTCTGCGGATATTGTTGACAAAGGGATTGTTCTGACAGGAGGAGGATCTCTTTTGCAAAATCTGGATGTCCTGCTTCGAGAGGAGACGGGGCTTCCTGTGATGGCGTCGGACGATCCGATTTCTGCTGTGGTACTTGGTTCAGGGAAGGCTCTTGATCACTTGGATCTTCTCAAGGAAGTGACTGTGTCGTAACATAGTGACGAACCGTGAGCATTTTAAGACGCTTTAGAGACGCGATTATATCGATCGTACTTCTTCTCATTCCATTCTTGGTTCTCAATAGTAATCTAAAGAATCCAAGTCATCTGAATGGTTTTGATCGCGGTATTCTCAAGTTGAGTGCGCCTATTCAATATGTAGCTACAGAACTGGCCGATGCTGTTTCTGGTGTGCTTGAGCACTATGTTTGGCTTGTTAACGTAAGTAAGGAAAACGAACGGTTACAGCGAGACAACACGCTACTGCGATATCAACGCCAGGCATGGTTACGTGATGCGCAAGAAAATCGCAGGCTCCGTGAAATGCTTCATTTTCGGGGACGTTCCACGTTTGCGTTGCAAGGCGCTCAAGTCATTGCAAAAGATATCAACGAGTTTTTTCGTGTAGTTCGGTTGCATTTGGATCTTGGCGAACGGGATCTTGTGCGTCCAGGTATGCCAGTGATTGTGCCAGGAGGGCTTGTAGGGCAAATTCAACGAACCTCAGGCGCTTACAGTGACGTTTTGCTGACAGTCGACCGCCGCAGTGCGGTGGATATTATTATTCAGCGTAATGGTGCGAGGGGTATGCTGCGTGGCACCGGTGAATCCAACCGGTATGTATGTAAGATCCAATACCTGGATCGCGCCAATGAAGTCGAAGTAGGAGATTTGGTAGTGACTTCAGGGCTTGGTAAGCGATTTCCAAGCGCGATTCCCATTGGAAAAGTAACACGTGTTATCCAGAAGAAATTCGGTTTGTATCAAGAGGCGGAAGTGGTGCCGCATGTTGATTTTTCTGTGCTTGAGGAAGTGTTTGTCATTTTAAGTGATCCTGCACAAGCTGAGATCGCAACCACCCCTCTCCCATAATATCTTATGCGACTTGTGATTCAGGCTTGTTTGTATGTTTTGTTGGGGTACGTGGTGTTAATCGTACACAGTACAGCGTTGACGTTTGTTTCGATTCATCCCGTCATTCCCAATTTGTTACTGCCATTAGTGGTGTTTCTGGGAGTGTCTCCTAATGTGCCAACACCCATGGGTTCAAGTGTGGCATTCTTATTGGGCTATTTAATGGATTCCATATGTGGCATGCCTATGGGATTGTATACGTTTACGTTTGTGGTGACGTATGTCATTGCCAAAGGGGCTGGGCTAAGGCTTTTTTTAAGAGGGCCGTTGTCCGAGATTATGCTGACCTTTTTGGTGAGTGTATTAGCTGGATGTTTGCAGCTTGCCATGCGGGCTATTTTTGAATACCCCGCGCCATTTCCGGCACGAAGTTATGTGGTTTTGATTCATCTGCTTGCGGGTAGTGTCGCCACGGCTGTGCTTTCGCCTGTGGTGTTTTACCTTGCTCGTATGGCGAGCCGTTGGCGTGTCCACAGCACAGAATCTACCAGGCCTTCACCATGACGATTCTTTCAGTACGAAGAGAAGTAAGTGAGTTCCGTAAACGCTATCGTTGGATGGCTATCGTGGTGGTGTTGGCATTTATGGCGCTTGCTGCGCGTATGGTACAGCTTCAGCTTGTAGAACATGACCGCTACAGTGCCATCGCACTAGAAAACATTACCCGTGTGCATAAGCTTCCCGCGATTCGTGGCGACATCGTGGACTTAGAGAATCGAGTTATCGCAACGAATCGGGCCTCGTACAAAGTTTATCTAACGCCAAATCTTTTAGATACGGAAAGAGATCTTAAGAAGTTGGCAACATTGCTTGAACTAACCCCTGAAGAAAATCAGGCTTTGATTAATAAGATCGCGAAGGTACCCGATAGGAGGCGAGCGCAACAGCTTGAAATTTTTAAGGATGTATCACGAGAACGACTGGCGATTCTTGAAACCTATGAAAAGGATTTTCCGGGGTTGGATGTAGTTGCAGTGCCTGTCCGCATGTACCCATACAATGAACTCGCTGCGCATGCCATTGGCTATGTCAATGAGGTCAACCGTGACGATCTCAAGACACTTAAAAAGAAGGGTTATTCTGTAGGAGACGTGGTGGGACGCATGGGCATAGAGCGCGCATTTGAGTCGGAATTGCGCGGGCAGGGCGGATACATGGAATCCATCATTGATGTGCAAGGACAGGAGCGCAGAGAACCGCACATGTTGCTGACTAAAGTGCGTCGTAAAGATCCTAAGCTTGGTCATAGCGTGTTTCTCACGTTGGATATGCGCTTAATGCAGATTTTACATACGTTGTTTCGATCTCATCCTGCCGGCGCTGCGGTGGTCGTAGATGTGCGGACCGGTGAGTTGAGGGCGCTTTATTCGAAGCCTGCTTACGATTTGAATGAGATGGCAGGCCGGTTGACCATCAAGCGTGCAAAACAGCTTGATTCGGATCCACTTAGGCCTCGTATCGATAAGACGCTCTATGAAACGTACTATCCTGGGTCGACCTTAAAGCCGATATTTGCCCTTGCAGGGTTACAAAGCGGAGCTGTTACCGAGAAAAGCCAGGTACATTGCCCGGGTTACATTGAGTTTGGCAGAGATCGTAAACGGTGCACGCGTGTCCATGGGAATGTTAATTTGGAGTCCGCTATTGTGCAGTCTTGCAATGTTTACTTTTACCGTCTGGCGGAAAGTCTTGGCCTCGATCAGTTAGCAAACTATGCAGCAGGTTTTGGGTTTGGTCAGAAGACCAACATAGGGATCAACACAGAAGCGAAAGGCTTCATTCCCACAAGGCAGTGGTATGTGGACCATTACAAAACGCCTTTTCGCGTCGGCTACACGCTAAATGAGGTTATTGGTCAGGGTAACACGCGTGTGACGTTGATCCAGCTTGCGATGGCTTACGCTGCGATGGCCAATGGTGGTACGTTGTATGAACCGATTTTGGTGAAGAAAATACGGTCGGCATCAGGGAGTGTGGAACGAGAGTATAAGCCCCATGTGGAACGCAAGCTTAACCTTCCTGCGGAATATCTCGCTACTGTCATGAAGGGCATGCGGGGAGTAATTATGAATCCCGAGGGAACAGCCTATGACGTACGGCTTCCAAACGGAATAGAGATTGCCGGAAAAACTGGAACCGCACAGGTTTCTCATCCTTCAAGCGGAAACTCCTCAACCTCTGGTTTCCAATTGGATCGTGATCACGCTTGGTTTGCAGGCATCGCTCCCGTGGAGCAGCCTCAATTGGTAATTATAGTGCTTGTGGAGCATGGGGGCGGGGGAGGTAAATACGCTGCGCCTATTGGAATTCAAGCCCTTCAAGAATATCTCAGCCCTGCGACGGCATCCTAATGCTTATCAAAGACCATAAAGATCCTTTTAACTGGCCGCTTTTTCTTTGTGTTGCCGCCATTGCTGTCACAGGTGTCAGCAATTTGTATAGCGCAACGAGCACGGTGCACAGCGCTCGCTCTGATATCTATGTCTTACAAATTTATTGGTTGACGCTTGGCTCGGTGGCTGCGATTGCATGTGCTCTTGTCGATTATCGCTACTTTGAACGTTATGGATGGGTGATCTATGGCGTTGGTATTGCGATGCTTATATTGGTGTTCTTGCTTGGGCGCGAAATCCGAGGGTCACAGAGGTGGATTCCCATTGGTAACTTTGCATTGCAGCCAAGCGAGTTTATGAAAATTATTCTGGTCATTGCATTGGCCAAATATTTTCATAACGATCCCAGGGCTGAAGGCCGAACGCTGATGGACCTGGTGGTACCAGGTTTGGTGGTTGCAGCACCTATTCTGCTGATTCTTATTCAGCCTGACTTAGGTACAGCATTGCTATTGGTTGCTACGTTTGCTTCCGTCATGATGCTTACTAATCTCAAAGGGCGATCGGTTGTGACGCTCATTGGAGTATTGGCAGCATGTGCTCCTCTGACATGGACGTATTTATTAAAGACCTATCAACGAGAGCGTATATTGGCGTTTCTCGATCCAGAGTCTGATGTGTTGAATACAGGATGGCATGCGTACCAATCGATTGTGGCGATTGGAAGTGGTGGCTGGTTTGGTAAAGGATTTATGCGAGGAACGCAAAATCAATTTCGTTTCTTACCGGATGCGCCAACAGATTTTCCATTTCCTGTGTGGGCTGAGGAGCAAGGTTTTCTAGGAGTGATGGTGCTGATTGGGTTATATGCGTTTTGGACGTTGTGGGGCATTCGCATTGCATCGCAAGCAAAGGATAGGTTTGGTGCGGTGATGGCGTTAGGGGTATCCGCAAACATATTTTGGCAGAGCGTGATTAATATCGGCATGGTGGCAGGGGTGGTACCTGTTGTAGGTGTGCCTTTGCCACTTTTTTCCTATGGCGGTTCGAGTGTCATTACGACGATGGCTGGTGTTGGTTTATTGATGAATGTTTCCATGCGGCGTTTCAAATATTAACGTAAATAGCAAGGCAGGGTGATATGCCAAAGACAACGGTCGCTGTGATTCAAATGACATCGACTCCCGATGTTAAAAGAAATCTTAGTGTTGCAGAAACGTTGATCTTACAAGCTGCAGATAGCGGTTCAAAACTGACCTTACTCCCCGAAGGATTTGCGTTTTTAGGTCCAGAGCGAGAGAAGCTCGCCATTGCCGAGCCTTTGCCTTCAGGGGGTCCGATTTTGGAGCGGTTTTTAAGGCTAGCAGAGCGTACCCAATGTGAGCTGGTGTTAGGCGGATTTTGGGAAAAAACACTCGAAGATCAGAGCAAAGTATACAATACGTGTATCGTCATAGGGGTCGATGGCGGGATCACGGCGACGTATCGAAAGATACATTTGTTTGATGTAAAGCTTTCTGATGGGACGGAGATTCAGGAATCTTCGACGGTGAGTGCTGGCCACGAAACGACTGTGGCTGCGACATGTGCGGGAATCTTAGGACTATCGATATGTTACGATGTGCGATTCCCTGAGTTGTATCGTCGATTGGTAGATCAGGGAGCAACCTTGCTTGCCGTTCCTGCGGCATTCACAGCGACGACAGGCAAAGATCACTGGCATATACTGTTACGCGCCCGAGCGATTGAGGCACAATGTTATGTATTGGCCCCTGCTCAGACAGGGCATCACTTTGCACAACGCTATTCGTATGGCCATGCCCTGGTGATCGATCCCTGGGGAAAAATAGTGGCGGAGTGTTCTGAAGGCGAGGGGATTGCTACTGCAGTGGTTGATTCAGAGGTGATATCCCAAGTGCGTCGATCGTTGCCAAGCTTGATGCATCGACGCTTGAGATAGCCGCTCTTAGCGGACGAGGTACAACTGGGCCGCCGGTGCAAACGCAGCGATATGGCCACTTTCTTCTGCGACATAAAGCCAACTGCGTTCGTCGACTCGTAAAAAGTCGGGAACCAAATCGCACTCGTCTACTTCGCCCAGCAAACAGCCATCTGAAGGACGCACCGTGTAAACAGAGGCTGAAGGGACAAACAGTGCGCCACCTCGAAGCACAGGATCCAACTGACGTGGAATGTCGTCTGACGATGGATCCGAAAGCTTGTGAGACCAACTCACGTGTCCGGTGCTTACATCAAGTGCCGTTAGATTGCCTGTGGGTGCGTTGATGATCATGTGGGTGTCGATACGCATGGCAGAACCGCCTTGTCCAAGGCCAGGATCAGAAACGCACCAACGATTCTGACCGGTAGCGATTTCAAAGCAGGCCATGCTTCGTTGATCTTCCACGAGGAAGGGAATAGAGACCCCATTGCCTCCGGCTACCGGAGGTGCAGAGGGACTTCCCTCTAATTCTTTTTGCCAGCGCATCTTTCCAGAATAGAGATCAACTGCATACAATGTGCCACGTTCTCCACCAGTTTCGCCTGTCACCACAAACACAGAATCAGCGTGGATGTGTGGCTTGAGGCAAAAACGTCCTTGCTGAGAAAAGCGCCAAACGACTTCTCCGGAACCGACATCGAGTGCATGTACGGCGCTGTCTCCACACACTACGACCAAGACTCGACCAAGGCGTGTCATCTGAAACATGGTTCCAGCAGGAGACACAAAACGCCATCGTGGTTCACCCGTGCGCAAATCGATAGCAACCAACCGGTTTTGTCCTTCGGCAAGTATGGCTACTGGCGGCAGGCTGCCTCCTCCTGCAAGCATGCCATAGGCGGGTCCACCTACGCGTGGCGCAATATAACCTCGCGCATAGACTTCACCTTGCTCAACCTCGCAGAGCTCAACTTCACCATTGATGCCTAAGCGCACCAATGTTTTTCCGGTCATCATTGCAGTGGTTAGTGAGGTGGGCTGTGCCCAGAGGATCTCACCGTCTTCCCGTGAAAGTGCAAGAGTATAGCGGGGAGTTGCGACCACAAGCCGATCTCCACAGAGGAATGTTGAACCTGCATCCAATCCTTCGATTTCGGTATTCCAGCGCTGTTTAAACCGCAACTGTCCGTTGGATACTGGGAGGGCGGTGATTGTAGGGGGACGTTCCGATTCGGTAGGGCCACCCAGCCGCAGACGTTCGGGCTGTTTATTGATGAAGCTTTGAACTTTTTCTCGAGTGCGCACTACTTTGCGCAGTCGTCGCACGTGGTCTCTTAGCGTCGAAATGCGTAAATTCCGTGCTTGATTGCGATCCACACTGACCACTGCCCGGAGGATAATAGAAGCGAGTCGCAGGATGGGTAGACTTGCTCCAGAGACATCCAGACCTGGAATGGTAAACACATCTTGGTTTAATGGGTGAAAGGTGAGAACAACTTCTTGTCGATCTGAAAGGCGAGCGCCAATCGCGAAGTTGTTTGAGCGAAGTCGGAAATTAACTGGCCGTTGAGTTTCTGAGGCGTCTAAAAGAGCCCTTGCTGCATCGACCATGCGTTGCACAACTGGGATGATCGGACCATCTGCAATGAGAGACTTTTGCCCTCTGCAATGTACCCACAACTTACCGCAAAAGAGAGTGGCATGGACGTCAGCGCGTGAGGATGCTTCTCGAAGAGGTTCAAGGCTCGGCGGAATCATGGCCTCAAAGCTAAACGCAAGAGGGATGCCATCGTTTGGGGTGTTGACGGTAGATCCTGAGCGAGGCGTGGCGTTCCGGTTCAGGCACGCATCCGGAGCAATGATCGTATGTCGGAGTCGATGGGCTAAGCGTTGGGCGACTTTACGATGGGTGGCGCTTTCTGTGATGAGAGCCCGGCTCTGAAGAGAATCTGCACAGGCATCCAGAAGCTCACGAAAAGGAACCGCACGATCCAGGCAGTAAACATTCGGTATCGAGCCTGCATCGTAGTAGCTGACTAAAATGTCTTGGTCTTTGCGGACCAGGGTGAATTCAGCGGTACTATCGGCCAAGGGTAAAATGACCTTCTGCCTTACACCTCGTGAAAGTGCTAGCAGTCCGCTGGCCAAGTCCGCAATGTTAGGAAGCTCGGTATCCGCAGGTGCACCAAGGAGCGTGCCTAGATGGGATACACGCCTCTCTTCAGAGGTAGACGTATGGGGTGGGGGAGGGTTTGGTGAAACCACATTAAGATATGTATCTGCCATCCTATGATGCAACCAGGGGGGCTGTACTCCTCTAAGGAACCATCGTACGTCGAATGGCGTAAATCACGAAATTATCGGCGTTTTTGGCGTCAATGTGAGTGTAGTCAGGGTCACGTAGTCCAATCTCTTGCCTCGGCGTTGGTCTTGGTAACGCTTCCAATGGCAGGGGATTGCGGCATTTAGTGGGTTTGCAAAGCGGGGCTCAGGTGACGGAAGGCCTCCATGAACACGCCTGGGGTATGGTGGGAGGCAATGTAGGCACGACCCTGTAAGGCAATTTCAAGGGCGTGTTGAGGATGATCAAGCACCTGTTCGATCATGGATGTCATCGCATCTGTGGTTTGTGTCATGGCGATATGGGCTTTGCCATGAATGCTGAGACCTCCGGTCGCGGTTTGTACACATACCGTAGGTATGCCACGTGCCAAGGCATCGAGCAGCTTTACCGGCACTCCCGCACTCATCAAACGCGGCACGGTGACGACATCTGCGCACGCAGACAATAGCCTACGTTGGTGCTCACCATGCAAATGGGTCACTCGTAGGTAGGGACTCATTCCCGATTGCCATGCAAGTGCTAGCAATGCTTCAGGGCAAGATTCGGTGGCTACTAGCAAATAGGCGTTATGTCCGCGCAAACGGACGTGCTTTAAACAGGGGATCAAGATTTCCCATCCTTGATATGCATCGAGATTCCCTGTGTATAAAAGTACGCGTTCTTGCGATCCGAAGCCAAAGCGGACGCGTGCTATGTCACGTTGGTCGGGTTGGATAGCCTCTGCAAGCGGCCAGGGAATGGGTAAATATCTGACGTTCCGATTGTGGCGATGTTGCAAGGTTTGAGCAAGCCTGGGTGAGACAGCAGCGCATTGGAGGGAGTGTTTGACGAGGGCACTTTCAACGAAAGCCCCTGCATCTTGTGCGAGGGTGTGCCACGGGTTTGAGACATACATCGGAAGCTCTGCATCCAGTTGGGTATGGGCAATAAAGAGTGGTTTAATGCCGGCCATTAAGCTAGCCAAAGCGGCTTCCACATGATGTGCCACGACGTGAGTGGGCCGCAGGGTATGTGCCAAACGCCGAATGGCGGAGATTAAGTGAATATCTTGGAGCACCTTACGCCACGATGGGCCCGAGCGCAGGGAAGGGTCTTTTACTGGGGATGAGAGGCGGTGAATCGGAAAAGGAAAGGACGCAGAGTAAGCGTAATGGTCGTAACATAAGAGGTGGGTTTCAAGGCCATGTTGGTTCATGGCTTCGAGCATGTGCTTAATCGCTGCTTGGGTTCCTTGAAAGCTTGGAAACGGTAACGCCGCGACGTGAAGAATGCGAAGGGGTTTAGTCAATGTAGCCTAGGTTTCGCAGTCGGGCGGCAATTTGCGCCTGGCCCTGCTTGGATACTTTTTGTCTTAATTCATGCTCGGAAACTGACTTAATTGGCATTTTTATGCCGTCAAAAATGACTTTTTTGTCTAGGCGCGATAGTACATGTCCCATGGCTTCGGTCATGTGGATATGAAACTCTCCTTGGGCAGTGAGGCGAGGGCCACTCGCCAAGAAGATGCCGTGGTCTCGATGGCTGCCAGCAAGACTGCGTCCTTTACGTCCCAAATATTCCCCTGACTCAAGTCGTCGCCAAGGATCTCGAGTGTCTGAAAGATGGGAAGAAGGAAGCAGATTGTACGAATAGCCTTGGTCTAGGTGAAACTCAAGGAGCAGATCCGGAGCGCGTTCAAGGTGGGGTCCTTCGAAAAGATCTTCACGACGATGAACTGCTTTGATGACCGGAGAGCCCGACCAAGGATCACGCATCGCAAGGAGTGCGCTTTGGAGGTCGTGGTACAGGGCTGCCTTATCCTTCGGGTGCACTTGCCCGTTTGGCTCCCGGCCGACAAGGTTGAAACATAGTGCAGGGAAATAATTGAGCTCATCGCTGAAAATGCGAGTGCGAGTCATGTCAATGTTGCCAAAGCGTGCTTGGGATTCGAGCATACTGGGTAGCCAACGGTTGGCTGTATCAAAGATGCCTTGTCGGAGCTTTGGCGAAAGTGCGCGTAGTGCGAGTTGTTTGCCATGATTAGCCAGTGTGCCGAAGCGCGCACGAGACTTAAAGTGTAACAAGCCCATCTCTGCGAGCCATCGGTTGAGATAAAGGACTTTGTCGGAAGAGCCTCCTGAGCCATGGTCGCTGATTACCGTCACTTCCACATGATCCATGCCTCCAGCTTCATCAATCAACTCAGCAAGGGCATGATCCAGTGCACGGTAAACCTCAATCAAGCCTTGGCTTTGAGCTTGGGAACACTCCACAGGTCGGCGGGGTGAATGAGGATCATAAAGGCTCCATAAATGATGCGATGCCGTGTCACTTTCACCAAAATATACAGCGAAAACGTCCCAGCGAGCCTGTTTGAGCAGCCATGTGGCCACGTTGGTTTTTTGCTGAATACGAGCTTTGAGCATGGCAGGCAATTGCTCATGCCAACCCGGTTGATCAGCTTGAAATTCATCGACGGTATCAAACCGTAAGGGCCCAAATTGTTGCAAAAGCTGCGTATGGAGTTGCCGTGGCCAGACGTAGGATGCATTCGCTTCGAAGGCCACAGGAGCATCCCACCCACTGATATACACACCTTGCTGCAATTGTTCGGTAGGCCAGGTTCCTGGAAATGAAATGCATGCGCAACGTAAACCAAGTGCATCTAAACGCGAAAATACCGTAGGGACTTCGCGGACGCTGCCTCCTGTAAACTTAACGCGGTAACCGGTTCGTACGGTGAAATCAAATACGCCGTGTACTCCAGGATCGACTCCTGTCAGGAATGTGGTCCAATTGGGAAGAGTGGCGGGAGGAGTGACACACGTGAGGCGAGCATGTGCGCCAGAGGCTATCAAACGGTGAAGTGTGGGAAGGGTGTCGGCTCCAATGTGAAGGATGACATCCATATCTGCGCCATCGAGTCCAACAATGAGTGATTGGGTAGTCATAGAGTGTCGATTAAGTGCATTACGAACGGAGGATGCTTCTTCCTAAAAGAAGCTGTGGTGCAGGGATATCCATCACATCGAGCACCGTACGTGTGACATCGTAGATCTGGAGATCTTCTTGTTTCCCTAGGGCTGGTATTCCTTCGCCGGCCATCACGAACATGCCCTTCCAGTTGTGGTTACATGCATCAAACCCACGGTCGTTTTCATGCACGAACCAGGTGTGTTGGCCCACGCTACCGATAGCCCGGTAACGCAAGTCATCGAAAAATGCCATAAGGTCGGGAGCGTGGCCTTGTACCGAACGGTACACTGTTTCTGGCGATACAATGGTATTGTAAAGTGTCTTTCCTTGGGGTGTGGTGAGTTGGGTCAGTTGCTCGGTAAGCCTTGAGCAAAGATCTGCATACCGTGTGTGGGGGACACATCCGTGAGATTCGCGGTCTTTGAGGTTGATGAATATACGGCTGTAGTAGCCACCTTCTGCCCACACTTGCGTGCGTGTCCAATCTACTAAAGAAGGCTCTAATGCACAGGGGCTTTGAATGGGTTCTTTGAGCACTAACAACCCATGATCGATCAACCATTGGTTGATGCAGAACCCGCCATGCATGGCACGTGCTCCGTGGTCACTCACGATGCATATCGCGGTGTGTTTGTCTGCGATGGCTATAAGCTCACCCACCCATTGATCAAGCAAACTGTAGTAGTTCTCTGCCCACGATGCATGGGGATGATCGGGCACATAAGCTGGGTGATCCGGATCAAAACAATGCCAGAATGCATGATGAAATCGATCGGGGCCCATATCGACCATCATCAAAAAATCAGGTTGATCTGTTTGCCAAAGGTAGCGCGCCATCTGGAAGCGTTGTGCGGTCATCTCGCAGATTGCATTGTAAAGCTTGGTGGGATCGCCATTACGCTCGTCGGCGACGTCAATGCGATACGGACCGAAGCGTTCCACAAGTTCTCTTTTGCGGCTGCTAGGCCACACATAGTCTGATTCGATGTCAGGGGTTAAGCAGCCTGACACCATAATGCCATTGACGGAGCGGGGCGGGTACGTGAGTGGTACCCCAAGCACTGCAACACGTTTTTCGGCTTGGGAGGCGTAGTCCCATAGGCATGGGGCTTGCATATCTGTGGCATTGACGAGGTCAAGTTCATAACTGCTTGGTAAGCGCCTTCGAAATCCATACAACCCGAGTTCCCCCGGATCACGTCCTGAGACCATACACATCCATGCAGGGACAGTAATGGGTGGAAGGGAAGAATGAAGAGGTCCCCAGCACCCTTGTTTCATAAGACGTTGCACATGGGGCATGTGCGCTCTAAAGCGATCGAACATAAGAGTCGGATCTGCACAATCCAAGCCTAAGATCATCACTTTTCGGTGATTCACGGAATGTATCCTGAGGCTGGGTGGACAACGGAGGTCAAAACTGGATACACCATAGCCCGTGTTTTTTGAAAAACAACAGTGGCCTGGGATTTTTGCTTGTGTTTTAGGGCTGTTAGCAGCGTGTGGCGGCGCTTCAGCCCCACGCCGGACGCTCAGTTACGGTGATAAAGCAGCTCAAGCGTATTCCTATGCAATGGAAGACTTCCGTGATGACAACTGCTTGGATGCAGAGCCCGCATTTCGCAAGGTATGGAGAAATTATTCATACAGTCGCTATGCCGCGTTGGCAGAGCTGCGCGTGGCAGATTGTATGTTAATTCAAGATAAATACGTTGAGGCTATATCGGCGTATCGAGAGTTCATTCGAACTCGGCCTTCACACCCTGAGATTCCCTATGCCGAATATAAAATTGCAGAAGCGTATGTCAAACAAATCCCCGACGATTGGCTGCTTTCGCCTCCTGCGCATCAGCGTGACCAGGGCCCTACCCGTCGAGCACTGCAACAATTGCGCCATTATATCATGGAGTATCCCTCGCATGATCGCGTTCCAAATGCAAAGAAGCTGGCTCGTCGGGCTTTGGCATTGTTAGCACGTCATGAAATGTACGTTGCTGAATTCTATCTTGATCGAGACCAACCCAAAGCCGCAATCGGAAGGCTTCAAGTTGTATTGAATGCGTATCAAGGCAGTGGTGTCGAACCCAAGGCGGCGTTACTACTTGGACAAACGTATCTAAAACTGCGCGACCACACCTCGGCGTATAATACGTTTCAAGACCTCGCAAAACGCTATCCAAAGACCGAAGAAGCTTTGCAAGCTCGTAGTTATTTAAAGGAGATAGGCACGCCTGCTGTCAAAGCGGAGCCTACAAAATCGCCAGCGCAACAAGGCCTGTCTGCGGATCCGGTACCCAATCTTTAAGAGCCTTAGAAGGCACACGTTGTTCATATTGTTGCGACAAAATGCACTCAGGGCTACGCTAGTGCGTGGATGAGTGAAGGCTTAAAGCACTTGATTGCCCTGGGCCAAGAGCAATACCAAAAAGGCAATTACGATCAAGCTGAGCACTACTTGCAACAAGCTGTGGCTCAAACAGATGCGTATGCAGACGTGCATAACATGCTTGGTGTTATCTATCACGAGAGCGGGCGCTATGTTCAAGCACAGCTTTCGTTTGAAAAAGCACTTGAGATTAACCCAAGGTACACTGAAGCGGCCTTGAACCTTGCGATTACCTATAACGACTTGGGTAAATATGATGCCGCTAAAAAAACGTACCAATCCGCGCTAAGAATGGGAGGCGCACAGACCGGCAAGCCTGATGATTTTGCGCTTGGTAAAATCGCAAACTTACATGCAGATACTGCACACGCATATGCAGATATCGGGTTGCTTAGCGAAGCCATTGAGGAGCTTCGAAAGGCGATCCGGTTGCGGCCAAGTTTTGTAGATTTGAGGCTTTTGTTGGCAGGATTTTACCGGCAATTGGGTGATCTGCCGGCAGCCGAACAGGAACTGGAGCAGGCGGTTAATACCAAACCCACATATCTTCAAGCTCGGATTGCTTTGGGAGTAGTGTTGCTGGCGCAAGGCAAAGAAGAGGAAGCCGCAACCCATTGGGGCAAAGCGTTGGAGTTAGATCCCGAAAACAAAACAGCGCAGGCGTATTTTAGGTTGACTCATGCGATGGAGGAAGAAGGCTAAGCCGGACGTTGCCTTTGGTGTGAATGAAGTCGAGCAGGCGCGTTTGGGAATTGACATGAAATTCGATGTCTTTAGGCTCAAGGATGCTAAAACATGTGCAGTTGGCGACCTGCTCTAGATTAGCGTACAATCATCAAGGTTTAGGGTATGTACAGCATTAATCTAGATGTTCCTGATACAACGTTGCTATTGGAGGTGAGTGGGTCCAGCAGTGAGCATCTACGGATCCTCGAAAAAGAGCTTGGTGTTGCCATTGGGCAGCGTGGTTCTCAGCTTTATGTCAAAGGCCCTCGGCGGGCAGTTGAGCTGACAAAGCAGGTGGTTTCCGAATTATTGGAACTTGTCGGATCGGGTTCCACGCTTTCTGAGATGGAAGTACTGCGTATCGCCCGTGCCTTGAAAAAAGACCCACAGGCTTCGTTTAGCAAGGCGGCTCAAGATGTGGTGTTGGTTGCGCCAAGAGGCTTGATTACCCCTAAGAGCACAGCACAACAGCAGTATGTGAGAGCCATCCGGGAAAAAGCGTTGGTCTTCGGGATAGGGCCTGCAGGAACAGGCAAGACGTATTTGGCCATGGCCATGGCGGTCCACGCGCTTCTTGAGCGGCGTATCAAACGTATTGTGTTGGCGCGGCCTGCCGTGGAGGCGGGAGAAAAGTTAGGTTACTTACCTGGCGACTTAGCCGACAAGGTTAATCCGTATTTGCGGCCCCTTTACGATGCACTGCATGACATGATGGACGTCGATAAGGTTCAAGGCTTGATTCAACGGGGCGCGATCGAGGTTGCGCCTTTAGCGTTTATGCGTGGTCGCACTCTCAACGACAGTTTTGTGATTCTGGACGAAGCACAAAATACGACCATTGATCAAATGAAAATGTTTTTGACGCGATTTGGACAGAATGCCAAGGTAGTGGTGACTGGGGATATTACTCAGATTGATCTGCCTTTGGGACAGCCCAGTGGACTCATTGATGCGGTGAAACTGCTCAATTCGATCGATGGAATTGGGATTTGTTCATTTGATGCCCATGACGTGGTAAGGCATCCTCTGGTGCAGCAAATCATTCGTGAATATGACCGACGTGATTCGCGATCTAAGCCATGACAAGTCATATCGTTGATAATGTGTTGGCACTGATTGGCAACACTCCGTTGGTGCGGTTAGCGCGGCTTTCGCCGGCAGGTGGGGCAGATGTGTGTGCTAAGCTCGAAGCCGTTAATCCTGCAGGCAGTGTCAAAGATCGAACCGCATTGGCAATGGTTCAGGCCGCAGAAGCACAAGGACTGCTCAAAAAGGGCTCTACGATCATTGAAGCCACAAGTGGGAATACCGGAATAAGCTTGGCTATGATTGCCGCAGTTAAAGGTTACCGATGTGTGGTGGTCATGCCAGAAGATATGAGTATGGCACGCCGGCACGTCCTTAAGGCCTATGGTGCAGAAGTGGTGCTTACTTCGGCCGTGGATGGAATGACGGGTGCGGTGGAACGTGCCGAAGCATTATTGCGTACTACCCGTCATGCGTTCATGCCACGTCAATTTGAAAATCCGGCAAACCCTGAAGTTCACGCAAGGACGACTGCCGAAGAAATTTGGAAGGCCACACAAGGTGAGCTCGATGCATTCGTTGCCGGCGTTGGCACGGGGGGGACAATCACTGGCGTGGCGCGAGTACTCAAGCAGTATAAAAAAAGCATACGTATTATCGCGGTGGAACCTCGCGCAAGTGCCGTTTTGTCAGGAGGGCAGCCAGGGTTACACGGAATACAGGGGTTAGGTGCAGGCTTCGTTCCAGACGTACTGGAACGGTCATGGATTGACGAAATTGTCACGGTCAGCGATTTAGATGCCGAACGGATGTCTCAAAGACTATCAAGCGAAGAAGGGCTATTGGTAGGACCTTCTTCGGGCGCTAACGTGCATGCAGCTGTTTCAGTCGCCAAGCATATGAATACAAAACAACGTGTTGTTACCGTGTTGTGCGATACAGGTGAGCGCTACCTTTGTTAGCAAGGCATTTTGGGATTACGCTTGAGCACAATCCAAGAGTGGTGCGATGACTAATTTCGAACGCCTTGGAGGGCAGGTTGTCTTAGAATCAATTATTTCGGATTTCGTGGACCAAATGGTTGCGGATCCAATGATTGGGTTTTTCTTTCGGGATGTTAATCCCGCTAGAATTAAACGCTTTGAATACCAACATGCGGCAGTTTGGCTAGGGGCTGACGTTACCTATCAAGGAAGAACCTTGCATCAGGCACACCAGACGCATCCTATTCTAATAGGTCATTTCAATCGGCGTAAAACCATTCTGGCTCAGGTGCTTAAGAAATATCACGTTCCTGAAGACATCGTTTCCGGATGGCTAGCCCATACGGATAGCTTAAAAGCAGAGGTCATGAAACGCAGGCCTTAAGGGCAAAAAATGTGCTTACAAACGATGAAGTTTGACGGTGTTAGTAGGCGCAGAGGGAGGCCAACCAAGCACCAACACAAACACATCCCCTTTTTGGCAGATTTTTTCTCGGACTAACAGCGACGATGCCATTCGAAGCACTTCGGACAAATCTGTGGGAGGAATTTCCATAAAAGGCATCACACCCCAATTGATGGCAAGACGGTTAGCGACAGCCTCGTTGGCAGTGATGGCGACGACAGGTTCAGGTCGACGGTAACTGGATAATAACCCTGCAGTGCGACCGTCCCGAGTGAACGTCACGATTGCTTTGATGGGCAATGTAATTGACAAAAGGGCTGCAGCTCCAGCCGCAGCGTTGGGAAAATTCAATTCGCCGATGTGTGATGGGTCCGCAGTTCGTTCGCGTGTTTGAACGAGCATAGCATTTTCGACTTCTTGAATGATGGCATGCATCATCCGGACCGATTCGAGAGGGTATCGGCCACTGGCCGTTTCAGCACTTAGCATGAGTGCATCCGAACCATCGATGACCGCATTGGCGACATCGGCGGCTTCAGCACGTGTAGGGCGGGAATTGCGGATCATGGAATCCAGCATCTGGGTTGCTGTAATCACAACTTTGTCGCGTTTGTTAACTTCTCGAATGATGTGCTTTTGAATCACCGGCACTTTTTCTGAGCCTATTTCAACCCCCAGATCTCCACGTGCGATCATGACTCCGTCTGCGATATCGGCAATGGCTTCGAGGTTTTCGATGGCTTCGGGTTTTTCGATCTTGGCAATGACGGGCGTTTCTCCTGCGAGTGACTGAGCAAGCGCAACATCTTCGGCAGTACGTACAAATGATAGTGCAATGTAGTCTGTCTTTAGTGTCTCAATGGCATAGGTGAGATCTAGCCTGTCTTTTTCAGTCAATGAAGGAATGCTCAGGCACGTGCCCGGCACGTTCATGCCTTTGTTGTTGGACAGTTCTCCACCAATTTCCACTTCACAGATGATCTCTGTGTCAGTTGTCTTGGTGACACGCAGTGTGAGCAAGCCATCGTCAAGCAGAATTGTCAGTCCAGCTTGGATGTCCTTAGCCAGTCCCGGATGGTTGACGGAGACACGTCGGTCGTCTCCCAGGATCTTTTCGGTAGTGATGGTAAACGTTTGGCCTGGAATGAGGTTGATTTTGCCGTCTTTAAATCTTCCGACTCTAAGCTTTGGACCTGTTAGATCACTTAAAATGGCAACCGGCTTTTTCTGGTTGAGTGCTGCTTGGCGAACGTACTTTACAGTACGAGCATGGCTTTCATGGTCTCCATGGGAAAAGTTGATCCGGGCACAGTCCATTCCTGCCGTCACCAACGCTTCGATCATGTGTGGTTCTGAAGTTGCAGGTCCGAGGGTGCATACAATTTTAGCGTGCCGCATCATACAATGTTAGCGCTTTCTAATCGGTTTTCGGCAAGGTGATCTGCAATCCGATGAGGTGGGATGCCTGTTCGTTGGGATTCCTGCAAAATGGTCCAAATTGTATCGTAAATCTTCAAGGTGCGCTGGCGGGAAACGTCAGCGTCATAGCCTTTGAGTTCTTGAGCGACATTGATCAACCCACCGGCATTGATCGCATAGTCAGGCGCGTACACAATGCCTTGTTTCTCCAACGCATCGCCGTGTTGTTCTTTGGCTAATTGGTTGTTAGCGGCTCCTGCAATGATGCGGCATTTTAACTTCGGTAGACTGATGTCATTCACGACACCACCAAAGGCACATGGTGCAAATACATCACACTGGATTTCGGCGATCTCTGTAATAGGAACAACGGTTGCTTGGAATTCTGTGGCAACACGTTCTGTGCGTTCGGTTCGTCTATCGGCCACTGTAAGCCGTGCTCCGAGCGCATGGAGTTCTTTACACAGATGGTAGCCAACACTGCCGATGCCTTGAACGCAGATGTGCAAGCCAGCGAGGGTATCTTTTGCCAGTGCAAACTTGACGCACGCTTCAATACCTCGTCGAACTCCAAGGGCTGTGTAAGGAGACGGATCGCCAGAACCGCCTAATCCCATTGTGGCTCCGGTGACATAAGGCGTCACACTTCGAATGGTTTGCATATCCGAAGGCGTGGTGCCGCTGTCTTCTGCTGTGTAGTACCTGCCGCCAAGCTGCTGTACCATCTGTCCGAAGGCCAAAAACAAAGCTTGTCGATCAAACTCTCCACTTGGCTCAAGAATCACTGCTTTGCCACCGCCATGATCCAGTCCTGCCAGAGCGGCTTTATATGTCATACCTTTTGCAAGTCGCAGGGCGTCTTGCATGGCAGCGGCATGATCAGGATAGGCTGCTAGTCGGCACCCACCCAAAGCAGGGCCAAGATGAGTGTTGTGAATTCCAATGATAGCATTAAGTCCGCTCGGTTTATGGTGGCGCACATATACTTCGCCGTATCCGAGCTCTTGCATAGAGTCGAGTAAAGTCATATTTGTGAGCCCGCACGTTAACGTAGACCGAATCGTAAGAGAAGCTTTATCCTCGTCATGGACTGTGTTTAATTTTTTCCACTTAGCAGCTTTTTTGGGGGGGGTACTTTTGAGTGTGCCGACGACTGCCCATGCGAATGCTTCTGAAGATCCCTACGGACGTTTAGCGACAGAGACCACGTTGACGTTAGGCCTGGGCGCTGGCGCCCAATTGACAGAAAATCAGAGCTTTCTCTCACTTGTAGACCTGCGGTGGCGCTATTTGGAGTCTGTCGGGGTAGTACTCAACCCAGAACTACGTGCAAGCGGGGATGTCGCTTTCCATCTAGGAATTGAAGTGCGGCCGCTTTTTTGGTGGCGATTTTTACAGGGGCGGCAGGTTGGGACACGTTTTGTCGATGAATGGATTGATTCGATTGGTTTTGAGATGGGAGCAAGCTATATTCGCGAGGATTCTGCGTCTAAACCTGGTTGGATGCTTGGCCTGGGCTGTGATTTGCCCTTTTGGCACTTCCGAGAGCCTCAGGCTGTGTTTCTCCACGTTGGCCTCCGATACGTTCACAGTTTAGCCTCTGATTATGGGGGCAGCTCGCAAGACTTTCAGGATCTGAGCGCCTATGTCACACTCAACACCAAGTGGGCGCTCTAGGGCTCTTGCTCTGTAAGTTATGGTAATAGCAGCAGAAATACTCGTTCTTGATGCGTTAGAGCGTGATCGTGAGGGGCTAAAGGCGCTTTTCGAGAAGGAGGGTTATGTATGCACGGTGGTGGCTGATCCTGCGCAAGCTCGAGAGCTCATCATTGGCAAATTTTTCCCTATAGCCGTGATTGATCTGGATTTTGGTGGGGTCGGAGCAGGCATTGATCTATGCCATTTTGTGCGTGAGCACAGTCCTGCAACGGCTCTTGTGATGCTTACTGCCAGGCGGTCATTTGAAGCTGCGGTTTCAGCCATCCGGCTTGGAGTGGTTGATGTTATCATGAAGACACCGGGAGAGATTCCTCGTTTGCGATCGATGATCATCAAGGAACTCGACAAGCAAGGATCGGTGACCGGTCACAGCGATTTATTACGTACAGCACAAGTTGTGCTTGAAGAAGCCGTAAAAATTATGTTGGAAATGGGGCGTTCTCTCTATCACAGCGCAGATTCTTCTTCTCGGCGCCGTCCACGAGTGCTGCTTATTGATAGTGATCCTGAGCTTATTGAACAGGTCCGAACGTTGATTGATCCAGCGACGTGTGATTTTCATGCGGAGGTGAGTGGAGGGGCAGGGTTGGATAAGGCTCTTGCGACAGCATTTGATATTGTGGCTGTCAGTGAACAACTTGAAGATTTACCTGGCACTACGGTGTTGAAGTCGTTGCAAAATTACCACGCTGAAACGTTGGGACTCCTGTATTCCAAGCATGAGACGACAGGGCATTTGGATCGATATCAAGCGGGGCATCCTGCGCATGTGGAACGGCCATTTGGCGGTGCTCGCCATTTAGCCGATCGGATGAAGGGGATTGTGCAAGAGCTAGAACAGCTTCAACAGGAACGGGGCTATATTCGCGCGTTTCGCCGGCATCATGAGGGGTTTTTGCGCCGTTATGCGGATCTAAAAATACGCATTGATAACCTTAGGTCGACGTCTTCTTCGTAGGACAGCTTCAGCAAAAACGCGTTTTTTGGACGAGCAGAGTTTGTCCTGGCTACCATGGATTCTTGGAGGGGGCATGAATTCCATTATTATTCCAGCGTTGCATCGTCATACGCCGCGGCGTGCTGTGCGTGTGCCGTGCCAAGTGGTGAGCGAATCACAGTTCGAATTACTGAGTGAAACCACGTTGGATCTATCCTTGGAGGGCATGCGAGTTAGTACCAACAAGCACGTTAACATTGGTGAGAAGGTGGTTGTATCGTTTCAAGCGCCCAGAGGTAGTTTATGGTTTGATGCTGAGGGCGAAGTGGTTCGTGCTGTGCATGGCTATCGGAAACGAGATAGTGGAAAGGCATTTGCATTGCGCTTTTCGTATTTTGATCGAATTTCCAAGGCATTGCTTGCTCCAAGACTGGCTGGTTTCCCGCCGCCGTTGCCTACACGTCGGTACAGAATCGACTACGCTGCAAGTGTGAGGCGTATCTTTTATTCTGCGTCTGTCATGACCTCTGCAGCTTAGCAGCAGGACTCCATGGTACTGAGTCCATTCCGCTTAGGGTTACGTGCGCAAATCATGCTGGTGTTGTGCATATCCTTTGCGGGATCGTTTTTCTTGATTGCTCTTGCAGCCATACCTATTTTAGAGCATGCACGCACCTTCGATAGGGTACGTGCGGCTTCTACAACTGCTCGGGTGTTGGCAGCTTTTGTGGATACCACACCCACAGCACAAGAACCTGAACGCTGGGATCCCCTCATACAAGCATTGTCTCATGGAACGGGACTTAGAGGCGTGGAGATTGTTTCTTCGCAAGCGTTGGAATTTCGTTGGGGCATTGTCGGTGAAGGCCAACCCGTACGTGCTGCTCTTTCGAACGGTGGAGAGGTGAGGCTTTGGGTGAATCGTCCGACGGAAACGGTTCATGCTCCGGCTGCACGTTTACTGATGCCCTACATCTTTCTGGCGAGTGGTTTTATGCTGCTATTAACGTTTGTAGCACTAACCTACGGCATTGTAAGACCTGTAGAACAACTTACCGCGGCTTCTGAGCGTGTTGCATCAGGTGGACGGTATGAAGAAGTTCCTGTGCAAGGTGTGGCGGAGATTGCCAGGCTCGCATCCGTATACAACATGATGGCTGCACAATTGCGTCAGGAAAGACAAGCTCTTGAAGACCGAGTCAGGCTCCTTGAAGAGACAACCGCAAAACTAAGAACAACCCAGCATGAACTTGTACGTAGCGAAAAGCTTGCCTCAGTCGGCAGGCTGGCAGCTGGCATCGCCCATGAAATTGGCAATCCTCTGGCCGCCATTTTGGGTTTTGTCGAGTTATTGCGCGGGCAAAGGCTCAGCGACCTTGAACAACGCGAGTTTTTGCAACGCATCCACAGTGAAACAGAACGTATCAATAAAATCATTCGTGGCTTGTTAGATTTTTCTCGACAAGGCAAAGCGCCAGAGATGTTAGAAGTGAGCAGCGACCTTGAAACCGTTGTCGAAAACGCGGTGCGTTTGGTGGTGCCTCAAAAAGATCTGAGTCATGTAACGATTGAGCGTCGAGTCATGGAAAACACTCCTCTCGTAAGAGGAGACACCGATCAACTTACCCAAGTGGTGCTTAATCTTTTGTTGAATGCTGCAGATGCAATTGCTGGTGAAGGCAGTATCACGATTGAAGTGGGGCCTGCTGAAAGGCTGGGTATGGTTTCATTGGTGGTGTCGGATACAGGTCCTGGAATTCACCCTTCTGTCCAGGAAAAGCTGTTTGATCCGTTTGTCACGACGAAAGAAGTTGGGCAGGGTACAGGGCTTGGACTGGCGGTCTGCCATACCATTGTCGAACAGTTGGGTGGCAGTATTAGCGTCACGAGTCCGTCGACGGGTGGTGCTCGGTTTGAGATGCTTCTTCCAGAGGTTCTGGAGGTTTAGACGAATCAGAAGCATCGGAGCGCAGAGCGGCGTGCACGTATTCAGCCTGTTTCTGTCCTAGTCCTGCTTCTGTGAGTTCCTGAATACTTGCTGTGCGTACTGCGGCCATCGAGCCTAGGCGTTCTAAGAGCACCTTGCGCGTGTGTGTACCCACACCCCGAATGTCATCAAGATCACTGCGCAGTATGCGTTTGGTATTTCGCTGCTCGCGGAGATGATTCGAAAATCGATGGGCTTCATCTCGCAGCTGTGTGATGACTAACGTTTCGGAATGCCCCCTTAGAGCAATGGGATTTTTGCGTCCTGGAACATAGATTCGATCCAACAAGGTTTCTCCATGAACATCTTGACGCTCTTTGGCGATACCGATGACAGCGATTTCACTCAAATCGAGTTCCGCAAGGGCCGTTTGCGCGACTTTGATTTGACCACGACCGCCATCCACCACGAGCAGGTTAGGAAGATCCCAGCCTTCTTCGAGATTCTTGCCTCGTTTAAAACGCCGGGACAGCACCTCAAGCATGGCGCCATAGTCATCGCTTCGCTTCGCGGTGCGTATGTGAAACGATCGATAGGCGGCTTTATCAAGCACGCCATCGGTGGATACGACGATAGCCGCTACCGTATCATCCCCGCCGGTATGTGAGATATCAATGCATTCGATACGTCTTGGTAAACTGGAGAGGTGTAACAGGTGTTGTAGTTTCTCAAGGTTTTGAAGGTGGCTTTCCTCCAGGCGTTTGCGTTCCATAAAATTTTGCTCCGCATTCTCAAATGCTAAGTTGAGCAATTGGCGCCGTGGCCCACGCTTAGGGGCTAGCAGTTTGACGGCAGACCCCCTGCGTTCTGAAAGCATTTCACTAAAACCGCCCATCAGTTCAATCGAATGGGGTAAAAGGATTTCTTTAGGAATGTAAGAAGTGCTGTCGTAATAGTCTGTGAGGAACGACGATAAGAGCTCGGTATCAGGAAGTGCCGTCTTTTTGACGGTAAAACTACGCACGGCAGTGAGTTTTCCTTCCCGAATGAGGAGCACGGCGAACTCAGTGCAATCCTTTTCTTTGAAAAAGTGCACCACATCCTGATCGGTGTGGGTGGCTACCGCAACGTGTTGCGCCTGTTGCGCCACATCGACCGCGTTGGCCTGATCGCGGTACATGGCGGCAAGCTCATAGTGCGTGTCTTTGGAGGCCTGCTTCATCTGGGAGATAAGCAACTTACTAAGTTCGTCGTGTTTTCCGTTAAGAAACATCCCAACATTGCGAACCTGTTCAAGATAGTGAGTGCGGTCTACATCGTAGACGCAAGGCGCTGGACAGCGTTTGATTTGATATTGTAGGCATGGCCGTTTGCGAGATCGAAATTCAGTATCGGTACATGTGCGCAGTTTGAAATGACGATTTACTAACCTCAGCGTGCGCCTTGCGCTTGTGGCAGAATGGTAGGGGCCAAAATACATGGCTCCGTCTTGTTGAGGACGCCTGACTGTTTCGAGTCGAGGCCATGTGGCATTGGGATTCAAACGCAGGGAAAGGTATTCTTTATCATCCCGCAGTTTGACGTTGTATTTGGGTTGGTATTGTTTGATGAGGGTGTTTTCAAGTAAGGCAGCTTCTTTTTCGGTGCGAACAACAATGGTTTCGATGTCATGGACCTCGCGCTCCAAAAAAGGAATGAACATCCGTGTATCGTTGCTATGGGCTTGAAAATAGCTGCGCGTCCGGGAGCGCAAATTGGCGGCTTTGCCCACGTACAAGGCTTTGCCGGCGGCATCTTTGAAGAGGTAGACACCCGGCTTGGCGGAGAGGGTATATAGGACGGCTGTTAGCTCGGATTTCATGGTTCGACTAAACCCACCGCTTGAAGTATATAGCCTCCGCATGTCGGTGTCTTATGAAGCTGTGATCGGGTTGGAGGTTCATGCCCAGCTACTAAGCAAAGCAAAGTTGTTTTCGCCTGCCTCGGCAGCCTTTGGTTCTCCTCCCAATACCCAAATCTCTCCTGTGTGCTTGGCCTTACCAGGCGCTTTGCCTGTTCCAAACCGGGGTGCTGTGCGCATGGCCGTGCAAGCTGCGCTTTCTCTTGGTTGCCAGATTCGCACCAAGAGCCGTTTTGATCGCAAGCATTATTTTTATCCGGATTTACCTAAGGGGTATCAGATTTCTCAATACGAGTTTCCTTATGCAGAAAACGGTGAAGTCATTATCGATGTCGAGGGCCAGTCAAGGACGATTCGTATTCAACGCATTCACATGGAGGAAGATGCCGCTAAGAATATTCACGGAGCTGGCTCTGCCCGTGAGACGTTAGTGGATTTCAACCGTGCAGGTGTGCCGTTGGTTGAGATTGTGACTCATCCAGATTTGCGCAGTGCTGCCGAAGCAGAGGTTTATTTGAAACGCCTGCGTGAGGTGTTGTTGTTTGTGGGTATCAACGATGGCAATCTTGAAGAAGGTTCATTTCGTTGTGACGCTAACGTCTCGATTCGTCCTGTAGGACAAACAGAGCTTGGAACGCGGGTCGAACTCAAAAACATCAACTCCTTCCGGTTTGTTCGTAAGGCCTTGGAGTACGAAATTGCACGTCAGGAGGCATTGGTTTCCGGTGGCGGGAAGGTTGTCATGGAAACCCGTACCTGGAGCGATGGGCAGGGCAAAACGCTAACGATGCGCGGTAAAGAAGAAGCACACGATTATCGGTATTTTCCTGATCCTGATTTACCACCTTTAATGATTCCCGAGGAATGGATTGCCGAGCTTCGAGGCACACTTCCGGAGTTGCCTTTGACCAAGCGCACGCGTTGGCAGACAGAGTTTGGTCTGACACCGGTGGATGCACAGGTTTTAACAGGGCATCCGCGTATCGCGGCATTTTTCGAGCAAACGGTGGATCTGTTTACCCAACGCAAAAGTGATGTGCCTTTGGATCAACTCGCAAAACGTGTGGCCAATTTTATTCAAGCCGAGGTGCTAAGACACACTAAAACGTCGGGGTTGGATGCGAGTTTTCCAGTAGAGCCGGAACACGTGGTGGAGCTTTTGGCATTGGTGGATGACGGCACCATCAGTGGCAAAATGGCCAAAGATGTGTTTGCCTCGATGCTGCAAAGCGGCAAAAGCGCGCCGCACATCGTCAAGGAGCAAGGCTTGGTGCAGGTGACGGACACCTCTGCCATTGAAACTGAGATTCGCAAAGTGTTGGAGGCAAATCCTGACAAAGTTGCTCAATACAAAGCAGGTAAGGTGAGCTTGATTGGCTTTTTTGTGGGGCAAGTGATGCGTGCGACCCAAGGCAAACTCAACCCTCAATTGCTCAACACCACGCTCAAGCAAATGCTGGACGGATGAGCCAGCACATCCCATAGCCTGTAGGTTGCAGGGGCGCGATTAAGGTGTGACAGGCTCGACCATCCGCTGATCGGTAACGACCACATCAACGCGTTGGTCGTGAGGTTCGTTGGGGACTTCCGCAATCAGTTGAAAATCGTAAAGCACGCAGATTTTTAGGGCTTGCGGCATTTGCGGAAGCAGCCTGTCATAGTGCCCTTGGCCGTAGCCAATGCGATAGCCCCGTGGATCGGCGGCAAGGGCTGGAATCACGATAACCTCAAGCGCTTGGGGGGCAATGGTGGGGCTTGTAGCGGGGGGTTCAAGTATGCCGAAGCGGCTTGGAATGAGTGCCTGGAGGCTCGGGACAGCGTGTAGGGAGATGGTGTGGGTGGATGGATCAAGCCGCGGCAGATACAGCGTTTGAGGGCCTTGAAGACAAGTTTCCAAGAGCATCCCTAGCTCAAGCTCGGCATTAAACGCCATGTAAAGTGCGATGGAGTTTGCGTGTTGATAGGAGTTAAGCGCTGAGAGACGCTGACACGCCGTTTCGGAACGCGCTTTTCGTGCAGTGTGCGGCAGAGCCTGCCGTAGTGCATCCATTTGATTGCGCAATTGCGCCTTGACCTGTTGTTGCAAGCGCGACAGGTCCTTTTCCATGTAGGTGCGCCTACCCTTGGGTGTGATTGGCTGCTGTACTTGTGTTCAAGCGCTGGTCGATGCGCTCAATGGTGCCTTCAATGACGGCACGTGTAGTTTGTTGTAGGGAGTGCTGCCTAGCCTCAGATTGCAGTAGGTCGTCAGCAAGACCAAGGGCAATAATCACGAGTTTTTGTGCTGGGGTAGCACGAGAAGCTCCAGGGCCAAGTGCCTTAATCCGTTCGTTGACGATGGCGGCCAGCCTCTGAACATGTGCTTCATCCGCGTCTGCGCTCACTTTATAGCGTGTACCACCAATATCCAACGACAGGGTTTGCTTCATAGAATGGAGTTATTACGCTAAGGAAGTGCGAGGTCAAGGCAAAGCGTGATACCATCTCGCTTTGGTTTTCTAACGTTGCTTCGAGGTGAAAATAGCATGCACGTGACCTGCGCCTCTTGCATGGCGTCTTATGACGTCGATGAACAACGCATTCCTGCTTCTGGGATGAAGATGCGATGCCCGAAGTGTGGGACATCGGTGGTGCTTCACCCACCCGAAGGCACCTCTGCGGCAAAGCCTCCGTTCAATCCATCGCCACAAAACGTGACACGGCAAGGTGCGCCTCCTGTGCTTACGCGGCCCGAGCCTCCGCGGTTAAGAGCCCCAGCCGTCAATGCGCCGTTACCCAAGCCTGTGTTGCGCTCAGATCCCAAAGCGGCACCACATTATACTTCACGGCTGGGGGCAGTAGCGCCAGCGGTTAGCACTCAAGCATCACGTGCTTCTGCACAAACACCTGTAGGCTTGGACCTGCCTGCGATTAAGACACCTGTGCCTGCCTCGTCTGTGAGCAACAAGGTGATGCCTCCTGAGTTAAGTCGAGTCTCTGCGCCTCGTACACCCTCGCCACCGCCTCTCGATCCTTTTGCCGAGTTTCATGGCAGCTCAGACTTACCTGCTGTGAAAGCTACCCCTCAGCCATTGCCTCCAGAATCGCTAGAAGACTCGTTGGAGTTGCTCGATCCTTTTGAGGTTGACTTACCGGCGCCCAGTCATTCAGACCTTCCTGCGCTTCAAGTCATGCCGGATTTGCCGGCAGCCAAGTTTACTGTGGATGTGCCAGTGGCAAAGCAAGGGGCGTCCTTGCCCAGGCCAAAGGCAGGGTTGGGGCCTTCTTCCGGCCATAGGAGCAGTGGTGCTCCCTCGATGGATTTTTCTGAGCTTGACCTGGGCATGTCCGAGCCACCGCCTGCCTTTGGCGAGCAAGGTGGCTCTTCGTCTCGAAAACTGACTCCCCAGAGCGATTACAACCCCTTTGAAGAAATCACGAGTACAGCGGGTGCAGCCTTGCAGAATGCATTACGGGTGAGTGCATCTCCGGATACAGGGGCGGGGATTCACGGTTCTGCAGACGAGGCAGCGTATGCAGAGTTGTTTGGAAGTGTGGATCAGACCGCCGACTCCAAAGCAGGGCAGACCATCGAATCCTTGGAGTTTGATTCCAAAGACTTTCTTCAGGATGACGAGCCCGAGCAGGCTTCATCCGCGGCGTTCGGTCAAGTGGACTTGGGCATGGGGGAGAGCGCTGAGTCCATGGAGTTTTCGGACATTCCCGAAGAGCCCAATGATGCGTTAGCAGGGTTTAGCCCGGCTGCTCCAGAAGCTGTCCGTGCAGGATCTCAGCCTGCAACACCCGTTGAAGCCCCTAAGTCAAAGTTCAAGTTCAATGCATTGATTATTTCTGCAGGCGTGCTCCTTTTATTGTTTGGTGCTGGGGCAGCGCTTGGATTTACGGAGCATGGCTATTTCGGCATCTACACCATAGAGCAATATCTTCCCGCTGCCGGTAAGCCAGCCGAAGCACGTCGCGTCATTCAACAAGCCGAAGAGCTTGTCGCCAACGATACATTTGCAGACAGGACTGAAGCGTTGCGTGTGCTTGCGGGCGGCCGAAAAAAAATGGGACTCAACCGTGCTCTATTGTCACGCAGCTTGGTACATGAAGCATTGTATCAATTGCGGTTTGCGGGAACTGAAGGCAGCACCTCGCACCTGAGCATGATCTCAAGTCGTTTGGAAGATCGCGAATGGAATGTGCCGGGGAAAGACCTGGCGCTTGCTGCCAAAGAAGCGGCCGCAGGTGGGTATGACAAAGCAGAAACGTATCTTCATCAAGCGAGAGCTCAATCTGCCCAGGATTTTGTCGCCGCATTGCTCGGCGCAGAGCTCGCACTTAAAAAAGACAAGCTCAAAGATGCAGAGCGCGATTTTCAAACAGCGCTTCGTCTTGGGGCTCGTGCAGCAGCGCAGTGGGGCTTGGTGCGTGTGTATGCCCAAAGCAACCAACCTGCTAAAGCACAAACTGCCATACAAGCCCTGCTTAAGTTGAGCCCTCAGCATAGTGGCGCTCGGCTGATGCATGCTCAGTTGCTCTGGAAAGAAGGCAGCCAAGAGGCATTGAAAGAAGGCCTTGTGTTTGCTTCACAGGTGGCTGGAGCAACGCCTGTTAATGGCAAAGCGCTGCTAGCGCCCAAGCAAGAGCGTGCCACGGCATTTTCTTTGATCGGCCTTATTTACGAACAAGAAGGCCGTCTAAAAGAAGCCAATCAGGCCTATGCGGATGCGCTTAAGATCGATGCCATACGTGCAGAAGCGCTTCTTGGCGCAGGACGCATGCTGTTACGCGACAAGCGCCCAGCAGATGCGCTAGCTCGTTTTGAATCGGTGATCAATGGGAGTGCAAATGCACCAGCGCCTGCCGCGGTGTCATTGATCGCTGCGGAGGACAGGCCAGTGCTTGTCCAAGCGAAACTAGGGGCTGCCAAGGCTCTGTTGGATATGGGCCGTGTGCAAATGGCCCGAGACATGTTGCAGCCTTTGATCAAAGAGTATCCCAAAGATGCTGAAATCAAGTTGTGGTTGGGCAAGTGTGAACAAGAGCTCGGAAACTTTGACGTCGCAGAAAAGCATCTTCAGGAAGCTATTGAGCTCGCACCTAAAAACTTTGCCGGGTACATTATGCTTTCGCAGCTGTATGTCGCCACGGCGCGCCCTTCTGAGGCTGCTCAAGTCTTACGCAAGGCTGAGGGATACGTTCCAGACAACGCAGAGCGCCGTCGCATGATGGGCCAGTCCGAACTGGCACGCGGCAACACCGACGCTGCCCTTCAGTACTTTCATTGTGCGCTGGAACTTGAACCTAATAACTTGGACATTCAGTTTGATCTTGGTGTGGGTTTGCGCCATGCCGGTAAGCTGGATGAAGCCAAGGCGCAGTTTGATGAAGTCGAAAAACGCGATCCAACCTATCCAGAGCTTGCATTAGAACGAGGACGTATTTTCGAAGCACGGGGTGAATGGGAAGTTGCGGTGCGCAATTATCGAATGGCGTTGGAAAAAGCACCCCAAGACTCGGGCTTGATGCTGCGTCTTGGTGCGTGTCAAGTGGAGGCAGGCCATATCGACGCGGCGGAAGCGACGCTCACCAATGTGGCTAAACTTCGGCCTAACTCTGCCGATGTGTCGTATTTCCTTGGGCGAGTCGACTTTGCACGCAAGCGCTACAATGAAGCGTTGACCAATTTTCAACGTTCCACGGCATTGGATGCCAGACAAAGCGAGTATCAAACATACGCAGGGTGGGCTGCACTGGAGCTCGGTTCCTTGGGACAAGCGCTTGAGTTTGTCAACGAAGCACTTGAATTGGATCCAAGCATGGGTGAAGCGTATTGGGTGCGTGGGCGTATTCGATTACGCGCTGGCGCTGTTAAGGATGCACGCGACGATTTTGAACGCGCCTTAAAACTCAAGCCCAGTCGTTATGAAATCTATGCTCATTTGGGCGATGCGTATGACCAACTTCGTCAGGTGCGTTCAGCCATCGACGCGTATCACAAGGCGCTGTCGTATGACAAAGAGCGTGGCGAATGGTGGGCGCGCTTAGGTGCGTTGTTTATGGATGTGGGTCAACCGCGTGAAGCGCAACAGGCGCTAAGTCAAGCCACAGCGTTGGGTGATCCTCAAAAGCCCGTCCCGCCTTGGTTGCCTGAAGCACACCGCGTGTATGCAGAGGCGCTGTCGTTACAAGGGCGTCAAGACGAAGCACTCGTCCACTATCAAAAGTATCTCGACATTGCACCGTCCACGGCGTTGGATCGGCAAGATGTCGAAGCCATCGTTAAAGCCTACGGCCACAAAACCGACTAAAGGTTACACGCACCCGTAGGCCAGAGATGGAATGTGCATCTTAGATCTTGCTGTAAAGCTTACGCTGCTCTTCAAGTTGTGTTTGAAGGGCGCTGTTGATCGTGGGATATTTAAGCGCTAAAATTCGCGCTGCTAAAAATGCGGCGTTTGTGGTGCCATCCACCGCCACTGTGGCTACTGGAATACCTGGTGGCATCTGCACGGTGCTAAGCAAGGCATCGAGGCCTCCCATCTGTTTGGAGTTAAGCGGCACGCCAATGACCGGCAAAAACGTATGCCCGGCCACCACGCCCGCCAAATGGGCTGCCATACCGGCACAGGCGATCAACACCTCGATGCCACGTTGCGGCGCCTTTTTCACGTAGGTCACCACGCGATCTGGCGTGCGGTGGGCAGATAACACCTTGAGTTCACAGGGAATTTTAAGCCGATCCAAGGTTTGTTTGGTCTTTTGCACAAGTTCAAGATCGCTTGGACTGCCTGTCAAAATGCCCACCAGGGGCTTTTTGGGGATCAAGGTGTGGGTAGTGCGGGTAGTGCGTGGCATCAGAAGAAGCCTCTCTTTCGGGTGATTTGGAGGTTATCAGCGGCATGGTGTGCCCCTAGGCACGCGATGCTCATTTCCCCTATAAAATCAATCGCGTTTCCGCACAAGCCTACGTTGACAGCATCCTTTCTGTGGGTACAGTGGCGACTCTGTTGATCCGGGATAGCTCAGCAGGTAGAGCGATCGGCTGTTAACCGATTGGTCGTAGGTTCGAGTCCTACTCCCGGAGCCATTTCTTCCTCCTCGCGAACTTCGCAGCGAGGACCAGTTAACGGAGCCCCCAGGTACATGCCTCGGGGGCTTCGTCTTTTTCCCGCTGAGTTCGCAGGGGTTTGCGCGCTGCCGCTGCGGCGCGCGCCGCGATCGTGTTCGCGCGGAGAGCGCCGCGCGCGTCGTGCGGGGCTCGTGGAGCGTGCCCGGGACGCGGTTCGCGCTCTCTTCTCCGTCCCGTCGGGAGAGAGGAACCGAGAGAAATTTAACAGGAGCCGGGACTGTGACCCGGCGTTTAGCAGTCCCGCGCGGGGGCGGGACTGTTGATCATCGGGGCGCGGTCCTGCGAGGGCTGCGAACGGGCGCCCACTTTTGCCCGGGGCGCGGCGGCCGCGCTAGGCCGGGTCGGCGCAGCGCGGGGAACAGCCGGAACAGGCCGCCACGACTCAACTCAATCGAGCCGGCGTGCGATCGCTTCCACCGCCTTGAGCCCGGCACCGAACCGCGCCATCGCTTCGCGGTGCTTCGCGAGCTCACCGTACGGCAGGTACTTGACGTGGAGGTCCGCCACCTGCCGAAACGCGGGGCGACGGAGCTGGGCTCGCACGTCCTTTTCGCGGTCGTCCGGTGCGACCAGGAACAGTCCGCGGGTAGCGTCCCCCGAGCTGCCGAGCGCGAGATCGAGAAGCCGAACGATCCCGGAGTAGATCGAGGTCGTGTGCTCGACCTCGAATCCGGCCGCGACGCGAGACGAGCCGCGTTCCAGCCAGAGCACGTCGATGAGTCGAATCGCGTCGGCGCCGGCACACTCTGCGAGCGCTGTTGGCAGCGACTCGAGGCAACCATCGCCGAGTCGGCCCGTGCCCAAGGTCCGGGTGCGGTCGTTCGCAGCGATCCAAACTTCGAAACCCAGGGCGAGCCCGAGGTCCCGCAGCCACCCTTGGACCTCCGTATGGGTTCGATCGCTGTCGCGAGCCGACTCGATCTGCTTCCTCTCCTTCGCAGTCTGCTCGCGCACCTTCGCCAGGTCCTCCTGCCACGCGGCGCGTGCGACCTCGTCGTCGTCCTGCGGGGGGGCCGGGTAACGGCCGCTGCCGACGTCGAAGAGGAAGCCGCCAACGGCGCCAAGGTCGTTCGAGAGGAGACCGCGGTGGGCCTCGTTGAGACGAAGGATACCCTCCCGCATTGCGAGGTACTCCTCCCAGCTCCCGAGCTTCACGCGCGCCGAGTTGAGCGCGTTGTATCCCTTGACGATGGCCGTGTTGAACGGCGGCATGTGCGTCGGATGGATGAAGTACAGGAGGTTCGCGGCGGCGGGGCCGAGGCCCTTGATGCGGCGAGCGTCGAGCTGGCGGATCGAGCGCACGATCGGATCCGCGTCGGAGCAGCACGCGCACGCATGCAGGAAGCGGCCGAATGCCCGCTGGTTCTCGACATCCTCGTAGATGTCGGGGATTCGCAGCTTCGGCTTCCAAAGAAACGCGTGGTCAGCTCCTTTGAAGATCTGTCGCTGCTCAGCGATCGAGCCGACGATGGTTTCGAGCGAAGAGCCCCTGTATGTGTTCCCAAACGTACCGCCCTCGATCTCCTGCACCACCTCGGAGATGCCCCGTCGAATCGACCGAAAGTTCTTGAGGCGCTCTTCCCAGAGGAACCACGTCTGGTAGGTGCTGCCCGGGTCCTCTCGCCAGCGGTCGATGAGCGTACGGATTGTGGAAGCCGACACGGGGCCGAGCATACTCATCGCGGGCCCGAAGGGCCACGGTGCCCTCGCGGCAGGAACATGCGT
Organism: uncultured Polyangiales bacterium; assembly: GCA_964640175.1. Lineage (GTDB taxonomy): Bacteria > Myxococcota_A > Polyangia > Polyangiales > JACKDX01. The sequence continues at coordinate 16,037 of CAZXFW010000008.1, read as the reverse complement.
CGCCGCTACCCGGCCACGATCGATCCCCGCAGCATGTCCATGCCGCAGGTGAATGCCACGCTCCCGGATGCGGGCATCCTGAACTCGACAGTGACCGCCTGGTTCAGCGGCAGGTCGCGCCGGATGTTGAGCGAGGGGAACACGATCTGCTGGCCACAGCCCTCGTCCGACATGCGCGTAATGGTGAGGCGAACCGGCTTGCCGGGCGGTGCGCTGATCGACGAGGGATGGTACCCGGTGCCGTCGACCGTCAGTTGAAGGTCCGCGGTCCCAGTTGCGGCGGTTGCGTGTGCAGAGTGGTCCGCGGTGGTTGCGGTCGTCGTGGTCGGCTGCGCGCCTTGCGCGGTTGCCGTCGCGTCGCGCTCGCACGCGCTCGCGAAAGCCAGGATGGTGAGGATTCCGAGGGTTCGTACTGCGATCATGGAAGAGGCTCCTTTCGAGGGATCACGGTTTGTTCGAGCAGCCGGCGCGCACGGTGCCGGAGGACTGGATACGTGATGAGCAGCGCCACCGACGCGATGACAACAGCGACGGCAGCGGAGTGCACCCACGGCGGCGGTGACTGCACGTACAGCTTCATCGCCACCCAGCCGAGTCCCAGCGTCCCGGTGATCTTCAACGCGATGACGTCGCGCTCGAGCCAGCGCAAGATCGAGAGTGCGGCCTCGTCGAGTCGTCGCCAGAGGAGCTGCTCGTTCCGCCAGTACGTGTAGATGACGGGGATGATCTCGAGTGTGAGGAAGGCGCTCGTGACGAGCCCGCCGACCATCGGTGCGGCGATGCGCTTCATGACGTCGGCGCCGGACCCCTGTGCCCAGAGCAGCGGCACGAGCCCGATCAGCATCGTGCTCACCGTCATGAGCTTCGGACGAACGCGCTGGATCGTTCCTTCCGAGTGCGCTTCGATGATGTCCTCGAGCGTGTTGATCTTTCCGGCTCGGAATCGGCGCTCGTAGGCGTGGTCGATGTAGACGATCATCACGACGCCCGTTTGCGCCGCGAGACCCACGAGCGCGATGACGCCCACCCAGACGGCGGTCGACAGGTTGTAGCCGAGGAGCCAGAGCGCCCAGACGCTACCCACTAGGGCAAACGGAACCGAGAGCAGGACGATGAGCACCTCGGTGAAGTTCTTGAACTGGAGGTAGAGCAGCACGATCGTGATGAGCAACGCGATCGGGATCAGGAGCTTCATCCGCGCTTCCATGTCGGCGAGGAGCTCGTACTGCCCAGTCCACTTGATGTAGTACCCAGACGGTATCGTCAGGGAGCCCGCTCCGCGTGCTCTCTCGACGGCCGCCTTCGCGTCATCGACGTAGCTGCCAACGTCGCGGTCTGCCTCGATGTCGACGTACACGTAGCCTACGAGGAGCCCCGCCTCGTCGCGGATCATGGGGGGGCCCGAGGCGACGCGGACGTCCGCCACCGCGCCGAGCGGGATCTGGGCGGGAACAGCGGCGCTGGCAGGGCTAGAGGCGGGGGCCTCGCCGTTCATTCCGCTGCTCGCTGCGGTCGCCATGCCTGGTGGCAATGGGATCATCACGTCGCGGACCGCGTCGAGGCTCGTGCGGAAGTCCTGGGCGTAGCGGACGTTGACCGTGAAGCGGTTTCGCCCTTCGACGGTGGTCGTGATGGGCAGCCCTCCCAGCGCAGACTCGATGACCTCGTTCACGGCCTCGACTTGCAAGCCGTAGCGCGCGAGGCTTTCACGGTTGGGCACGACGTCGACGTAGAGCCCACCGACGGAACGCTCGAAGAGCACGCTGCGGGTGCCGGGCACCTCGTGAAGGATGCGCTCGATCGACGTCCCAACCCGCTCGATCTCCGCAAGGTCGGTGCCGTAGACCTTGATGCCGATCGGCGTGCGAATGCCGGTCGTAAGCATGTCTACGCGATTTCGAATTGGCTGCGTGAAAGCGTTCGTCCAGCCGGGCAGCTGGAGGCGCGCGTTCATCTCCTGGATGAGATCCTCGCGGGTCATCGGCACGAACTCGGGCTGGGCCCAGTTGAGCAGGGGCCGCATGAAATCCGGCGTGCTCCCGATGTACCAGCGCCGGACGTACTTGGTGCGCCACTCGCTTCGGGGCTTTAGTTGAACGACGGTCTCGACCATTGAGAGCGGCGCTGGATCCGTAGGCGTATCGGCGCGCCCGATCTTGCCGAGCACCGACCGCACCTCTGGAAAGCTTCTCAGCACCTCGTCTTGCCTGCGGAGTTGCTGTCGAGCCTCCTCGATGGAGATGTTCGGGAAGGTCGTGGGCATGTAGAGAAGGTCGCCCTCGTCGAGCGGCGGCATGAACTCCGAGCCAAGGCGCTGCGCGATGGGCAGCGCCGACACGAGCGCCATCACGCCGATGAGCACCGTCGTCTTCGGGTTGTGCAGCGCCACGTGCACGAAGGGCTCGTAGACCTTTCGAATCGCGCGGGAGACAGGATGGCGGGCCTCGGAGAAGATCTTCCCGCGGATGAGGTAGTCACGAAGGGCCGGCGCCACGGTGACGGAGAGGAGCGCCGCAGACAGCATCACGAACGTCTTCGTGTAGGCGAGCGGCTTGAAGAGGCGTCCAGCCTGACCGGTGAGACCGAACACAGGCAGGAACGACACGGCGATGATCAGGAGCGAGAAGAAGATCGCTGGAGTGACTTCTCGTGCGGCCTCGGCGAGGAGCTTCTCGCGCTCCGCGTGACTCAGGTTCTTGGGAGCGTGCTCGAGCTTCTTGTGCGCCGCCTCCACCATGACGATCTCGGCGTCGACGGTGGCGCCGATGGCGATGGCGATCCCACCGAGCGACATGATGGTCGCCGGGATGCCGAGGAGGTACATGGGGATGAAGGCCGTGACGACCGCGAGCGGCAGCGCGATGATCGGCAGCAGCGCGCTTCGCAGGTGCAGCAGGAACAATATGATGACGAGCGCGACGACGATCATCTCCTCGGTCAGCGCGCTCTTCAGCGTATCGATCGCGCGCTCGATGAGGTGCTTTCGGTTGTAGACCGGCACGACCTCCACGCCCTCCGGCAGGGTCGGCCGCAGCTCTTCGAGCTTGCGCTCGACGCGCCCGATCACGTCGAGAGCGTTCTCGCCATAGCGCATCACGACGATGCCGGACACGGCCTCGCCCAGGCCGTCGAAGTCGGCTGCGCCGCGCCGAATGTCGCCGCCCATCGTCACATGGCCGACGTCGCGAACCAGCACGGGGGTCCCCCGCTCCGCTCGAATGACGATGTTCTCGATGTCCTCGACGCGCGTGAGGTAGCCGCGACCACGAACGAAATACTCGCGCTCGGACATCTCGAGCACGCGGGCGCCGACGTCGTTGTTGGAGCGCCGCACCGCCTGAACGACGTCCGAGACCGAGAGCCCGAAGTTGCGCAGTCGGAGCGGATCGACCGTGACCTGATACTGCTGCTCGTACCCTCCGACGGACGCCACCTCGGCGACACCAGGGACGCTGGTCAATGCGTAGCGAAGCGAGAAATCTTGCAGCGTGCGGAGCTGCCCGAGGTCGTGTCGGCCAGTCCGATCGACGAGCGCATATTGGTATACCCAACCGATGCCTGTCGCGTCCGGGCCGATGCGGGTGTTCGCATCTGGCGGGAGCCGGCTCCGAACGGTGTTGAGGTACTCGAGCACCCGAGAGCGCGCCCAGTAGATGTCAGTGCCCTCTTCGAAGACGACGTACACGAAGCTCATGCCGAACATCGTCTGGCCGCGCACGTCGACGACGTGCGGTGCGCCGAGGAGCGAGGTGACGAGTGGATACGTGACCTGATCCTCGACGAGCGTGGGTGAGCGCCCCATCCACTCGGTGAAGACGATGACCTGCGGATCGGAGAGGTCCGGGATCGCGTCGAGCTTGACGTTGCGCATGGCAGTCACGCCCGCGATAGCGAGCGCGATGGCGGCGAAGAGGACGAGCGCGCGATTCTTCGCCGAAACGTCGATGAGCCAGCCGATCACAGCGTCACCTCCACGGCCTCGGAATGGCGTTCTTGCAATCCGCGACCATGCCGCCCATACCCGCATGCTGTCGCTCGCACGCGCGGCACTGCCGGTACTTGTCGGCCTGGCGCTGTTGGTCGAACTCCGTCTCGCACGAAGGACCCTGGTCGGCAGAGCCTCCCTGTGAACCCGAAGCTGGCGCGGGGGCTGCGGCCAGCGATGCCTGGAGGCGACTCTCGGAGTCGAGCATGAAGCTGCCGCGGGTCACCACCCGATCGCCCTCGGCCACGCCGGAGACCACTTGGACCCGTCCCTCCCGCGAGAGGCCGGTCCGAACCACGCGCGGTTCGAAGCGCTCTGCGCTCGTCGCGACGTACACGTACTCGTGCTCGCCGGTACGGATCACGGCGTCGCGTGGTACGAAGAGCCCGGGCGAGGCAGGGAGTTCGAACTCGACCTCGCCGAACTGGCCGGGTCGAAGACGCCCATCACGATTGGGGACGACGAGGCGCACCCGCGTCGTGCGCGTCGACTCCTCGAGCAGCGGCTCGATGAGGTCCACACGCCCGCTCAGCGGCTCCGCCGGGGTGTTCGTCGTCGTGAAGCGCGCAGTCATGCCGACGCGCATCGCGTTCAGGTCGCGCTCGTGAACGCTGGCGACAACCCAGACGCTCGAGAGATCGGCGATCTCGTAGAGCACCATCTCAGGCTCGGCGCGCGAGCCAAGCACCGCATTGAACCGCGTCACGTAACCAGATGCTGGGGCGCGAACAGCGACCGCACGGATCGGTCTTCTCGTCCGAGTAATCTCCTCGATGTCGGTCGTGTTGAGCCCGAGGAGCTCGAGCGCGCGACGCGCGGCGGCTGCGATGTCGGCTGCCCCCGTTGGGGCGATGCTGTCTCCGGTAGTGGCGTCGTTCCAGCGCGTGGCAGCGAGGAACTCTTCCTGCGCGCGATAGATTTCTGGGCTGTAGATGAACGCGAGTGGCTGGCCTCGGGTCACACGCACGCCTGTTTGTCGAACGGCGACCTGCTCGACGAAGCCGGGCGCCCGTACGCGCGCCTGTGCGAGGCCGGTCTCCGGTGCGCTGATGACGCCGGGGACACGCAAGCGATCACCGACCGTGGCGCTCTCCACGACGCTCGTGGCGAGCCCAACTGCCCGCTGCTTCTCTTCGCTGAGCGTGACAGGCGTGACGTTCGACGGACTTGGTGCCGATGGCGGTCCCGCTTGGGCGGACGAGGTCGCGGGAGCGTTGCGCCGCTCCTCGGGGATGGGCTCGAGGTTCATGTGGCAGATCGGGCACTCCCCGCGCTCCGGCGAGCGGATCTGCGGATGCATCGGGCAGTAGTACCGAGCCTCCTCGTGCGCGGCGTGCCCGTCCTGCTTGGGCCCCCAGAATGTCCACACGGTGTATCCAGCGAGCGCAGTGACGAGCCCGAGCAGCACCCAGCGAACGACCGCCATCGTTCGGAGCGCACGGCGACTGGGCGCGGGTGCATGCGGCTCGTGATGACCTTCGTCGTTGGTCTCAGGTGGCTGCGTGGTTTCTCCGGTACTCATGGCGTCGAATCCTCATGCAAGGGCGTTCGAGGGAGCGCCGTTCCGACGGCTCGCTCGAGGCTGGCCACGCCGCGCTCGAGGTCGCCGTGCAGCACAATCATCTCCATCTCGAGATCGAGCAGGGAGCGCGCGACGTCGACCCACTCCAGGAGGCTCGCGTTCCCCGTGGAGAAGGCGGCGGTGAGCGCCTCCATCGATCGCGATGTTGCTGGCAGCGCCTGCCCGCGGATGACCGAGAGTTGTGCCTCGAGCGCCAACAGCCTCGCGTGGGCCTCGCTGACCTCGGCCTGCGTGTCGAGACCCGCGTTCTCGCGGGCCGCGCCTTCGGCAGCTTCCTCCTCCTCGGCTTGGCGCACGCGTTCGCGGTTTGGGCCCCACAGCCACGGGAGCGACATGGATGCGGTCACGCCCACACCAGGGCGCATGGTGGGGTCCTGCCAGTACCCTAGCCCGACCATGAACTCCGGAATTCGTGCCTCGGCCTCGGCTGCCTCGCGTCGAGCGCCGGCCGCTCTCACCCGTGCGTCCGCGGAGAGCGCCGCGCCGCGATTCGCTTCCGCGCGCCCGATCAGCTCTTCGACGGATAGGCGTACCGTCTCGGGCGGGACCTCACGAGGCTCGCCAAGAGATGCGCTCGGAGGTCGCCTCAGCACCGCATTGAGCGTCGCCCGTGACCGACCGATGTCGCCGTCGACGCGCGCGAGCGCGCGCTGTGCCTTCGTGACCTCCACGTCGATGCGGGCAGCCTCTGCGAGCCCGGAGCCGCCCGTGGTGTAGCGAGCGCGGACCGCCTGGCCCATGCGCGAAAGCAGCGCGACCTGGCGCTCCAGTAAGCGCTTCTCGGCGAAGGCTTGCGCGTAGTCGGCGAAGGCATTGGCAGCCCGCTCCGCGACGAGCCTCTCCTCGGAGGCAAGCTCGGCGAGCATCGCCTGCGCTTCCTCGGCCATGGCTCGCGCTCGCGCGTCGAGTGAGCCAGCCGCCGGAAACCGTTGGCGCAGCTCGACCATGTACATGTCCGCTTCACCGAGGGCGTAGGGGCGCGCCAGGGGCAGGTTCCACGCCTCGAAGCCGAGCTCGGCAGGCTGCAGTGAGCCTTCGGCGCGACCGGCGTGAACAAGCGCTCTGGTTCGATGCGCCATGACGGAAAGGGCGGGGCTGCGCGCGACGGCCTCCGCGACCACCACGTCGCGCGCGAGGGGGCCCGCAAGATCGGCATCGGAGGCCATGCTCCCTTCCGTTGAGCGCCGGGGCGCCTCCCGAGCACGTGCCGTCGCCGACTGGTAGGATCGGTCCAGGGTCCGTCCGGTCTGCGCTGAGACACACCCGCTGGCGCCGGCGACCAGCGCCGCGGCGGCCACAGTTCGCCTGAAGGCGCCAGTTAGAAGCAAGGAGGGCACGAGCGTCTAGGCAGCACGCGTCTCGATCGTGACCGGGGCGCGGGCAGAAATGTCGCTACGGAGCGACGCCGCGGTACAGGGAGAGCGTCCCGAAGACCGTCATCTCCCGGTGGGTCTCTTCGACGGCGCGAAAGCCTGCGTCTGTCATGAACGTCGGCAAGAACCCACGGACGTTGTCGGTGGTCGTCGCAAAGCCGTCGAGCAGTTGAATTGCCAGGAACGCCACGCGCATGGCCGGACTCTGGGCCTTGCCCCAGTCGGCGATGTGGACCTCGCCGCCGGGTTTGAGCAGCTCTCGTACGCGCTTCAGCGTGCGACGCTTCTCCTCGGTTGTGAGGTGATGAAACACGAGGCTCGACACGACGCGATCGAAGGATGCCGTTGAGAACGGCGCCTCCGAGGCAAGACCCTGCATGAGCGCGACGTCGAGGCCTGCCGCCTTGACCTTCGTTCGCGCGAGGTCGAGCACCGTCGCATCACCATCAAGCCCCGTCACTTCGGCTTCCGCGCACGCCTGCTTCAGGAGGATCGTGAGCGTTGCGGTGCCGCATCCGACGTCGAGCACTCGGTGGCCAGGTCGGAGCGCGGCCTGCTCCACCAGCAGCCGCTTGAAGCGGTCTTCCTTCAGGGTGGCGCGCAGGACTGGGTCGTAGAATCGCGTGAGCGACTCGTAGCGGAGCGCCGGGATATAGCTCATCGGGACGTTCCCCGCGCATACGCCGCGAAGGTCTGGTCGTTCTCGAAGTAGAGCGTTCGCCCGTCACCGGCCCGACCAATCACCGCGGTCGCTTTGTCGACCGCGTTGCCGCTCACAGGATCGGTCGATACGCGCGAAGACGGATCACTCCCGAGGCGTCCTTTGCACATCTCGCAACACCCGTAGTAGGTGCGCCCGTCCACTTCGATCGGGATCTGCGGCCGGCCCATGAACTGGTTGTTCACCATGCACACGAGACTGCGGTCAGTGACGAGCGTGAGCGACGACGCCGAAGTGTCGGACGAGCGCTCATGGCCCTGCGCCGCGGGTGCCGGCGGCGCGGGTGTATCCATGGCCGGGTGAGCGGTCGTCGCTTGATTCGCTTCCTTGGTCTCACACCCGAGCACGAGCACGAGGAGCACGATGGTGGCCGTGATGGAACTGATTTTCGTCATGGTTGGTGCGGCTCCTTCAGTGCTCATGGTGATGTTCTTCGTGGTTCCCCGCGGCGTGCGCGCGGTCGAACGCGTCTGCCCAGTCCAAGATCGCCCTGAGCTCCTTGGCCTGGATCACGCCAGGCCGATCCTTGGGCATCGTCGCTGGTTGTCCGCTCGCTCCGAGCACCTCTCGTATCGTCGACGAGATCTGCGCCGCGTGATGCCCGCCGAATGGATACCCGTCCATCGTGAAGTGTCGCAGCGCCGCCCGCTTGCCGGCGCTGCTCGTGTGGCAGCTTGCGCAGTACCTCTCGAACACGGGGCGAGCGCGCTCGTACGCCTCCTGCTCGCTAGGCTCCGATGCTGCCGGCCCATGCTCATGCGGAGCTTTCTCTGCTGGCGGCGCGGCGGCCCCTTCGGAGCGCGCCATCGGAGGATGGTCGTCGCGTCCTTCGCCGGGTCTCGCGTCGGATGACGCAGGAGACTCTTGCTCGTGCGGTGCCGTAGCAGGCGCCGAGCTTGGCGCCGAAGCGCAGCCGACCAGCAGCAGGAGCGCACCGGCGAGCGCGAGAACACGCTGCGGCCGCGCGAGCCCGCGCGTCATGGCGCCGCAACCTCGAGCTCGCCCATCATACCGCGCTCAGCGTGCTCGAGGATGTGACAGTGAAACATCCACGTCCCCGGGTTGTCCTCCAGCCGGACGCGGAACTTCACCGTCTTCTCCGCGGGGATGTTGATCGAGTCTCGCCAGGCTACGACGCTCGGCGCCGCCCCATCCACGGAGACGACCTGAAAGCGGAACCCGTGCAGGTGAAAGGGATGGTCCATCTCGGTGGTGTTCACGATCGACCATTCCTCGACGGTCTCCAGGGTCGCAGCCAACGGCGTCACGTCAGGGAAGACTTCGCCGTTGATGGAGAAGACGGGCGCCATGTCCGTCGTCGACGAGCCATGTCCGGCGCCGTGCTCACCGCCGCTCATCGCCATGGACTCTTCCAACTTGATCTCGCGCTGCACGGTGGCCGCAGGCAGCTCAGCGATCGCCGCAAACGCCGAAGGGGTTGCTGGGGTAGCGATCGGTGCGTCGCTGCCATGCTTCATCTGGAACACGATTGCATCGGGAAGCTCGCCGGTTCCGTGCCCGCGGTCGTAGCGCAGCGACGTCCATTCCATCGTTTCGTTTGCGTCGCCGGATGCCACGACGAGCACATCCGCGCGTTCTCCTGGAACGAGGAGTAGCTCGTCGACCTCGCGTGGCGCGGGAAGGAGGCCGCCGTCCGTGCCGATCTGAATCAGTCCGTGCCCTGGGAGCGCGAGCCTGAAATAGCGGGCGTTGGCCGCGTTGATGAAGCGGAAGCGGTGGAGACCACCGCGCGCGACCCCTGCGATCGGGTGCGCCCAGCCGTTTGCCAGGATCACGTTCCCCTGCCGACCGACCATCGCCTGCATCATCGGATCGAAGTCGCTCAGCTGCCAGTTGGAGTCGACCAGCAAGTCGTCGAGCACAACGGTTCGGTCGGTGGTCGTCGCGGGCTCAGCGTCGCCGCGCACGACGAAGGCGCCGTAGAGGCCGCGCTCGACCTGCTCTTCCGAGCGCACGTGCGGGTGGTACCAGAAAGTCCCTGCGTCCGGGACCACGAACTCGTAGGTGAACTCGACTCCCGCAGCGATCGGCGACTGCACTGCCGGCACGCCATCCATCGCGGCGGGCACGCGCACACCGTGCCAGTGAATCGTGGTCGCCTCCGGAAGGGAGTTCTTGAACCGCACACGGACGGTGTCGCCCGCGCGAGCTTCGATGCGAGGTCCCGGTAGCTGACCGTTATACGTCCACATCGATGCGGTGCGACCGGGCGCAATTTCTACGTCGGCCACCTTCGCCTCGAGCGCGACTTCCACTACGTTGGGCGCGGGATCGAGATCCGGTGCAGCGTTCGGTTCGAACGGTCCTTCGGAAGCGTCGACCTCGATGACCTCAGGGATCATCGTGCCGTCCATGTTGCCCATGTCCATGCCGTTACACGCGCCCGTGAGCGCGGCGACGGCGGTTACGAAAGCGAGGTGAAGGGGTCGAGTCATTGGTGAGTCTCCTGCGAGGAAGTGGACGCGGGCGCGGAGGCTTCTTTCCCAACCGCGCCTTCGAGGTACGCGAACGCAAGCAGCACTGCGACTGCGATGCCGATCCACAACAGCCTCGCGCGTCCGTTCGGTCTGCAATCTGGACAGCTCACTTTCGGGGCCTCATCGCCGGTCTAGGCACCGGAGCCTGCGAGCGTGACAGGGCTACGTCGCTTTTCCGCCGAAGGCACGCCGAAGGAGCCCCGGGACCATCCCAGCCCCGAAACCGAGGCCTAAGCCGACGACACCGGAGTAGCCGAGGCACGCGCATCCCATCGCTCCGGTGAGGAGCGCGAGCGCCGACGCCGACACCCAGAACCAAGGCCCGGCCTTTCGCTGGTTGCCCACGCTCGCGACCGCGAGCCCCGCGACCACCCCTCCGAGGGCGCACGCGGGCACGCACAGGGAGCTGCAACCGTCAGCGCCGCACGTGTGCATGTGGTTGGCGCACATCGCGAACACCAGGGGCACGAGGCCCGCCGCGATTCCCGGGAGCACAGCCTTCTGCGGATCTCGCCCGTACCAGAGCATCGCGGCCCCGACGGAGACCGTCGCCAAACCAAACCAAAGCGTCGACATCGGACGATGCGCGACGCACGCGGCCACGGCGACGATGACGAGCACCGGCGCCACGCCGAGGAGGGCTCGACGCAGCCGCCCTAGCTCGTAGGCCCACCGCACTCGCCGCTGTAGCTGCGAGAGATCAGTCGAGTCCATAGAGCCTCCTGAACGTCTTTTTGAGCCGGTCCAGGGCGCGTTCGCGCCGCTTGCGCAGCGTGGCGCCCGAGACCGACGCGGCCTCGTCCCAGAACGTGGCGATGAGCGTTTCGCGATCGGCCTCCGAGAGCTCCCCGAGCGCGGCGATTGCAGCCGCGGTGAGGTTGCGCTGAACGAACTCATCCTCTGCGTGTTCCCCGGATTGCTCGTGACCTGCGTCGTCGACCTCTCGCCGACGCACGTGCTTGCGCGCCAAGGTCCTGCACTCCCAGCCAGCGATCGCCATGGCCCACGGCATAGCCGGTCGGCTCTTGTCGTAGTCTGAGGCGCGCTCGAGGATTTTTTGCATGGCTTCTTGGGCAGCGTCAGCCGCGTCGGCGTCGTTCTTGAGCAACGTGATGCACAGTCGATGAATGGGTCCCCAAAGGAGCTCGAACACGCGCGCGAACACGGCGCGGTCGCCGTCGGCGAGACGCGCCATGAGGGCGTCGAGGGTGTTCGATTCGGTTCGCATCGTTTGGACTCCCGGATCCCGTCATGAACCCGGGAGTCGGAACGTTACCTCCATGGTGGTCATGAAAGGAGCAGCCGCGCACGACGCAACACCTCTTCCGCATTGTCGGTGTCGCGCGCGATGATCCGCACACGGAAGCCGGTGCCGCCCGACTCGACGCGGACCGCTACGTCGTCTACGTCGAAAGCGCAGTCCGGCATCGCTGCGGGGCCGCGCATCTGCGCGATGTGTCGAGCGAGCGTAAGTTGGAGCCACTCCGCGGTGAGGCCGGGTTCGGCTTGAACAAAGACCTCTGCCCCACGAAGTCGCCGGACGGAGTTCTTGCCGATCCGCTCTTCGACTCGGTAGGGCGTCACCGAAGTGATCCGGTGCTCGCGCAGGAGGCAGTCCTGTGAGGGCGGCGTGCCCGCGAACGAGGTGGCCGGCACGGATGCCGCGGCAACGCCGACGAGGACTGTCACGATGGAAATGAGCTTGGGTTTGTACATGGTCAGAACTCCTGGGCAGCCGCAGCGGCTACTTCACCTGTCTAGGCGCCGGGACCGCGGAGCGTGACAGCCCAATCATTCCAGGCCGCCCGCTGCTCGGTCCACGTCCCGGCGTGAGCCACCGCCCGGAGCGTGCGCTCGGCCAGCGGCTCGGCGCCGTCGACGGCTTCGAGCCGGAGCACGGCCATCTGAAGGTCGGGCGCGAGGAGGAGTAGGTCGAGGAGCTGCGTCACCCTCGCGCGCGTCAGCCCGAGCCTCCGGGCCACGGCGGCCCGGTCGGCGACGTCGCCCCGGTCGATGGCGCGCTGCAGGTGGTGCGCGAGAGCGAGCATCTGGGCCACTTTGGCGGGCCTGTGGACGGGCCCGGGCTGCGGTGGCGGCGGCGTCACCGAGAGCACCACGCGGCGCTCCCTGCGGACCCTGTGGAATGGGTCGTCGCAGATGCGAAAGTCGTCGACCAGCACGTCGCCCGTATTCTCCTCTGCGCGTTCCTCGGTCTGCTCCGCGTCTCTCACGCAGCCTCCATCGCGTCCCCGGCGGCGTCGAAGTTCACCAGCTCGACGCGGCATTTGCCCTGCTTGTCGTCGACGACGACCTTCGCGACGATGGCGCGCAGGAGCCTCCCCTGGTTCTCGCGCGTCATGTTCGTCCACACCTTCCCGAAGTCGCGCAGCGCGCCGACGAACCAGTCGAGGTGGTTGGCGTCGAGCTCGAGGTTCACCGCGTCTCGCTCGACGGCGCGGAGCTGGCTCTCGGCGGCCTCCAGGTTGTTCGCCTCGATGCGCAGCTTGGCCTCGACGAGTTCGCGCGCGCGCCCCTCGAGCCGCGCGACCTCGTCGGCGAGCTTCGACGCGCCCGCCGAGTGGTCCGCGATGCGCGCGTTCAGGCTGTCCCGCAGGGTCACGTAGTCGGCGCGCGACTTGAGGATACGCACCTCCAGCTTCGCCTTCGTGCGCACGGCGAGCGTCCCGTCGGCGGTTGCACCCTCGAGGCGCGCGACCACGAAGTCCTCGATGGCGCCCGCAGGCAGGGGCTTGCCCGGGCACAGGTCCTTGCCGTACTTATCGCGGCGCGAACACCTGTAAAACCGGTACGACTTGCCGCTCTTCTTCGTCGTCGACGCGGGCGTCATCGGGTCGCCGCAGGTCCCGCAGCAGAGGAGCCCGCGCAGCACGTACTCGGGGTTCGTGCCGTGGACGCGCAGCGCGCGGCCAGACTCCCCGAGGAGCCGCTGCGCCTCCTGGTACGTCGACTGCTCGATGAGCGGCGGGTGCTCGCCGGGGAACCGCTCGTCGCCGTGCATCATCAGCCCGACGTAGAGCGGGCTCCTCAGCACGCGGGCGATGGTGTCCTTCGTCCAGAGCAGGCCCCGCTTCGACTGGCGGCGCGACGCGCGGGGCTGGAGGCCACGCCGATTCAGCACGCGGGCGACTACGGCCATTTGCCGGTGCTGGAGGAACAGCGCGAACGCCTCGCGCACGACGTGGGCCTCGACGTCGTTGATGTAGAGCTTCTTGTCCTTCACCGAGTAGCCGAAGGGCACGGGGCCGCCTGTCCACTTTCCCTTCCGCCGCGCGCCGGCGATCTTGTCGCGCGTGCGCTCGCTGATCATCTCGCGTTCGAACTCCGCGAACGACATCAGCATGTTCATCGTCAGCCGACCCATCGCGTCGGCCGTCGAAAAGTTCTGTGTGATGGAGACGAAGGACGCGCCCGCCGCGTTGAGCCGCTCCATGACCTTCACGAAGTCGAGCAGCGAGCGCGAGAGCCGGTCGACCTTGTAGACGACGATGACGTCGACCTTGTGCGCCTCGATGTCGGCCATGAGGCGCGTGAACGCGGGCCGATCGATGTTCGCGCCCGTGAAGCCACCGTCGTCGTAGCGCTCATCGACGAGCTTCCAGCCCGGCTGCCGCTCGATGTACGTGAGGCAGGCGTCGCGCTGGGCGTCGAGCGAGTTGAAGTCCTGCTCCAAGCCCATCGTCGTCGACTTGCGCGTGTAGATGGCCACGCGCTTCGTCTCGGGGGCAGCCGCCCCACCGCTGCTCGGGCGCCTGCTCATCGCGGCTCCTCGGGCTTTGCGTCTTCGGACACGGAGGGCGCGGGCTTCGGGTCGCGCTCGACGTCGGCGAGGAGCCGCTCGAGGTTCTGGTTCAAGCGGGCCAGCTCGCGCACGAGCGACGGCATCGTCGCCTCGTAGAAGCGCTGGCCCATGGGCGTGCGGAAGAAATCGCTCATGCCGCGCCCTCCGCGTCGCGCTTCTTCAAGCCGAAGAAGAGGAAGCCGTTCCAGCGCGTGCCGGTGATGTGCTGAGCGATGGCCGAGAGCGTCTTGTACCGGGTGCCGTCGTACTCGAAGCCCTCCTCGCGCACGGCGACCTCGTGGGCGACGCCCTCGAAGACCCGGCGCAGGACGGTGCCGGGCGGCGGCAGGCGCGGATCGCGCGGCTCGACCGGTTGCAAGAGCGTCCGCGCCTCGTTCTCCGTCGTCGCGGGCCGCGTCATGCGCATGCGCCAGCGCTCGGGCATCTGATCGCCGAACTTGTTGATGAGGGCGACGGCGCCGGGCGGGAGCCCGCCCTCGGCCAGCTCCTGGATGCGCCAGGCGAGGCGCTTCTTCAGGTAGTCCTTGTTCCGCGTCCGCGTCGGCTCGCCGTAGAGCTCGCGCCACCTCTCGGCGAGCTGGCCGACGGTCATCGCCTCGAGCGCCGCGAGCTGAGTGGGGACGTCGTCGAGCTCGCGCATCGCGGTGCGGGCTCTGGCGGTCGTCTTGTTGGTCATCGTGCCTCCGTCGTTCGCGCGCGCACCGTGCTCGCGCGTCGTCGGCATGACGGCTTCTTCCCCGGTAGAAGACAAGGCGAGAGCCGGAGAGAGCAGAGAGGTCACGACGTACCTCCGTGCGCGGCAGCGCACCGGCCGCGCTGCTCCTTGCGCCACATGTCGATGAGGGTCTCGGCGAGGACGTCAGCCGCCTCGTCGAGCCGACGCTCGATCTCGGCGCGGCGCTCCTCGGCACTCACGCTGGTGGCTGCGGCCGCGCTGGGCCGCGTCTTCGGTATCGTCGCTTCCACAGGTGGGAAACGCGGTCCCGCGCGCCGAAACGGGACAGGAGATCGTCACCGACCTGCACGACCCCATTGACCGGGGACGTTCTGTTTAGTATTTAGGCAACAGAACATAGCGCCCCGCTTCCGGGGGGTGCTCAGCGAGGAAACGTGAAGGAACGGTTTGGAGAACGCATTCGACGCCTGAGGACCGAGCGGAAGCTCGGGCTCCGCGAGTTTGCCACAAGGGTCGGCATCTCGCCCACGTACCTGTCGCGCATCGAGACCTCGGAGGAGAAGGCGCCGCCTGCGGAGGACGTCATCCGCAAGATGGCCAGCGAGCTTGGCGACAGCTTCGACGAGCTGATGACGCTCGCGGGGCGCGTGTCCGAGGCGTCGCTCAACGTCATCAAGGCCGACTCGAAGATGCCGGAGTTCCTGCGCACCGTCGGCGAGCGGAAGCTGTCCGCCGAAGACCTCATGAAGCTCCTGCCCAACGAGCCGAAGAAAGGGAAGCGCTGATGACGCTCAAGGTTCCGTTCCTGTCCGACGCGCAGCTCGAGAGCGCCGCTCAAGAGCTGCTGCGCCGGTACGCCAAGTGGAAGGGCGAGCCGCCGCGACCGCCGATCCCCGTCGACGCGATCGCCGAGGGCGTCCTCGGCCTGACGCTCGAGATGAACGACCTGCGCAAGAAGCTCGGCAAGTCCGACGTGCTCGGCGCGACGTGGCTCGACGACGCGCTGGTGGTCATCGACTCGTCGCTCGAGGGGAACGAGGGCCGCTACTCCTTCACGCTCGGTCACGAGCTTGGGCACTGGCAGCTCCACCGCCCGCTGCGCGAGATGGACAAGGTCACGTTCCCGCTGTTTTCGCGCGAGCCCGGCGAGAAGGCGGGGCCCGCCATCGTCTGCCGCGACGGGCAGCGCGACCCGGCCGAGATCCAGGCCGACAAGTTCTCCGCGTTCTTGCTGATGCCGGCGAGCGATGTCCGTGCCGCGGTGAAGCAGGTGACGGGCGAGCCGCTCGCCATCGACAATCTCGCGGCCCGCAAGAAGGCCGGCGACCGCATCGCCGAGCTGCGCGACTTCGCCGCCGAGGTCATCGCGAAGGGCGGCTTCA
>CAZXFW010000007.1:0-178441 GCA_964640175.1 uncultured Polyangiales bacterium | reverse complement strand
CGGACATTCTTTCAGCCTCATACCACTGACATTCTTCCTCCTCCTTACACCTCTCGACATTCGGCTTGCGCGCGTGCTTTGAGGTGCTATGAGAACTCAACAAGGAGTTTGCCCATGATCCGAATATGCAATGGTTTCCTTTGGCAATCCCGATACCTCGCTGCGGTGCTAGTTACCCTCATGTCTTTTCAGATGGCGGCAGGCTGCGGGCTGCAGGCTGATTCAGACGCGGCACAAGACAACTCCGCGTCTACCGCTGAGCTGGTTGAGCTGGTCAAACAGCATTCCCTGGCACATTTGCAGCAAGAGCTCCCTGATCTTTTGGGCCAGATCATCAGCGGAACGGGCTTTTTATTTGGCGAAGAAAGTGGCCGTGGCCTTGCCAAAGTCACAGCCTCGTCGTGTCTGAGCACAAGTATTGCCTTGTGCGCCTTTGATGCAATCAATCCTTCGTTCGAGTTTTCCAATGGCGTTTGCGATGTCGATCCCGAAACTCGTTGCGCCCAAGGGGGTCCGACCTGGGCCGATCTCGAACGTCGCAAGCCTGATCTGACCCAAGTCTTGGAAGAATCCAAGTCGTTCATGACAAACCAAGTCTTTTGGGCGCCTATCTTTGAGGAGCTTCGCTCAAGAGGCCATGAGGAATGGGTCGAGCGCATCCAGCCCTGGACCACTGGCACGACGGACGTTGGCTCGTCTCTGCCTCCACTGGCGGCAGGTGTGACATTTGATAAAAGTTACGGAGGTTCCAATCCTTTGCTTAAGCTTGCAGTGTTGGGATTGGGGCTTGGTGTCACGCTAGCTCTAATTGGGTGGCTGATGGCGAGTTCGGCCCAGGATGTGACTGAACAGGACTTCATCCCCAATGTCGTACCGACGGTGACTGGCACAGATCGTACTCTGAATCCCAATGCACCGCTTCCCGAATCGGCTCAGCAGGCCAATCGCGAACTCGAAACCTATGAGCCCGCCCTTGATGAGGGCTTAGCTCGTGTTGAGGCACTTAGTGCAGAGCACTATGGAGCATATTATGACGTTGGTACGCAAGGGCTGTCGGGAGAGCCATCCGAGGAAGCTGTCGAAAGATTAGAAAACCTCACCGAAGAAGCACGCGGTTTGCTAGCAAGAGCACGTACCATTGAAAATAGGTCACAAAAGCTAGGCGAACAAGCCGGCAATAAGGCCTACGTTGATGAACCAACAGAAGAAGATCTCCAAGCGCTATCGGCTACACGGCTCCGTATAAACGAGAAGACATACCGCTTAGGCGTGCTCGCGGAGCAGATAGTCTTTCGCGGACGTTGATGCGCGCTTCGCTTCGCGAATGCTCGTAGACATCGTTGAAATCTTGCAGCTTCGTGGACTTGCGTCCACTACGCTGTGCAAGATTTCAACTTGGTTGCGGGGGCCGGATTTGAACCGACGACCTTCGGGTTATGAGCCCGACGAGCTACCAGGCTGCTCCACCCCGCGTCAAAGTGGGCCGGAGTATAGTCCGCCTTGAGCCGCTGTCAATCTGCCTGGTCGTGGCGGGGAACCCGCAGCCTCGTTGCCGCAGATCTGACGACATGTAACACTAACTAGTATCCCGAGCTTGCCATGATGTCGTTCAACCTTATGTCTCCCTGCCGGACGGGGCTAGCGCTCAACATTGCTTGCCTCATCCAATGCAGCGGCAACATCGGCTCGCTACCGCCACCATCACCCTCCCACCTTGTTTGCAAGGCTTCTACACCGGAAGCTAACAACGTAGACCACCGCTTTGGAGGCGGAGGTCACTGCGCGCTTGGACATCAGATGAAACTCGGTTGGTTTTTCAACTGGGGCCACGGCAGTAGTTATCCCAATCAAGTCGAGATCGAAGATTGCGCAGATCGCTATGCCGACCAACAGCAGATGCTCACGGTCGGCAAGCCCGATAACACCGAAGGCTACGATCTCGACCCACTCAAAACACAGTATCTTGCTGATGATGAGGAAGAAGCGGCCTATGCAGAGCTAGAAGCGTTGGTCACCGGCACATACCCCTCAACGGACAGTGTGTTAGCGAGCTACCTCTTGATTCCCATGTACGCAGAACGTTTGCCAGGAGCGTTTTACCAGATTGCCAATGAGCCAGACTGGGCGCCGTATTTCACACCTGAGGATTATGCGATCCACTTTGCGCTTTTTTCTTCAAGGATACGTAAATATGACCCCACTGCCCGCATTGTGCTCGGAGGCATTGCGTGGGCTCGGTACAATCATCCTCTTAAGTGGCGCACAAAGGAGTTTACTGATCCCAACTCCATGCCTGAGCCGATGAAGACAGCCATTGGCAACGACCCGAGCGCGAGAGATATGCTGGAATCGAATGCATGGGTGTTTATGTGGATCCATGCCTACCGGGCGCGTTATGGCACTGCCCCTCCCGTAGATGTGTGGGCCATTCATCCTTACTCATGGCTTGCCGGAGATCAGGCCGGGCAAGGAAACTCTGATCCCGCCTTGGCTGTTGCGGATACTCAGGCATCGGTGGAGTCATTCCGGGAGTTTCTGAATTCTTCTTACGTTCAAGCGATTGACAAACCGTTATGGCTAACCGAGTTTAGCCCCGGCCAAAATAAAACGTGTGTCGATTTCACAGACTGCAATGCCAAGTCGGCCAACGTGATTGCGTATCAAGACAGTCTCTTGCCCTGGCTTGCCACTTCCAAACTTACGCAGAAATGGTTTTGGTTTGTCCTTCAGCCTACCCCATCGACCGCAGAGCTCTCGTCCAGCTTCATGTTCACGGACGACGCGGGTCGCTTGAACGATGTTTCCGCGAATTACCAGCGGTTGGCGCAAGAGCTCGGTGACAAGCAACCTCCTTCAATTGAACACGCGGCTCTTGCGGGATTATCTTCTAAGGCCAAGCCACAACTAGCAATTTCTGCCACGGATGCCGAAAGCGGGATTGCTCGGTATGCCTACCGCTACCTAAACTCGTCTGGCGAGGCTACGGCCGACTGGCAATCCAAAGATACCTTTGAAAATGCCTTCACGGCTGAGCTTACGTTGCCCGCGCAGTCCAGCGTGATTGAGGTTCGGGTGCAGGACCATGCCGGCAACGAAGCCACTTGCCGTATTTCGTTAGAGAATCCGCCATAGACTATGAGCTTCGCGGACTTCAACTTCGCATGGAGTTTAAATCGAAAGTCTGCCATACTAAAGATAGTGGGCATTTTTGTAGGATATCGTGTTTCACGATGCTGCACACGGGCACAGACGTAGGGCTAAATACAGGTCCCGAGACCAGCCCCAATACGTTCGCAGGTGCGGAGGGGGTAACCATTGAACGTGCTTGCGGATGTGCGAGCAACAATGCATGCCAAGTTTACAACAGCCCTTGCCCCTGATGTATTCCTAAATACGTGTCTCTTGGGTCTTTCCGTACGTGCGTTTAAGCCGTGCAAGTTCGCGGGACGTCAAAGGACGCATCTGCCCTGGTCTGAGTCCTTCGGCATCAATTCCCGCATACGACAGGCGGCTTAGCCGCAACACCTTGTGGCCCAGCATTTCCATCATGCGGTGGATTTGGCGGTTTTTCCCTTCCTTCAACGTCATTCGCAACCACGTCAGCCGTGGCTCTTCGCTGAGCACATGCACGTCCGCGGGCGCCGTGGTGGTCTCTTTATCAAGGCGCACGCCTTGGCGCAGCGCTTGCAGGTGCGTTTCGTTGAATCGACCACTGGCTTTAATCACATACGTCTTTGGCACTCCCCTTCGGGGATGCATCAATGCGTTTGCAAACTCTCCATCGTTGGTCAGCAATAAGACACCGCTTGTATGATAATCGAGCCGGCCCACTGGATACACACGCACACCAATCCTACTTACGATATCTTTAATGCTCGGACGGCCTTCGGGATCTCGCATCGTGCTCACCACACCGCGCGGCTTATTGAGTACATAGTACACCGAAGTCTCTGCGACGATTCTGCGGCCGTTGACTTCGATTTTGTCTTTGTGTGGGTTGGCCTTGATGCCAAGCTCACGGACAATACGTCCGTTAATGCGCACCTTGCCTTCTTGAATAAGCACTTCAGCCTGCCGACGTGATGCTACTCCAGCTTGGGCTAGTATTTTCTGAAGTCGAACGGCTGACGGCACTCGAACTACTTACCCGTCCCGGATGGTTTGGCTTGAGGGTTGGCAGAACTGGCAGGCGATGCGTTTTTGGTTTCGTCCTGTTTTTTTTCTGGCTCTGCGGCTTTATCGGCCTTTGCTTGCTCTTCTTGGTCAAGCACAGGTTCGCCCAATGACGTCGTAACCGCTTGCTCCCCCAACGAACTGTCCCTTTGCCACCGATCCACTTTGCCATCCCCATCAAGATCGGTGCCCATGCGCACAATGCGGTTTTTCTCGTAATACTCCCAACGATCGGGTTGCCACTTGGTCGCAGTGCTTCGTCCCTTGAGATCACGTTCCGCACGGAGCGGACTGCCTCGATCGAAATAGATCTTCGTATCCACACGGCCCTTACCGGTAGAATCCAGCTCTTGGCGTACGACTTCGCCAGCATCAAAATACATCACAGAGTCGATGCGCCCATTAAAGTCCCGGTCGGCTTCTTCACGGATAGGCCGCCCTTCATCGTTATAGTACCGGATCACGTCTTTGATGCCGTCTTGGTTGAGATCGGCTTCGCGGCATATCATGACAAGACGCTTGTCTTTTTCCTTCCCAATCCGCTGAAACACTTTACGCACATCGGGAACCTGATCTCCTGACGTGTCGTATTCGCTCTCTTCACGACCAGGAAGTTTAACGTCGCATCGATTCGCCTCGCTCCCCTGGCCCAAGCTTGTCGCTCCTACCATTTGCATGGAACGCACTATCTCTTCATCACGCGAGTCTGCGCCCCCACACGATGCCAAGAACACCATCACCAACCCTGCAACGAAGTCGTTTCGTTTCATGGCGCAGCACTCTTAAGAGGGGTTCCATCGCAGCTGACGGGCTCTTCCGGTGAGCCCGCAGACTCCGCAGGAAAAGGCTCTGTCCGATCGGGTTTTCCGTCCGCATCGGTGTCTTCTTTAACAGCGACCACCTGCTCGGCACGGAATACTTCCCACTTTTCGGGTTTGCCATCGTTGTTGTCGTCGTAAGTGATGCCACGAATTCGTCCGTTGGCGTAGTATTCCCAGGTGTCTGCTCTGCCATAATGGTGGCGCGATCGTTGTGCTTTAGTGATGTGCTGGCCTTGGCACCACACCCACATGTCGATGGTGTTGTCGAAGTCTGTATCGAGTTCTTTCAGGACCACCTGGCCACCCTTATAATAGGTGATTTGATCCACCCGCCCGTCAAAATCAAAATCATGTTCCTCCCGCAAAGGGGTTCGCCCATCGTGTTCAAAAATGCGTGAGATATCGATTTTTCCATCGTAGTTCATGTCGTATTGGACGCAGCGTTCTTTGCCATCCTGATACATGTGATGGATGTCAGGTCTGCCATCGTTATTAACGTCGACAGGCTTGATGTCGTATCCACTTGCCTGGCATATCACCGCCACCGAGTCCTCTGAACGGCTGCCTTTGGGAAGCGTACTGCCCTCGCCACATGCGGCCCACAGAAGACCTATCGATGATATCCAACACAAATTGCCAAGGGTTTTCATGGGATTGGGCCTCAGGATGGCGAGCATACCGATATCCCCGTATCCCTGGCAACCAAACACATTGACATTACGTGTGTTGTCATATATGTTCATCTTTTCTATGGCACGCAAAAAGGTCTCGACGACGATTTACATCACGCCGGAGCAGAACGAAAAACTCAAGCTTCTGCACGAGCGGACCAAGGTGCCGGTTGCGGTATATATCCGCGAAGGAATTGACCTTGTGCTAGAACACCATGCACAAGAGTTGCCGGGACAACTTAGCTTAGAAGAAAGCGCCAAAGCCCGTCGTAAGTAACTATTTTTTTTGCGGCCTCTTGTCGGATTAGCTGTGTCACTTAGTCACATTCGTAATTTCTCCATCATTGCACACATCGACCATGGCAAAAGCACATTGGCCGATCGAATCATGGAACACACAGGTGCGCTCACGGAACGACAACGCACCGATCAATTTCTCGACAAACTTGAGTTGGAACGAGAGCGGGGCATTACCATCAAGGCACAGGCCGTACGTTTGAAATACAAAGCCACCGATGGTCAAGTGTATCAGCTCAATCTCATCGACACCCCTGGCCATGTCGATTTCACGTATGAGGTGTCGCGTTCGCTCGCCGCGTGCGAAGGGGCTCTTCTTGTCGTGGACGCGGCGCAAGGTGTGCAAGCCCAAACGCTTGCCAACGTGTACCTCGCAATAGAAAACAACCTGGAAATCATTCCAGTATTTAACAAGATTGATCTGCCGAGCGCAGATGTGGATCGCGTGCGCCGAGAGGTTACTGAGGTGATTGGCCTCGATTGTTCAAATGCAATTTCTGCCAGCGCAAAAACTGGCCAAGGCATTGACGACATACTTCAGGCGATCGTCGAACGCGTCCCTCCACCGACTGGTCAGCCCAGCAATCCATTGCGCGCACTTGTCATGGATAGCTGGTACGACAGCTATCGTGGCGCGGTCGTGTTGGTGCGAGTGGTGGACGGCACACTGTCCAAAGGAGCGAAAATCCGGCTCATGGCAGTAGGTCAAGACTACGAAGTCACCGAAATCGGTGTGTTTTCTCCCTTTCCTACCGCGCTCGACTCTCTGAGTACCGGAGAGGTTGGATTTTTTTCAGCCGCGATAAAATCGGTCAGCGACACGCGGATTGGAGACACAATCACCGAAGCTCGTCGTCCAGCCACCGAGGCCTTGGCGGGCTTCAAAGAGGTCAAGCCGATGGTGTTCTCTGGCATTTTTCCGACGGACAGCGGCCAGTACAACGAACTGCGCGATGCACTCGAAAAACTTAACCTCAATGACAGCGCCTTTCAGTTCGAGCCAGACACTTCGGATGCGCTTGGTTTCGGCTTCCGATGTGGATTTCTCGGGCTACTGCACATGGAAGTCGTTCAGGAGCGTTTGGAGCGCGAGTACAACCTCGATTTGATCACCACCGCGCCTAGCGTCGTGTATCGAGTTCATACGAACGACAGCACCGTCATCGAAGTGGAGAACCCTTCTAGATTACCTGAAGTGGGTAACATCGATTTCATCGAAGAGCCTTACCTGAAAGTATCGATTTACGTGCCAGGTCAATTTGTGGGAGCTGTTCTGGGGCTTTGTCAGGACCGCCGCGGGATTCAACTCGGCATTCAATACGTGACCACCGAGCGTGTGATCATCACATACGAGTTGCCGATGGCGGAGGTACTTTTTGATTTTTTTGATAGGCTCAAGAGTTTGAGCAAGGGCTACGCGTCAATGGATTATGAACTAATTGACTATCGGCGAAATCCATTGGTACGGCTGGACATGTTGGTCAACGGAGACAAAGTTGATGCGCTGAGTGCGATTGTGCACAAAGACAAGGCGTATAGCATGGGCCGTCGCCTGTCAGAAAAGCTCAAAGAGATTGTCCCACGACAACAGTTTGAAGTAATCATCCAGGCCGCGATCGGTTCAAGAGTGATTGCCCGAGAGACAGTGCGAGCGCTGCGCAAAGATGTCACGGCCAAATGCTACGGCGGCGACATCTCCCGCAAGCGCAAGCTGTTGGAAAAGCAAAAAGAGGGGAAAAAACGCATGAAGAGTGTGGGAAGCGTGGATATCCCTCAAGAAGCATTTCATGCCATCCTCAAGGTGAATGGATGAGCTCAGATCATCACATTACGTGGCATCGAGGTGAGGTTACTCGCGAGGAGCGTGCCAAGGCCTATGGCCATAAAGGTCTCACCGTATGGTTAACAGGACTTTCAGGATCGGGAAAAAGCACAGTTGCTTCACGCACAGAGCGGCTTCTTGTACAAAACCACATCGCAGCCTATGTGCTTGATGGCGATAACGTGCGACATGGACTCAGTCATGGTTTGGGGTTTTCTCCTGAAGACCGCAGCGAAAACATCCGCCGAATCGCAGAAGTGACCAAGCTGTTTGTGGATGCCGGAGTAATTGTGCTCGCAACATTTGTATCGCCCTATCGCATCGACCGTGCTCGTGTGCGCGCGCTGCATCAGCCAGGAGAGTTCATCGAGGTGTATATGGCAACCTCACTTGAAACTTGCGAAGCACGCGACCCCAAAGGCCTCTACAAAAAAGCTCGCGAAGGAACGATTTCTGACTTCACGGGCATCAGTGCGCCCTATGAAGTTCCAGAACACCCAGAGCTTACGTTGCACACAGAGAAGCAGGACATCGATGCATGTGCACAAGTTCTCGTCACGCACTTGCAAAAAAACCACTATATCCCTGTGTTAAAGGCCTAACGCTCAGGCATAAAGGACGCAAATACCAAGCGTAGCTGTCCTGGCTCAAGCTCAAGCCTCTGCAAGCTCAGCAAATCCGTAATCATGCAAGCCCACTGGCGATGCAACACTTGACGAACCGCTGGCACAGATCGCAAGTCAATTCGAAAGATGTTGCTGTCTTGATCTACCACAGCAAGCTCTGGAGGTTCCAACGCAGGAAGCACCACACGCCACATGCGATGGGCCACAATCGATGCAAACGCCCCTACGACTGTGCGCGCCAAGGGATGAGACGCCAACTGCGCCGGTTCCAATCGCACTTCAACTTCTTTGGCTCCGCCTGTTGCAAATCGCACCTTTTCCGGCACAAGGCTCATATCCATGATCTCGCCAGAGTCCAAGGACGCATGCACATGCACGCCTTGTGTATCAATAGCCACAGTCAATGCAGAAACAGGCAGTAGCCGCGCCATGCGCTGAGTCAGCTCCACATCAAGGATACGGCCCTCATAGTCCGTCAACCATTGCTTCCAGCCTAGAAGGCTGCTCTTTCGGCGAAGGGAATGCATTCGATGCTCCAGCCCTTGCACACTTTGCCGCAAGACACTCTTTAAAACATCTTTCACAAGCGAGCACCTTAAGCCGACTAGACAGCCTGAGCAAGTGCCGATGCAGACCCTGCCACGAGCGCTCTAAGTTCGCCTAATTGTAGAGGAGTCAGCATGGCGTCCGTTGTCTGGTAGACCAACGCTTCACGCACCAACCTCAGAGGAAGTTCAATCTCCCCAAGCAAAGCCGTCATGACTTCACTGGCTTTGGCACTGCCTGTCGGCTCAAGGCTTACCCTAAACCGTATCGGAACAAGGTCACCGGCATAGCCTGCTTTTTCAAGCACTTCAGCGCCTTGAGCCACATGCACTTCTTGAAGATAACGACCAACTTCGATGCGCTTGCCAATGCCTTTAACATCTCGACGCACTACCAAAGGTAAACCGCGTTGCGCTTCGATGTGGGCATGTAATCCGTCGATGTTTTTAAGCACACTGCTCTTAAGTGCGGCTTCCGGAATTCCTGCAACATAGATTGCAAGATTGATAGCCTTGCTCAATCCGGAGTCCTCGTTACCTAAATACTGAGCAGCCGTAATTGTGATCCCCTCTTCTTCGCTTGTCGTTAGTCGTCTCAGAACCTCATCACGATCAATGATATCTTGAGCCTTCAACTTGATATCCACATATTCCGCCAAAGATGCCACACCCAACGATAACGCCGGACCGAAACTCATCTCGGGTTTGGGATGAAATCCTTGAGAATAACGAAGCGGTAAATCCAAGCGTCGGCAAATACGCGGGATCAAACGTACCAAGTCCAAGTGGGAACTGTAGGCAGCTCGACCTAGCTTGGTGTACGCAAGACGTACCGTTAACGCAGGTCCCTGTGGAACCTGCACGGGCAACTGTCGATTCCGAGTAGCTACAGGTCCCGATTCTGGCAATGGTTCCAATACTTTGCGCCGTTTGTTGGCTCCAAGGGTCTGTAAATATTCCACACGTTGTGCGCGCATTTCCGTCAAATCACACGCCACCCCGCAATGGTAACAAATCAACTTACGCTGATCATCTAAAGCATCTTCAAGATTCGTGTGATGCACATGCATGTGAAGGGCTTTGCCACACGGCGGGCTGAGTCGATTGCGTAACGCTTTACGGTACTCACGCAACAAAAATCCTTCTTCAAGACCCACATCCAGGTGATCCCACGGAAGCCTGGCATCCACCGGGATAGTCTGCTGATAGATCACCGGATCAATACCATGTTTGCGCAATGCTTCTTCCCAGACCTTAAGCTTCAGCTGTTCTTCCCATGAATCAAAGCGCGCACCCTGATGATACGCGGTCTCGATGGCATCCGCCAACGTACGGTCACCCCGCGACAAAATGCTTTCCAACCACGAGCCTTGCGAATCATGCATGCGTAGTTGCACACGCGTACCCCGCGCCTCTTCTTTCAACAAGGCTTGCTTGCGAAGCACCGCATCGTGGTTATCCATTGCACACCACTGAAAGGGGGTGTGGGGCTTCGGCACAAACGTGCTGACACTGACTGTGACTCTTGGCATACCTCGTTGCATTTTTTTGCCAATCGCCTGAGCCCGAGCACCCGTCTGCACAATACCACGCACATCCTCGTCCTCTTCCGTAGGAAGGCCAATCATGAAATAGAGCTTCATCTTGGACCAGCCTCGCGAAAATACCCGCTCAGCCGTCTGCATGAGCTGTTCCTCAGTAATGTTTTTATTGATGACGTCACGCATGCGCTGCGTTCCTGCTTCTGGTGCGAACGTTAATCCCGTAGCCCGCACGCGTTGGATGTCGTCGAGCAGCTCTTCACCAAGCCCATACGCGCGCAGCGATGATACAGAGAGCGACACGCGTTCAGGCTCAAGGCGATTCATCACTTCATGAATTAATGGCGCAATGGCACTGTAGTCCGCTGTCGAGAGCGACGTGAGAGAAGCTTCGTCATATCCTCCTTCTTTAATAGACTTCATCAACGCTTCCGTAATGTCATTGGGGGTGCGTTCGCGAACGGGACGGTAGATCATTCCAGCCTGACAAAACCGACATCCTTCGGTGCATCCTCGCGCAATCTCGACAGACACGCGATCAAAAATCGTTTCAGTCGCAGCCACAGGGCCATCGCTAGGAAAGGGATGTTTACTGATGTCGCTGACAAACGCACGCTTCACCGGATAAGGCACATCTCCTGAAGCGGGCTCCACCACCCTCAAGCCCGTATCCGTCTGTACTTTGGTAGGATAAAGCGCAGACACGTAAATGCCCCCCAACCTTGCCAAACATTCAAGACGCTTTTGACGTGGCATGCCAGAGCGGCGTAACGCACTCCATGTCAACATGAGCTCAGGTGTTTTTTCTTCACCATCACCAATTACAAACGCATCAATGAAAGGAGCAATTGGCTCAGCGTGCGTTGCCGTGGGACCACCTGCAATCACCAAAGGGTCATCTTCGTTTCGATCATGGCTACGCAAAGGAACGCCGCCTAACTCCAGTATCAACAGAATATTCGTGTACGTAAGCTCGAACTGCAGCGAAAATCCTACAATGTCAAAATCACCAAGGGGCCGCCAACTTTCCAACGAACGCAACGGCTCACCTCGTTCGCGTAGCTGAGCTTCCATATCAGTCCAAGGGGCGTACATGCGCTCGGCCAATAACTTCGGATGCTTGTTGATGATGGAATAGAGAATCTTAAATCCAAGATGGCTCATTCCAATGTCATAAAGATCTGGAAACGCCAGACAAATCCTGCAATCCACGCTATCCCAGCTCTTGACGATCTCCCCATGCTCGCCCCCTAAGTAACGCGCAGGCTTAGTGACACGGTGAAGAAAACCTTCATAAGGATGCACCCGAGGTTTAGCGAACATAGCTGGGGATCATACAGGCTTTGCCCCTATGAATCGAGGCTCATGAATTTCACGGCGTGCCGCAACCGACACGCTCCGTATCCAACACCAACGCATCGTAATAAACATACGACGTCGCCTGAGGCTGTTGAACCGTCGCATAACCGAGGTAAAACGTCTGAAACGCAGGAGGAGCCTTCCATAAGGGATTTTCATTTCCGTTAACCGTCATGGTGGTCTCTTCCACGCCATCAAACCAAAAACGCATTTTGTTGTTAGGCCCGTCGTATTCCCACTCAATACAGCGCCACTGATTCTCCACCATGGTGTGCGCTCCCTTCTTCAACCCACCATGAATATGAAGACCTTGCTCAGAAGTAATGTAAGGATGGACATACCGACTCCCAAACTTATCGTTGTTCCCACCTGTACTGAGTCGATACACCGCTTCCCCTGTCATTCCACCCAGGGTCAGTTCTCCCCCAATGTAAAATGCTTCATTATGCACTCCATAGACCTCAGGCGTGATGTAGAAATACACGCGGCCAAAGACATGATTGCCTGTCACGGGAAAAACATTCTCGACATAAATATAACCCCGGCCGCCCTGTGCTGGTGGAAGCGTAATGCGCAAAGCATAGTCTCCCTGCTTAACCTGCGCAGTCGAAACGTCTGCCGCGCCGCCATTCTTTAAGGACTTGGTCCAAATGGAACTACGGATGGATCCGCTCTCAAAGTCTTCGCACAAAAGCACATCTTCTATCGATGCACAATCTAGCGAACCTGAAGGAGGCGGTGGTGTCGTATCATCCGCGGGAACATCGGTAATGACATCATGTGCATCCTCGACATCTTCAATGACATCGTCACTTACATCATCTTGTGGCCCAGCATCGTCTAACGACGTGTCTGCCTTATCATCCCCATCAAGATGGCCGACGCAGCCGTAGCTCATCACGCTGAACAACACCCCTCCCCACCACATACGATTCATCATAAATTTTAAGCCTCTTCATCAAAGCATACTTCATGCCATGCCTAGGATCCCGAAATTCGCTTAGCATTCCAGACGTCTATCCTCCGCTTTGGAACGTCTTTTGCTCTAATGGAACATCTCTTGCACTCAAGGAGCTCTATATGCGCCACACACTCTTTCAATGCTGTTCTAATTACTAGAGTTTTTCATAACACCTGTTCGGCACTGTTCTTGCTGTGTCTTACGGTGTCATGGATCAGCCACAATTACGCTTACATCTCCTTGCATTCACTACATGGGTCAGCATCGGAAGCTCGATGGGTTGCATTGGTCTCATCGATGATCATCACAACGATCCGAACGGCCCCCCCAATGCACTCATAGCCACTGAACTGCCCACACCACAATTTCGACGCCTTACTCGGGTTGAATACAATAACACGGTGCATGATTTACTTGGCGACACATCCAATCCCGCCAACGACTTCACCGAAGATGAGCGAATCGGCGGCTTTGAGGCGAATGCCGTTTCTGGGCTTTCACAACTTCAGTTCGATCAGTATGCCAACGCAGCAACGGACATTGCTCAACATGTCGTAGAAGAACGCTTAAATGAGGTTGTTGGCTGTGAGCCTTCCGACGAGCCTTGTATCGATAACTTCATTAGCACTTTCGGTCTGCGTGCATTCCGTCGCCCTCTTACAGAAGAAGAACATGCTGCATTTCTTGCATTGTATCAGGATGCAAAATCAAGCTGGTCTGCCACCATGGCAATCCAACTGGTGATTGAGGCTGTGCTCATCTCTCCTCAGTTCTTCTTTTTGACAGAGCTTGGTGAAACTCCAGCTGAAGATGCTAAAATTACTTCACTGATGCCATACGAACTCGCATCACGTTTGTCTTATTTCATTTGGCAGTCTATGCCTGACGAAACGCTTTTTGCAGCGGCTGCCGCAGGTGAGCTCTCTACAACAGAAGCTGTGGAAGCTCAGGCACGTCGCATGCTTGACGATCCCAAGGCAGCTCAAAGCATTCGTAGCTTCCATCGTCAATGGATGAACATCTCTGGCTTGGATGAACTTGCAAAAGACGCCACACTATTCCCTGAGTGGAATGTCGACGTTGCCAACGCCATGTTCGAAGAAACCATGCGGTTCACCGAACATGTTGTATTGCATAGCGAAGGCTCACTCCATGAATTGCTCACTGCTTCCTACTCGTTTGTAAACGAAACTCTTGCGCCAGTTTACGGAATGGATGTGACCGGTGACTTTCAACAAGTCAACCTGGATGCCGCCCAACGCAGAGGCGTGCTTACCCAGCCATCTTGGCTTACTAAAACTTCTGCCGCTGAAGAACCCTCCGTTGTATTTCGAGGGAAATTCGTAAGGGAAAAACTCTTCTGCCAACACATGCCCGATCCCCCTCCAGACGTCAATCCAGATGCTTCCTCCGAAGAGAGAATGGCAAACCCCGTTTGCTCGAGCTGTCACAAGCTCATGGATCCCATTGGAGCAGGCTTTGGCAAGTATGATGCCGTTGGCCAGTTTGACGCTTTGGCACAAGCCCCTCCCTTTACAGTGCACTCTGGCCCTGAGGACATGCCTGGAACACTTAATGATGTCGTAGCTCTGACCTCTGCGCTTGAAACCAGTCAAGGCGTACAAGATTGTATAACCAAACAGTGGTACCGCTATGCACTTCATCGCGAAGAGACCAAGGGAGAAGAAGCCGTCCTCAAAGATCTGCAGAAAAAATTCACGGAAACAGACGGATTGATCAAGGAACTGATTATCAACATTGCAACCAGCGATGGATTCCGCTTCATCGGAATTCCACAAACCAACTAGAGGTAACCATGCGTGGCAAGAAATTAGGACGTCGAATGATATTGCAAGGAATGGGCGCGGCAGCCGCCAGCATTCCTTTCTTGCGCTTTATGCCAAGTGCTCTTGCTCAAAGTGGCTCAGTCCCTAAGCGCTTTGTCGTATTTTTTTCTCCTAATGAACCCATTAACAAGAATTTCTGGAAAACCAGTGCCATGACGCACGGTCAGGCATTAGAAGCAAGCCAGCTGCATTCCACCATGAGGGATTATCTCAGTCCCTATGTTTCTAAGCTCACCATAATTGGTGACATGTCCTCTAACCAGATTGGCCAAAAAGACACAGGCTCGGGTGGACATCGCGGCATTGGCTGGATGCTCACGGGTGTTCCGAATGCAGTATATGGCAGCGGCAACACCGATTTCTGGGGCGGAGGAATTTCTCTCGATTATTTCATTGCCAAGCAATGGAACGCGAGTAATCCCTCTCATCTTTATCTCAGCACGAACGGCGGCGGTGGCGGTAACGGGATCATTTCATACAAGGCTAGGAACGAAAGAAACGATCCTTATACCACTCCAAATGCTGCTTTCAATGCGGTATTTGCTGGGTTTCAAGGTAACCCTGACGATCAAGCAGCCTATAAAGCTCAACGAAGACGTCTACTCGATACCGTTTCCGGAAACGTGGCCTCGTTGCAATCCAAGCTACCTAAAGAAGACAAGGACAAGCTTGAGCAACAACTTGAAGCCATGGCTGCACTCGAAAGCAAGCTGGATACTGTCATCTCCTGTGAGGGCACGCCCGTAGCTCCTGAAAACCTCGCCATGTCTATCGCCAACTTTCCACGAATAGGTCGGTTAAGCATCGATGTGATGGTCCAGGCCCTTTCCTGTAACGTCGCACGCGTCGGGGTCGTTCAGTTGGGTAACTCCGGTGGCGTTGGCGGAGGAGATCTGGGAACCCCCCAATGGCCCAATGAAGGAATTCCAAACCTTGTACACAATGACAATACTCACAAACTCGCACATGACTTTGCCAACTTAGAAAAAACCAACCAGACAACACACCCTAGTTATCTCACCCGTATTGCCATTGAAAAGCTCTATTACAAACAATTTGCATATTTGCTCCAGAAGCTCGATTCGGTCCCCGAAGGCGCATCTGGAGAAACGTTGTTGGATCATACCGTTGTGCTTTGGGTCAAGAACCTTGGGTACAAGCATAGCTGGAATCAAATGCTCTATATGGTAGCGGGAGGATCAGCTGGCATCCTACCGCAGCAGGGAAGGTACCTTTCCTTCAACGGGGAGCCTCATAACAAACTGCTTGCGGCCCTCTCTAATAAACTTGGTGTCAGTGTCACCGGCTTTGGAGATCCAGACTTCTCAGGAACGGTCGCACTTTAGTAGCTAGCGTCCCCAGCGGGATTTGAACCCGCGTAACGAGCTTGAAGGGCTCGCGTCCTAGGCCTCTAGACGATGGGGACAAAAAGTGGGCGCAGCCTACATGATCTTCAAGCCAAGAGCTAGCCCGAGCACCTATTAAATCACTGTACAGTCTGAACGAGTGGGCCGTGCAGGACTCGAACCTGCGACCGTCGGGTTAAAAGCCCGCTGCTCTACCGCCTGAGCTAACAGCCCTCGTAAGTACGTGGCAGACGGATACCAAGCCTACGCCAAGGACGCAAGCAAAGATGCCATATCCGGCTTTCCCGTGCTTCTTAGTGGGCCCACCAGGATTCGAACCTGGAACAACCCCGTTATGAGCGGGGGGCTCTAACCGTTGAGCTATAGGCCCCAAACGTACCTCGCACAACTTCCATCATCTGACCTTGAACTGCAGGTCTATTGATCAATAAAGCTCCGAAGCTGTTTCGACCGGCTGGGGTGACGTAACTTACGTAGCGCCTTGGCTTCGATCTGCCGTATGCGCTCGCGTGTTACCTCAAAGTCTTGCCCCACCTCTTCAAGCGTATGGTCGCTCTTCTCCCCGATGCCAAAACGCATCCGCAACACTTTCTCCTCGCGAGGGGTCAGTGTTTTAAGAACGCTGCGTGTTTGATTCTCAAGGTTGAAATTGATGACCGACTCCACTGGGGACAATTCCGATTTATCCTCGATGAAATCGCCAAGATGGCTATCTTCTTCTTCACCAATTGGCGTTTCAAGGGAGATGGGCTCCTTTGCGATTTTGAGCACCTTACGTACCTTGTCCAAAGGCAGTTCCATTTTTTCGGCAATTTCCTCGGGATTAGGTTCGCGTCCAAGCTCCTGCACAAGGTAGCGGGAAGTACGAATCAACTTATTGATGGTTTCAATCATATGCACAGGAATACGAATTGTCCTGGCTTGGTCGGCAATTGCACGCGTAATGGCCTGCCGAATCCACCACGTGGCGTATGTTGAAAATTTATAGCCACGCCGGTATTCAAATTTGTCTACGGCTTTCATGAGCCCAATGTTGCCCTCTTGAATGAGGTCCAAAAACTGCAGCCCACGATTGGTGTACTTTTTCGCAATCGAAACTACCAACCGGAGATTGGCTTCGACAAGCTCGGCCTTAGCAACCTCAGCCTGACGCTCACCTTTATTAAGTTCTCGGTAGGTGATTCGGAAAACATCAATCGGCTGACCCAAGTCCTCCTCGATTTTCTTCGCGGTCTTTTGGATCTCCTTGATAAGCTCATCCGCACGCATTAAGTCAGGAAGACCAACTTTAAGCCTTCTATTAACACGCTTTTCAACGATCTTGTTGCTCTGGATCTCTTTGATCGCCTTTCGGATCTCACGGACATCGAGTCCACCCGCAATGCGCGCTGCGTTTTCAATCGCTGTTTCTGTTTGTTCGATGCGACGTGAGTACGATTTAATCCTGTCGATGATCTGGTCAACCTGCTTTTTGCTAAGCCGAATCGCCAATAGGGCTCCAAGCAAATCTTTGCGGCCGCGCTCAAGCTGCGCCTGCAATCCTTTTTTCTGACGATCGGTCAAACGCTTTGCAGAGTTCAGCTCGCTCTTTAACTTACCAGTCTGAACCTCAAACCGCTTCACTTTATCAATAAGCTTGATCACACGCTTGGTGGCAGCCTCTTCATCGAACTCTGTTTGCTCTTCATTCTCGGTATCCGCATCTTTAACAACGTCTTTAACTCGAATCTTTCCCTTTTTGAGGCGTTCACCGAGATCGATGATTTCGTGGATACCGACTCTGGAGTTCAATAGAATATCAAACACTTTACATTCGCCGTCTTCAATGCGTTTGGCGATTTCAACCTCACCCTCTCGAGTAAGAAGCGAGACAGATCCCATCTTTCGAAGGTACATACGAACAGGATCGTTGGACTTGGCTTGATAAATCTCTTCGGCCTCTTTGCCTAAAAACTTAGGCGGTGGTTCAGAGGCAGCAGGTGCGATGCTTTGGGGCGCTACGCTGGGCTGTGCAGGGGCACTGCTGTCTGCCGTTCCGTTCGCTGCCCGAGCACGATGGGTAGCGGAATCCGTCACTTCAATTTCTGCAGCACGGATGATGCCCATTAGCTCATCAATCTGATCGGAGTTGATCATGTCGGGAGGAAGCCCGTCATTAATCTCATCAAACGTTAAAAATCCTTTAGCAATACCTCGCTCTACAAGCCGCTGGATTTCTCTTGGTTCGGTCCCACGTAAACGAAACGCTCCGTTCTTTTTATCTTTTGAACTCGCGCCTCGCGTCTTACGCGGTTTGGTGGACGCGGTTTTGCCATCCACTTTAGTCTTGTTTGCTACTTTACTCGCCATGTTCACCCCTTCACAATTTGCATCGCTTGTTGTGCACTGCGAAACAGCCGGTCACGCTCCCTGGTAAGCTCTAGTGCCCGAGGCTCATCTCCAAGGTAGCGGGCTTCTTTAACTTGCCTTGCAAGCGCGGGCAACTCGCGCTCTATATTTTGTTTGGCCAACTGATGCAGTCCCTTCATTAAAACCTCGCGGGCCGCCTCCGGTTCGTGCTTTTGAATAGACAAACGCCTCTGTAGCTGAGTCCGGGCTGGTATATCCCCGATCTGAGCCAACAGTTTAACCGCGTCTAAATGCCCTCGCTCTTTCACTACCCCCGCCGAGACGTCAAAGATGACCCGAACTTGAGGGTCCGTCAAAAGCCTAGCAAAAATTTCTGCCTCTTTTGTGGAAAAAAGGTCAGGCTCGTCTAAAAGCGCCCCTAAAATAAGCCATTGGATAGGCTCTTTAAATGACCGGGCACCCCGCTCCGAGGAACGCGCTGCCGCCGGAATGCCACGGTGCTCCGATTTGAAGGAGCGTCCCAGCCCTCCCCGTCGAAGTTGGTCTTGAACAGCCTTTAAGTTGGTGATGGCAAATCGCCTGGCAATGCGTTCAGTATACAACTGCATCTCAATGG
The DNA here is from genome assembly GCA_964640175.1 of uncultured Polyangiales bacterium. Taxonomy (GTDB): domain Bacteria; phylum Myxococcota_A; class Polyangia; order Polyangiales; genus JACKDX01. The sequence goes on along the minus strand of CAZXFW010000007.1, from coordinate 159,446 downwards.
GGTTGTTTACCGAGTTGAGCACCTCGGCCAGTTCCTCGATCGCCTGTGCCTTTGCCCGGGCATCGGTTCCACACTGCTCGGCTGAATCGTCAATGATGAATTCAATGATACCCCGCGCACTTTCGAGCTGAAGCACAAGCGCCTCTGCTCCGTGCTCGCGCACATAGCTATCTGGATCACTGCCTTGTGGCAACATGACCACTTGGGCTTGTAAGCCAATCGTATTGAAGTGACTAAACGCTGAACGCATGGCCTTACGTCCAGCGGCATCGTTATCAAAAATCAAAACAACCCGCTCAGCAAACCGACGAAGCAGCTTGACCTGCAATTCGGTTAATGCCGTGCCAAGCGGCGCAGCCACGTGATGAATCCCACTTTGATGCAATGCGAGTAAATCAAAGTTTCCCTCACACAACACCACCACGCCATTGCGACGAATGGCGACGCGCGCTTCATGCAATCCGAACAACACTTCTCCTTTGCGAAACAAAGGATGTTCTGGACTGTTGATATACTTTGCGGCCAGAGGAGCGGTGCCCGCCTCATGCCCCTCGGGCTCGGGCAGCAATCGACCACTGAAGGCAATGATTCGCCCCTGAGAATCCGAGACCGGAAACATCAAGCGATGCCGAAAACGATCGTAATACCCACTGGAGCCGGCCGCCTGAGCGCCTGCTTTGTTTCGAGGCACAATCAGACCAAACTGTTCAGCCTCAGCCACGGAATAACCACGTTGGTTAAGGTAATTGGCGAGATTATCCCAACCATGAGGCGCATATCCCAATCGAAATGTCTCAACCGTCGCGGGTTGGATTCCGCGGCGATCAAGTTCTGCTTGAGCAAGATAGGCAAGCGGGTGCTCATGCAGTTGACGCATGTAATACCCCGCAACGTCTTCAAGCAACGTATACCAACGTTGCTTGCGTGAACGTGTTTGACGGTCTTTCGAAGCCGTCGCCGAATCAAGCTGAAGTTCGACACCTGCACGCTCAGCTAACAGTCGTACAGCCTCATTAAAGGCATGCCCCTCAATGCGCATGAAAAAACTAAATACATCTCCTGACATCTGACAGCCAAAACAATGAAAAAACTGTCGGGCAGGATGAACATAAAACGAGGGTGTTTTTTCGGCATGAAACGGACACAAGCCTTTGAGGCTGTTGCCACTCTTCTGTAGCCGAACGTATTCGCCCACCAATGACGAAATATCCGTACGTTCGCGAATCTCTGCGACCTTGGTATCTGGAATCAAAAGCCGCCCCTACTCCCTTTCGCTCCGAGCGTGGTAGTCTAAACGCCCTACCCTATCGGTCAAGGCGCGCGCTATAAAGGCAACCATGCCCCCACAATCGGGCCCTTTAAGGGAAGTTTTCCTCGTTTATGGGGCAGTTGCCCTAGCCACAGGTGTCGTGTGTCGACTGCCAGGGGCATGGGTACAACAAAACCTCGTGCCTGCCTTGCTGGCCGTGTTGTTCATCGCTGTGGCCGTCCGCCAAGCAAAACACGATCCTCGTGGGGTTTCCCACTACGGCATTGAACTTGGCGGTGTGTTTGGCGAACCAGTTCATGACAAAGGATTTTTTGAAGAACTTTGGATACTCGCTAAGCACAACCTACCCAAAGTTATCCAAACACTGGGGGCTGCCTTGCTCATAGCAGCCGTGGTTTTCCCTCTGTTTACGTTAGGATTTATCGAATGGTTCAAGCCCCAACAAGCCTTTGTGTTTCCAAAAACGTCTGAAATGTTTTCTTTTGGACTGAGCCAATTGATCCTAATCGCGCTGCCTGAAGAAATGTTTTTTCGCGGCTACATCCAAACACGGCTTACGGATGCGTGGCCCGCTACCCGACATGTATGCGGAGCCGAGTTATCTATCCCTGCATGGCTGCTTCAAGCCCTTTTGTTTGCACTGCTGCACGCGGTCTCAATGCCTCAGCCACACCGCCTGGCGGTTTTTTTCCCTGGACTCTTATTTGGCTGGGCGCGCGCATACCACCGTGGCATTGGGGTAAGCATCTGGCTTCATGCCATGAGCAATGTCTATTCGCACCTCTTAGCCCAAGGCTTTTATTCATGACAACGCAGCTTGGAGATCTCTCAGATTCACACATTCAACGTCTACTGAAAACCCGCGTGCTTGGACGTTCAATGCAATTGGTATCACAAGCCGCTTCGAGCAATGACATCGCCAAACAAGCCGCTCAGCATGGAGCTCCTCACGGCCACACGGTGGTTGCCGATACACAAAGCCAGGGAAGAGGTTCACACGGCAGGGTATGGTCTTCACCACCGCATACCGACCTATATGTTTCCATTGTTGTCCACACAACATGCCAACCTGCGAACCTCGCTCCCATCACCTTGGCCGCTGGAGTCGCTGTGGCTGAAACCGTAGAGACATTTATCCCGATGACTGCGTCTATTAAATGGCCCAACGACATCATTCTCGAGGGGAAAAAATGCGCGGGACTACTCACCGAAGCCCACAGCCAAGGAAACCGCATAGAAACACTTATTATAGGCATCGGCCTCAATGTGAATCGAATCTCGTTCGAACCGACATTGGTCGAATACGCCACATCAATGCGCCTGGCTCACCCACAGGCCACCGAACTCAATCGTTCCGAAGTACTTGCAACACTCCTGAACCGCACAGAACACTGGCTGAATGCCTACGCCGAAGCAGGACTCACAAGAGCCCTTCATAGCTTGCGCCAACGCCTTGCCTTCCTCAACACGCCTGTACGTTGCGGACACATGGAAGGCACTCTTATGGATATTGCTGATGACGGCGCACTCATGCTTCAAGCCGCCGGCCAAGTCCATCGACTGTACGCAGGAACCCTAGAGCCTTGCTCAAAGACTCACGATCACTAAACTCACCGCTGTGACCCAACCTTCCCAAACGAACGCATGGACACGCACGGTCGGTGCATATGAAATCACGAATACCGCCATCCTCCTGGTGCAAGGAGCAGATGCCCGCCCGTGGCTCAACGGTCAGATCAGCAACGATGTCGGCCTCAGCCGGGCCAATCAAGGAACCTATGCCATCGCTCCCTCCGCCAAAGGGAAAATCTTGAGTGATCTCTGGGTATTCGATCGGGGTGATCAGTTTTATCTGCTCATTCCTCAACCTACATACCCTTCCCTGGTGGAGCACTTTGAAAAATACATCATTATGGAAGACGTCACACTCAATGTCGTCCAGGACAAAATCCTATGGAGCCTGCAAGGCCCGCTTGCAAACGAAGCGGCTCAAGCCCTCGTACTTGAAGGCATGGAAACCTTTACGTGTGACCGCCTAGGCTATGGTGGCGTGGACGTGCTTGTCCCTTCAGCACACGCCTCTTTCGCAAAAGAAAAGATCATCGAAGTGGTGAAACAGGCTCAAGGTACAGTCCTCTCAGAGCATGCCTGGGAACTTGCGCGTTTGCGCCAGGGGATCCCTCAATGTGGCATAGATTTTGACGAACAGAGGTACCCTCAGGAAGCTGGCATTAAACACCGAGCCGTGTCCTTTAATAAAGGGTGCTACATCGGGCAAGAAGTTATTTCGATGCTGGAGCACCGCGGAAAACTCAAACAACAGCTTGTTAAGATAAAAGCCGCTAGCACCTCTGGCCTGAGCCATTCCCAACCCTTACTGGATCACGATAACAAACCTGTAGGAACAATCACCTCTGCGGTGCTCGATACCGAACACAACCAGTGGATTGGGTTAGCTTACGTCGAACAAGCCCATCTTGCCTCTCGGCATGCGTTATACACAGCGCTCGGAGACCCTGTTAACATTCTCTATGAAAGCTAACGCCCGCTAAGAAGCTGACCACCATCCACAAGTAGTTCTTGACCTGTGACAAACGGCGCTTTTAATAAATACACAACGGCATCGGCGACATCTTCGGGACGCCCCAATTTGCCGAGCAAATTCTTACGCGCCATATGAACTCTTCCTGCCTCCTGAACATGCTCTGGAGGCAGCACCGCCCCGGGCGCAACGGCGTTAACCCTCACGTCCGGAGCCAATTCCAAAGCAAGTCCGTGCATCAATTGTTTTAATCCTGCTTTGGAAACAACATACGGGATGTATCCTTTAAACGGATTAAGCGTACTGTGACATGTGACAAACACCACAGAACCCTGAGCACGTCGAAGCACCGGCGCAGCGTGTTGTACGACCCAGAGAGGCGCCTCCAAGTTAAGCGCCATGGTATAGGTCCACGCTTCAGACGAAATCTCTTCGAGCGGGACAGGCTCGAAATCCGCAGCACTTGCCACGATCACATCCAATCCACCCATGACCTCGATGGCTTGGTCCACGAGCCCACGACATGCCGCAGGTGTGCGCAAATCTGCTTGAAGCAGCCATGCTTTGCCACCAGACTGCTCGATGGTGTCTCTTGTGCTTTCGGCACCATCCTTAGAATGGAAATAGTGGATGGCAACCTGCATGCCTTCCTTGCCGAGCCGTTGCGCAATGGTGGCCCCCACACGCTTGCCCCCTCCGGTGATTAACGCACGGCGCCCTTGCAGTTCGTAGCTGGAAACGGTATCCACCTTAGTCTCCCTGGAATACTTTGTATTTTGGGCTATATTAACAGGAAACGAACACTTCTCAACCCTACAAAATTCCATGATTTCTCTCACCGAAAAAGCCGCTACCAAAGTCAAAGAAATCCAAAAAGACGAAGGCCTTGAAGAACAAGGGTTGCGTCTTCGTGTCATTGGAGGAGGGTGTGCTGGCTTTTCGTACGATTTGTACTTCGAAGATGAAACCCAAGAATTCGACCGTGCATTCGAATCAAAGGGCGTCAAGCTCTATGTAGACATGATGAGCTATCAATATCTTGAAGGCACCGAAATCGATTATGTAGAGGGACTGCACGGCTCGGGCTTCAAGTTTAGCAATCCGAAATCGGCAGCCACGTGTGGCTGCGGCTCTAGTTTCAGCACATAACTCGGCATCGCTTTACACACCTTCATGTACGGCAATGTGCGCACCTAGCCTTATTTAATTCACGCTTGTATTGCTGGTATGCTTACAAGTAATGGCTGAAACCAATACCCCATCCACCTCAGAGCTTGAGTTGCTCGATGTTGAAGATCTGAAATCAGGTCCGCGTATTTCCGAGGCACCTGCCCCACTTCCTCCATCGAAACCTGCAGGGTCTTTAGTGCCTGTTCCACCACCACCTCCTCCTCGATTAAGACCGCAGCCACTCAAGCCGACCCGGCCACCTCTCGAAAGCCAACGTCCCACTCGAGAAGAGTTAAGTTATGAGGAATTTGCTACGCAACACAAACGTCCGTTAGCAAGCAATGCAAAAATTCTTGTTAAGCATTTTGAAGAAGAGCTTCTCAATCATCCTTCCGCAGAACAAACAGCACGCCTACATTATGAACTAGGGCGCCTTTTTGAAAATCACCTGGACAACGCGGGCGCTGCGCTTGAACACTATCAAAAAGCCTACGCCGCATCCCCAGATTTCCTCCCTGCCCTAAGAGATGCGCGGCGTTTGCTAATTGCAAAAACAGATTACCATGCCGCTCTACCTTTTTTTGATGCGGAAATCGCTCTTACTTCGCATCCTCATGACAAAGCAAAGCTACTGTACCGTAAAGGGGTTTTGTTTGAAGAGCATGTCCGCAATGTCGCACTGGCCAAAGAGGTTTATCTCGAAGCTTTAGCGCTTTCTCCTGATAACCATAGTATTCTCAACGCACTGGAACGTTGCTTCAGGAACACCCAAGACTGGGAGGATCTCGCCACCATCTATGAACGAAGAGCGAACATCGTTAAAGATGATCCGAATTACTGCGCAAGCCAATTGTTTCTACGAGGAAAACTCGCAGAAACCAAACAAAACAATCTCGAATTGGCCGCTGAATTCTATCACGCTGCCCTTCGGATTGATCCTGGACATCACGGCGCCATTTCCTCACTCAAACGACTACACCATACGCACCAACGATGGCATGAACTTTGTAACATCTTGCACCACGAGACAGAGCAAACCCATGACATTAAACTTAAAGTCACAGACTGGCTTGAAATAGCCCATGTCAGTCTCACAAAGCTAAAAGATCTCGATCGTGCAGTAAAGTCTCTAAAAATGGCCTCTGCCGTCTCTGGAGATGATCCTGTCATCCTTCATCGACTGGCTAACCTTTATGAAGAAACAGGGCTCTACGAAGATGCCATCTCCGCATGGAGTTTGTGGGCGGATGCGGAAACAGACAACCCTGAAATCGTGCATATTGCTCAACATGTTGGTGGGTTGGCCGAGCGGCAGTTAAAAAACGAAGAACTTGCGATTCATTGGTATGAACGCGCTCTACATCTTAGGCCTGATTACGATCCGGCCTTCCAGGCATTAAGCAATTTATACACGGCAAGAAGCGACTGGGATGCCTTGATTGGCATCAACCTACAGATTGCCCACGCAAGTGACGATCCTTCTATACGCGCCCATTCACACGCACGGGTGGCAGACCTCCTTGAAACTAAGCTTGACGAACTTGATGACGCCATTGAGCAACACCTTCGCGCGCTAAGTTTCATCCCTGGGTACGATCCGTCGTTGAAAGCTCTCGATAGATTATACCGCGTTACAGGCAAATTTGTTGAACTGGCGCAGCTACACGAACGCTTACTCGATGCTGCAACGGACAATCACCGAAAGATCGCAATTCTTTTTACAATTGGAGCACTGTACGAAGAAAAAATTAACGACCACGAGCACGCTGCACAGGTCTATCAACGAATTCTCAAGCTCGACCCCACCAACCTGAACGCCATTCATGCCTTGCAGCGTGCTGCACAGAATCACCAAGATTACAAAACGCTGATTACCGCTCTACACACGGAAGCAACTATTACTAAAGACAGCCGCATTGGCATAGAGCTTCGGCATAGGGCTGCGGAAATTTATGCAAACCATCTACAAGATACTTCGCAAGCGATTCTAGAGTTTCGCCAAGTTCTGAAGACTAGTCCAAACTATTTACCAGCGCTTCGTGGGCTACGGCGTCTTTATTATCAAGCAGGCCGCTGGAATGATGTGATTGACACCTACCAACTTGAACTCAATGCCGCCACAACTAGCGAGCAAAAAGCAGAACTACACTATCAGATTGGAACGCTCTACGAAAAGTCGATGGGGAAGACTCGAGAAGCCGTCGAAAACTACCGCCGGGCACTGGAGCTTGACGTTAAGCATACCGAATCCTTGATGTCTTTGGAATCGTTAAGTCGAAAGCACTCGCAATGGGAACAGCTCGCCGAAGTGCTTTTGCTTAAACTTAAGCACCATAGCGACGAAGCTGAAAAAGCTTTTACATCTCTTGATCTCGGTGAACTTTACGAAGAACGCCTTGGTGATCATGTCAAGGCTATTCACGCTTATTCGGAAGCACTTTTTCTCAAACCTTCATTGCACACAGCAAACACTTCGCTGATACGACTGCACTATGCAAACGAAGACTGGCGCAAGCTTATTGAAGACTTGCAACAATTTTCAAGCTCTACCACTGACAAAAACTTGGCTGTAGAAGGATTAACCCAACAAGGCGAAGTGTGGACTGAGCGCTTAAAAGACCCTACCAAAGCAACAGCATGTTTTCAAACAGCACTTGAACAACGTCCCAATCATTTGGAAGCCTTTCACGCACTGGAGCAACTTTACCTACAAGGAGGTCACAACGAAGAGTTAAAGGCACTGTATCCACAATGGATTAAAGCTCTGCGTGATCCGTTGCTGCGTGTGGCCCAGTGGCGAGAAATCACACGAGGTTTTGTTCCTGAAGCCGTTCAAGGAAGCCAAGCTGCAGTCATTCAACAGAGTGCGTTTGAAATTCTTAAGACCTTTGAACAGGATGAAGATGCGCTAATGCTTTTAGAATTTCTGGCACTCAAGACAGGTGATTCCGGGCTATTAGTGGAAATTGAAGGGTTATTATCCAAAATTGCACCGACACCAGCCATGGCATCTTTACACCTGTTACGCCTGGCCGAAGCATTGGAGTCTTCGAATCACCCCGATGCAGTCAATGTCTACAGCGCTGCTGCCAAAAAAGACCCTCAAAACCTGGGAGCCCTTCATGGATTCGTACGTCTTGCAGAAACAGGTGCCGATCCAACGTTTACGGTAGAAGCCAAACGGTTACTCGCGAAAGCCAGCTTAAATCCAGAACAAGCCGCAACCCATCTTGTAGACAGTGCGCGCATCCACATGGATCAGCTTGAAAACCCCGTAGAGGCTCTCAAAGATCTCACGCATGCCCTTAGACTATGGCCTCAACACACCGTAGGCATCGATCGTTTGGAGTTACTCCTGAGCAGCGCGGGCCAACATCGGCAACTTACTGAAATGCTAAGCGATGTCGCAATAGCCATATCGAACCCTCAACAGAGTGCCAGCCTCTGGCTACGCATCGCACACATTCATTCCAAGAAAGAAGGCGATATTGCTTCGGCAATTCATGCGTTGGAAAAAGCTTTGCAAGCTTGGCCTGAACATCTTGAAGCAATTCTTGAGCTTGCAGCTATCTATAAAGCCGATCGGCAATGGAAGCCGGCCGTGGAGTTACTGTTACGAGCGATTCGTTTATCCAAAGAGCCTTCGATGTTGCTTCAATACCACGCAGAAGTAGCCCAACTCAGTTTAGAGCACTTGGGGGATTCAGTTACGGCCAGGCAACACTTAGAACGCGCTCTACACATCGACGCCAATCATCACCAAGCATTGGCGCAACTTGCGGAACTGCAGCTGGCTTCAGGAGAAACCACAGCAGCCCTAAACACCGCAAGCCGTCTTGCGCGCATTGCTCAATCCGATCACGAAAAAGCCATCGCGCTTAACTGCCTTGGCAAACTTCACATGGTGACAGGCGAGGCCGAAAAAGCCCTGCACTGTTACTTTGAGGCATTAAATCTAGGTGGCCCAACAGAACCATTATTAACGTCTTTCAAACAACTTACCCAAGAGTCCAATCAGTGGGATTACTTTATCCAAGCGCTCGAAAATTTTCTCAAACATACCCCCTCCGATGTTGCACTCATTGCCACCGCCTACCGTGAGCTCGCCTGGGTACATCATTATAAACGTGAACGAACGGAGGTAGCCATCGATACCCTCCGCATGGGTATTGCCAAAACGCATGGGGATCTTGGTTTGAGAAAAATTTTGGTGCAGCGTTTACGGGAAGCCAATCAACCGGCAGAGGCTATCGATGAGCTCCATCAAATTCTCCAAACCGATGTCACTCTCACTGACATGTGGCGCGAACTTGCAAAACTGTACTTAGTGAGCCACCGGCCTACCGAAGCAAGGCTTGCCATTCAGCCCGTGTTAGTTCTTGGCACTGCGACAAGTCCTGATATCGATTTGTCACAGTCGACACCGTTACGCCCTGCTGAAGGATTACCGGCTTCTCTTAACTTTGAACGACTGCAATCCCTTGCTGAGTTCCCGTTAAACAGCAAAAACGCCACGCAGTTGCTTCGAGCCTTGCGCAGCGGCATAGGAAAGCTCTTTCCGCCCGACTTGGATGGGTATGGCGCATGGGAAAAACTCTCCCTGCGAGGAGATCGATCTATCGTTGGACTTGTTAGAAAAGTGGCCGAAATCCTCGATATACAGGAATTCGATCTCTATCTTCATAGTGCACGAAGCCGTGGGGTGGGCATTGAACTCGGCGACATCCCGATTGTATTGATTCCGACGGACATTGAAGAACACACCCGCTCCAAACAGACGTTCTTGATTGCGTATGCACTTGCAAAAATTGCTCTTCAATTGGAGGCAACGGCCAAGCTCATGCCCCGCGAGCTACAGATCCTGCTTGCGGCCGCTTCCCGCGGCGTGACGCCAAGCTATGGCGCAGGACTGACTGCCGAAGAAGTGATGGACGAGCAAAGTAAGCGGCTTTTCCGAGCCCTTTCGCGTAAAGCGCGCAAAGCCACTGAAGAAGCCGCTGCCAGCTATGTTGCGGGCCAGGAGGTGGATTTCATGGCCTGGGTGGCTGCCATTGAGCAGGCAGCCTACCGAATTGCCGCACTTATAAGCGATGATCTACCAGGTAGCATTGATCTGATACGTCGATCCCGCCGAGACCTCAGCCGTCTCCAAGGAGGGTCACTCGTACATCAATGTCCTGAAGTCCGCGACCTGATGGCGTTTTGGACTTCCGAGACGGCCATGCAGCTACGGCGTACCATGGGCCTGATTTAAGCCAATCTCTCACAGGGGTGATTGACTCTGCCCCCAAACATGTCATTTTTACAGCCCAGGATGTCCTTCGCGCAGGTACTCGTTATCGAGTCGAATGCCACCGTACGAAAATTGATCGCAGGAACACTGCGAACTGCTGGATTTTCTGTGGCGCATGCCGATGCTTCCGTGCGAGCCGAAGGACTATTGTCCGAGCTTTGTCCGGCACTTGTACTTCTTGATCTCACCACCCTAGGAAGCAGCATTCCTACACTGCATAGCCTCATCGACAGTCACTCCTCCAGCCCTTCTACCCAATGGGTTTTCATGCACCCAGCCTCCTTGGACTCCACAGAAGCACTGGAGCAGTTCCATGCAGCATCGTTGCCCAAGCCTTTCACACCTGATCGACTACTCAGCTGTGTTCGTAATTATATCCAACCCGAGACCAACACGCTGCACGAACTACCGCAACCACACCGTTCTTCTTTGAAGCCCACTGCTCCATCCTCCTTAGAGGCATCCACTGAGTTCGAATCAGATTCCTCCCTAGACGCGTGGATCGAATGCTTGAGTGCACAACTAACGCCATTATTAAAAAACGTACATTTCGAAAACCCGATAAGCAGCCGGACACTAAGCCATCTCCTCCGCCAAGAGTTGTCCGACGCTCAACTCCGTACATTCAGCCATGATTTACGAAAACTCACCCCCAGCACCAGAGGCATGGCTTCGTTGGAAGGGCGTATCGATCACGCTCCCCTCGTTGAAACCCTCCAAATGCTACAAATCCAAGGACAAACAGGAACACTCAACATTCGGCAAGACGACCATGTCGTTAATATTTGTCTGCGGGACGGCCAAGTGGACATGGCCGTGGGTGAAGCAGCCAGTGCAGAGTTTCTCTTGGGCCGATATCTCATTGAAAAAGGTCTTATTGGCCGTGACGAGCTTGAGCGAGTCCTTCACGATGACTCAGACAAACTCGAAAAGCTCCTAGGCAAGCGTCTACTGGATCAATCTGTCATCTCTGCCAATGACCTGCGGGATGCTTTGGAAAAACAGACCACCGATCTGTTGTGTGAAGTGTTACGATGGGACAAAGGCACGTTTAGGTTTGATCGAGAAACCTTGCTCCCTGTGGCTGAGCTGGCTCGACTTGAGCTGCCCATGCAATCACTGCTGATGGAAGGGGTGCGTCGAATTGACGAGTGGAATGTGATCCGTCATCGGGTGCCAGACCTGGGCATGGTGTTCGCGCGCAACAACGGCCCTGCGACCAAGGCCAATACCCACGTTACGCCTCAAGAACGCCATGTGTTGGATGCCATCGATGGCAAGCGCGACGTACACGCCATCATTGCACTCACTTCAATGAGCACATTCGATGTGTGTAAGACACTCAATCGATTTGTCGACCGCGGATTGGCAAAAAATCTGTCACTACACTAAGGCTCTCTAGCGAGAGAATGCCTTAGAAGCCAACTTCAACACCTGCAGTCAAGTCAAGGTTCAGCAAGACGTTCGGGAAAAGCAGATGAAATTCCGGAGTCACATGCAAGCCAAAGTTGCGAGTAAACCGATAACCAATGACGGCGCCGATATTCACGCCATTAAGGCCTGCCAAGACGAAGGGCCACCCTTTGGCGGGAGCTTCATCCTGTTGAGGGGGTTTCGGACTGATTTGACCATAGGTGAAGCCTAGCAATCCCGCCACGTTAATACCGGTCTCGCTAGGCGTCGTAAATAAATACTGCCCGCGGAGCCCCACTTGCATGCCAGACATCTGGCCTTCACCGCGATCAAGCTGAAAACGAAATGACGCCGCCAACGCAAAACGCGTCCAAATGTAATACCCTACCGTGGCTCGAAGCGCCACAGTAGGCACAATGCCTGGGGTATTAACCTCCACACAATCATCCGCATTGTTATTGTTATTGTCTGCACATTTGCTTTCGCCTTCAGGAACCCACCCTATCAAGGCTCCCCCCCATGACTCCGGATAGTCGCTAGCACTTGGCGCGCTTCGATCCGCGCGCATGCCGCTGTCCACCCAACCAAGTCCCAGAGTCATACCAAACTGGCCAAAGAACCTTGGCGCATCCGATTCAGAAGCCGAGCTATCGCCCGTGTCGTCCTCGTCGTCTTTAAACACACATCGGTCATCGCGACAGACAAGCCCTGACTGGCATTCTGAAGTTTCCTCGCAGTCTTCGTCATAACCCGCGGCACCACCACCCGCTTGAACGACATCGCAGCCCACCACACCAGAAGGACACGTCGCATCCGGCGCACAGCTTTCAGGAGGAATGCTTCCAGGCAGCGCAGGTGGCGGCATGGTGCGTTCTGCCACGACAGGAACTGAAAAGGGGGCATCTGCGGTTCCGGCAAATCCCAAAGGAGCGCCATCTTCACCAAAAGCCACAATGTAATATTGGATATTGGGTTCAGTCACGTGGTAGCACGGAATCAATTGTCCCCAGCCCGCACCCATGCGCGTCATCTCAATTTGAGCAAACGTGGCCATCGTATTGCCCTTGAAAAACATGTGCACTTGTCCTGCACGCAACCCTGCTGGCATCTCTAAATAGACAGGCACCGGCGTCTTACGCAATTGTTGTGGGATAGGCTGGTGCGCAAGACTGATGCCAGTCCCTTGAGGCAGCGCCACCTTGGCCGCTGGTGCAGCCACAGCGACCGGCGCGCTTCCTTTGATGCCAGCTTTGGACTGCGCCAACGCAAACACGGTTTTGATTTCGGGCGTACTGGTGAGAGGATCCAGCTCAAGCTTGGGATCAATTGTTAACGCCTTTGAAAAATCCTCAAGCCCCTTCGCATTGTCAGCCTCGCCCCCCACATGCACGACACCCATATTGGCATGGGTCCTGGCAAGCGCTGGGCCAGTTACCCCTGATTTCTTAGCGACGCTCAAAGCCTGATTGAGCTTTTTTTTAGCTTTTTTCAGCTCAAGCTGCGCGTAGGCTTCCATCGCCTCGCGATTGAGCCGCACCACTTCGCTGCTCTTATCCTGGGCCAACGCCTCAGCTGCATCCCATGCCGAAACGGTTAGACACCCAAGGACAACACAAAACCCGCAAGCTCTAAGCATCATGAAACGTAGTCTACTCGTTAAGTGTATTCAAGCCGCGTGGTATCAGAGCACAAAACAGTGCTCTGCGCTAGTTGTATTAGCTTTTCGGTAGCACCAGGAATGTCCTGCCAAGGCCACGCTGAATCCACAATAATACCCGGCTCTGGGCACGTTGATAAAGCTCCACGGCCTGTCTGACCGAGGTGACAGGCTGACGATTGATTTCCACAATGACATCCCCTGGGCGTAACCCCGCTTCAGAGGCAGGACTACCCGGAGCCACTTGCACAATCACCACGCCGACATTCAGATTAGGCGCAATCCCAAAAGCCTGACGAGCCGCCGTATCCAAAGGCGCCACTGAAATCCCACCCAAATCCTTAGAGGATGGCTCAGAACCTGAAGGCCCGGTCCCGCCCTTCTTGTCAGCAAGCTCATCCGGAAGGGTTGCAAGCTTTACTGAAACAGTCATCGGCTTTTGATCCCGCGTGATATGAAGGCTCACTTTGGCTCGCGGCCCACGCATGGCAATCAAGTTTCGCAATTTAGCACTTGAATTTACCTTCTCATTATCGACCTGCAAGATCACATCGCCTTGACGAAGCCCCGCTTTGTCAGCCGGGCTCCCCTTGGTCACATCCCCCACCAAAACACCCTCTTCACTGCGAAGCCCTAATGCAGCCGAAAGCTCTGGTGTGATGTCTTGAATCGCAACGCCTAACCAACCGCGAGTGACCTTGCCGTCTTTAAGCAAGCCTTGCATCACGGGACGCACCATATTGGATGGAATTGCAAACCCGATCCCCTGGTAGCCGCCGCTCCGACTTAAAATCGCGGTATTAATGCCAACCAAGTTTCCTTCCAAGTCTACCAATGCGCCTCCAGAGTTACCTGGATTGATCGCCGCATCGGTCTGAATGAAGTCCTCATAATCCACAATCCCCATATTCGCACGGCCAGTGGCAGAGACGATGCCCATCGTAACGGTTTGGCCAAGCCCAAAAGGATTGCCTATGGCCAATACGACATCTCCCAACCGCAAACGACTTGAATCCCCAAACGCCAAGGGCTTGATGTTTTTGGGAGGATTTTTAAGTCGCAATACCGCTAAATCGCTGTGAGGATCTGTGCCGATCAGCTCTGCTTGCAAGTCGGTCTTGTCAGACAAACTGATCCGAATGTCGTTCGAACCCTGTACCACATGGTTGTTCGTTAAAATCGTACCTTTGTTGTCGATGACCACGCCTGAACCCAAGCTTCGTTCACGACGTTCAGCAGGGGCCTCTGGCGCTCCAAAAAAACGACGGAAAAACGGATCATTTAAAAATGGCATCGTCTGCCTCTGATCGGCATCTCGCTGCATCTTTGTGGCAAACACATTCACCACACTGGGCAAGACGCGCGCAGTCACATCGGCAATGTTAGCCTGGCCATTGGCACCGAGTTTCACCGCTGGCAATGGATGGAGTGCCACTGCTGGAGCAGACGTCGCCGTCTGAGCATGGCCTTCACAGTGGCCACATACTCGATGGGCATACCAATACGCACCCGCCGCAATACCGATCCCTAACACAATCCCTGCCAGCCAACTCCAGACGCGTGAGCCTCCCTGTTTTTCTGCCATTGAGTCTGCTCCGTCCTTTCCCTGTGCCATTTAGGGAGGGCACTCTACCATATCGCTTTTCGAGCTGTTGAGTTTACGCCCTATTTCCAGCACAGAAGGGAGGGGGCCTGTTCGGCTTGCCAGACGGGAAAATTCCTGCCATAGTAAATTCCATCTTCAGTGTAACTGTTTTTCCAGTCCAGTCTTTACGCAATCTTTCGGGACTTTTGCTAAAAGGCGCTGCCAAAACAACGGGCTGAAATAAAAGCAGGGTACGAAACGTTAGATAATAATACAGTGTGACCCGTTGCGAAGGTCGCAACGCGAACACACATTGTTCTGGTGGCCATGGATAGAAACTTAGGAAAATGGGAACGCGGGCAGGAAATCGGGTTTGCACACCTGAGCAATGCCCCCTTGTTAACGCGTGAAGGGGAAGTGGAACTTGCCCGGCAACTTGAGCAGGCCAAGCTGGTGCTTAAACACGCCATTATGGAGTCCGGGATAAAACTACCTGAGATTCAGAAGCTTGCCTTGAACACCGACGCACAGAACCAGGACTCAGCAGCCGCTGCTGATGCGACACCCTCTACCAATTCAGAAGCCGCGCTCGATCCCAAGCTCGTCGAGCTTATCGCAGCCGAAGAACGGTATGCCAAAGCATTGGCACGGCAGGGCGCTTCCCAGCAAAACACGTCCAAGCATGCTCGCGCCTCTTTGCGATCTTTATCGTTAACCCGCCTTTTGCGCGCACGTAATACTCTGTTGGTAGAAGCTCCTCTTCCTGACGACTTCTTCGATCAGGTCATCCTGCGAATTGAACAGACCGTCCGTCAATTGGAGCATGCGAGCCGTGCAAACCTACAAGAGATCTCCCTTCAAACGGGCCTTACTCCAAAGCACTTACGTGCACTTAACGCAACGCTCAGCAAGGCACGTTCCACAGCCGAACGTTTCAAAGCAGAAATGGTCGAAGCCAATATTCGTTTGGTCATTTCATTTGCAAAGCGCCTGACGAACCGTAGCCTGCCTCTTCCGGACTTAGTCCAAGAAGGCACGCTGGGATTGATGCGCGCGGTAGATAAGTTTGACTACCGACGAGGATACCGTTTTTCAACCTATGCCTCGTGGTGGATTCGCCAAGCCATGCAGCGTGCCACCGCAGATCAATCCCGAACGATTCGTGTGCCGTTTCATTTAAACGAGTCCATGCAAAAGGTCACGCGTGCAGGCCGAGCGCTAGGCCAAAAGCTTGGCCGTGAGCCCACCTCACTAGAAATCGCTGAGGCAGCGGGTTTGACTCCGGAGAAAGTTCAAGCAGTCCAGGACGCACGGCACAAAGTGATCTCCTTTAGTACTCCGGTAGGTGAGGATAGCGATCGACAGGTCTCAGACACGATTGAAGATACCTCTGCCGTAATGGCGGATGAGGATCTCATCCAAGGAGATCGCGATACCCAGGCCATTCGATTGCTCAGCACGCTGGGTCCGCGTGAGCAGAAGGTTATCCGCATGCGCTTTGGCATTGGTCAACGTCGCGATTACACGCTCAGAGAAATCGGTGACCAAATGAATGTCAGCCGTGAACGCGTACGCCAGATCGAAGCAAGCGCCCTTGAAAAACTCAAAGCCGTCGCCGACATCGAACAGGCTCTGTACAGTGAGTTTGAGCGCAAAGCGAGCGGATAGCCCAAAATTTGCTCTGGCAGTACCTCAGCAAAGCCGCCGTGGCATGAATGTGTGATATCCCTTAGGAAGTCACTTTTATGTCGCGCACTACTTCTAAACAGAGCAAGGCAAGAGCGCTCTACGACGACACCTTGTACTACGATCATGCGTATTATCGTTATCGGAAGGACATTCCTTTTTACGTAAAACATGCTGTGCGTTCTAAAGGCCCGGTATTGGAACTGGGAGTTGGCACCGGAAGACTTGCCATCGCTATCGCACGGCAAGGCATTGCTACTGTAGGGTTGGACCTTTCGTCCAAGATGCTGAGGCGCGCCAAAGAACGTATGCTGTGCGATATCCAGGCCAAAAAGCATCTTCGGCTTTACGTAAGCGATATGCGGAACTTCCGCCTTCGCCGGCGGTTTAACCTCATTTACGCGCCGTTCAATGTGCTCATGCACGCACATACCCGAGAAGACATCGAGGGAACGTTGCGTTGCATCCGAATGCATTTGCGTCCCAACGGCAGGTTTATATTTGACGTGCTCTTACCCGATGTAGAAACATTTGCGCAGCCGACGAACTACCGCTGTTCCGGCACTGCGTTTCGCAATCCGTCGGATGGGTTACGCTATGCGTATTCAGAGACCTTCCACTACGAACCAGTCACTCAAATCCAAACGATCACCATGCACTTCAAACGCACCGGTAGAGCAAGCGCTCCTTTCACAATAGCCCTACGCCAACGTCAGTTTTATCCCGCGGAGTTAAAGTCGCTGCTGCACTACAATGGATTTAAGGTGCTTTCTCACGCAGGAGGCTTCCGGAATGAGCGCCTGCAAAAGAACAGCGATTCTCAAGTGTTGGTATGCGCTCGAGCCTAACTTGGGTGGTTGGCGGCTTTCGATACTTGGGCGGACGCTACAGGATTCGAACCTGTGACCTTCGGCTCCGGAGGCCGACGCTCTATCCAGCTGAGCTAAGCGTCCTTAATCTATAGAAATCCGAGTTCGAGTTTGGCGGCATCCGTCATGCGATCCTTCGTCCAGGGCGGATCCCATACAACTTGAACTTCACTGGCCTTGATGCCAGGGATCTCCGCTGTTCGATCGGCAACCTCCTTAACCATACTGCCAGCCACCGGACATGCCGGAGCCGTTAACGTCATGGTGATTCGTAACTCATATGCCTGGTTGATCTCAATAGCGTAAATTAAACCAAGGTCATATATGTTCACGGGAATCTCTGGATCGTAAACCGCCTTGAGTTTGGCTACCACAGCGTGCTGCAATTCTGAAATCTCTGGTACCTCAACAGAAACAGTGTCTCCGCCTCCTTCCGAACGAGCACGGAGTGGCTCCGTGGGCACTGCACGAGGCACATTCCACGCCGCAGGGGTGGTCACCGGCAAATGTTTTTTGACGCCTCCTGCCATTTTCTATTCCGTACTTACAGCGCTTTGAGGATTTTCCAACGCCGCCTTAACCGTATGCCACGAGAGTGTGGCGCACTTAACTCGCATGGGAAACTCGCCCACCCCTGAAAACACAGCAAGCTTTCCCAATGCTTCTAAATCCACACGTTCGCCCTGGGTCACCAGCTTGTGGAACTCCTCAAAGAGACGCTGCATAGACTCAATGCTTTTACCCTTGAGTACTTCCGTCATCGTAGAGGTTGATGCCGTACATATGGCGCAACCCGAACCTTGAAATCCAATATCCTCAATTGTATCGCCATTTAGGCGTAGTTTGATGATGACATGATCGCCGCACAAAGGATTATGCCCCTCGGCACTGTGGCTGGAAGGCTCTGGAAACCGATAGTTTCTAGGCGCTTTGCCATGATCCAAAATGACTTCTTGGTACAATTCACGAAGATCGGACATTAACCTAACAGTTCCTTGGCCTTACAAAGCCCCTCGATAAGACGATCTATATCACTGTGATTGTTATACACCCCAAACGAAGCACGCACCGTGGCCGCAATTCCATAGTGGGTCATGACGGGCTGTGCACAATGATGGCCCGCACGTAAAGCGATACCTTCCATATCAAGTACCGTTCCCACATCGTGAGGATGGATCTTGTCGAGATTAAAAGACACCAAAGCTACAGCATCCTCTGCCGTACCGTATCTATGCACCCCATCCAACTCTGACAGGCGCTCTCTCGCATAACGAAGAAGCTCTGCTTCATGCGCTCGCATGGCATCCATTCCAATATGAGCCACGTAATCGATCGCGGCTCCAAGGCCGATTACCCCAGCAATGTCAGGCGTTCCTGCTTCAAACCGATGAGGAAGATCGTGGTAGACTGTTTTCTTAAATGAGACACTTTTAATCATGTCCCCACCGCCTTGGTAAGGACGCATCTGTTCAAGAAACGAAGTTTTTGCAACCAACACTCCCGTGCCTGTAGGACCGTAGAGCTTGTGTGCACTCAATGCATAAAAATCCGCATCCAGATCCGCAATGTTAACTGGGACATGCGAGACAGCCTGGGCCCCATCCAGCAGCACCGGAATGCCTTTAGCGTGTGCTATTTCAATCAGTGATTTAACTGGCAACACGGTGCCTAACGCATTGGACACATGAGCCAGAGCCACAAACTTCGTACGACTTGAAAGCGTCGCTTCGAAAGCGTCAAGCGTGATCTCGCCTGCATCCGTCATAGGCACGACCACCAACGTCGCGCCAGTGCGTTCGGTCACAAGCTGCCATGGCACAATATTCGAATGATGTTCAAGCTCAGTGATAACAATCTCGTCTCCTTGGCCGATCCGAGGTAACACATACGCATCGGCCACAAGATTGATGGCTTCCGTCGTGCCGCGCACAAATATCACATGACTATCCTTCGGCGGATGCACCCACGATTTCACTTTGTCACGAACCGCTTCATAAGCTTCGGTCGCGCGTTGTGAAAGCACGTGTACGCCTCGATGAATATTGGCACAATCCACCGCATACACATGGCTGACAGCGTCAATCACGGCTTGAGGCTTGAGTGTGGTTGCCGCACTATCAAGATATACGAGAGGCTTTTCGTGAACACTTTGGTGTAGCGCAGGAAACTGCTCACGAATGGCGGCAAAATCCGTTGCGTGATCGTGTAAACCAAGCTTTCCTAAAGCCGCAACAGGCGTCTCCGCTTGCATCATAACGCACCTGCAAGTTCAGCAGGCAAATGCCTGCGCACACATTCGACCAACATGCCTTGCAATGGAAGATGGTCTACTGTTTTGACAAGGCTCTCCAAGAAAGCCAAGAGCAACATCGTTTTGGCATCTCGTACGCCAACACCTCTGGAGCGCAAATAAAACAGTTGAGCATCGTCCAAATGGCCTACGGTAGCACCATGACTGCACTTGACATTGTCTGCATCAATTTGCAACTGCGGCTTCGTGTGTATTGTGGCATCGGTGCTCAAAAGCACGTTGCGGTTTTCTTGATGCGCATGGCTATCTTGAGCATCCCGCGCAATCACAATCGTACCGTCAAACACCCCTTGGCTTTTTGCGCCTAACACGCCACGGTAATGTTGTTTGCTACGCGTATGTGTACCTGCATGGGTAATTGCGGTATAATGCCCAGAAAAATCAGCATTATCAATCACATACACCCCTTCCAAATCACACTCGCTGTGCGGATCTGCCAAAACGACGTGCACATCTTCACGTCGCAATGCGCCGCTCAACGAAAAACTCCGCGACACATAGCGGCTTTGATGTTCCTGTCTGACCGCTACATTAAGGAGCATCATGTCTTGAGATGCTCCTTCATAGATTCGAACATGCTCTACCTCGGCATGAGGCCCTAAAACCACTTCACTCACTGCGTTCGAACAAAAGGTTGCGTGTTCCGATGTAGACAGCCCTACAAAGTGTTCAATCACAGTCCAGTGGCTATTGGGCTCAGCGGTGATCATCACGCGATCGTAAGCCATCTGCGGCGTGTTTCCGCCTTGGCTAGTATGAACAACATAAAGCACACGCGAAGTCGCATCCGTTCCGGAAAGCTTAAGCCACAACACATCCGAAAACATCGCAGTATTCAGCGCTGCAAATGGAGCAGCTGTAGAAACATTGCGACCTAAGTGAAACGCCAAGACTTCTGGAAGGTCCGGCATAGACGAATGGGTTCTATCCACCAATCGACCGTTGAACATGACGATCGGCTCAACAGAAAGCGCACGAGACAACGAAAGGACGCTGGAAGGTAACGAAGGAGCGGGTTGCCTTTGTGAAGCTGGCTCAAATGCAACGTCGAGCAACGTAGCCAGTGGGGCAAAACGCCATGCTTCCTCTTTGGGATGCGGCATACCGTATTCCCGAATATGCTGAGCAGCGTTTGCTTTAAGGTGTAACAACCATTGGGGCAGCGGTTCGGATGACTTAAGCGCAATCTGCGCCAAACCCGCATCCAGCAATGGACTTTTTTGGAGTAACGGTGCTGTCATGACACAGGCCTCGGTGGTTCCAATGAACCATAACCTTCGCGCTCCAAACGACTCGCAACACCTTTATCGCCTGATTCGACCACGACTCCATTAACCAGCACATGCACCACATCAGGAACAATGTAATCCAATAAGCGTTGGTAATGCGTAATGAGAAGAATAGCGCGCTCGGAAGATCGGATTGCATTAACGCCATGCGCTACGATTTTAAGTGCATCAATGTCCAACCCAGAATCTGTCTCATCCAATACTGCTAGTTTAGGCTCCAGCATGGCCATTTGAAAAATCTCATTACGTTTTTTCTCGCCCCCACTAAACCCTTCATTGACGCCACGTTTTCCAAGCTCAGGGCTCAAGTCCACCAAGGCCATTTTCTCCTTACTTACCGAAAGAAAATCAACGGCATCCAATTCCGGCAATCCACGGTGCTTGCGAATGGCGTTCACGCTTGCCTTAAGAAAATAGGCATTGCTGACGCCAGAAATTTCCACAGGATACTGAAACCCCAAGAACACGCCTTCTCGAGCACGCTCTTCCACAGGCATTGAAAGCAAATCCTTGCCTTCAAACAACACCTTACCTTGCGTGACATCATAGCCTTCGCGTCCTGCCAACACGTACGCAAGCGTGCTTTTTCCGGAGCCGTTAGGCCCCATGATGGCGTGCACCTCACCTGCACGAACCTTGAGATCAATTCCCCGTAAAATAGGTGTTCCTTCTACAGACACATGTAAATTTTCAATCGATAACATCACACTCTACCCCACTGAGCCTTCAAGACTGACGCCAAGCAATTTTTGCGCTTCGACCGCAAATTCCATAGGCAATTCATTAATTACTTCTTTACAAAATCCGTTAACAATCAAGCTTACGGCATCTTCCTCAGAGAGCCCCCGCTGACGACAATAAAAAAGCTGCTCTTCACCAATACGCGACGTGGTCGCTTCGTGCTCGAGTTGCGCACCGGGATTACGCACTTCAATGTAGGGCACAGTATCTGCGCTGCAATGGCTGCCAATTAAAAGCGAATCGCACCGTGTGTGGTTACGGGCGTCTTCAGCGTGTTTGAGAATTTTCACAGAGCCGCGGTAGGTTTGTTGGCCATAGCCTGCGGAAATTCCCTTAGAGACAATCGTGCTGCGTGTGTGTTTGCCAAGATGAATCATCTTGGTACCGGTGTCTGCTTGCTGGCGGTGATTGCTTAATGCCACAGAATAAAACTCACCCGTGGAATAGTCGCCTTTCAGAATGCAGCTTGGATACTTCCACGTAATGGCTGAACCCGTCTCCACTTGAGTCCACGAAATCTTCGAACGTGCACCGGCACACATGCCTCGCTTGGTCACAAAGTTGTAAATGCCGCCTTTGCCTTCTTTGTCTCCTGGATACCAGTTCTGAACAGTAGAGTATTTGATTTGGGCATCACCCAACGCCACCAGCTCGACCACCGCCGCATGAAGCTGGTTTTCATCGCGCATGGGTGCCGTGCACCCTTCAAGGTAACTGACGTAGCTTCCTTCATCTGCAACGACCAACGTACGTTCAAACTGGCCCGTGTTGGCTGCATTGATCCGAAAATAAGTGGAAAGCTCCATCGGACAACGTATCCCTTTGGGGATGTACACAAACGAGCCATCGCTAAAAACCGCCGAGTTGAGCGTCGCAAAAAAATTATCCGTATAAGGAACCACAGAACCAAGATATTTGCGCACAAGCTCGGGATGCTCTTTTACTGCTTCTGAAAACGAGCAGAACACGATACCCATCTCTGCCAGTTTCCCTTTGAACGTCGTAGCCACAGACACGCTGTCAAACACAGCATCCACAGCCACCCCTGCCAAAACAGCTCGCTCATGAAGAGGGATGCCAAGCTTTTCATACGTACGTAACAACTCAGGATCCACTTCCTCCAAACTCTTTGGCTTATCTTTTGCTTGCTTGGGTGCGGCGTAATAAGAAATGCTTTGATAGTCGATAGCGGGATAACTCACATTCGCCCAAGAAGGCTCTTTCATGTTAAGCCAGTGTTGATACGCTTTGAGACGCCACGCCAATAGCCACTCAGGTTCATTCTTTTTTCCAGAGATCAAACGTATGATGTCTTCGTTTAACCCTGGTGGAGCGGATTCCTGCTCGATATCTGTGACAAAACCAGCCGCATAGTCACGGTTGATAAGGTGATTGAGCTGTTCAACAGAGCTCGTCATGGTGTTCCTTTACAAAAAATTAAATGTCTCTCTATGGACTAGGTGGGCAACGCACGTTTAGGCGACATGAAATTAATCACATCGAAGGTTAACGGCCGAGCCATATCGGCCAGGCTGATACCACGCAGCGCTTGATACACCGCATGGTTAATACGCTCCCAGTTCGCACGCACACTGCATCGGTCCTCATGCGTACATGCGCCACGGCTCTCACCGCTGCACGCGGTCACTGCGATTGGCCCCTCAAGCGCTTCGATGACCTCAACCACACTGATTTGAACAGCAGGCCGGGAAAGGCGATACCCACCATTTGCGCCGCGCACCGAAGAAACCACACCGGCGCGGGTAAGCTGCTTGAGGACTTTACTTACCGTCGGCTGGGGCACCGCTGTCATCGCCGCCACATCACGCACACTAAAAGGCGCTGAGTGGGTGGCATCCGAAAGCCGGCTGGCCACCATAATCCCATAATCTGTAATCTTTCCAATGCGTAACACGTTAACTATCTTCGCCAAGAGGCCTTGCCGGACTATATAGTACAGAAAAGGTCCTATTTCCAGTCGAATCCTCGCCCGACGTCAAGGATATTAACACCAATCAATTCAAAAACTTGCGTAGAGAAAGCCTATCCGTCAGATGGCAAACGAGGATCCACAGCCGCAGCCTGATTTAGCGTTGGGATTGACGAATTTGAACCCATAACCCATCAGTTTTTCTTCCCAATCCAGTGTCGTGCCCTTCAAGTACTCCAAGCTTTTGGCATCGACAAACACCTTAAGCCCCTCGAAGTCGAACACATGATCGTTATCACGGTGTTTGTCCGCAAACTGAATGGCATAACTCACTCCCGAGCAGCCCCCGCCTTTTACTCCAATGCGCAAACCCAGCACAGGTTGCTCGGCTTTGGCGACTTTTTGTTTGGCCATTAAAAGAGCTTTCGGCGTGATCTCTATACCAGCCGGGACATGTTCTGCGGAATTCATAACGTAAACCTTACCACCAACATGGACCTCCTGCCATGTCCTGTCGGTCTGACGTGATGTAACGGGCATACCTTGAATGCGCCAATCTCCATTCGCTAACTCAGGATAAAACTATGCCCGTGGGATGGCATGGCAATTGCCCACGCTCTACGAGCATGACTGCACTTGTGCCCATCGCTATCGGTTGGATGCTAGGCGCGCTCTTAGTGCATAGCCATGTGATCACACCGTGGCCAGCAGCCTACGTAGCCCTCATGCTCTTGCTTAGCAGTGCGCTCATTGTAGGGTGTGCGCATCGTGTGAACGTGCGTGGGCTTATTCCCTGCATGCTAGGTGGGTGCGCACTGATTGCCATGTTGGGTACAGCGCGTGTCACGCCCTCCTTGAAAGAAATACCTGAAGGATTGGCACGCATACACGTCACGATCGAGCAAACACAAGACACGCCCCAAGGGCCTCGCGCCATTGCCCGCGTTCATGATGCAACACGCGTCATAGACCGCCGTCCACTTCCGTCTGGAACGCGCTTGCTTGTGTATGGCAAACGCCTTCCCTTAGGAGCTACCCTTGAAACATTGGCTGTGATCAAGCCGTGGTCTTCGTTCCGCAATCCTTCTCCCCATCCCGAATGGCCACGGGCACCTTCCGAAGTCATCCGTGCCAGCGGCCGAATTCCCTCCGGGGCACCTGCATGGGTGATCGATCAACCCATTCGATACCAACTGCTAGAGCGTGTTCGAAATGCTCTTCACCATGCGCTAAGAACTTCGCTCGATACTCAAACAGCTGGCATGGCGATTGCCTGGTTATTAGGTGAAACCCAGCTCATCCCCGAAGAGACACGGGCAAGTATTCAAGGTGCTGGTCTTACCCATGTGTTGGCAGTCTCGGGGCTCAACATCACATTGTTTGCAGGATTCATTGTCGAATGTTGGAGAAGACTGTTGCTGCGCTTTCATCGTATCGCCTGCCGTTACGATGTACGGCGCCTTGCGTGTTTGATTGGGATTCCATTTGCCCTGGGTTATGCGGCAGTCGCCGGTAACACTTCCAGCGGTTGGAGAGCGGCTCTCATGTCTGCCTTGTCTTGGATCGCAATCACGGCGGGTCGCAAGCCTACACCAAGCGGAATTATTGCGGCGTCTGTCTTATGTTTTTGTGCACTTAACCCTAGAGATGCCGTTGGCCCGGCCTTCTTGCTCTCAGTAGTGGCTACAGTCGCTATCATCACTGCCACCACGAAGCATGCTTCATTTTGGTATACGCAACTCATCATCAGTGTACGTTCTATGGTAGCCACTGCGCCGTTGGTCATTTGGTGTTTTGGAGGCGTGCCTTTGATTGGCCTGCTTGCCAACCTCTCACTCGTCCCTGTGGCAAGCTATGTATTGATGCCGTTGAGTTTTGGATTGGCCTTTATCGCACTCGTATGGCGAAAAGCTGCTGTAATACTTGGCACCCTGCTCCGTTGGGGATGTGAACTCTTTGTGTATGCCTGCACGCTATTTGAAAAAATTCGCTGGGGCACTGTCACCCCACCGCTGTCCATTGCCCAAGGACTGATTTTAGCCATCGCATGCATCGCCATACTTATAGGCCGCTCATGGCGCTTTCGTTTTAGTGTTATGGGATGTGCCATCCTTTTATTTGCAAGCACTGAATGGCATTTGCGGCATCAAGAAAAACCTCATGGAAAACTGCGGGCAACGTTTCTCGATGTGGGACAGGGTGATGCTGCGTTGGTGGATTTGCCCGATGGAAAACTGATGTTGATTGACACTGGAGGAAGCATCCATGGAAGTCCTGATCCTGGCCTTCATGTGATTACTCCTTTGCTTAAAGCACGACGACGTTTTCATATTGATATTGTAGTGATCAGCCATCCACACCCAGACCACTACGGTGGGTTGCCTGCCCTTTTAAACGAATTTTCCATCGGAGAACTCTGGGATAACGGACAAGCTTATGCAGAAGATCCTCAAGGGATGTTCTCCACCATGCTGCAAACGGCTCGACATCGCGGCATTCGCATCGTGCCCACAAACGCGCTGTGTAACAAGCCTCGGTATTATGCCAATGCCAAAGTAGAAGTCCTGTGGCCGTGTCCGGGGTATGACCCTTCACTGGATATCAACGACAATTCCCTCGTGATCCGCATCGCCACCAAAGAACAAAGCTTTCTGCTGACAGGTGATATCGAAGAAGCAGGGGAGCGTTCGTTGCTTTTGCGTCATCCCGATCTGCATACCCATGTGCTTAAAGTGCCTCATCACGGCTCGCGCACGTCAAGCTCTGCAGAATTTGTTGCTGCGGTTAAACCACACACCGCGATCATCAGTGCCGGACGGCATAATCGCTTTGGTCATCCTCATGCAGAAGTAGTAAGCCGCTTCAAACAGTACGGCATTACTACCATCTCACTTGCCCAACACGGTGGCCTTATCCTTCATTAGGATAGTTGTAACGCTTGGATCGTCTCACACACGCCACAACGGACATGCACTAAGTACCCTCAAGCTTTAGTCGAGGTCTTTTTGGTAAATGCGATAGGTTTTGTAATGCTCGGCACCCATCGCCTTGATAGCGATATTAATCAAACGGTTATCTTCCAGCGTCCATGAAAGCTCTCCCCATCGATACCCCGCAGGCGCTCCCCTTTTCACGAGCTCCACATACATGGCCACCGACAATGCCCCATACCGTCTGATCTTACGAATGTCCTTACGGATGCCTAACATGATCAAACGTGCACTCCGAGGATGCTTCACTTTCATCCGCCACAAAATTTTTAAAAGCCCTGTTGGAAATAACTTTCCATCCAGATCGGCAATCGACTCGTTTAAGTTGGGCAGTCCGATGCACATTGCCGCCGGCTCTCCATTGATTTCGGCAATGAATGCAATATCTCTATCGATGATTAAACGTAAGTCATCCGCGATTTTTTCCATCTCCGCATGGGTTACCGGGACAAACCCCCAGTTTTCGCTCCATGCATCATTAAAAATTTTAATAACAACTTCCAGCTCTTGTTTCATGCGTGATGGATTGACAGAGCGCAAACGAACTTCAGGCAGCATGCGAATTTGTTCCCATGCTTTTAGCGCACGCTCTGGAACCTCAGTCACATCATAGCGCCAGGCGTACACATCTTTAATCTTGGATAATCCCGCAGACTCAACAATGCTGCCTTGATACGGCCGGGAATGCGCCATCATGAGCACCGGAGGATGCTCAAACCCATCCACCAAAAGCCCCACTTCTTCATTGATGCTCAACGAAAGCGGGCCCCGTATGCGCTTCATCTGGCGACGTGAAAGCCAAGCTTGCGCATGCGTGAGCAAGGCTTGACCTGCCTCTTTGTCATCCAACGTATCAAAAAATCCAAAAAAACCAGTCGCATCATCGTAAATACGCAAATGCTCGCGATCAATCTGAGCGGAGCACCGGCCTACCAGCCGGCCATCTCTCCACGCAGTAAACAGTGTCCCCTCGGCATGTGCGAAAAATGGATTTTTTGCCGGATCCAAACGTTCACGGATGTCCATTTCCAATGGGCGAACCCACGCGGGATCATTTTCAAACACCGTAACCCCAGCCTGAACAAAAGCATCGAGGTCACGACCCAAACGGTGCTCACGTATTTCTAAAACCATGCGGTTACTCCTTAGGCCCGATCATCAATTCAGGCCGCACCCACTGATCAAACTCATCCGCACTGAGCAGTCCCAACGAAACCGCAGTCTCACGTAACGTAGTGCCATCTTTGTACGCCTGTTTAGCAATCTTGGCAGCAGCGTCATAACCAATCTTGGGGTTAAGGGCTGTCACCAACATTAAGGAATTACGCAAGTGCGCCTCGATCGTTTTCCGGTTGGCTTCAATTCCGACCGCACAATGCTCATTGAAACTTTCAGCCGCATCGCCCAAGAGCCGAATCGACTGAAGCACATTGTATGCAATGACGGGTTTAAACACATTCAACTCGAAATTGCCTTGGCTTGCTGCAAACGCCACTGCCGTATGATTGCCGAATACTTGCACGCACACCATGGTCAACGCTTCTGACTGTGTCGGGTTCACCTTACCTGGCATGATCGAACTTCCCGGTTCGTTTTCTGGAATCGTGAGCTCACCAATGCCGCAGCGGGGCCCTGAAGCCAACCATCGAACATCATTGGCAATTTTCATACACGCCGCTGCAAGCTGGCTGAGTGCGCCACTCGTGCCCACAAACGCATCATGTGCGGCAAGCCCAGCAAACTTGTTTGCAGCGGATTCAAAATGTGTGCCCGAAATCTCACTGATTTTTTTTGCGACGAGGGCTGCATAGCGAGGATGGGTATTGAGCCCTGTTCCCACAGCGGTTCCGCCAAGGGGAATCTCACGAAGCTGGGGCAACGTAGCCTTTACGGCGTCCATGGCGTGGCTGAGTTGCGCAACCCAGCCACTGATCGCCTGCCCCAAGGTCAATGGCGTTGCGTCCTGTAAATGTGTCCGACCGATTTTGACGATATCTTTGAACTGCTCTGACTTGGCTTGAAGTGTGTCGCGCAATCTGGCCACTTTCGGCAAAAGCTCACGCTCAATTTGCTCGACCGCCGCAATGTGCATCGCCGTAGGAAACGTGTCGTTGGATGACTGAGAACGGTTGACATGATCGTTGGGATGAACCGGATTCTTAGAGCCCAACACTCCGCCCACCATCTCAATCGCCCGATTGGAAATAACCTCATTCACATTCATGTTGCTTTGCGTGCCAGAACCGGTCTGCCAAATCACCAAGGGAAAATGCGCATCAAGCTTGCCTGAGATCACTTCATCGGCCGCCTTCTCAATCAACTCCGCTGTCTGTGGATCCAAACGGCCCAACTCAAGGTTGGTAATTGCCGCAGCTTTTTTGAGGATGCCAAATGCACGAATGATTTCTCGTGGCATCCGCTCGGTGCCAATCCGAAAATTATGGAGGGAACGTGCCGTCTGAGCTCCATAGTATGTATCTGCTGGAACAGAGATCTCTCCCATCGAATCGCTCTCAATACGCATATTCATGCTGTTCTCCGCGTTTTTCACTTTGCAGCCGTCCTTTAACGCCTTAGCCTACTTCCATGCGGCGATGGACTTACTTCATTGTAGTGTTTTTGGCTACTGGTCATCCTGTGGCTCACGCACAGGATACTTCGATTCAAGCCCTGCGGAAGGAACTTGAGGCACTCTCCCAATCTTCCTCGCGCTCCCGTGTTTCCCCAGGAACACTGCGTAGTATCCAATACACTCTGGATGTTGCTGAACGCATTGGCCGTGGTTTTCCAGCCCAATCCGCTCGCTGGAAACAACGCGCACACGCCTACATCCGCACCGCCAAACAAGGACAAGATCCCTACCTTACAGAACAAGGCCAGATTGTCCCCCGTGGGTATCAGAGTGCGCTTTCGACAGTCCTGCAAGGCTATGCAGTCTATATTCCTCCGACATACGATCCAAGCCGCACCTATCCCATGATGGTGGTGCTGCATGGCGGCTCTTCCAATGGAAATCTATTTTTAGGGGTAGTGCTTGGTAATAACCTCAACTGGAAGAACTACCCTCAGCATCTTTATGACGAGTTTACACCGCGTTGGACGCCGGATTGGATCGTCGTTGCACCGACGGGCTTTGGCCAGGTGCTATGGCGATGGATGGGTGAGCAGGATGTCCTCGATGTGATCGACGATGTGCAGAAACACTACAACGTCGATCCGAATCACATCGTGCTTTCTGGCTTATCCAACGGAGGGTTGGGGGCATACAGCATCGGGATGCGTCATGCATCACGCTTTAGCACTGTCATGGCCATGGCAGGCGCGCCAGGCTGGCATCAATATGCCAACGCCGCAGGTGCACCCATGCATGAGCGCACTGCGATTGCGGCCGTTTCAGGGTACGACCTCGCCGAAAATGCATTTAACACCGATTTTCGTTTCTATCACGGGCGAACAGACACCGGGCCGATGCGCCCCAGTTACGTCCATGAGTTTGAAAAGCATCTCATCGCCCAACACATTCCACACAAAGCCACTTGGTATAACCTCGGCCATGACATCTTGTACCCCGTTCATAAGCACGGTGAGATTTACAGCACACTGAACGCCATCAAACGCAAAGACCATCCTAACGAGGTCAAACTTGTCACCGGCGACTACCGTGCCAACACGCAGCACTGGCTCAGTATCACACGCTTTGAAAGCTATCCTCAGCTTGCCAAAGCATCCGGAACAGTTCGCGGAGCGACCATCGAGCTTAACACGCACAACACCGTAGCGCTTGCCTTGGACCTGCGCCACATGCCGCTAGAGCCTAAAGCAAACGTCACTTTGATCGTCGATACTCAGACTGTCTACCAAGGTCCTCGGGCTTCACTCGGACATGTGCTTCATGTGGTGCGCGAAGGAGCATCCTGGAAGTTAGGGTTTCCAAAGTCAGTCGCGAAAGCCGCCAATGCAAAGGTGCGTTGGGAAAAACAACCTGGCATCTCGGGCCCTCTGACTGATGCCTATTATGGGCCTATGCTGCATGTGTATGGCACACAACGCCCTGACGATCAGGAAACCTTAAAAAAAGCCGCCGAAAAAGGCGCCAAAGGTTGGCCGTTATGGTTATGGGATTACCAGCAGCCGGTGCTTGCCGATCATGAGATCACCGAAGCACACATGCGCCAAGCCCACCTCGTACTATACGCAACTCCTGGCGCCAATCGGGTGCTGGAACGGATTGCCAAAGATCTTCCCATTCAAGTGCAAGCCGATGCGATCATCATGGCCAACCAGCGTTATCAAACCAGTGGGGTTGGTACGCGCTTTATTTTTCCTAACCCTTTAAACCCAAACCGCTACGTCATCGTGCAGGCAGCCCCTGATGCAAAAGGTGTTATGGCTGGACATAACCTCCCTGACTTTTTGGCAGACTACGTCATCTACGATGCGACAAGCACACGCACACGCCCAAGGCTAACTGCAGGCAAACAGCGCCCTTTGGCCTCTGGTTACTTCGATCGTTATTGGCGTGTGCCTGGCACCCATGCAGCCACTGAGCCCACTAACGCCAAGGAACCGCGTCGCACCTCAAGCCTCTCTATTCTGCCCGCACCGCCTTCACCTCCACAAACACGTTGGTTCAGTGCACCCGAAAGCGACCCTGCAGGGAAAACGGCTCGCCGCATTGCAGAATTGGTTCAAGAGTTTCCAAATTTTCGTGCAGAAATTGCTGGAGCCACATGGACGCTTGATTCAAACGCTGTCTTTCGCATTCGCTCGTCACAAGAATGCCTGCGTTCACTCCAGCAAAAAGGCATTAAGTTTTCTCCCGCGACAGGCCTAAGCACGCCCGTTCCGACGCCTGTTGAAGTGCGTGGCACTGTCAAAGGCATCAGTTTCCAAAGCTGGGATCCCCAACGTCCTGTTGTCGTGGCGTGCGAACTGGCAGACAGGCTGCCTTTGCTTGCCGATGTGTTGCGCAAGCATGGGGTCGTGAGTGTGGAGGTTTTGTCATCCTATCGCGATCATCCCAAAGTCAGTTTTCATACGTTCGGCTTGGCATTGGATGTATCTGCCTTTCGCACGCGCCAACAGTGGCTGTCTGTCCTCAAGCACTTTGAGCTCACACCTCAGTACGAAACATGCAACGCCCCGCCGGCAGCCCGGCCCACTGGGCAAGCCTTGCGCGATCTTGCGTGTGGCATCGCTGCAAGCGGTTACTTTTCTTCGGTACTGACACCCAACTACAACATTGGACACCGCAACCATTTTCACATCGATGCGCGTCCAAATGATCCCCGGCTGTACGTGCGGTAAAATTACTGCATCATCATAATTTTACAGTGACACGGTTTTCTAGACATCCTGGGGGGATCCGTGAAGTGTCGCACCTGATGGGGAGTATACGCCATGTGGGTTTACGTATCGCCGGATTAAGCCTGGTTGTCCTGATGGGCACTCAAAGTGCGTGCAACAAAACCTCACGGAAGAAGGATCGACAGTCCCATGCCGCAGGGCGAACGTCCTCCGTGCTTGAAACCAAACCCAACGCCTCCAAAGCCCCCACACCAACACAAGCCGCGCCCGCTGAAACACCGTTTCCCCTCAATGGAACCGTGCTGTGGCATACAGCACGTATCTACGGTGCTCCGTCTACCCATGCCACAATAGTAGGATACGCACGTCGCGGCACAAAGATCCGCGCCGCTACCGAGCCCAACGGCGAAGGATGTGACGGTAACTGGTACCGTGTACCAGGCAATGGATTCATCTGCACTGCGCAGGGCTACTACATCGGCGAGCACAGCCCTTTGGAAGATCCTCCCATGCCGCCTGCGCTCGATAGCGCACTTCCCTACCCTTATGGCCGAGTCGTACGCAATGGCGCACCTCAATATTGGAAGCTTCCAACCCGAGAAGAAGAGCTTGAAGCCATGCGTGTCATGGATCAGCTTCAATCGCTACAAGCAACTGCAGCAAGCCCTGTGGATGCGGGGGTGCCCATCGATGCAAGCGCGCCTTCCACACAGACCGCGGCCATCGACGCTGGCACCGCCGATGCAGGCATTAAATTACCTGACTACATTCGCATGCGCATGGAAGCTGGCTATTACGTCAGTTTGGATCGTTACGAAGATCAGGAAGGCGAAGAGTTTTTCCGCACCGTGCGCGGCGGCTATCTGCGTGCCAGTGACATTGTGGAAGTCGAAGCGCCTCCCATGCGTGGTGTCATCATCGGAGGTGGATGGTCACTGCCCATTGGGTTTGTCTGGCGGGCCACGGTACGCGCCATGCAACGCGAAACCGAACAATCCTACCGTTATCTTTACGATCTACCACGGCATACCCCAGTTGCACTTTCGCTTACATCTCACCTGCACAATGGGCAATATTATGTGTTGTCGCGAGAAAATATAGCCATGCGTCGTTCAGCCGTGAGAGTGGCCAAGTTACGCTCACGTCCTCCGATTATCCCCAAAGGCGCCAAATGGATTCACATTAACGTCACAGAACAAACTTTGGTGGCTTACGAGGGTGAGACGCCTGTGTTTATCACGCTGGTCTCTTCAGGAAGAGACGAGTTCAAAACACCTCTCGGAATATTCAGCATCGTTTCCAAGCATGTCACCTCTACCATGGACGACTTCGCCAACTCCGATGAAGCCTACAGCATCGAAGATGTCCCTTGGGTAATGTATTTTCAGGGAAGTTACGCGCTTCACGGAGCGTTTTGGCATAACCGATTCGGAATGTCGCGCAGTCACGGATGTGTGAACTTGTCTCCTGTCGATGCACGCTGGCTCTTTCAATGGTCAACGCCTGAGCTCCCCTTTGGCTGGCATGGCGTCTCTTCTTCTCCAACGGAACGCCCAGGCACATGGGTCGTGGTAGACGAGATACCCGATCCTTAATTGATCACTTTCACAAACCGCGCTAGTCCATGGCCCACGCCTATGGCTTCAAGCACTGCTCAGATATTCTTCCCCCAACCGTGCGACTCTTGTGGAAAGTCCATCGATACCTTGCGTGCTTCTTCTGTGTTGTGCTTTGAGGACGGATTTCGATATTTCTGCCACACAGAATGTAAGTCACGTTATTTACGCGGCGAGCGCCATTCGAGCATCAATTACGGTTCTGGCCGCATTTCTGTACGCTCTTCATCCATTTCACTCAAAGCCGTGCCCTCACCACCTCAAGGCAACCGTGAACAACTGTTATCCCCCATTCTAACATCCGAAAACTTATCCCAAGACCTTCCCTCCAATCGTCTGATTGTGTTCGGTATCATCCTGGCTGTGATCGCGGGGCTGACAGGCGGTCTGCATACACATTCCTATGTAAGAGTTCTTTCTGTGGCTCTTAACATTGCAAGCGCGTGTATTGCTCTTCATTCCGTGTGGCAAACACCATTTCAGCGACAGGTATCTCTACTCGCCGGGCCCATGGGCGTAGTGTTCGTCGCCCTCAGCGCATTCGGATCGCCCATTGCAAGCATGTCCTGCCGTGCCACTTTAATCGGTGCAGGCCTGATGGCATGCGCGATGTTGCTGCGCTGTCTCATTCAGCGAGACAGTAACGCGTGTGTCACAGACCGCCTCAACCTGCTTCTTGTGCCACTGCCTACGGAAGCACGCATACCTACTGAAGATCACACAGGATCCGTACGGATCGCTCAGTCCCCAGTTTCTGTCCAATCGCTACGCATCGGTGATGAAATCGTAGTCTCGATGGGTGAGACAGTGCCCACCGACGGCATCGTCACCGCAGGACAAGCAATCGTCACACCTTTTCCCAATGCTTCCGCTTCAGTGTCGGTAGGTCAGAACGACTCTGTAATTGCCGGGGCATCTGTCATCGAAGGCGCCTTGCGCATTGTAGTGACTGCCACGCGGCAGCAACGAACGCTCGTCCGTGCATTGCATCTACAACCAGCAGAAAATGGGACTGCAGGATGGCTGCAAACCCTTCAAAACATCTTACAGCGCTGGAGCATGTATGTATTAGGTGCCTTATGCCTTGTAGCACTGATCGCCAATGCGGGAATTTCAGCTAGGCTGCATGCCATAGGCGTTCTTTTAGCGGTGACGCCTTTGCTTGCCTTGGACCGAAGCATTTTTCTCCCCTTACTCGCAGCGACGATCTCTGCAGCAAGCCGTGGCGTGTTTTTCAAAAACCGACGCTCCTTGTTTAAAGCAGGCGCTGTGGGAGTGGTTGGTATGCGAAGCCGTGGCATCGTCACCGAAGGACATCTTGAAGTCGTTGAACTCAAGGTGTTTAGCAACGACCCTGTGGAGTCCTTGCTGAAAATTGTCGTGGCAGCCGAAGACCCCTTTGTAGGACATCCCATTGCCAATGCGTTGTTACGTTTTGCCGAACTTCAAAACGTGACAGCACGTGCAGCACTGAGCTCTAACTTGCGAGAAGGCCGAGGCATCGTCGGAACCACCAATGATGGAACGACGTTCGTGATTGGCAATCGACAGTTGCTCCTTAATAAAGGCATCAGCGCCGCAGTCGCAGAAGAAGAACTCAAACAGGCAGAGTCCCTTGGACGTACAGTCGTGCTGTTTGCAGTCAACGACCGTATTCAAGCACTGTTTGCACTCCAAGACGAACCAAGCCCTCATGCACGCGTCGCCGTGCAACGCCTTGTCGATATGGACATGGAAGTAGTGTTGCTATCGGGAGACCATCGAAGAACTGTGGAAACCATTGCCAACCATTTGGGCATCGACCACGTTAAAGCTGAGCTTCCCAGTGATGAGCGAACCCAAGAAGTACGTCGCCTGCACGAAGCTGGAAACGTCGTATCCATCGTAGGGCATCCTATTCAAGACGAAGCACAACTGTCAGCCGCAGATATTCCCATTGTACTTGCCAGTGCTGGACGTGGACTCAATTTAACCGACAATATCATGCTGGTAAGCAAAGACTTACGCGATGCTGCCGATGCCCTCTGGATAGCCAAAGCCACCCGGCAGGCAATTCGCAGAGCCTTTTGGGTAGTCGGGTGTATGGGTATGCTTTGTACCCTGGTTGCTGTATTTGGCCAGCTATCTGCCATAGGCGCAGCCGTGGTTGTCCTCTCGTTGGATCTCTACGCGTTACCTAAAGCACAACGGCTCCTTAGACGAATTGACTTACGCGTGCCCCTGCGATCGTGGTAAAGGCCTACCATGTCGGATAAGGTTTGGGGCGGTCGTTTTTCGAAAGACACACACCAGCTAGCGGCACGTTACAGCGCCAGCGTTCATGTCGATAAGCGTCTTGCTTTACACGACATCCGAGGCTCGTTGGCTCATGTGGCCATGCTTAAAAAGCAACACATTCTTACTGCTGCCGAAGCCAAAAAAATACACCTCGGGCTCAAGGCGATTGAAACAAAGGTCACTTCAGGAAAAGTCGATTGGCAACTTGCTCTGGAAGATGTGCATATGAACATCGAAGCGCTGCTTACCAAGCGCATCGGCCCAGTTGGAGGGAAACTTCATACCGCACGCAGTCGAAACGACCAAGTTGCCACGGACATGCGTCTTTGGACACGAGAAGCATGCGAACACCTCTGCCAACAGATCGACAGATTGCTTTGGGTGCTCTTGGCTCACGCCGAAGCCCACATCAACACGTTGATGCCCGGCTACACCCATCTGCAAAGGGCTCAGCCTACGCGGCTTTCACACCACTTGCTCGCATGGGCAGAAATGTTTGAACGCGACCGCGGACGCTTCGTGGATGCATCTGTCCGACTGAATGAATGCCCTTTAGGTGCAGGGGCATTGGCCACCACGACGTTTCCAATCGATCGCGCCTATACAGCGCATGCACTTGGGTTTTCCGCCCCCATGCGTAACTCACTCGATGCCGTGGCCGATCGTGATTTTCTTGTCGAAGTTTTGGCTTGCCTGGCAAACACGGCATTGCACTTGTCTCGAATCGCAGAAGAGCTTGTGCTTTGGAGCAGCCAAGAATTTGATTTTATCGACCTTGGAGATGCATTCACCACGGGTTCGTCCATGATGCCACAAAAGAAAAACCCAGACATGGCTGAACTCATCCGAGGGAAGACAGGCCGTGTCATCGGCAGTCTTGTTAACGTCATGGTCATTCTCAAAGGGCTTCCACTCACGTACAACCGCGACTTACAGGAAGACAAAGAACCTGTCTTTGATGCCTTTGATACCGTCAATGACTCTCTGACCGTGCTCTCAGCCATGCTGAGCCAAGCCACGTTCAAGCCCTACTCCATGGCACAAGCACTTAAAGCCGGCTACACCAATGCGACAGAAGCAGCCGATTACCTCGCAAGTAAAGGCGTGCCTTTCCGAAAAGCCCATGCCTTGGCAGGGCGTTTGGTTGCTCTGGCCATCCGCTCTGATAACGCATTGGAAGACCTCAGCCTCAAAGACATGC
Source organism: uncultured Polyangiales bacterium (assembly GCA_964640175.1). Classification (GTDB taxonomy): domain Bacteria; phylum Myxococcota_A; class Polyangia; order Polyangiales; genus JACKDX01. The sequence continues at coordinate 122,299 of CAZXFW010000007.1, read as the reverse complement.
GCAAGGTCCATCCAGCCATTGATAAAGACATCTACAAAGCGCTAAATCCCGAAGTTGCAGTTGAGCGACGCAACATCGAAGGTGGCCCGGCAAAAAAGCAAATCCGAAAAGCGCTTGGTCAGCTAAAGCAGCGCTTGCAATCTCGCATCCCCAAACGTACTCGGGCTTCCAGGAGCTAATGTGACGACGCCACTTCATCAGCCACCTTTTTTTAATTACGTCAACGGAACGTTGTGCGCAGGCAACACCCCGCTTGACCGCATTGCAGCGGAAGTAGGTACCCCATGTTTTGTGTATTATAGCAAGGCGATTGATGTGGCATATCAAACCATCGATGCCGCATTAAATTTCAGGCCCCATCTCATCGCCTATGCACTTAAAGCCAACGGTTCTCTAGCGGTGCTCCAACACATTGCACGCCTTGGAGCCGGTGCAGACATTGTCTCCGGAGGAGAGTTGGCCCGAGCGTTGCGTGCAGGGTTTGCACCTGAGCGCATTGTTTTCAGTGGCGTAGGCAAAACCGAAGAAGAACTCGCTGCAGCCATTCACGCCAAGATTCATGCCATTCATGTAGAGAGCGAAGCAGAACTACGCACCTTGGCAAACCTTGCAGACCAACTAAAAGTCACGGTGCCCATTGCCTTACGTGTCAATCCCGACATCGATCCTAAAACCCATCCTTATATTGCGACAGGCCTTCATTCCACCAAGTTCGGCTTAGAAATCGATACCGCACGCAAGCTTCTGCCATTTATACTTTCACAACGCTATTTGGAGTTCAAAACGCTTGCCTGCCACATTGGGTCCCAACTCCCTTCGCCCGAGCCGCTTAGAGACGCGGTTGCAATCGTTGCTGGCTTAGCTCAAGAGTTTCGCCACGCAGGGGCGCCCATCCGTGCTCTCGATGCAGGCGGCGGCTGGCCCATTGTCTACGGCAACGAAGCTCACCCCTATCCCGATTTCCAAGCCTATGGCCAAGCCATCCAACAAGGCTTACATCAAGCCAATGCGGCTGAACTCGACTTGGAAATCCAAGTGGAGCCCGGCCGATCCTTGGTCGGCCTTGCAGGCGTTTTGCTTAGCCGTGTCATTTTAACCAAACAGCAACGGAAAAAGCACTTTGTCATTGTAGATGCTGCCATGACGGAACTGTTACGCCCAGCGCTGTATCAAGCCCATCATGCCATTGTCCCGGTCACACAACCTAAAGAAAACCAACCATGGATCACCAGCGACATTGTTGGCCCCGTGTGTGAAACGGCAGATTTTTTAGCACTCGATCGGCAGCTTCCCCAGGTCCACTCAGGCGATGTCCTAGCCATTACCAACGCCGGGGCCTATGCAGCGTGCATGGCCTCGAATTACAACGCGCGACGTCGTCCTGCCGAAGTGATGGTGGACGATGGTGGGTTTCGGATCATTCGACAGCGTGAAACCCACGAAGACCTCTGGCGACTGGAAACCGCTTAGGCCATCCCCACTCACTGGGTTCCCAATTTGCATGGCTGAACCGTCTAGGTCGTACTTGCCTGGAGGAGCTATGACCCGGTTTTTTTGGATTCTAGGACTACTACTCATGACGCATGCATGCAGCACGTCCCCCGCGCCAGATCAGCCTGACGCAGCATTGCCCGACGGGGGTGAGCCGGACGCTGCCGAACCCGATGCAGGACTGATTTCCAATTTCGAATTGAACTATGGAGACTTCACAGAAACGCACTGGGGCTATGCGCTTACCGAAAATCATCAAGGAAACTTGATGGTGACAGGACGTACATCCGGATTCGGTGCGGGCGGAGATGATTATTTCCTTGCGGAGATCAATCGACAGGGACAAATGCAACGGGTCCGGACTTTCGGAAGTGCTCTCGATGAACGAGGCACCGGAATCGTAAAGACAGCTGATGGCTTTATCCTTTCGGGTTGGGGTTATCACGATGATCACGTAAGGACTTGTCAGCTTCTCAGACTTGACGAGACAGGAGCCTTGCAAGATGCAACCAAGCTGCTCGTAAGTGTTGAGTCTGTGACTGAGTCAACCGTGTGTCTTCACACTTTGGACATGGGATCGAGAGGATTCGTGGCGGCAGGTGACATAGGCGGTGTGTCAGGCGTGATAGTTCATCGCTTTGACCAGCAAGCCGCACACTTGTGGAGCAAAGCCTACGACATGGGTACGGCGACTTACGCCCAGGCTATCTACGAGCTTTCTGATGAAAGCTTGCTCGTGGTTGGAAACACCAAGCGGTTTGACCCGAAATCCGATGGGTATTTACTTAAGCTATCCGCCGATGGAACTCCGCAGTGGAGTGTGACCTACGGCATTGAAGACTTACACGAAGGCTTTGCGGGGGCTACGCAGCTTTCCAATGGAACGGTTGTAGTTGCTGGCACCATCGCACGGCAGATAGAAGACAGCGAATGGACCTTTCTCGGTGGCTTACTCGTCCGCATCGATCCAGAAACGGGCACTGTTATTGCCTCCCATCGTTATGAACCTGCAGCGGTAGCCTATTCCTCTGTTCTCATCAATCGCATCGAAGATGATCGCTTTGTGGTCAGTGGCATGGCAATGGAGCATGAGGATTGGACCTCCAGCGTGATCGAGTTTGATGCAGACTTCAATTTCATTGCTGAACACCGATACGGAGAACAGGCCGAGCCCGAGGCAACGTCATCGGGCAAGACTGAGATGCCCCCACCGCCCGCGCCTGGTGATGAGCAGCCCGTATTTTACCATCGTCTTGATGGCGGCGGATATCTGCTTGGCGGCGTCTCCCTTGGGAGTTTCACGTTCTCCGACTCGTCATGGTTGATCGCCACGGATGGCTCGAATGCTGGTCTATGCCACGTGCAAAACGGTGTATCAGAGCTTGTCTTAGCAGATGCCAATCGCCCCACCCGTGAGCTTGTCACAGCAGTCACAATACCCACCGTGACCGAAATCGCCACCGATTTTGACGCACACGAGCGCCAGGGCATGCTTTCTGATAACAGCTGCCAAACCTCTGATGACCCTTTGCTTCTTTCGCTGGACTCAGGCTTAGGCGTTGAAGTTGTGTGGCAGGACAATAGCGATGTCGATGTGCACTTACTCTATCCTGATGCCGAGTGGGGCGATCCGGTACTTGACTGCAATGCGTACAATCACAGCCCAGACTGGGGCACGACCGGCTACTTGCACAATCCTATAATGTTACTTTCAAGCGACGATGGTAGCAAAGGAGGGCTTGAGCAGATCGCGATCGTGCCTGAGAACAACAAGACCTATCGTATAGGCCTGAGCCTCGAAAGGGGTGAGGCCAGCATTGTAGTTGTGCGCGTGTTGAAAGAGGGTGTGCCTATATCTGAGCAAAGTGTAACCCTGTCGCCTGAAACTCCGTTTATCGACCTGACAGGTGTTCACTGGCCCGATGGTACGCTGGTTGAATAAGCGTCTCGACGGAGGCATGGCATGCTGATACTGCAAACATCCCCGCCGTTTGACGCGATTGACCACCACAAAGGTCTGCGATTTCTTAAGAGCATGCTAGTGTTCGCAGAGCGTACACATTGGATTCACATGGTCGATGTTATCACTCGACAAGAGTTTGAAGATCTTTACCGCCGCAAAGGCGCGCTTGTCTTGCGGCGCTGTCGTTTAATGTTGGGATCTCATGCGGTTGCTCAAGAGCTTATGCAAGAGGTTTTTCTTCGCGCGTGGCTAAACCGACATGCCTTCGAATCGAATGCAGTTCCGCTCTCATGGTTATACCGAACCGCTACCCACTGCTGTATCGACTATCTGCGTAAGCAAAAGTGGGAATCACCTAAAGAAGCGCATCACATTGAAACCATTCGTCCTTCGACTCACCCAGAGAAGAGAATAATCGACCGCCAACTGTTGCTGCGGTTGATGCAAGAGCTCGACCCTAAGCTCCGGGAGCTTGCATTGCTTTATTATGTGGATGACTTGAGCCAAGAGGAATGCGCTAAGGCATTGGGCTGGAGCCGACGGACCATTGGAAAAAAACTAAAGTGGTTGGAAGAAAAAGTTCGATTGTATCAAGGAGATGCATTGTAATGGACCACCCAAACACGTTGGCCCTCGATGAGTTCATCGCCGGTGAGCTTGAAGGCGCAGAGCTTGCGGCGATGCGATCGCACCTTACAGAGTGTGCTTCGTGCAGTCAGTACGTTACGGCCTTGATGAGCGAGCAAGAAAAACTCATGCAAACGCTGCCGCCTTCAGAGTTTGCGTTGCACATTCAACGCCAGGCTAACCTCGCCGCTCCTCCCGCGAAAAGCAGGCGTTGGCTGTGGTGGGTTGTGCCTGCGATGACGGCAGCCATAGTGGCTATGTTTGTTACCACTCGGAGTGTACCAAGCCCGCAGATGTCCCCTTCAGCTCACCCTCAAGCTTCGGATGACATCCGCTGGATGGGCTCCAATACTATCAACGTGCGAGTGCTAGCGAAGCGCAAAGGCAACGTAGTTGAACTCCATCAAGCCCCACTTGCAAAAGATCAATTACAGATCGAATGCCGTGCGAATGATCCGAACTCCAAGTACTTTGCTGCGGTTTTCGTGTTCGAAGCAGGCAATGTGCAGCCGGTTTTGCCGTCTGCAACGTTAAAGCCCTTTGAGTTTCAAGGAGCAGGATGGATACCTGGATCGATTGTTCTGGATGTCGAAAAACCAGGGACAGAACTGTTCGTCGTTGTTAGAAGCAAAGCTTTCAATATGGAAACCGTCGCGACGGATCTAAGAATGCAACTTGCAAACCGCCGAAACCTGCCACTCAATGTCGAAGGGCTAATTTATCGAACCGTCGTAGAGCTGCCATGAAGTGCGGTTGGTTATTATGGCTTGCTTGTTTGTGGCTTGGGCTGTCTAGTTCATTTGTAAGCGCGCAGCCACGCTATGCCCTTGTCATCGGGCACAATGTGGGCAGTTTCCATGAAGAGCCGCTTCGCTTCGCCGAACGCGACGCTGAGCGCTTTTATGAGGTATTAATACGGTTAGGGGGCGTGCCCAAACATCATGCTCGTCTTTTGATCGGCCCTAAAGCAGCAGATGTCCAAACGGAGCTTCGCAAGCTCGCTGACGAGTTTGCCAAGCTGCCTTCGGGCGGCAAAGACGCGCTTCTGTTTGTGTACTTCGCAGGACACGGAGATGACACAGCTCTACATCTTGGTTCGACCAACTTGAATCGGGATGCATTACAAAAGCAATTACAGGCCTTGCCTGCGTCTCTGAAGGTCGTTGTACTCGATGCATGTGAAACGCCCAATGTGAGCCAGGCTCGCGGAGTCTATGCAGCGCCGAGTTTCGATGTCGGACTGATTCGCCCTGCACTCACCAAAGGCCTGGTGTTGATTCGTTCCACACGTAAGGGCGAGCCGGCACAGGAATCTGATCGCCTGGGCGGCGCTGTGTTCAGTCACTATTGGCTTTCAGGGCTTCAAGGAGCTGCCGACATTGATCATAACCAAAGAGTCACCTTGTTAGAAGCGTATACGTTTGCGTACCGTCATACTGTCCAACGGTCAGCACTGGGATCCTCAGCGGTGCAACATCCGTCGTTTGATCTTCAAGTTCAAGGCTCGGGCGAGATCACCATGACCGAACTTGCCAAATCACGCTCGGTTCTTGTGTTCCCCAGGGAAGATAGCGTGCGCTATCTCGTTTACCAGCGACCTCAAGGCACCGTGATGGCAGAGCTCATCACCTCAGGCCACAGCGCGACGGAACTCGCTCTTCCCGCAGGGCGTTTTTTGGTTCAAAGACGTCAACGGGATCAGTTTCAGGTGGCTGAAGTTGATCTGCCTTACGGTGGTCAACGTAAGCTGACCACTCGCGATTTTCGCCAGCAGCAGTATGAACAGGTGGCACGTCGAGGGGGACTACTCGAACTACATCCTTCTCAGATGTTGCTCGGATATCACATGCGACTCGATGCACTACCGTCGGTTTGGGCGGTTCGCCATGGCCTTGACCTCGGCTATCGGAATCGATGGGATAGCTGGTGGTTGGGCGGCAGCTTGATCTTACAGGGAGGTTCGTACACCCATGGGTTACATGAAAGCGAGGAATGGACCGCTGAGGGATCTGTTCTGTTTGGATGGCGCAATTATATTGGTGTGACGGAGCTGCACCTGGGTCTTGGTCCATCACTGACATACATCTATCAGCACCGTCAGCGTAGCGACCATGAGCGGCTCAAAAACCTTGGTCTAGATGCTGCCGAGGGGACAACCAATCATGCTCTGAATGTCGGTGGCACGATGGATGCTCGATGGTTTATTCCCATCGTTGATCGATGGAGCGCCTATATCAACGCACGAGGTCAACTATGGCTTGCCAGGATGCAAGACGCCGACGGCGAGTCGTTGGAGCTTGTTCCATCCCTGGGTTTCGGAGCAGGGTTGAGTTTTCGATACTAAGACTTCGCAATTTTGCCTGGCCATTCGTCCTACACTTACAACAGTTCATTCAAGGAGAATGCTTATGCTTAAAAGTTATAAACCATTGGTATTGTTGGGGTTAATGGTTGCCGGGTGCGGATCGACCGACAACCCAGGCCGAGTTGGAGCGGCGCTGTGGTCTCTTGCGGGAAACATCGACGATACGAGCGGCGCATCGCCGTCGCATGTGCGTGCGGCGTTTGTATGGACGGATCTTTTAATGGAAGACCAGGATATGGACCGGATCCGGAATCATTATGTGATTCAGGATGCGCCAATCACCCCGGAGTTTCCGAGCTCCTTTGAGATCAATGTCCGTGAGCTACCGCCTGCGGATGTCATGGTCACGGAAGAAAGCGACGGCAGTGCTTGGGCTCAAGGACTCGTCATGTTTTATGAAGATCTTGATCAAAATGGCCTCTTCACAATGGTCGACATCTGCGCTCACGAATCCGTGGATCACGTGGTTGGCTATGCCGAAAAGTACGAAGTGGTATATGTTCAACCAGGTCGTAGCCATGTTCCCCCGCTTCAAGGCGAGTTCAACGAGCTTGCACCAGGATTAAATGTCTATAAGACGGTTGAGAATGAACATGAACGGCTTTTACCTTCGACCGCAGATGACGGCAGTTTGCGTTACGACCTTGATGTCTCGTTGACAGATGGCGATGATACAAGAGTTACCACATGTCAGGAGCGTACGTTTATTAATATGCCTGGCGGCGAGGAGATCATTGAGCGGTATCTCGCAGAGTGCGGTGCTCAATCTGTCGAGGAACTTTTTTGTGTGACGTTGCTTGATGAGTAGGTCACGCGGCAATCGACAGGATATTTTCCTTCCACCGCCACCTTGCCGTCACTTGGTTTCATGCTATGGCAGCGCCCATGAACTCCCGTTTGAAAGTGGCTATGTTTCTGTCCATAGGCCTGGTAGGCGGCTGTCATGCTACGAGCGATCTAGCGCTTGAGCACAGTCCACAATCGATCAATTCTCTGGGACAACTTTCACTCCCCAATGACACGCCAGTGTATGCGCTCTCCTCAACGTCCGGAAAACTGGTACCGTCGGGCACGTTGGAAGCAAACGTCGATGAGGCCGGAGAAACGGAAACCGTTGTCCCCATTTGGGGTTATACAGAATTTGATGAGCTCGGCTCTGGACAGGCTTATGGATGGTGGCAGCTGGGTGACTATCCTCCTTACTTCTTTGCCAAGATGGATCGCCCTGCAAGTCAAGTAGTGCAACCAAGCTCTCATGCTGACGATCCTGTGTTTCCGTCTCTGACGACACGCGCCTGTCCGTTATTGGGTTTTGATCCAACAGGAAGGCTCACGCCGTTATCGCACACCGCAGCAAACTCCGTGATCGATGTACATGGCCTCGATGGGGACTACGCGCAACTTGCCCGCCAGAGCATGACATTCCTCAGTCGCTTCTGTGTGGATATGGAACCATTATACACGGGCATCCTCGAGGAAGAGGATGAACACGTGTTGAATGACACAGGCAAGTGCATGCAACGCGTCATTGCAAAGCTGCCAGAAGCTCAGGAGACAATTGAACAAACGGGAGTTCCGTACATCGTCTTTTGTTTTGATGGTGTTAACGAGCGAGCTTGGTATTTTGGCCACGACTCTTTGCTTGGCTATGTCGGCGGTGATGGGTCGTCTTTGGATTTGCGCCCCTGGAGATCGAGTGTCGAGTTCACCTTGTATAACGTGAGCCCAGCTCTCACAGTGGACGTTCTTTATAGAAGCGCGGGGCCATACTCTGGTCGGGCAATCCTATCGCCGTCGAGCAGATCTCCCTTGATGGTCCTCGATGCCAAAGCAGCAGGAAAAATCACCTTCACAGCCGCAGATAGTGACAATGGTACCGTTTACCAAGAGTTGCAGATTGGTATAAACCAATAATTGGCCTAGCTAACTTTGTCATAGCCTGCTATGCCTTCGCGGTCCTTATGGCTGGCATCACCATCACGGGTACAGGTCGTTTTTTACCAGGCGAACCTGTGAGCAACGACGCACTGGCACAGGTGATGGACACCAGTGACGCTTGGATCCAACAGCGCACCGGCATTCGCTTTCGTCACTATGTGGAAGAAGGTGTGGGGGTGAGTGATCTTGGGGCAGAAGCCGGACGCCTCGCTCTGGAAGCCGCAGGGTTAGCACCCGAGGCTGTCGATTACATCATCTGCGCCACCATGACACCAGAATATTTGTATCCAGGCTCAGGAGGCTTGCTTGGCAGCAAACTCGGCATCTCCGGAGTCCCTGCACTGGATATCCGTCAACAATGCGCCGCGATTCCGTTTGGGCTGCAAGTGGCCGATGGCCTTATTGCAACGGGGGCGGCCCGTACCGTTTTGCTGGTAGGGACCGAGGCGCAATCTGGATTCATGCCTTGGGATGACTGGCAAGCCGTCAGACATCCAGACGTTAAACGATCGATTGATCCCCACGCATGGGACAAAGCAAATCGGCATCGCGGCGTTTCTGTGCTCTTTGGTGACGGCGCTGGGGCATTCGTCCTACAAGCCTCCAAAACACCCGAGCAGGGATTATTAGGAACAGTGCTGCACTCAGACGGCCGAGACGCGCAACAGATTTACGTAGCAGCGGGTGGTTTTTTGAGTCACCCTTACATTTCTTCAAAAACGCTTGCCGACGAAGATATGTTTCCTCGGATGAAGGGGCGAGATCTCTTTAAGAGCGCCGCCACGAAACTCCCGCGTGCTGTCCGTGAAGTATGCAGTAAGTGCAACGTGCGTCTTGAAGACGTGGATTGGTTCATCGCCCATCAAGCCAACGACCGCATCAACGACGTCGTCCGCCAAGCACTCGGCGTAGACCCTGAAAAAGTGCCTTCCAACATTGCACGCTATGGCAACACCTCAGCAGCCACCATCCCCATCTTACTCGATGAGCTCGTGCGAAATGGTTCGGTTAAACCAGGACAGCTCATATGCTTTCTTGCCCTCGGCTCGGGCCTACATTGGGGCGCATGCCTGATGCGCCTTTAGTGCGCTCCTGAACCGACTAGGCAAATGCAGTAGGTCGACGCGTATGCCATTTCATGGATTGCTCGTAAGCATATCCTACACTGAACAAACGGCTTTCACTGAATGCAGGACCGCAAAGCTGCATTCCAAGCGGCATCCCTTTATCTGAAAATCCAGAGGGAACATTGATCGCAGGCAATCCCGCTAAGCTTGGCGGAAGCGTAAAGATATCTTCTAAGTACATGGCCAAGGGATCATTAACCCGTTCATTAAATTTAAAGGCCGGAGTTGGTGAGGTTGGTGTCAATACAAGATCACACTCATGAAAGGCTGCTTGGTAGTCATTACGAATCAACGTACGTACCTTTTGCGCTTTGAGGTAAAAGGCATCGTAATAGCCTGCCGATAACGCATACGTTCCGAGCATGATGCGGCGTTTGACCTCTGGGCCAAAGCCCTGGCCTCGGCTTTTTTCGTAGGTGCTTCGTAAATCTTCACCCTCTACGCGCAGCCCGTATCGCATGCCATCAAAACGAGCCAAATTGGAGGACGCTTCGGCAGTTGCGACCAAATAATACACAGCCACTGCATGTTTGGCATGAGGTAGCGACACCGTGCGGATGTGGCAGCCCTGCTGCTTGAACACGTCCATGGCCTGCTCAAGCGCAGCCACCACTTGAGGATCAGCCCCCTCGGCCAAGCTTTCTTTCACCACGCCAATGCGGAGCCCTTTGATGTCCTTGCCACATGCGACTTCGTAGTCTTCCACCGCCTGCGATGCGCTGGTGGCATCCCGTGCATCCTGACCGCTGATCACGCTAAGCAACCTGGCAGCATCACGAACCTCGCGTGTAAACGGGCCCACTTGATCCAACGACGAGGCAAAGGCAATCAAACCGTATCGCGACACACGGCCATAGGTGGGCTTGACTGCGACCACGCCACAAAACGCACCAGGTTGCCTCACCGAGCCACCGGTATCGCTTCCCAAGGCTCCCAACACCAACGACGACGCCGTTGCTGCAGCTGCTCCTCCAGATGAACCACCCGGCACATACTCCACATTCCACGGATTACGCGCTGGGAAAAACGCAGAGTTCTCATTCGATGAGCCCATTGCAAACTCATCCATGTTGGTCTTGCCGATAATAATGGCGCCCGCATCTCGAAGCGCTTGAACCACATGCGCATCATATGGCGGAATATAACCGTCAAGAATACGCGACGCACAGGTCGCAGGAATACCACGCACACATAAGTTATCCTTAAGCGCAATAGGAACACCTGCCAACGAACCCACGGCCTGTCCTTTGGCGCGCTGCTGATCAACCTGCGCAGCCTGCGCGAGTGCCCCTTCCGCATCAACATACAAAAACGCACCCAAGGCGGCGTTGTGCCTGCTCACGCGTTCCAAGAAGTACTGCGTGATCTCAAGAGCACTCAGCTCTCCCTGCTGCACTTTTTGCTGTAAGGCGATAGCACTTTGCTGATGCAATGGTTCCATGTTCAAGTCTCCAATACCTTTGGCACAGAAAACCCACCACTCGCGTGTTCAGGCGCCTGCTCAAGTACCTCGGAACGAAGCAATGTGGCGGTGACTTCGTCTTGACGTAAAGGGGATTCACTTAGCCATGGAGTCACTGTCGGCTCCACTGAGCTGACATCGAGTGCGTCCAATGCCGCAATGTAGTCGAGTATCCCATTTAACTGTGCTTGCATGGTTTGCAGTTCTTGTTCGTCCAACCCAAGGCGCGCGAGCGCTGCCACATGCTTGACCTCTGCCAATGTAATTCGGGACTCTGCCATCGGGGGCTTGTAACACTAATCATGTGTATGGAAAAAGCCTACCCTGTGATACCTTAACATTTGACTGAGTGGTAATTTTACACTAACATCAAATAAATCCATGGTTGTTCCTTTTCCTAACCTATCCATGCATTGGCTCGCCCAAGCACTCCCCATTCCCATTTTTGAAGAAAGCCACGACGGAACTCTCCTGGCGAATGATGCTGCACGGGAGTTGCTGAAAGAAGGAAAAAATCCTCGTTCTATGGCCGAAGCCGCTGCATTGCTGACTGGCGTGTCCACCGAGTCGCCCACTCTGCGCAGCATTCTCAGCGCGGGTCGCCAACGCAAACGGCATGCAGGTTGGCTTGAGCACCTAAGCCAAAAAGTGCGCTTGTCTTGGCACGTGCTAACCGTGCCTACAGAACATGGCTGGCAACTTTGGTTACTGCCTCCCCACCTCAAACATGCCGCTCAACTTCAAACCCGCGCTGCCCTGGCAGACACCACCCTGAATGTCTTGCACGAGATCAATAACGCGCTCACAGCCATCATGGGCTGGGCAGAGCTAGGCGCGCGCGTGCCTGAGCTCCCCCCCCAAGCAAAAGAAGCGTATCGCCAAATTGAAACAGGCGTGCAAGCAGCCAGGACCATGACGCATGCCATACTGGATGTATCAAGCCACCGTGCTCATGCGAGTACCACGCTGGATGTTTCTGAGGCACTGCACCAGCTCATTGCGCTTTTACAGCCTTCAGCACGGCGTGCTCAAGTCACATTAATCGAACACATTGAAGAAGGCCTTCACCTGCGTGCAGCTCGCGCCGATCTATGGACATCGGTGTGGAACATCGCCAAAAACGGCATCGAAGCATTGCCGCCTGCAGGAACCTTGCGCCTGTCAGCCAAGGCCATGGATGGACAAGTGGTGATAAGCATCACCGACGATGGCCCAGGCATGAGCGCTGAAGTGCAGCACGCCATCTTCTCGCCCTACTTCACCACCAAAGAAGGTGGCACAGGCCTTGGCTTAGGACTGGTGCAAAAAGCTGTGCAACGCATGCAAGGGGAGCTCAAAGTCTCGAGCACTCCTGGCCATGGTTCAAGTTTCCACATCGAGCTGCCCTGCCCCGTTGAAGAGCTGGCAGGAACCGCCTCGGGCATTCGTTGCTCGTTTGTTCCCCTGGAAGCCCATCTTTTACTGGTTGAAGATGACACTTCCCTTGGGGAAATGATTGTCACTGCGATGTCATTGCAAGGTGCACGGGTGACATTTGTTAAAACCGCCCAAGAAGCCTTGGCGCTAGATGAACCCTTTGATTTAGCCTTGCTCGACTTACTACTTCCAGACATGCGTGGAGACCATTTGCTGCACGAGCTACGCCAAAAGCGGATGATCACCAAGGCCATTTTGCTAAGCGGCGATGCGCCTCCCAAGGACATTCACCCCGAGGCAATGCCCCAGATGTGGTTACAAAAACCATTCGAGTTGGATACGTTGATTCATGCCATACGACAGCAGCTAGGCATGGCGGAGCTTGAGCCCACAGGACAGCGCCGCCGCCCGCGCCATGGTTAAAGACCTACATCCTAGGCCATCGCTTCAAATTGCGACTCCTTGTGCCATGCAAGATGATTTGCCTACGCAGAGGATTCAAACTCATCAATGGCACCATGTATATTCTGAGACGCGGCACATGCCGTCTATCGTGCATGGTTAGATGGGACGCTCGATGAAGTCGTTGAGTTCCACAACGCTGACATCTTTTGCTACTAAGTGACTAATAATTCTGAAAGTGCATCCAGCTAGCGTTTCGACCTAGGTATGCTAAGGCTTTGCATGCGATCGAATATAAGGACATTATGCTCCCAGTGGCTGGGACTGAGTGTCGGGGTATGGCTAGTAAGTTGCCAACCTGCTGATTCGACGTCCGTTCAAAGGGATCGTCATCCCCAAACATCGCAAGGACCAAAAGCATACACGGTTCACGCACAGGCGGGGCATGCCTATGAGCAGTGGATTTTCGATGAGCGACGGGGGCAGTTTTCTCGTCCCATTCGACGTTACGATGTATGGAATGAGCAAGCCCTGATCAATCCACAGGAGCAGTCCAATGGCTCTGTCAGCGGCATTCTGAATTTGTATCCCCTGACACTCGTCAATATCAAGCGAGCCACGATTGGTGACCCAGTCACGCAACACATTGATGCTTGGCCGATGTCCTCACGTGCTTCCTGTCCCTCACATGGACTAAGTGGAACTTCACAATTACAAGCACTTGACCACGTCAGTCCAGCACAGCGCGGAACGCGTATCAGCGAACACTACGTATGGCTATCACAGGGGTCTCAGTGGTCCATTGGATCCTCGCATTGTTGGACAAATGACGATTATACTCTGACCAGCAATCCCCGCGGTTTGGATCCGGTTATACTTGGAGGCTTACACTATGTGGAGTGGGATTCCCATCGGCCTTTGAGCTACGGAACCGAGCTTGAAACCACGCAAGCCGAAGCCCTGATCACGTTGTATCGACCTAACACGATTGACGAATCGCAATGGCTGGATTGGCTCAAATGGGATCAGCCGCGAGCACTCGCGGCATGGAACGCGATGATGGATGGGTTCGTTCAGCCCGATGGCGGTCCGATTAAGACCCCACTGCCAGTGACAAGGCTTAGTACTGCTTCAGAATGGGTGCCTGATGTGCTCCTACACGAATCTTTTCGCCTGTATGAAATGCAATCGCGCCCCACGATGTATGTCGGCGAACTCTTGGACACGTTCATAACGCCGATGGAGCGAATATTCTATACGCCAACCTGGCATCATCGCATCGCAATTCCGTTTCCTACCGTAGGGCCTATGGAATATCACGTGAGCACCCTGGAAGCCATTTGGTTTGAAGCGTCAGCATACCTGTTAGGCCGAATATGGGAGACATCTCCGGAAGGTATTTTTCACACGTATGGCGGATTACCGACACGCGATGATGTCGACCAACTTGAAGACGATCTCAAGAAGATAAGGGACATACGTCAGCGTCTCACCTTCTCCGAACCGGATCCGTCATACTGGCAAGACAACAAAGAAGACATCGACGACTACTGGTTGCAGCTCAAGCAAGCGTCACTAATTGCCATGCGGTTGGATCTCATAAGCCAAGATCGCATTGCATTGGAAATCCGTGCGGCCACCAACAAGCTCGATCTTCAGTTTCAAATCATGGTGAAGATCGTTCAATACTTGCAAAATAGCGAAATGCCTATCGCGTTTAGTCCGAGCGCCACCCCAGAAATGGCCATTGGAGTATTGTTCTTTCCCCATCCCTCGTTTCGTACCCCCCAGACTGCGCGCCTCATGGAAGGTGCCTCAATGGATGCGTTCGAACGTCTGGCGGAGCTTGCATTGTTCAAGGGAGATACTCGTCTCTCTCCTGTGCCGTTTAACATTGTGCGCCGACTATTGATACCACTCATGCTGTGGGAGAACCACGCAAAACTAATACCTTTTCAACAGGAAGTTCTAGCGGCGCGTGCCGCTTACGAAACAAAGCTATTGGCCGCCCTGGACGCCACTTTGGCCGCCAATCTCGGAACGATGGGAGAAGCGCGGCCGGATGAACTGGTTGCAAAAGCAACCGCAATAATCCTTCCCTTGAGAGATGCCTTGCATGAATGGGCCAAGGCGGTGAAACTTTCACAACGGATTTAATGTTTCTGGCCGGTTAGCGTCAATGAAAACTCGCGGTGTATTTGTCCCCATTTCAGCCTGTGATGTCTCCACGGCCGCCAGTACAGGTAGCTCAAGTGACGACATGCTAGGGGGACGTGAGCGAAACCGGAGTCATTATTGACGATTACCTGGTGCTGACAGCAGGTCACGTAGTCAAGCATTTGAGAGACTATCGGCTCGAGAATTCGATACTAGTAAACCCTGATGGCGAGGAGCCGCTGTTTGTGATTCAAGGCAAAATACCGATTGATGTACCTTTGGAGCAAGCCTTGTTAAGTCTTACAGACACCAATCGGATCTGATTCGTAAGTCATATTGTGTTTGCAGAAGGCTTTGAGGAAGTGGCACCCAATGTTTACAAAAATGATTTGGCGATCATTGTCACCGCTGGCTATGCTGGAACCTATTCACAGAGGACTGAACCTGTTTTCGATCCGTTTCCGCATGAATGGCAGGCAGATGTCACTGGACCTATTCCATGGGCAGCCGGCGTAGATCCTAATGATCGCTTTGACTGTCGAGTGGATCTTGTCACCTACGGACCCGGGCCAAATCTCGAGGTCAGCGGTGAAAAAAGGGTTGGGTCGATGTGCCAAGCATGGGGCAAAATCATGGAAATGGATGACTATCCCGAGATTATGCAGCCTTACTTTGAAGCCGCTTATGACATTCAAGTACCAAACCGAGAAATTTCTTTAAAGGAGTACATCGATCTATCCATGCAACCAGGATTAGATAGCGGCCCGATGACCGAATACGTGAGTGCCTCCAGCGCTTTTCATACCAAGTCGCTTGCATCTAACGCACCTCCACCTGCCCGTCCTTGTGAAGGCGATAGCGGTGGTGGCCTCTATCTGCGTGGCACGAATTTTCTTACCGGCATTTTTACCTCTGGGAGTGCACAGAATGTTTGCGGAGATGAATTTTTCCAACAAGTCATTTTCTTTCGCGGTGCTAGACTGACAGATTATAGCAGTTTCATAAAAAGCATGCGCGAAGCCACCCGAGCCCGTTGAACCACAAGTGGTGGGGGGTTGCTCTCTCTGCCGCTGATACTCGACGGTGACTCGGCCAAAATTACTATGTCCCCGGGTCCACGCCGGAGTCCATAAGTAGTGCGGAAGGCCGACGACATAGTTGCAGTGCCTCCAAAGGGCGTGGAAGGCCTGTACTTTATGCTATAGCTTCAAATTTAGGCCAATTGGCCTGAATTGCACGAATGTCAATCTCATGGTAATTTTGAAGCTACAATGTTCTCATGGGAGAAACGCTGGCTTCGTGCAGTCCTGGAGGCTTTTGCCCCAGATCCTACAGACGTACTCGCTCTGGGTGAGACTCCCATCGATTACCTTGATGCCTTTTTAACCGTCAAGCGCAGCAGCACACCACGAGCTCGGCTGGGACTGCATCTTGCACTGTGGCTAGTGGCACTTTCACCGATGTGGCTTTGCCGAACACGCCAGAGCATGGCTCAACTGCCCCTTCATGAGCGAGCGCAGATGCTTGAACGTTTGCTCACGCATCCACGGTATATCGTGCGTGAACTCACTACCTTACTTAAACTGATTGCCTGCATCGCAATATGGAATGTGGACAGCATACGCGCACGCAGTGGATGTGAAAGCACAGGCATGATGTACACCGAAGAAGTGTCCGGCACTCGGCCAAGCCTCTCGCGCCTGCCTGTACTTCAGGAAAATCCAGCATCGGCTGAACACACTCAAGAGGTCGCCTAATATGCCGCACACCACACCGTCATTGCAGATGCCCTCTTCGGATATCGCCGACTTTGTGGTCGTAGGAACAGGTGCTGGCGGCGCAAGCTGCGCACACGTCCTAAGCGCTGCAGGGTATTCTGTCATCCTACTTGAAGAAGGCAGTTACCTTGATACGCGAACACGGCCTCGACACATTTTAGCATCGATGAGCCAAGCGGTACGCGATTTTGGGACACAGACAACCTCAGGCACCGTGCCGATTCCACTTCTACAAGGCAAGTGTGTAGGTGGCAGCACGGCGATTAACTGCGGCATCATTTGGCGTATGCCTGAAGACGTCTGCCAACTGTGGCAGAACACCTATGGGCTCGATGATCTGCTCGATGAACATGCGATGGAACGCATCTATGCCCGCTTGGAATCGGATTTAGGCGTTACTGAAACGCCTGTGCATACGTGGGGGGGCAATGGACATGCCATGGCCGAAGCGTGTGCACGGCTTGGGCTTCCCGGAAAGCCCATGAGGCGCAACACACCTGGGTGCAAAGGAAGCGCTCGGTGTTTACAGGGCTGTCCCAATGCTGCCCGACAAAGCATGGATGTCTCCTATGTGCCTCGCGCACTCTCACAAGGTGCGCGGTTGTATACTCAGGCTCGCGTCAAACGCGTACTGATTCAACAAGGGCGCGCTAGGGGTGTGAAAGGACGCTGGGTCGATGCACAAGGCCGTATGCGAGGTGTGTTTACGATGCATGCCCGCCGCGCCGTGATTCTTAGTGCAGGCGCCCTGCATACGCCCATGATCATCCAGCAAAGTGGTATCAAAGGATGGGTGGGCCATTTTTTTCGCGCGCATCCAGGAACGCCAGTCGTCGCGCGCTTTGATCGACCGATTGGCATGCACCAAGGCGGCACTCAAGCCTACGAGGTCCCCCTCCGCGAACGCGGATTCAAATTGGAATCGCTAAACATTCCCCCTGAACTTTTAGCTGCGCGCATTCCAGGAGCAGGCAGCATGTGGCAAGAACGGATTACACAACTTGATCATTTTGCCCAGTGGGCTGCCATGATCCGCATGCGGGCCACAGGCACCATTCGAACAGGTTGGGGGACAAGGCCCATCGTGGACTATACCCCCACAGAACACGATCTCCGCACAGCGCGCGACGCAGTCACGCTTTTGTGTCGCATGTTTTTCGCCATCGGTGCGATCGAAGTCTATCCCGGCCTTGCGAGTGCACCGCAGGTCCTCTGTTCTCCTTCGGAAATTACCGCTATCGAAGCGCTTCCTCTACGTCCATCGGAGTTTCATTTCGTCGCCTCTCACCTGTTCGGTGGCGCCATTGCAGGAGCAGACCCTCGACAAAGCGTCGTAGGACCCGACTTACAGTCTCATCTTGTGCCAGGACTCTACGCAATGGATGCGAGCGTGTTTCCATCCAACCTAGGCGTAAACCCGCAGCACTCCATTATGGCTGTCTCTTACCGCGCAGCAGAGCGCCTTGCGAATCAAGAACGGCACCAACGCGCCGCATAAAGGTTGGTTTACGTTCGTCGCTTTGTTCGTCCAAAAAGCGTATGGTCTTTTTGGCCAGCCGCACACAACCTATGGTTAATCTAGAACGTTTTCAGCGAGAGGATGGAGCACCACCCCATGTCTATGCCCATCGCGGCAGCCACGATCATTACCCCGAAAACACACTGCAAGCCTTTGAGGCCGCCATGCGCCAGGGAGCACATGGCATCGAGCTGGACGTACAATGTTGCGCCAGCGGTGAGGTTATCGTGTTTCACGATGCCGATTTAGCACGCATGGCAGGACGCACTGATACCATTGCACAGCTTCGTTACTCAGAACTCCGTCGTATTGAACTTGTCGGCGGGGCACGCATTCCCTTGCTCGATGACGTTTTGGATTTACTGAAAAGTCATGAACTGCTTATCAATATTGAACTTAAAACACCCACCTGGGGTGATAAAGCGTTGGTTCGTGAACTTAGTCGTAAACTGCATGCACGCTCATTAAAAGAGCAAAGCGTTGTGGTGTGTTCCAGCTTTAGCGCAGTCACCGTAGGCATGTTACTTAAAGTGACCAGCGTGCCTGTGACCTACCTCATCGGAACCAAGCACGCGCCCAGGCTTAGAACCCGTGTGGCACAGCGCATCCCTGCCCTGGCGGGGATTCATCCACATTTCTCGCTCCTTGACCGAAGCGTTGTCACACAGTCGCATGCCCGAAACCGGCTGGTTAATACATGGACTGTCGACCAGCCCAAAGACATACAGCATGCGGCAAGTCTTGGCGTCGATGGGATTATCACAAACAACGTTTCCCTGGCCCTTGGCACCTTATTTGACCCC
Organism: uncultured Polyangiales bacterium; assembly: GCA_964640175.1. GTDB lineage: Bacteria > Myxococcota_A > Polyangia > Polyangiales > JACKDX01. Next base: position 103,251 of record CAZXFW010000007.1, on the reverse strand, counting down.
ACTTTGTAAGCACGAGGAAACTAAGGGCTATGACACAGGGAGATTTGGCGTTGGTCATCAGTGGAGGAGGGGCGCGCGCTGCCTATCAAGCAGGCTTTTTACGCCGGCTCTCACGCGAATATCCTGACCTACATATCGATATTCTGACTGGCGTTTCTGCCGGCGCGCTCAATGCCTCTTACCTCGCAGCGGCGCCTGAAGCCTTCCATATCAAGATGGAACGCCTTGCAGCTCTTTGGCACACCCTTGAAAGCAAAGATGTCTTTAAATCAGGACCTGGCAGTTTAAGCCGGCAAGTGTTCCGATGGCTCATGCAACTTGCTTCTGGTGGACGTACCGATGTGCACCGAACACGTGGCCTTGTAGATACCAGTCCGCTAGCAGAATTTTTGGGAAAGCATTTAGGGGCACCCGAAGGTCCCATCCCTGGAATCATCGATAATATTGAACAAGGCAAACTCAAAGCCATTGCAGTCACAACCGCAAGTTATGCAACCGGACGCAGTGTCACATGGGTACAAGGTCGAAACATCAAAACATGGGAAAGGCCACATCGAACTAGCGTACAGACTCAACTGCGTGTCAATCACATCATGGCTTCTACGGCTTTGCCTTTGTTTTTTCCCGCCATTGAGATTGACGGCCGTTGGTATGGTGACGGCGGCATCCGACAAGCAGCGCCCTTTGCGCCTGCGGTACATTTAGGGGCCCGTCGTATCTTGGCCATATCGACACGCTACATTCGCAACCCTCAAGAGGCAGAACAAACTTCAAGCGAAGGCTATCCGCCTCCTGCACAAGTGATTGGCGTATTAATGAATGCCATTTTCCTTGACCTGTTCGATCAAGATGCACAACGCCTCAAACGCATCAATCGACTGATCAACGACACCCCCGAGGACAAACGTGGAGAGTTCCGACACATCGATTTGCTGGTGGTGCGACCATCCTGTGACCTTGGAAAACTTGCCAATGACTTTGAAGCTAAACTTCCCAAAGCATTTCGCTTTCTGACACGCGGGTTGGGTACCCGGGAAGTGCGCTCCAACGATGCGCTCAGTATGGTGATGTTTCAACCTGATTATTTGGATATGCTTATCCGTATTGGAGAACAAGATGCGGAAACACGCTTGCCGGAGCTACATGCTTTTTTAAGCGGGACTTAAGCCACCTTGCCAGGGTATTGAAACAACCATGGATTTGCGAACCCAAACCTCGCTGCTTGCAAGTATCTTAGCCATTGCGATCACCGCTACGGTACTGCTTAGGCCAAGGCGGCGCAGAATCCATTGGCAGTTTGGTATCTTTGGCCTAACTGTCGCCGGCTGGTACATGACGACTTTTTTGTCGGGGGTACTGGTTTCTTACACACTCTGGACACGCATCAACCACGTGATGGCCGTATTGCTGCCGTTAGCGGCTTTGCGTTTTTTCCGAGCCTTTGTGGAAGAAGAGCCTCGTCGACTGCTGATGCTTCGACGCATCGCCATGGCTGTCGGACTTGGTCTTGTTGCGATTGCACTCACGCCTTTTTTTAAGCACCGGATCGTCTCAGCCATCCTTTTTGTTTACGTAGTGACACTATTGGTTGCCGGTCTTTGGATGATCTACGCCCGCAGTGCCGGAATGAGTTCCAGATTCGAACAAGCACGCTTGAGATACCTTGTGCTTGTAGGCGCGCTAGCCGCCACGTTTACCATTCTCGATTACCTGTTTTACGTCGGGCTGACGATCCCGCCGGTAGGCACTGTACTTACATTAATTTTTCTCTACGTGCTGTCACAAGCCATTTTGCATTTTCGCTTGCTCGACATGTACGAGCTTGCAGCTCGGCTCACCATTCTCACGGCTCTGGCATTTACCATTGCTGGTATCTACGCTGTGCTTCTGATCTATGCGGGCGAGCGTTTTTTTCTGCACGCCGTTGTTGCATCGTTAGCGCTGTTATTGGTCTTCGACCCTGCCAGAGCCAAACTGGAAGAAAAAATTCTACAATTTCTATTTCGTGAACGGTACGATTTGGAGCAAGTTTTACAAGAAACACGACTGGATCTTGCACATATTTTGGAGCTTCGCGGCGTCGTGCAAGCATTACTCGCAGGACTAGAACGCTCACGGCGCTTCACCCATGCAGCCGTGTATTTAACGTCTGAAGACATGCACAGCTTTAATCTGACCGGACATTTTGGGCCTGCTCCTGTTGAGCATATCGAGATTGCTCCTGCGCGCCCCCTTCTAGATCGACTTGAAGATGAAGATGCTTTGGTCATCGAAGCACTACAACTTGAGATCGAAGACTACCGCACCCGAAACGACAACCGAGCGCTTGAGACCGTGCAAGAGATTGTGCAGATACTTGATGCCATGAACGCATCGGTATGCCTCGCTTTACGAAATCAGCAAGAACTTTTTGGGTTTCTATGCGTTCGGGATGAACGGGTACGGGATGCCTTCAGCCCCGAAGAGGTCCAACTCCTTCGCGGATTAGCAGCCCAACTTGTGATTGCCGCAGAAAATTCGCGCCTGTACCAAAACATGAAGGAACGTGATCGCTTGGCTGCATTGGGAGAGATGGCCGCAGGGCTTGCTCATGAAATCCGCAATCCTTTAGGAGCGATCAAAGCCAGCGCTCAATACCTCTCGGAGCCTGAGACAGACAACATCACCACTTCCGGACGGGAATTTCTGGACATCATTGTCGATGAAACCGATCGCCTTAACCGGGTCCTTTCCTCTTTCTTAGATTTTGCCAGGCCATCGCAAGGTGATCCAGAACCTACCGACGTCAATGCCGCTGTCCGACGCACCTTGCAAGTGCTAAACACAGAATATAGCCACCAAGAAAGCGTCACTCAGCGGCTAAGCTTGGCCGAAGATCTCCCACAAGTTCGCGTTGACATCGAGCAACTGCGACAAGTGTTAATCAATCTAATTCGCAACGCTTTTCAGGCAATGGAAGGCGCCGGAGAACTCATCATTGAAACAAAGCTTATTCGTCGGCGGCATGTGGATGGTGAAGCCAAACCCTGGGTTGAAATCCGCGTCAGCGATACCGGCCCTGGTATCCCGAGGCGCGTACTCTCCAATCTTTTTGTGCCATTTGTGACAACGCGCGATCAAGGCACAGGCCTGGGATTGGCTATTTCCCACCGAATCATCACAGCCTCAGGAGGACACATCGAAGTACGTACTCAAGACGGCACCGGGACCACGTTTCTCATCCGCCTGCCTGTAGCCGACAAGCTAACAACGATTCATTCCTCTACCTCAGGCTCTGAGATGCCAAGTAGTACCGCTCTCAAGCGGTAAAGATGGATGTCACGACGTTGAGTGCTGGACTCCGCTTCGCCTCCGGCAAGGAACAATTGCTTGTACGCTTGTACGGCAGAACCCTGCGCATTTTTTTTCACAGCTTCGGGTAACATGTAACGCCATGCCGACTTATGTTCATACGCCACACCGTGATCTGGTTTAAATACGTGGTTGATAAACACATCGCTCCGATCAGCAAGCGTGCCGTCTTTGGAAAGAAGCCATACTTCAATAGTTAAGTCATTCAACATGGAATCAAGCGCACCACCCATGGCTTGTTCTCGTTCAGCCCAACGCTCCTTGGCCACCTGAACTGCCGTCAACAAAGCACGCGCAACCGATGAACTACGTGCAGATCGCCATAACTGTGGCTCGATTCGATTACGGATCAGTACCATCACTTCAACGTTGCTTGGTTGAAGCAGTTCGGCAGGAAAACTCTCAAGCGCAGGCGGCTTACTGCCTTGAAGCAGTTGACGTGCTAGACGTGCCAACGCTTTGCCCATGACTGGGGTGATGGGGGGTGGATGATAGGGCACATACAATGCCGCACGCTCACTCAAAAGCTCTGCCCGAAATAGATCCAGCGCGGCATAGTTAATGATTTTATGTGACAAGGATTGATTGGGATGCGTTGCAGAATACTTTAACGGTCCCGCCAAAATTCCCTGGATACGGTGCCGCTTCATGACAGCTTGAAGCGCTTTTTCATCGCTGCCTTTGAGTGCCGCATAAACTTCAGGCAACCGTCTGACATTCACGGTCACCGTGCCGTAGGCATCGGTTCCTGCCAAGCTCTCATCCCCTAAGACCGCAAGCTGCCCTCGGTCCCGGAGCTCAGGAACCAACTCTTTTTTGGCAGAAACCTGCAGCCACCACATCCCTCCGAGCGCCCCCAAGATAAGCATGAGCACAAACACAAGCAGCCCCACGGCAATAGGACCAGCTACACTTTTTACAGGGGTAGAAGAAGCCTCAGATGACATATTCCCTACAGACAAATTCCGCTCATCGGTTGAACTAAGTCATAGCAAGATGGTAGCAACCTGCCAATGCACATTGCATTAATCACGGTGTACTCGCACATGGATTTGCCCAAACACCGACAAGCACTTTCTTCAGGATAATCCATGCCTACTGGTGCAAAATTGCGATTTCATCCGCTCAAACCTGCCTTTCACATCGTGTTAATCGAACCGGAAATCCCACCTAACACCGGAGCCATTGCCCGGACATGCGCAGCCACACACACCCCTCTTCACTTGATAGGTCCACTTGGATTTCGCATTGACGCCCAGGCTGTACGGCGCGCAGGACTGGACTACTGGAACGATGTCCAACTCAGCCGCCACAACTCATTCGACGACTTTCTCCAACAGCATCCACATCGAGCCTTACATCTCTTTACATCCAATGCCCCACGCAGCTATCTGGATGCAAACTTCCAACCAGGCGATGTGCTGGTATTCGGCAAGGAATCGGTAGGCCTAGACCCAGAACTCTGTGCGCGGTTTTCAGATCGTTGCATCGCGATTCCCACGAGTGGATCGGTGCGGAGCCTCAATCTTTCCAATGCAGTAGCCATTGCATTGTATGAGGCTCTTCGGCAATGTGGCGCATTCGAAAGAACGGCGTTCGAGGAATAACTTTGTTGCTCTAAAAGGAGATGCTTCCCTATTAACGATCTGCATCCACGGATGTCAGCGTGGTTTGAAGATCACGCTGTGGCTTAAACCCAAGTTCCTTACGTGCACGACTGTCGTCTACCATGCACAAATACCGAATGTGATCCAGCTCAGGAGGAGGAAATGACATCAATCGGTATTTCCACAAACGTTCCAGTGCTTTCTTGGCAGCAAACACCGGCAACGGGACAGGATTACGCCGTAACCGCTCTAACACCTTAGACAACGGAAGCTCACCAGGGCCTCTTAAGTTGAAAATACCGCGCACTCCAGGTTCAAGCGCAAGACGAATCGCTTCAACCACATCCTTTTCGTGAATGACTTGAACCATAGGATCAAAACCCAAGAGGGTGATAGGACGATGTAGCCGCAGGTAGTTACTTGGGGCATTCTTGACACCACCCAGAATATGACACGGACGGAGAATCACTGTTTCAGACTGGGCATGCCTCCAAAAAAAGCTTTGCGCCAGCATATCTACTTCGACAAGATCACGAATCTGACTAAAATATTGCGCCCCTAATAACGGCGCCTCTTCGGTTAAAAACTGAGGATTATCAGGCTGTGGTCCATAGACGTTTGCACTTGAAAGCAACACAAGCTTGGACACCTTGTATTGGATCATGTATTCGAGCAATTTTTGGAAAGCCACAACGTTCCAACTGTGATGGTCACGATCACTTGCCCGTGGATTGTGCATCACTCCGAGGTGCACTACAGCACGGATGGAGCCTGTCCGAAAAATGTCTCTCATTTTACGGCGACGCAAATCGATTTGGTGGTGTACAATGTCCTCTGGCTTGCCCATGAATGCACGGCGATCCACCCCAACCACTTCGTCAGTGCGGTGAAGCTGCCTTGCCAGAAGACGCCCCAGCCGGCCGCACATGCCGGTAATCACCACCGCCCTTTTATCCGCCGCGGTGGATACCGTGAGCACACCTTGTTCCGGAGCAGGAGAATGGATTACTCTGCAGCTCGATTTACTGCTGGCACGTGCACGAGGTCGGGAGCTCATGGGGGATGCAGTATTTCCATCTGGCAAAGGAAACGCAAGTAGATAACCCACATCGAAAGATTTAAACAAACATGCCTTCTAACCATCGAATTGCACTCGTGACAGCCTCACAAATGCACAAACCCGATACCGAAACCCATCTTTTAGTCGATGTCCTACGAGAACGCGGAGTTGAGGCTGAAATTGTCTGCTGGGATGCCCATCACGACTGGAGACAATTTACACTTGTGCTCATCCGAACGCCTTGGGATTATTTCTATCGCCTGGAAGAATTCCTGGCTTGGGCGCATTCGGTATCTAAGGTGACCTGTTTGATCAATCCCTATGCAGTTATTGAGTGGAATTGCCGAAAACATTACTTGAAAGAGGTATCCCTCAAAGGCATTAACACCATTCCTACCCTTTGGTTCAAGCAAGGCAGCGCAAACATGGCAGACCTCCTAGCTCGCAGTGGTTGGGATGAAGTGGTGGTTAAGCCCACGGTATCTGCTGGCGCATTCGGAACCATTCGCACACCTGCCACCGACCCTGGCTGCATGGCCCATCTTCAATCGCTTCTGGAAAAAGGCGATGCCATGGTGCAGCCATTTGCGCCAGACATCCTGCATCATGGCGAGGTTTCTCTCATTTACTTTGCAGAAACATTCTCACACGCCATTCGAAAAGTCCCCCGCAAAGGAGATTATCGGGTACAGGATCAATACGGCGGCATCGTCGAACCACACACTCCCACAGACGAAGAAATGGCTTTGGGGCGCTCTGTCCTTGGCACTACCCCCTCACCAACAACCTATGCACGTGTTGATCTCGTACGTTGGGAAGGAAAGCCAGCCCTTATTGAACTTGAAGTCATTGAGCCTATGCTTTTTCTGGAATGGGCTCCTGACTCTGCTCAACGTCTCGCCTCCACGGTCGTAAAATGCTCCGCCAAAGCCATGAGCTCAATCCCGGCATGATGCTCAAATGAAAGCACGTTGCGTTCTGTCCGTTACCAAAAGACGGTAGAACGCTTTTGTAAGCCCTGCTTTAAGAGCGTATCAATAGCGTGACGCACTTGAGAAACTTTCTGAGCAATGGTGGCATCGTCATCGTCCGAATCCCCTGAAAACGTCATGGGTGTTCCAAAGTGCATGCGGTACTTGGTGGGCAATGGCAAAGGAAAGCCAAATAACAACTGTGGAAGCACTGGCAAAGCAGGCATGTGCAACGCTTTCCCAACTTTCTTGAGATTGGCTATAGAGATGTACTGTTCTTCTCCGCCAATGATCGCAGCAGGAACGATGGGAGTATTGGTTTGAAGTGCCAAGCGCATGAATCCTAAGCCAAACGGCTGAAGCTGATACCGTTCGGAATATGTTTTCGCGATGCCGTCAACACCTTCTGGAAATACCAATAACGTGGCCTGCTGTTCCAACAGGCGGCGTGCATTGTCCTGTGCACCTAGCACTTGCCCTAAACGTGGATAAAGAAATGAAATAAAAGGAAGGCTGGCGGTCCATTTTTCCACCATACTACGTGCAAACCGCGGAGGTTCGACATCGAGTAAGAGCGCAGCTGTCAATAACACGGCATCCAAAGGAATCTGGCCTGAATGATTGGCAACAATTAAGGCGCGACCTTCAGGCACATTGCCAATGCCGTACACCTCTGTCCGGAAATATGTCCGATGTAAAAAAGCAGCAAACGCAAGACCATAACGCGCTACGGTGGGATCAAACCCAAACGGATCAAAGCCCACTTCATTTCGCTGTAACTGAATCCTTGCAATTTTGGCATCAAGTTCTTCGCCCAACAATTGCTCAGACAGCTCCATAAAACGGTTGCCCGCCTGGCCCAAGAGCCCTCTCCACACCCGTCGGTTCAGCGCTATCTTTCCCCTGGCAAGCAGGGCATTTGCTGAATAAGCCATACGCCGGCTTCTTACCGACTCTTCTCAGCCACGTCCAGCAATGCCCCCCTCGCACGGCTAAAGTGTGCTCACTGACCCAACCTGGCCTTGCAACGTATCCTACGTACTTTTGATAAGCTCCATCCACATGGCTGATGCCTCCTCGGTCACCGGCGCTGGGGTGGAAAGACCGCATCCTAGAACGCTAAAAGCCCACGGATCACGCCAAGAAAAGCACTTCTTCAATCCTTGCACTATGGCCCACTTTTTGCTTCTCTAGCGGAATATGTCTCCCCGTCTCCTTCCATACCTTCTTTCATCATGTGTGCTCCTGTGGGCCACCGCATGCGCTTTATCAGGCGTGGATGAAACCTCGCAGGGCAGCAACAGCCAACTCGGTGCTTCCATGACTCTGCAAGTAGGCACCTACAACGTGTTTTTGCGAGAACCTTTCTTGGAAGGGATCGCCTATGACCGCAGTAACCCCCGCTGCAGAGCGACACACATCGGCACGCAACTCGGAAACACAAACCTCGACATCGTTGCCTTGCAAGAAGCATTTACGCTCAATGACCTATTAGTCGACGCCTATAAAACGGCCTCGTCCGCACCACAGCTCCGAACCCTGATTGGACAACCCTGGCCCGCACCAACCCCTCGACCCAATGGCACTCGTGGATGTTTCAATGAATCAGGAACGTTTTACGAAAGAATGATTAGTTACCAGATAACCAATGGAGGAGTATCCCTGATCACGCCCCATGCTTTTGTCGGAACGCCATGGACTGATTACGGTCAGCTCTCAGAACCGGTTAATGCGCAATTTGGCCCTACGGCGCGGGGATATTGTGACTGCACAAGCGATGACTGCTTGGCGTACAAAGGCCTCGTCTATGCACCCGTTCAAATCAACCGTGCAGGTCATACGGTATCTCTCAACGTTCTTAGCACCCATCTAAATGCCAGTGGAGACGCTGAGGTTCGTCGACGACAAATTCGATCACTCGTAGCCTTCGTTGAACAACGCTTATGTACGCACTCGGAGCGTCGAACCTGGCCTCTCATCTTTCTTGGGGATCTGAATGTGGGACACATTGGCGGGAACGCTACCAACGACGAATACTACGCCATCCTGACGGAGCTCAATGCAATTTCATGCATGGAGAACCCCCGCGATGCGTATCTCGACGTCTACCAATCTTGGAACGACGAAGATGCGGACGCAGGCACTTCGACATGCAGTGGCAGTAGTATCCAAACTTGCACTAAGCCCACGCACATTAGTCGACGCCTCGATTACATCATGACCTTCAATCCGACCATCAATCCGACCATCAATCCAGCGTATCCAAGCTCAGGACAAGCCTGGCGTATTGAAACCATCCGCACGGCCGCCACGGAGGCCCTGATCGATCCATCATGTTCATTTGAGCACGAGAACAGAGTTTATAATACTGCAGGGCATTTATCCGATCACAAACTGCTCACCGCCACACTGGAGCTTCGCCGAGGCTTTGGGAATAACTCCCGATGACATTCACTGCGTCCCCCTAGGCCCTGTGACTTAACCAAGCCAGGTGCTATGCTGCACCCTATGTTGCTTGTTGCCGACGAAATTGATCGTTACTGCCATGCCCGCACCCGTGGGGAGTCCACCCTGTTACAGGAAGTCTCGGCCTATACCAAAAGCCAACGCAGCGATTCAGGCATGCTTACGGGAAGAAGCGAAGGCCAACTTTTGAAGTTGCTTACTCAGAGTACAGGCGCGCGTCGAGTGCTGGAAATCGGCACCTTTACAGGATATTCCGCGCTTTCGTTTGCCGAAGGGTTGCCTGAAGATGGACACATCGTAACCTGTGAAGTCAATCCCGAAAACGCCGCCATTGCTCAAAGCTTTTTCAACAAAAGTCCTCATGGTTCCAAGATCGAACTCAAGCTAGGCCCTGCCCTTGAAACACTGTCCACACTGAATGCAGGGTTTGACCTTGTGTTTATTGATGCTGATAAGGAAAATTATCCTGCGTATTATGAAGCATCGCTTGCGTTGTTACGCAAAGGTGGCTTGTTAATCATCGACAACAGTCTGTGGTCTGGCAAGGTGCTCAATCCAACTACGCCTGAAGCCACTGCCATAGCGACGCTCAACGATCGCATTGCTTCCGATACACGTATCGAAAACGTATTGCTCACGGTACGCGATGGCATCAACCTCGTGCGTAAACTCTAATCCTATCTCCACCAAGACTGTCTCAGGTGTGGCATTTTGCCACATACTTCCAGGCTAAATTATGGGGATTTATGCCTGTTCCACACTGGCACGGTTTGTGCTGTAACTGTACACACACAATTCATCAGCTACTTACACATGAAAGGAATATACCTATGTTGAGATGGGCACTCGGATTTTTCATTGTTGCATTGATTGCGGCATTTTTAGGGTTTGGTGGCATCGCCAGCAGCGCAGCCGGCATCGCCAAAATCTTGTTTATCGGATTTATGATCCTGGCAGTCGTAGGACTGATTGCCGGCTTGCTATCGCCTAAAGGCAGCTCTTAACGTGCCGGAACGTCCTTCAAAAGACGTAAGGCATTCTCACGGAGAATTTTCGCAATCGTCGTAGGGGCCAGGCCTCGACGCACCAGCGCTTGGGTTAAATTGGGAAGTTTGCTTGCATCCTCTAACCCTTGCGTTGGACGAATGAAACCATCCCAATCCGAACCAAGCGCTGGGGTCTCTTCTCCTGCAACGTTTACAATATGTACTAAGTGATCAACTACAGCATCAATACCATCTTCCCCAAGATAGGCAGGACAAAAAATCACACCAACCACTCCACCCAATCGTGCAACCCGACGAAGCTGCTCGTCATCAATATTGCGCCATAGGTTGTGAACCCCTGAAACACCGGTATGGGACACCATCACGGGTACTTTAGCCATCTCACATACATCCATAAAGCCGCGCTTGTTGATATGCGCAAGATCCACAATCACTCCGGCGTCTTCACAGCGTGAAACCACATCACGACCAAATGTCGTAAGGCCCTGATTGGCATCCGCTCCCCAGCCCACCATAGGGGCACCACACGCATTGGCTGTGAAATGCAAAAGCCCTAAATAGCGCACGCCTCGTTTGGCAAACCGTTCGACCGCATCGACATCGCCTTGCAGACTATGCGCGCCTTCAATTCCTATCAGCGCTTTGATCTCCCCAGGACCTGAAGCCACAATATCCGCGGCGTTCCTCACAATACACAACGTGCCACTGCTTTGTTTTGCTGCCAATTCTAACTGATCAATATAACGATGGCAGGTTTGCTCTGGATGGCGATCTAACCCCGGTAGCGCTACCAACCCAAAACACTGTGCACCAAGGCCACCTTCAATTAACCGAGGGACATCCACGTGCCCTCCACCAAAACTCCATGGCAAAGGCGGCGAATGTTTCTTATTCAAATCGTAACCCAAAAACCGCCGCCACAAGAGAGAATCCGCATGGAGGTCCACTGCGGGATACTCAGCATGCAATCGCCGCGCTTTTTCACTGATCATGCCCAACACGTTTGTCACACCGCAGGATATCACTATACTGCGCGCCATGGGCTATCAGGCAAACTTTCGTTGTATTGCAGGCTGTGAAGGCAGCTACCCTCTTGACCAAGTTATCTATCGCTGCCCTAAGTGTAATGAACTATTGCAAGTTCAGCATGACCTCGATGCACTTTTGACCCGTAGCCCCGCTTCATGGATGGCTTTGTTTCAAAGCCGCAACCACACCACAGAATGGCCCTATGGCAGTGGTGTCTGGGGCAAAAAGGAGTGGGTTGCTCCTGGCATACGTGACGAATGCATTGTGTCCTTGCACGAAGGCGGCACAAACCTTTTTTGGGCAGAGCGTTATGGAAGGTCACTTGGGCTAAACGATCTATGGATTAAACTCTGCGGCAACAGCCATACAGGATCCTTCAAAGATCTGGGAATGACTGTACTCGTGAGCGTTGTCAAACAGATGATCACTGACGGGGCACCCATTCGTGCCATTGTGTGCGCTTCCACAGGGGATACTTCGGCCGCACTCGCAGCTTATTGCGCCGCTGCCGGGATCCGCGCCGTTGTCTTGCTGCCAAAAGGCAAAATCACGACCGCACAGCTTGTGCAACCCTTGGCCAACGGAGCCATGGTGTGTGCCCTGGATACAGACTTCGACGGCTGCATGGCCATCGTTCAACGTCTTGCCGAAGAACCAGGGGTTTATCTTGCGAACTCCATGAATTCATTGCGCTTAGAGGGACAAAAAACGGTTGCAATTGAAATGGTGCAACAGTTCGACTGGCAAGTGCCTGACTGGGTGATCATTCCTGGCGGCAACTTGGGTAATGTCTCCGCGTTAGGGGCAGGGTTTCAACTGATGTTAGACCTTGGCGTGATTCAGAAAGTACCACGGATCTGTGTCGCACAAGCCCAAGCGGCCAACCCTTTGTACCGAGCCTACCAACATCAATGGCAGGATTTTGAACCCATGGTTGCAGAACCTACGGAAGCAAGTGCCATTCGAATTGGAAATCCAGTCTCCATTCGTCGAGCTATTCGCACCCTTAAAGCGTTTAATGGTGTGGTGGAACAAGCTAGCGAACAAGAACTGGCACATGCCGCCGCTTCAGCTGACCGAACAGGCACGTATGCCTGTCCACACACCGGAGTTGCATTGGCAGCACTTGAAAAACTCGTGGCGCAAAAACTGATTAAAAGCCACGATCGCGTCGTTGTGATCTCAACCGCCAATGGGCTGAAGTTCAATGAGTTCAAGGTGCGCTATCACGAGGGCCAGATTCCCAATGTGCATAGCACGCTTGCCAATCGCCCTCTTGAGCTCCCCAAAGACTACGATTCTGTACGCTCAGCAGTGCTCGGCGCATTGGATAAGAACCCGTCCAACGCCTGACGGTGCTCACGCCTGAGATTAATGAGACGCACCTTGGTATCAAACTGACCTTGCTCCGTCCGTTGCACAATGACAACACGGCCTTCTAATGGAAAGGATGGCTCAGAGGCTGTGCGCATCAGCACCGGAGATCCCGGGGCAAAGGCAACAGGTAAAATCACCTGCAAAATTCCTTTGGAAAAACTTACTGCCTCACCTAGCGAATTGTCATTGAGCACTATTCTCATCTGCGATATTTCTGCATGGCATCTCGGGCTTCACGCCGATCAATGTCTCGCTTAACATCTTGCCGTTTGTCACCCTTGGTGCGGCCCTTGCCAAGACCTAGCTCCACCTTGGCATAGCGATTTTTAAAATATACCCGCAAAGGCACCAACGTATAACCACGAATAGTCAGCCTCCCCTGGAGCTTTTCTAGCTGATGCCGGTGCAACAAAAGTTTTCGCTCACGGGTGGGCTCATGCGCAAACGCGGTCGCTTGCTCATACGGTGCAATGTACATCTTCGTTAAAAAAAGCTCACCGTCTCGAAAACTTGCATACGACCCTTCCAAACTTGCCTTTCGTGCACGCAAACTTTTTGTTTCTGATCCCTTTAGCACAAGACCGGCTTCATAGTGGTCTTCTATCTCGTAGTTACGCCGTGCCATAGGGTTACTACACACCAGGAGCTCACCTGGGCTTGACGTTTTTTTTGAAGACGACTTGGTCACGCGCTGCAAAACCTATCTCAAAAGTCACAAAGGAGATAGTTTTTATAAAATATTAGGTATTCAGTCTAACTCAGATTGTGCCAAGGCAAGGCAGTACACACGTTCAGCCCCTACGTTGCATAATGCTCTGGCTGCTTCGGCCATGGTGGCGCCTGTGGTTTTTACATCATCGATCACAAGGACACGTTGTCCTGATGAAGATAGTTTCGCTTTAAAGGCACCTTGCACATTGGTAATGCGTTTTGAGGCATCAAGATCAACTTGGGGTAACGTGTCACGTACTCGCCACACGCTATTGGTAGACAACGGCACCTTTAAATGGTTTGCCACATATGCTGCTAAAAGCGCACTTTGATTAAACCCACGCAACCTTAGGCGTTTTGGATACAACGGCACAGGAACTACCATGTCGATTTGGTCACGGTACGGTGCCAGCGCATGTACCCAAAGACTGCCTAATGAACTCGTTAAGTCGGTCCGCCCCTGATACTTAAGCTTACAAATACCATCCGCCAGAGGGCCGCCATACACAAACGCCGCCGTAGCAGATTTAAGGTGGCTTGAATCCACCGAAATACGCTCAAGAAGCGGCCAACACGCCGGGCAAAACGGAACCCGCTTATCCAGCCAAACATCACACCCTGGGCAACATCGCGGTGCGATTAAATCGAGAAGATCATGAAGCAATTCGCGGACGAACACGCTACCTTATCGTCCATTGGCATCGAAAGTTGCTATTAAACCCTGTGCCTGTTTACCACTTTCCAGTGTTCCATTGGTTAAACAACGAATGTAGCGCATCCGGCGTACGCACATTGGAACCATCAAGCGAATTGATATCGACCTGAGAAAGTTCAAGCCGTGGAGCAAAGGCTTCTTCCTGAAATGTAGTTAACGTCCGCTCCAGCCGTAGCGCAGGAGAGATTTTTGTCTGTGAATTGCCTTTTGTACAATGGATCACAGCGCCTCCTGTATGCAACAAACATAGTTCAGGGGCTCCGGATGCCTGCCGTATGTTAAGCACAAGAAGCGAAGTGGATATGGCATCAAACCGGGGAGAACGTTTTAGAAATTTGGCTACCTCTAACGCTTGGCTGGAACCATCGGAAACCACACGTACCGGAACCGAAAAAGCCAATCGCCTCAGCACGCCTGGATCGGAATGAAACACCATCTCGTAAAAATGAGCAGCGCGACTCAACTCTCCCATGCGTCGAGCGGCCTCCGCGGCCACCGCTGCGACACGCATACGCAGCAAAACCTCGGAAGGACCTAGATCTTCAAGCGCACGCTCGGCCAAACGAAGCGCACGTTGCTCATCACCTTTCTGCAGCCGCACCTCTGCTTCAAACGCCGTATAATATGCCGCAGCACCGGGACGATGGTCTCGCTTCCGTGCCAGAGTAAGTGCTTCTTGCACCACTGCAGCCCCTAGAACATCGATCAACTCGCTGACCAGCCAAGGAGGCATGATAGCGCTTTGCGCAGTGCCAATCTGAAACGTTCCCACAAGCCGCTTTGGCTCTGCAAGCAACCGGACAGCGCGACGCCCCGATGCCCATGCTCCTACATAATGACGCTGAGATTTAAGCCAAACCCATGCACGTACCGGCCATGCTCGATGAATCGCGTGTTCCTGCTCAAGCTGCGCCAACATGAGTTGGGCACGACGATCCAACAGCGCTACAATGGCGCGATCTTGCTCCTCATCGCGGCTTGTATGCGCACGACGATCAGGCATCTGTAACGCTTTGGAAGACACTTCCGCCGCCTGAGTGATCTGGCCGATGACCAAAAGAAAAGCTGCCATGGCACGCTGTACTTCTGCACGATCGACATCCCGGACATGCGGAGGACGCTTGGCCCGGTATGGACCAAGTTGTTTCAAAGCCGAAAGAGCCTCTGCAAACCGTCCCTGACGCGTATAAAGCTCGGTAAGATCAAGCCATGGATTGGCATACCATGAAACGCCGGTTTTGGACGCTTCGAGACTGATTCTCTCTGCCTCGTCCAATCTAAAAAGGGATCGGGAAGCTTCTGCGAGATTACTAAGATCTACCGCAGACACTTCCTGCTTCTGTTGGCGCGCATGTTCTACCGCACGCCTACATGCTTGATATCCAGATTGATTGTCACCCGCCTCAAACTCAATCGCACATAACGCATTAAGGGCTAGGGCTTCTTGATGTTCGTTGCCTGATTTAAGCGCAACATCGGCGTATTTCCTGGCTTCATTAAAACGCCTAAGCTTCATTAACGGCCAGGCACGCTCTGCAATCATCAACGGCCGATAATACTCGTTATAACGATCAATGAATGCCAAACGTTTATCGTAGTGCTCAAGATCGTAATGTATCGACCCAAGCTCCCTCAGCATTAATGAATGCCAGCGCCATGGACTCCCTGCATTCGGAACACGTCCATGGCGCTTTTCATAAAGCTCAAGCGCTTTCGTAAGATGGAAAAGTGCACGTGGAAAATTTCCCTCTGCATAGTGCTGCACATGACCCAGCACAAGATGGGACACATACGAATTCGCATCATGTTTCAATATTTTTTCAGCAAGCTCGCGTGCAGCAATGGTTTGATTTGCGTCTAGAAGCTGCCACGCCATCCGTTCATCGCTAGTAGCAGGCATGCCAGGCCGAGCAGGAATGTCTATCTCAGCATCCGCCTGTGCTGTGACCGCGAAAAGCAAAGACAAAACGTATGCTAGCCAGCCCTGCACACCCAACCGACGCACTGAAGCAGTAAACCACGCCGTCATCGGTGTAAGGAAAGCCGTGCAAGCTGCTCAAGAATTGGCTTCATGCATTCTTCAACCACCGTCGCGGGGTTTTCTACTCCGGGAAGGCAATCCAAACGATGCACAAACACATGCGGAGCCAAGGCAGCGATATCCTGCGGTGAAACGTAATCTCGACCACAAAGCAATGCGTGAGCCTGTAGCGCGGGCAACATCAGAACAAGCGACCGAGTGGATACGCCCTGCACGACACGGGCATCGTCTCGCAACTGGCGCGCTAAATCTACCAAACCTTCACGGATGGCCGGAGCAATAACCACTGTACTTCGCAACGCATCCCGCGCTCTAAGAATGTCCTCACGCCGCACTCCTGCCAATTCTTCGGCGCTTTTTAGACTAGTGACTGGATAGCGTTCCAGAACATCAAGCTCCGCTTTTTTGGAAATATGTTGCATACGAATCTTAAACAAAAACCGATCAAGTTGAGGCACCGGCAACGGATACGTCCCTGCAACATCGCGTGGGTTTTGGGTAGCAATCACGAAAAACAGCGGATCCAATGGATAGGTATGGTTATCCACGGTAACTTGTTTCTCAGCCATGGCCTCCAACATCGCAGCCTGAACTTTAGGAGAAGTCCGGTTGATCTCATCTGCCAACACAATATGTGCAAACAACGGTCCGGGACGAAATATAAGTTTACCACTCTCAGGCTCAAACACACTTGCTCCTGTGATGTCACTTGGCAACAAGTCTGGCGTGAATTGAATGCGTCGAAACGAGGCAAAAGCATCGGGTGGGGTGATTTTCTCTAACAGGGCTTCTCCCAAGGCACGGGCTAAGGTGGTTTTTCCAGACCCTGGATAATCTTCCAAAAGCACATGTCCATCCGCAAGCAACGCTGTGACCACGAGGTTGATAACTTCATCACGACCTACAATGGCTGCACGTAACCGTTGAGTCAGTCGTGTAGCAACGGCTTGAGCGGTGCCTAAACTTTCTGAAAAGCTGGGGCTATGTGTTTCGAGGGTTGGTTCTACTACAGTCACTCTTGCCTCATGCATTATGGAAATCCATTTCTTATTTTCATCTCCGGGGTGTATTACAAACCAGCAGCCGCAGCTATCGCGACTTGAGCCAACTCCACGGAATCATAGCCTGCCAAAGCCGACCATACCATGGGACGCCCTGCCGGGATTCATACATAACCTGTTGATAGTGTTTAATTATTTCAGGGGACGGCGCCAAAGCCCGGCTCCCAAAACGCGCCGCCATGTGCAATTGACTTAGATGAGCAAATGAGGGCGTCACCTGAGCCATTCGCTCCGCAAAAGCCTCTCGGGTCTCGCCATAATATCGTCGATGACCCTGTTCAGCTAAACGGTCCAATGCGGCACGGTATCGTAGCCGTGCTTGGTGTGAAGGGCCTAGAACCTTTGGAACCCATCGCCGCCAATATTTCACCCCATAAAGGATAAGCAGCGCCCAGAAAACAACAGCTAACGTACCATAACGTATCCACATCAAAATAGTAGCACTTGCTTTCTTGAGATCGGGCAAACTGGGCACTTGCTCGTCAAAGAGAGGCTTCTGGCCTCGAAGCAACTCGCCCATCAAACGCTGTAAATCAGGATCTGGTGGCGGAGGAGGTTTATCTAACGTGCGTTGTGGAAAGATGTCCATCACCACCCAGCCAATCCCTTCGTAGTACACTTCGGGCCATGCATGAGAGTCCGCTCCACTTAGTAAGAGTGCCGAGCCGCCTTGACGTGATTCTTCGTTCACCGCATACCCCGTTGCTACACGCGTAGGCAGTCCGAGCTGACGCATCAAGTACGTTGCAGCATGAGCAAAATGAATGCAGTAGCCTGTCTTATCGCCGAACAGAAAATCAGCAGTAGGGTCCGCTGCTTTTGCATGTCCGTGACGTAAACTATAAATGCCATGCTCACTCAACCAGCCCGTCACTGCGACCGCACGTGCGACAGGATCGTCTTGGAGTTCTTGCGGGATCCCCTTAATAATTTCCTCGGCAAGCTTGGCATAACGTGGGTCTTCAGGGGTACGCAGGTAATGAGCGCGCTGTTCCTGAGTCCACTGAGACGACCCTGCCCGGGCTCCAAGTAACCCTAAGTATTCCGTGTTCAAAGCGGCAGAAGTGACTTGGTAAGTTCGACGAAACCGAGCGGGATTGTGGTTTGCGCTAGGCACAAGCTTGAAAGGAGCTTCCAGCGCGGGTGGACGAGCATGGTCTGCCAACAACGCCATCGTGGTTTCCATACGTTTGCGAGCAGGGCCAGGTTTGGCAGCCGTAGGCAACGTCATCGGTTTGCTGGGAAATCCCGATGCAACATCCAAATCAACATCGGGACGAGTTGCCGTGACCAGACGGCGCCCGTTGTACTGGCTAAATGTATTTTGCCTAAAATAGTACACACCTTGAGGTGGCGAATAGTCATCGTGAAACAGCACGACAGCCACAGGAGAACGATCCATATCGGAATCGTAGTTGTCACGAAATTCCATCGCATCGTTTTGGTGCTGCTGTTGATTTTCTTTTCCCGAATTTTCTTTGTCTTTTGAGTTGCCTTTTCCACGCAACCCCAAAGAATCCCCTCCCGAAGGAGATGGCGGCAAACCCGCCATATGCGTAACACCTAACACCACTCCTAGTATCAGACACAGCACCACTGCATGCATGAGCATGCGCCACCACCGTGACTCCCGAATGAGCAAAAGAACGCTAAGCAGCGCAACACATGCCCCTACGCCAAGCAGTGCCCAGGCAGGATCATAACCTTGTGCAAGCAAAGGATCGGCAACCGCAAAAGGCCTATTAATCGCCCCATGGCGGTGTGCTGCCAAAAGATGCGCAAACGAAGCAAGCATGATGATCCATTCACACACTGCAGCCATGCGGTGACGTTGCGCCAGACTGTGCACGGCCAATGCGGAACAAAAACACACCACAAAAAACATCCCCGCATCGAGCAGCGTCACGGCTTGTATAAGGCCCATGAACCCTGCCAAAGCAGATTGAGTCAATAGCCAGTGCCTTAACGCTAGGGCCACCGCCAGTATACCACCTGTACCAAAGACAATAACGAGCGATCGCAACCTTAAACGGATAAGCCATGGTGAGGCCATCACCCCAAGCATGGCCCCGCTACTTGCAGCCAATCGTGCTGGCCAATCTGCAAAAAACCACGAAAACGCGAGCGCCGTTACACCATAGGCGATAAGAGCAAGCATTCCGGTCAACATGTTGGAAGGTTGCGTACGGGTTAACATGTCAGGCCACTTTTTGATCTTGCACTCGCATGAACTCGGATTGATGGAAAACTCGACCTGTGTGACGCTCAATCACCACAGCTTCGATACGATGTTGATGAAGTTGCTGAAGAAGTTCTCGTAGCCCTTGCATACGCACTGAAACATGTTCCGGTGGTATCATTAAGAAGCGCTGCCAAACCCGCCTTTCACTTGGGTGAGGCAACGTGTCTATCCCTAGAATAACGCGCAGTGGACCACGATGCTCATGCGAAACGTTAATAATACTGTTTACCCAGTCACTCCGAAAAACCGGCGGCGCAAACACCAGCAAACTCGAAGGCTCTTGAGCCCTTTGCTGACGCATGAAAGCCTCAAGCCGCGTAGGTCCTTTAGGGCATGTCTGTTTAGAACAACGTAATAGGTGCAATGCCTCAGGCTCGGTGGTTGCAGTGCTTAGAGTGCCATCAGCGCCAAACAACCAATCTTCCCCGAGTCCGCCCCGTTGTATGGCAACACGTGCAGCTGCAGCACTGGCATCATCCTGCTCACCTGTCACGAAATAAGCCAACACACGTTTGGTCGCACTCAACGCAAGTTCGGGTGAACGACTCATCAACTTGCGCGTACGTGCATAAAGCTTCCAATGAATCAGGCGCGCTGGATCTCCTGCCGTATAGCGCCGCAATTCAATGCGGTCCCCTTCCGGACGACCGTAAGGATGGGCAAGCTCTTCGCCTCCTGTATAAGCCGACAAAAGAGGCACGTTTCCTATAGCGCCTACAGAAGAGTTGATCTCAAGCGCCACCGTTTGCGTATGGCGCAATGTCAGGCGCGCTAGGCCCATTACATCTTCTATCAGGATGCGACGCTGAATATGGGGGAACTCACCTCGCTCTTGTGCAATGACGGTTTCATGCTCTCTCATTCCCTGACGCTTAATGACGACACGACATCGCCCGGGGAAAAGCCATTGCCACCTCACACTCACCACAGGCATCCACCACAACGTGGCGACACTCTGCCCTGTTGTAGTAGGGATCCACGTCTCCAACGCAATGTTGGTAAACTTCTTCCAGCGGGTTCTAAGTGCTAGCTTGAGGCCAAGTGTCACCAACGTGACCAAAAGCACTGCCGTAACCACAACCGCTAGCCCCACATACCCTGCCACCAAAACAACAAGATCAAGTTCCACGTATGCCCACGCGCGTAAGGCATACAAAGAAATAACTGTAAGCGTGAGCCCTAGCCAGGTCAGCGGAACGTAATCCCGAACACTGCAAATAAATCGCTTCGCGTAGGCCAGCGTGGCGTGAAGCTTTGTCATGGATCATTCCACATCAAGCACACGGTTAGGCAATTCATTAAGATTTTTGTCTACCACAGGCAACACGTGATGAATTTCAGCAGCAATAGCCCGTACGGACTGACAAATGCCCTCGACAGCGTGTCCTTGTCGCACCGAATCTACAATGCGATCCACATGCGTCTGCCACCCTGAAACGCCCACTCTTTCGTGGATACCAAGATCGGCAAGAATCTCCACGCGACGTTCGAGCTCCGAAACAAGAATCAACACACCTGTGCGTCGAGCCGTATGCGCCACGCCTGCATTCAGAAACGTGATCAAAGCATGTCGGTGCACGGCTTTTTGTTCAACATGATCAGGAGCAAGCATGCGTAACACCCAAGGGAGCCCACATACCATCCAAAACACCACACCCAGTCCCGCTTCAAGCAACCAGAGCCACTCGACATGAACCTGCGGATACAGATAGTGCACCCACAGGGTGGTACTAAGGGTAAGCAGCGCCGTGCCTAACGCACGCCATGCAGCATAGCTGTCACTGGCCCGTGTCACTGCCACAACGATCTCAGCCGGGCCTCCTGTTTCAGACTCTGTGATGACCGCCTCAATTTGCTTGCGATCTTCGTTACTTAGCACACTCACTTACCACCCCCCGGAAGCGCCGCCGCCTCCAAAACCACCCCCACCGCCTCCAAAGCCGCCACCTCCAAAGCCCCCACCTCCACCCATGGGCCCTAAAGGAAAACCCCGGCCTCGAGCAGCAGGTAACATAGAAAGCATAAAGCCCACCAAACCGCCGAACACCATGCCAAGCACCCCATGAAGCACAAAGTATCCCAAGGCTACACCAAGAGAACCCATCAAAGGCACTCGCACGAATCGAGACACACGCCCCAACACCAGCGCCACAAAAAACAGCATCATGGACAACACCATCCAGCCTGAACCCTCGACTCGGCGCTGCATGTGCGGCGGTGCACCGAGGGATTCATGTTCCGCAGCTTTCATGAGAGCGTCGAAGCCTGCATGAATACCCTCCGCATAACGCTCGGCCTTAAACGATGGCGTGATAAAATCCTCGATGACACGCTTGGCTACCGCATCAGGGATTGCTCCTTCCAACCCATAACCCACTTCGATACGCACTTTACGGTCCTTTAGCGCGATGAGCATCAAAAGGCCGTCGTCACGTTTGGCATCGCCAAGCTTCCACTGCTCAACCACACGTATACTAAAATCTTCTAAGGGATCGCCTTGCAAACTTGGAATAATCAAAAGCGCAAACTGATGCCCCGTCCGAGCTTCATATGCCGCAAGCGTTTGCTCTAAGGCCGTTTGTGCTTGTACATCAAGTAAACCTGCAAGATCATTAACCCGAGCTTTGAGCGCAGGCGGCTCGAGCGCTACGCTGCTCTGTGGAATCAAAGCCAATGCACACCATAGGAGCCATGCTCCGATACAATGCCGTGCACACATGCATACCTTCGGCACTATTCAAACTTAACTTCAGGTGCTCGGTCTGCCCCAGGAACTGTGGCCTCAAACGTAGGCCTGACTGTCTTGCCACGCATCTTGGCGCCAATCATCGTAGGAAAGCGCAAGATAACTTTGTTGTAGTCTGCCACGGTTTCAATATAGCGCTTACGTGCAACTGCGATGCGGTTTTCAGTGCCTTCGAGCTGCGCTTGCAAGTCACGAAATGCTTGTGTGGCCTTGAGCTCAGGGTAGCGCTCGACAGTGACCAGCAAGCGAGAAAGTGCACCAGAAAGTTGAGCCTGGGCCTGCTCGAACGCCTTAAATTTTCCAGGATCATCCAGCACGCCAGCATCGACTTTCATCCCAGCCACTTTGGAACGGGCTTCAATCACCTGCCTGAGCGTTTCCTGCTCGAAATTGGCTGCGCCTTTGACCACATTGACCAAATTGGGCACCAACTCCGCACGCCGTTGGTATTGGTTTTCTACTTCCGCCCACGCTGCTTTGACGTCTTCGTCCTTGTCAATGACGAGGTTAAAGCCACATCCGGCGACCGATACTGCCAAAATCCCCGCTAAGAATGCCATCCATCGTGTTTTCATAACACCCTGTTTAAGCTCTCTGTGGTCACTCTGCAAGGCCCGCCGCACCAGCGGATCCTCTTACTCCTGAAACTATGTGCCGTTACGACCCGCGTAACTCTAAAGCACGCGTCCTTCGGCAGGTTCTCAGGCTCGATACAAAGCTTGGAAGAAGACCTTAGGTCATCGCACTCCGTGCCATGAACATCTATCAGGTAACACATAAGAACATTTTTGAATTAAGTAAGGTGTCCCTGAAGGACTAGAATTCGCCGCGTTTGCAGTCGTAAGACACCACCACCTCGTCGACCTCACTGCTTTTAACTTGTTCACAAGCCGTGCCATGCAAGGTCACGGTTGTGGTCGCTGGATCATAGGTCCAACCATTGGTCGGATCTTCGGCAAGCGCATCTAAAGAGGCATCAAAATACACATAAATCTTTGTGCCTTCCTCCGGTACATTGTCTTTTAATGTGTGTGTGCAACTGAGCGAAGCTGTGCCTCCGATGGCATCGAGTGCCTGTTCCAACTCCGCCGTGTTGGTGGCCAAGTAGTGCTGCTCGGTGCCGCCATGTGTTGCAATGGATGAGAGTTCTTCCACATTAACGCTCTTTGGATTGTCGGGATCCTGAGTAAATCCGACGACAAACGTGCGTACGCTGGGAGATAGCGCAAGAATCTCGGCTGCAGCCTCTGGGCCATCACCCTCGCAGTTCTCTCGTCCATCGGTGATCAAAACAAGCGCATGTTCGCGGCCAGCCTCTTTCCAACTGGAAGCTTCACCCACACTATCAATCGATGCACCGATCGATGTTTCGTCCATTCCAGAGTGACACAGGAAATCATCGTCTGCATCGTCCAAAAATTCATGGATGGGAGCCACGTCGTTTCCCACCGGGACTTCAACGATGCCCGCCGAACATCCGGCACCGTCCGTACACGCGGAGAACACCGCCAATCCGAAACGGATCTTGCCTTCAAATGCCGTGGTGATTTGCTGCAGGGCATCCTTTGCGATGTGCCATTTCATGCCTTCCCCTTCGATGCCTTCATCCATAGAGCCGCTGCGATCTAAAAGGAGCATCACGTTGGGCTCTACGGGCTCTGCCCGAAACTCGTTGGCGCAATCGCCTCCGGCCAAACAGACTCCGAAATTGTCCGCTTTCGGATCAGTGACGCAGACCTGGCCACCTTCGCAGTTGCCATCCAAAGCATTGCCAGAACTATCCACGCAACTATCTTTGGCCATGCATTCAAACGATGCTCCGCCGCACTTAAGGCCGTCGCGGCATTTTTTCTCTCGGCACGACTCGCCGACAAGCGCACCGTCTGAAGGCCCCGCGCAGGCCCATCCCAATATACCTATGCCTATCCAAGCTAAGACTCGGTAACCCATGCGCTAATGCTCCCTTCTTCTAGGGTGACACGCCTGGGCCCAAAATGCCCGAATTCGGCGAAAACCCTGCTAAACAGCCGATGTAAAAAGGTACCATGTTGTTCGCTCCTACGGTGAAGGCCAACCTTAAGTGCATTGCCACCTCAGACTGAATGGGGCCGTAGTGAACAAATAACCCCCCATGGAGTCAGATGTACTCACGAGCGGGGTGCATCCATGTTGAATTTACTTAGGTTTATCTGAATCCAAAATGGCACGGCTATTGCTTACAGCAATCCACACCTTCCCCTAAACGAGGTTTTGTACATGAAGATAAGTATTAACAATACGAAATGGTATGCTTGCTGGTTAGGTTTTAATCTCATGGCTTGTGGAGCCATGAACGAACAAGGTTACGATTCAGAAAATAACGCGCAAAGCGAACCCGGGCCAATCGGCCGATTGGCTGCGAATGGTATAAGAATCACCGACACTGCAGAGGCATCAGAGGTCTTTGTAACCGGGGGAGATGATCAAATTACGTATTTGGCAACGGCAGATGTCCAAGGACCCGATCAAGCCCACGTAGCAATCAGTGCGTTGTCGTCCGTTTTCCCTTTGGGTCTTAGCGCGAATAACGTACCGGTAGAATCCAGCGATTATCAGTTCGGGCAACCCGTGGATTTGACTAGTATTGTCACGGACGCAGGGATTGCCTGCGAGGGATTTGACTATTCAGGCGGACGAAACAATGGTTCCGGCGCTTTAGGATTTGGCACGATTGCGCGCCTCAGGGTAGAGCGGGTCGATTTTGATGCGACCGGTTATGCCGACCCGGATAAGCTTTCCCTTACGGTAGGCTTTGATGTCGTTGTGCCTCTGCGCCGTCCCTATCGAGATGACGACTGCGTACCCAAGTCCTATACCTTCTTTTCGAAAGGAGTCTTGTCTTTTGAAAAGCCAATTTATGTGCCGAAAAATGGTTTCAGATCGAATTTCGAACGATGTAGGGATTCAAACGGAGCCCCGTTAGATCGCTGCGATGTCGAGCATCCAGGCTGTATGGGGGATATTCAATCTATTCCCGACGACGCTGGACACCTTGTCCCGATTACCGTTGAGCAGTTCAATGAGTTCGTGGGCGTTGATCCAGCCTGTTGGGCACCAGGAGGCCAGTATTCAAGCTGCGGACAGGTGGCCGCCGACTTCGCCGCACAAGGACATGTGGTTACCGACGTTAAATGTGTCTTCGATAACTCCCCCGTCACCGACGAAGATTACTCCGCAAGTCCCGATCTTTGGGGACGGACGGTTTCATGGGACTGCCAATCATGTTGGATTCGAATGGCTCCTTAGTAGTCCCCAGGGCTGAGGCTCATCCGTTCAAAGAAGATGGCACCGAGCACACCATCGGGCTAAGGATCCGCGAGCGTGCAGCACTCGATGGAAAGGAAGTGATGGCCTTTGATGCATGCATCGACCAAAACCGAGTCATGCAGCTCGGATAAGGGCTATACGCAATGGACGAGGCTGGATCGAACCCATCAGCGACCTTGGCAAGCTCTGTCCCCGAAAAAATTCGATGAACACAGTCGGCAAGAATGTCAGAGAGCTTGCCAATGTGGGCTTTGAAATTAATCTGCAGCGTGCGGTGGACCAGTTCAATGCCGCGCCGCACGCGCAACAAACTCTGCTTTTTCTTGATTGGGGCACAACGACCACACCTTGTCGATCAACAGCGAGACCCCACTTGTTGAGGAGGCGCTCCGACAGGTGGGGCGAAGGACGACACGGCAAGTTATTGAAATTGCTTATATTGCCACGCATATTCCTAAGCAATGCCCACTGGCATGCCGATTGCGTTCAATCCTGGCATGAGCACAGCCCTGTCCCGCGCGCAAATCTCCAGCACAGCAATCATGACGGTAGTGATGTGCTTGGTTGTGAGTTCATGTGCGGTCGACACGACTGAGTCAAACACCACGAGTGACACCGCAGCACAAGACTTTGACGTTACCGGGTCCATAGTCGATCAGACAGCACGCGTTTATGCCCGTCAGGCTTTTGCAAACTCTGAGTTGGTAAACGCCGCAAAAGAGTTCCTTCAACACCGCGGCATTGAAGTCGACACAACATTTCATCTGCTTGGGTTCGATACAACTGCCAGGCAAGGGGAAAGTTTTCCCATTTTGACGATGCCGAGCCCCATTGCGCCGATAACCCCGGACGCCACTGAACCTCCGTCCATCACTAAAACCGTTGGCACTGAACTTGGCGTGGCCGCAAGTTACATAGTTGTGGCCATGGGGCTGGGAGGCATACACCCTTCTTCAGGCCTTCCAACTACAATCGGTCTGATCCAAGCTGCTGCAGTGCCTAAAGATGCACTAGGAAAGAACTCCGACATTACTAACATACACGCTGTCACCATTGACATCGGAGAAAGCCAAGAGGAAACGGTCATTAACGTTTTCAGCATCAGTGAGAACAATCCAACGAATGCTACCAATGTAGCAACATTCACCGCTGCCGAAGCCCGCGCCACTGTAATCGCCATTAACGACGCCTTTGACGCCAAAATCACTCACGCGGTAGCGCAAGTACTGAATACAATCTTTGCCAAACCGCAACCTAATCAAACGGCCGAATGCTCGATTTGTCGAGACGAGGCCATTTATGGCACAAAGTTATTGCTTCAAGGCATTATCGATTTCACACTTGCGTCCATGAAAATAGTCTCGTTCTTCGTGCTTGGCCTAGCAGCATCCGGATATGTGGTCTTTGGCGGCGTCCATCCTCTGGTTATCGAAGTAGGGAGGGTACTTGAGCGAGTCGCTGGCCCTGCCGTATTGGTGTGGTTAGGCGCTATCGCGTTGACCATCGGTTATGGCTTGGTGAATCAGCAGGTGTCGTGTCATGACGTTTGTTAGGCGTCTCCAAGACGCAACAGCTTGCGGGGTCTTAATTCGGGAACACCATTATCGAATGGCGGCAGATCATTCTACTCATCGTACCATTGGCCTCTACCCAAACGGTACCAAAGGTAGTTCTGGGGCACGGAGGTGATTGGATCCACATAGGTGTATTGAACCGTACCTGTCTCATCAGACCATATCCCTTTAGGCACCTCGTTCAGCAACCATGTTCGATCGGGAAGCTCAAGCGATGGATTGAAGACTTGTAGAATGGCTAGGCCTTTTTGCTGAATGGCGTCATTCGCCATCAAGTCAGGATAGTCGGGACCTGTTCCGTCCACGTCGCGCATCCCCGGACGGAACCTCGCCAGCACATCCAATAGCGTGCCTGGTATTTCGCGCTCCGCCTTGAGGACGTCATCCAAGATGCCTGCAATCACGAACGCTTTCGCTGGCTCTGCCGCCTTCATTCGAAAAAGAGCATCGCGCGTCGCTGAATCAACCGCCATTGTATAATAATAGTACACTGCTTCGGGAAACAGCATTTCATCGAAATGTGCTTCGGCAAGATAGTTTGCGTACCCAACCTGCCATACTTGCCATGCCTGCGGCAAATGCAACATGTTGCGATACTGCTGATTGGTAACATATTTTTCGTTGTCGATTAAAATGACACGTCGATGGTTTGCGCTTCTCAAGACACGGACATCTTTTGTGCCACGCATCGAAAACACAACACTGCTCACATCGTAGACGCTTCTGCCATCACGTAAGCGAATCGCTTGTAGCAACGGTACCAGTCGCGTTGGATCTGCGTGTGACAAAAATCCAATCGCAACATCGGGCATCGAATCAAGCCACGCAATGAGTTCTTCAAACCCCGGTAAAATCCGTGCACGTACCGGAACGTGTGTCTCTGGATCAATGAACGTGATAATCCCAGGCCCGCTGTAAGATCCCTCAACGTCGTATGCGACGGTTTCATCGAGATCAAATACGACATGCACTACATCGCGCATCGTACCCGGAACCTGAACGCAATCCTTGCTGACGATAGCCCACCCGGTTTCGTCGACAATCAACGAGTAGGTATCCGAGACCGACATGGAAAGCACGGTCTCCGAAGCACGAGTGCGCGTGGTTCCGGCAATGCTCAGACGCCCATGATGGTTGATACCATGCTCAGGACATGAACGGAGTGTGGCGTTCATAAGCTGAGCACTAAACTTAGGGGCTTCAGGCGGTGAACTGCCAACCGGTATCGGTTGCATAGCAAGTTCAACCAACGTCAAAGGTGACAAGCCTTCAAGACCCCACCACGATCCATCAGCGTCCTGCCAAACATCAAACAGCGCCATCGCTCCCAAAGGGCGCGCAGATTCTAGAAGGCTATTATAAAGCAGTTCTGGCACAGGAATGAATTGGCCCCGTCGTTCATCGAGTTGCCAATGTTTCACATTATCTGTGCGAGCCGAGACCCCATACCACGCAGGCTGCCATTGCCCCTCTTGCCGGTTCAACACCGAGGCCATTTGATGGCTGCTCGCGCCTGCATGCTCTTTGTCCGCTAAATCACGGCTACAGCCGTAAAAGACTGCCGTACTGAGCACAAGTATCCCTGTCAGCCGAAAATCCACGTTGGGACATAGCATTTCCTAAAGGAAGGGCAACACGATGTTCACTATGGGTAACTCGCAAAGAAGAATGGTTTGACAGCAAGTGATCGTACCGCAATCGCACGCGGCCTCGGAAGTGCGGAGCATCGTCGACGCGTGCACAAGCCCGTTAGTAGCTCTTTTCCCCTACTTCTTGAGGGTGCGGATGTGAGCCACCACGTTGTCGATGTCAGGGTCGGTCAGGACTCCGCCCCATGCCACCATCAATGGTGAAAGACCCACTGAAGTTCCGCCCATTTTGATAATCTTCTTAAGCTCTTCATCGCTGCGCGTGGTCGCTTGCAGATTTTTGGGCTTGGGATTGAGAGTCGCCGCTGCTACACCATCACCCAGGCCTGTCGGGCCATGACACGATGCACAGAGGGTGTCGTATTTAACTTTGCCTGCAGCCGCGTCGCCCTTAGCCACAGGAGCCGCTTCGTCAGGTTTAGTTTCCTCGGACTGAGACTGCGATTTACATGCTGTCATCGCGATTACAATAGTGCCGACAATGGCCAAATTCCTTAGATACATGACTTTCCTCGTTAATTTATTAGTTAAACTGTGCCTGAGCCTGTACGTACACAAAATCCGAACTTGTCGTCATGCCCTGATCCTTGAAATAGGGACCGGGGAAAAAATGGCCCCATCCGCCAGACAGATCGAAGTAAGGACTGGGAGTCCACGTCGCAACGATATCGAACTCATGACTGGCGAGCTTACCCACCCCGGAGGTTCCTGCAAAGGTAGAAAAGGAGTCCGTGGCAGAATTCGGCTTATCTACAAAGAACATAAAGTAATCCATGCTCAATGAAAACTGATTGGGTTTTATGCTGACGCCCACGGAAGCATCGTGCATATTACTCCAAGTGACCATGTCCATGATGCCCCACTTCGCGTGAGGAGTCGGAAACAGAATATTGAATTTTGTGTACTTCGATGAATTTGAGTCATCGCCTGTTGCGTAGTTGTACTCAACGCCTAGGCGCGGTTTCCATGTGGGCTCAAAGGTATAGCCAAGCGCCACATGTTCGGCAAAGGCAAGCACGCTGTTGGACCCGTAGGAGCCAAACTGCACGACCGATTCCGCACCAACGTCGATGCCGTTATCAAATGCCGATTTAACGCGAGCGCCTACGGTGTGAACCGTTTGAGTTTGGCCTGTGCCTGCTGCGGGCCCCGTGGCTCCGTTGTTATCGTGCAATAGAAAATAATACCCGTCCAAAACGCCCCCGGGAAACTGCTTCCATGTGAGATAAAGGCCTCCAAAGTACTGCGCATCATTGGAAGTGGAGTCTATCTTGTCGTTCATCGATGCAAATGCCGTGCCGACGAACGCGTCGGTATCGTAGCTGGTCAAAAGTGCGTCGAAAGAGCGCCCCACGTTAGCCCAGTTGGCGGTACCTACCAGCCGTTCACTGCCAAAAGTGATTTCCTGTCGGCCGGCGCGGATGTTCCATGGCGTATCTAAAATGCGACTTACCTCAAGATAACCTTGGTGTAAGTCTAACCCCTCGTCGTCTCCTGGAGCGCCCGCAGCTGGAGTGGCTTCCTCGCCAAACTCACGAGAGTCTTGCACTTGGATGAATGCACCAAAGTGCTTGGTCGGCGTGGCGCGAAGCCCCAAGCGCGTGCGTAACAAAATGGACAGATCTTCGGGCTGCGGCCCAGGCGCGGCGGGCACACCCTGTGCTAGATTTCTACGAAACTCGGGACGCAGACGAACTTGCCCCGAAGGGTGAAATACCTCTTGCCAGTTCAAGCCGCTCTCAGTGCCTTGAGTGGTTTTTACGGGCTCTGAAGCATTGGCTTTTGCCGCTTGGGCGGAGGCGACTAGAGGAACCGTACTACTTAGGAGAAGCGCTCCGAGGATGCTTATTGACCTCATGCTTACCTTCTTTCTTTTTGTTGAGATGTTCGCCAATCGCTTGTGTCGCTTGGTTTATCCCTTCCTCGCGTCTAGCGATGTTTCCGCGCTCGTCAAGCAACGTTACTACGGAGGAATGGTTGAATCCTCCAGCGGCGTTCTTGCGATAGGTAATACCTAGAACGTTTGCGAGTTCTCTGACTTTGTCATCAGAAGCGTTTACGAGCTTCCATCGATTGAGGTTCAGCTGATGTCGCTCTGCGAAGGCCTTTAGTGCCTTGGGGGTATCCCGCGTGGGATCGAGTGACACCAAAAGATAGCGCACGTCTTTGCGAGCCTTGGTGGTTAGTTTTGCATCCATGCTTTTGAGCGCACCAATCAAGAGTGGACAGGTGTGGTTGCAAGTCGCGTAAAAGAGCGCGAGGATGACAGGATACCCTTTAAACACATCCAAGCCGTGACGATGGTTATCTTGGTCCGTGAGTGTCATGCGAAGTTGGTAAATCGACTCTTCTGACGTACCGGAATCGGCATGTACACCTCTGGCATTCCCCACCACGATTCCGATGCAAAGCAGCGCTGCGACTGAGCAACGTGTCATGGTGTCCTTCCTTCCTTGGCGTCCGCCGCACAGCGAAACCCCAAATTCCCTGTGGTGTATTTTGCTTGGAGAGAACTTCGAAATGCCAAGCGCATGAAGCTTGGATAATCTTCCTTTTCATCGGCTGCTAAGGAGCCTGCCCCGCAAAACCGCATGCGCTCTGCATCGCCACCCTCACGAGCCTCGCCAGATACCAGATTGCGGTTGAAATCAAGCACCCATTCCCACACCAAACCGTGCATGTCGTGCACACCAAAGTAGTTCCCAAGGCCCGAGCCGATGGCTCCCAAACGAGCGGGGTTAGGTTTGGTATACCAAGCCAAAACCCGCTCTTTCCAGCCCGGGTCGCTGCGAGCATCTGCTTGTGTTTCGCTGGCTTGAGCAACGTACTCCCACTCATCTTCAGTCGGTAGCCTCGCTCCTTGTGCCTCGCAATATGCCTTGGCCGCAAACCAACTTACGTACGTCACGGGCTGCTTGGGTTCTGCCTTAGGGCCCAGTTGATCCGGAGAAAGCCAGTGGGATAAGTATCTATTGTCTGCAAATAGCCGTGTCACCTTGTTGCGAGACCAGGTGGGATTTTTTTTCACGAATGCCAAAAATTGAGCGTTGGTCACTGGATACCTATCTAAGTAAAAACTCTGCACGCTGACTTTCTCTTCCTTGAAGCTTGCTGGGTAAATCGGCCGATAGATTCCCGCCTTTATAAGCACTCTCGTTCCCACAGCCGCGAGGGTTGGCGATGCCATCGCAAACGTCGTCACGCATGCGATACACACCCATGCGCTATATGCCCTAATGCTCACTGTGCTGCGCCAGGAGGTCTGGTCGTCGTTGCACGAATTTTTTTGACTTCCTCAGCCGTGACCGCATCGCCTTTGTTGCCCCAGGCGTTACGCACGTACGTAAGGATGTATGCAATCTCGTCATCGTTGAGCTGGCTCATCGGAGGCATGACGGAATTGTAGTCTTTGCCATTAACCTTCACGAGGCCCGACAAACCATTCAACACCGTTGCGATGGCGCGTTTTTTATCCGCCATGAGGTAATCCGACTTAGCTAGTGGAGGAAAGACGTTGGGCACACCCTCTCCGGTAGGTTGATGGCAAGTGGAACACGTGCCGAAAAACAAAGTTTTCCCTGCTTCGATTTGCGCCTCAAGGGTCAACGGCCCTTTTTTAAGCTCCTTGGCTGCGGTAACAAGCGCCGTAGAAGAGACCGCTTTGTCGCCAAGATAGACGGAGTCTACTTCTTTGCCGGAATAAATGGCTTTGTTCTCTGCTCCTGCAATTTTGAGCATGCCCAAAGCGCCTTTATTAAATGTACGGAAGATCGAATGATCGACAATAATCGCCGTTCCCGGCACTTCCACCTTGAACTCAACAATCGCCGAACCACCTGCAGGCACCAATGTCGTCTGAACGTTTTCTTGGTAGCGCGTTCCGCCTTCGGAATACACCTTATCAAAAACCTCACCAATCACGTGAAAGCTACTGACGAGATTAGGACCACCATTGCCAACAAAAAGCCGCACGGTTTCACCGACTTTGGCTTCGATGGCTTTGTCGCCCACCAATGCACCTTCCGAGCCATTAAAAAGCACGTAGGTTGCATTTTCCTCAATGGCCTTTTGCATATCAAACGCTTGAAGGCCTTTTTCGCGATATTTCCCGACCGTGTAGAAATCGCCTTGCATGACGTAATATTCGCGATCGACCGGCGTTAACCCTCCTGGCGGCTCGACAAAGATCAAACCATACATGCCGTTTGCAATGTGCATACCCACAGGAGCGGTCGCGCAGTGATACACGTATAAGCCCTGGTTTAGCGCCTTGAACGTAAATTGCGATTCATGCCCTGGAGCAGTGAAGGTGCTGGCTGCACCGCCGCCAGGACCCGTCACTGCGTGCAAGTCAATGTTGTGAGGCATCTTGCTGTCGGGATGGTTTTGGAGATGAAACTCGACCGTATCGCCTTGCCTTACTCGGATGAATTTTCCCGGTACCTGCCCTCCGAAGGTCCAAAAGGTATACTCCACGCCATCTGAAATCGGCATCGTCACTTCCTTGACCTCCAGATGCACCACGACTTTGGCGACATGGTCGCGCTTGATGGGTTTGGGCACATGCGGGGCGTACGTCAGCTCGGCCTTGATCGGCTCGCCTTTGGGCGGGCCAAGGTCTCCCTTGGCGGAACCACCGGTATCTCCTGCTTGAGTATCCTTCGGCGTCGGACACTTGCACCCGGTTGCAACAGAACTCGCCAACACTAAAAGCGCGAGGATGATCTTCATGGGTAGACCCTTATTGATAATGAATTTTAGTAACAACGGCGCGTATTATACCACACTTCAAAGTGTCACCAAACTAATAATGTACTCAGACTAGGACGATGTATGTCGGTGAAATAGCTTTGGCAGAAACACTGCGCTCCAGCAAACGCTAGCCGCTATCCACATGACGGAGGCGTACGCAAGGTGAGAAAAATACTGACCGATCCATGGTGCGGTCAGCCGGGTTGCCATCGCCATTATCAGGCAAACCAGCATGGCGATGAGTGCTTTGGAATTGAGCTCAAGACGTTGATCGTGTCCTCCGTGTGAGAGAACAACGCGCGTGGCGACGGAAAAGATCATCAACGAAAGCGATCCAATAAAAAGCACGTGAATGCCGTGCACATGATAGCGGGGTGCAATAGCGCCGGGCCATCCGCCAAGAACCAACATCCAGGCGCTGATCCACAGACACCATGCCAGGACACCGCGCGGGGATGGCAGTCGATACACTTGCCAAACGACAATGACGACTACACTGACGAGCATCGATCGCAAAATCCAGCCTGCTTGCACCGACACCCATACCTCGAGCACAAACGATCCCAATAAAAGCAAGCCTGCCATTAAGAACCTGCCGGCTTTCTTGGCGTCTTGCTTGGCGGGGTTCATCGGCGTTGGCCCAAGTTGCAATAGCACATTGGACCGGGTGCCCATGATGCGTGGCAAAAGCTGCGAACCAATGCCAAGCACCATCCCAAAGAACATGCCATACACAAAGAGCTGCCTTCCAAAAAGGAAAAGAGCGCTGGGCAATGTGACGACGTCATGCAGACATAATAGGGCTGCTCCAACGCATCCAAAACCGAGCCCAAACCCCACCAACACGAACGAAGGCGGTGGCGTGTGCACGGCTACTCTAAAGCGACGCACTCCAAACACCATCAAAAGTGCAAGCTCAGTGAGCATCAGCCCGTGGAACATAATGCGAGCATCGGAAAGACCCACAAAGAGGGCCATGACGGCAATAGCCCACACACTTATTTTTTCTTGAACGCTTGCGGGAGCTGTACCGGTAAACCGCGGAATCGCCGTCATCAAAAAGCCAGTCGCGACCGTAAGAAAAAATCCGCCAACCATCAGCTCAGCATGCATGACTCCCGGATACACAACCCACAAGCGAAGCTTAAATAAAATCCAAAGACTTACGCCCACTAACCCAAATACAATCCCCAATGGAAAAAACCACTGGTAGGGATCGGTGGTCCTCAATCGATCTGGGAGCGTCGCATTAGGTAGCAATGTCATGGTCTTCTGGCACAAGTGAACCTTTATGACCAGCAAAAACACCGGTGACATAGACTGCTCAAGCCAGCACGATGTGAGCTTGTGTAGGCTCTCAGGTCAGGGTTGGAGCGGGGATGCCTTGCGAGGTGAAGGCCGAAATAGTTCACCGAGTCCAAAACCAACACACATGGCTACCGTAAAGATCGCGGCCGAGGATACACCGGCTCCCAACGCTGTGATCGCTGGCGCAGGACAAAACCCCGCCAACCCCCAGCCCGCCCCAAACAAGGCTGCTCCTAGTATCAACCGCCTATCAATCGATTGAGGTGTTCCAATAAGAAACTGCTCCCCCAACAACGGCCGAGCACGCTTACGCACCAACCATTGGTAAACAGGCATGTAAACTGCCAGTGCACCGGCCATCACACACATCAAACTGGGATCCCAGTGCCCGAAAATATCCAAAAACCCGATGACCTTAGCGGGCTGTGTCATACCCCCCATCACAAGCCCCATACCAAACAGCACAGAAAGCAAAAAGGAAACGACAACTGCGATCATAGTGTGCCTCCTAAGATGTGTTGAACGACATACACTGTGATCATGCCCATCATCATAAACACCAGCGTAGCAACGATAGAGCGAGGCGACCATCGACCAATGCCGCAAATGCCGTGCCCACTTGTACAACCACTTCCGATGCGGGTTCCTATACCCACCAGTAGACCCGCAGCGATTAAGGCTAGGGTACTGCGCCCAACGTATACCGCAAATGCATCAGGAACAATGCGTGCAAATACCATCCCAGTGACTACCAAACCCAACACGAAGCTCCATCGCCAGGCACGATCGCCCCTCGCAAAAGGCAACATAACCCCTGCGGCAATCCCACTGACCCCTGCGATACGCCCGCTGATCAGCAGCATTCCGGCCGCAGCAGCTCCAATCAATAGCCCCCCTATCAGTGAATAGACTGGCGTAAAATGCACAATCGTCATGGTGGATACTCTATATCAGTAAATGAGTCCTGCAAGGATATACCAAGTCTGCTACCCTGCGCACACCATGCCCGTACAAGACCTCGGATACCGTAACTATGAAGGCCGTATCCTGTCCCCCGCACATACGATGAAAGTGTTGTGGCGGCATGGGCTACAACGTGCATGGCGAAGCTGGTTTATCAAGCTATCTATCCTATTTTGTTGGACCACGGCACTGATTCCGGTCGGTTACATCGCGCTTTCCTATTATATGATGAACGCATCCGCACAGTCGCCTAACCCAATGGCTTCGAACTTGAACGGTGCCAATATCATCTACTCCCTATGCCAGTGGCAACTATGGCTCTTCGTAATTGTGATCGCTGTTAAAATCGGTGCAAACGCGATTTCCGAAGATCTTTCGCAAAAAGTTTTTCCGTTTTTTTTCGCGAAGCCAGTATCCCAACTTTATTACTTGGTAGGACGTATCAGCGCAGTCGGGACAATTGTGTTCGTGGTCACTGCTGTGCCAGCGTTGCTTGTCGTTTTAGCACTCTGCCTGGCAGCTCCCCGAGGAGCTCTCCTTCAAAATGCATTCCTCGCATTACCAACATTAGGCTATGCACTCATCATTGCGTTCGTCACAGCAACCACGTCGGTCGGTCTTTCTGCAATAAGCAAAAGCCGGGCACTTACCGTAACCACATGGCTCCTTGTATGGATTGTGCCCTACGTCATTGCAGGCATCGTTGTGCTTATTTCTGACAACGCCTGGTCCACGTTAGCCTCTTTACCGAGTCTTCTTGGACATGTTGGTCAGACACTATTCCAGATCTCAGATAAAACCCCTTCGCCCATGAAACCTATTCCATGGTTTTATGGAGCAGGAATATTGGCAATCCTTGTAACCGCAAGCATCGCGTTGGCACGCTGGCGTTTGAAGAGTGTCGAGGTCGTCCAGTGAAAGGAACATCCTCTGCACCAGCTCTGAGTATTCATACGCAAAGCCTCAGCAAGTGGTACTCCCACGTTATTGCCTTGCAGAATGTATCGCTTCATCTTGAAGCAGGTATCTGGGGACTGCTCGGACCAAACGGTTCTGGGAAAACAACATTGCTTCGTCTCGCGGCAGGGCAGCTTAAACCCAGCGTAGGTCATATAGAGGTATGTGGCACACGTCCTTTTGCAAACCCTGATGCACTGAAACTGATTGGGCTATGCCCTGAAGCAGACGCGCTATACGACGAGCTTACAAGCTTCGAGTTTATAACTATCATGGGCAAACTTAGCGGCATGAACCACAACGAAGCAGCCAGTCGCTCACGTGCCATGCTTACCAAGCTTGGATTAGCCGATGCCAAAGACCGCAAAATTGGCACCTACAGCCGTGGCATGCGTCAGCGCGTCAAACTGGCCCAAGCAATGGTACATGAACCCAAAATCTTGCTCTTGGACGAACCTTTAACAGGCACCGATCCGACTTCGCGCCATGTGATTCTCGATGCGATTCGACACCATGCAGATCGAGGAGGGCTTGTCGTGTTCTCAACGCATGTGCTCCATGAAGTTGAAGCACTGACAGACCAAGTACTGCTCTTGGCGCGCAGCCAACTCGTCGCACAAGGCAGCATCCAGGAAATACGCCTACTTCTGGACGAACATCCTCATCAAATTCATGTGCAGTGTACTAAGGCACGTGATTTGGCGAGTACATTGATAAGTGAGACAAGCATATCTGCCATTCGGTTCGCCTCTCTAACAACCATGGTGGTGGACACTCATCAACCTGAGCTCACGTATGCGGTACTTAATCAAAAACTCCTGGCTCAGGATTATGGGCTTGAATCAATCACAAGCCCTGACGCTACTCTACAAACTCTGTTCCATTATCTCGTTCAACGCGGAGATCGCCTGACGCTACCTAAAGGAACCGCATCCTCTTCCTTGAGGCCAAGCCCATCTCCTTCAACTCCCTCTA
The DNA here is from genome assembly GCA_964640175.1 of uncultured Polyangiales bacterium. GTDB lineage: Bacteria > Myxococcota_A > Polyangia > Polyangiales > JACKDX01. The sequence continues at coordinate 65,383 of CAZXFW010000007.1, read as the reverse complement.
CGCCCGAAACGGTAGCGCCATGACGAGCTTATCTTCTACTACACGCAATGCACTGGCGGTCGCACACCTTGAATGGCTACGCTTGTCCTATAGCAAGCACGTTCCGTTAAGCCTTGTCGCGATCAGCATTGTGATTGCTGTCGCCGCAGTGGCACGCTATGCGTTTGGGGCTGCGCCTACGACAGTCTATGAAAACGTCGCGAGTACAGGTTTTTTTGGCATGTTGGGATACCTTATCCCTTTCCTATTTGCCTCGAGTACCATTTCCGAAGAAGTCGTTGGCAGGACCCTTCCCTTTTTAACCAGCCGTCCCGTTCCTCGATGGACCATCCTGCTTGGGAAACTCTTAGTGACTTCATTGGGCGCAAGCAGTTTACTCTTTGTAAGCATGTTGATCACTTATGGCGTGATATTTGCTACTCAAGGTCAATCGCTCCTGACACACTTGCCGCTAGCATTGCAGCAAGCAACCAGCCTATCGCTTCTTGCCACGTGCTATTGTGCCATGTGTTTGTTTTGGGGAAGCGTTGCGGTGGAAGCCGCAGGCGTCGCAACCGCTGTTTATTTAGCTACGGTCGAATTCGGTGCGGGCTATATCCTCCCGGGAGCCGCAAAACTTGTTTCCTTTAATACCCATGCCCGCAAACTGGCCAATCTGCCCGACAATGGCTTCTTCGCCCATGCCGTCCTTTTGCCTGACGTTCCCCAATGGGTTTGGGCAGCCACCTTATTAGCCGGCGGGCTCATATTTGGGCTGATGGCTGCATGGGTATTCCAATGGCGCGAATACACCTCAGATCGCGCCTAGAATTCACAAATTTTGAATAGCGGCTTGCAGTTCGGTACTTAACTGATATCAAACAGCGCGCAGTAGCATAGGCAAGGCGGCCTCAGCCAAACCTAGCGAAAGTAACTCAGAAGGAATACAATGTACGATACCGTGAACATCACGGTTGGGCTGTGACGATGGAGCAAGAATTTGGAGTCAACCAGTCCCTGGTAGAGGAACTTTACCAGCGTTTTCAACGAAACCCTCGTTCGGTGGATCCCGTCTGGAGAGAATACTTTCAAAAAGGCGGTGCAATCGATGGCTTAAACGGCACCAAGTCTGGGCCGAGTGCACGGCATCGTGACAGCACAAGAGGACTACCTGTAGCCACCGGTTCATTTCCGCCGACGGCTGATGTGATGGTCGCCACAGAGCTCCAAAGCCGAGTCACGGCCATGGTCGATTCTTACCGTTCACGCGGGCATCGCCAAGCCAAATTGGATCCTCTTGGACTTTTGCCCACGCCTGAAGACGAGTTAAGTCTAGAACGCTTTGGATTGCAACTGGTGGATCCTGAAACGGTGTTTTCTGTAGGCAGCCTCACTGGGCAAACCAGTCTCCCACTTCGGGAAATCGTCAGGCTCTTAGAAGAAACATACTGTCGAAGCATCGGTGTCGAGTTTAAACACATTGATGAGCCAGAGATTCGCCATTGGTTGCAAGACCGGATGGAGTCCACCTGTAACCACACAAATCTTAACCATGAAGATCAGATCCACATTCTGTCTAAGCTCACCGATGCCGAAATGTTCGAGCGATTTTTGCACACCAATTTTATTGGCGCTAAACGCTTCTCATTGGAAGGCGCAGAAAGTGCGATTCCTTTTCTAGAGCTCTTAATTCGCTCCACGACTCAATATGAAGTCGATGAGATCATTATCGGCATGGCGCACCGTGGCCGGCTTAATGTGCTTGCCAATATCATGGAAAAAAGCCTGATGGAGATTTTTGCTGCATTTGAAGATCACCATCCAGAATTACATTTCGGCCAAGGCGATGTAAAATACCATCTGGGCTACTCCTCGGATCGGATTCTGCCAAATGGACGCTCGGTTCATCTTTCATTGTCGTTTAATCCAAGCCATTTAGAGTGGGTTAATCCGGTAGTTGAAGGCCGGGCCCGAGCCAAACAAGATCGCCGTGGCGATGCTGACCGTCTCAAGGTGATTCCTCTTTTGATTCACGGAGATGCTGCCTTTGCAGGGCAAGGTGTTGTTACCGAAACGCTCAACCTCAGCCAACTTTACGGCTATCACACTGGCGGCACGATTCATTTTGTCATTAATAACCAAATCGGGTTTACGACCTCACCTGAAGACGGCCGCTCAACACCTTATGCAACGGACATCACCCGAATGCTTCGTTGCCCGATTTTCCACGTCAACGGCGAAGACCCAGAAGCTGTCGCTCAGGTCGCTCGGCTTGCCATCGATTTCCGGCAACAGTTTCAGCGCGATGTTGTCATCGACATGTACTGCTATCGCCAACATGGACACAATGAAGGCGATGAACCGCGATTTACTCAACCCGTGATGTACGAAGCCATCGATCGCCATGAAAGCGTGAGAGAAGCTTACGTCAAACACTTGGTGACTACTGGCAATCTTACCGAAGAAGAAGCCAATGAAATTGCCCAAACACGACACAAAGCCCTAGAGCAAGCACTGGAAGAAACCCGCAACAATGGATTTGTGCCGCCAGTGTATGCCGGAGGTGGCGTCTGGAAGGGATATTCTGGGGGAGCCGACGTTGCTGTGGAAGATGTTTCTACGCGCGTGGACAGCACTCGTTTAAACCAGCTATTCAATGCGCTTAATCGGTTGCCTGAGGGCTTCTCCCCCAATCCAAAGATCAAGCGCTTGATGGAACAACGACGCGCTCAAGCTGTCGGAGAAAAGCCTCTTGACTGGGGAGCCGCAGAGACCCTCGCCTATGCCACATTGCTTGCAGAAGGCACACGCATTCGCTTCTCTGGACAAGACTCTCGACGAGGCACGTTTAGTCACCGGCATGCCGTGCTGTTCGACGTTCGCACGGGCCAGCCTTATTTCCCATTGATGAACCTCCATTCCAAACAAGGCGTCTTTGAGATTCACGACAGCCCTCTGTCCGAATCAGGCGTACTTGGCTTTGAATATGGTTATAGCTTGGACTTCCCCGAAGCGTTGGTCATGTGGGAGGCTCAATTTGGAGACTTCGTCAATGCCGCACAGGTGATCATTGACCAGTTTATTAGCTCCTCAGAAGACAAGTGGAAACGGTTGAGCGGACTCGTCATGTTGTTGCCTCATGGCTTCGAAGGCCAGGGGCCTGAGCACTCCAGTGCACGTCTTGAGCGTTTTCTTGCACTGTCCGCAGAAGACAACATGCAGGTATGTAATCTCACTACTCCTGCGCAATTATTCCACTGTCTACGCCGCCAAGTGGTTCGTCCTTACCGTAAGCCCCTTGTCATCATGACACCCAAGAGCTTGTTGCGTCATCCAGCCGCAGTTTCAAGTCTCGACGAGTTGGCTCAAGGCGACTTCCAACGGATTTTGAAGGACACTTTCGTCGATCCTAAACAAACGCGCCGCATTTTGTTGTGCTCGGGTAAGATCTATTATGATCTCGAAGAAGAGCGCCGAAAACGGGCCATCCAAGACGTCGCTATCATCCGTTTTGAGCAGCTTTACCCGCTTCGAGCCAAACAAGTGCGGGACACATTGTCCGTCTACAATAAAGGCACGGACCTTGTATGGATTCAAGAAGAACCACGCAACATGGGAGCGTGGTATTTCATCAACGCAGCCCTTCCAGACATGTTGCAAGGGCACCATACCCTACGCTGCATTAGCAGGCCCGCAAGTGCTAGCCCTGCCACAGGCTCACTTGCTAGCCATAAACTTGAACAACAATGGCTTGTGGAGGCTGGCCTCTCCCCTGATGAAAAAGACGTACACAAAGATTTCATCGCGAAGGCCTCCTAGAACGATTCACGCATCACATCATGACTATGGCACTCCGTAGGAGTTACTCCTACATGGCACACGTTCTCGCTGATACCTGATAACCTCATCAGTGGAACAAAGAATGAGCCTCACACTGCGGTTAATGTCGCGTGTATCTCCTTACATCGGAAAGCATTGGGATTAATACACACTCCTCTCCGCACCTCCGTCTGGTATACAACTTGCACTATGTCGCTGCATGCGATGTATTACAATCCTACTTCTACTACATGTACTGACTTCAGGTTGCACAGCCGATCCATCAAACGCAATCGATACGAACACAGATCTTTCTTCCATGGGATGTGACACGTCCAACAACTACGCAGAGATCGATTGGAACACAAACGCAGTCACTCTCCTTGAAGACCGAGAAGTTGCCTCGGTGGAGCAAGTCCAAGGCGGCACCATTTACCAGCCAATTTATCGCGTTACATTCAACGGAACCGCTCCCTACAACATTGCGAATGGAAGTCTCATTGCCCTTGATGGCAATCGCGGATTCATGGGACGCGTTCATAATTTACAGCACTCCAGTCGGGGCAATGATGGGAGCATTCAGCCAGCAACCGCCATGGTCGTATCCAGTGATGTTCATCTTGGCGAAGCAGTGAACTCACTCCATGCCAGCGTCACCGCCTGCACCACACAGGCCAATGGGACAACCATTCTTGAGCAAGGTTTTCGATTTGGCGGTGTCACCATCGTCGCACGCGAAGGTGCCAACGTCGAAGACTTTCAATATTCGTTTGATAACACGGTATTGGAGTTTGACCCTGATATCGATATCGACATCGATGCAGACACCCAACTGGGTGTTGATCCCCTTCTTATCAAATCCTTCAGAATCCGATTATCAGGACGAATCGAATTGCCTTATCACATTGCCGCAGGACTAAAAGCACAAGGAACAGCCATTGTGCGCGGAGTCGTTCCCACAGGCGTTCGTTTTCCTGCCTTTGTAGGTCCCATTCCTTTGTGGGTTGAGCTTAAAGCCGGAATCGACCTTGAGTTTCAAGGTCGCGGAGAGTTCTCTTTGAACGCACAAGGAAAAGCCGAAGCCGCATTTTCATTGGATGCAGAACTCAACCCACAAGCCACCGACATTCTTACCATACATGAACAACAGGATCCCTCCTTCGTCCATGAAGGAAGCGCAGAAACGGTCGCAGACTTTCATGGCGCTGCACGAATAGGCGTAGGCATTGGCGTGGGAGTCTACCTTGCAGGATTGGTAGGCCCAAGCGTCTCTATCAAACCCTACCTCAAACTCGACGGATGCAATCCCGACTATGCGGACGATCCAGCCCAACCCATTGCCTGCACACGTGGCTGGGATCTAAGCTTTGGAGCTTCTGCCCTTATCGGCGTGGAAGCCAACGAGCTACTCCCATTCAAACTGGCTGTCCGCCGATCGGTCCCTCTGTTTGAAACGCCTATCCTGTCAGGGAGTGCTCACTAAGTACTCTTGCCTTGATCACCCTTTGGGATTGGGCATTTTGGCTTCGGTGAACTCCACGTGCTTGCGCACTTTCGGATCATACTTTTTGAACTTAAGCTTGTCCGTGGTGGTGCGCTTATTTTTAGAAGTGTAATACGTGTAACCCGTACCTGCCGAAGACACCAATCGAATCAAATCCCGCATGCGTTTACCCCTGAGTTTGGACTGTGCTCATAGCTCGGAGCGCTCGGAATCGCAAGGGATATGCTTTTTATAAGCCGGCCGAGAAAACTTGCAATTACAGCACCATCAAAAAAATAACATATTACAGTAGTACTGTACTCTCTTCGGGGAGTGTGTTAATGGGCGCGCGTGACTTTCGTTCACTGGCTTGTCGATATCATTCGCGACCCTGGTCAGCTTATTGTCTGGGGAGGCTACCCGGGCTTAGCGCTGATCATTTTTTTGGAAACGGGTGCCCTGGTGTTCTTTTTACCAGGCGACTCACTGCTTGTGATGGCAGGGCTCTATGCCGCCAAAGGTGATCTCAGCCTTCTTATGCTCAATGTTCTGTTGATTCCCATGGCCATCTTAGGCGACGCGATCTCATATTGGATTGGCTCTAAAACCGGGATGGCTTTATTCAACAAGCCCCGCTCCCGTTGGTTTCGCCCAGAACACCTGCGAAAAGCTCACGACTTTTATGAGAGACACGGTGGCAAAGCCATCATTCTGGCGCGCTTTATGCCTATCGTGCGCACCTTTGTCCCTGTGGTGGCGGGAATTGCCAACATGACCTACCGCAAGTTCGCCAGCTTTAATGTGATTGGCGGCATCGCGTGGGTGTTTTCCATGACATTCATCGGCTACTTCTTGGGAGCGCGCTTCCCAGTGGTGATTGAACACATCGAAAAAGTCATCGTCGTAGTGATCTTTCTGTCGATTCTGCCGGGCATCATTGAAGCCCTGAGGGTGTGGCTCCAACAACGCCGGACTCATTCTTCTTCATAGCAGCCCCAGTTCCACTGAACATACCTAAAATATGTAACAATATCAGTAGATTGATTCTTAGATCCCAAATTACTCAACTATTGAGTAATTTTACTCAGTTATTGAGTACTAATCCAAAACCTACTAACCTAGAACCATGCAGGGCTATCAACGAAGTGTGGTGACCGCAATACAACATGGTCTGGCCCAGGCGGTCCCTCTAATTCAACTCGTGACCGGTCCTCGCCAAGTCGGAAAAACCACGGCAGTGCGCCAGCTCGGCGAAGCATGGGACGGCCCAGTGCACTACGCGAGTGCCGATGCTCCCCGTCCCGTGGGAGCGGAATGGATTGGTGCGCAGTGGCAACTGGCCCGCCAGTCAAGCACGAAGGCGCCACCTTTGTTGGTGCTAGACGAGGTGCAAAAAATAAATGGGTGGAGTGAAGTGATCAAACAGCGTTGGGATGAAGATCGCGCTTCCAAACGATCGATCAAGGTGATTGTATTGGGCTCGTCTGCGTTAATGCTCAGCAAGGGGGCCACCGAAAGCTTAGCCGGACGCTTTTTGCTACATTATTGCCCACACTGGTCTTTTTCAGAATGCCAACAAGCATTTGGATGGACGCTTGAGCAATGGATCTTCTACGGAGGCTATCCTGGCGCAGCAAGCATGATTCATGACTACCCGTTGTGGCGGGCATACATCACCGACTCGCTGATCGAAGCCGTGTTGGCGCGCGATGTCATGGCGTTGCACACTATACACAAACCGTCACTTCTCAGAAGCGCATTTTTGCTGGCAACCCAATTACCCGCACAGATCATGGCTTACAACAAAATGCTGGGACAGTTGCAGGATGCAGGAAACACCACGACGTTAGCACACTACATTCAGCTTCTGGAGCGCGCTTTCTTGCTCAGCGGCTTGCAACTGTTCCGAAAGGGAGCAACGCGCCAGCGCGCATCAAGCCCAAAGCTCGTGCTATGGAACAATGCGCTCATCAATGCGGCAAGTTTGCGCCCCTACGATCGAGCCCGTCAGGACACCGCATGGTGGGGACGTCTAGTCGAAAATGCCGTGGGCGCCCATTTGCTGAATCATCTGAGCAAACTGCCCTACTGGATCGGTTACTGGCGCAAAGGAAACCACGAAGTCGATTTCGTGGTGACGACAGGACAAACCACCTGGGCAATCGAGGTCAAAAGCGGACGGGATAAACCTGCCGGAGGCATCGCGGCGTTCGTTACCCACTACCCCAAAGCACAACCCATACTCATTGGTACGGGTGGTCTTTCCCTCGATCAATTTTTCGCCTGCAATCCAGAAACGTTTTTTCAATAGTCGCTAGGTAGCAGTTACTCCTGTTAGGATCTTGCTATTGCTCGGAGGTCAATCATTCTTGATCGTCTCGATCGAGCCTGGCGGATTATTTTCAACCGCTGGCGGTTTGCCTCCGAAGGCACTGATCCAGCTGCGTAACCGGGTGACAGTACGATCTGCAGTGACATAAAACACAGGCACTACCACCAGACTCAAGGTGGTTGCCAATAAGATGCCACCAATGACGGCCACAGCCATAGGCGCACGAATTTCGGCACCTGGACCGAGGGCCAGCGCTGGCGGCAGGGCTGCCATCAAGGTAGCCACCGATGTCATCAGGATGGGACGCAAACGCACAGGCCCTGCACGCAGCATCGACGTCAACGCATCGCTGCCCTGTTTCTGAAGTTGGCTGGCATAGTCCACAAGGATAATAGAATTCTTTTTGACGATACCCATCAACAACAAAAGCCCAATCATGCTAAAAATATTGATGGTATGGCCCGCAATCCATAAAGACACCAATGCGCCTGCCGCAGAGAGTGGAAGAATACTAAGCACGGTTAAAGGATGCATCAACGAGTTAAACTGCGAGACAAGCACCATATACGACACAAGTATGCCCAAGATGAGCGCAAACCATAAGCCGCCCATCGATTCTCGGAATGCCATGCTCTGACCACTCAGCACCAAGCGGTAGCCATCAGGCAAGTCTTTGGAAAATTGTTCCACCAAAGCCAGCGCCTCGTTCTGCGAATGACCTTGTGCAACGTTCGCAAACATGCTGATCGCACGCTCACGATCACGGCGCGTAATGGATTGCAACGATGGTTTTTCTTCCTGTGTCACAAGCGCCGATAAAGGAATTAAATCGCCTTTGGCATTTTTTACATGAAGCCGGCCAATATCTTCAGGGCGGGAACGCTGTGCAGCAAGGAGCTTCACCCATACATCCACTCGCCTCCCTCCTGAACTGTACTTGCCTGCCTGCACACCGCCCACCAAAGCATTGAGCGCCGTTGCAACATCTTGCACGGAAATACCAAGGTCTGCACAACGGGCACGGTCGGGAATAATGCGCAGCTCAGGAATGCCCAATTCGTAGTTGCTATCTAGATCAACCACCGTACCGCTTTCCCGAAGCTTTTTCATAATGGCTTCCGAAATACCCACCAATGTGTCCCAGTTAGGCCCTTGCACAGAAAATTCCACAGGAAAGCCACGTTGCGCCGTAAATCCAGATTGAGACAAGTCTTGCACGACGGCACGCACTCCAGGATATGAATTAAATTCACGCCGCAACACATCTGAAAACGCGTTTTGATCAAGTGCACGTTCTTGAGGTGGCTTGAGTGTCAAAAACAGCATACCCATATTCACAGCCGATGCACCCGCAAATCCACCAACAACCGTAAACATGCGCTGCACCTCAGGACGTTTTGATGCAAACTCTTCCACACGTTGCATAATGCGATTGGTTTCACCAATGTCAGAGCCTACTGCCGTTTGCAGCCGCACAATGATCCTGCTCTGATCTTGTGAGGGAACAAACTCTCCCTTGAGCTGTCGGCCAATCCCAAACGAGCCTATTAACACCACAACCGTAAGCGCCAAGACGGTTAAAGGATGCCGTAGCCCACGTTCCAGGACCCATGCATAAGCCGTCGATAACCGATCAAAACCACGATCCACAAGCTGGCCGAGCCCACGCCGCGCCTCATGAGAGACCTTAAGCATTTGCGCACAACGTGCAGGTGCCAACGTGACAGCTTCTACATAGGACAACAACACAGCAACGCTAAGCGTGACACCAAATTGCAAAAAAAACCGACCCAAGACGCCTTCCATGAAGATCACGGGAATGAAGATGGCAATCACTGCCAACGTGGCAGCAAGCGCAGCAAACGTAATTTCGGAAGTGCCTTCACGAGCTGCAGAAACACGGTCTTTGCCGGCTTCGGCATGCCTGAAAATGTTTTCAAGCACCATAATCGCATCGTCGACGACAATGCCAACACACAGCGCAAGCGCCAAAAGCGTGAACGTATTTAATGTATAGCCAAGAAAATAAATCGTTGCGACAGTTCCTAAAAGCGACATAGGAATTGCCAGAACCACATTGAGCGTACTTGAAAGCGATCCTAAAAACACCCAACAGACAAGTCCTGTTAAAAGAATCGACAAAAGCAACTCAAACTGAATCTCATGCACAGACTCTTCAATAAACTTCGTCGAATCAAAGTTGACGCCTACATCCATACCTTGTGGCAGTGTTTTTTTGATGTCGGTGAGCACACGTCGCACACCTTGGGCCACCGCCACGGCATTTGAGCCACGCTGCTTCTTAATACCCAATCCTTGGGCTGGCTGCCCGTTGACGCGAGAAAACCTTCGGAGATCTTCAAATCCATCTTCCACGAGCGCCACATCTTTTAAGTAGATAGCAGCACCATCGGTTTCACGAACAACGATTTGCCGTAGCGCATCGAGATCAAGTGCTTCGCCGAGCACACGGACCGTCACCTCGCGGCCTTCTGTTTGCAAATAGCCCGCAGGTAACTCCACATGCTCGCGGCGTAGCGCTAAAAGCACTTCGTTAACAGTCACATTGCGTTCATCCAGTTTGCTGGCATCAATCCAGATACGCACATTGCGTTCTAGATATCCGCCCATCATGACCTCACCCACTCCTGAAACCGCTTGCAGCTTCTCTTTCAGAACATAGCGTGCTGTATCTGACAGAAGCTGTTGAGGAAAGGGCCCTGAAAGACCCACCCACATGATGGGCTGATCCTCCGGATTTGTTTTTGAAATTACCGGAGGCTCGACATCCTGAGGCAACCTATTTTGTACTTGGGAAACCTTGGCTTGAATGTCTTGCATCGCAAGATCTACGTCTCTTTTGAGATCAAGCTCTACCGAAATCGACGCACTGCTTTGACGTGAAGACGAAGTAATCGTGCGAACACCTTCGACCTGAACAACAGCTTCTTCAACGATCTCGACCACATCGTGTTCGATTATTTCCGGCGCTGCACCTTCCCATGTAATAGCGATTGAAATAATAGGGAAATCCACATCGGGAAATTGACTGATGCCGATACGGCTCATCGCAACAGCACCAAACACCACCGTGGCTGTCATGAGCATCCAGGCAAACAAAGGTTTTCTGATACAAACTTCGGTTAAGTTCACCGCACACCTACCGCTTGGTTAGACTTACTGCCGAGCCAAGGAAAAGACACCAGAGCCTATCTCATAACTCACCCAGCCGGTATGTATGAGCTGAGCTTTAGCACAAAGCACTGGGGTAGCAGCCCTTCTTTTTTTCATGTCAGCGTGAAATCTTCACTTTCACACCATCACGTAATGCCTCGGCGCCGCGCACCACCAGAAGTTCACCGGCTTTCAGGCCTGCACGCACTTCCACAAGGCCATCGGCGGTACGCATGCCCAAGGTTAAAATGCGCTCATACGCCTTATCGTTATCGACCACAAACCCGACAAAGCCCTTTTCACCTGGACGAATCGCGGTTTGCGGCACCACCAATGCCTGGGCTGGAGCTCCCACAGGAACAGTCACTTCGGCAAACGTTCCAGGCCGCAGTGCCTCTGCAATTTTGGCATCCACCTCACCAATAATGGGAACCAATCGAGACGTTTCGTCCGCGGCTTGCGCCACATGCGTAATCGCTGCCGTATAGGTGTTTTGATCGTCCCGTGTATGAAATTGAACAGTCATATCCGGTTTTAAATGGGCCGCTTCCGCTTCGGTCACTTGAAATCGCAACAACAGTGGGTTGCGTTGCACTAATGTCCCCAGAACGGTCCCTGGCTGAACATATTGCCCAGTCTCTACGGTACGCGTTTCGATAGTCCCTGAAATGGGAGAGCGTACAAATGCATCACGCAAGTTCAAAGACGCCTGTTTAAGCTCCGCCTGAGCTTGCGCAACTTCGGCACTCGAAACCTGACCCTTCGTGCGCCACGTTTCCACCTCTTCTTCGGGAATCAGTCCGGGCGTTTTCTTCAGTGCCGACTCGCGACGCTCGACTCCTGCCTTGGCCTCGCTCTGTGCAGCTTTATTTTTCTCCAATGTCGCGCGTGCGGATTCTACGCTAAGCGCATACTTCTGCGGCTCGATTTCGGCAAGGACTTTTCCCTGGCGTACCACGTCGCCTTCACGAAAACGTACGCGCTCAATAACACCTGCAACCCGTGCCGTAATCTGAACACGCTCATACGCTTCGACAGAACCCACAGCGGTCACGGTGTACTCAACCTGTTTTTCAGATAGCGATAAAACCTCCACAGGAAAAAGCAACCCAGGGCCCTGCCGAACACCTTTGGGAGCCGACTCTTTTGACGAACTCCGATTGCAGCCAGCAATGGACGCCAATCCTCCTATGCAAAGAATGATGCTCAATGCCCATCGGTGTAATGGGATTCTCATTTCAATTTCCTCCCCAGCGGGTCTAGTCCTAAGGCCGTACGCAAATCAATCAACGCCACTGCGACTCCATACTTTGCCTGAGTATGCGCCACTTCCGCTTCAAACAACTGTACATTGGCATCAGCCACCAATAGGGCGGTAGCCAATCCCTGGCGATAAAGTTCGCCGATTTCTTTACTGTTACGCTTGGCAGACGTCACTGCAAGCTGTGCTTGTTTCTCCGCTTGCTGCCCCTGCTTAAGCATCACCAAGGTCTTATGGATTTCTACGCTGAGCTGTCTCGCCATCACTCTTACGTCAAGGTCTCCAATGACCGCCACTGCATCACGCTCTTCTTCTTCGGCGCTACGACTGCCTCCATCCCATAGTTCCCATACAAGCTCTGCGCCAACATAGCCATCAATATTGCGGCCCGAAATGCCCGCCTCATTGGTGGCGCGCACCTGTCCAACAGCCCCTAAACTAGGCAATGCACGCAATGCTGGTTCATCGGCCGAAGCTTTAAGTGCCTCGGTGGCACTTTGTGCGGCATGAAGATCGGGACGCAGCTTGAGTGCTCTCTTAATCATCGGCCCTGGATTGCCGTGGGCACCAGAAGCCTGCGCTAAGAGCGTCGTAGGCTCGATAAGATTCCCTTTAACAGGTTTGGTAAGCAGATTCCCAAGCTCAAGACGGCTTTGCTGCATATCAATAATCGTCTGACTGAGCGCCGTTTCAGCCGATGTGTGTTCTAGCTCGGCACGCGTCACATCATTAGAGCTTACTAGCCCAAGCTCTGCCCGTTGCTTGGCTTGCTCCAAATTCTCTTTGGCGTACATCACACGCCTTTCAGCTGCATGATACACGTGCTCTAGCCCTAAACTAAGAATGAATGCCCTGGCTACGGTATTCGCAAACACCCGTTTGATATTGATTGCATCAAATCGCGCTGCGTCTCGTTCATGCTTTGACTGATCCAGCAAAGGGAAGCCTCTGGCATCAAACAGCGCAAGCCTTGCCGTTCCGGATGCCGCCAATGCATTGTGGTTTTGAATGACGACATGTTGGTCACCCACCACACGTTCGGTCTGATAGGCTCGGCGTGTATAACTCCCCGCAAGCGTAACCCTTGGCATAAAAAAGGAAAAAGCGCGATCCACTCGCGCGTCTGCAGCCATTACCCGCTGCTTGGCTGAACCACTGACTTCATTGTTTCGCCAAGCCACCCAAAGCGCCCGCTCCAGAGTCAGATCTGCGGAAAGCTCATCCTCGACTTGATTCGAAGTAACCGAACCTGTTGTATTCGTTGAAGTATTTACCTGGGCTTCACCTAGCGACGGAAACATAAGACCCAACGCCATCACACCTATACTTCGGAGCAGCCAGAGCCATTGGCATGTGCATAATTCCAACACGAGGCGGGTTCTACGACAGCCACGCAACGATTGCCAACGAGTGATGGCTAACCTTGCGCAAACACCAAACCGTGTCATGGTTCTTTACATTCTTGAGTATGGGAGCATGTGTTATGGGTTTTAATCGCTTACATTCTACTTTTCTAGCCGCACTGACTTTTTCCGCATGCAGTGCAGCGCCTGCTACAACAGAAACCAAGCTAACTCTCGAGAAACAGGTCTCAGATAACTGGGTTATCGCCCCCTTGGAATTGTCAAGCTGTGGGTTGTATGGCGCGGCGCGTGGATACCGGCAGTACCAATTGGCATGCCTCAATTTCCCGGAATACCAAGATCCCTTTGTAGCAGGTAGCGAGTGTCCCGCTTCTCTCAAAGCAACCGACACTACAAATGCAAACTCAACAGGACCAGCCTCCACCTGTGACATCTATGAAGCCATCGTGGATCCCAAAAACACAGAATGGACGGCCTACCTCTCAGTCGGTCCGGATTGCAACTGGTGCGGTGTGTATGCCGAGGGCGGCAACCATCCTGCACCCTTGAAATGCGATGATCCAAATAACACAATGACCGCAATTTTCTTTTTAAGTGAAATCTCAAGTACGCCAGAAACCATCGATGACACGCAACTTATCATTCCTCTAAACAGGAAGGCTGTTTATTTGTTGTTTCAAAGCACCACTGGTGTGCGGGGAGTGGCTTGCGAAGGTGTTATCCCCGGCGATCCAAGTAAAGGCATCCCAGATATGCAGGACTGCGCTGCACCCAATAACCCAGAGCTTGCTGGAAATTTTGATTCCAGGGGCGTGTTTCACCTGTACAAATACACAACTGATCCGAACACTCACGCGACAATTGCCACAGAAGAAGTGTTTACTGGCAAGTATTCCAATACCTTTTCGGGTAGGGAAATGGAGCCGACCCTGGACTTGTACGAGTCAGATACCCTGCAAAAAGGAACCCGCATGCTCCAGCACTATCAGGCGGTGGGTGTATTTTGTGATGATACTTCTCAATCAGTCTAAGCTTATCAACGCGATCGCATAGCTTTTGCCCATGTTGCGTTAGCCTGCTTTTCACTAGCGCAAGCCTCTACATCAGGTATGGACAACCCTGATAAGCTTGATAGGGTGGCTGGCCTGTCATGATTCCTCGCTACACACCGGCTGATTTTCAAGCGCTGTGGTCACCCCTGTCACGCTATCACGCATGGTTTGAGGTAGAGCTGGCGGCATGTGAAGCCATGGAGCAAGCCAAGCTTGTCCCCACGGGCACAGCAGCTTCCCTCAAGCCACTCAAAGAACGCATCGATCCAGAACGCATCGACGCCATTGAAGCCACTTCACGTCACGACGTCATCGCTTTTCTGACACACATCGAAGAGCTTGGAGGCAAACCCGCTCGATGGCTTCATCGCGGCATGACCTCTTCGGATGTTTTAGATAGCTCGCTTGCGCTTTTATTGGTTCAAGCAGTCGATGCTCTACTCGTTCGCAGTGACGCACTGCTACAGGCACTCAGTACGCGTATCCATGAGCACCGGCACACACCCATGATAGGTCGTTCTCATGGGATTGCTGCCGAACCCATCACGTTTGGACTGGCGCTTTGTGGACATTACGCCGAGCTTGCACGTGCGCACACTCATCTTAAAGACACACGCGCTATGATTGGCGTAGGTACGCTATCGGGTGCCGTGGGCACCTACAGTCACTTAACACCTGACATCGAAAAGGCTGCGTTAGCGAGGCTAGGCCTAGTGCCAGAAACCGTCGCCACGCAGGTTGTACCGCGAGATCGACACGCACGGCTTTTGTTCAGCCTAGCCCTCATGGCGGCTGGCATTGAGCGCCTCGCCACCAATATCCGTCATTGGCAACGCAGCGAAGTGGGCGAAGCCGAAGAAGCCTTTCACAAGGGACAAAAAGGCTCAAGCGCCATGCCTCATAAACGCAATCCCATATTAAGCGAGAATCTTTGTGGGCTAGCTCGCGTGGTTCGAGC
The DNA here is from genome assembly GCA_964640175.1 of uncultured Polyangiales bacterium. Lineage (GTDB taxonomy): Bacteria > Myxococcota_A > Polyangia > Polyangiales > JACKDX01. The sequence goes on along the minus strand of CAZXFW010000007.1, from coordinate 49,961 downwards.
CGCAGTCGTTCCCGGCTTGGAAAACATCAGTCTATGGCACGAACGAGACATCAGCCATTCATCTGTAGAAAGGATGCTCTTGCCTGATACCACCTCTACCCTGGCTTTTATGCTTGATCGCTGCAAAGCTCTCATCCAAGGGCTCGTGGCTTATCCGCACACCATGGAACAGAATCTTGCACGCACGCACGGACTTTGGGCCAGCGAAGGACTACTGCTTGCACTTGTCGAAAAAGGGCTTGGCCGTCAAGAAGGCTATGTGCTTGTTCAACGCAATGCTATGGCCGCTTTCGAGCACCAGGCTCCGTTCAAAAACTACGTATTAGAAGACACCGACATTCGTGCGCACCTTTCTGAGCAAGAAATCGAAGCCGAGTTTGATTTGAAGCGTTTGCTTCAGCATGTGGATACCATTATTAACCGTACGTTGGGAGAAACACCGTGACACTCAGTGAAGCCATTCTTCGCCAAGGTCTTGAGCTGTGCCTTGAAGAAACTCATTTTGAAACGTTAGGGAAAAAGATGCGTGGCAAGGTCCGCGACAGCTACCTTACCGCAGATGACAAACGCATCATCATCGTGACTGATCGCATCAGCGCATTCGACCAGCACGTCGGCACGCTCCCTTTTAAAGGTCAAGTCCTGAACCAACTCGCCGCCTGGTGGTTTGAACAGACTGAAGAAGCTGTCCCCAATCATGTGCTTGAGGTACCTGACCCCTCTGCCATGGTGGTACGTGAATGCACACCACTGCCAGCCGAGTTTGTGATGCGAGCGTATCTTACTGGCGTTACCAGCACCAGCATTTGGACGCACTACTCTCAAGGCAAACGCGAGTTTTGTGGGCACACGCTGCCCGACGGCTTGCAACACAATGCACCATTGCCCGAGCCTATCCTCACACCAAGCACCAAAGCAGAACAAGGTGAGCATGATGTAAGCGTCTCTCGCGAAGAATTGTTAGCCATGGGACGAATCAGCGAACACGATTTCGACACCGCAGCAGCGTATGCACGCACTTTGTTTAATATCGGGCAAGAATTGTGCGCCAAACAAGGCTTGATCCTCGTAGACACTAAATACGAGTTTGGGAAAACACGAGATGGATTTATTGTAGTCATCGACGAGGTTCATACGCCCGATTCATCTCGGTTCTGGTTTAAGGAAAGCTATGAAGCACGTGTAGCAGAAGGCAAAACACCTGAGTCCTTCGACAAAGAATATGTACGACGCTGGCTGGCCGACCATAACTTCCGTGGCGAAGGCCCCTGCCCTTCCTTACCCGATGACGTCCGCATGGAGGCTGCAAAGCGCTATATGCAGGCATGTAGCAGCATCTGCGGCAAAGAATTCCAACCTGATTTACAGAATCCCACCACTCGTTTAGAAAAGAATCTATCGCTATGAAAGCACACGTGGTTGTCTCTCTGAAAAAAGAAGTATTAGACCCCCAGGGCGATGCTGTCCGCCGTGCATTGGAAAGCCTTGGCTTTAATGGCGTGCGGTCTGTGCGTGTCGGAAAACTGATTGAAATCGAGATGGACGATACCGGAGCAGAGGAAGTACGCCAAAAACTGCAAAGCATGTCGCAGAAACTTTTATGTAACCCCGTGATCGAAGATTTTCACGTTGAAATCCGCGACTCCAACTCATAGCATCTTCTCCCATGCGCTATTCCTCTGCTTTTATCCCCACCCTTAAAGAAAGCCCTAAAGACGCTCAAACGCCATCGCACATTTTGCTATTGCGTGCGGGGTACATGCGCATGGTGGGCGCCGGTATTTATGAGCTTTTGCCATTGGGACTGCGCGTGCTCAACCGCATCAGCCAAATTGTTAAAGACGAAATGGACCGCGCAGGAGCACAAGAGCTCTTGATGCCTGCGCTTGTGCCAGCATCGTATTACCAAGAGACAGATCGTTACGACACATTTGGTGACATCCTTTTACGCTTTAACGACCGAAGCCAAGCGCCGTATGTGCTAGCGCCCACGCATGAAGAAATCATCACCGACTTAGCACGACGTGAGATCCGAAGTTACAAACAACTTCCCGTCATTCTCTATCAGATTCAAACCAAATACCGTGATGAGCCACGTCCAAGAGCTGGCCTGCTTCGAGGTCGCGAGTTCATAATGAAAGATGCCTATTCCTTTGACATCGACGAAGTCAGCGCGGCTAAGAGCTATGAGCGCATGTCTGAGGCCTATCACTCCATCTTCAAACGCATGGGATTGGCCTATCGTGTCGTGGCGGCAGACACGGGCGCCATGGGAGGCTCAGGCAGTGCGGAGTTTCAAGTGCTTGCGAATACAGGGGAAGACGCCATCATTGCATGCAATGCATGTGACTATGCTGCCAATACCGAAATCGCTGAAGCCAGCCAACTGAAACACAATGACCCATGCCCACGTTGCAAGGCCCCTCTTGCGGCGTATCGCAGCATCGAAGTGGGCCACATCTTCATGCTAGGCACACACTACAGCGCTAAGATGAATGCGGTCTTCCTTGATGAGCAAGGGAAACAGCAACCTTTCGTGATGGGATGCTACGGCATTGGTATCTCACGCTTGATCGCGGCTGCCGTGGAACAACATCACGATGAACAAGGCATTGCATGGCCCTTTAGTCTCGCTCCATACCAAGTCATGCTCTCTACGCTGGGCCATGACGCACCTGTGATCGAGGCTGCCACTACGCTTTACACTCAACTTCAACACGCAGGTGTATCTGTGTTGTGGGACGACCGTGAGGAACGTCCTGGCGTAAAATTTAAAGACGCCGATCTGATCGGGCTCCCCTTGCGTGTCACGATAGGCGCTCGCGCCATCGCCCAAGGCGCCGTCGAGCTCAAAGCCCGCACCGAAACCGAGTCCCAAAACGTTCCGGTAGATGCCGTGGTCAAGGCGGTACTAGGCATGCTTTCGGCGAAGCCTTAAAAAAAAGCTCAACTCTCCGAATTTTCAAAAAACCAAGTAAATTCAGTAGTTTTAGCCCAATGCCTCCCCGCTGCGTGTACGCCTCCACGCAGTTTTTAAAGGTGCATGGCAAATGCCGCATTATACTAATAGTGTGCGTTTGGTCCTATGGCTAAGCTGTTGGTCCGTGTGCACCCTGTCATGGACAGGGAGTGCCTTGGCCCATCCAAACGCCCCCTTGTATGCCGTAAGCCAAGAGACGCCTTCCCTCGATACTCTCGCCATCCGCAGCACACACATGTCGATGTGCATGCCGCCTCCCACCCATGTTGGCCCTGACCTGTCCTGGGGCGAACGACTTGAAGCCGCTAAAAAAGCCATCTCGTTAGCAGAGGCTTACCGCAGCAGCGGCCAGCTTGCGCTTGCTCGCTTACAACTAACCGTTGCAGCATGGGCATTGCCTGAACTTGAAGATCGGTTTGCGTTGGATCGTGCTGAACTACTCATGCAGGCAGGGCTAGCCAACGAAGCATGTCAAGCCTTCGCACTGGCTCGCAAAAGCCCTGACTCGAGCATCGTTGCCAAAGGCCGCGTAGGAGAGGTGCGTTGCTTGCTAGCTGCCAAAGACAAGCGGTCCGCAATGGCTTTGGATGACCTGCTCAAACACTATCCGGGTCTCCCAGAAGCTTTGGATCTCAAATTCGCATTAGGCGAGGCGAAAGAATCTTGGAAGGACACCTCAGGTGCCATCAATGTCTACCGTACCCTCGATCTCAACCACCCTGGAAGCCTCGCTGCTGAGCATGCCCGTCAACGCCTCAAAGCGCTTCAACCACTAGGAACTCCTGTACATGACTATACCTTGGTACAGCGCATGGCACGTGCAGCAAGGCTGATCGACACTGGGCCATTCGAGCTTGCTAGAGCTGAAATCAGTCACCTGCTTGATGCACCGCTAAGCCGGCGAAACTATTTAGACGTCATTCAGCTCGCCTCTCAGCTTGCCCGCCGAGATGGCGGCACCAATCAATCGCTTGAACTTTTACTGCGTGCACAAACATTGGCCACCTCTTCGGGTACACCCTTACCAGCCCCTCGAGAAACAAAAACCGCATCCAAAGACACTCAGGCCCAAGCACTTTCGAAAATCGAGCGCATTACCAAAGGAAGAACCTATAGCCGCCTTACAACTGCCCAGCTCAAAGCCGTCATGACCATCGCTGTCTCTGCCAATCTCGCAGAGCCGGCTCAGCATGTTCTTGTCTCACTGTCAGAAGGACGGCGCCGGATTTTACCGGGATTCCGCTATGAACTGGCCTTGTTAGGTGCCGGCATCGTGACCGATCCAGCACTCATCCAGGCACTTGAGCCCTTAGTCAGCGATCCACGCTATGGACTTTCAGCCAGGTATCACTATGCACGTGCACTGGAGCGGAGTGGTCAGCTTAAAGAAGCCGAAACCGCGTTTCGTAACATCATTCGGACGGATACGACTTCACTGCCCTATTATCGGATGTGGGCAACGCAGCGATTAAACACTATCCAACGCGCTCAACCGCCTAGCCCGCAAACATCTCACGCGCCTGTTTCTCGACACAAGTGGCTGGCAAGCAACGCTCCCTATGTCGAGTCCAAAGCTGCTCCAATGCAACAATCGGTAACTGCTGGTCTCAAGCCGTTGGCGGCAGATCTACACACCTTAGCCATGGACTATAAAGAAGCTTACCCGTGGCTCTATCGTGCATGGATATTGATAGCGCTTGGACAGCCCAGTGCTGCCAGTGATGAACTCCATGAAGCGTATCTTGCGTGGCGAGCCGCCACAGGACGCAAACCGCAACGTGCAGGCCTTGCTGCTGTCTACAAAGGCCGTGCCATTCGTCCCACTCCCCCCAGCTCCAAAATTCGACAGGCACGGCGGGAGCTTGATGTCACTGAACGCGAACTGTTGGCCAAGGTATGTGCATCACTCGGAGACTATGGCACTGCCATCGGACTCGCCGGGTGGCAAAGCCTCAACGGATTACCTAGGCCTTATCATGAATCCGTTCGCGCCATTGCGAAAGAATATAACTTGGATCCCAACCTTCTCCTCGCAGTCATGCGTGTCGAAAGTGTTTACCAAAAACGCATTATCTCCTATGCAGGCGCGTTGGGATTGATGCAAATCATGCCACGAACAGGAACGCTCATCGCACGAAAAATGGGCGCAGACTATTTTACCACCGCAGATTTACTTGATCCTGACACCAACATTAAGTTTGCCGCTTGGTACCTCGCCTCGCTGCTCAAACGGTTCGACGGCGCCTTACCTCTAGCAATTGCAGCGTACAATGGCGGTCCACACAACGTACGAAAATGGCTGACGCTTTATTCAGATACCATGCCGCTTGACGTATTTCTTGAACATATTCCGTTTAGTCAAACCCACCGTTACGTTCGGCGTGTACTCACCCATTATGCCGAATACCGGGCACAAGAAGGATTATCCATGGTCCCTCTTGATACCCATCTGCCTAAGATGAAACCAAGCGCAGTCGCTTTCTAATCGATTTTTGCTACACTAGTAGCATGCAGTGGTTAGTTAGCTTAATGATGAGTTTTATCCTGGTGGGATGCATTCAAACGGGTGGCGGGAACACGACAAGCGACGCCAATATCACCTATGAGAAATGCAACGGCATCGACGACGATGAAGACGGTCTCACCGACGAAACAGACCGTAATGACCCAGCACAAGGACCTTGCGGCGGCACCTATTCCAATGGCTGCCCCATTGGCTATTACAACTGCTATGCGGGAACGATTAGTGGGTGTGAGCCCTCTGCGGAAGGTGAAAATTGCCAGCTTCCTCTTCCCGATGCTGGCATACCGTTTGATGGGAGCATTCCTGATACAGGCATCGATGCATCCCGAGATGCCTCTCAAGATACCGGCGTAGATTCAGGTACTCCCAATGGCAATTGCATTGAGCAAGCCCAATCGAAGTGTGCATCCATGAACACCTGTGCATGTCATATTCACGAAATGCTTAAATGCCTAGGCTATCCCTCAGGCTATGGCACGTTGTGTGAATCATCTTCACAAAACAAACACTATCTATGCAAAGCCTCTTGCCCTCCGACCTCGTTTAACTTGGGCTCTGGATTTGACGATGGCTGTGGTAGTTGGTCATGTTGCCTTGTAGGGCTAGCTTGCCAGCCTCCTGCAGGCAGCTGCAGCGATGACACTTGCTCAGGACCTTAAGCAGTGTTTACAAAATATATCGAGCAAGATCTTCGTTGGACATGATCGGCTCAAGCACCTTTTTCACTTGCTCTGCATCAATGGTATAATTTTTTTCGACAAGCTCAGGCGCCGTGAACGAAAGCTCTTCCAACAATGCCTCCAAAATGGAGTGTAGCCGCCGCGCACCAATGTTTTCAGAGCGCTGATTCGCCTCTTCTGCATACTGTGCAATGGCTTCTATGGCATCTTCTTTAAACGAAAGCCTGATGCCTTCGGTACCCAGTAAAGCTTCGTATTGCCGCGTGAGCGCATTTTGGGGCTCGGTCAGGATACGGATAAAGTCCCGCTTTTCCAAAGACTCCAATTCCACGCGAATCGGAAAGCGTCCTTGAAGCTCAGGGATCAAATCCGAAACTTTGCTCACATGAAATGCGCCTGCCGCCACAAATAAAATGTGATCGGTCCGCACGGGGCCGTATTTGGTGTTGACGGTTGAGCCCTCTACCACAGGAAGCAAATCCCGCTGCACCCCTTCGCGTGAAACATCAGGGCCTGCCACAGTCTGCCTGCCAGCAATCTTGTCGATTTCATCCAGAAAAATGATCCCCGTTTGTTCGGTGCGCTCCACCGCCAAACGCTGCACTTTGTCCATTTCCACAAGCTTTTGCGCCTCGTCTTTTTCAAGAATCTTCCTGGCATCCGGCACTTTCACCTTGCGCCGTTTGGTACGCCCTTTAAAGCCCGGAAGCTGACTAAACATCTCACGCAGGTTCATCTCCATTTCTTCCAGGCCCTGTCCACCCATCACCGTCATCATCGGAAGCGCACCTTGATCCGGCACATCCAGCTCAACACTTTCATTCTCATAGTCGCCAGCACGTAATTTTTTACGAATCTCTTCAACGCGCTCTAGAGGTAACGAAGGGCGCTGCGGTGGTGCATTGACCGTAAATGGACCAAACGACGCAGGAACACCCGTGGGTGCTGCAGCCGGCGCATTGGCATTTCCGATCAACCGGATGAGACGTTCTTCTGCGTTTTCCGAAGCACGTATTTTGACAGCTTCCAGTTCTTCATCACGCACCATCTGCACCGCAAGCTGCACCAAATCGCGGATCATGGATTCCACGTCACGCCCCACATACCCCACTTCCGTAAACTTAGAAGCTTCAACCTTGATGAAAGGCGCACGTGCAAGCTTTGCCAAGCGGCGAGCAATTTCTGTTTTACCCACGCCAGTTGGGCCGATCATGATGATATTCTTCGGTGCAATTTCATCGCGCAATTCAGCAGACACTTGTTGGCGCCGCCACCGATTACGCAATGCCACCGCCACGGCGCGTTTAGCGCGATGCTGACCAATGATATAACGATCCAGCTCACCCACGATCTCGCGAGGAGTAAAATTACGGGCTTCTAAACTCATGTTCCTAATTCCTCAACCAGAATCTCGCCGTTGGTGTACACACAAATGTCTGCTGCAATACGCAGAGCTTCGCTGGCAATGCTGCTCGCATCCAGCGTGGTATGACACATCAGTGCGCGTGCTGCGGAGAGCGCATACGGCCCCCCAGAACCAATGGCAATCACCCCTTCATCTGGCTCGATCACATCCCCTGTGCCGGAAAGCAAGAGGGTAAGATCTTTATCCATCACGATCATCATCGCTTCCAGACGACGCAAGTATTTGTCTGTACGCCAGTCTTTTGCAAGTTCCACAGACGCACGCGACAACGAACCCCGATGCTCCTGAAACTTGGCTTCAAAACGATCAAGCAAGGTGAACGCATCGGCCGTCGCACCCGCAAACCCTGCGATGACCTTGCCATCGGAAATCCGTCTGACTTTGCGTGCCTTGGATTTCAACACCGTTTGCCCATGCGAGACTTGGCCATCGCCTGCCATGGCCGCACGGCCATCACGACGCACCGCTACGATCGTCGTGGAACGGAACCTCTCAGGGGCATGAATTGTCGCAGAATGAGACAAGGCGTAGGCAACCTAAGGATCCTCTTGCCCTGTGTCAACTGGACGATGGGCCATCGGGTGAGCTTTGTCATACGCCTCCATCAACCGATCCACCGTAAGGTGCGTATAACGTTGGGTCGTCGCCAAACTTGTATGCCCGAGAAATTCCTGAATACCACGAAGATCAGCCCCTGCATCAAGCAAATGGGTGGCACAGCTATGCCGAAGTGTATGGGGATGCAAATCCGAACGTCCCATGGCCACTTTTCCATAACGGCGTAACAAGTGCTGCACCTGTCTTGGACTGAGCGCCGTTCCCCATCGACCAAGAAACAATGCCTCGTGATGTTGTGCGCCTGTCTTGGGATGACGCAACGTAGCACGAACCGCTAAATAGGATTCCAATGCCGCCTTACAAGGATTGCCTATGGGAACCCACCGTTCTTTATTGCCTTTACCAAGCACACGCACTCGTTGCTGGTGGAGATCAATATCGTTTTGCTTGATGCCTACGAGCTCGCTTAAACGGATACCACTGCCATACAAGAGCTCCACTATGGCGCGATCACGTCGTGCCAAAGGAGTGTCGTCTTTTTCTTGCTGTGGCGCATGCATCACGCGAAAGGCATCGTCCACGGTTAAGAAATCGGGTAAAGACTTGGGAAGCTTGGGACTTCGCAACGTGCTTGCAGGGTTGTGCTTGACGATGCCACGACGACGCAAGAATCGATAAAACGAACGCAACGTGGCCAGTTTACGTGCTAGCGTTCGCGGAGCCTGACGACCGTAAAGCGACGCCAAATACATCCGAAGCCACAAGGTGTCCACCTTCGCCGCATCCGTTGCATGCCCCTCGCTGACTAAAAATGCTTCAAACGCATGCAAGTCCCGTCGATACACGTTAACGGTGCCTAAAGAGCAACGCCGCTCACTGCGAAGGTAATCGCTAAACAGGGCGATCTGCTCGCCGAGGGGCGTGTGCTTAACCGACAAAGCCACCTGACAAGCCTTAGGAAAATGGCTGTCAAATGTCAAAAAAACGGACATATTTGTCATTTTTTGATTAAAAATATGCCATTTCTGTCTTACTCGCCTGGTTTGCAGAATCTTCCGCAAGCACACTACGAAGCCACACGCTCAGATCTTTCAGCGCACGCTCTGCCATCGCTTCGTGACGTGCACGTTTTTTAAGACGCGGCATTCCTTCGAGGGGTGGAAACAAGCTCCAAACGACGTTGGAAGGTTGAAACCGCGGGTTAGGTCCACGTAAATGATGCAAAAGTGCGCCGAGCGCCGTCGTCTCCGGTGGTCGCGGTGCAACACGACCCCTCTGGCTCATGCCTAACATGATGCCCAACACAAGCCCACACGCCGCACTCTCAAGATAACCTTCCACGCCTGTGATCTGCCCGGCCAGATAGACGCCTGGAAGATCGCGCATGCTCAAGTCTTCGTGAAGCACGCACGGAGCATCCACAAATGTATTGCGGTGTACACTGCCCAATCGCTCGAACTCCGCCTGCTCCAAACCAGGAATCATTCGAAACACACGTTTTTGTTCGGGATAGGTTAGGCGCGTCTGAAACCCTACGATGTTGTATGCAGTCGCCGCACTGTCTTCTTGTCGAAGCTGCACCACTGCATAGGGGCGACGTCCCGTCGTGGGATCTATCAGACCCACGGGTTTCATAGGCCCGTATGCCAACGTCTTTTCTCCGCGCTCTACCATCACTTCAAATGGTAAGCACCCTTCAAAATAGTTGGCGTCTTCAAACGCATGCGCTTGAAGCATGGCAGCCGATCGAACCTCATTCACAAATGCTGTATACTGCTCTTCGTTCATCGGACAGTTGACATAGGCATCATCTCCGCCCTTATCGTAACGCGAGGCTCGAAACACCTTGCTCCAGTCGATGGACTCGGCCAAAATCACAGGCGCTATCGCATCGTAGTAAGCCAAACGTGTCTTACCCAACACGCGCTCCAGCTCTTGCGCCAATGCATCGCCCGTTAAAGGCCCGGTGGCAATCACCAACGGCCGATGGGAAGGCATCGATTGTACTTCTTCATGACGCACACGAATGCGCGGATGTGCTTGTATCGCCCGCGTGACAGCCTCTGAAAACTGTTCACGATCGACAGCCAATGCACCGCCAGCCGGCACTTTCGTTGCTTCAGCACACTGCATGATCAGCGAGCCTGCGCGACGCATCTCTTCTTTGAGTAACCCCACGGCATTGCTGAGCGCCAGCCCGCGAAACGAATTCGAACACACCAACTCGGCAAAACCATCACTCTTTTGAGCAGGCGTGCGCCGATGCGGTTTTTGTTCTACAACGGTCACACGGATGCCTTGCTCGGCAAGCTGCCAAGCACACTCACACCCCGCTAACCCTGCTCCAATCACCATCACTTCCATGGATTTGCTGTATACACCACATGACTAACTCCTCCTATCCTTGGCACCCACTTGCACTCGGAAGCCTTCGCATTTGGCCGCCGGTAGTGCTTGCGCCCATGGCAGGTGTCACCAATTACCCTTTCCGAACGTTGTGCAAGCGTTTTGGTGCTGGGCTTTATGTCAGTGAGATGATCACCGCACGCCCCTTAGTCGAAGGAAGGGAAAAAACACTACGCCTGACAGACTTCGGCCCTGAAGAATCCATCCGCAGTTTGCAGCTCTATGGTGTAGATCCCCACTACGTGGGTCTTGCGGTCGAACGTCTGGTCCAAGAAGGCAAGGTGGATCACATTGATCTCAACTTTGGCTGCCCAGTCCCCAAAGTCACACGCAAAGGCGGAGGTGCCGCCATTCCTTTGAAACCCAAATTGCTTCAGCACATCGTACGAGCTGCTGTAAGACATGCTTCCAATGTACCTGTTACCATTAAGTTTCGCATTGGAATCGACGAGCAGTATCATACACATCTTCAATCAGGCTACATCGCACAAGAAGAAGGATGCGCTGCTATCGGGCTTCACGCTCGCACCGCAGCACAACTTTACGACGGCGAAGCCCGGTGGGAAGAGATTGCACGCCTTAAGGCCGCAGTCAAACACATTCCCGTCTTAGGAAATGGCGACATATGGGAAGCCAAGGATGCCATTGCCATGATGCAGCAAACCGGTTGTGACGGCGTGATCGTAGGCCGCGGCTGCTTAGGAAGACCTTGGCTCTTTCGAGATCTTGTCGATGTGTTTGAAGGGCGAGAGCCCCAACCCCTCCCCACCTTTGGAGAAGTAGCCACCATCATGCACACCCACGCACAATTGCTTTGCAATTGGCTCGGGGAAGCCTCCGCTATGCGAAATTTCCGCAAACACAGCACGTGGTACACCAAGGGCTTCAAAGATGGCGCAGCGCTACGAGATGCATTGATGCGTGTAAGTACACTGGATGCTTTTCAAGATGTGTTGAGTACAGCGGATCCTCATCAACCTTTTCCACAAAGTGCGTTGCGCCTGAAACGGGGCAAGCGTGCAGGCACTCAAAAAGTCGCACTTCCTGCAGGCTATCTCGAGTCTCTCGGTGATGCGATACCACCGGGTCAAAGTGCGGAAGACACTATTTCGGGTGGCTAAATTGGTGATCCCAGAAAAGGTTGAATGACGCCACATGGGAAAGCTTATCCGGACCTGGATCGCGAATAGAATGAACCAAGGCATACCCAAGCTCAAAGCGTAGGCCACCGCCGACATTCAGTCCTAGCCCTCCAAACAATCGGTAATGATCGAATCCGCTCTGCGGCTGCCAGTCTGTTTCATTCAAGTCGATCATCAACTCAAGCGTGATAGGCAGATACCAGATGCCGTCAGGCACGAATTTCCAGTTAGTTCGAATCATCTCTCTCAACAGCAAGCTCATGCCATCTGCATGGGTGACAAACCGTTCTTCAAGACGCGTACGCAATGAAAGATCAACGAATTGCAGCTTCAAGGAAGCTAACCACTGTTGCCAAAGTCGGTTTTCGTACGTGTCAGGAGCCTCACCATTAAATACAGTAGGTATCCATGCATAACCCAGCCACGCCTCACCACCTTCAAAGATTTTAAACCCAAGCGCAGGCCTCAGAATGAGACGTGTGCCGTAATCTCCAAAACGAGGCTGAACTTCCAAATACCCAAGCCAGCGTGGATCGTTTGGGGTCAGTTCCGTTCTTGCCACGGTCACTATCCAAAGCTCAGTATCATCTGCATGCACGGGCGTGCTCAAACCACACACACACAGTAGCAGCATGCCAAAGCCGATAAGACTAGGCACGGGTGAACGAAGCCTTTTGATCATCATAGTACGATTTCTGGAATTTCAGACGAGCGTCACAACACATCCTGTGCGGGCAGAAGGTGTCTAACCAGTCGCCGCCAAGTCTTCGTCTTTGCGCTCGGCTGCTTCTGGCATCGGCCCCTGGTAATCGCAACCTTCTTTAGCACACTTAAGCACAGGATTGCGCTTTCCACCTGCTGGCACCAGAAAATCTGTACCACATTGCGGGCAGGGCTGTGCAAACGGTTTTTGCCAAATGCGAAAATCACACTTGGCTTCACTATTGTAGTTGGCACACCCATAAAAGGGGCGACTGCGCGCCTTGCCTTTAACCTGAACGATTTCCCCTTTGCACTTGGGGCAATGGACACCCAATGGCAAATTGCGCGTGTGTTTGCACGAAGGATAACGTGAACACCCAAGGAAATAGCCGTTGCGTCCCCAGCGCTTAAGCATGGGAGAGCTACATTCATCACAGGTATACGCCGTAACCTCCGGCTCGCGGCTCCCTTCGCCCTCTCCGTCATCCGCGCCAGGAATGTTTCGCGTGTATTTACAATCAGGGTACCCAGGACACCCAATAAACGGGCCGTTACGTCCCCAGCGTTTCGTGAGTTCCTTGCCACACTCGGGGCACTTTTCATCCATGGACTCTGCTTCAGGCCACCATTTTCCGGGCTGTTCGAGCACTTTGGCGATCTTTGCCTGCAACACTTCATGAAACGGCGCAAGCACTTCGATTCGCTTGGCACGTGCTTCGGCCACAGCATCCAAATCGTCCTCAAGTTTACTTGTAAAACCAATGTCTGCCAGCAAAAAGTCATCCGCCACAAGACGGTCAATCACCAACATACCTAACGGGGTAGGCTTGAGTTTATTCTCAACCTTGCGCACATAATCACGCGCTTCTACTTTGCTGATGATCTCGGCATAGGTACTAGGCCGACCGATGCCTTCTTCTTCGAGTTTTTTAACCAAACTCGCTTCGTTGAAATAGGGCGGAGGCTCGGTTTGTTTGGCATGGGATTGCACACTGGGCGGCACCACCAACGTCAATGATTCACCTTCACTGAGTTCAGGCAATAACCCTTCTTCTGTGTCGTCCGCTGAAATCTCCTCACCGGCAAGCTCGGGACTCGTCACCCCATAGACACGTTTCCAACCAGGAACTTTAAGCACGCTCCCGCTTACTTTTAGGCCATAGGCATGCGTTTTGCCTTTGGCTTGAATCTCCACCCCCGTCTGGTCGTAGACTGCAGGCGTCATTTGACAAGCCACAAAACGATCCCAAATCAGTTTGTACAACCGATATTGTTCAGATCTTAAATCGTGTTGCACCTTTTCCGGAGGCAAATCCATCCGCGTAGGCCGAATGGCTTCGTGTGCATCTTGCACATTTTGCTTTTTGCCTTTGAAGAAATTGGGCTTCTCAGGAAGGCTGTCTGGACCATAGGTGCTACGAATGTAGTCACGACACGCGGTCACGGCATCATCGGACAAGCGTACACTGTCCGTACGCATGTACGTGATCAACCCGACCACTTCCGCTTGGCTACCACGGCCCACTTCGACGCCTTCGTACAATTTTTGCGCCACCCGCATGGTGCCTTTGGGTTGCATACCCAAGCGATTGGAAGCGTCTTGTTGTAACTTTGATGTGGTGTAAGGCGCCGGGGCGCTACGCTTTTGGGCACGTTTCGTAATTTTTTCAACTGCGTAACTTGCTTGCTTAAGCTCTACGACATAGCTCTCTGCAAGCTCAGCGTTATCGACGGATGGTTTGGAACTGACGCGCTCAAGTTTTTCACCATCGACCGACTCCAACAGCGCAGTAAAGCCTGGTCGCTGCTTGCCCACAAGCGCCGCATCCACCAACCAATATTTCACCGGCACAAACGCATCGATTTCACGTTGCCGATCCACAATGATCCGAAGCGCCGGTGTTTGAACACGACCGGCAGATAGCCCAAAGGCGAGCTTGCGCCATAACAGATTCGACAGCGGATACCCTCCAATACGATCCAAGACGCGGCGCGTACGCTGTGCTTCATAAAGATGCGTATCAAGCTCTCGTGGATGCTCAATGCCTGCCTGCACACCCTTTTTCGTAATTTCTATAAACAGCACCCGCGAAATCGCGGCTTTGATTTTCGCTTTCTCTAATTCTTCCTTGATATGCCATGCAATGGCCTCACCCTCGCGATCCGGGTCAGTGGCCAACAGCACCTCGTCCACACCCTTGGCAGCTTGCTTGATCGACTTAAGGATGTCGGCTTTTCCTTTTTCCTCAATCAGCTCATAGCTCTCTTGGAAGTTGTTCTCGAAATCCACGCCACCACGTTTGGGCAAATCTTTGATATGCCCCTTGGAAGCCATGACGGTATAGCCCTTACCAAGATACTTTTGGATGGTCTTGGCTTTGGCGGGTGATTCCACAATGACCAAGGATTTGCTCATACCAGCTCCTCATCTACCTTCGCGCAGCCCAAGCGGCCGCGCTCATCCTACCGTTGTCCTTCGTGGGTCTAGACCGTAACGTCCAGCCCCTTTTTCCACCACATGCTCGTCTAAGCAAAGCATGACCAGCGCCTGTTGTACTCTTTTTGCAGAAAACCCTAGCTCCGCCGCCAGCTGCTCGCTGTGACGGCTCCCCGTGGCCAGGCATCTTAAAACAGCCTGGCTGTCTGCATCTAATCCATTGATATTACTCATTTTTATTCTGTCGTGGTCGGTGGGCTTCTCCCGCGAAGGGGTTAAATTCAACGTCCTTAAGGCGGCATCGGATAGGACATCTTGGGCCGAAGTGCAAATCCTCGCACCCCGCCGGGCCAGGGTAAGACAGCCTGCGCCTCGAGGATCCCAGGGGGACGCTGGCACAAAAAACAGTGGAATATTCATGACTTGCGCCCATTTCGCCGTGCTCAACGCCCCACTTTTCAAAGGCGCCCTGACCACCACCACCGCGCAGGCGAGCGCAGCAATCAAACGGTTACGTTGAACAAACATGGCCGGAACCACAGGCCCGCCAAGAGGCTGCTCCGAAAGCAGGGCTCCACCAGAGGCCACGATCTCATTAAATAAGCCTAGATTGGATTTCGGGTAGACCCGATCCAGAGGTGTGGCAAGCACGGCCATGGTTCTTCCGCCTGCCTGAAGTGCCCCTTGATGCGCAGCCGTATCAATCCCACTCGCGCCCCCAGAAAGCACCGCACAACCGGCGCTTGCCAGATCCGCGGCCAGATGTCGCGTAAACTCAAGCGCATCGTCGTCCGCATAACGCGTGCCAACCACCGCAACCGATGGAATGCTGGCATCCCAAAGTCCTTTAGCCCACAGATGTTCTGGCAGATCCGGCAAGCAACGGCGAAGCGTTGCCCACACCGGATGTGCTACATCCAGTGCATAAGGCTCCTTGGAGCGATGTAGCTTCGTTCGGGCCGCCATGCCGAAAGCTTGTCGGCCGGCTCCCAACCGTGGTTGCGTTCACCCATGCTGAACCAAGTACCTGACACGTACATCCTGGTGCTTGTAGCCGCAGTGATAGGTGCACTGTTCTCTCATTGGCTTATGTCTCGAATCGGTGCCCTTCGGCGAAGCTGGCGTGCCAAACATCGAAGCCGCATTGCAATTCGCGGTGAACAAAGTGCTATTGGATTATTGCAATCCGAGGGCTATGCCGTGCTTGCCACCCAGTGTCCCTTAACCTGGAGCATCGATGTCGACGGTGTACCAATCCCCATCGAGCTACGAGCCGATGCTATCGTTGAACGCGATGGACTGCGCTACGTCGCTGAAATTAAAACCGGCAACGAAGCACCCCACATTGAAACAGCACACACACGGCGTCAGCTCTTGGAATATCTCGTGGCCTATCAGACGGACGGAGCACTGTTGGTCAACGTGCCACAACACCGCATCGAAGCCATTACATTCTGGCCAAACCCACCTGCTGATAAACCACGATTTTGGCAGCGGCTTTGCTGGACCTGCCTTACGTTACTTTTGTTAGCACTGCTGCTCAAAGCCCTTTGGCCTATCTGAATCAAAGCTATTCTTACCCAGAAGGACAGCAAGTCGAAAGGCAGACATCGGGACGCGGGCCAAAACGTCCAACGGCACGTGGAGCAAGGTGCTGGGTATGCTCCAAGATGAGTTCCCGTATCATCGCCACAAACTCGGGATGATCACCGACGGTAGACGCCCGTTCGACATGCATGCCAAGAGCCCGAGCCGTTGAAAAAGCCACGTAGTCCAGATCATGAACCACTTCCATGTGGTCAGAAATAAATCCAATGGGAACGACGAGCGCGTGATTCAGCCCTTGTGTATGACATGCCTTAAGAGCCTCGTTGATGTCGGGCTCGAGCCACGGTTGCGACGAATACCCACTGCGGCTTTGGTACGCTAGCTGCCACTGAGGTTGCTGAAGTTGCTCAGCAACCAGCGCTGCAACTTCGTGAAGTTGAACCACGTAGTCACTTTGGCTTGCCATGGTTAACGGAATGCTGTGGGCCGTAAAAATTACATGCACTGATTTTGGCTGCCCTTGATTTCGGAGTTTGGTAAGCGCCACTTGTGCACGCTCTACGATCGCTTGGATAAAACGCGGATGGTTATAGTAAGCGCGAAGCTTGGTAATCTGCGGAGCGTGTTCGCCGGCCTCTGCTTGAGCCTGGGCAATGGCATTCAGATATTGACGACACGACGAATACGAGCTGTAAGGCGAAGTCACAAAGGCCAGGGCATGTTGAATGCCATCCTGCATCATCTCTTTGACAGTCTCTTTTAAAAAAGGGTGCCAATGCCGATTACCCCAATAAAGCGGTAAGGCGGGCCCTTCGGCTTGAAGCAACACCCCCAACTGCTGAAGCAAACGCCGGTTGTGATCGTTGATGGGGCTTCGGCCGCCGACACGATGGTACTGAGCAGCAACTTCCTTCAAGCGCGACTCGGGAATGCGTCTGCCATGGGCCACATGCTGCAAAAACGGTTCGATGTCTTCCGGGCGTTCAGGGCCACCAAAGGATACAAGCAACACTGCATCGTTGCCGCTGCTCATGGCAACATCCCGCACCGATCCAACACAGCGTCGGCCAACGCAGGATGAGCCCCCAGAGGCTCGGTCATGCGCACATGAAGCCCGGAATATGCAGCGGCTTGCACTAATGCAGGAATGCTTTCCCGCACATGACGGCCTGGGGCAAGCATGTACGGATGCACCACAAGGTCAGTAATGCCAGCTTGCTTACATGCGTGAATCGCATGTGCCACATCTGGCTGAGCAAGCTCCATGTGTGCATACACCACAAGCGCCCTAGCCCCCACTCGAGCTTGCACGAGCCTTGTCACTTCAGGCAAGCATGCATTGGCCTCAGCGCGAGTGCTGCCGTGGTCTATCAATAAAATCGCCAGCTTGGCTGCATTCTCAGGCATGATTTAAGACAAGCTCCATTTGGATTCTGCGTGTGACAAGAGTATAGATAAGCCTATGCACATTCTTTGTGTCAGTCCAGACATTGCGCCCTATGGGCACAGCCCTGCCGCCGTGCTTAGCACAGGACTGAGCAAAGCGTTGCGCCAGCAGAAGCACGAAGTGACGTTGATTTCGCCACTTTATCCGACCATCGATCCCAAACAACTGTCCCTTGCACGACGCCTAGACTCCATCCACGTCGCCATGGGCAGCCACCACCATGACTTTAACGTCTATGACGGTCGAACAACGAGCGGAGTCCAAACCGTTTTCTTAGAAAATAATACCCTTTTTAATGACCCTTACAGCCCGTGTGCTGACAACACCGAATCAAATGTGTTACAATTCGTTTTCTTTTCAGCCGCCGTTTCTCAGTGGCTTGAACACAAAAACGATACTTTTTCGCTGGTTCATGCACATGACTGGCCCACAGCGCTTGCTGTCATCCTTACCAAGCACCGGTATCCACATTTGCCAACGCTGTACACAATCTACGACTTGCAACATCAGGGACGCTTGCCAGAAGTGATGCTTACCGCACTCGGATTAAACAATGAGCCTTTTACCAAAGATCTGATCTATGGCGGTTCCTTAAACTTTATGGCAGCAGGATTGCAATACGCAGATCGTATTGTCACTACGACAACCTCACAAGCAACGGCCATTCTCAAAGAACCTGATGCACACGGCCTTTCTCTTGCTTTAGCCAGACGCAGCACGCCACCGATTGGCATCCGCCGTGGCATTGATGATTCGATATGGAATCCTTCAACCGATCGTCTGATACCAGCCCCCTACGACGCTTCCGACGTTGCGGGAAAGCTGCGCTGCAAAACCAAACTGCAAACAACCTACGGACTAGAGCTTCGTACAGATATTCCCTTGCTTACGGTTGTGCTGCCCCCAGAGCCTTCAAGTAGCGACAAACTCATCCATGACATGTTACCCGCATTGTTAAGGAACGATATTCAAGTACTTATTGCGCAACCCGACCACACCATAGACCATGCCTCTTGGGAAGATTTAACGACACGATTCAATGATCACGTTAAAATCGCCTCACCATCAGAAAGCACCCCAGTAAACGCGTGGTTAGCCGGCTCAGATTTCATCCTGCTTTTGCCGGGAAGCAACTCTTCAGACCTTCACTTAAAAGCCCTACGCTATGGCACTTTACCAATTGTTCCATCCGAATCTTCTCTCACAGAAAGTATCGTCGATTGTGACCCTTCGTTGGATACAGGCACAGGGTTTATGTACGACACTGCCGACGCCTCTGTCTTGCTTGCCACGTCTCAACGCGCCATAGGAGCTTTCAAAGATCACTATGCATTTCAACGTTTGCAAAAACACATCATGCAAATTGACCATTCCTGGAACAAGGCAGCAGGGTATTATGACCAAATGGCGCATGAGCTCACTCAAACACCACCTGACACTCTTTCATAACCCTTATTTATGACAGTCCTTTGCCATACGCGTAACCGCTGCCTTGTTCTACAACTGCATCGCCCTGAGCGTAAAAACGCCATCACCTGGGCCATGTACCAAGCATTAACAGAAGCCTTAGCACAGGCAGAAGCGGATGAGCATATCTACGCTGTCCTACTTAGTGGATGCGATAACATGTTTACCAGTGGCAATGACTTACAGGAGCTCATTTCACAGCCGCCTGTAAACACAGACTCGCCATTGCTTGTATTCCTTGAAAAACTCATCTCCTTTTCGAAACCGCTGGTTGCAGCAGTCGACGGGTATGCACTGGGGATCGGCACCTCCATGCTTCTTCACTGTGACTTGGTGTATGCGACGGAACGGGCACGTTTTCAATTTCCGTTCACGAAGCTAGGACTCGTTCCAGAGGCCGCTTCAAGTTATCTGCTTCCCCGCTTAGCGGGCTATCCTCGTGCAGCGGAGTTATTGTTGTTGTCAGAGCCATTTGATGCCCACACTGCATTGTCGCTGGGCATGATCAACGCCGTACTTCAGCCTGAGCACTTGGAAAGTTACGTAGAGGCTAAACTCAATGCCCTGACGGCGCTTCCTTCTGTGGTTCTTAACCAAACAAAGCAACTTTTAAAGGCATCGTTAACTCCTCACATTCGCCATCATATGCATGAAGAAACGACCCTTTTTCTTGAGCGCCTTCGGTCCCCTGAAGCCCGAGAAGCATTTCAGGCGTTTTTTGATAAGCGCCCCCCCAATTTTGGTAAGCTCAGTTCATAATGATCGAGCTACCTCCGCCGGAACGGCGCATCTTCTGCAATCGCACACTCAACTTAAGGTCCATCAAAGCCGTGGGCTTCGATATGGACTACACCCTCATTCACTATCACACCGAGGAATGGGAAAAACGTGCATACCTTGGCGTACAAAACCGGCTTATCGACGATGGGTTTCCGGTCAAGCATCTTCAGTTTGATCCTCGCTTGATCAAGCTAGGCCTTATCATCGACACCGAACTTGGAAACATTGTTAAAGCCAACCGATTTGGCTTCATCAAACGCGCTTGTCACGGCACAAGGCCGCTCACGTTCGATGAACAGCGCACTATCTACAGCCGTGTTCAAGTCAATCTCGCTGAACCACGCTGGCAGTTCATGAACACACTCTTCGCTTTATCCGAAGCCTGCATTTATTCGCAAATGGTAGACTTGCTAGACCAAGGCAAGCTTGGCGCCCAACTAGGGTATACAGATTTATACAAAACCGTCCGTTCACGGATTGATGAGACCCACATGGAAGGCTCGCTCAAAAGTGAGATTATCAGACAGCCTCACTTGTTTGTAGAACTCGATCCTGAAGTTCCGTTAGCGCTTCTTGATTTGAAGCATGCAGGCAAAAAACTGCTGCTCATTACAAATTCAGAATGGCACTACACCACCGCCATGATGCACTATGCCTTTGATCGCTTTCTTCCTGATGGAATGACCTGGCGTGACTTATTTGAAATCGTCATCGTAGAAGCACGTAAACCCGATTTTTTCAGTGTTCAAAAATCTGTTTTCGAAGTTGCAGATGAAGAAAAGGGCCTTTTGCGGCCGTTTATAGGCCGGCTGCGCAGCAAAGGGGTTTATCTCGGAGGCTGCGCGTCATTAATTGAACAAGGCCTTGAACTCTCAGGGGAAGAAATTCTGTACATTGGAGATCACATTTACGCTGATGTATTGGTCTCCAAGGACATTCTTCGTTGGCGAACCGCACTTGTCGTGCGTGAGCTGGAACAAGATTTACACAGCGCCAAAGAATTCCAAGCAAAACAACACGTGTTACATGAGCTCATGGCTCAAAAAGAACTGCTAGAGCACGAATACTCCCTAATGCGACTTGATATGCAGCGTTTGCAGCAGGGGTATGGTCCGCAGCCGACACGTAAACCCAATGACATCCGTAAAGCAATCCAAGCAGTGCGTGAAAAAGTGATCGCACTCGATGAACGCATTGCTCCCCTCGCCAAAGAAGCCTCGGAGCTCACCAGTCCCATCTGGGGGCCCATCATGCGCGCTGGAAACGACAAAAGCTTATTGGCAAGGCAAATCGAGCGGTATGCAGATATCTACACTTCTCGCTTGTCCAATTTCATGACTCAAACGCCGTTTGTCTATTTGCGTGCTGCAGGAGGCGCCCTACCCCACGATTCTTCAACGGCTAATCTCTAAAATTGATGTACTGCAAGTCGATGCCAAAGTCCTGAGCTTTCAGAACACCAATCACTTCTTGTAAATCATCACGCTTCTTACCAGAAACGCGAACTTGATCGGCTTGTATGGCGGCTTGGACTTTGAGCTTATTGCTTTTGATAAATTGGACGATTTTCTTTGCAGTATCTTGGTTGACACCCTCTTTAAGTTTGATGGTTTGCTTTAAAGCCCCTTTAGAACCCGGCTCAGGTGTCTGCGGGTCAAGCGCCTTGAGTGACACCTTACGTTTGACAAGTTTGTCCTTCAGCACTTCCAAAGCTGCTTCAAGCCTGCCCTCACTGTTGGAACGCAGTACCAGGCCTTCTTCTGTTTTTTCGATTTCCGTATCGGTTCCACGAAAGTCAAAGCGCTGAGAGACCTCGCGAGCTGCTTGTTGGACGGCATTATCGACTTCGTGACTATTGAGTTGAGAAACAATATCAAACGTTGGCATGACAACTACTCCTATCGGGAGATAACATGGGGTGGGACAGCCGGCAGCTTGGCATCACTGGAGCGCACATAAAGTGGCTCAAGCTCACTTAGGTTGTCGGCTCCCCGCTGTTGATATGCCAGCACAGCTTCGTGGGCAATACTCGAAGCCCTCGGAACATCATAAGCAAGAGCCGAGACAACGTAGGGCTTGCCTAAGCCTTTGAGTATGTCGCTTTCATAGCGGCGCAACCCATTTCCACATAAAATCAACGATTCATCCGACAATTGAGTTCTCAATGCCAAAGCGGCTGCCGATGCAGTGCCGTAATGGGGCGAAACACGTTCGGAAAGCTCCCCGTTGGTATGACGTTGGTATGCTGCGTAGTAAACTTCTCCTTTAAATGCATCGATGACAGGCACAGCAATCCCATTCTGCACAGTCAGGGCGCTCGCCATCGCACGAGAAGTGGGCACGCCCACCACAGGCACCCCCAACGCCAGAGCCAACCCTTTCGCGGTAGCCACCCCAATCCGCGTCCCTGTAAAGGAACCTGGCCCAATCCCAACGGCCACAAGGTCCAGATCGCAACGGTTGAGCGAAGCGATGTTCAACACCTGATCCACGTAAGGAAGGATGGTTTCACCAAACCTCGCTTGTGCGGAAGCACTGACCTCCGCCACAAGCCGCCCCTCTACAAGGGCAGCAATGGACGCCAGCGACGACGAGGTGTCCATGGCAAGCACACGCATAGCGCTCCGCTAGCGCCCCCTTAGAAGAAGGTCAAGTAACTAATGCTTAAAACACCGAAAATTCGACTCAATTGTGGATAGGACTTCTCTTAGGGATAAGCCCTGTTGGCAGTCCTGAACGGCTTATGCTAGTGCTTCGCCCATGAAATACGCCTTTTTCAATCTCATCGGATTTATCGCAATAAGCATGGCTGTTGCAGGCTGCTCTAGCAACCCCCAAGTGTTCCAAGGGTCAACCCCCATCCGTGTCAGTGGACAGGCCCCAGTGGCCGCTACGCCGCCTCGGGTGGAAATTAAGGATAACCGCATTGTCATCCATGAAAAAATTCAGTTCGAATATGACAAAGCGGTCATCAAAGAAGAGTCCTTTGGTCTCTTGAATGAAATCGCAGCGCTAATTACTAAGAATTCCCACATTCAAAAGATTCGCATCGAAGGGCATGCCAGCTCAGAAGGCAACGACGACTACAACTTGAAGCTTTCTCAGGCACGAGCCCAGGCCGTGCTCAACTACCTGGTGGAAAAAGGCCAGATTTCGCCTGAGCGCTTAATTGCACAGGGGTTTGGAGAGCAACAACCCATTGCAGACAACGCCACAGACGAAGGCAGAGAAGCCAACCGTCGCGTGGAGTTTATTATCACTCGACAAGACGTCACCACCACCAAAGTGGCCATCGATCCCAAAACTGGAAAGCAAAAAGTTCTCTCTCAGGAAACCGAAGCGGTAAGCAACGCAGAGCTTAAGGCTCCGCCCGCACCACAAACAGCTCCTGAGGAGGACGAGGCAAAACCTGTCCCTACAAAAACCAAAAAGAAGGCCTCTAAAAACCCTCCCAAAGATGAAGAAACTACCAAGCAAGCTCCAACAGACGCCGTGAAAGGGGGAAACTAAACTCATGAAAAACTGGATTATACTTGCAGCCCTATGTTGCAGTGCCTGCAGCGCTGGCTTTGCAATGCGTAACGCTGAAAGTTACGAACAAGACACCCGTGAAGTTCTCGCAACTCGAGACACTCAGGTTCAGTCTTGCTATAATGACGCGCTCAAACAGGATCCAACATTATCGGGAAACGTGATCGTCACGTTTGATGTCACTGAGGAAACAGGAAAAATCGACAATGCCAGCATTGTCGAAGAAGACACCTCAGCCCCTGTCGCATTGCAGCAATGTGTGTTGGATGCCTTGCAAGGTCTAGAACTTACGCCCCCTGACGAACAGAAGGGCGTTGCAACGTACACATGGTCATTTAGTCCTTCCTCACACAATTAGGGAACTCGATGCAGAACACTCATGAGGTAGTCATTGAGGCACGCGGCCTCAGCAAACAGTACGGCACCATCCAAGCCATCGACCAGGTGAGCTTTCAAATCCGCAAAGGAGAAGTGTTGGGATTTTTAGGGCCCAACGGTGCTGGCAAAACCACCACCATGAAGATCCTTACATGCTTCATCGCACCAACTTCAGGCAATGCAACGGTCAATGGCCTTGATATATTTGAAGATTCCATTGGTGTCCGACGCGCCATCGGCTATCTCCCAGAGCATACGCCGTTATATTCCGAAATGATTGTTCATGAATACCTCAGCTTTGTCGCGCACATGCGCGCTTTGTCCCCATCCGATGCCACCAAAGCCATCAAACGTGTCGTAGAACAAACGGGATTAGGCGATGTCATTGGGCGTCCCATCCGCACGCTCTCACGTGGTTACCGTCAACGCGTCGGCTTGGCTCAGGCCATGGTGCATGAACCTCCTGTGTTAATTCTGGATGAGCCTTTAAGTGGCCTTGATCCAAACCAAGCCTCTGAGATTCGTGATCTGATCAAAGACATTGGCAAAGAACGCACGGTAGTGCTTTCAACCCACAACCTTGCAGAAGTTCAAGTCACCTGTGAACGCGTGTTGATCATAGCGCGTGGCAAAATTGTAGCTGATGATAGCACCCAAGACCTTAAAAACCGTGCAGGACATGCACGGTTTTTTGTCACAGTTCAAACTGACGGCTCGGATACAACATCGAAACGAGCACTCGAAGCATTCAATAAAGTTGAACATGTCAAGAACGTGCATGCTCATACAGAACACAATGGCCGCACCAAGTTTGAGATCACACCATCGGGCAAACACGATCTCAGCACTTCCCTTTTTAAGACAGCCGTGGACAACACCTTGGTGCTCACTGAGCTCACTCAAAAAGGGCAAGATTTAGAAGAAATCTTCCGACAGCTTACTCTGCAAAACACATCAGGATCTTCAAGCGATACTGCTTCTAGTAAAGCAGCTTAACTCAACGAGGCACCATGCAAGCAACGCTTACCATCGCGCAACGGCAATTACGCAGTTACTTCAGTGGCCCTGTGGCCTACATTGTCACTTGTCTTTTTCTATTGTTGATTGGCGTGTTCTTCTGGCCAGATTTTTTCTTGGTCAAACGCGCAACCGTACGAGATTTGTTTCAAGTCGTGTCACTGCTTCTTGTGTTTGCAGCCCCCGCCATGACCATGGGAGCTTTGGCAGAAGAACGGGGCAAAGGCACGTTAGAGCTGCTTATCACCATGCCTATTCGAGACTGGGAAGTCATTCTCGGAAAATTTCTGGCAGCATTTAGCCTTTACAGCATCATGTTGCTCATCACCACGGTCTACCCATTGAGTGTTTCGACACTTGGTAATCTAGATTGGGGGCCTGTATTCACAGGATATCTTGCGTTGCTGTTACAGGGCGCTGCCATGTTGAGTATTGGTTTGTTAGCTTCAAGTTGGACTGAAAATCAGCTTATTGCCTTTTTCATTGGAATTTCGATGTGTTTTGCTTTTTGGTTCATTGATAGATTCGTGCCGTTTCTTCCGCGCGCAGCCGCCTCTGTATTTGAATGGCTCTCGGTCAATTATCACTTCCGAAGCATGGTCCGCGGCGTGATCGACACACGTAATGTAGTCTACTTCCTTTCCTTGATTGGTTTTTCACTGGCGTTAGCTTTCCACTCGCTCGAACGCCGCCGCTGGAGTGCTTAAATGACCAAAGACATACAGACAAAACATAAAAAAGCGCGTCGTGAAGCGACCTTGTTTCTCATAGTCGTGGCTGCAAGCCTAATCTTGCTTAATGTGCTCAGCACATTTGCCCATGCACGCATCGACCTCACAGGCAACCGCATGTTTTCGTTGTCCCAAGGCTCCAAGGACCTTGCCAAACGCCTTAAGGATAAACTGGAAGTCCGCGCGTATTTCACCCCAGATCTTCCCTATCCTTACAATGGATTAGAACGCTACACGCGTGACATTCTTGAAGAATACGAATCCTTTTCCAATGGACGGATCCAAGTACGGTACATCAACCCTAAAGATGATGCCGAAAAGGAAGCCGCGCAAAGCGACGGTGTTCAACAAGTCCCCACACTCGATCTAACCGAAGACCGCATCGAACAAGTTCAAGCCTTCCGCGGCCTTTCGTTCCATTACCTGGGCGAAAACAAAGCCATCCCCTTCTTGGAAAACACCGAAGGCCTCGAATACCAAATCACGCGTATCATCAAAGAACTGATTGGTGAAAAACCACGCATTGGTGTCGTCAAAGGACATGAGAGTCTAACGTTGGAAAAAGGTCTTACAGGCCTTAGAGACGCGACGCGGGGCACTTACGACATTGAAGAAGTCGATGCCACGCAAGACTTGCCCAAAGACATGAAGGCTATCTTGCTGGTCAACCCACAAACGCCGCTCAGTCCAGTTGAAGTCAATAACCTCGCAGGATATTTGCGCCGCGGTGGATCGTTGGGCGTGTTTGGTGGCACTCGTAAACTTCCTGAGGCGTTACTCGACGGCGCGGCCAGCACGGTGGACCCAGGAATCAACAAACTCCTTGAAGAATGGGGTGTCGCCCTACAAGCTGATTTAGTGGCAGACGCAGAATGCGGAAGCGTCAATGCGCCTACCAATATCCCAGGGCTGGCAATTCCAGTCAGGTATCCTCTGCTGCCAGAAGTCCAAATCGATGATACGCAAGCGGAGCATCCCGTGCTTTACAAACTGGCACAGTTGCAGATGCCGTTTACCACTCGCCTTAAGTTAACAGGCAAAGGACAAGGAGTCACCCCTCATGTCTTAGCCAAGAGTTCTAAAAATTCATGGCTCATCACTGACAGCGAAGCTCAGCTTTCGCCTCGCCAACGTTGGGCACCGGCCGACCCCATGGGGCCCTTCCCTTTGATCGTTGCCATCGAAGGCTCCAAGGCAGCCGCGCCCATGAGTACGCCTGAAACCGGTGACGCTGCACCACCCTCAAGCGCTAAAAAAGCACGGCTTCTTGTCGTAGGCTCAGGATTCGTGCTGGATGATCGCGCACTTCCTCCACCCAACCCACGCACCGGTGAACGGCAAATGACCAGCACCATGGCCTTTGCACTCAATGCCATTGACTGGCTATCGCAAGATGCCGGCATGGTGGCCATCCGCGCTAAAAATGTCGAAGAGCCCCCGCTCAAAGATCCTGCTTTGGAAGTGCTCGCAGACGCCGAGGAAGATTTCGAACAGGCGCGCAAAGAGGGCGATGCCAAGCAAGCTGAAGCCGCTCTTGAGCTCTCAAAAGAAAAACTTACAGCCGCTCGCACTAAGTGGAATCGAACCAAATCTGCATATCGCTGGATGCATACACTTGGGCTTCCGATCGCTTTTGCCTTGTTCGGATTGTTTTACTGGCGACGTCGGAAACAGCACTACGCCAATCTAAAGCTCTAGCACCAACCATCAAGGATTGAACTTATGTTGAAAGACAAGCGCTTAACCATTGCTGTTACAGCTCTCGCTGTGCTCCTCGGCCTCACCCTTGTGGCAGTCACTATGCGTAAAAGTGAACTTGCCCAAGATGCCAAACCGGAGGGGAAGCTTCCTTCTATTAAAGAAGACACATTGGACGAGATTGAAATCCGCCGGCCTGAAAGCAAGCCCACAGTACGCTTGACTAAGCATAACGGTACTTGGACTGTGGCAGCCCCTGTGACGGCAGAAGCTGATACCAAAGCGGTAGAAATGGCTGTCGAAAAGCTCACCGGACTTAGCGTCAAAGGGATTGCCGCAACAGAGTCCGGCAGTCACGTCATCCTGGAAGTTGACGATAAACACGCCATCCGAGTGATTGCCAAAAGCAAAGGCAAGCCATTGGCTGATCTGCTCATTGGAGCGTCACGTGGTGGAGATACCATGGTGCGTGAAACAGGCAAAACACCTGTGTTAGCAATTGACGGTCCATTAAAATGGACGTTCAACAAAGAAGTTAAAGATTGGCGCAATCGAAAAATCTTAGAGATCAAACCCGAAACCATCACCGAGGTTGTCTACCAGAGTAAAAATGGCAACTTCCACCTCATCCAAAAAGACAACACCTGGTCATTGGCACCCGGTTCTAAACCCATCAAACGTTTCAGCAGCAGCCAAGTAAGCACGGTGGTGTCTGCCGTGGCTAATCTTAACGCAAGCGATTTTGCGAGCGCCGAAACCACAGATGAAACTGCAGGGCTTGCAAACAAACCCTCAGGAACTGTCACGCTCAAAGCCACTCCCCAAGAGGGCAAGGCCCCCGAAGAGTTTGTCATTCGCTTAGGCAAAGCTACACCCGAAGATGCCTCCCTTTTCTACCTCAAGGGCCGCACAAGCCTCATCTACCTGGTAGGGAAATACATCGCAGATCGCCTCACCCCCAAAGCCTCTGACTTCCAAGAACCTGAAAAGAAAGAGGAAACGCCAGATCCCAACGCTGCGCCCATGCCAGCGGGGGCCCCGGGAGGCGGCGCACAGATTCCACCTGAACTATTGCAACAACTCCAGCAACAAATGGGGCAACAGCGCTAACTAACGCGCCTAGCCGCACATGGCGGTCCGTCGCCTTCTTGGGTGGTTTTGAGTTGGCGCAAACCCAAAGCTAGTCTATGACACCATAGGCTTGCCCATGGTGCGATTTATCCACAGCTCAGACTGGCAAATCGGTATGCCCTTTCATTGGGTCTGCGGCGATGGGGCCGCAAAGCTTCGCGAGCTCCGTATGCTTGCCATCGATCGCCTATGCGATCTCGCCCAAACACACCAGGTAGCGTTTGTGCTCGTTGCAGGGGATCTATTTGATGCCAACACCATCAGCGAAAAAGTGGTGCTTGAAGCTTTGGAGCGCATCGCTGCATTTCCCTGCCCGGTCTATGCCATTCCCGGTAACCACGATCATGGTGGGTTAGGTTCAATCTATCATCATGATCTCTTCTTGAAGCACAAACCAGCCAA
This sequence comes from uncultured Polyangiales bacterium, assembly GCA_964640175.1. Taxonomy (GTDB): domain Bacteria; phylum Myxococcota_A; class Polyangia; order Polyangiales; genus JACKDX01. The sequence continues at coordinate 20,976 of CAZXFW010000007.1, read as the reverse complement.
TCTCATCATTTTTACACATAAAGAAGCTGTCCTGACATCGGATGCTGGCGCATGGCTTTTACCTGCGCCCCTACTCCAGCGCCATGAAGCCGTTGACCCCACCCATCATATCACCGCACAGCTTGGCGGTCATAATGCACCTCGCATTGGAATCGCACATGGAAGCATTCGTCGTTTTGACCAAAGCGGTGATGGCACCGTTCCCAATCTCATCGATCCTGGACGAGCCAAAGCGGCAGAACTTGATTATTTAGCGCTTGGAGATTGGCATGGAATGCAGCAAATCGACGAACGCACGTGGTACTGCGGAACACCCGAACCAACCTCTTTTAAGGATAATCAAGCAGGCAAAGCGCTTCTTGTGACTCTTGAGGGACATGGTGCCACGCCTCATGTGGAACCACTCTCTACTGGCCAAGCACAATGGGTGTCACACTCCTTTGATCTCTACCACGCTTCTGACATCGAAGCCTTGCGACACTGGCTCGACACACTCACTACGCCTCGACTCACACTGCTTAACCTAACACTTAAAGGCACACTTACTCTTTCTGAACTAAGCGACGTACATCAATGTGTCGAATCCGCTTCACTGCGTTTGTTATTCTATCGAGAACACAGCAGCTCACTTTTGGTAAAAGCTGCAGCCGAAGACTTGGATACCATCGCTTCGGACGGCTACGTACGCATGGCGATTGACCGCTTAGTGGACATGGAAAAGCAAGGAAATGCTTCTGCTTCCTATGCACTGCAAATCCTCTATCAACTGAAGCAAAGCTCATGCTGATCAAAACCCTCGAAGTCGCCAACTTTGGAGTGTTAAGTGCGCCAATTCAATTGACACTCCATCCTGGTCTCAATGTGGTGCATGGCCCCAATGAGTCGGGGAAGTCTACCTTGATGCGTGCGCTTTGGATGGGACTCACTACCAGAGCTAAAATCACCGGGCTGGGATTAAACACCATCCAGCCTAGAGACGGTGCTGTACCAGAAGTCACCGTTACGTTTACCCATCATGGACATGAGTATCGTATCCATAAACGTTTCGCAGGGCCAAAAGGACTAAGCCAGCTTACTGTTCATGATCCTAATGGACATATCATTAACTTAAATGGAGAAGACGCAGAGTTACGCCTGCGAGGTATCCTCGGGCTCGTCAACTCAACTTCTGGTAACACAGGTAAACAAAGCCTTGGACTTTGGCCGCTCTTTTGGATACGGCAAGGGCACAGCGCATTATCACCGGCTTCGGATCTTGAAAGCGATGGCGCACAAAGTTTAGTTGGACAATTGAGATCCATTCATCAAGAAATGCTCGCAGGAAGCCACACCGATGCAATTCGTACTGCGGTAGCTAACGAATACCATATTTTTTTCACAGCCACAGGCCAGCCTTCTCGCAAAACAGGTGCTCCGCTTCATGAAGCCTTACAAGTACTGGCAACAGCGAAAACTGAACACACCAGGTTGCGGGAACAACAGGCCTCAGTGGAAAAATCCATGGTGCGTATCGACGAACTGAATGCGGAATTGCAATCGATCGAAGCCGAGTTCCCTAAATTGGAGCAAGCCCTCAACGCTTCACAGAAAGACTTAGACACGCTTAAGCCTACGGAAGAAAAGCTGCGTGAAACTCAAGCGCAACTAGAAACCGAACAACTCCGTGACAAACACGTCAAAGAATTATTAGCTACTCGCCAGCAACTACAAGCGCGTCTCAAAGAGCTCCATAAGCGCTTGACCTCTCACACCGAAGACGTGCAGCAGGCAAATTCTTCCCAATTGCCAGCGTTTGCAAAAATGCAGTTAAGTGCTCTTAAAGACGTAACAATCGAAATCAACGGACAGTCGCAAGCGCTTCCCTCAAACACGGAGCTGACACACGACCTTAACAGCACGTATTCCATTCGCATTGGTGGTCTGGCTGAATTAACTATTCAACCCATTTCAAACCACACTCCTATTCGAGATAGGCTTAATGAGGCATTGAAACGAACCCAAACGGACCTACAAGCTGCGACACAACACCTTGAAAGTCATATTGCCACAAACGGGACTGATCAAATATTGGCTGAAACTGCTAAGAATGCTCAGTCTAAAATTACAGAAGCCATGAAGGCTTCTCAAGAGATGCAGCCACTTCGGAAGCGCATCCTTTCCCTACAAGCACACGCCAAAGATACCCACCAAAAGCTTGAACACTTGCGCACTTCGCGTACCCGGCTCCGGGAACAGCTGCATGAACTAAGAGGACGATTGGCAGGCATAGACATGTTAGGCTTTCATGAACGGCTGGATGCGGCATCGAGTATACTAACCCAAGCGGCTTCAGCCGCGGAACGTCTACAAGCCAGAGCAGAGGCCGTAGAGCTTCTTTTCAATACCTTTGAATCTTGTCGACGCGAAGTCGAAGCGCAAATTATCCAGCCGGTACAAAAAGAAATTCAGCCACTTCTTCATACAATCTTTCCAGAAAGCGTTGTCTCCTTGGAACCTGATATGAATGTGAAGGGGGTGCACCGCCCCAAGCAGGGCAACGATGCATTTGAGTCCTTGAGCACAGGGACTAAAGAACAAATAGGAATTGCCATTCGGTTAGGAACAGCGAAAATATTGGCCAATGGTGAAAGCCTTCCTGTCATTCTTGATGATGCACTTGTTGCAACAGACGAAGAACGCCTGGCCACTATGGCAACCCTGTTAAAACAAGTTGGCGACCATCTACAGATTCTATTACTGACTTGCCACTGGAGCCGTTACCAGCCTCATCTTCTTCCTACTACACATACGATCGATCTTTTAAAAACCCGCTTGAAAGATTAACTGCCTCCTAAACCAAGACAGATCTTCCAAGCCGCTGATTTACCCCTGAATCTCTAAACTGAGCTTTTTTCTGTTTGAACTCAGGGTCATGGTAGCCTTGTCTCCGCATGTCCGATGACATTGAAATCTCGGTGGTAATTCCAGTATTTCGTTCCAAACCCATGCTGGACGAACTGTGCAGCAGACTCTCCACGGCACTGGAAGAGCTTCATATCACCTTCGAGATCGTGTTTGTCGACGATGCTTCCGAAGACGGTTCCTGGGAAGAGCTTCTACGCCTACAGCAACGTGAGCCTCGCATACGGCTAGTACAACTCATGAAAAACTCTGGACAGCAACGAGCTGTTTTATGTGGTCTACACTACTCTAAAGGAAAGTATGTCGTTACCATGGACGACGACTTGCAACAACGCCCTGAGGAGATTGCTATTCTTTACGATGCGATCCGTCAGAAAAATCTCGATGTTGTCATCGGCAAATACACGACGAAAAAACACGGGCTACTCCGAACGCTTGGGACCTATGCCGTTAAGCTAGTCGCTTACCATACCATCGGTGTACCACGCGAGTTAGACCTCACCAGCTTTCGTATGCTTCGTCGAGAAGTGGTAGCCGAAGTCGTCAAACTTCGCAGTACCAACCCTGTGATTGGGTTTTTATTGTTTAGTATTACACGCCGCATTCAAAACACTGTGGTCACCCACGAACCTCGTAAAACAGGAAAATCGACTTATCGCTTGCGCGATCTTGTTAATTATTTTTTATGCATGATCATCGACTACTCTGACCTGCCTTTACGTTTTGTGGGTTGGGTGGGATGTTTATCTTCCATCACAAGCCTTTTGCTAGCACTACACTATTTGCGTCTTTATTTAACCAACCGCATTGGTGTTTCAGGCTTCATGACCCAAGTGCTTCTGATTATTTTCTTTTCAGGGTTAATTCTTATGACCCTAGGCATTATCGGAAGCTATCTTATCCGTATTCTCCGAGCTACAAATACCACCGACATGTACATTGTTCGCCAAGTTCGTTAACGGGTTCAATCCAAGCATTCTGTAGCGCCGACGACTTTACTGCTGCCAAAGTCACAGTATGTGCCGACTTCATTCTCTCCGCTGTCCTTGGAGCCAATGTCCAAGTGCGTACAACATCCCCCTTGTAGGGTTGACTGACCCCACGCTGTTGCGACGGAAATTGTCGCAACCATTGGCTTTTATCCCCGCCTTTCTGCAAAAAGAATCATGGCATAGGACTTGCAAATAGCAGAGCCTCTATGCCTCATTGCGTAAATTTCAGGTGCGTCTTGGCGCTTTTGTTTGGATCGCTGGTCGGTATCACCGCATGTAGCGCATCCTCTAATGACGGACTCGGCAACGATCCCGCATCTATTCTTGGAGGTGTTTCTAACACCGACCTTTATCCTTCTGTCGTATTCGTCGCTGCTGCAAGCCAGGATGGAACGCAGTCCACCCAAGGCAGTGGAGTTATCATTGGGCCACACCTTGTACTTACAGCAGCTCACGTCGTTTTGAAACCACCCGCAACCATGGCCGTTTTACCTGGTCAGGTTCCCCTCAATAGCCAACCTCTCGTGGGTGTGCGCAAGGTAGCGCGCGTTGTTGTGCATCCTGGTTATCGACCTGAGCGCGACATGCGCCTGAGTCAACACGATATCGCGTTGCTAGTGACTGAAGGAGAGGCGTTTTCTGACTCGAGTATTGCCGTCGTGGGTAATCCGGACGTACAGGCCGGATACAGTCAAACCTGCGGATTCGACATGGTTGGCTATGGCTTACCGAATGGCGAAAGCGAAAATGTGATCAGACGTGCATCCAGCACCTGTCTCGCACCCAATGCGTTTATGGCCAGTACGTTCTTTCGTGAGTTCATTGCTCCTGTCTTTGCCGGTAGTCTTGGAAACGCGTACCCAACATCTCAGTTAGGTGTAGATTACTTTTACAAAGCATTGGCTGACGGAAACATTCGTACTTTTGATTTCATAGCCAGCCACAACGCCTACTTCGGGCCACCGTCAGAGCCTCCCGCACTACCTTCAGGCAATGCCTGCCCTGGGGATAGCGGTGGAGGCATCTTTCGATCAGCAGATAGAACACTGGTTGGGCTAATCTCTCGGGTGGTAGATCCCTTAAACACGTGCAATCAGCCTTCAGCCCAAGGAGGTTTGAACTATACTGTCACAACTGCAATCGATGTTGCACGCTATTCAGGATGGATAGCGAGTGTCAGACAAGGGATTGAAGTCGTGGACGATCCGGATTGTTTGCCCGGACAGGATCACACCTGTGCGCGCCGAGGAATTGCAGAGATGCCAAGCTGTGGCTACTTGGCAGCGCAGTTGTTAGGATGGAAGGTTCTATACGTTGCACCGGCATCGGAGTATCCACCGTCACTATCGATAAATGCGCCGGCCCCGCCACTTACATCGGAGCTGATTCACATGCAGGCCGAGCTGCCCCCCATCGTCACCGATGCACAACTCACCCAATGGCAGTCTCAACACGGATGGCGCCTTCACTGCGCCAATGACGCAGCTGGTGGGCCTCAAGGCCAACCGGGCTGGGTACGCTTAGACGGGTACAACTCGGGAACAAACTTTCCAGGTGCTTCCCCTGTCGCCGCGGGCGGAACGTGAGATTGCCAAGCATGCTTGATGTGGCGCGGCGATTAGCGCGCCAGCCGAGTGGATCAAAACAACACGCACAATGTCTCCAGACGGGTTGTGGCACTACAGAATGCTAAGCCGTCGGACCAAGAGCGAAGTCCTTCGCGTGGTCTTTTGCAATGAGTATGTAGAGTGACGGGACGATGAACAACGTAAAGAGCGTCCCCACTGCCATGCCAGTGACAAGCACAAGGCCAATGCTGTTGCGGGCCTCAGCGCCAGGTCCTGAGACCAACGTCAACGGGAAATGTCCACAAATGGTAGCAGCAGTGGTCATCAGGATTGGCCTTAGACGCGTCAACGAAGCTTCTTGAATCGCCGCGATTTTTTTCTGACCTTGTCTTTGAAGCACATTTGCAAACTCAACAATTAGGATCCCATTTTTGGCAACCAGCCCGACCAAAGTCACCAACCCAACTTGGGAATACACATTCAGCGTCGTGGTCCAACCATCGGTCCAAAACGGCATGTTGGGGTTGGGCATTTTTAGGAAAGTCACAATCAGCGCACCAAACATGGCCAAAGGCACCGATCCTGCCAGAATGATAAAAGGATCTCGAAAACTGTTAAACTGCGCCGCCAGCACAAGAAAGATGAAGATCACGGCCAAGTTCAATGCCGGCAAAAAAGCATTGCCCTCCGTTCGAAGTTGCCTGGACTCACCTGTGTAGTCCACGACATACCCTTTGGGAAGTAGCTTCGATGCCTGACCCTCTAGATAGCCCAGTGCTTCATCAAGCGGACGAATGGCAACGCCGCTTAACTTGACCGAGTTAAGTTGCTGAAAGCGATTCAAGGACCGCGGCTCCACGCTGTTCGTGAGGGTAGCAATCGTACTCAGAGGAATCGATTGGCCTGCGGGCCCCGTCACGTATAAATCAGTGATTTGGCTCGGATTGAGGCGCTCTGTTCGCTTGATCTGCGGAATCACTTTGTAGCTTCGCCCTGCAATATTAAAACGATTGACGTAGTTGCCACCCACTGCCGCTGCGACATCGCTGCCCACTGTTCTCAAGTCCAAGCCAAGCGCAGCCACTTTGTCACGATCAAACACCAGCTGGCTCTGCGGCTGATCAATCTTGACGTCTATAATAGGCGGAAATGCAAAAATCCCGCTCATGGTGGCGCGCTGTTGAATTTGTTCTGCGTATTTTAAAATCTGAGGAGTGTCAGCGGTGGACGAGATAACAAACTCCACGGGAAACTGGCCTCCCCCCGGCAACGCCGGCGGCACAATGGGAAACATACGGATGCCCGGAATTGCCTGCAGCTTCTCTGTCACTTCTGGGAGGATCTCAAACGCAGTGCGCTCGCGTTGATCCCAAGGCGTCAGGCCCATGCCGCCAAATCCCATCGTAGGCATCGTGATCTGAAATGTGAAGTTTGCTTCTTTGGTGCTTAATAATGCGTCATTGGCTGCTTCAGCGTACGGAATCATCTGATCGAGTGTGGCGTTGGCAGGCGTTTCCATGATGCCAAAGATCACGCCTTGATCTTCTGCCGGCGCAAGCTCTTTCGGGGACTGCATAAAAAGCACCACCGCTAGCAACGAAAGTACGATCCATGCCGTGTACACCGCAGGACGCATACGCAACGTTGAGCCTAACATGCGTGCATACAATCGTGTCAGCCGCTCGAACCCACGATTGATGCGCACCGCAAGCCACTGCCTGCTGTCTTCTTCACGAATCAGCTTAGCAGACATCACAGGCGATAGCGTCAGCGCGACCACACCAGAGATAGCCACAGCGCTACCTAAGGTAAACGCAAACTCACGAAACAACGACCCAGTCAGACCACCCTGTAGCCCGATAGGCAAGTAAACCGCCGCAAGCGTGATGGTCATGGCGATGATGGGCCCAACCAGCTCTTGCGCGCCCAAGAGCGCGGCCTCGATGCCCGTTTTTCCCTGCCTAAGGTGTCGCTCGACGTTCTCGACCACCACAATGGCATCGTCCACCACAAGCCCCACTGAAAGCACAATCGCAAGCAACGTCAGCAAGTTGATGGTGAAGCCAAGCACTTGCATCAGAAACACCGCGCCGATCAAAGACACCGGGATTGCAACCACAGGCACAAGCACCGATCGGAGCGAGCCAAGAAACAGGAAAATGACAATGACAACGATGACCAACGTCTCAAGGAGCGTAGAGACAACATCGTCGATGGCACTCTCGATGTATTCCGTGCCATCGTAGGCAATCCTAACGTCAATCTGCTCGGGAAGCTCTGCTTTAATCTCCTTGATCTCTTTGCGAATCCGCTTCATGACATCAAGGGCGTTTGCGCTGGGCAGCGTCCACACACCAATGAACACTGCTGTCTTGCCCGAAAACCGAACCTCGGTGTCGTAGTCCTCTGCACCAAGCACCACGTCGGCGATATCTTCAAGCCTAACGATCACGCCATCTTTTTCACGAACAGTAAGTTGTTGAAATTCCTTAACCGACTGCAAGTCTGTGTTTGCAGTCAAGTTAACTTGGATCAACGCGCCTTTGGTCCGGCCAATGGCAGAAAGGTAGTTATTGGCAGCAAGCGCTCCGCGAACTTGCTCGGGGGTCACTCCAAGCGCAGCCATGCGGTCGGGTTTTAGCCAAATGCGCATGGCGAAATTTCGGGCACCCAAAATGTCCGCTTTTTGCACCCCGTCAACCGAAGTCAGCCGCGGCTGAATTGACCGCGTTAAAAAGTCGGTAATCTCGTTTTGTTCCAGAACTTTGGATGAAAAACTAATGTACGCCGAAGCAAACTGATTGTCCGTAGATTCGATATTAATGATGGGAACTTCGGCTTCAGGCGGAAGGTCTCCGCGCACTTGATCGACCTTGGAGCTCAGCTCTGCAAGTGCCTTCGTGGCATCGTAATTCAGCTTGAGCTGAGCCCGAATGGTCGAAACGCCCTGGGAGCTTTGAGATTCAATGTAATCAACGCCATCTGCCGCTGCAATCGCGCGTTCAAGCGGGGTGGTAATAAACCCTCGCACCAGCTCTGCGTTTGCACCAATGTACGCGGTCGTCACCGTAATAGCGGCGTTCTCGCTTTTTGGATACTGACGTACAGTAAGCGATCGTATCGACTGCAAGCCAGCTACAACAATCACCAGGCTGACAACAGCCGCCAGCACAGGTCGTCGAATGAAGGGTTCAGTCAGATTCATGCAGTCATTAACTCATGTTAGGAATCAGAAGGCGTAGAAACCGTGTGAGGCTTGGTTGCGCCAACGTGGGATACTTTAACTTCGGCGCCAGGACGAAGCTTGAACGCCCCACTGGTAACCACTTGCTGCCCTTCTTTCAAGCCAGATAACACAGCCACCATGTCGCCCCGTGTTTCTTCCAAACGCACAAACTGCTGTCGTGCAAAAAGCTTGTGTGGGTCTTGGGTAGCTCCGTTCACCTCTTTTCCGGTTCCTTTTTCCACCACAAACACAGAGTCTCCATAGGGCGCATAGATCACCGCAGTAGCTGGCACCGTGAGCACCTTTTTGGGTTCAGAGAACATGATCTTCACATCCACAAACATGCCGGGGCGCAACTGTCCTTCAGGATTGCTCAGCGTTGCCTGCATCCGCACGTTGCGGGTGGACACATCCACGTCGGGATTAATGGCAGTCAGTTCGGCCTTGAACTCTTTGCCAGCAAACGCGTTGCTCGTCACATAGACAGTTTGGCCCGTCTTGACCGTGGCAACGTGCTGCTGCGGCAATGAAAAATCGATAAGAATCGGATCAAACGACTGCAACGAGACAATGGGAGCACCTGCGTTCAAAAACTCCCCCACGTTGACCTGTCGGATGCCCAAACGCCCCGAAAATGGAGCACGAATGGTTTTCTTGGCAATGATTGAACGAATGTTGTTAACCTGAGCTTGTGACTGCGTTGCCTCAGCTTGTGCCGTGTCCAACGCCGCCTTCGCTACAGCACCGGTATCGAACAACCGTTGCGTACGCTCTAAGGTAAGCTTCTTAAGCGTAGCCGTTGCCTCGGCCGAGGCGAGCTCTGCCTGCTCTGTGTCCGTGTCCAATGTGACCAACAGTGTTCCCTGACGAACCACCGCCCCTGACTCAAACGCAATGCGACGGACCGTGCCCGATCCCTCCGCACTGACGGTCACGCCTTGAGAAGCGACAACCGAACCGATGGCCGTAAGTGTCGGTGCCCAGTGCTCATAGTTGACCTTTGAGGCCGTCACTACTTCAGGAGGCGGAGTGTAGGACTTGCCCTGCGCAATAAGCTCAGAGATTTGCAGGCCTTTAATCCCGCCCAACACCACGACTACCCCAATCAGGGCAAAAACAGTAATTGCTATTTTTCTGGCCACAGGCAATCCAAAATGTGGCCAGGTTATAGCGTGTTTGGCCCAGAGTTCAATCTTGCCCTTTGGAATTTCTCTTAGTTAACTAAGGAAATGGCAAAATAACAAAGATCGTGCCCCAGCCATGGGCGCTCGTCCGCACCCCGTTTGTGAGTCGTCTAGTGCGGATGATAACGCAACTCGTCCGCGATCACCTGGAAAACCCAATCGTGGTAGCGGGATACCCTGGCGAAACCCTCAAGGTAGTTGTTGCTTCCTCCACATTCCTCGCCCCAGGACGTGATCCCCACAAGCAGCGCTCGGCCAGTATCATCCAACACAAACAAAGGCCCGCCACTGTCTCCATTGCATGTGCCTTTATCTTCAGTGAGAAAGCCTGCACACAGCATGTGTTCGTGGTCATAGTTCAGGCGCGCGCCGTCATCCGTAGCGTAAGCGTACTTATCGCACACAGCCTCAGGGAAAATACGCAATTGCAACTCCTGCAATGCATCTGGAGTCGTCTCGTTGAAATCATCGGTTATTCCCCAACCCAGGGTTGTGGCTTGTACGCCCGAAGGCGCTAGGCGCTGCTCAAGCGATGCTGTCGCAACGGTAGGATACTTCTCAGCTATTATGGGTCGTTCCAAACGCAGCAATGCAAGATCTCCAGTCGCAGTTTCCGGGTCATATTCTGGATACATCACAACCTGCACCACGCGAATGCCAGCCTCCGCCTCAGAGAGTTTGGATGTGGTATGACGTATCTCAAAAGCCCCTCCATCTTCCACACAGTGGGCTGCCGTCAACACCCACTGCGGAAGGATCAGCGAACCACCGCACATATGTTGCATGCGAATGTGGACTTGATCTTGGCCACTCAATTCGCCACCGAGGTTACTGTCGTCTGTTATCCCCGCATCAATGACACCTGCATCAAGCAGGGGTGATGGACTGTCGAATATCCCCGCATCAATGACACCTGCATCAAGCAGGGGTGATGGACTGTCGAACGTTTCCTGGGGAGTGTGCAGCGAAACCATCCACGGCCATTTGCCTGGCTCGGCATCATGGCCGCCAATGATAGCCGCGTTGTCTTCGTCAGGCAGAGGATTGGGGTGGGCCGTGCACGATGCCGCAAATAGCCCGATAAGTATCTCTATAAAATACTGGCGGATAATAGACATCTGCCAGGCTAGCACGCATCCACAGCACCGCAACCAAGCAATTTGCATACGTGTCATAGTTACCTCCCCCGCAGGTAAATCGTTTCCCGAGACACCTATTACCTAATCCAGGGAAAGAACTAGAAGCAGCTTTATGTCATAAAGCTTAGTCACCGCAGCCGCCGATGATGTTGGTGACACAATCGACATACTGATCACACGCGCCCTGATTGCAGGCATTGAGCTCGTCCAACAACTCCTGCTGATTCGGGCAAGGATCGGAATTTCTAACAAGCTCATTGCAATCGATGTAGCACGCCGACAACGGTCTGCTCATGTCCACTTCGTCGTAGAGATCGCATTGTTCGACTTTGTCGCATGCGGCTTTGCAGCTTTCGAGTCGCGCCTCATCGCTCACTTCATCATCATCGCTTCCACAACCCACAACAAGCACCGCACCTGCAATTAGTAGAAACTGCTTAATCTTCATCCTTTTTTCCTCCAAACTCATACGAACCCCGAGCCAATCGCATTGGCGACCTTTTATAACAAAGGCAGTCTAGGATTTTTCCTGGAGTGCGTTAGGTGATTAACTCGGTTATTCCCTTACGATAGTTAGTATTAGTGTTATTTTTACTATGATGAGTAACTATAGCAGCGCTCATGAGGTGGGGCTAATGAATTTTCTCAATAGGTGGCGGCGCGGGCGTGGCCTTCGAGGCCTTCAAGCTGGGCAAGCTCTGCGACATCGCGAGCCAAAGGAGCAGCGCCATGCATGTCATCCAAATGGAGCCACGTACGAATGCGCAAGAAGTTAAACACGGAGAGCCCGCCTGTAAACCGTGCCGCGCCCCCTGTGGGAAGCGCGTGGTTCGGCCCCGCTCCGTAATCTCCAAACACTTCTGCGCCTGAAAAATTCGGGAACACCTTACCCATTTCTGAGAGGTGAGCTTAACGTGTTTGGAATTAAGTAAGGCGTTCCCTGATTATCCGAAATCATTTTCAACTCATGTGGGTGCGTGGTTTCCCGAAGGTCTTTGAAGTTGTATGCTGTGGCCATTGGCATCACCGCCGATTCTTGTCTCTTCACTGTGAATTTCTATTGGGATGGCCACTCAAAATCGCAAAACCAAACAGAATGAGCGAACTCGCAAAACCAGTGCAACCCTCGGCTTTGAGGAAAAGCTGTGGCAAGCCGCCGATAAGCTTCGCAACAATTTAGACGCCGCTGAGTACAAGCACGTGGTGCTCGGGCTGATTTTCCTGAAATACATCTCAGACGCGTTCGAGGAAAAGCACCTAGAGCTGCTTGCACAAAGAGACCAAGGCGCCGATCCCGAAGATCCAGACGAATACCGCGCAGACAACATTTTTTGGGTGCCCAAAGAAGCGCGCTGGGCGCACCTGCAGAGCAACGCCAAACAACCTACGATTGGGAAGCTCATCGACGATGCCATGGTTGCCATCGAGCGCGACAACAAGACTCTCAAAGGGGTTTTGCCAAAGGAGTACGCTCGGCCTGCGCTCGACAAGCAGCGCCTCGGCGAGCTGATTGACCTCATCGGCACCCTCGGCCTTGGCGACAAGCACAACCGCTCACGCGATTTACTTGGGCGCGTCTATGAGTATTTCCTCAGCTCGTTTGCTTCGGCCGAGGGCAAAAAAGGCGGGCAGTTCTACACGCCTCAATGCATCGTACACCTTCTGGTCGCCATGCTCGCGCCCTACAAGGGCCGCGTACTTGATCCCTGCTGCGGCTCAGGCGGCATGTTTGTTTCCAGCGAAAAGTTCGTTGAGGCTCACGGCGGTCGCATCGGCGACATCAGCATCTACGGCCAAGAGTCCAACCCAACCACGTGGCGTCTTGCCAAAATGAACCTCGCGATCCGCGGCATCGAGGCAAACCTCGGCGGCGAGTGGGGCGATAGCTTCCATAACGACCAACACAAAGATCTCAAGGCGGACTATGTTCTCGCCAACCCTCCGTTCAACGATAGCGACTGGGGCGGGCAGCGTCTGCGCGAAGATTCACGGTGGAAGTTTGGTGTGCCGCCTGCGGGCAACGCCAACTTCGCCTGGGTGCAGCACTTTTTGCATCACCTGACGCCCACGGGCCTGGCGGGTTTTGTGCTCGCAAACGGGAGCATGTCCTCGCAGCAATCCGGCGAAGGCGACATCCGCAAAGCCATGATCGAAGCTGACTTAGTCGATTGCATGGTTGCCTTACCCGGCCAGCTTTTTTACTCGACCCAGATTCCCGTCTGCCTTTGGTTTCTATCCCGCGACAAAAAGAATGGCCTCGGCGGCCAGGGCAAAAAGATGCGCAATCGCGCCCATGAAACGCTCTTCATTGATGCACGCAAGCTCGGCACGATGATTGACCGCGTGCATCGTGAGCTCACCGACACGGACATCGAGCGCATCGCCGACACCTACCACCGCTGGCGCGGCGACGGCATTGGCAATTACGAGGACGTGCCGGGCTTCTGCAAAAGTGCAACGACCAAGGAAATCGAAGTTCACCACTTCGTGCTCACCCCTGGCCGCTACGTCGGCGCCGAAGATATCGAAGACGATGACGAGCCCTTCGAAGAAAAGATGACCCGCCTGGTGGCCAAACTCGATGAGCAGTTCAAGGAAGGCGCGAAGCTCGAGAAGGCCATCCGTCAGAACCTGAGGGGGCTCGGGTATGGCGGCTAATTGGCCAGTTGTGACGTTCGCCGAGGCACCGTTCGAGATCATCGACGGCGACCGCGGCACCAACTATCCTAAACAAGCCGATTTCTGCTCGATTGGTCCCTGCCTGTTTTTGAACGCGGGCAACGTTACGTCGACTGGCTTCAACTTCACAGACCGCGCATTCATCACAGAGGAGAAGGATCAAGCGCTGCGGAAGGGGAAGCTCCAGAGACAGGATCTCGTACTGACAACACGCGGCACCGTTGGGAACGCGGCTTATTTCGATACGACGGTGCCCTTCGACCACATGCGCATTAATTCGGGGATGGTTATCCTGCGACCTGTGGTTTCCAAGATCCTGCCACGCTTTCTATACTTGTTTCTAAGATCGAAAGTGTTCCAATCGCAGGTTGAGTTCCTGCGAACGGGCAGCGCACAACCCCAATTGCCCATTCGTGACATCAACCGGATTGAACTTCCGCTGCCGCCACTATCCGAGCAGCGCGCGATCGCGCACATCCTTGGGACGCTGGATGATAAGATTGAGTTGAATCGGCGGATGAATGAGACGCTGGAGGCGATGGCGCGTGCGATTTTCAAGTCCTGGTTTGTCGACTTCGATCCAGTCCACGCCAAAAAAGCCGGCCGCCAACCCACCGGCATGGATCCCGCCACCGCCGCCCTCTTCCCCTCCGAATTCCAACCCTCCCCCCTCGGCCCCCTTCCAAGGGGCTGGCACGCCGGACAGTTGGTCGATGTCGCCAGACAGGTGCGCGACGGCGTCAAGCCACACGAAGTCCCTCCAGAGATGCCCTATATCGGCCTGGAGCACATGCCACAGCGGTCACTTGCTCTAGAATCCTGGGGTGAGGCATCGGACGCGCAAAGCCAGAAAAGCCGGTTCCGAAAGGGGCAGATTCTGTTCGGCAAGCTGCGTCCCTATTTCCACAAAGTCGGCGTTGCTCCCGTGGACGGCCTGTGTAGCACAGACATCGTCGTCGTCGAGCCCATCGATCCCGCGTACTCCTCGTTCTGTCTTGGCCACGCATCAAGCGACAGTTTTGTTGCCTACACCAATGCTGGATCGGATGGGACGCGAATGCCCAGAACAAGCTGGAAGCAAATGGCAGCATACGCCTTGTCGATTCCGCCAGCCTCGATTGCAACTGCCTTCCGCAGTTTCACAGAACCGCTGATCGATCGAATCCACGCCAACCTCTTCGAATCTCGGACACTTGCGAAAACGCGCAACGCGCTGCTGCCTCGACTGCTTTCGGGGGAGCTATCCGTCACCCAAATAGGGCAGGTTTTGGAGGCCACCGCATGACCGACGACGTTGAATTCAATGCACGGCTTCAGGACTTCGGCGTCGAGCAGGTCACAAATCGCTCAGTGTTTGCCAAGTGCTCGCCATCCCTGATTCGTGGTTGGCGCGTCGCCCTTGATCGAGCATCCAGATATAGAGACAAGCTGCCGAAGAAAACCCGAGGATGGATAGAGGATGGACTAGGATCGCTTGCGTGTCTGCCGGAAAACGATCAACTACAAGCACGTGCTGCCGAGATTGAAGCAGCACTTCGGCTTTCTTGGATCGGTAAAGGTGAAACAGAACGCGTTCCTGAGAACTCTAAAGGTACCTCCGTCGATCTTCGGATCGGAGACGTAAACGTCGAAGTCTACTGCCCACAGGAGCACCGAGATGAGCGTCAAGTAGTCAAGGCAGATCTGACACAGCAACTGAATCAAGCGGAGGGTCCCGTGCGGGTTGCCATCGCAATCGGCCATCCTACGACGGGCAGTGGCCGTAAGGTGGATAAGAGCGGATGCATCTATCATAATCCGGCCAGCAAGGCTCTGGTGTATCCTGCCAACAAGCTGATCGATCGGTTGCTCCATACGAAGCGCGATGGAAAACAGTTTCAAGAATCCGAGAAAAACATCCTGTGGCTTGATCTCAAACATGGCCTTGACATGTGTGCGGTCGATTGCATGCCTTTTCGATCCGAGGTCACAAAGGGGCAATGCTTCATCGGCACTCACGGAGTTTGGCACGCTTTTTACGGTAAAGTTGGATCGCCGCTATTCCCTGAACGAACATCTCTTGAATGGCCGGTCCCTATGACCATTTATGAGCAAGACAAAAACGGATGGTTCCGTGAGATGCCGAAAGTGTCGGCTGTATTGCTCTCAGTACTCGATGGTGTTCTGTTTTTTGAGAATCCTTGGGCCGACATGAAAATCGACATAACTATGAGAAAGCGCTTCGTGCGCCTCAGCGAGTTCCGCCCTGAGTTGTCCTGGTTCGGACAGTCAGATGTGCTAGAACACAACGTATCATCCATGCTCGACAAGATCGCATGGCTCACAACTGCCTTTGGAGTAACACCTACTCAGATTGAGTCATCAACATGACTATCTTCAACGTCTACTGCGATGAGAGTGGTCATTTGCCAAACGATGGGCAGCCGAACATGGTGCTTGGAGCGATTTGGTGTCCAGCAGAGCGGGCCAGAGATATGTCGATTGAACTGCGCGCTATAAAAAAAGCGCATGGGTTGTCGCCCGCGATGGAAGTGAAGTGGACAAAGGTTTCGCCAGCTAAAGTGGATTTTTATCTTTCGCTAATAGACTTTTTCTTTGACCAAACGGATCTGCATTTTCGTGCACTTGTGATTCCAGACAAGTCAAAGCTCGATCATAGGGCTTTCAATCAAGATCACGATATCTGGTATTACAAGATGTACTTTAGCATGTTGAAGGCGATTATTACGCCCGTCGATCGCTTTCGAATTTACCTAGATATCAAAGATACCTGCAGCGCTAGTAAGACGAGTAAATTGCATGAGATCTTGTGCAACTCGATCTACGATTTCAATCAAGATATTATAGAGAGAATACAAACCGTTCGATCGCACGAGGTCGAGTTGTTGCAGCTTGCGGATCTCTTGATAGGAGCAGTTCAGCATATTGGACGCGGCCCTTTGCAGGAAAGAGCGAAGGATAAGCTCGTTCGTCGTATTCAGATGCGATCCGGGTACACCCTGCAGAAATCTACGCTGCCCACAGAGAACAAGTTCAACCTCTTTTACTGGGCGCCTCAGGAGACAGGTCAGTGAGAGATGAGGGCGCGCCGCATTGGCTTCCTGAACTGATTGGATGCGACTGGAATCGCTACGAAGAAAGTCTTAAAATAGCGTACGGAATCTTCTGGCGAGATTTCGGTCATCAGCACAGAAGGCCTGCTTTTCGAGGAAAACGCATGGAGCTAAAACGTCACCCAAAGTTCGAAGGCAAGAGTGCGACGTTTTGGCATTTTGTTACCGAAGGCGGAGATGAGCCGCAGCGAACACCAGTCAGGGAGCGTTTGGAAAGAATCGCTTGGCCTAAAGCTATGATCGTTGAGGCGGAAAGAATCCCATCTCGAGTTATGGTATGGCAAAACGAGCGCTCTAGGAGAAACCATCGTCGGGCTAGCCGTTGGGTTATTGCGTTAAGCGATTTTAGTTACGTGGTTGTGATAGATGAGCGCGAGGATTTCGTGCTTCCCTGGACCGCCTATCCAGTGGAGGAAAATCACCGCAGGCGAAAACTGAGAAAGGAATACGATGCCTGGAAAGCCAGAAAAGGCTAAGGCCGCCTTCCACTGGAAAACGGCCTCGTTACTCCTTCTACACATGGCAGATGAGCTGCCTATTAAGATAGCCTTCCTGATTGCATTGTCAAATGTGGTACTCCACCAACAACCGGCCCTGCAAATGTGCTAATGATTTCAAGTGGAAGCGAGAGGACGGGACCAACAATCTAACTCGGTTGCCCGACCTTGAACCTTTCAATTGGACGCACCAGAACCTTGCAATTGGACGAGGCCAAAGGTTACGATTAACCGATGCCGGCAACGAGCCGCGGAGCCGGAGTCGACGAAGCAGTCGTTGAGGAAGTCGTTCTAGACTGGCTCGCGGAACTTGGCTATCAGCGAGGGTGTGGTGAGGATGACGGACTGGCAGAAGGGCAGACTGAGCGCACAAACCCCGAAGAGGTGGTGCTGCTAAAACGGCTGCGGGATGCTGCCATTCGAATCAATCCGCAAGTACCGAAAGAGGCCATCGAGGAGGGCATCCGAAAGATTACAAGGGCGGAATCTCCTTCTTTACCCGATCTGAACCATAGTTTTCATTACCAGCTCGTGAACGGCGTCAACGTTGAGTATTTTCGCGAAGACGGTTCGATCGCTGGTGACTTGGTGCGGCTCGTCGATTTCGACAACGTGGACAACAACGATTGGCTAGCGCTCAACCAGTTTACCGTAACAGAGAACGGGTACAATCGGCGGGCGGATGTTATCGTGTTCGTCAATGGGCTACCGCTTGGTCTGATGGAGCTCAAGAATCCGGTGAGTGAACACGCGAAGCTCGGGAATGCCTTTAACCAGTTGCAGACCTATAAGCACCAGGTGCCCTCGTTGTTCCACTACAACGAAGTGCTGGTGATCTCGGACGGCATGCGTGCGCGCATCGGAACCCTGACGGCAAACCGCGAACGGTTTATGCCGTGGCGCCGGCTTGATGACAATGAACCCTCTCGCGAGCTTGAGCTAGAGGTGCTGGTAAAAGATATCTTTGAGAAATCGAGATTTTTGGATTTGATAAGACATTTTGTCGTGTTTGATTCTGACGGCAGTGATGTCGTCAAAAAGATGGCTGGCTACCATCAATATCACGCGGTGCAAAAGGCAGTGTCGTCGACCGTTGCGGCTGCTGGTCCAGAGGGAGATCGGCGTGTCGGTGTGGTCTGGCACACGCAAGGCTCAGGCAAAAGCCTGACCATGGCTTTTTATGCTGGCAAAGTGGTGCTTGAGCCTGCGATGGCGAATCCAACATTGCTGGTCATAACCGATCGAAATGACTTGGACGATCAGCTGTTCGGCACTTTTGCACGATGCCATGAGCTACTGCGGCAGGAGCCGGTGCAGGCGGCGGATCGCAAACAGCTTCGTGAGTTGTTGCAAGTGGGCTCGGGTGGAGTGATTTTTACCACCGTTCACAAGTTCTTCCCTGATAGCAAAGGCGATGCGTATCCGCTGCTATCGGACCGCCGAAACATTGTCGTTATTGCGGATGAAGCGCACCGCAGCCAGTATGATTTCATCGACGGCTTTGCCCGACATATGCGGGATGCATTACCCAATGCTTCTTTTATTGGATTTACCGGCACGCCGATCGAACTAAGCGACAAGAACACGCGCGCGGTGTTTGGCGACTACATCAGTATCTACGACATTCAGCGAGCGGTAGAGGATAAGGCCACAGTGCCCATCTACTATGAGAGCCGTCTGGCCAAGCTTGAACTCGACGAGCTTGAACGGCCCCACCTCGACCAGGGGTTTGAAGAGGTCACAGAGGGAGAGGAGCAGAAGGCGAAGGAGCGCCTGAAGACGAAGTGGGCTGCCTTGGAAGCTGTGGTGGGAGCACAAAAGCGCCTGAGCTTAGTGGCGAGTGACATGCTGAGCCACTTCGAGGCGCGCCTTGAAGTGATGGACGGTAAGGCGATGATCGTTTGCATGAGTCGGCGTATTTGCATTGCGCTGTACGAATCGATTGTCGCGTTGCGGCCTGAGTGGCATAGCGACGAAGATGGCGATGGCGCCATTAAGGTTGTGATGACCGGTTCTGCTTCCGATCCATTGGTATGGCAGGCCCATATCCGGACGAAAAACCGCCGTGAGGCACTGGCAAAGCGGTTCAAAGATCCTGCGGACGCCCTGAAGGTGGTGATTGTGCGGGACATGTGGCTGACGGGCTTTGATGCTCCTTGTTTGCACACGATGTACATCGACAAGCCCATGCGAGGTCACGGGTTGATGCAGGCGATTGCGAGGGTGAATCGGGTGTTTGGCGATAAGCCGGGCGGACTCGTGGTGGACTATCTGGGCATCGCGCATGAACTAAAACAAGCTCTGGCCGATTATACGGCTAGTGGCGGGCGCGGCAAAACAGCCATCGACAAGGGAGAGGCAGTGGCTGTGATGCTGGAAAAGTATGAAGTGTGCCGTGAGCTCTTTTATGGTTTCGATTGGTCGGACTGGATAAGTGGTACTGCGGATCGCCGATTGAAACTGCTGCCGCTTGCGCAGGAGCACATCCTGTCGCAGGCGAACGGCAAAAAGCGGCTGGTGGATGCTGTTGCGGAGCTCGGAAAGGCTTTCGCCTTGGCAGTGCCAGATGAAGACTCTGTGCGGATCCGTGACGACGTCGATTTCTTTCAGAAGGTCAGAAATGCGCTGGTCAAGACGACGTCGCTCCGAAGTAGAACGAAAGGCGATGTGGATCATGCCATGCGGCAGCTTTTGTCGCGCGCCGTGGCTTCCGATGAGGTAGTGGATGTTTTCACGGCAGCCGGCCTGAAGAGGCCTAGCGGCAATATCTTATCGGAAGAGTTTTTGTCGGAAGTGAGAGCTTCACCGCATCGCAACCTTGCGGCGGAGGTTCTTGAGCGGCTCTTACGTGGCGAAATAAAGGTTCGGACACGGAAGTTTTTGGTGCAGTCGCGGTCCTTTTCCGACATGCTGGAGACTTCTATTCGTCGCTACCACAATCGTGCGCTTCAGGCAGGCGAGGTCATAGAGGAGCTGTTGCAGCTTGCACGCGAGATGCGCGACGCGGATCAGCGGGGAGAACAGCTGAGGTTGAGCGAAGATGAGCTGGCTTTTTATGATGCACTAGAGGTTAACGACAGCGCGGTTCAGGTGCTAGGCGATGAAAACTTGCGGAAGATTGCCCAGGAACTAGTTCAGGCAGTGCGCAGCAGTACTGCCATTGATTGGACCGTGCGCGAGACCGTCCGGGCCAAGATGCGCGTTATGGTTCGCCGCATCCTTCGCAAATACGGCTACCCACCCGACAAACAAGCAAAAGCCACCCAAACTGTCCTTGAGCAGGCGGAGTTGTTATGCGCGAACTGGGCACAATAAACGAGGATACCCTCTGAAGTATCCCCGTAAAAGGACTGGTACGGGATTAGAGAAAGTTACGTCACATCAATTACTTAGCATGAGGGGTCGCCAAATGGCGTTTTTGCATGACGGGCTTGTGCAGCTCTTTCATGTTACGCCTTTTTTCGAGCAATATCCCTAACCAATTGACTTTGCTTAACTTTTTCGCCCATTCCACCGCCACGTTCATGGGAACACTTCAGGGACACCTTACCTATTTTTCGAACCCATGGGGCAACCAATCTATCGCAATCACCTACCCCAAGCCACGGCGCTGAGCCTCTGGTGTCCGGAGGATTTAAGAAAGTCATGGGCATAAGGATTTAAGAATGTCACATGAA
>CAZXFW010000006.1:0-190630 GCA_964640175.1 uncultured Polyangiales bacterium | reverse complement strand
CCATCGTGTAAAAATTCGTTTCAGTGACCCCGGGGCATAGCGCCATGACATAGACTCCACGGTGACGCTGCTCTTCCCACAAAGCTTGAGTGAGAGAAACCACAAATGCTTTGGTGGCTCCATAATGAGCACCACCTTGAGGAAAGGGCAACAGTCCCAACACCGATGCTACGTTAATGAGCGCATTGCCAGGGACAGCACGCTTTAAAAAGGCATAAGATAGCGCCAGTAACGCATCACAGTTTAACCGATGCATGGCTGTGAGATCCTCCCATGTTGAATCCGTTAAAGGCCCGTACAACCCTACGCCCGCGTTGTTGATCAGTAGATCATACCGCGTCTGTTCGACGTCCATGCATACGCGTTGGGTTTCTTCCTGGGAGGATAAGTCAGCGCGTATCCATCGATGTCCTTCGCCTGGCAAACGTTGGGCTATTTCGGCTAGCGTGGCCTCGCTTCGTGACACCAGGGTAATGGCATATCCCCGTTGTGCGAGCATCTGAGCAAAGCATTTACCAATGCCACTACTTGCACCGGTGACCAAGGCCCGTTTCATATATTGTGCTTACAGGAAGGCGCACACGGGCACAAGCACGCCACATAAAGCCTATAAAAAAGCAGGCTTGAGTACGATTGACTGTGTGCGGTCAGGTCCGACACTGATAGAGCAAAACTCCCTGCCAACATGTTTCCCAACGAAGTCAATGTAAGCACGCGCGTTTGCGGGAAGCTCATCAATGGATCGACATTGGGAAAGATCTTCACTCCAGCCAGGCAACGTTTCGTAAATGGGTTTGACGGCTGCGAGCGATTCACAAGGCAGATGCTCGATGCGGTGGCCTTCAAGCGTATAGGCCACGCAGACCGGGATTTCCTTGAGGCCAGAGAGGACATCCAGTTTGGTCAGTGCCAAATCGGTGATCCCATTAACTTGAATGGCATAACGGAGCGTTGGAAGATCCAACCAACCGCAACGTCGTGCACGTCCAGTGGTGGCACCGTATTCATCGCCTGATTCCCGGAGCATGTCACCTTGCTTATCGGATAATTCCGTGGGGAAGGGGCCAGCCCCCACACGGGTTGTATACGCTTTAGTGATGCCAATCACACGTTCAATAAAAGTGGGCCCAAGCCCTGCGCCGGTGCATGCGCCACCTGCGGTCGTGGATGAGCTGGTGACATACGGATAGGTTCCACAGTCAATGTCGAGCAGTGTGCCTTGTGCGCCTTCCAAGAGCACGTGCTGATTGGAGGTGACGGCTTCGAATAGCGCCCGTGACGTATCACCCATGTGTGTGGATAACAGAGTGCCGTAGCGAAGACATTGTGCATGTAAGCCTTCAAGGTCAGGCAGGGGTTTGTCGGCGCTTTTTAACAACGGTGCCCATGCGGAGATATTGCGTTCCAACATGGATTTCAGATGCTCAGCGTTTAGCAGATCCCGCATGCGCACGCCGCGCCGTGCTACTTTATCTTCATAGGCAGGGCCAATTCCACGCCGGGTTGTTCCAATGGCATCGCTTCCTTGGTCACGGATTTCGTCGATGGTTTTATGGTGGGGTAAGACGAGGTGAGCGCGATCTGAAATCATCAAACGCGACCGATCAAATTGAGACGATTGTTCAAGGAGCTCAATTTCTGAAAGCAATACTTCCAAGTCGATGACAGTCCCATGGGTGAGGAAAATACGTGGGTGTTTGTGCAATGCACCTGAGGGGACAAGGTGAAAAACGTGCTTTTTCCCGTTTACAAAGAGCGTATGGCCAGCGTTGGCTCCGCCGGCATACCGGACAACGACATCGGCATCTTGCGAAAAAAAATCGACAATTTTGCCTTTCCCTTCGTCACCCCATTGTGCGCCTACGATGACAGCTACCGACATGGGGACACACTGTTTCTGTTCGACAAGGTATCTTCGCTCACAAGAGACATGCGCATGGTTGATTAGAGTTTAATGGCTCGGACGGAGCGAATGTTTTTGATTTGCTTGAGCTCTTGCAGGGCAGCTTCATCAATGTCGTGATCGATGTTCCATACAGAAAGCGCACGCCCACCACGGCCATCTAAACCAAGTTGCATCCGAGAAATATTTACCTGTCGCTTGCCAAGGATTGTTCCAACATCACCGATGACACCAGGCTGATCGTCGTTCAGCATGATCAATGTTGTGCCTCCCAAGAATGCTTCAAGCTCATAACCGTCCAATGCCACGAGGCGTGGTTCCAACGTTGTGCTTAACGTGCCAATAGCACGGCGTTCGCCTTTTTTGCCGCGCACACAGATTTCAATGGAATTCTTGAAACTACCACCTGCATCGTCCCGTACCTCGATGACGTGAATGCCCCGATCGGTGGCTTGATAAGGAGCACTAATGGCATTGATAGGTTCTTCGAGGTACCCTTGCAGATATCCAGCCAGTGCGGCATTGGCGATGGGTCTGAGTCCAAGTTCACCTGGCTCTCCGCTGCAGGTGATTTGGATCTCGTTGACATCCAAGGGCTCCATTTGGCCAAGCAACAGGCCAAGCCGTCTTGCGACCACGAAGTAGGGATCCAACAGTTCTGCCAATTCTTTTTTGACGGCAGGAACGTTGACGGAGTTACGGATGATGCCGTGTTTGAGGTAATCCAGCACTTGCTCTGCGATTTCTACGGCCACGCGTTCTTGAGCTTCGGAAGTGGAGGCGCCTAAATGGGGGGTGCACACCACTTGTTCCAACTTAAGCAGAGGATGATCGGCAGGCGGTGGCTCCTGCTCGAACACGTCCAGACCGGCGCCGGCAACTTTGCCGCTTTCAATCGCTCGTGCTAGCGCGGCTTCATCGACGATTCCACCGCGTGCTGCGTTGATCACGATGACCCCTGGTTTCATCTTTTCAAAGGCGGCATCGTTGAGCATGCCTTTGGTTTCAGCCGTCTTTGGCGTGTGCACGGTGATGAAATCCGCCCGTTTATAAAGTTCATCCAAGGACACGCGGCTCAAGCCGAGGCTGGCGGCCTTTTCTTCGCTTACCATGGGATCAAACGCGATGACTTGCATGCGTAGGCCTTGCGCGCGTTCCGCTACAATGCGGCCGATGTTTCCAAGTCCAATGACGCCTAAGACTTTACTGGCGACTTCCCGGCCTTCGAACTTATTCTTTTCCCACTTTCCTGCGCGCATGGATGCGGTGGCCTGCGGGATTTTCCTGGTCACGGCCATCAGCAACGACAATGCATGCTCTGCGGTGGTTACGGCATTTCCTGTGGGGGTGTTCATCACGACGATGCCGCGTTTGCTTGCAATCGGCACATCGACATTGTCGACGCCGATGCCGGCTCGGCCTACGACGCGCAGCTTGTCTGCTTTGGCCAAGACATCTGCATTAACGGATGTGTTGGAGCGGATCAGGAGCCCATCGTACGTGCCAATGATCTCGCACAGCTCTTGAGGAGAAAGTCCAGGCTTGTAATCAAATACTACGCCTTCGGTGTTGCGTAATACATCAAGTCCAATCTCACTGAATTTATCCGAAACCAGAACACGTATCGTCATAGTCTTATCACCGCGGCCACGAACTACACCCCACGTTCTATGCCGTCAAGCCATGGGCCTTTGACCCCGTTGAAAGCCCTCCAAGTGGTGACTTTTGTTCCCGCATTGAATCAATGCAGGCTGGGTTAGGCGCAGCTGCTTGGCCAATAATCAAAAGGCGGTTTTAGGGGCAATCGCAAGACCACACCGGGCCCGTTTTGGTAAGAAAGATGTCTTGGCTGCCTTGGCTGATTAACGTGGTGCCATCGAAATCTACCGTGCCCGAAAAATTCCCCGTCAAATACATCGCTCCCGCAGCATCAAATGTTAGATCATTACAACTGTCGGTGCCCGTGTCACCATAACTTCGCGAAGCCAGAGGGGCGCCGGTGGCGGTTTCATAGGCGGCAACAAACACATCAGTATCACCTTGGCTGGTGCGCTGTGCATCGCCGAAATCCACGGTGCCTGAGTAGTTCCCGCACACGTGCACACCGCCGGACGGGTTAACTTGGATGGCTTCGACGCTGTCATTGGAGGTGCCTCCGAGCCTGGTTGACCATAAAGGCTGGCCATCTGCCGTACTGTAGCTTGCGATGTACACATCCTCTGCGCCGGCTGGTGTCAGAGTGCCCGTGCCAAAATCCATGCTTTGCCCAAATGTGCCGGCGATCAGCACGTGTTGATCGCCATTCAATGCGATGAGGCGGCCTCTTTCACCTTGAGTAGACCCCAAGGAAAATGACCAGCGATGCGCTCCAGTGTTTGTATAGCTTGCTACAAAAATGTCGTAATTACCTACCGAAGATAGCGTGGCTCCGCCCGCGCTGAATGAACCGTTGAAATACCCTGTGATGAAAACCGTGCCATCTGCTTGCACTGCGATATCCGTGGCATCTTGAATACCGGCTGCCCCATATGAGTATGACCAAAGACACACGCCTGTGGTGGAGTTCAGGCTGAGGACGAAGACGTCCAATGTATTGCCATTGGACGACAACGCACCGCAGCCAAAATCGTACGTGCCAGCGAGGAAGCCGGTGATATACGTGTGGTTTTGATTGTCCGCTGCCACTGCTCCGAAACCAACCCAATCTAGACTGTCCGCATTGTGGGTTCCCCAGCGATAGGTCCCATTTGAATCGTAACTTGTCATCAAAAACGCTTCGTTGTTTCCGCTGGGAGAGGGCTTGCCTGTAAACACAACCCCTTCTGTCGAGTCCACGGCAAGATCATAAATAAACCAAGGTCCGCCACCGGAGGGACCTGTGGGAACGTTAGACCAGCGATGCGCCCCAGTCGGATCAAAACTTGCAACGATGATTTCGCTGGCAGGGAGTTCATTGAGTGGGCCGCCGCCAAAATCAACCGTCCCCGAAAACATCCCTCCCAGGTACACATTGTCATTGCTGTCGGTATCCACAGCAATACCCCAATCATAGTCGGTATCGCCAAATCGTTTGGCCCACTGTTGAACGGTGCTGCAGTTGGCGCCGCAGTTAAGAGAGCCATCGGTGGTATCTGAGGCACCATCCACAAGGCTGTCGGTCGCGATGTCACTGGCAACGTCGCTGATGACATCGCCTGGGGTGGTGCCGTCCTGCGTAGCAGCGTCCTGGGGACTGTTGAACGGGTCAAACCCAATGCGGCCACATCCGACTAAAAGTATTGAGCTTGCGGCCAGGGAATACAGGAACCACCTATCCATAAGCAGGATAATATAGGAGGTACCCCTCAGATGTCGGCTTTATGCCTAGAGCATGTGGGGACAGTTGTCTCCACTTGGCACACTCTGGAAGCGGAGACGGATCCGGTCGAAAGTTATAGCTGACTGATTTTTTTGATGTTTTTTTTCTTGAGGCCGCAATCGACCAAAGTGTAGACAATGGCATGAAATCTGCACGGCTACGCTACATAGGGTTACGGGCCATGCGTACAGGTGGGTGGATTACATGTAGGGTGTTGGCGGCAAGCCTGTTGTGGGCATGCTCTGGACAAGCTACGGGTCCATCTCCTGTCCTTCCAGATGCAGGGGTTCCCGAAGATCTGGCGCTGGGGCCGCAACGGATGGCGTTTCTGACGCGCTCACAATACCTCAACACGTTATCCGAGTTGTTTCCTGAAACGTTGACGCTTCCTGCTGCGGATGAGTTACCCGTGGATATTAAGGTAGATGGGTTTGCCAACGTCGGCGCAAGCGCCACAGTGGCTTCGCCAACGACGATTGAGGCTTACGAAGGTGTGGCTCGCGATGTGGCTGCAAGACTTATCAGCGTCTGCCCCAACCATACGGATATCAACCAACCGGTGTGCGACTGGTGGCGAGCGCGCCGTTTGGCGTTTTTGGAATGTGAAAACGATCAGCTTAACGAAGATTGCATCCAGACATGGATAAGCAAGTTTGGACGTGGGGCGTGGCGCAGACCACTCAGCAAAGCCGAGACCGATCAACTTCTGAAATTGTATCAGAAAGTGGCCACACACTTTAACAACCCATGGCGTGGTGTGGAGTTTGTACTTGTAGCGTTTCTTCAGTCGCCTCACATGCTTTATCGCATCGAGTATGGCGAGCCGGATCCGGAAAACAGCTCGTATTGGCGCTATACCGCATACGACATGGCATCGCGATTGTCGTTTACCCTTTGGGATCGTGCTCCGGATGACGCCCTGTTGGAAGCTGCCGCTTCGGGCGCACTGCTTACCGAGGATGGGTTGAGTGAGCAAGTGGAGCGATTGCTTGATGATCCGCGTGCGCGCGATGGATTACGACGATTTATTAGTGAGTATCTGGCGCTGGAGCAGGTCTGGGCGTTGACCAAAGACAGCGCCACCTATCCTGGAATTACAAGTGCACTACGTAGTGCCATGCAGGAAGAATTGCGTCGATTATTTGAGGATACAGTTTTCGATGAAGACGAAAACTTCTTGGATCTTTTTGATACCCAAGTCACGTATCTCAACAAAGACTTGGCGGCGTTCTATGGAGTGCCTGGGCCGCAAGACGGTTGGACCAAGAGCGAGTTTCCTAGCAAGGCTCAGCGAGGCGGGTGGCTCTCAAGAGCGGCCATCTTGTTTGCCAATGCGCATTCGGTTCGTACGTCACCTACGCGACGCGGTTTATTCATTCGTCAGAACATCCTGTGTCAAAGCATCGGTTCTCCTCCGCCCAATGTTCCCAATACGTTGGATGAAGACACCGACGAGCGACCGCGTACCTTACGCGAACGTTTAGAAGACAGCCACGCCAAAGACAGTGTGTGCGCGGGTTGTCATCAGCGGATGGATCCTTTGGGGTTTGCTTTCGAAAATTTTGATGCGATCGGCAAGTACCGTGATCTTGATAATGGGCTGCCGATTGATGTTAGTACAGAGCTTGATGGAGTTTCTGTCAGTGGTGCATCTGGATTAGGTGCGGCTCTTAAAGATCATCCCGAAACGTCCGCATGTGTGGTCAAGCGATTGTTCCGCTATGCCACGGGCCGTGTGGAGACAGCGGCAGAAACACCGATGCTACAGCAGTTAACCCAAGTGTTTGGTTTAGAAGGCTATCGGATCAAAACACTGTTGCGGGAACTTGTGATGTCACCGGCGTTCCGAAAAGTAAAAGCGCCTGAGGAGCCAAAATAATGAGCCGTACACAGAAGATAGCGCGACGACGTTTCCTCAAGGGTGTGGCTGTTTCAGGCGCAACGGTCACAGTGGGATTGCCGCTGTTACGTATGGCTCTGAACGATCACGGAGATGCATTGGCAAGTGGTGAGCCCATTCCCACGTACTTCGGCGTGTGGTTCTGGGGCAATGGAATGCGGCCTTCGCGTTGGATTCCCTCGAGCATTGGATCCGGTAATGCATGGAGCCTCAGTTCGGAGCTGGCACCCTTGGCTGCAGTGAAAGAATACCTAAGTGTAGTTACCAATACGTTGGTCACCGTGGACAGAAATCCCAACACGGATAATCCCCATGCGGTAGGAGCCGCAGGGATGTTGACAGGTGATAACATTCTGACACTGAAACCAGGGACGATGGAGTATACGGTTCGGCAGCGTTCCATCGATCAAATTGCAGCCGATCAATTGAGCCAAGGGGTGGCGCGTCGTTCCTTGGAAGTGGCTTTGTGTCCACAGTCAGCCAGCCAATTCGGCGGAACGGTCTGGGATCACATTTCCCACAATGGGCCCAATGCGCCAAACCCCGCCGAAGGGGACTTGCGTGCCTTGTTCTATCGTTTGTTTTCGAACGCACAGGAACTCTATGCGAACGATGCGCGCTTAAGCGTGCTTGATGTTGTTCAGGAGCAGACCAGAGAACTTCAACGGACGCTTGGAGCAGAAGACCGTCGCCGATTGGATCAGCACCTTGAAGGGATCCGTTCCGTTGAAAAAGTCATTGAATCCTCAGCGTATTGTACGCTTCCACCTGCGCCCAACAATGTCCAGATTCTCAATGGAAGCAGTGCTGCCATCACAGAGCGCTCCCGGATCAGTTCACAAATCATTGCGCTTGCACTGAGCTGTGGAATTACCCGTGTGTTTAGTATGCAGTCTAATCGACCTGCAGGAGACCCCATTGTGGACCGCGTCGCCGCCGGGCAGATGGGCGTGCACTACATCACCCATGAACAGTCCCCTCAATACTATGATGTGGAGCTTCACAATGCGGTGCTCTTTTTTATGGAGCAGCTTGCCGTGCTACTGAACACACTGAAAAATACACCCGTAGGTGCCGGCAACATGCTTGAGCATTCGGTGCTGTACTGTACGAGTGATTTAAGTGATGCCTCTGATCATACCTTAGATGAAATGCCCGTCCTGATTGCGGGTAAAGGAGGGGGGCGGTTACGTGGCAACGTGCATCATCGTTTTGCTGCAAGAACCACTGGCAGCACGGCTGCACTGACGGCATTACAAGGCGCAGGGGTCAATGTGTCCTCCTTTGGCGTAGGTGGGGCGTATACGACTTCAAGCATTGCAGAGCTTAAAACCTAACTAGTATAGGGACTTAGCTCTCCCACTCAATGGCGCCTAAATACCACAGCAAGGTCAGAAGATGGCTCGGATTGGCTGAAGCTTCTCCGCTGAATCGGCGGATTTGTGACATCAGATCGGCCGCGCCTATGGGCTTATGTAACACATGAAGCGTGAGTTGTATGATGTGGGGTGGGTTGGCGTTTTCCAGGTGTGCTGCGATGTCAGGATAGCAACGCAACGTGTCGTTGCCGCGTTCTTTGAAGATATTTTTGTCCAAACCTTGTTCAAAACGGCGTGCAATTCCATCCAGTAAAATGCGCCATGGATCAATGCCGAGGGGAAATCCGCTGGGTGGTGCAGCCACTCCTTCATAATAAGAACATATCCCCGACTCCCAAGAGAACAGATCCAAAAGTTTTTCTCGGACTTGTTCTGCGATGTGTTGAAATAGCTGGATGGGTTCAACCAGACCAAGAGCAGAGAGTGTTTCTCCAAGCCTGCCCTCGAATCGCGGCATGACAGCCAGCGCCATATCAAGCTCACCGCGTGAAATGACGCCCTGATTCACCAGGTATTCTCCTAAGAGCTCCCCCGCCAGGTTGGAGCTGACGAACTCAGGACAGCCATCTTTAAGGTAAACTTCCTTACGCACAGTGCCAAGCTCGCAAAGCAAAAGCCCGCTTTTGCGATGAAGCGTTGCATCTGCTAGCACTTTGACAATGCCGCCTTCCGTTAACGATACTTTGGCAGCAGGAGGGGAGGTTTGCCCGAGACGTTTGGTGATGGGTGTTTTACGGTCCACGCCGCCTGGTAAATGTCGTGCAATGTGACGCGCCAAGTCAGGTACTTTTTCAATGGGGCGAAAGGTTCCGCGTCCTACATCGACGTCGTCTGAGGGAGAGACTCGACCCGTGGCAATGGCTTCTACAATTTCAGCGTAGCTCCACGGTCCAAACTCGTTTCCGTCGCTTGTAATTACGCGGTAGTAAAGGAGAGGAACCTCGTGCACTTGAGGACCACTCTCAAGATCGAACGTCATCGGTGAGGTTTCAGCAAACATGGGAGAATCTGCAGACGTGGGGGCTGGAGGTGTAGGAAGGTCAAGTGTGATGCGCGAATCTCGGCTGGAACGAGCATCGGAAGCCATGTCTGCCAGCATGCGTTGGAGCACTTCCAAGGGTTCTGTCAGGAAGGGGACAAGCGCATCGCGAAATGCGGCTGCGGTGGGTGTGCGATCGCGCACGGACTTGTGTAACGCTGTGGCAATGGTTTCGGTTAATCCCAAGGGCAAACGTGAGCCAAATTCTAAGAACGGATGAATCTGAGAGTCACGAATGGCAAGTAAGACCGCAAGCTCGGTGCCCGCTGAAAAAAGTGGCCGGCTCATCAGCAGCTCGGCGGCAATGGTTCCGACCGAGAAAATGTCTGCACGGCGGTCGGTGGATATGCCGTTTACCTGTTCGGGTGACAAGTAGCCCAGTTTGCCACGAGCGCTTTCATTTAATGGTGCGTGAGGGTGGGCTTGGCGCATTTTGGTGCGTGCGATGCCAAAGTCTCCCAGTTTGACCTGTCCATGCACAGACAAGAGCACGTTCGAGGGGCTGATGTCGTGATGGACGATCTGGAGCGGTATTCCATCGGGTCCTATGGCTTCGTGCACGGCATCAAGTCCATTGAGAAGCTCGTGAATCACATAGAGCGAGAGTCCTACCCCGAGCTCAAGGGTTTGAAGACGCAGGTAGTGTGAAAGCTGCGACAAGTTGACGCCGCGGACGTATTCCATGGAGATGAAAGGCCGACCTTCGACTTCGCCGTGCTCGAAGATCTCGACCACATTCGGGTGATGGAGTTGTTTGCCAAGCCAGGCCTCCTCGTCAAACATAGCCCGGGTGCCTGGGTCCTGGCACAACGAGGGTAGCATCCGCTTAACGACAACAACCCTGGGCTCGCCAACGCTTCGGGGCTCCTCCGCTCGAAAAACCTCTGCCATGCCGCCTACGGCAATCCGTTCCAAAAGCGTATAGGGCCCAAAACGCGTGCGCCCGGGGGGAGACGGCGGGGGGGATGGCGGGCGAGTTGTGCGCACTGTGTTACCGAGTGTACACGCCTGACGTTGAATTGTCAGATGAACGATGCCCCCAAATGGCAACAAGGACTTGACGCTCTAGGCATTTCGGTCGATATAAGCGCGCGGGATAGGTCAGCACGGCAAGGACAGGACGAGCCGGACGCTGCGTTGGAAATTTTAAAGTGACATGCAAATCTTTCCCCGGCAGTTAAACTACCTTGCCCTTGTGGGGGGTCTGGTGGCGACCGCAGCTTTAAGTGGCGCGGTTTTTGTGTTTTGGTACTACTTTTCACCGAAAAACTTGCAGGTGGGCTATGCCCCGAAGCAGCCAGTCGCCTATAGCCATAGGTTACATGCCGGCGAGTTAGGGCTGGACTGCCGTTATTGCCACAGTAGCGTCGAGGCCTCACAAGAGGCGGCGATACCACCCACCCAGACGTGCATGGGGTGCCATGCTGTTGTTAAGGCCGATTCTGCGTTGTTGGCTCCGGTTCGAGAGAGCTGGGCTAGCGGCAAGCCGATTCCCTGGGTGCGTGTCCACAAATTGCCGGAGCATGCGTACTTCGACCATAGCGTGCACCTTGCAGCAGGTGTGGGGTGTGCCAGCTGTCATGGGCGCATCGATCAGATGGAAGTGGTCCGGATCGAAGCGCCTTTGAGCATGAGCTGGTGCCTTGATTGTCACCGTAATCCTGCGCCACACCTTCGTCCCAAAGAAGAAATCACCAATATGGCGTGGAAGCCTAAGGCACATGCTACGTCCAACCAGATGGCAGCTGTTACGCCTCCAGAACATTGCTCAGGGTGTCACCGATGAACGACAAAGCTATACACGCGGAAACTTCGCCGACTTTGGTCTCGCCTGAGCGTCTTGTGGGACGGCGTGAGTTTGTCACGTTAGCAGGGCTAAGCGCGGCGATGCTGGGGCTTGAAGGGTGTATCCGCCGTCCGGAGGAGAAGATCCTGCCGTATACCATGGCACCGGAGTACACCGTTCCAGGGGTACCTTTGCATTTTGCAACGGTTCTCAATTGTGGAGGTGAGGCTGTTGGGGTGTTGGTTGAGAGTCATGAAGGCAGGCCTACCAAGATCGAAGGCAATCCAGAACACCCAGCTAGCTTAGGAGGCACAGACGCAAGTCTGCAAGCAGACCTTTTGAATCTGTACGATACGGATCGTTCTCGTGGTGTGCATATCAAGAAAGCCTCCAAAGGCGGTGGGCAGGAATCGCTGACAAAAGCCGATTGGGAGCAGTTTGAGCGTTTTCTAAAAGAAGCGCTTTCCCAATGGGAAAGAGAGCAAGGGAAAGGATTGGCCTTTCTAAGCCGTCCTTCGCGCTCGATGACAGAACAGCTGCTGCAACAGGCAGTAAGAGCCCGTTTCCCGCAAGCCAGGTTCGTACATTCCCAACCATGTGGAACTCAGCAGTCCAGGCAAGGTGCTGAGCTTGCATTCGGCAAGCCATTGCAAGTGCATTATGCCTATGCCAAGGCTCAAGTAGTTTTATCCATTGATTCGGATTTCATGCACACGGAGCCTGGCAAAATAAAGGCGATGCGTGGCTTTGCGGACAGCCGCCGCGTGTACTCAGAGTCCGACCGGATGTCGCGGCTCTATGTGGTTGAGTCAACAGCAACGCTGACAGGTATTAACGCAGACCATCGCTTGTGTTTGAAGCCCAATGACATCGAACGCTATCTCAAGGCATTGGCTCTGGAGTTAGTAGAGCAGCATGGTCTTGTCCTTCCCGGTCTGGGGGAGGCACTCAAAGGCATTTCTTCGGAAGGAATTGCGCCGCAGTGGATTAAAGCGGTTGCCAAAGACTTAATAGCCGCACGACAGCACAGTATCATCACGGTGGGTGCTCAACAGCCTGCGCGAGTGCACGCGTTAGGACATGCACTCAATGTGGCGCTTTTAAACGTAGGGCAAACGGTAACGTACACTCAGTCCTTGGAAGAAGTGGTGCAGCAGGACAACGCTGATCTTCGTGCCCTTGTATCTGACATGCG
The DNA here is from genome assembly GCA_964640175.1 of uncultured Polyangiales bacterium. Classification (GTDB taxonomy): domain Bacteria; phylum Myxococcota_A; class Polyangia; order Polyangiales; genus JACKDX01. The sequence continues at coordinate 178,070 of CAZXFW010000006.1, read as the reverse complement.
CGGCGGAAAGATCAGCACGTTGTTTATCCTGGACGCTAACCCTGTGTACGATGCTCCAGCGGATCTAAAGTTCAAACAAGCACTTGCTCAGGTACAAACCGTTATCCATCTTGGCAGCCATGTGGATGAAACTGCACTCGAGTGTCAGTGGCATCTGCCTTTAGCGCATCCACTAGAGACATGGGGAGATTTACGTAGTCTGGATGGAACATGGGCCATTCAGCAGCCACTCATCGCTCCCTTATTTGGAGGTCGCAGTGCGATTGAGCTATGGGGCTTAATTGCAAATCAAGGGGATTGGCGAGGATACGCTGCGGTGCGAACCGCGTTTCGCCAACAGTGGGCCAATGTGGCCACTTCCTGGGAGCAGGGATGGCGTCAGGCACTGCATGCAGGGATTGTGCCTAACACCGCATGGCCCGTTCAACCTGTTTCTATAGAGGCTTCAGGGCAACTGGCGGAGGAACTCCGCAAAATACCTGCCCATGAGCCTGTAGGCGAAGATGCCCTTCAGGTGGTGTTTGGGGTTGATTCGTTGGATGGCGGACGCAACGCAAACAATCCATGGTTGCTTGAGCTTCCTCATCCTGTAACAAAAATGTGTTGGGATAATGCCGCCTGGATATCGGCCAACACGGCCAAGGCTCTTAATCTCAGCAATGAAGACATGGTTCAGCTCTACCACCCGAAAGATGGTCGAGCGGCCAATGTTGCAGTTTGGATACAACCCGGCATGGCAGATTTTACGGTAGCCGTGGCTTTGGGGTGGGGCAGAACCAAGGCTGGCCGGTATGGCAATGGGTGTGGATTCAATGCATATCCATTGCGCCATAGCGATGCACTACGTGTCGCTGATGGCTTTAAGATTAAACGTCTTGGGCGCACCTATTCTCTAACGCGTACGCAAGAATATACGGACATGGAAGGTCGCCCTCTGGCGATTTCCGATACATTCGAGCGCTATCTCGCTCAGCCCGATTTTCCTCAATACGCTTCAGTGGAACCGAATACAGGTCCTTTGTGGAAAGAGAAGAAATATAACGATCACAAATGGGGAATGAGCATTGATATGAATGCCTGTGCCGGCTGTGGTGCATGTGTCATTGCGTGTCAATCTGAAAATAACGTGGCGACAGTAGGTAAAGAAGAGGTTCGCAAAGGGCGTGAGATGCAATGGCTTCGGATCGATCATTATTATGAAGCTTCAAATGATGATTTTAACTCCGTGTTTCAACCTGTGGCATGTCAGCACTGCGAAGAGGCTCCCTGTGAAAACGTTTGCCCGGTCAATGCCACAACGCACAGTCCTGAAGGGCTTAATGACATGGCGTACAACCGTTGCATTGGGACGCGGTATTGTGCGAACAACTGCCCGTATAAGGTTCGTCGGTTTAATTATCTTAACTACCAGGGCGAACAGAAATTTCTCGGCAAGCCCAATGACGTGAAGCAAATGCAGTTCAATCCTGACGTAACAGTGCGCATGCGCGGTGTGATGGAAAAGTGCACGTACTGTGTGCAGCGTATTCAGGAAGCAAAGATCAAGAGTCGGGTTGATAATGCTCCGCTTAAAGACGGCGATGTCACGCCGGCATGTGCACAGGCGTGCCCATCCCAAGCGATTGTGTTTGGTGATATGAATGACAAGGCCAGTCAGGTGGCCAAGTTGGCGAAGCAAAAGCGCGGCTATCATTTGTTGGCGGAGGTGGGAACCCAACCGCGAACGCGTTATCTCGCCAAACTGCGCAATATTAATCCGGAGATGCGCTCATGACCTACCATCCTCCAATTGAAAACATTGGCGAACGTGCGCTTCTTGACGAGCGCATGGACTTTAAGGCGGTCACCGAAACGGTGAGCCGTGTCACTGAGAATAAAGCTCCTCGCGGCTGGTGGATCTGCTTCATGATCGCGCTGGCTGGAGCGGGCATTTTGGGAGTGAGCCTCGTCTACTTGGTATGCATGGGCATTGGTGTGTGGGGCAACACCTCTCCTGTGGCGTGGGGATGGGACATCACCAACTTTGTGTGGTGGATTGGTATCGGACATGCAGGCACATTGATTTCTGCCATCTTGTTTCTATTCCGACAGGGATGGCGAACGTCGATCAATCGTTTTGCAGAAGCAATGACCATTTTTGCTGTCCTTTGTGCGGGGATCTTTCCTGCAATTCACGTCGGCAGAATTTGGTTGGCGTACTATATGTTTCCTCTGCCCAATCAGATGGGTATTTGGCCGAATTTTAAAAGCCCGCTGATTTGGGACGTGTTTGCCGTAAGTACGTATTTCACCATTTCGTTGCTGTTTTGGTACACAGGACTCATCCCGGATTTTGCTACGTTGCGGGATCGTTCGCAGACAAAGATACGTCGAATTGTGTATGGGGCGCTTGCGCTGGGTTGGCGCGGCTCTCACCGGCACTGGCAGCACTACGAGCGTGCCTATTTGATTCTGGCAGGCATTTCCACGCCACTGGTCCTTTCGGTGCACTCTGTCGTGAGCTTTGACTTTGCCACATCGGTGCTTCCGGGCTGGCATACCACCATCTTCCCTCCTTATTTCGTAGCGGGTGCGGTGTTCTCAGGGTTTGCCATGGTGCTCACGCTCCTGGTGATCGCCCGTGTGGTGTTCGGCCTCAAAGACATTGTGCGGATGAAACATTTGGAGCTAATGAACAAATTCATGCTCGCCACAGGATCTATGGTTGGGTATGCGTACGCGATGGAGCTCTTTATTGCTTGGTATTCAGGCAATGAATATGAGCGTTATGCATTTATCAACCGTGTACTTGGCCCCTATGCATGGGCATATTGGACGATGATTTCATGCAACGTTTTGGTGCCACAGTTCTTTTGGTTCAAGCGTTTCCGTACCAGCTTGCCGTTCATGTTCGCTGCCTCTATTTTGATCAACATTGGCATGTGGTTTGAGCGGTTTGTGATCATTGCAACCTCGCTGCATCGTGATTTTTTGCCGTCGTCCTGGGGGTACTTCAAGCCCACGCTTGTCGATATTGGAATCTATGTGGGTTCAATCGGGCTGTTCTTTACGATGTTTCTGTTGTTTTTGCGGTGGATCCCCATGATAGCCATTGCCGAAGTTAAAGGTGTGCTTGCAAAAGCAGATCCGCACTACCATCCAACTGAACACGCTTCACATGGATTGGCCGTAGCGCCGAGCAACACGGAGGGCAGCGTATGAGTGCTCCGGAGAACAAGCCAGCGTTGATTCTTGCCGAATTTGATTCACCGGCTGCCTGTTTAAAGGCGGCTGCAAGTTTGCGTGACGCTGGCTACAAGCATTTTGATGCACATACTCCGTATCCTGTTCATGGCATGGATCGCGCGATGGGCTTATCTCAGAGCCCCATGGGCTGGCTATCGTTTTCCGGTGGTCTTGTGGGGTGCGTGTCCGCGTTTGTCATGATGTGGTGGATGAACGGAGTGGACTATCCACTCGTGGTTGGTGGCAAGCCTCCCTTTTCGATTCCCTCAATGATTCCCGTGATGTTTGAAGTCACCATCTTGTTGACGGGGTTTGCAACGTTTTTTGGTTTGTTGCATTTGATGAAACTTCCCAGGCATCATCATCCCATCTTTGAGTCCGATCGTTTTGCTGCTTTTTCTGATGATAAATTTTTCCTTTCTGTGGAAGCCAAGGATCCTAAGTTTGATGTCGTGAAAACGCAGGAGCTCTTTCGACGACTTTCGCCGCTCTATGTCGAAGTGATCAAGGAGGAGCTGACATGAGCTTTAAGGTGCTCAAGCTTCGTGTTCTTGTTATCGCCCTGGTGGGCATGTCAGCGATGAGTGCATGCCGTGGTCAGACATCCACAGAGCCGCCGATGGCTCCTGTCCGCAACATGTACAACCAGCCTAGGTACAATCCACAAGCTGAAAGCACGTTTTTCAGTGATAAACGTACCATGCGTCCTTACCTTCCTGGCACTGTGGCTCGGGAAATGGCTGTGGATGTAGAGCTTGCCACGGGCGTGCTTTCAAACCAGAGTGGCTATGTTTTAGAGGTGCCGTCGGCTGTTTCTCAGAAAATCGGTGGTGGCATCAAGGCCATGCTTGAGCGAGGAGAACAGCGGTACGGAATTTACTGCGCTCCATGTCATGGGCTGAGTGGCAATGGGCAAGGAATGATTATCAAGCGAGGCATGTTGGCTCCTCCGAGTTTTCATGATCCGCGGCTTCGAAGCGTTCCTGATGGCCAAGTTTTTACTGTGATTAGCAACGGCATTGGCAACATGCCTTCCTATAGACACGCCATTCCCGTAAACGATCGTTGGGCCATCGTGAGTTATGTGCGCACATTGCAGTTGACTCAAGCAATGCCAGAGGAAGAACCGAGTGCAGGGTCCACAACGCGTCAAGAGGCAGCACCATGACAGTGACTTCTCATTCTAAAATCAAAACTTCACAACTTCGAATCTCTGCCTCCGATGTGCTGGCTCAGGCATGGAAGGTCGCCGTGGCATTGGCGTTGGTCGGAGGCGTGGCGGCAGCGGTTGGCTATACAGCCAACCCTCAGCGTTTTGCGTTTTCGTATTTGTTTGCGTTTCTTTGTTTCTTGTTTGTAGGGTTGGGAGCGCTTTTTTATGTCATGCTATTGCACTTAACCAGTGCAGGGTGGGGAGTCACAACCCGGCGCACAGCAGAGTTTTTTGTGGCGGGTGTACCGATATTGGCGTTGCTCTTTTTGCCAGTGATTCCTGTGATGCAACACCTATACCCTTGGTATCAGCACGAAGTAAATCAAGAGTCGTTTTCATTGCTTTCGGCGTCCAAGGCAGGGGCGCAGGAGGCTTCACCCTCGACAGAGGCGCATGGCAAGCCATCCGATCATCACGCCGCTACGCAAAGTGCGACAAAGAGTCACGAAGATGGCGTGGCGCAAGGTCATCACGACGGGGGGCATGATCCGGCTCACATGGCACACGAAGCCATCGTGAAGAAAAAACATACGTATTTGAATAAACCGTTTTTCCTTCTTCGCATGCTTCTCTATTTTGCGGTGTGGGCCTTTTTGGCCGTAAGGCTGGTTTCGTTGTCGATGGGGCAAGACGATTCCAAAGATTTACGCAACACAGTTAAGCTCCAACAGATGGCTGCGCCAGGAATCATTGCGTTGGCGCTGACCAGTACCTTTGCTGCGCTCGATTGGATTATGTCGCTTGAGCCCGCATGGTATTCAACCATCTTTGGCGTGTGTTTGTTTGCAAGTTCTGTCGTGGCTATTTTTGCTGCGGTCATTGTAACGACGTTAGCCCTGCGTTCGTGTGGCTACTTGGGTGATGCTGTCAATGTCGAGCACTATCATGACCTTGGCAAGCTTATGTTTGGATTCATTGTATTCTGGGCATACGTTGGATTCTCTCAATTGCTGCTTATCTGGTATGCAGGTATCCCCGAGGAGGCGACATTTTACCATAGGCGTTGGGACGGAGGCGTCTGGCAAGGAGTAAGCCTTTTCTTATTGTGTGGTCACTTTTTTTTCCCCTTTCTGCTGGTTTTATCCAGAAACATGAAACGTCGACTTTCAGTCCTAGGCTTTGCCGCAGGGTGGATGTTGATTCTTCATCTCGTTGAAATGTATTGGTTTGTAATGCCCTACTATCCGTCGGCTCATTTCGGAATTCACTGGTTGGATGTGGCTTGTTTGCTTTTTGTGGGTGGGGTGTATACAGCCATTGTTCTCCGAAGCATGGCGCGGCATCCGCTTGTGCCCATAGGGGACCCACGACTTAACCGTTCATTACACTTCGAAAACGCTTAGGAAGATTTGGTATGGCCACCGATCATACGCCCCCACGCAGTCAACTGATTGTCCTTTACGGTGTTCTATCTGTACTCGTATTGGTTGCGTTGAAATTTGTGCTGGACAGTTATTATACAAATCTCACTGACGCGCAGGTCGCGTCTAAAGTGCTTAAGGTACCTGCCAGAGAACTCAAGGCAATTATGGCTGAGCAGAGGCGACAACTTCAAGCCGGTGTCATGTCCATCGATCATGCCAAGCTTCTTTACATTAAAGAGGGTCGCATGGGATTATCCGCACTCAGCCCTCAAGCATCGACTGACCCACGTCCACTTGCTGGGTGGAATCACTTCCCCCACAAACAGCTCCCGCACACCGCGGTATCTTATCCTACTGCGACGGAAATGAAGGCGGCTTCGGAAACGCAGGAAGCGGGTACGGTACCGATTGCTGCTGTTTCGAGTGCTACGAAGGTGGCTCCATGACCATCCATCGTTGGACCTTAAGAGTTATGGTGAGTGTAGCTGTATTAAGCGTAGCTGTTATGCCGGCAGAGGCGCAGACTACAACCGTTGCAGACGCCGTGCCTCAAGTCAAAGTGGATGAGCATCTGAACGCGCGCGTTCCGCAGGATGCTGTATTTAGAGACCACACGGGAAAGATGGTGCAGTTTGGTGAAGTGTTCGACGGTAAGACGCCAGTGGTACTGAACTTGGCCTATCATTCCTGCCCTGTGTTATGCAACATGGTAGTTCATGCCATGGTCGAGGGGCTAAGGGGCGTTGAATGGAGTGCGGGAAAGCAGTTTAAAGTAGTTACCTTAAGCATTGATCCTCGTGACACGCCAGAGACTGCCACCGATAAAAGAGAAGGTGTGCTTGAACGTTATGGCCGCGTGTCTGCCAACACAGGTTGGTACTTTTTAACAGGAAACAAAACCAACATTGACCGAATCGCTGAAGCAGTCGGATTTGGCTATTATTATGACAAAAAGCAAGGGCAATATGCGCACCCTGCAGCGATTATGCTGCTGACGCCTGAAGGGAAAGTGGCTCGATATTTGTATGGATTACGTTTTGACTCCAAGGATCTACGGTTTGGATTATTGGAAGCGTCGGAAGGTCGGTCGATTTCTACGGCAGAAAAAATTCTTCTGTATTGCTATCACTATGAGCGAGGCAAAGGGTATGTGCTTATGGCTACGAGACTTATGCAGCTTGGTGGCGTTTTAACAATGCTGGTGCTCGGGGGATTTTTAGCACGGCAATGGCGTAAAGATTGGCGTGAGCGGCGTAATGCTACTTTATCTGGTTTAACCAATGCCCAATTAGGTGAACATTCATGACATTGGCAACGTCCCCGGACATCTTCGGTCAGCTTCCCTCTGCAGGTTCAGCGTTGGCTGAGCGATACGATGTGTTGTTTTACGCTATCTTCTGGTTGAGTGCAGTACTGTTCCTTGGAATATGCGCTGCGTGCCTTTACTTTATTATACGGTATCGGCGTCGACATGACACCGAGCGACCAGGTCCTACGGTAGAGAATAAACCTCTGGAATACGCATGGACGTTTTTGCCGCTGATTCCGTTGGCTTTCATGTTTCACTATGGCTTTCAAGGCTATATGGACGGTGTTGTTGCTCCAGGGGATGCCATGGACATCCGCGTCAAGGCACGGCAGTGGTCGTGGGAGTTTGTCTATCCCGATGGCACATCTTCACCTGGCGTACTTGCGGTGCCGGTGAATAAACCAGTGCGACTTATCATGTCGTCTGAGGATGTGATTCATAGCTTTTTTGTGCCTGAGTTCCGGGTTAAGCGCGACGTTGTTCCTGGCATGTATACCACGCTGTGGTTCGAAGCGACCAAGACGGGAGAGTACACCGCGTACTGTGCGGAGTATTGTGGTGCCACTCCCAATCAAACCAAAAGTGGCCACTTTGGAATGCTCGCCAAGGTGAATGTTCTTAAGGACCAGGTATTTGAGAAGTGGCTTAAGGACATCGGAGGCCCACCGTCCGGCAAGACTCCTGAGCAATGGGGAGAAATGCTTTACACGCAGTATGCATGTGCCACGTGTCATTCCAATAAGCCTGGCGTCGCGTTGGCTGGCCCTATGTTCATTGGCCTGTGGGGTAAGACTGAAAAATTGGAATCAGGAGCGAGTGTAGTTGTTGATGAAAACTACGTGCGTGAGTCCATTTTGGATCCAAACGCGAAACGTGCAGCAGGCTATCCAGGTGTGGTGATGCCACCCTTTTCGATGGACGATGCGCGTATTGACGCCATTATTGCGTATATCAAGAGTCTAAAGTGAGGTTAGGGGTAAAGAGGCTATGACGACTGCAGCAGCACAAGGCACCAACTACATTACAGCCGCAAAAGGTTTGCGTTCTTGGCTAATTACGCTGGATCACAAGCGAATTGGAATGCTGTATTTGATCTCCGTGTTGGTGGCATTTTTAGCTGGCGGCATTTTCGCGCTATTGGTCCGCACAGAACTGATAGCGCCTGGGAAAACCATTGTAGATGCGCATACCTATAACCAGCTCTTTACGCTTCATGGCGCTCTTATGGTGTTTGGTTTTATTATTCCATCGATCCCTGCAGCGATGGGAAACTTTGTGTTGCCGATTATGCTTGGGGCAAAAGACGTTGCGTTCCCTCGGCTTAATCTTGCGAGTTATTACATCTACGTGATTGGAACCATTTTTTTGGTTGCAGCTATTATTTCTGGTTCGGTCGATACTGGATGGACTTTCTATACGCCTTACAGTGTACAGGAATCAGCACCTGTGATGCTTACAACATTCGGCGTGTTTGTGATGGGGTTTTCTTCCATTCTGACGGGAGTAAATTTTATAGCCACCATTCACAAGATGCGTGCTCCAGGGCTTACGTGGCGCAAGCTAAATCTCTTTGTATGGGGAATGTATGCAACCAGTGTGATTCAGGTTTTGGCTACGCCAGTGCTTGCGATTACGTTGTTTTTGCTGCTGATGGAGAACGTGTTTGTTTTGGGGATTTTTGATCCCAGGCTTGGCGGCGATCCTGTGCTTTTTCAGCACTTTTTTTGGTTCTACTCACACCCTGCCGTGTACATCATGATTTTGCCCGGCATGGCGATTGTCAGTGAGCTCATCGCTACGTTTTCGCGTCACAAAATTTTTGGCTACATGTTTGTTGCCATGAGTTCCCTTGCGCTTGCTTTGTTGGGCTTTTTGGTATGGGGCCACCACTTGTTTGTAAGTGGCATGTCAGAATACGCCACCATGGTGTTTTCCGCGCTAACGTTCCTTGTGGCCATTCCTTCTGCAGTGAAAGTTTTTAACTGGACAGCCACATTATACAAAGGCTCAGTGTCTTTGCGTTCACCCATGCTTTATGCGCTGGCATTCATTGTTTTGTTTTCGGTCGGCGGTTTTACTGGGTTATTCTTAGGCACCTTAGCGGTGGATGTTCACCTGCATGACACCTATTTCGTGGTGGCCCATTTCCATTACGTCATGGTGGGAGGCACGGTGTTTGGCTTTTTGGGCGGCCTTCATTATTGGTGGCCGAAGTTTACCGGTAAGCTTTATAATGAAACCGCTGCTATTGTCGCATGGGCGCTCGTTTTTATTGGTTTCAATGTTACGTTCGGGAGCCAGTTCATCCTTGGCTCACGTGGGATGCCACGACGTTACTATGACTATTTGGATCAATACCAACAGCTGCATATGTTTTCCTCCATAGGCGCCTATATTCTTGGCCTTGGTTTTTGTGTGATGTTGGGCATGTTGCTTCACTCCTTACTCAGGGGGAAAGCCTCGTCGCGCAATCCTTGGATGTCTGCCAGCTATGAGTGGCAAACACCCACGCCTCCACCCGTTGAGAATTTTCCTGAGACGCCGATTATGGTGCGAGGGCCTTATGATTACGAAGAGGCTTCTGACGAAGAGCTTTTCGATCATGGGAAAAACGTACCAGTTACCATGAAAGTCAGAACTGCGTTGTCTGCGACATAGCATCACTTGGAGAAAACCATGTCACATCCCACCACGGCCCAGGAGCACGACGCTCACCCCAAGTTTTTGCAACATCACTTTGATACACCGGCTCAGCAGTTTGATGCTGCGAAGTTAGGCATGTGGCTCTTTTTAGCCCAGGAAGTGCTGTTTTTTAGTGGGCTGTTTGTGGCCTATTTTGTGTTTCGTTCCTGGCATCCGGAAGCATTTTCAGCAGGTTCTCAGTTGCTTGATCCTGTGATGGGAACCACCAACACAGCAGTCTTGTTGTTTAGTAGTCTGACTGCTGCCTTAGCAGTTCGATCTGCACAGCTTAACCAGCGTAATCAAACTTCGCTGTTTCTAATTATTACCATTGTATGCGCTTGTGTGTTTATGGTGGTAAAGTATTTCGAATACACTCACAAATTTCATATGGGATTGTTCCCAGGCAAAGCCTTTCATCCCCAGCATTTGCCAAAAGGAATTGCTCTTCCTCCCGATGCCAGCGTGTTCTTTTCCATTTATTTCATGATGACAGGCCTACATGGTCTGCATGTCGTTATTGGCATAGGCATCATGATTTGGATTTTGATCCGAAATATGCGCGGTGAATTTAGTTATCGCTATTTTACGCCAGTGGATATCGCTGCCCTTTATTGGCATCTGGTTGATTTAATCTGGATATATTTGTTCCCCTTGTTGTATCTCATGGATTAGTGAGGTTTTTGAATGTCTAACCCAGCCCAAGAACACGATAGCGGTGAAGTCCACGTTCATATTTCGTCCTGGCAATTCTATGTGGGCATTTTGTTGGGATTGATGACGCTGACGGCGTTAACGGTTGCGATTTCTTTTGTTCACTTAGGAAGTCTTAACCTGGTTGTGGCGGTGACAATCGCTACCATCAAGGCAAGTTTGGTGGTGACCTACTTCATGCACCTCAGGTACGACAATCGGTTCCATGCGCTCGTGTTTCTTAGCTCACTTCTTTTTGTTGCCATTTTCTTGGTTTACACGTTCAACGACACGTCACATCGTGCCAAAATAGATCCTTTCAACGGTGCCAGACGGTTGCCTACGACAGGGGAGATCGCGCCTGGTGGGCCTCGTTAGGGGAGATTGGTTGATAAATATCTTGCGTCAGGTCTTGACGGCGCGAAAAAGCGATGCACGTTAAGGATGTGGCTGATAAATCCAACCGTGTGCAAGACACACAAAAGCAGTCATCCACTGCTTCCAAGGAGACTTCTCGGGTAGACCGCGTCTTGATTCACGGTCGTACCCAAGATGGTCGTGGATTTAAGGTCTTGCGTCAACGGGATGATCGCTTAGAAGCAGGGATTGCTCAACCGCTGCGTGATGGCGAGCCATTACAAGGTGAAGTTGTCAAGCTCAAACCCCATAAAGATTTTCCCATGCTTTGCGACGTCGAAACTATTTTGCCAACGAAAGAAATACGGCAGCAGGTACAAGCTCAGGCCGATCTACCCATGCCTTCCAAAGGACCTGCAAAGGTTACTACCCATGCCTATCGTAAAAATTGGACGACCATCTGGGGTGGCGGCGTAAAGCGCAACACCATTCTTAACTAGCCTTATTTTTGGGGTTTCCCCTTTTTTTTGTATGGGTTTTCTTAAGGAGTATTCCTGCAGCTATCACAACCAGAGTTGCTCCCGCTATCGCAAGAACCTTCCCAATATCTAGGTTCATCCAAAGGTGGTTAGCAGAGTTCCTTCCCCGCGCAAGCACAAGCATGCAAAGCCTTCACCCAAGCCTTGGGACAGGGTGGATCCAGCGATGACTACTACATCACCTATCCAACCAATCAATGCAGAGGGCTTGATCTGGACAGGTTGCTCGCGATGGACGCTAAGTTGAGACAGCCCTTGTTCCAGTGTAAGGACCACGCTGCCTGTTCCTCTTAGTTGTAACATGGTGATATCTTCATTCATTGGAAGATAGGTGTGTTCATATTCCAATGTGCCGGCAAAAGCGGTTACGCTATCTTCCCGTACGAGCAACACCTGATTGCAGATTTCCACTTGATGAAAGGTGCGTGAGACCGGTTTAGCAATCACCACGCGTGCTGAACCACGAAGCTGTGCCATCGAAGGCTGCGATTCCTTTCGATGGGCTGCAGGACGACCAAAGACACGCCATGCTAAACGCTGGACTTGAAGATCACCTTCAATAGCCAGAATCTGCTCTGTCCGTGCATAGGTGGGACGAGTACATGTGGAAATGCGCAGAGACCCATCGGGGGCAATGACTACAGGTGTTTTCGCGGCGCGAGATACACCCCACGGATCTTCGCTTGGCATACGTTCTGACGATTGCCCCGGAGTCGTTTGGGGCAGTTCAGACGAGTGTCTGGGGCGAACTCCAGAGACGGCAGTGTGCTTTGCAAGTCGTGGCCAGGATTCAGGAGGAATAGAGCCCAACGCAAGTTGAGGGATAGTGCCGGAGAGCTTTCGAAGGCGCTCTTCTAAGGTATCGGATGTATGGCTGTCTTCTAATCGCTCCATATGGGTTTTGACGCGTGAGGCAAGATCATGTCGATTTGCTAAGACAAATGCCCGATGCGCATCTTGCAATTGTCCTAAGTGCCAATAAGCGGCACCCAGATAGGTCCATGCGCGTGCATGTTCGGGTTGCTGCTCAACGATGGGGCGAAGGTATACAAGTGCTTTTGCAGGCTGTTGAGCGCGAAGCAAGGATAACCCAAGATTTAGGTGCAATATCAGATCACCGGTGTGACGTTTGAGCAGTTTTTCATAAATCTCAATGGCGAGAGGGTACATCCCGAGCCGGAAGTAAGCGCCTGCCAGCATGCTTTGCCCACGCTCGTCATCGGGCTGCATATCCAATGCCTGTTCGATCTCGGATTTAGCCTCCACCAGTTTATTGCTCATGAGGAGCTCAGAACCTCTATACAAGTGGTAAACAAAATCGTCCTGAAGTGCTGCGGCGCCAGGGGGTCGTGTGGAAGACATCCAAAAAATGATAGGAAACTCAGCCCAACACGGCTAAATTAATGCTACATCTCGGTGTGATGGCACAGCACCCGAACGCACACTCCCTACCATCGAGCACACTACTCAATCTTCCTAACCTGCTTACAGTATTGCGAGTGTTGATGATTCCCCTTGTGTGGGTGCTGCTTTATGGGCAAACCCCGCGAATGTGTTTCTGGGCAGGCATGGTGTACACCTTGGCTGTAATTACCGATGCGTTGGATGGTTGGCTGGCACGACGGCAAGGTCTTATCAGTGTCTTCGGAAAATTTCTCGATCCTCTGGCAGACAAATTGATCGTCATGGCTATTTTAGTGGGTTTGGTGGATTTGGCTCGCACGCCAGCATGGTTAGTGGTTGTCATCATTGCGAGAGAGCTTGCGATCAGTGCCTTGCGTAGCATTGCGGTAGGGCAGGGGATGGTGATCTCTGCGGGGCGGGGCGGGAAAGACAAAACGGCCCTTCAAATGCTTGGCTTATTGCTGCTCATTTTACACTATCCGTATACTCTGTATTTCGGGTTTTTTACCATTCATGTCGATCTCCATCAGGCAGGCTTAGTACTGCTCTATATTAGTGTTATTTTTGCGGTGTTTAGCGCCATCGAGTACACGCGCGCTTTCATGGCTTACCGCCCTTCACATATCGACTAAGGTCCCCAGCCATGGTATGCCGCAAGCCATGCTGGCAACGGAATCTAGGCAGCTACGTCGCATCCTGGGTCGCATGGAGCGCGGTGAAGAAGTCATCGAAGCATTTTTAAGCCTTGCACATGAACGCAATATTCGTAGCGCATGGGTGACAGCCCTTGGCGCATTTGAATGGGTAGAGCTTGTGGAATACGACCAAGCTCAACGTATGTATAAAGCGCCTCAGATATTTAATAGCCCATGTGAAATCCTGTCTTTGACGGGTAATTTTTCCTTCAAAGAAGGCACTCCCTTTGTACACTTGCATGCCACAGTGTCACGCGAGACCGACAACGGCATCCAAGTGTTAGGTGGGCATCTTGTTCGCGGGTTAATATTCGCGTGTGAGTTTATGGTGGAGTGTTGCGATGACTTGGCCTTGCAACGGCGATACGATGCAGTCACAGGGCTCGATTTATGGACACCCGAATTAGGCGCTGTCTCTGTTTCTGGAGTGCCCGCTCCACACAGTCCACACGTACGCCAGTCAAATCAATCGCCCGCCGTCAGTCGTTCTGAGTCTGGAGCGCCCGCGGGGCCTTCGTCGGTAGCGGGCAGGCTAACACGTCCTACTCCGCCTCCTGCATACATGGCATCTGTGGATCCTGAGGTTTGGCCTGACGATGAACCTCGCGAAGGCGATTGGCTTGAGCATACACAGTATGGTTTATGTCAGATCCAACAGATCGCTTCCGATGGATCAATTTTGGTACGTCTTGCAAGTGGCGCCGCTAAAACATTGCGATTGGATTTTTATCGCCTTTCACGACCACGTATGCAGGGGCAACAGCGCATTTTTAGTCTTCATCCGCGCCGTTCATAACTTCTCTGTTTTACTGGGGAAAAGTGATGGTGTGTAAATTCGCCACACAGCCTAATGGTAAAAATTTTGTGGTTATTCGTAAGCTTATGTAAGTAACGCGCGCACTTATGATTGAAATCATACATTTTATGAGATGATTTTTTAGAGTTGGGGTGTTAAATAACTTGTCACATGGTGCTTAGATCATTAAACAGGATACGTTGAACCACATGGAAACTCATCAAGATACTTCTACGCACGCGATCAATTCTTCTTTAGAAGACTCTGATCTTCAGCACGTGCGCAATATCGTCTGTGCCGTGGATGTGTGTGATCACGATCAACGCGCTTTGCAGCGTGCATTGCATCTTGGTGCAAAAGCCAACGCCGATGTGCATGTCGTTTGTGTATACCAGACGCCGTTTTGGTTCGTGCAAGATCTAAGTGCCGTGATGGCTGGAGAAATCGATCGTATTCTTACCCGAGAGCTATCCAAAGCAGCCACGGAACACGTTTCTTTGAAACGGCATGTGGTAGAGGGTCAGCCTTTGGAACAAATTATGGAAGTGGCTAAGCGTGTTCAAGGGGATGTGATTGTGGTTCAAAAGACAAACAAACCACTACGCGTCCCACGATGGAAGGGAACAATTCCAGATCGGTTGCGTGACGAATCTTCCATTCCTGTTCTTACGGTTCCCTTAGCCTAGCTCTTCGTCCAACCGGATGCGTGGGTCTAGTGCTGCCACACCAATGTCTGCCAGCATGTTGCCTAAAAGCACTGCGGCACACGAAAGGCTAGTCACGCCAAGAATAAGTGTGTCATCCCAGTTGTTCAAGGCTTCCCATGCCAGTCGCCCGATGCCTGGATAAGCAAAAATGGTTTCAGTGATAATTGCCCCTGAAACCAAGCTTGGCAATTGCAGCCCCATCAGGGTAACAATAGGTAAAAGTGCGTTGCGTGCGCCATGGGCTACGACGACGCGTATCGGCCCAAGCCCTTTGGCACGTGCCGTTCGCACATAATCTGACTGCAATTTTTCGATCAATTCGCTTCGCATCAAGCGTGCATACGTCGCTGCGCCAAAGATAGCCAAGGTGAATGCAGGTAACATGACGTGATACAGCTCGTCCCAAGTTCCCAGCCCAGCCCCTCCGACAGGAAACCACCCCAGCCGAAAAGCCCACCAGTTAAGAAAGAGAAGTCCTGTAAGAAACGTCGGTGCACTGATTCCTACGAAGGTAATCGCCATCAGTCCGGTATCGAGCCACGTGTTACGAAATGTAGCGGCAAGTATCCCTAGCAGTAACCCAATCATTAACTCAAACACCATGGCGACAACACCCAATAAAAGTGTTCTCGGTAGACGGGTTTGAATGATTTCAATTACAGGAATATCGCTTTGCCTGGCCTTGCCTGCGTCTCCTTTGAGAAGTCCGATTATATATTCGCCGTACTGTTCAACAAGCGGTCGATCCAACCCATGTTGCTTGCGGTATGCTTCCACCACAGATTGTTGTGCTTGGGGGCCAAATCGCGCGCGCGCGGGATCGCCAACGCCTCTGACCAATACAAACACACTGCTGATAACAACAGCTAATACAAATACAGCCCAGCACACGCGCTTGATTGCAAACCGAAAGAGATCCATTAGTACGAGTCTTTCATAGGCAGTCTCACTGCCCATCTCAAGTCGTTCAATAATCGAGTGGATGTTTGAGCGATGCGCTGCTTGGGTAGATCAAGCCAAACGTCACGAACATATTGTGACCACACAGGATGAGGTCGATAGCCTTTGACATAGGGCTGCCAGGCTTCAAAACGCAAGTCATTCCACATAAAAGCCCATGGCGCATCGTACACAATAATCTCTTGGGCTTTGACATACAATTGATGACGTTTTTGAACGTCTTGTTCTATCCGCGCGCGATCCAAAAGCATATCGAATTTTGGATTGCTGTAAAAAGAACGGTTTTCTGAGTCATGCTCGTGAATGGCACGGCTATGAAATAGAATATCGAGAAAATCCGACGGATCAGGAAAGTCCTGACTCCATCCTGAAATCATCAAGGGCACTCGCCCAGGTTTACCGCTTTCCTCAATGTACACCGGGAACGACACCGGCTTGAGACGAATCTTAATGCCAATCTTTGCAAGGTCTTGCTGCGTTAGCTCACCATAAAAACGTCCCGTGCTGCCAGGTCCAATCCATAGATCGATCTCTTGCGCAATTCCGTGAGGATACCCAGCAAGCTTCATTTCTTCTTTGGCGCGTGCCAAGTTGTATACTTGTCTTCCCTTGAGCTGTGGATCGTATCCTAGCAGTCCTGGTGGCACCGGCTGTCCAGTGGCACGCAGCCGGTTATTACGTGCACGGCTCCAGCCTTCGCGGTCTAAGGCGAAGGAAACGGCACGCCTGACGTGAACATTGGTGAACGGCGGCATCCCGCAGTTCATGGTGACGCCCCAAATATTAATCTCAGCATCCTGAATTTGGTAGGGCTTCCATGCTTTGGACTGAATAAAATAAAGGTAATCAGCAGGAGAGAACCGATGCGCGTGATCAATTTCTCCTGTTCGAAATCGCATAATAGCGGCATCGCGTGTCAGGTTTTCCAAGAACACAATGCGATTGACATAAGGCTTTTTAGGGTCCCAGTAGCGAGAGTTTTTCTTGAAGACCAGCCGTACGCCTTGCTCCCAGCTTTCCAAGGTAAAAGGTCCTGTGCCGACGGGTTTGAACGCAATGGATTGTGAGTGATTTTTGTAAAATTCGCGTGGAATGGGATAGGCGAATGTCATCGCCATCGCGTTGAGAAACGTTTGATCGGGTGCCTTGAGATGAAATTCGATGGTGTAATCATCAAGGACGCGTATGCCTCGGATGGTATCTGCTTTCCCTGAACGATAGTCATCGATTCCATCAAGTTGTGCATAGAACGTAAATCCAGGGGAGCCTACGTTGGGACTAAGCATGTGGTGCATCGAACCACGAATGTCTTCGGTGGTTACAGGTTGCCCATTATGAAAGAAGACTCCCTTGCGTAGTCGAAAGGTAAATACTTTGCCATCGCTTGATACTTCCGGCAGTGCTTCGGCAAGCTGCGGGATCAAATGCGCTTCGTGGTCGTACTCTAAAAGCCCGTCAAACAGCAGTTTGATAGCAATAAAGGAAAGCTCATCAAAGGCCATATGTGGATCGAGTCCGCGTACGGCCGATTCATGATGAAATACAAAAGTCCCGCCGTATTGGGGCGCACTGTGGCCTGCGCCCAGAAATCGAGGCCCATTGGGAGGGGCAGGACACCCACTCAGCAACGCGACCATGCATACATGCAAGCTAGCTCTTAGGATCAAACGCATCCCGTAAGCCCTCTCCGAGCAGGTTAAACCCAAACACGGTCGCTAAGATCAGTACACCTGGGTACACCACCAACCGAGGAAAGTGAGCCATCATTTCTTGGGCATCATGCAACATCGAGCCCCAGCTTGCCTGAGGTGGCTCGACACCAAGCCCAAGAAACGACATGGCAGATTCCACAATGATCATCTGCGCCACCATGGTGGTTGCTACGACAATGGTTGGGCCGAGGACATTCGGAATCACATGGCGGAGTAGCGTACGCATCGAGGAAAGCCCAAGTGCTCGCGTAGCTGTAATGAAATCTTGTTCGCGGATTTGCATGGTTTGAGCTCGCACAATCCGCGCCAACGTGGTCCACGACAATCCTCCCAATAAGACATACAACGTCCATAAATCCGGTTTCGCAATCACTCGCTTAATCGCAATGACAAGGATAAGGAAAGGCAGTGAAATAAGCACATCGACACTGCGCATGCTCACCGTATCGACGACGCCTCCAAAATAGCCCGCTAACACTCCCACAAGTAATCCGATCACTGTGGCCAACGCGGTTGCAAAGAATGCCACCTGCATGGACACCTTGCCTCCATAAAGCAGCCTCGAAAGTTCATCACGTCCGATAGAATCGGCTCCCAGCAAAAACATAGCGTTGGGACCTACAGGGATGCCCTGATCGTTCAGCGCTTGGTCCCGAAATTGATGGTTAGGGTCAAACGGCGCAAACCACGGTCCGGCGAACGCAAGCACGCTCACGCACCCCACCAAGACAGCTCCCAGTATTGCTCCTTTGTTTTTCCGGAATCGTTTCCAGCCCCGATAGTCCATGACTAGGTTCTAACAACCAAGTCCTGGAGATCGGAAAAAGCTGCATACGATCTGCCAGATTGCAGTTTTTTTGACCAGATCCGATGGCTATGCACACATGTAGGTAAATAGCCTACTAGCCATCAAAGTCAAAACGAAGCCAATTACAAGGCTATCTCAGAAATTTCAAATTACGTGTTGACACAGTTCTATTGATTAGAATACATTGATAAGCAGTTAGTCATTAGATTCCTTTAATGGGAAACACCGCAGAAACCACGGATTTTGATAAGTTAGAGCGCGCTCACGCCCGTGGGATGACCGTTCAGCAAATCATTGCTGCGTTTACTGGGCGGGGAGAGCGGCTCACCGAAGCGACATTTCGCAAATACGTGCAGCTAGGTTTATTGCCGCGCAGCGTTCGTGTCGGTCGCAAGGGCAAGCACCAAGGTTCGCAGGGATTTTATCCGGCAACGGTAGTGCGACAGATCGATTGGATTCGCCAACTGATGGCGCAGGGGTTCACCATTGAAGAAATCCAGCGCGAGTTTTTGTTTTTGCGGGGTGAAATCGATGTGCTCAGTCGACAGCTGGAGCGAGTGTTAACTCACATTGTCGATGCGGTAGGCACCGAAGGTTCGGGCGCGCCGAGAGATGCCATTGCCGCGCGCTCAGTGAGCGAAGTGCAGTCCATTGCAGAAGAGTTGGTCGCCAAACTGCGATCCATTGAGCAGCGCTTGTCGATGCAAGCGCGAATGGCGCGTGCGGCGGTGTGAAGGGTGTGGGGAAACAGGGAGGGAAAATGGAGAAAGATAAAACGACAACTGGCACCGAGGCAGAAGCACCGGAGCAAACCGTCGATGAGCCTTTAACCTATGGTTCTTTGGCGCTGGCGGTGGATCCCAATCCATCGGCTGAGCCCGAACCAGAACGGCGTGGTCGGAGAAAACGTCGTGCACGTACGCGTGCAAGGACGATTTCAATTCGTCGCTTGAGCAAGACGGAGCTGAATCAGGGTCGAGTGCTTTATCCTGAAATGGACTATTGGAAGCCAGTGACCCGTGCTGAATGTGCAAGCACGGAGCGGCCTTGTCCCTATGTGTCTTGTAAATACCATTTGTATTTGGATATCCACCCAGTGCGCGGCTCGATCAAAGTGAATTTTCCAGATCTTGAAGTATGGGAGATGACAGAAACCTGCGCGTTGGATATTGCGGATCGCGGTGGCATTACCCTTGAAGAGGTGGGAGAGATCATGAACCTTACGCGAGAGCGGGTGCGTCAGGTGGAAACACAAGGCCTATCGAAGCTCCAGGGCCATCGACATGTCGATCGACTCAAAGATTACGTGAGCTAGTTGTCAGAAGCTAAACGGATGGTAAGCCGTTCCCCCGCCACCGGTGTGTGGTTGGGGGAAGTCGGCATTCTAGGCCAGGCGGAAGTGAGCGCTGCTGTGCAGGCTGCGCGTGCGGCGCAGCCGTCATGGGCTGAGTTGGATATTCATAGCCGCTGTCGAACGCTGCTTCGCTTTCGTGATGTCATTGTTCAGTCCGCCGATGAAATCGTCGATTTGCTTTGCAGGGAATGTGGCAAGCCGCGCATGGAGGCGTTGGTTCATGAAGTCATGGCTTCAACGGATTTGATCACGCACCTTTGCAAGAAAGCGCCTCAATGGTTGGCGTCTGAACAGATTCCGTTACATATGCTTAAGCACCGCGCAGGCTATCGGTATTACGCGCCAATGGGTGTCGTTGCGGTGATTTCCCCGTGGAACTATCCATTTGTCATTCCAATGGGGGATGTGGTGGCAGGGCTCCTTGCAGGCAATGCGGTGGTGCTCAAGCCCAGCGAAATCACGCCGCTTGTGGGATTGAAAATCAAGGAACTTTATGATCGGGCAGGGCTAATGCCGGATCTTTTTCAAGTGGTAAGTGGTGATGCCCATACAGGCGCTGCGTTGATAGAGAGTGGCGTCAATAAGGTGGTGTTTACTGGTTCGGTAGCTGGGGGAAAGAAAGTGGCCGTAGCGTGTGCCGAGCGACTGATTCCCTGCACACTCGAACTGGGTGGTAAAGCGGCAGCTATCGTGTGCGACGATGCTGATGTGGAGCAAGCTTCGCAGGCCATCGTGTTTGGCGGGTTTGCTAACAGTGGCCAGATATGCATGAGCGTGGAACGTGTGTACGCGCACGCTTCGGTGTATGAGCCAGTGCTTCAGCGCGTGGTGGCGCTGACACAAAGCCTGAGACAAGGCGATCCCGCTTCTGGCGAAGTGGATGTGGGCGCAATCATTTTTCCAAGACAACTCGAGGTGGCTGAAACCTTGATTCAAGATGCCGTAGCGCAAGGGGCGCGTGTGTGTACGGGGGGCCAGAGACTGCCAGGGCAAGGGATGTTTTTTGAGCCTACGGTGTTGGCGGATTGCACACAGGACATGCGTGTCATGCGTGAGGAAATTTTTGGCCCCATTGTGCCGGTTATGCGTGTCCAAAGTGACGAAGACGCGTTGGCGATGACCAATGACTCTGAGCTTGGCTTGATCAACTATGTGTTTTCCAAAAATCGGACAAAAGCAAAACATTTGGCAGAGCGTGTACAATCGGGAGTTGTGATGATCAACAGTGTGCTTGAGGCACATGCATGCCCTGAAGTGCCATTTGGCGGGGTCAAACAAAGCGGATACGGTCGTGTGCATGGCAAAGAAGGATTGCGCAGCATGTGTGAACTCAGACACATCAACTACGACCGTATTCCCCTCAAACGCTTGCCCTATGCATTCCCTTATTCCGAACGGGTCTACCGCTGGGCTCGTCGACTGTTGAAATGGTGGTTTTGAGGCTTTGGCATTCGTTAGCACTTGCGTGTACGGCTTGAAGTCCGTATCTATACACCGGTTGAAGCGATCCAAGAGGTCGCCCGTTTCTTTGTAAACAGGAGGAAAGTCCGAGCTTCGCAGGGCAGGATGCCAGTTAATGGCTGGGGGGAGTGATCCCGGGAAAGTGCCACAGAAAGCAAACCGCCTCGTCCTATGGCGGGGTAAGGGTGAAAGGGTGAGGTAAGAGCTCACCGGGCCTGCGGTAACGTGGGTCGCACGGTAAACCCCATCCGAAGCAAGGTGGAATAGGAAAGCGTTTGAGAGCGGCCCGTTCGAGCTTTCGGGTCACACCGCTTGAGCTGCGCGGTGACGCGTAGCCTAGATGAATGATCTCTAGCTGTGCCTTGGTGACAAGCGCAGACACAGAACTCGGCTTACGGATCCTTCAACCGCAACGCGCTGCATGCAGCGCGTTGCGTTTTATTTCTCGTTCACCACGTCGTTGCTTAGTTTTCGAGCAACGCTTGGCACGCATCCTCTCCGAAGGTAAGGGTGGATCTGTCCGTTCCGGCAACGCCACGCAGACTGACGCCCACGCTACAGTCGTCTTGACAATTTGCTCGCTCTCGCATGCAGCTTATCAGCATGCCACGTTCATCCACTTCCACAGAGGCAGTGCTGTCTTTGCCAAGTTGTTGGTTTGCATCGAGAATGATCTCACGGCATGTTGAGAAAATTTCCTCGATAGTTCGCGCAGGCTTACTGTGGCTTCCAACTTCCGAGTCGTGTTCAATCCATGTGTCAACGACTTGTGGGGGCTCTACCTGCTCGCCGTCAACGTATCGCTCTGTGCGATCGTAATGGAGCTCTGTGACCGTGTCATTTTCCACCAATGTTACGAGACGTTCTGTGCTTCCCGAAAAGAACGTGTAGTATTCTTCAAAGCAGTACGTCGCTTGCTGCGAAGCAGGCAATGCCTCCCAAGTGGCTTCAGCCGTTTGAAGATCCGCCAGGGCCTTTGATGTGGAGTCACCGCCATCATCGCAGCCGTTTAACATAAAGATACCAAGAATCAAAAGAAGAAAAGGTTTCATAGGTTTCTTCTATAGCAAGTCTTATGCCAGTCAATTTACCAATGATTCTGCGAATCTTCATAGACCTACTGGCACAGGTTGGCACACCACCGTTCGGGCTCCTGGGTCTGGCTAATGCAGGTAATCCAGGGACACCTTATTTACTTTCAGTAGGAACGAACACACTCAGAGGTGAGTGTTCATTGCAGCGATACCGGACCAGCTTGATACGGCAATTCGTTATCGCCTATCGCGTCGGTGTTTCCGTAACCCAATTCACCGGCATTGTTGCCACCCCAGCAGCGCACGGTGTGATCGTCGAGTAATGCACACGTATGTAGATACCCTGCAGCCAAATCCATCACGGGCGCTCCAATATTAACCGGTTCTCTATCTAACGGAGTTTCGTGGGCTGCACTACCGAAATCGTTTGTGTCACCCCAGCCTAGCTGGCCAAAGTAATTTCCACCCCAACAGCGCACGGTGTGGTTTTCAAGCAGTGCGCAGGTATGATACTGACCGAGCGCGACGCCTGTCACTGCGCCTCCGGTAGCCACCCAACCTTCTTCGCTTGGTAGTTCGGTATCTCCGACGTTATCGGTGTTTCCCTGACCGAGTTCCCCGCCGTAGTTGTTGCCCCAGCACACCAGCCCCTTATTCTCTAAGATAGCGCAGGTTCGGTAATCGCCTGCGGCGATTGCTATCACTGGGCCACCCACGCTGACGGGATCTTGTGCTGCGGGTAAACGCTCTGGGTCATCACCTATCGGGTCGGTGTGACCGTAACCTAACTGGCCTTGCTTGTTGTCACCCCAACAACGTACCGTCCCATCTTCAAGCAAGGCACACGTGTGGCCGTCGCCTCCCTCGCTTCCAGCAGCTGTGATTTGTATAACTTTTTTTGAAAATGTGAGTGCTGGCTGATTGGCAGGAATCTCACCGATCTCATCGCCATAGTCATCGGTGTGGCCCAGTCCAAGCTGGCCACTGGCGTTTTTACCCCAACAACGCACCTTGGCACTTTGAAGCAATGCACAGGTGTGCATGGCACCTGTTGCAATTTGAGTCGCTGCCTCACCCAGCTCTACAGGAGCGACATTTTTGGGCAACATACCCTCCGGCGTTGGAAAAACATTGCCTTGTCCCAGCTGACCCAGGCTATTGCCACCCCAACAGCGCACCGTGCCATCCTCCAACAAGGCACAGGTATGATAAGCACCAGCTGCGACCTGGATCACTTTCGCATTCATTTCAACCAAACCTTCGTCCGTGGGAAGCTCATCATCGCCAAGAGCGGTAGTGCGGTCATAACCCAATTGACGATCCTCGGATTGCCCCCAACAGCGAAGGCCCCCATCACTAAATACAACGCAGCTATGACTGCGTTCTCCGTAGTGATCGCTCCAACCGAGGGCAAGCGAAACCGGGACTATCGGTGTATCGGCATCGGAAGCCGCGGTATCTATCGTCGATGCATCCAAAGTGCCTTCGGGCACACAGATGTTGGTTGCTTCATTGCAAACGTAGCCACCGACGCAAGGACACTGCTTGCCTGTCAGGTTGAGTGATCTTGCGCAACCAATGCTCAGCACGCACAGCAAAGCAATAACGTAACCAAGCTTATTCCCCACACCTCAAGTGTGGCATAAGAGCAAGGTAGTTGGTATTGGTGTCTTAAAAATAATGCGGATAATGTGTGCCATTCACCCCAGGTGTGTGCACAACCATGGAGAACTCGATTTTCCTAGTCGCAAAATTCGAACCCAAGGCCGGGTTCGTTTAGGGATAAGGTTATTGTAGCCACTTAGTTGGCGTGGACGCCGTCCAAGAACCAAAACTCCGGCTTGGTCGGATCACGCCATAGCTCATCTGGGATAAGACGTCGCAAGGTTGCGGGGTCGTTTGAAGCGACGTCCCAAAAGATGTTGGTATGATCAAAATAAAACGAACCCCCATCGCCGAATTCTTCCTTGACGAAGAGCACCCATCGATCGAGTGTATGGCTCGCGAAGTCGATTTTGCGACCCTGCGCCCAAGAAAAACCCAACTCCTCATAGAGAGTATAACTCACCCGGTAGGCGCGAATTTCGGAAAGAAACGCCCTAAAATCTTGGTAGAGTTCCCAAAATGGCACGTTACGTGCTGTGGCAAGTTCTCGAAGTGTTTGTTCGGCCTCCGGACCAATGAAGACGCGCTTGCCGATTGGAATCCAAGTCTTCTCTTGCTGCACCATTCGCTTGCCGGCAATAGCAAGATCAGAGTGTCCAGCGCCTGTAAGTAGATCGAGATAGTGTGTGAGCTCGTGGCCAAGCGTATTAATTTGCGCTCCTTGTTTTTCAAGGAGCGTATCCCATGCAGCGGGGTTGCTTTTAATGGCAATTGAGCCGTTATGCGGCGTGGCATACGCACGTTCAGCGTCTGTCATGATGTCCCAACGTTCGGTCTTCCATCCTCCGTGTCGGTATCCTCCGGCAAGGCCTGCATCGACAAACTCGTTATCCACAAAACCCCAGTGGGGCATACCCCAGTTATCGATGGCATTCATAATCTTAGATCCGACAGGCGTTTGAGCCAGATGCTCTAATGTCGTTGTTCGTGTGATGCCGACATCCGAGACAGGGCCTAGCTTCATGGTTGGCAGGCCCTCACGCAGCACTACGCCGGTATCAATTTCTCCCCACGTGGTGACGTTGTCGATAAGGTTTCGCGCCGAATCTGAAATGTTTGTGATCTGTGGTACACCGAATGTGTTCAACAAACCTCTAATGTGCGTCCTTGAGGCCGAATCGGCTGAGGCCAGAGCTGGCCTTAGTTCCTTGCTTCTCGTGTTAACCATGGAAGGACTTGGCTTAACCAAGGAATCTGTCTGCGAACCAGGCAAAGCACGGGCCGCGCCGATCACATCCCAGCCCATTAATAGTATATCTAACACTGCTAGCTCAGCAGCAAGATTTGTCTGAGCTTGCATCTCGCTAGCTTCCTTCGGAGGGAACAATGCGTGCCGAAAGCCCATGAATGCAAGCTGGTTTGTTGCTTGTGCATATTGGGACAAGAGAGCCACTTGAACGGCACTAATGCCAGTCGCCATGGCACATATACCCAAGGTCACCAACGACATTACAGGAGTGCCAACAAGGCCTGCAACGAATGACACACCCAGGCACAAGAACGAGGCTCCCACACTTAGTCCAGACACTAAACCACTTCCTTTTTTAGCCTGTGCTTCCGCCATAAGCTGGTCATGCATCGCTTGATAGCCGAGCTTTGCTCCTGCGATATCTTGTCCACCGTAAAGCGACATTGCGTTCATGGCCTCGGCAGCTAGGGCTAATAACCAAGCTTCACTTACGGGAAAGGAATCAAGGCTTTGCTGCACCTTTAGATTGTTGTCCCGCGTGGTCTGAAGCACCTGCATAAGCGCCTGGCGAAATACACCAAGCATCGTGGAAGCCACTTGTTGTTCCCAAGCTTCGCGCTCAGCATCGGTTTTCGCTCTTAGCACTTCGTCGATATCAGGATAGTAGCGTTGAGCTAGTGTCACGGGATTGTGCTTGGCCTCGATTGCAAGCTCCGTGATCGAGCCTAGCGTTCCCGTAATCGAGTAACGCGCCTCGCTGCCATCGGGAAGTATAACCGGTGGCAAAAAACCAAGCGCAGCTTGAAGAGACGGTACATTGGCACGTACAAGCGGATACAAGCTCTGCGCCAATATCAGCGGTTCAGTAACCGCCTCCCATAGTACAATCACTGCCGCGGGAAGTTCGCGAATCAATAGCAGCGCCTGGATGTCTTCGACGTTGGTGTGGGCATTTAACCCTTGAGGAAGAATTTCCTTGGCGAGTAGGACAACATTGACATGCTCTTCGATATGCTTTGGATCGACAAGTCGGCTGCCATCACCATGCCGCTCACCGTAGCGTTCATTCGTTTCATCGAGCGCAGCCAATGTTGCTAGATACGTGTCCAAACAGGCTTGCACCTTAGCTTGATCAGCGCGCTCATACTCATACTCGATCGTGCCGAGCGCAGCATATTGGTGCGCCTTCATCACACTCAAGCAATCGTTTAACCGTGTGGCGTTCTCGCCAGCCGTCTCGTACAATGTTCCGAGCTGGGTGTCGATGAGAGCTTGATTGCGACCGAGTGCTGCATATTGCAATGCTGCGATCCATGCGTCATGATCATTTGCTGACTTCCAATTTCGAATTTCTTCTTCGATCCGAATTTGCTCAAGGCGAAGTACGGGTAACATCACAACGTTCTTCGCCCATAGAATGTAATCAATCACATTGGGTGGGTTGGTCTGTGGCCCTGTCCTCCAACCAGGCAGAGGATGATCTGCAGGGTGACCTGCAGCCAGCAGCGAAGGATGCAATGAGCCTTGAGGCGTAGTGCGCCGAACGATATCGGTTGAAATGGGATCGGCTACGCGCATAGTAGGCGACATAGGCACACATTTCCCTTGATACAGAATGCGGTCTGAACGAACGCCGCAATCCGCGGCAAACTGGGGACCGTTGTTTCCAACAGCTCCATTGTCTCCATCACTGGCTTGGTCAGGTATCAGGGTACACGCACTTACACCGAGAAGCGCAAAGCCTAAAAAAACCTGCCTTAAATGCGCTAGTGTAACGCGCAGTGTTCGCATCGCATTCAATAGTCGCAAGCTGTGCTTCAAGGCAGAGACAATCATTACCCACGCTTAATGCACTAACTATGCCAAACTTCATCCTCATATGGACGCTTGCGAAGTATCCTGTTAAAAGATCGTCCTATGGACGGCATTTCGTGCGTACTTCCTATTCGATGGGGCATCGCAGGTACCGGAAGCATGGCCAAAACATTTGCCAAGGCCATCATTGATCATCCGCAATCGGAGTTATGCGCTATTGGCTCCCGTTCTACCGAGAAGGCACAGGCATTGGTACAGGAGCTTGGGCTAGCCTGCAGCTACGGAAGTTACGAAGATCTTGCAAGCGATCCGAATGTTGACATCGTTCATGTCGCCACGCCCAATTCTTGTCATTTTGACCATGCCCAATTGTTTCTAGAGCACGGGAAACACGTGTTGTGTGAGAAAACGTTTACTTGCAATGCGCAGCAAGCTCAGGAACTGATCAACTTGGCACGATCACGAGGGTGTCTTTTGCTGGAAGGAATGTGGACGCGATTCTTCCCTGCCATGGCGTTCGTGAAAGAGTGTGTAAATTCTGGGGCGATTGGTAAGTTGACGATGGTGCGCGCTGATCTGTCGGTCTACCGTGAATATGACCATACACATCGCTTGTTTGCATCCGAATTAGGCGGGGGAGCACTGTTAGATGTGGGTATCTATGCACTTTCATTTGCATCGATGATTTTGGGTAATCCCTGTAACGTCAAAAGTCAGGCTATCTTCGCTCCGAATGGAGTAGACCTACAGTCCTGCTGCCTACTGTCTTACGATTCCGGAGCACAAGCAGTACTCTCCGCATCGCTTATGACCCATTCCCCTCGACATGCAACAGTGTGTGGAACGGAAGGATTTCTAAGCATTCCTGACCGATGGCATCAGCCTCAGGAAGTGTGGTTACATCGGGGGGATAACGTTCACCAAGAACTGTTTCCTATAACAACATCTACCGGATTTGCTCATGAAATTGATCACGTTGTGCAGCTACTGCAGACCGGGCAAAAAGAATCGCCTGTGTTGCCCCTCCGGGAAACGGTGGAGATCATGAAAACCATCGATGCGATTCGATCGAACTGGGACACTGCCAGCGAATTAAACTAAAGGTTCATGCCTGCACTGGTTGTGACTTGACCCGCAATGCGCATCGGTGAAAACAAAGGCTCGCCACTTCCGTTATCGGGAACCACCACTTGATCTCCTAACACATAGAGTTCAATCCAACCCGAGTTTGGCATACCGATATCCCAATGAGCGCTCTTTTTACCTCGCGCTTGCATAAGCTCGCCATCGGGAACTCCTTTCATGGTGTGTGCATAACGCTCTAAGAGCCAAACGATAAAACCGTTATGAGACACTGCGATGGACACCTCGCCGGGAGGTGTAGCTTCTGCCAGCGCCTTGAGAGATGCATCTACTCTGCCTATAAGATCTGTTGCAGTATCGCCTCCACCGGTCGGTGCAAAGTAGTAAGGATTTGCCTGCCAGTCGGCATAGTCGTTTCCATAAGGCGGCATACCGATGAGTTGTCCATTGTTTTTCTTTCCTGCCCAAGCGGGTGCAGAGGCTTCCATCAGTGAATCAAGTTCGGTAATGGGGGCATTATCCCATTCTTGTACGACATATTCTGCGGTTTGATGTGCCCGTTGTAGGGGACTTGAAAAAAAGTGAGCGATGGTGGCATGTGCGAATCTCCTTTTCAGACCTTGGGCCAGGCGCGCAGCATCTTGGAGTCCGTTTTCCGTAAGTGAAAAAGGTAACCAATCTCCTGCTTTGTATTGACGCACTTCTGCTGGCGGAAAGTATTTTTCCAATGCTTGTAACAACTCTTCCGTGACAGTTGTGCCGTCGGTAATCCCTTGGAAAATATCCCAGCGGTTCGCGTAGGTCTCAGCATGTCGGGCCATGACAATCCAGCGGAGTTTTTTGACATCAAAATCGATGGTGCTCTTTAGAACCCGGGTGTACTCGTAACGTAAGGAGGCTGGGTCTGTCACAGAAGGAGGCGTATCCGAGCCGATCGGCGCTCCAATCCACACGTAGTCTCCCGGGAAAGCCACCTCGCGCGCCAAGATGCATTCGCTGCTGATAAGCACGGGCATACCGCCTGTGCTGAGTACTGCGTATGAACCGATATCCGCGATCACCGTAGGGTTCTCTATGGTCATTGGCGCTTGTGTCCAAGCATGCTTCTGCTCAGGATTCTGCCCAGACCAAGGTTGCCACGTTGGACATTTTGCGGTTTGCAAAGCCTGATCAAAGCTAGCGCGAGGCCCTTGCCTAAGATTTTCGTTCAACCCGTAAAGCAAATCCGCCCCGGCGAGCACATATTTTCCCACTGCATCTCCACCGATGATAAGGCCGGTGGCACGTTTACCCGCCTTTGCAACCGTTTTCCCACGGCGAGTTTCAAGTTGCCATTGACGTTCTACTTTCAAAACCGTAGCAAGTTGAGCCCCGGGAAAAGTCTGCGAGCTGCTGTTTGATTCCTCAGAATCGGAAGAGTAGGGCAAGCAACTCGCCGTTGCTAAGCCAAAGGTTAGGATGCCTATGAACGCCTGTGTGAAACGCATCACACTATAAAAATTGGAATTATACTGCATCGCACGCACCCTTGCTAGCCTACTGTCGGTTGCGGCAAGATTATGTTCCTAGCGCAGTTCCACGTGCTGTCAAGGCGAAGCGACCCGTGTGCGTTAGCAGCGATCGCTTGCCTTTGGACTTCGTCTGGCCTTATAAAGTTATCCTTTATTTACCTACAGAGGGCGAACGTGCGAATAGGCTTTGTAATTGGCAGAATAGGGGGCGTGGACGGCGTTGCTTTGGAGACTGAGAAGTGGCTCCAGGTTTTGCGGCGCATGGGACATACCTGCAAAGTACTCACTGGTGATCTCGAAGGCAAACTCGATGACGTCACCGTCGCTCCTGCATTCAGTTTTGATCACCCAGCAACCATCCGTATACAGGACAAGGCTTTTGGGAGGATGCCTGCGACGGAAGCAGGGTTGAAATCCGAGGTAGACGAGGTCACGAAAGCGATAGAGCAAGAGCTGCTGGCGTGGATAGATCGCGAAAAGCTTGATTGTCTGGTCTCGGAGAACGCAAATGCGCTGCCCTTTCACTTAGCTATGGGATTAGCTATTCAAAGAGTGCTGGAGCGCACAAAGTTGCTGGGCGTGACGCACGATCATGATTTTCTTTGGGAACGTGGAGACCGCTATAAAACTTCGTATGCGTACGTCCAAGAGATTCTCGATAAGTGCTTTCCCATACGTGAGCCAAATGTCGTGCATGCGGTAATCAATAAAGCCGCACAGGATACGCTCGTTCGCAAACTCGGTATCGAAAAGGTCGTGGTTGTGCCCAATGTGATGGACTTTGACAAGCCCTTCGGCCAACTGGATGCTTACAATGCTGACCTGCGTCAGGAGCTTGGTGTCACCGATGATGACATACTGCTGTTTCAAATCACTCGTGTGGTAAGGCGTAAGGGCATAGAGACCGCTATCGATTTGGTGGCCGGATTGCGAGATCCCAAAGTGAAGCTCGTCATTACCGGCTCCGACAGAGATGATGACAGCGGATATTTAGAGGAACTAAGGCAACGAGCCTGCAACTTAGACGTGCAGGACCGCGTGCTGTTTGCATCCGCACGGTTTGATAACCAACGGCGCATCCAGAACGGTCAGAAGATCTACGCACTGCATGATGGCTATGCGCATGCTGCTGCAATGACCTATTTTTCAACGTATGAAGGTTTTGGGAATGCCTTTGTTGAAGCGGTGGTTGCGAAGGTGCCTGTTTTTGTCAATGACTATAAACCCGTTTATTGGCCCGACATTGGATCATTGGGCTTCAAGACAGTTCTCATTGAAGATGCCAAGCTCACGCCACAGGCTATAAAGGATGCAGAACGGGTGCTTCATGATCCAGCACTGCGGCAAGAGATGACTTTGCATAATTTTGCGTTAGGCAGTGCCCACTTTTCGTATCAAGCGCTCGAACGCATACTCTCGCCCCTTTTTCAAGAATAATTCGAAAAATTCAGCGGAATTTGTTGGAAATTTCAGTGCCGTTATCGTCTTGCGAGTCCGCTAAAGCTTGCTAAGCTCCGGGATGTTTTTGGGTTTGAGGGCGTTGAGGGTTATTGCGTATCTGGGTAGCCTATTTATCTGTACCTCAGGTTGCGGCCCGCATTCCTCAGAAGTCGCCAGAGACACTGCGGAATCACAAATGATGCCCCTCAAGTTGGGAAAAGTGGGGGTCACGAATCAGAATTTGAGGCTTTACGAGCTTCATTCCGGCAGGGGTCAGCTCGTGCCTTTACCGGTCGAGCGGCTTCCGTCGGCATTGTGGGTTTTGTTTCGTGAGGGCACACCGACGGACTGGTTGCCCGTAGCAGGTACGGATGCCACGCAATATATAGCCAGTTCCGACATTACAATTGAGCAAAGTGCATCATTTTTGCCTCCGTATTCAGCTGTAAGTCGAGCGTGTCCAGCACACCATTTCGGATTCGGTAACCAACGATTAACTCCAGTGACACAAGCGACCGATGGTCAGGTGTTTTCCATATTTGGTCGCGACGAGCAATTCCATTTCGGATGGATATCGGACTCCCAGCTCGGCTGGATACCGAAGTATTGCTTGTATGATGAGAAGCCGCAGCTCGAAGGTAAGACTATCGCAGTTATTCACTTTGGAATTCCCCCTGGCAACGCTGGCGGCGTCGAAGTGAATCTCGAGCAACACACGTGCGAGTTAGTCAAGCTAGGTGCCCATGTGAAGTATATAGGAGGCATCGGTGGCGGGAACAGCAAGGATTGTCTGCAGGGAAATGCTGTGTCCGAAACGATTCGAACGGAGTACAGCACGGATTTCCCGGGAGAGAATGCACAATCTATCAAGGCAGCGCTGTTGGCTTATCGGGATGGCACGAGTCAGAGCATTCCAACGGAATTTCAGTCTCAGGTCGAACACACGCGCACGCTACTGGAGGGCGATTTGCAGGGCGTGGACTATGTGATCGTACATAATGTGCATTCGATACCTTTCGAAGGTAACTACGCGTTTCCCGCAGCGTTGCAGGAGGCAATTCGGACGTGGGCGCTTCAGGATGACCGGCGTAGAGCCGTTTTCCTGGCGCACGACATGCCATCGATGCAGCGAACCGATTTGATCGCTCGCTTGGGTGTCACTGTAGAGCAGTTTCAGAGGGGAGAGCGAGGCAAGTGGCCTTTTGACGTTTTCAGCAAGCGCTTAACAGATGCAGGTGACGGCGGAGAATGGTTACAAACTAAAATTGGCTACGGTTCTATCTCCGATCCACAGCGCATGGCAACCGCAACGTTGTATGGTACTGACGTAGCCGAGATAAGTTGGGTGCCTACCACTGGCGTAGATCCCTATGAGTTGCAAGGGGCAGATGGGCTCTCAGGACAGGCGGGCGTAAGCGCTCGGGTGCAGCAGATACTCCAGCGCAAGGGTGTGTACGAGGCCGATGCCATATTGGTCTATCCTTCACGATTGGGAGTGCCAAGAAAGCGCATTGAATTGGCCGTCGATGCGACCGTTGCAGCACGTGCCAAAGGCTCCACCTTTAGGAACATACATTTAATCGTTACCGGGCCTTGGCAAGCTGGGCACCCCGACTATGAACGTGATGTCGCCTCGCTTCGCCGTCATATTTGTGAGCGCCACGCCGAGGGGTATGTGACGTTGCTCGCCTACGAATTGGCCGAACGCTTCAGCTGTGAGCAAACAAGCGTTCCAATTCCGGCTATTCCTGACTTCCAGGAAGTTGCGGCGTTGATGCGTCTGGCAGGCGGCTTGCGCACTGACTCGCAGCCGGGCTTTGCCTTCATGACCACCGAACAGGAAGGAGGCGGCATGCCTCAAGTTGAAGCTATCGTCGCAGGCACCGAGGTGCTCACCAGCGACCTCGACATTTTTAGAAACACCCTTGCTGGCATTGCAAGCGTGCATTACTTCTCAAGGGATGCTACCGGAGATGAAATAGGACAGGCTGTGATTGCTCAGTTGGAACAGCATTTTGGTAGTCCGGGATCCCCGATGCCCCAGAGGTCCGCGCGCTCGCTTGAAGACATCCAAAAGCTTATGGCTCGCTATAGTTGGCAATACATTGTTTCTCAACTGGTAGTTCCGTGGCTACTCGGAGCACGATGGAGTGTAGAACCATGATCACAAAGCTAATAGTTACCGCTCTTCGAGTGAAGGCGAAATGCGGCCGAGTGGCTCTTTGGGCACCCGGAAGCAAAGCGATTGGTATTGCGTCTTTGTTGTTAGTCAGCAGCTGCATACCACTGAGTGGCTCTGAGCATCAGAGCGATAGCTCTGGCGTCAGCCATCGTGCGCAAGCCCAAGTAGAGAAGTGGATCAGAACGCATACATACGGACATTGGCAATTTGTTACTCCAGAAGGCCAGAAGATTCTTGAGGATGGCTTTTCTGCTGGCGAACAAATAGCCGCATCGCTTCAAGAGCTTCTTGCGCTCAAACAAGGCCAGAAAATCACCCTGGGAATGCCTTTGATCGTCGATGAAGATCCGGAAGAGGTTGATGTCAATGATTTTGAGGCAATAGAAATTGTGCGCACGCTTGAAGCCATATTGCCATTGAAACGCGCCGGATTGATTGATGACATGGTTGTTGTCATCGCTCAAGCCAATGGAAAAGCTTACGAGGCAGCTCGCCAAGTAGCTGGCAATAGTGTCTCGTTTCTGTCTAACGAAGACTTTCGTAATGCGCAACCCAATGAGAAAACGGGTATTGCCATCGAGGCAGTGCTGCAAGATGCGAAAAATCGTGGCAGCAGCATTCTGGCTTGGATTGACCCAGAGGTTGGCATGTTAGAAGCGCAGGAGACTTATGCACGACGCTACGTATACGGAGTATTAGGGCCGATTCTAAAACACAATGTCGATTATGCGAAGGGATATTACGAACAGTCTCCGGATGGAGGCGGGGGATATACCTCTGGAGGCGGTAGAGTCACGGAACTGACTGTCAGGCCGCTATTGAATGTGTTTTACCCGGAACTAGCGGGGTTTATTCACCCACTGTGTTCGGAGTTTGCGGTGCGTCTATCGAGCCTTCCCGAGCGGCCGTTTGAGATGCAAAATGGCGAACAACAGTACTACGGCGCAATTGTTGGCCTTATGGTCGATGTGTTCATGCAGCGTGGTCTTGACGCCCTCGCGCAAGTAAATCTTGATTATCGATTTCCCAAGAATCCTGATCTCCCGTCGCTCTCCAGTTTGGCTATTGTAGAAGCCGATAGCTTGCTGCAGAGGGCCGTGCGGGATAGTCGTTTGGGATTTCCCACTCAGTGGCCAGGTTCAATGCCAGCAATGACTGGAGCTGCGCCCCCCAACCGATCCATGGTACGGCTTCGGGCGAAAGAAAAGTTTCCGGATCCGAACGCGCCTGTTTTCACAGTTAATAAGGAATTTGAAACGATACCCTCCAACCGCCACCATGTTATGGAGCAATATCTGGGCGGGTGGACAGTTGCCTCCGAACCCACTGATCCCGGCTCAAGACGTAACACGTTCAGCCATTGGGATTTCGTTCCCGAAGCACAACGCTCAATGCTGCGGAGTTTAAGCCAGCAAGAGCTCGATGCACGCTTCAATAGCGGGATAGACACCCGATTAATAGAAGAGGCCATGCAACTACTTGTGGAGCGGAAGCGAGAGCTTGGTGTTACCATAAGCCTCGGGTTGCCTGCTTTGAACGAAGGAAAGACGATAGAGGGCGTCATTCGTTCTGTTCTGCCTCTGAGAGATGCCGGATTACTAGACGAAATTGTACTTATCGACAGTAACTCCGTTCCCTTGAAGAAACCTAACGAACTTACCGAAGATGAGGCAACGCTCATGAGAGAGCCAGACGGCTCTATTTTGACTGATGCCGATGGTTACGCAATTAAAAGCGGCACTCGGGAAAAAGCACAAAGGCTTGGAATACCTGTTTTCATACACCAGGAAATTTTGAGCGATAGATTTGGCAGCAACAAGGGCAAGGGCGAGGCATTATGGAAGAGCCTGGCTGTCCTTTCTGGCGATATTATTGCGTGGATCGATACGGATATTATTAATCCCAGTCCCCGTTTTGTGTATGGCGTGCTCGGCCCTTTATTATTTAATCCGGACATTGTGTATGTGAAGGGCTACTACGCGCGGCCAATCTCCCTCGCAGGCGGTCCAGTGGCACCCTCGGGTGGTGGGCGAGTGACCGAACTAACAGCAAGACCTTTACTTAACTATCTCTATCCAGAGTTAAGCGGAATGATACAACCGCTTTCAGGCGAATTTGCGGGCCGGCGCGATGCGCTACGAAATGCCAATTTTTACATGGGCTACGGGGTGGAGACAGGATTACTTATCGATCTGGTTACGCAGTATGGAAT
The DNA here is from genome assembly GCA_964640175.1 of uncultured Polyangiales bacterium. GTDB lineage: Bacteria > Myxococcota_A > Polyangia > Polyangiales > JACKDX01. The sequence goes on along the minus strand of CAZXFW010000006.1, from coordinate 142,660 downwards.
GAACGCGTTGGCGCAGGTGGATTTGGAAGTACGCGAGCACAAGAACCAGGACCTACCGTCTTTGTCTAAGATGGCTTTTGCGATCACCGACGTCATCTTCCAGCGTGCGGCCGAGACAAATCGACTTTTTTACCCGCTTGAACCAAACCGAGCGATGTGGAGGCTTAAGCCAACGGGCCCTTCGGATCCTAATTTGCCTTACATTATGTTTGCGGACCTTTTTAAATCGCTACAAACGGAGGTGATTGGACCGGATGCCCGTCGTCCGCCCATGGCTCAATCGTTAGCTCGGGCTGTGACTGTGTCAGGCCAGCCCATGCAGGAATGGCATCTCGATGCAAAGCGAGGCCGCACAATCCCCGTGGCGCCTGGCGGACCCTTAAATAGGGGAATTGTCGTCAGAGATGCAGGTAACGAGCTTATGGTGCTTGACCTTACGCAGCCTCGTATGATCCGAGTTTCTAGCAATCAAGTGCACGTCGATGATACAAGCTCTGTGGCCGTTAGCACGGGTAACATCGCGGCATGCCCCCGTTGGAGTCCGATGGGTTCTGTTCAAACGCCTTCCTCCTGGCAATTGTCGTCACCCAGGGCGGCCGCTTCGAAAAATGTGCCAGTGCTTGCGATGGTTGGCGATTATGCTGTGCTAGCAACGCAGAGCACCTCAACCCAGACTGAAATTGAACTAATAAGCCGTTACTGTGTGCGGTGAGGCGAGAAATCGCAGCTCCTTGCCAATTTCTGTATGGTAATTGAGCTTTGGACATTATAGGGTGGGCCACCCTTGGTGAATGGTGTGGCCGTGCAAGCTCAAACCATAAGCGAAGAAGCTGTCCGCCTTCTTACGGCCGTATACGGTCCGGAAGATGCGGGCATGGTCTGGAAGTCACTCTGCGAAGCTCTCGGTCCTATTAAGGGCGCATTGGCTTTAAAGGATAAGCCCATTACTAAGCGGAAGCTTCCTTTGCACCAAGGAGACGCAATATTGATCGCCTATGGCGATCAAATTGTCGAAAGCGAAAGGCCTCCTCTTCAAACTCTTAAATACTTTCTCGATCGTTATCTCTGTGAATCGGTAAGTACGGTCCACTTACTTCCTCATTTTCCATACACTTCCGACGATGGGTTTAGTGTTGTGGACTATAAGGCCGTCGATCCAGCCTTGGGTGACTGGAATGACGTGCAAAACCTCACGGAGAACTTTCGGCTGATGATTGATGCAGTGATCAATCATATTTCTAGCAAGAGCGACTGGTTTCAATATTACCTGGACGGAGTGCCAAGCTACCAAAACTATTTTATCGAGGCTGATCCCGCGACTGATCTGTCGGGTGTGTATCGTCCGCGAGCCCTGCCTCTTTTAACGCCGTTTTCGACACGTAATGGGTCGAGGCACGTATGGACAACGTTTAGCGCTGACCAGATTGATCTCAATTTCGCCAATCCCCAGGTGTTTGTGGAAATCATCGACGTGCTGCTGTCTTACGTCAAGTACGGCGCCACGTTGCTGAGATTGGATGCTGTGGGGTTCCTTTGGAAGGAACTAGGCACGGATTGCTTTCATCGACCGCAAACGCATATGTTGGTGAAGTTGATGCGCCTCGTCTTGGATTTGGTGAATCCTGATGTAGTCCTTGTGCCGGAGATCAATGGTCCTCTCCAAGAGAGCACACCTTATTTTGGTGACGGGAGCGACGAAGCACAAATGGTGTATAATTTTCCTCTCGCACCGCTTACGCTGGATGCTTTTGCTCGTGGCGACGCTTCTGTACTCTCAGGCTGGCTAGAGACTCTGCCTCAACCAACTGGTCAAACCACGTTATTTAACTTCTTGGCCTCGCACGATGGAATAAGTGTACGGTCTGCTTCGGGGTTGCTAACCGAATCACAGCTGCAGCAGCTGGTGACATTGACCGAGTCGTGTGGAGGTAAGGTTAATTTTCGTTTTGGCCCACAGGGCGAAAAAATACCCTATGAACTAGCCACGACCTTGTATGACGTGCTCAGCGTAAATTATTCTCAAGATGAAGCGTTGGCTCGTTTCCATTGTGCACATGCGATCATGTGCTCGATGGCGGGTGTTCCGGGCATCTATTTTCATTCCTTTTTTGGGACTTCAAACTGGCAGGAGGGCTATGCAAAAACCCAACACGCGCGAACATTGAATCGTCGAAAATTTGAGTTGCATGAACTGCAATCGTTGCTTGAAGACTCATCAAGTCGCGCGGCCCGCATCCATGCGGCCATGACAAAACTTCTCAAGGCCCGAGCGGCGGAACCTGCATTTCACCCAGCGGCGCCACAAAAAATACTAACCACTCCGCCTGAGGTCGTTGGAATCGAACGGATACGCCCCGATCAATCGGCATGCGTGCGCGCCTTTCACAATGTAAGTGGCCGTGTAATCACTTGTTCGCTGTCCGACGTCATTGCGTCTGGCTCCGATTTGCTTGGTGGAGATTCTGTGTTCGATAGTCGCGAAATTACGCTGCGGCCTTACGAAGCAAAATGGCTTCAGGTGAAACTCTAGCTTTTTGCGTTACTTATCAGCCTCCTAAAATGAATACTACCAACACAAAGAACGCGTCATGGATCGGCCTTGCAATCCTGTGCGCACTTGCATTTTTGAACTATCTGGATCGCAATTTGCTTTACCCGATTTTGGGAATGATTGCGAAAGATCTGCATCTATCGGAACCGGAGCTTGGCGCGCTCGCTACCGGATTTTTCGTAGTCTATGCCGTTTCTGCTCCAGTGTTTGGATATGTTTCTGATCGATTTACGCGTCGTTCAGTTCTATTGTTGTCGCTTTTATTTTGGAGCGCTGTTACGGCACTCAGCGGTACGGCTGGAAGTTTAGCCTCTTTACTGGTCTGGCGATCCCTTACTGGTCTTGGTGAAGGAGGCTATTTCCCTACTGCGATTTCTCTTATCGGAGATCTCTTTGGAAAGCGACAACGCGGAATGGCGATAGCGATTCATGGAGTATGCGCGACCCTGGGTGGCTCAGCAGGTTACGCGATTGCCGGAGTCATTGCCCAAGCATTCGGATGGCGAGCCCCGTTCTTTATCTCGGTGATACCTGGTGTTGTGCTTGCATGGTTCGTATGGCGCTATATGCCAGATCCGCGTCCGATGGCTGGGGAGGTGGAGAATCCTGAATCGGTAGAAGTTGTTCAACCGACCCGCGGTCGATTTTCAGTAGTAGCCACGTTGCCGGTGATGTTGATATCGCTCTCGGCGTGTGCTGCTGCGTATGCCATGAACGGATTGGCAACGTGGTTTCCACGCTTTTTGGAACAAGAGCAACATCTGTCGGTGGCGTTGGCAGGATCTTTTACAGGACTTACTTTTGGGGCAACGATCATTGGGCAACTTTCAGGGGGATATGTTTCGGATCGCGCTGCTGAGAAGGTCGCCGGGGCCCGGCCACTCTTGGCGAGCCTCTCTTACCTTATTGCAGCGCCTGCGCTAGCACTTATCCCATTGAGTTCGATGCTTTCAGTATCCCTTGTTTGCTTTTCATTAACTCAAATCGGTCGGGGCTTTGCCGAACCGAATCTGTACGGAACCATCATTGACGCCGTCGAAGCGGGAAGCAGAGGCACCGCACAAGGATTCTTGCTCTTGTTAACTTTTATCGGCAGCGCGCTTTCTCCGATGACAACGGGGTGGCTCATTCGATCCGAAGGCTATCAAGTTGCTCTGCTCAGCTTAGCGGCTGCCTCGGCGGTGTCAGGGTTACTCGCGCTCGTACTTTCACAAAGCTTGCGTAAGAAAGCGAAGCAGCGACCTGCATAGGCCAATGTAGCCGCTCGGCCCTCAGTTGGGTGGCTTCGGGCCGAGCGTGTGCGTTCAGCGATGCCCAACTCGAAAATTTGCTCGGCAATTGTCCCAATTGTAATACTACAGTAAGTCTCGTCAGAACACGAAGGGGGGCGGTTCGCCGACTTTCTTCTTTGTCCATGCCCCTATGTGATTTGACTTGGTAATGTCTTGGAAGGGAAGCACGAAGGCTGGGTAGCTCGCGTCTTTGCCATCGGCAGCTTCGTTGAGGTTGATGGGTGTCATCCACAGCAAGGCCGCTCGGTCCTGGCGGCCATTGCCCGGCATTTTTTGCTGTCTCAAGCCGTAGCGTCGGACAGAGCTGAACGTGATCCACACGACTTTCTTTTCCGGATCACTGTTGCGCAGCGAAGAGTGGAAAGGCGCAAACTTCGCGAAGGTATTAGCAAGGTTGATAACGTCTGGATCACCTTCGGGGTCGAGTGGCCCACGTTCGTTGGCACGATCCAACCGAATTGCGTCACCATCTGAAAAGCGCTTGAGGTACAAACGTGCACCCGGTGCTGACTGGCCCTCGCAACTGGTTACTCCACCGCACTTGATGTGACTATAGACCACCCACTGCGAATCGGGTGAAACTGAGGGTGCGAAGTTGTTGAACTCCGCGGGAGCCGAAGGTCCTTCCAACAACGTTTTTTTGCCGGTCCAGCCATCGTTTGTTCGTTCGACGTATGAAATTCCCGCGTTTAGCGGAATGGCAACGATACCTGTGCGGCCAGTATTGACACTCTCGGTGGCGCTGGAGCTTGCCATCGGATCGACAAACACCACTTTGCTCCCATCAGGAGACCATTGCGGATCCGTTGGAGCGGCGGTTCCCCCTAGGTCAATCTTGGTCATGCACTCTGCGATCGGCGCATTGGTGCCTAGGCAAGCCACATCATAAAGCAACAAGCCATCCTTTTTTCTCTCGATGAGCCCATTGACACGGTTGTCCTGCTCGTGATGGGCGCGTACCGCGACGAACTTGCTGCCTTCGGGGTTGAAGGAAGCAAACGCTGCGACGTTAGCGTCGTCGGAGGTCTCGTTGCGAATGACTTTGCCGTTCTCCAAGTCGAACAACATCATGCCTTCCCCGTTGTTCAGCGCTGCCGTGAACAACTTGGTTCCATCCGAAGAAAGAGAGTGGCAGCCGTAACATTTTTGAGTGCCTTTGACGCCAGCAGGGTTTGGGTTCGGGTTGGCCGAATCATCGTAGCCATTGGGATCGAACATGTCTTCTGCTTCCCCGGCAGCGGCACCAAACTCATAGCGAGCGATGCGTCCTTCATCGCCCCCGGTGCCTGCATTCGTCGCCCAATAGTACAGAGTTCCTTCGACGCCTTCGTTTGTGAACGCGAGCGTTTGACTTCCTGACACACCCTTGGTGCCGCCTTCGTCTGTCGTTCCGCTCACTTGCATGGTCAGTGGTTCGCCGCCGCGGTTTGTATTCGCGATATACTCCCAGGCGGCACCGCTAGGCTCCCAAATGCATCCGCCTTCAAGAACCGGATCTGGATTCGGCTCGATGGTTCCTTCTTCGATGTCGCTTGGAAGCTCACAACGGAGGTAGGCACGCACGTCGGTGAGGTCGTTGACAAAGGCCACTTCGAACACGGTGTTTTCCTGCAGGTTGTGGTTGTCGTTAGGCCCTCGGTACCAATGCAGCTCGATCCTTCCCATGTTTGGAGGCAGCAATACTTCGTTGTTCGGATAGATGATCGTTGGGGCTTTCGAATCCACATTTTCGCCGCCGAAAAGCTCCGGAGCATTCTCTGGAACTGGATCCCCTCCCTCGGACGGGGGAACAATGATGGTTTTTACGATCTTGACTCGGATCTCTGCTGTGCCATTCTCATCACCATAGGTAGCCCGCGCCTCTCCAACTCCTCCAAAGGCTGTGCCTGTCGTGAAGGTCGAGCCGTTAAAGGAACCAAAGCCAGTTTCCGCTGTGAGTGTAAATTGTACTTGGTCAGTGACGTTCTTTTCACTTCCATCTTGCTGCTTCGCGAATACCTTGAACGTTTGCTCGGCAGGCTGATCGCCGTTAATCGTCAGCATGACCTCGGATGGCTCAATGCGAAGGCCCGAGCCATCCTTGCTGTCCGAACCGCATCCCGCCGTAAGAAAAGCAACTAGAATGCACACAAATGCTAAACAACGCCTAGATGTCATATCCCAACCCCCATGACCACTATTGCAATATTAAGATAATGATAGCAGTTTTTGTACGGACTTTCACCATAGTGCGGCGAGGCGGCGCACCGCTGCCCCGCCTCCTAGAAGAAGTAGACTATTTTCAGACGCCAAATTTGGGCTTCCCATTGCGACCACAGTCTGTCTGAGCCCATCAGCAGCCGAATTGTACCTGTCGGCGCCAAGTTGCCTAAAGAAGAATGTGGTCTCACTTCGGTGTAGTCCAGTTGACTACAACGTGCGTAATCTGGATGTCTAAACAGCCTCGAAGGATTGTTGTGCGCTGGAGCCAACGCCAATTGCAATATCTTGTTCGGCCAATCGCAACATGGCGCATCGGTGGTGAAACAAATAATTGGTAAAATTTGCAGCTTGCAAGGCCAACGACTGAGCTAAGGTGCCAGTATTAACCGCATTGACTAAGGTTGTGGCATTCATGGCAAAGGATGCGAGCAAAACATCGATCTGCAAAGCTATCTGCTCAAGATCAACGGGTAAAAGAAGCTCTTCCATCCAACCACTTACCTCTTTTTTGTAAAGAGCGCCGATAGATTCAATGGGTGAACGCAACAGTATAGATTCAGTGACAGGAAAGAAGGACTGACTCCATGAATCAACGGTACAAACGAGGGCTGAGTTCGTCACAACGCAATGAGTTGCGGCAGCGATGAAAAGAGGGACAATCGCTTAGCGATCTCGGGCGAGCGTTAGGGAAAGCCCCTGAGTCCATCCACGGATTAGTGTCAGGTAATGGTGGATTTTCGCCCGCTGAACGTGAAGAAATATCGAGGGGGTTAGCGGCAGGCCCAACGTCCTAAAGCATGTAAACTTGAAAGTCATGGGTGCCTGTAGAGGCAAGTGGCGATCCAACTTGTAAAACAATAGTCGTCGGAGCAAATCTCAGCATGGCTGAAACAGCGTTGCCCGGGACAAGAGGCGATGCATGTGTCTCATGAAACCATCTATCGAAGTTTGTTTATTCAAGCTCGTGGGGTACTGAAAAAAAAGAGGTCTGTAAGCATCTGCGTACCCGGCGTACGATGCTAGTGAAAGTTCGGGGCAAAGACACCGAAGGCGTGGTGAATGCGTTGAGCAAACACGTTGAAAAGTTACCCAAAGAACTTCGCAAATCCCTCAGCTGGGACCGAGGGCCAGAAATGGCCTCACACAAAAACTTTAGCGTTGCAACCCATGGCAAAGTCTACTTCTGCGATCCACAAAGCCCATGGCAAAGAGGCAGCAATGAAAACACCAACCGCTAATTGCGGCAATACTTTCCCAAGGGGACGGACCTTTCTGTTCACTCGCTAGTCACTCTGAACAAGGTGGCTCGTAGACTGAACGAACGTCCAAGAAAAACGTTGAGGTTTGCAACACCCGCTATTGTATTTAATCAAAGTGTTGCCTTGACCGATTGAACTCAGGGTGGCTTTTTTTTTAAATGATCTTCTACTCTTCAAGCTGTGCCACACGTCGCTTCAACGCCCAAATCTGACGTAGCTCTTCTTTCGTGGCAGGCCGTTCACGCTCCGCTTGCTCAGCCGCCTTGAGCCAATCTTGAAGACTGAACACACTGGCCCCGGTTTGCGCAGCGACTTCCTTGACGCTGGCCGCTTCTCCCAGTTTGCGCACCGCTTCTGCCTTGAATGTATGTGAATACCTTTTCACTATCACTGACCACCTTCCTCTGTGCTATTAGCACCTTCTTTGGTGGTCCGCTTTTAGGGGTTTTGGGTCAATATGGTCTTCCGTCAAAGGAACTTCGCATCTTAGAGGACGTGGGGCTGGCCTCCGACCCTCGATATCGTCTCTATCAATAAACTTAGCATGATAAATCTCTTTGCGGTGCCGAAAAAAACAACTTGGACTTAAATTGCAAATTCGGGTTGCGCGCGTCCTTTGCGGTGCTAAGAAATGAGCTAGTCACGAAGGAGTTTCGCTTATGACCCGTATATTTAATATGTTCCGTTGGCAATCACAATGCATCGCAGTGGTGCTGGTAACCCTACTGTCTTTTCAAATGGCAACTGCAGGATGCTCGGTCGCCGCCGACGACAAAGCTGGCTCGGATCACTCGCAAGCCAGACTCCAGCTGACTGAGCGTCTCGAAAACAGGCTTCAAGCGCGCGTCAGAGACAGTATTCCTGAGCTCTTCGAGAAGTTGGTGGAGGAATTCCATCGAGTCCTTGCGGACCAACCGGAAAGCTATTTAAACCGGCACTTAATCGAACAGTGCCACGAGTCGGTTGCAGCAAACTTAGAGGAAATACAGACATCACAATTGCCGCAGAGCCAAATCAGCGATCTGCTGCAAATGGATGCGGACGCCTTTTGCAAAGAAGACGGCGCCATCCGGGCTCAGCTGATCTCGACAGAGTCGGGAACCAAGTCCTGCTGAGCTGCTTCTATGGCTGGATAAGCGCGTTGGCAGTACCGCAATCAATGGTCTTAAGAATCAATTACTCCACCATTGGTTTAGTTCGTCTAGTGCACCTCAGTTGCAAGAACCGCTGCTGATGGGAGTTGCTCAACAAAGAGGCATGAGCTTCATTAATCCTAGAATTTTCGCTTTTGGCGTTTTGGCAGCTGTTGTTGCTGCGGTGGCAGCGGCGTTGTTGACGGCGCGTCAAGATGCCCACGTCACTGACCACTTCAAAGCCGAGATCAGTTCCGCCAATTATGCAGGCGGGGCGGCGGCGCTCACCGTTGTCCAACAAGCTGGTGTTTCGTTCTTGGCCGCGGGGGCAGTTCTGGCTGCGGTGGGTGCAAATGCCGATACAGCGCCGTTGTTCCTACAGACTGTTTCTGCAACAGGAATTTCTGATGGGACAGCTGCCATTCTAGCGACGCAAAATTTGGCACGCAGTGTCCTCGGCATTGAATTGCAGCCATCGCACGTCGAGGATTTTGCGCTTGCTTACGCTTCGCTTCCCGCAGAGCTTGGGTTCGACCCCGCAACGGTATTGGGGCATGGCACTAACGCTCAACAAGCTTTGGTCCGACTGGTTGATGGCGTTCGCATTTCGATGGCCACAGTGGGCGAGGCTGTAGCAGACATGAATGGCGCTGCTCAGAAACTGGAAGACGCTGCAGGGGCGCCTGGTGCCGCAAGAGCGGGCGAACTCTATGAGGAATTAGACCAATTGGAAGAGATGGCCCTGGGTCTTGCGTACCCAGAAGGCCAGACGCCAGAAGCGATTGAAGCCTACCGCCAGGCTGCCGAAGCGCTCTTCGGAAAGGCCAGCGCAGAATATGCGGCTCTTGAAGAAGCCTTGAAGAAGGCAACTGAGTTACTTCAGCAACGCGACCAAATTTTGGCCGATGCTGCTTTGAGTGACCAAGAGCGGGCCCAACGAATGAAAGATCTGGAGGCTCAGGTCGGTCGTCTAATTACATATCGCGGCGAGAAAAACACACAGGCAGCGTCGGATGCGGCGGCCCGTTTACAAGGCGCAGCAGGTAATCAAACCTTCACAGGGGTAGACGGCACGGTCGGGCATGTACAAGAAGGGGCGGCGAACGCGCGACGATCTCAGTATGGGTCGGTGGCCGGCGCGGCGCAGCAGCATATTCAGGCGGCTGGCACGTTAGCAGGACAGTAGACCCTGTTGCACTCAGCGGCGCAAGGACCTTAGGCCTGCCTGGTGAACCTTGCCAGGCAGGTTTCTTCCGACAACCGCTTCGCAGCCACTTGGCCGGCTTCCCAAAGACGTGGCAAGTCGATGCCTATCTCAATGCTCATGCCACGCAGCATGTAAACCAAATCCTCGGTTGCTAAGTTGCCGGTAGCCCCCGGCGCATAGGTGACCAGCTCCCGAAAAAGCGGACAGAGGATAGTGAGAGTTTTCTCATATAGGGATAGGGAGTAGAGACGGCAAAAATCGAAATTTAGTGATGCGCTGAGCGACGGCGCAAACTTTGTATGCTGTCTTTGATCAATTGCAACAGCAAAGAAAGCTTTGCGGTTGACTGACAACGATTAGATTGAAAGCTTTAACGGCAAGCTGCGGGACGAACGTCTGAATGCTAACTGCTTAGAAAACTTAGCCGACGCCCAAGCGTGCAGCCAAGCATGGGGCGTTGATTATGGCAAAACGAGACCGCATTCTTCTATGGACCCAGACGGCGTGTGTCCAGTCCGTAACCGCATGTGGGGAGATGAGAGGATGAGCCCCTGGTTGTTATTTTGTTTCAGGACTGCGAATGCTGAGCACGGGCACGCTGGAAGTGCGGACGACGCGTTCGGCGACGCTTCCAAGCAAAAACCGCGTTAAGCCATTGCGTCCATGGGTACCCATGACGATCAATTGAACGCCTTTTGTTTGAGCAAGCTCAAGGATGGCTTCGTGGGGCATGCCTTCCAGGACATGGCCGTGCATGGTCACGCCGGAACGTTGGTGTTTGTCGATGAGTTTCTTAATCGCTTCGTTGGACGCATCGACGATTTTGGTGACGACTTCGGGGCCTGCGGTCACGGCACCTTCGGTGAATGTGTACACTGGGAGCTGATAGACGTGCACCGCGTGTACTTCGGCGTTGAGTTTGGCGGCGAGCTCGATCGCGTAGGCAAAGGCGTGATCCGATGCGGGAGAGAAGTCTACAGGGGCTAAGATACGTGTAATTTCTATCATAATATTCCTCGATTCTCAGGTAGCATTTCAGAAAAGGTGTCCCTTTGGCAAGACACGATTACAGTCAAGATCATGCGCAATAGGAGCCTAATTTTCGCTTTGGCCATGCTATGCCAAGTCGGATTGGGCAGAAGCGTACATGCCTTTGATGTTCATCTGGACTCGGACACAGCATTTCAGGCGTACGAGGTGCGCTCTCCTCGTGCCGGCGCTTTTATCACGCGCAGCCGGTTGATGCAGAACGTGGCATTCAAGATGGTTCAACCTTTGTCGGATGACCTGTCTGAAGGTGCATCGGTGAGCACCGTGGTTCAGCTGCGCCTTGAGTATGATTTTGGTGAGTCCTGTTTGGTGGGATTGGATTTGTGTATGGCAGCTACAGACGCCTCCGATCCGGGAGTGTACCAACCGCTGCTGAGCACATCGATGATGGATGCGCCTACCGCGTATGCAGAAGTCTCAGGCGTTGTGCAGGGGCTTCGTTTGCGTATCGGGCGACAGACGCTATGGGATGCGCTCGAAATTCGTCGTTTAGATGGGGCACACGTGCGCATGGCTGCGGCGAGCTGGGTAGCTCTGGAAGGATACGCAGGAGCCATGGTGCGTGGGAACAGTGTGCTTGGGACCGAGGCATTTGCCATGGAGGGGCGTCCTCGGCGTGATCTGGACGATGTGGATCCCACATTGGTGCCGTACGTTGATACGACCACAACCACTTGGATGGCAGGGACGGCGCTGGAGATGGGCGAGCCAAGATTGATCAAAGCTCGACTTGTGATGCAGGAGCTTTGGGAGTCGACTGGGACCGTTGCGCGTCAGCTCGGCGTGTCGATGAGCTCTCAGCCTTTGGACATACTACGGCTTTCGGCGACGGGCGGTTGGGACTTGGTGGATGGCACGTTTTTTCGCGGAAATGCAGGTGCAAACTTGGATCTTGAAGGATGGGGACTGGATGCTTCGGTAGAACGGCGGGTGCCGCGTTTTGATAGAGGAAGCATTTGGGCTTATTTCGAAACTGCGCCCATCGAGGAGGCACGGCTTGGCGGCTACCGTCAAATCAGTCGTGCCTTACGTCTTTCCATGGCGTTGCGTGGCCGACAGGCACATCTGGACGAGAGCACCGATCGCGATCTTGGTGTGGAAGCGGGCAGTCAGATGATGTTGGGTGCGCTTCGCGTGGATGTGAATGGTTTTGCGTGGGATGGTGACCTTGGGCCCGTGTCAGGGGGGCTCTTGTATGCGGCGTATCCTCTGACATCGCGATTTTCGATGTATGGGCGAGGTTCAGTGTGGTATTTCGATGATCCTTATCAAGATGTGCTTGAAGGCGTGTCTGTATCTGAGATGATGGGAGGACGATTGCAGATTACGCCTCAGAGCTCTGTCGTGATGGAGCTGTCACATGCAGCCAACCATGTGGCAGGGCACCGTTGGCGTGCATTGGCCATGCTTAATATAGAGGCATGGCGATGAACGCGAAGTGGTGGGTACTGCCGGTGTTGTTGGCGGCTATGGCAGGCGGAGCATTCCACCAAGCGGCAGCGTTACGAGGTAAATACGTAGCACGGCGCTCGCCGATTATTTATCCAGCGCAGAGCATCGCGCTACGCATGAATCACGCGCATCCGGCGCATCGCGCTTTGAAATGCGTGCAATGCCACACCAATGCAGGGACAAGCCGTCAGGCCCGTGACGTGCTGATCCCCAAAGAAACGGCGTGCATATCATGTCATAACGCCCAAACACGGAGCATACCAGGTCAGGTCACAGCGTCGGATCAAGATAAAAATTGTGGATTTTGCCATATGGGTTACGGCTCCAATCCCGATACGCCGCGGTGGGTTCCGGCCTCGGTAATTCCCACGCCACGGTTGCGGTTTTCGCATGCCCGTCATGTCAAGCAAGGCATGCGCTGCCTGACGTGTCATCAAGGTGTTAACGAATCAGCACAGGGCACACGCGAGCATTTGCCTACCATGCGTCAATGTTTTGAATGTCATGGAAGTGTTAAGCAAGATAGAATTTCTAAAAAGGTTAAGAAGTTGAACGCGCCTTCGCGTTGCTCAACGTGTCATCTGACCTTGCCGGATGGTCGATTGCGTACGCAGTATCCAGAGGGCTGGCTCAATCCACCTCGATGGCTGTTTGGCATGCACCATGATCAGGACTTCATTGTCAGGCACCGTTGGGTGGGTGCAGACCAAGGCGCGTTATGTGAGAGTTGCCACACCGAGAAGGACTGTCTGGATTGTCATGACAGCCGTGTGCGTCCTTTAAGCATTCATCCCAACGACTTCTTAAGTACGCATGCTCAGCTTTCTCGTCGGGAAGGACAACGCTGTACAAGCTGTCACGTGACGCAGTCTTTTTGTGCGGAGTGCCATGCACGCATTGGTATTTCACCACTTTCAGCACCTGAATCACGAGGTGCGGGGAGGTTTCATCCTCCGCCGGAGCAGTGGGTGAGTGGGCCATCGTTGCATGCGGTGGAAGCCCGCCGTTCATTAAGTACTTGTATAAGCTGTCATGCCGAGCGGGATTGTGTGAGTTGTCACGGGGGCATGGGCATTGGGGCTGGAATCTCGCCACATCCGCCTGGCTTTGCCGCCAAGTGCCGAGAATCGTTGCGTGCCAACGACAGGGCATGCCGTACCTGCCACCTGGATGTCACCAGCCTATGTCCTTAAAGTAGGGAATATGAGCTGTTAAAGCCGAACGGAAGCTATCCTGCGAGAGATTTATGAAGGCTATGGCAGTTGTGAGTGGATCTTTACGAGATTTTTCTATAGAAGTAGCGCCTCGGAGGATTTGTGAACGAACTGGTCCGCTATCTGATTGCTCATGCCTACATTGATTTCCAGGGCGACATTACCATGGAAAAAGTTCGCCAATTTTTGCGAGACGAAGACAGCCGCGAGTCTCGGGCACTTCTGTCAAAGTTGATTGAAGATAAAGGCCTTGAAGATTTTCTGGTTACAATTGCAGACTGCTTGAAAGATTACATTCCCAAGGGAATTTCTGAAGATGTAATTCGGGAGCAGCTGAATATGTACAGTGAGTCCTAGCCGGTGGTGGCTGCTTTTTAGTCTTGCTGTGGCGTGTGATCAGGGGAGCCCAGACCCTCTCTACGTTTCCACAGGTCCGGAGTTAATAGGCCTAGAGCCGACTTACGGACAAGGAGGAGTGAGTCGGTTGCCGGAGCTTCGGGCAACGTTTGATCGATCCCTTCTGCCCGCGACCGTGCATGGCGGCAACATCCAGCTGCAGTCAGGTGAAACCGCGGTTGTTCTGGCTATCCAACTCGGATTGTTGGCGCCTCAAGTGCGAGCGCAGGTTGCCAATGGGCAAGTGTTGGCGCCAAACGTGTTATATCGCTGGCAGATCGCAAACCTATGGGATCTTGATACAGGGCATATGCCAACGCCAATCGAGGTGGTGTTTCGTACAGGAGAGGAAGAGCCTGTGCCTCCTGAACCCGTCCCTCGTGTGACATGGGCGGATGTGGAGCCTATTTTTTTAACTCACTGTGCCCTGTCTGGATGTCACCAAAACAGCCAGTCGCCATTGGGGTTAGATTTATCGTCGAAAGAGCGTGTGCGGGAGACGGCGGTGGGCGTCATGTCCCATCAATATTATCGGTCGACCGTAGGGCCCGAAGGCAGTGCTGGATTGAGTCGATTATCGGATCTACGCATTGTGGATGTGGTGGCTGGTCAAGGCCAGCCTTCACGTAGTTACCTGATGTACAAAGTGGTGGGAGACAGCCACATTCTCGGTGAACCGATGCCGCCGCCTAGCGCAGGGCATATGCCCGTTAGCGAGGCGGAACAAGCAAGCATCCAGGCGTGGATCGTCGCAGGAGCGCCAACAGATTAAGGTGAGTGTTTTCCAAGCATACGCAGTCACTCTCCAAGGCTAACTTGCTTAAACAAGGACGATATGGTTCTACGCCACCATGAGATCCATTTTGTTTGTGTGGGGTTGCGTCACATTGATCAGCTGTGGAGGCTCTTCAGCAGCTCCCAGTGCGGTCACAAACACCAAGCGCCCTTCTGAGTCTGAACCTAAGGAGCAAGCGCAGGTTCCGGTGGTTGTGCCTGGAGTGGATACCTCTACGCTTTCCGCAGATGATACGCGACGTTGGCAAACATTGCTTCGAGAGCTTCAGGCACCGTGCGGAACCAAGGCTTCAGTGGCTGCGTGCATCGAGACGCCTTTGGCATGTTCAAATGAATGTATTCATGCGGCGCGTTATGCTTCAAGGCTAGTCGGGGAAGGCTATGCCGATCAGGACATTGCGGTATTGCACGGCCTACGCTTTGATCCCAAAGCGGCCGTCGAGCTAAGTCTTCAAGGCGCGCCTGCGAAAGGCAGCGAACATGCCACGGCAACGATTGTCGTATTCAGCGATTTCGAATGCCCATACTGTGCGGTTGCGGCGGCTATGTTGGATCGACTTTTGAATAACCACAAAGACACGTTACGCGTAGTCATGAAACACTTTCCGTTGCCACAGCATGAGATGGCGTTTCCAGCAGCAAAGGCTTCTGTGACAGCAGGGTTGCAGGGGAAATTTTGGCCGATGCACGACGCCTTGTTTAAAGAGCAGAGTGCGTTGAGCATGTCTTTTTTTGAAAAGCAGGCCAAAGCGATAGGATTAAATGTAAATCAGTTCCGTAAAGACATGCGCTCCGAAGCCACAGAAGCACAGGTTAACTCGGACATGGAAGAGGCGAAGCGTTTGGGGATTCGCGGTACACCCACGCTCTTTATCAATGGTCGATACTATGCAGAGCCGTTGGGGTCGCTGCCCAAATACTTAGACGAAACACTGGCTCCTTAGGGAGCGATCTACGGTGCGTTCATGAGGCGAATGCGTGCGGAGTGCACGAAGTGAGCTAACTGTTTTGCAACGTACGCCAGAATGTTTTTGTCATGCACATCAAACGTCGGGGCATCGTTTCGGTTGACGAGTTGCAGTGCGCCAAGCGATATGTGGTCGTACGTCAGTGGCATAAGAAGCATGGTTTGAGGATTGGGCTGAAGAAGACCATCGCTTGTAACGACATACCTTGGGTCTTGAGTGACGTTATCGAATGCGTACGGTTCTTCTTGATGGATGCTGACGAGCTGAAACAACCCTGTATCCGATGTAATGGCTTCTCCTGTGTGGCGTTCCGCTTGCTCTCCTTCAGCAGCTACCAGTCGAAATTTATTGGCGTTGATGTCATACAGATACGCGCCGATGGCGTCGCATGGAATGTTTTTTTTCAAAATTTGAGCGGCGAAGTGGAGCCCCTCAGCAGGAGTTTTTAAAAGCTGCAGATCTTGCATATCTTCAAAAACACCTGCCAAGCGTAGGTCATGTTCGCTGGTGGTAGGGCTGCCACTACGAAAAGGGCTTGGAGGAGGTTTGGACCGACTTTTGACGGAAGGTTCTGGTGCGGGTGAGGAAGGTGTTGTTTGGGGCATCGATGTAGAAGGCGAGGGCGCTACCAAGGAGAGAGCGGGCTCGCTTAACCAATCTTTCCATTGCAGAGTCACAAGCGGTGGCCGCTCAGGGCGTTCATTCCAGTGGTGATCAAACACCGCAAGGTTTAGATACTTGCCGCGAGCTTTTGTAGCCAGACCTGCACGCAACATTTCAAACGCATTTTTCAGAAGTTGCTCTACAGTGTTGATATCTGTTCCTGAGTCTACGACGTAGCTGCGTTCGCGATACAAGAGTGGGGTGTCACTGGTAGGATCGGCATCACGTTGAGTTAACAGGGTCCATCCATGTTGTCGATCCACGATTTTGTCAGGCCGGCGCGATGGCTGACGAGGAGGGGTCAGAGAGGCAGGCTTGGCGACATAGCCGACAGTGTGTTGTGGAATTCTCGTGGATGGGGCAATGGGGGTGGAATATGCGACAGTCTCACGTCTTGGTGTGGGTGCTTGGGGTGGTGCGCTGGGTTGTTTGGATGAAGGTGCGTTTGCTGCCAAAGCGGCAGTCGCTGAATCGAGTGACTCGAGCAGATAGGTGCGCTGTTCGTTGGGATCAAAAATAGTCACTTTACCTTGTTGTGCGACATCACACGTGGCTCCTGGAGGAAGCCCGCCTTGTTCGCCAAGTTGTTCGCGGCCAAGACGCAGTGCCGTGATCCAATTGTCGGCATTAACTTCGAGCTGATGCAGGGATTCTGGGGAATTCTGAACAGAGATAACCAAGCGCCAGCGTTGCGTGTTCATAGAGCACATCCTAGCATCGAATGGGTAAGCCTCTCCACTCCCTAGTATTACCCTTTGTTTCCGATAGTTCTTCCGTTTACGGTAGCTGCGTAGTATGTAGACAGCCACCATGGCAAAGACAAGGGATGTTCACCTTTTTGGCGTCGGTTCCACGCCAGCGGGTCAACCCGAGCTGTTAGGCGGCAAAGGCGCAAGTTTAGCATACATGGCTAATTTAGGCATGCCTGTGCCTCCTGGCTTTACGCTGAGCACGGAAGTGTGTGCCCATTACTTCGCGCATGAAGGAGCTTACCCATCGGGATTAAAAGACGAAGTCGCGCAGGCATTGGCTAAAGTGGAACACCATGTAGGCCGTCGTTTTGGACACGCGGATCAGCCATTGTTGCTGTCGGTGCGTTCCGGTTCCCGTAAGTCCATGCCTGGCATGATGGATACGGTCCTTAACGTAGGGCTCAACGATGAAACCGTTGAAGCGTTGGCTGTACAAAGTGGAAACCGGCGATTTGCATGGGATGCCTATCGTCGCTTACTTACGATGTATGGCGATGTCGTGTTGGGGGTTGAGCGTCGCACGTTCGATGAAGCATTGTTGAGGCTTAAGACTCGGCTTGGGGATTCACGTATGGCAGATCCGCTAGTGCCAGGAGACGCGTTGGTTACGTTGGTCGACGAGTATAAAAAGCTGATCCATGAACATACAGGAAAGCCCTTTCCACAAGACGTACAAGCTCAGTTATGGGGCGCGATTGGGGCCGTGTTCAAGTCGTGGAATAACCCTCGTGCCGTGAGCTATCGTCGCATGAATGGTTATCCGGATTCATGGGGCACTGCAGTGAATGTCCAAAGCATGGTGTTTGGCAATTTGGGTGATGACAGTGGTTCAGGCGTTGCGTTTAGCCGCGATCCATCCACGGGGGAAAACATTCTGTATGGAGAGTATCTGCCAAACGCACAGGGAGAAGATGTGGTGGCTGGCATTCGAACGCCGTTTGCCATTAGCAAACGTGCGGCTCCTGTGCGTGCTCAAGAAAACACGCTTGAAGCTACCATGCCTGCAACGTATCAAGCGCTATGCGAACGTGTAGAAGAGCTTGAGAAACATCGACGCGATATGCAAGACGTGGAGTTTACCGTAGAACGTGGCAAGCTTTGGGTTTTACAAACGCGCGCTGGTAAGCGTACGGCACAAGCAGCAGTGCGCATTGCTTCGGATTTGGTGAAAGAGGCGTTGATCAGCGAAATGGAAGCTGTTGAACGTGTGGATGCCACGTCGCTCGATCAACTGATGCACCCGGTGCTCCAAGCACCTGAACTACTGGCAACTCAGGGAATACATCCGATAGCAAAAGGACTCCCGGCAAGCCCAGGTGCGGCCACGGGGCAGATCGTGCTTCACCCCGAAGATGCAGAAGCGAAGGCATCCAAAGGCTTAAGCGTGGTGTTGGTGCGTAATGAAACAAGCCCTGATGATATTCGCGGCATGAAGGCAGCTAAAGGCATTTTAACTGCAACAGGGGGGATGACTTCGCATGCAGCGGTCGTGGCTCGAGGCATGGGGAAGCCTTGTGTCGTGGGGGCAAATGCGGTGTCGATTGATGAATCTGTAGCGGTAGTCCGTGTGCGTAAAGCAGACGGTACCGTGGCAGAGCTTTCGGAAGGCGCATCGATGAGCATTGATGGCACACGCGGCCTTGTGTATGCACAGGAAGTGCCTGTCCAACCGCTTTCGGGAGGCGGTCAAGAGCTGAATAGGCTCCTGGGTTGGGCTGATCGTTATCGACGGTTACGCGTGCGTGCGAATGCCGACAGGCCGATAGATGCACGCACCGCACGAGAGTTCGGAGCAGAAGGCATTGGCTTGTGTCGTACCGAGCACATGTTTTTCGAAACAGACCGCCTACTTGCTGTGCGGTGTGCGCTTTTGGCTGAAACTTCACAAGCTCGCGCTCCTTGGTTGCGTCAGATTGCGCCCATGCAGCAAGCGGATTTCGAAGGCATTTTCCGTGAAATGCAGGGATTACCTGTGACCATTCGGTTGCTTGACTGGCCTCTTCATGAGTTTATGCCACAGTCCGAAAAAGACCTTGAGCCAGTTGCAAAGGCGTTAGGCATTCACGCCGCAGTACTTGGGCGTCGTGTTCAGACGCTGCATGAATCAAATCCGATGCTGGGCCATCGAGGCATTCGCCTTGGCCTGACGCACCCTGATATCTATGGAATGCAAGTTCAGGCGATTATCCGTGCAGCGCTCCAGTGCAAAGCAGAAGGGATAGACGTTGAGCCCGAGATTATGTTGCCCTTGATTATGAGTGCCGAGGAGATGCGTAAAGCCAAAGTTCTCGTCGATGAAATTGTTGCTACGGTATTCAAAGACGTGGGTGCACAGCTTACCTATCGTGTGGGGACCATGTTGGAAACGCCTCGTGCGTGTTTGGTGGCGGATGAAATTGCTCGATATGCAGAGTTTTGTTCGTTTGGAACGAACGATTTAACTCAGACAACGCTTGGAATTAGTCGCGATGACGCTGGGAGGTTTCTTCCTGACTATGTCGGAGAGGGGCTTGCGTTGTTACTCAATGATCCCTTTTCGACTCTCGATGTCGAAGGGGTCGGTGCATTGATGCGGATCGCGGTTGATAAGGCTCGCCGTACGCGCCCTGACATCAAGCTAGGTATTTGTGGAGAACACGGAGGAGATCCTCTATCGATTGCCTTTGTGGAAGAACTAAAGCTCGATTATGTATCGTGTTCGCCGTATCGTGTTCAAGTGGCGCGGCTAGCCGCTGCGCAGCCGGTTCTTAAATCCCACGGCTAACACCACGATCACGTTACGCAGAAGCGAGTTCGAGCAGGACGCCGAGTGCATGCCATGCTGAATTTATTTCATGCATGAGAACGCGTCCTGGGTGTGTCTGGTCACGGTATGCAGGTGACAGTGAGTGTTCGTAGATGGGCTCCTCGTCGATGCTCCCAAACATACAATCCTTGCCATGTGCCAAGCACTAACTTTCCTCGTGCAACCGGGAGTGTGATAGAGTTTTGGGTAAGCACCGTTCGTACATGGGCTGGCATATCATCTGGACCTTCTGCGGTGTGACGAAACAGAGGATCTCCGTCAGGTACGAGGCGGGCAAAAAAGCGCTCCAGGTCACGTTGCACATCCGGGTCGGCATTTTCACATAGGATAAGCGATGCGCTTGTGTGATGAAGAAACACATGACAAAGCTCGGCGTGTTGTCCCGCATCAGGCATTACTGCATTGACTTCCTTATCGATGGGATAAAACCCACGACCTTGTGTTGTGATTTCAATGCGATGCGTGGCCATGAGAGAATACCATTTTGTAAAAAATTTTAAGGTGTAAGTACATGGTTAAGTTCTTTCCCGGTTAATGATCGAGGTTGAGTTGTCAATGCTTCCGGGGTGCCAGTGGCAATCACATGGCCGCCGAAAGGCCCGGCGCCGGGACCTAAGTCAATCAGGTGGTCGGCTTGTTTTAAAATGTCCAAGTGGTGCTCAATCGCTATCACAGTATGACCCTGATCGACGAGGCCGTGCAAAGCCTGCAATAGAATTTCCACGTCACTGAGATGCAATCCTGCTGAAGGCTCGTCCAGTACATACAGTGTCGCGTTTTGAGTAGGCCGCGCAAGCTCGCTGGCAAGTTTGAGACGTTGTGCTTCTCCGCCGGATAACGTAGGGGCGGCCTGTCCCAGTTGAAGATAACCAAGGCCGAGTCGTTCCAAGGCTTGCAATATGCGTTCGGCTTTGGGTATGGCGCCAAGTAAGTCACGAGCTTCAGAGATTGTTCGATTAAGCAGCTCTGCTACATGTAACCCTTTATAGCGTACATGCAGTGTTTCGGCGTTGAAGCGCAGGCCACTACATTGTTCGCAGGGAACGTGTGCATCTGGAAGCAAGCTCATGTCGATGTGCACGATACCCGTGCCCTGGCATGCTTCGCACCGACCGCCTTTTACATTGAAGCTAAAGCGTGATGTTTTGTAACCGCGCGCGCGTGCTTCAGGTAACGAAGCGTAGAGTTCCCGTATCACGTCCCAAAGGCCTGTGTAGGTTGCAGGATTGGATCGGGCATTCCTGCCAATGGGCTCTTGGTCTACTGAAATCAATTTGTGAATATGCTCAAACCCCTCAAACGTGGCGAAGGACGGGCGTGCTGTAGGTTCGCCTTGCAAATAGTGGGTAAGGGCAGGCACCAAAACATCGCGAACCAATACGGTTTTTCCACTTCCACTGACACCGCTAATGCCCACAAAAAGGCCTAAGGGAATGTCCACTGACAGGTCGTTGAGTGTATGAATGCTGGCACGTTTGATGGCAATATGTGCAGTCCCCACAGCTCTTCGGCGGTTTGGCACAGGGATAGAACGACTGCCAGCAAGGTATTGCCCGGTGATGGATTGACGGTCTGCACTTACGGCTTTGGGGGTCCCTTGGCTGATAATGTGACCGCCGTAAGATCCTGCGCCAGGCCCCATATCAATCAGATGGTCGGCTTGCCGTATGACAGCAAGATCATGTTCGACGATTAATGTGCTGTTGCCTTGGGCGCGCAGTTTTTTTAAGACATTAAGCATCTTGTGAAGGTCTGCGCGATGAAGACCTTGAGAAGGCTCGTCAATGATGCACAGCACCCCGCTCATCGCGCTGTCCCATTGTCCTATTAATGCCACTCGGCTAGCTTCGCCCACTGACAACGCTGACATCGAACGTGAGAGTTCCAAGTATCCAAGCCCGACCTCGCCCAGCAATTTAAGTCGACGACGCAAAGGTTCTCGTATCGAGGTGTGCAATTCTTCGTGTTGCGCATCGATAGGAAGTGTTGCTAGCCACTCACACAAGGCATCGGCAGACATGGTGCGAACCTCTGTAAAACGAAGCCCGCCAAGCCGTACTGCTGAAGCAGCCCTGGAAAGTCGAGTTCCTAAACATGTCATACAGGTTTGCGAGCTAGAAGCGTGGTTGTTATCGGAACGGCCGAGTCCATGGCAATCGGCACAGCTTCCCAGTCGATGGGTGAAAGACAAAAGTTCTACCGACAGGGGAGGGAGTTCTGCATGGCACTGCATACATATCCAATGGGGAGAAAGTGCCTCGGTGGTTTCATTTTCGTAACGGATGTGAATGCGGGGACTTAAGGTAAGCGCAAGTTCCAACGCTTCAAACAAGCGGCTTTTTTGGCTGTCATCGACGCGTAATCGATCAATCTGAACTTCAAGCTCTCCTTGAACCTCGGGCAAGATCACTGAAGCGTCATCCAGTGCGTATGTTTTTCCATGAAAGAGCACTCGTACGAAACCGCGTCTGCGAAGATCTTCGAGGATGGGTTTTAAGGAATTTCCTTCATAGATTCCTAGTGGTGCAAGTACGGTAAAACGCATGTTGGCTGGGTGTGCCAGGACATGTGTCGCGATGGTTTGTAGGCTCATGGGAGCAACAGGAGTGTCACATTGTGGACAATAGGCTGTGCCAAGACGTGCCCCAAGCACGCGCAGATAGTCTTCAAGCCGGGTGACGGTTCCCACGGTGGCAAGAGGATGCCGCATTCCGTGAAAAGGCCGCAGTACCACCGTGGGCGGTAGTCCTTCGATCCACTCGACTTTGGGCTTTGCAAGACGCGCCAGTAGTTCGTTCGACTGGTAGCTCAGCATTTCCAGATAGCGCCGTTGGCCTTCTGCATAAATTGTATCAATAGCGAGGGACGATTTGCCGGATCCGCTTGGCCCTGTCACGACCACCATGGCCTGTTGAGGGAAGGTTAAAGAGATATTCTTGAGATTGTGTTCGCGGGCTCCTCGAACTGAAACACAATTATCGGACGTTTCGGACGTTCGTTTCGAAAAGGGATGCGTCATTGCGATAAGTCTAACGCAACTCGCATGGCGGCAACCATGGCAGTCGCATCAGCGGTGCCCGTTTTGGCGGCATCGTAAGCCACGCCGTGGTCAACACTGGTACGGACAAACGGCAGCCCCCACGTCACATTCACTGCGTGATTCCAGTCAAGAAGCTTGGACGCAATGGTGGCTTGATCGTGGTACATCGCAACTGCGGCGGCGTACGTGCCGGAGGCGGCCAACCGGAAAGCCGTTTCTGCACCTAATGGCCCAACGAGCTCTACATTTCCATTGTTAAATACGGCATGTTGACGTGCTTGATGCATGCCTGGCGCGATGTGTTGGGACTCTTCCAGTCCAAACAGCCCCTCTTCGCCTGCGTGCGGATTGAGCCCACACACGACAAGGCTGGCTGGAAGAGATACTTGACCTGCACGGGCCAACGCCAGGATGGCTTCTGCGGCATGAACAATGGCTCGGGTGACACGCTTGGCAGTGATGGCCATAGGCACGTGTTTCAGGGAAAGGTGTGTGGTGACAAGAGCTGTTTTCAAGCGAGGTCCTAAGAACAACATGCTCACTGCATCGGTTGCTAGCCCAGCGATGTCTGCGAGAAATTCGGTGTGGCCGTGAAAGTTAACACCGCTCATGCTGACTGAAGCTTTGCTCATCGGAGCCGTGACCAGTGCGCGTGCTTTGCCGTGCATCACCGCATCGGCAGCACGCTTCAGAAACTGAAGCTGAGCGTTTCCGCAAGCGGCGTTGGGAGTGTGTTTGGAAATATCGTTCGACGAGATACGGCATACATCAATCACGGACACGGCTTGATGGGAAGGTGTCCATTCATCCATGGTGCCAAGCACAGATAACGGCATAGCGGGTGCATGGCGTGCCAATTGGTGTAGCTGTTCTGCGTCTCCAAAGAGCACGCTGGGGTGCTCTTTGGCCAGCGCTAGGGCTGCGTTCAAGGCAACATAAGGCCCAATTCCCGAAGGATCTCCGCAGCTTATAGCCAGGGGCGCGATTTCACGTTTCATGGGGCCTTGATCTTATAGCCGACCCCTCGCACGGTTTCGAGGGGTTGAGCCGCTTCCCCCAGTTTCATGCGCAGCCGACGAATGTGGATATCCACGGTACGGCTGCTTCCATAATAATCTACGCCCCATACGCGTTCAAGGAGCTGGTCCCGGCTAAACACACGGCCTCGGTGCTCACATAAGAATCGCAACAAGGCAAACTCTTGTTGTGTCAGTGCGACTGCACGGCCACGTACGGACAGTTCATGCCCTGCGAGGTCTAACGTAAGAGACCCAACTTTGAGAATTTCAGCTCCCGAGAACTCACTGTGTCGCCATTCTCCTTTGCGTACACGCATGTAAAGCTCTGCAGGTACGTAGGGCACAAGCACAAAGTCATCGAACCCATCGTGGGCTTGAAGGCGTTGAATCGCGTTAACCGTGATAGCTATTAAGACGGGCACATTGCGTAATGCAGGAATGGCAGTGAGGCGTGCCATGGCTGCTCGGCCCGCATCCACCTGGTCCAACGCTTCCACCAATACGGCCGCAGGGGGCTTATGTGCTTGAATCAAGATATCCAGTTCATCCCACAAATCGGCCGTATGGACCGTACAGCCGAGCTGCCTAAGCACTCCGGCGCCACTTTCGGCCCGATCGAGAGAGGACTTATTTCCGATGACTAAAACCCACATTTTGACTGATTAGTACTCGGTTTGGCTCTAATTATGTAGAGATTCTTGACTCCATGGAATTGGCTTCTTTAGACTAGGGGCTAGTAGTTTTACATGGATCCACTAAGGAGGCGATGTCATGTCATTCTGGTCTGACGCGAGTGCAGTAACCAAAGGTGCAATTGTGGTTGCAGTACTGGCTCTTTTATACTTAGGTGTGGCGCGTGTTGCGGGATTAGCACCGTTCCTAAAGGCTGAAGAAACCACACAAGATCGAGGTTTGACCGGCCCCTAATTCGTAGGGTCCAGTAAAGAGCTTAGAATCCCATCCTCGCACCTTTTGGTGTTGGGGGTGGGCTTGTCTTTTCTATGGGACAAGGCATCGCGTTTAGCCTGAAGCCTCGCTCAATGCACGACTAAAGGCATCCGTGACGGTGACGCAAGCCTCGCGAATTTCCACCGATCCATCGAGCAACACAACCAATGGGTTAAGTTCTACGGAATCCACCTCCTTGCGTTGATAATTTACAAAGGTGCCTAATCGATGCAGAACTTCGTAGAGCATCTCCGTGCCTGAATACCGCGCACGTCCGCGACCGTCGTGATTGCTTTCAAACAGCAATTGGTGTCCTTTTAGACGGCTTAGCATAGGTTCGAAGCGTTCCTTCGAAATAGGGAGATAAGACATGGTCACGTCTCCTGCAGCCATTCCGTGCGGATCGGCAAAACCCACTTGGAGCAATACGAGCCCATGGGGTGCTGGAGTGATGCGGATACGCAACAATGCACGCTCAGCCCGGGTTAGGCTCACCGTGACCCCAAGGAGCCGGGCTTGGGGTGCGCGTTCTTTGGCGAGCTCCATGACGTGCTGAAACACCTGTCTGGCACGTGACGCATTGTCGACTGCATCGACGACGAGGTCAGGGTGATCCCAGGCTCGGAGGTCAGGAGAAGCAAGTGCAATGCGTACAGGAAAACCCATCCGGGTCGCCTCTGAGGCAGTGCGTGAAGAACTGGAGCAGAGTTCTTCCTCCGGACAAGGTACGCCATAGGGACGCAGCACTGCTTTACTGGCAGGATCGGAAAGTGCCCTGGCAGGTCCAAACAACACCTGTTGTACCGCGTGATGGTCTACATCCTTGGGAGGAGGCAGGCCTAGCAAGTCTGGTGGTTCGTACGGATTGGCGGCGCGTAAGGCGCGTAAGGCTTCCGCCACTTGAGTGCGGGAGCCAATTACATGCCAAGGATGATGTTCTGTGGCACGCCAGGATACGTAAAAGTTCGACTCAGAACCAAAGGCGCCTGATTTGGCGTCTATAGTATCTATCAAGGGATGGAGTTTAGCGCGATCAAGGGAGTTGAGCATGCGGAGCGATGCGGTCCAAGGGCGTTGAGCGCCTGCCATCAGCAAGGCGGCTGCGGCTACGAGGGCGCCCATGTCTTCAACGCAGGTGATTCCGAGATCACAGGCGAACTCTCGCATGGCGCGCGCGCTATGGCTTTGTTCGAGGAAGCCGAGGACGACGTGTTGCTTTTCATGATGTGCCGTACGAGCTAACTTCACAAGGCTTTTAACATCCGGCGTGGCTTGCAATGCCAAAAGTACACTCGCCCCTTTCATAAGGGCTGTTTGAGCTTCAGCCAGCGGATTGGGAGTCATGTCTGGAGCAAGGGTAAGCCTGCGTTCCATACCCAAATGATGAACTTCAGCGGCTAGTTCAGCACTTGCACATAAGACTTGCCACGTCGTAGAAGATGTCACGTCAGCCCGATTTTAAGCACCTGTGACCTGACGGCAACAAAGGGGTAAACCTGCCTGTTCATGGTTTATGCAGGGAGTGAAAAAGACCCGGCAGATTTTCTAAAAAGCGACAATATATCAAGAGCTTGACCGTTAATTCGCCAAGGTGTTAGAAACTGAGGGTCTATGCGGTTCAAGATCATCGCTGGCAACTTGACTGCGGTAGTGGTGTTGGGGCTGGCTTCTTATTGGCTGGTTCAGTCGGAATTCGAGCAGCGCCTGGTTGACGACATTGAGGCCGGTATAGGTCAAGAGCAGCTACAACTTGAGCATTCATGGCGGCTTTCGGGCATGGAATTTATGAGTGCTGTGAGAGACCGCGCGGATACATCCCAGTTGAAAAGTGTATTTGCGGCGCTCGATGAAACAGGCCGGCGTAACCGTGCGTATGAAGCTGCAGAAGCTGTGGCTCGATGGTTTCAAGATCCGGCCCGTGGCATGCCTAGCAGCCCTGAGATCGTAGTGATCACGGATGAAACGGGACATGTAATGGCACGCAATGCCGATCGCAACCAAATGTATGGGACACCCTTAGAACAACAAATCCCTGTGCTCAAAGATGTCCTTCGCTCCGGTACGGCCCGTATCGATATTTGGAATCATACCCCTACGGGTGATTTATTACGCACCGCCGTTGCTCCCATCTCGACTTTTCGGGAAGGGAGGCTCTTAGGGGCGCTAGTAGTAAGCTACGATGTCTCGGATGGGGTTGCGTTATCAGAAGCCAAGATGATTGGGCGAGATGTCGCTTTCGTATCTGAGGGCAGGGTGTATAGCTCATCGTTGCCTCCTCAAGCCTTGGCAGAGCTAAAAACATTTTTATTCAGTGGCAGAGCCAAAGCACAGACTTATGCCGCATTGCATGACAAAGCCCACGCTTCCAATACCTGGGTCACCTCTTTAGGAGATCATGTATACCAAGGCGTGATCACGCCTTTGCCATTGACAAACGCTGCGCCATTGGCTGCTGTGGTACTGGCGGATCGCGACGAGGTGCTTAGCAAGGCTTCGCCTGTTAATATTATTCTTATCTTGACAGTGTTTATTGCCCTTGTCGTGATCGGATACGGTATTGTCATAGGCTCCATGCTGCTTCGTCCGATCGAACAGATCGAAGAAGGTGTTTTAGGCGTTATTAACGGCAATACGGAGATGAGGCTCGACATTAAAAGCGCAGAGTTAGGCGGGTTGGCCTATCGGATTAATCAGCTTCTGAATGTCTTTGCCGGTGTGCCGGATGGCACTTCGCCTTTGACAGAGGATCACAGTGGCATTTCACAGCCTCCAGAGCCTTCTGCCTGGCGTGATGCCGCTTTTAAAGACTCCATGCGGGGAGGCTCCGTACGCAAAGAAGTAGAAGCGGCACAGGACGATCCAAACGATCCAGCCGTGATTGCCAGGTTAGCCGTTGAAAACGAAGCCCACTACCATCAACGGATCTTCCAAGAATATGTGAGCGCCAAGCGGGCAACGGGCGAGGATGTCTCTCAGATCTCTCAAGATCGTTTTATCAAACGTCTCCAGGCCAATGCAGCGGCTTTGGTGACGCAGCATGGTTGCCGAATGGTTCGGTTTATCGTGCAGAGCAAAGGTGGTCAGGTCAATCTGCACCCTGTCCTCATTCCGTAGGTTGAAAAAGGTTTAGCCGAGCAGTACGGTCCCCGCGTTATGGCGTTATGGAGCATCTTTAGTAAGGACAACCAAGCCACGCTCAAGAAGTTTGCTCAGCGTGTGGCTAATAAGCGTTCACAATCCCCTGATCGATGGGAAGCCATCAAGGCACTTGGAGCTATGAAAACGCCAGAAGCCATTGATGCGCTTCTGATACGTTTTACGTACACCACAGACCCGAGCATTACGGATCAAGAAGAAAAAGACGCAACCTTCGAAATTATAAAAGATGCGAGTGAAATGGCCGTTGAACCTGTTAAACGCTTTTTAAGGCGTGCGGAATCACTGGGCTGGCCATTGAAACTCCTCGAACATTTGCTTAGCGAAGAAGATGTTTTAGGGGAGTTGCTTGCTTTGGTGCAAAGCATGGACACGGAGTATGAGCGCGATCCTCAGCGGAAAATACAAGTGCTTGCGGTGCTTGAAGAACGCCACGATCCCCGTATCGGACCTGTGGTGGAGAGATTTTTGGATGATGTGAACGAAACAACCCGGTTCTATACCGTAGGGGTCTTAGTCTCTCAGCCCAATGCAGAAAGTTACAAGGAGCGGCTCGTAGAGCTATTGGCCAAAGAGGAAAGCGTCCGGGTGCGTGCCCGTATTCTCGATACGTTTGCTCAAGAACAGTGGTCGTTGGGCACGTTGGCTAAGGGAATTAGCCTGCCATCAAACTATCAGCTAGACAATCACGGCGTGCCACGCAAAAAGCGCTAGATACACGCCTTAGTCAGCGGTGGTGCGACCTGTCTCTGGTGGCAAGTAAAAGATAAATCCCAAGCTAAACATGTGATTGAAATGGAAGATGCGATCGTCGCCATTAATCTTTCCATCGGGAAAATCTCCACCGTTTGTATTGCCGTTTTCATCTTTGCCGCCCTCATCGGTGCCAGAGGTATTCCAAGAAAACGGAAGCGCACGCCATTCCAAGCTGATTCCAAAAAAGTCTGTGGCATACGCCGTCAAGGCTACGCCGAAGGAAGGCGCAATGGCGACGCGGCTGGCACGCGCGCTCTGAGTCGCTAGACATGCCGGAGAAGCGCTTGCTTCACCTGTCAAACAGACATCGGTAGGTCCTGAGCCTGTGTTGACATTGGCACGCTCTTCAATACCCACCAAGGCCACGCCGCCGAACACTGAAAAATCGGTATCGATAAACAGCTTTTGAAACAATGCCAGCTTACCCCGCAATGGAATGAACACGGCTTCCAGTCCCGCGGCCCACTTGATCTCACCGATTTGCTGATCGAACCCACCTGTAGAAGGCAGGCTGAGACGGTTATTGGTCGTGGATTGACCTTGTGAGCCCACTTGGTCAGTCAAATCTGTATCGATATGTACAGGGGCCAAGGCGCCCCAAAGGCCGATTCCAATCCAGTCGGTGAAATGGTAGCCCGCTTCAGCGCCAAACATGATGGTCCTGGAAAATTCATCCTGAAGCGTAAACCCGACAAACGGTTTGATGGAAAATCGATTTTCGCGATAGAGGCGGCAATCAATACATGCCGGAGCCCCTGCAAGAGGCCCAGACACCTGCACTTCCTGTGCAGATGCAGAAGAAGGGTCAACGCCTAGCCACATGACTGTGACCAGTGTCAAACTCAGGATACATCGTATGATCAGCCTCATCCTCTGCATGGCCTACCTAGGTAACTTGTACTCAAAGCTAAAGGGGAAAAAGAGCGTAACGCCCAGATGAATCGTGACGTTATTCGTAAGAGTGGAGCTATCGGAAAGCCAGGTGTCTGGATCTTGCCGTGCTGCCGTATCTAAGGGCACATCCAAGCTTTCAAACTGTTCAAGATAAGCATAGTCACGTAGCTCGCCAAAGATCGCCAAATACCGTGTTACAAACACGCGAATACCGAGGCCCACGTTGAAGGCCAAGCGGAAGTCATAATCGAAGTAACGATACTCAGGATCGACCACAGGCACTGGACGGGTCCGCATCACACCAACGCCCCCCAGCACATACGCATCCCATTGGAAAATATGATTATTAAACAGGGAAAATTTGCCGTACAAAGGCACATACGTGAAGTTGAGATGGGCCCCAAACTGGTATTCGGTGATCGGAACGCCCAAGCGCGTGGAGCGGCGGACGTGATAGTTGAGATCAGACTCGTTTTCCAACCCCTCATACCAAAGAAAGTTAACACCGATCGCCAGAACGTTAGTCCACCAATAATTAAACGCTGCGCCAATGCCTGTATGGCTGACGTAGGGGTCGTTCACTGTAAACGCAACCGAGGGAGCCAGCTCAAAACGGTTCAGGCGCAAGGCGTAAATCTGCTGAACCGCATAGATTTCTTCTTTGGCCTCTTTGGGAGCCTGAAGCTTGAAGTCAGAAGCCACAGTGCTGTCTTCGGCTGCCAGCTCGCCAATCACCCCAGTTTCCGTTGAGCCCGTGGCAGTGGTGGTTTGCGTGGTGTCTGGTTCGGCCGTTGTATCAACAGCTTCTGGGGTGGCTTGTTCTGCCGCCTTGTCTTTTCGTGAGCGCTTGTTGCGTTTTTGCGAGCGAGCCGGTTTTTTAGGCTGTTGCTCAACGTCTTCCAAGTCAAAGGTCATGTCCTGAGCCGTCGCATGCTTGGCGAGGCTAAGCGGAGTTGCCAATACGAGGGCACAAAACGTTGATATGACCAGTCGTTGCTGCAGCTTGCCCATCCAAGGCCCCTAAAGGTTCTGACACGTATAACATGGTGAATCGCAGGAGTTCAACTTCGCATCGCTATTCTGAGGTTGAAAGTGCAAACAGGGCATCTACAAAGGCTTGTGGGTTGAATTCTGCCAGATCGTTCATCCCTTCGCCGAGCCCCACATAGCGTACCGCAAGGCCAAGCTGGTCACTCACTGCCAGGACGACGCCCCCTTTGGCCGTTCCATCAAGTTTGGTAAGCACGAGCCCCGTCAAAGGGAGTGCTTCCTGAAACGTGGCTGCCTGCTGTACGGCATTTTGCCCGCTGGTAGCATCCAGGACAAGCAGCGTTTCGTCTACAGGTCTTCCCAGTGCTTTTTCGCAGCTGCGATGGACTTTCTTAAGTTCTTCCATAAGTGGTGCTTTGGTGTGCAACCGACCGGCCGTGTCAATGAGCACGATATCGGCTTCTAGTTCGCGGGCTTTACGGATGGCATCGAAGGCCACCGAAGCGGGATCTGCGCCTTCTTTTCCAGTCACAACTTCGACGTGCATGCGGTCAGCCCACGTTTGGAGCTGGGCGACTGCTGCTGCTCGAAAGGTGTCCGCGGCAGCCAGCACGACTGTTTTGCCTTGCGCAAGGTGATGTTGGGCGAGCTTTGCTGCTGTGGTCGTTTTGCCTACGCCGTTGACGCCTACCAACATCCAGACGTGTAATCCGGTGGGCGCAGGGGCAGGGCGTGTAGGTTGTTTCAACATGTGCAACATGTCCTGACG
The DNA here is from genome assembly GCA_964640175.1 of uncultured Polyangiales bacterium. GTDB lineage: Bacteria > Myxococcota_A > Polyangia > Polyangiales > JACKDX01. Next base: position 111,348 of record CAZXFW010000006.1, on the reverse strand, counting down.
CAGGATGTCTAAGAGCCCTTCGCGTTGCTCGGCCTGTGCAGTCATGTTTTGAAGCAGTTTGCTCGTCGTGGTTGCACCCACGTCGGCTGAAAGCAGCGTTGTTTCCAAGTCGCGATACAGGGCATCCTGCTCGCTTTTGCCCGCACCTGAATGAGCATGTTGCCGAATGAGATCGGCAACACGGGCCATAAATCCTGCTCGACTCTTGGCAAGCGCTGTCACAAAATGCTGCGGCTGCGGTGCATGGACGCGTGGGTGTGGGACGGAGGGTGTAGGTGGCGCGGTAGATGCCGTTTGCGAATCTGATAGCTGTGGCGCTTTAGGCTTGCGAGAGAGCCACCATAGCCAGGTGCCCAGGCTACTTATCAAAATAAGCGCGAGAATGATCCAGGTTGTCGTAGTCATCATGGGTTCTGTAGCCTACCTTTACGTACCACTTTTGAAAGAGTGCATTGCAGAAGACGAGTCTTTTAAAGATACTTATCAAAAGACCCACAGTGAATGTTAGAAAGACGTTAGACGTCTGAACTTCTCAACGTCACGGTAGGTCAGGAGAACATCCATGGAAAGACGGCATGCGCATTAGATCGTTGTATGCCAGCCAGGCGTGTGCATCTCCTTCGCCTTATGCGCGCCGAAGGCTTTGTGTATGGGTTTTGTTGGCGTGCTTGGGGATAGCCACCCATGCGCACGCCCAAAATGCGCGCACCGATTTCCTGATCCGAAAATTGCAAACCTCAACGCATTTTCGAGTCCGTGCTCAGGCGGCGCTTTCGCTTGCACGGGTGGAACGGTCTTCTGAAAGTGTGCGTGCGCTCATAGTCGCTCTCAAGGATGAACATCCTGCGGTGCGATCCTCTGCAGCCGCTGCATTGCAGGAAATGAGGGATTGTTCAGCCCTACCGGCATTGCGGCGCATCGCACGTGATCCCGACCCGACCGTACGAAGTGCCGTCAACCAGGCCATATCGGCCCTGGAACACACTGAAACTCAAGACCAAAGGGGTGTGTTTTACGTAGGCGTAGGAAGTCTGGGCAGCAATGTTCAAGGTATTAAAGGGGGTTCGCTTCAGGCATTGAGGCACTTTGTCAAACAACGGATTGCCACGATGGCAGGCGTTCGACTGGCGCCTGATAACGAGAGCGAGGCTCAGGCACGTTCGGTCTTACAAAAACAGAGTTTGGTAGGCTATTACGTAGATAGCTCGATTGTGAATGTGGAACAATCTTCCGACCAAGAAGTACGTGCGGAAGTATCGGTGATTCTAAGCACCTATCCGGGGCACGACATTCGTGCCATGCTCAGCGGCGCAGCACGCGTCTCTGGGGGTGGTGATTTTGCCACCATGCGACAGCAGGCCATTGAAGGCGCGTTTTCCGGAGCGCTTAAACGGCTGTCTCAAGCGATGCAACAAGCAAGCGGGGGAAGATAACCATGGCATATGTATCACAACCAGGAGCATCACGGCGTCAGATGCGCAATTACGTTCTTGATCGGCGTTTTCAGTTTAAACATGTGGGAATGGTCATGCTTGTGGTGGTGGCGGTTGCTTCGGTCCTTGGGTACTTGGCTTATGACTATTCCAAAGGACAGAGCGAAGCGCTTGCAATACAAATGGCAACGCAGCCGGATCTTAACCCAGCCGTCGTCAATAATCTTGAGCAATGGTCCGAGCAGCAGGATCGTCGCGTGGCGTTGGCGATCGCAGGGGGTATTTTGCTTTTGATCATGGCCATGGCGTTAACGGGGATCGTAATTACCCACCGATTGGCAGGCCCTGCATTCAAGCTCAAACGGCTGTTGGCAGAGGTTCAAAACGGTAATCTCAACGTTCAAGCACGCTTTCGTAAACACGATGAACTTCAGGATGTGGGCGAAGCGTTTTCAGAAATGGTCCTTGCGTTACGCACGCGTCGTGAGGACGATCTGCTAGCCTTGGAGCGGCTGCTGGTAATGGCCAGTGAACAAAGTGCGCCGGAGGAAATTACACGCACCCTCAGGCAGTTATGTGAGACGATGCGCCGTCAAATCAACCCATAAAACCGGCTGAACTCCCATCGAACGCGTTGTCAAAATACACCACCCGCCCTTCAGGGCAATCAAAGACGACGGAAGCCACATCGAAGCGCATCTGGTAGCCTTGTGCCCCAGAATGACGGCAGAGCCATAAGCGTGCTGCGGTTTGTAGCCGTTGAATCTTAGCGGGGGTAATCGAGTCTTCAGGGTTCATGAAACGTGCATGACGCCGTGCTCGGACCTCGCAGAACACGATCGTTGTGTTCTCTTTGGCGATGATATCGATCTCCAAGCGTCCCACACGGGCGTTACGTTCAACGATGTGATAGCCGCGATCTTCTAGCCACGTGGCAACCAGGGTTTCGGCACGTTTCGCCAACTCAAGATGCGCTGCTGGATTACTGGGCAGGAACGCCCTTCTTTACACAGTAACTTCCAGCAATACCAGGGCTGTTTTCTGAAGACTCAAACAACGCTTCGCACACGTAGCCATCCGGACAGTCACAGGTTTCTCCCTTAACTCCATCAGGAACACCGCAGCGGCAGCTGCAATAGACGCGATCGTTGATCTCGCTTTCAGGCAAACACCCGTCTGTTCCGGGCGCTTCTCCCGGCGCACAGACGTTCGAAGGATCGCCTGCCAAGTGATACACCAGGCATAAACGGGTTCGGCACTGGACTGAGCTTGGTTCAAGGTAGACTTCACGAGAGTCAAATCCCCCTGTTTGCACGCTTTCTGGCGTGCAGGGATCGCCGACCCCTTCTGCTTCACAGCCAGTAACGATTGTTACAGCCCCTAATATCCATGCACCTATCACGAATTGTTTGAGCACGTTGGTCGATCCCCCAGTAAAACTACACATGTGCAAGCAAGAAGCTACGGTCAGCTGGTTGAAGCTGTCAAGATGACGCACATCGGTGGTGCTTCTCTTGACAATCTTAAGCACCACTTTCTATCATTGAAATCAAATTTTCGAGTAATAAGGGGCCTGTATGCGTTCTAGCGGCGCGGTGTTAAAGTGGATCGTTTTGGTCGTGCTGTGTATCACGGCACTGCCGGTATTTGCCCAAAAGCGCGTAAGTAAGGGGGCTTCAAGCTCTACGGCGATGGCGGATGCGGTGAAAGCTTACGATGCTAAAAGCTATGCCGACGCCTCGTTGGGGTTTAAGGCCATTACTGAGGGCAAAGGCGGGGAGGCTCAACGTGCCGAGTTTTTCTTGGCGAAAAGCCTTTATCATCTCAAGTTTTACCAAGGGGCCCTGGCGATTTTTGACCAGATTGTCCAGGCGGGGCCAAGCCACGCCTATTTTGACCAAACTTTGGAGTGGTTAGCGCATCTTGCGGCACAGTTGCCAGAGTCCGCAGGAATTATTGAAAAGGTGGGCCAATACGACCCTGCCAAGCTGGAACAGTTCAATACCAAAGAAAACCAAGAGCTTTACCAGCACATCCTATATTTGATGGGACGGTATAAATACAGCAAGGCTGAATTTTCAGAGGCAATTCGCTTGTTTTCTAAGGTAAACAAGGGCAGTAAGTGGTTTGCGAAGGCCAAGTTGTTTGAGGGCATTTCGTACGTTCAAGAGCGACGTGCCCGGCCTGCCATTGCGTCATTTCGGGCCATTATTGATGCCGATGAAGACGGCAGCTTGAACGCGGGCGATGATGAAGATCGTTTGGTCGATCTGGCCTGGTTGTCCTTGGCGCGTGTTTACTACAAGGCGGCCAACAAGGTAGATGCCACGACGGGTGAGCGCAAAATCGATGGGCGAGTCCTCGGGAATGCTGTTGGAGCGTGGAACGAGGTAGAGCAAGGTAGCGAATATTGGCTTGATGCCACGTTTGAGGCGTCGTGGGCGTTTTTCCTTGCCGATGAGTACTCGCGATCACTGGGTAACGTTCACACGTTAACGTCTCCGTATTTCAAAGAGGCGTATTATCCTGAAGCCTACGTGCTTAAGTCAGTGGTGTTTTTCTACAACTGCCAAATGGACAACGCTTCGGCCACGGTTCAGAAGTTTCATGAGATCTACGATCCCGTTCAGGGCAAACTGCAGGCTGTGCTTGCAAAACACCAAGACAACCAAAAGTTCTACCAGTTCCTTCGTGATGTTCGTGAGAACAAAGCCAACCTGTCGCCGGAGGTTCAGGGCGTAGTGCATTCGGCGTTTTCGGATCGTGAGCTGCTTCGGTACTTAGAGTACATCCGCATGTTGGATGCGGAAGAAAAGCATCTCAATGATATGCCTGCCAATTTCAAAAACTCGGCGCTTGGTGGGCAAATTTTGCAGGATATTGCGCTGGCGAAATCCTTTGCCATCGATCAAGCAGGTGACATGGCCCGTGCACGATACACTCGGCTGATCACAGAGCTGCAGGACCTGATGAACCAAGCGGACACCGTACAGGTGGAAATCCTGAGTTACACGCGTGGGCAACTTTCGCAAGAAATGCAAAGCCAGCAGCTTGAAGCTTCTCGAACAGGTCATGGCGATGTGGAAGTGGATGAAGAACATCAGATGTGGCCATTCAATGGAGAATACTGGCGCGATGAATTAGGGTTTTATCGTCAGCAAGTCACGTCGCGCTGCGGAAGGTAAGGTATGTTGGATAAACGTTGGACAGTCGCTGTCGTAACCATAGCCATGGTGTGGGCAGCGTCACGGGGTGTTGCTGCGCCTTTGAAACCGGCTCAAACAAAGCCGCAGTCGCAGCCGCAATCCACACTGATGTGTATTTCGCCGGATGTGGCGGGTCAGCTTGATCAATGTCCGGACAAAGGTCCGCAGTGGGGGCAGCTGACAGGCCAATCTGCACCACGCACCGTGTTTCAGGGTGCTTCTGTTCGCAAGAAAACGAAAGAGCAGAAAGACTACAAGCCGGGCTTCGAGGTCGATGTGGCTACACGCCGCAATCAAGCGCAAACAGAACGTAAGCAGCGCGCGTTATTGTTAAATGAAGTGCAGATTTTAGAGCGGTTGATTCAAAATACGCCTGTCACCAATCCTCGTCGTCCCGATGTGTTGTTGCGTGCTGCTGAAGCGTACTTTGAGCTACAACAGGACTCGACGCGACGCGCCCGTGCGTTGGATGAGCCGATTTTTCAAGCGCGGGGTAAAAAGGATCAAGCGCGCGTTAAAGCCCTTCAGCAACAGCAGGCTGCGTTGGAAAAAGAAACGGGGCGCTGGCGCCAGGAAGCGTTGCGCAAGTACGCCATCTTGGTGCGCGACCACAAAAATTATCCTCGCATGGACGAGGTGCTCTTTTCTTTGGCGTTCGGGCTTGAGGAAACGGGGCAATTCGATCGTGCGCGGGAAGTCTACTACCGCCTGATCAAAGAACATCCCAAGAGCCGGTTTATCCCCAACGCGTATCTCGCGTTTGCCGAATATTACTTTGCTCAAGGGCAAATGGCGGATGCTCTGAAGTTTTATCAGAAAGTGAACGCTACGCCGCCTGAGCAAAATACCGTGTATGGTTACGCGTTGTACAAGCAGGCGTGGTGTTACTACAATCTTGAGAATTTCAAGGCATCGATGGATCGATTCGTCGACGTGATTCGGTTTGCGACGGGGCATCCTGAAGCGCGCGATGGTAAGAATCTTGCGCGACAGTCGTTGCGTGAAATTGTGCTGCCGTATTCGCAGGTTGGCAGTCCCAAGCAAGCTCTGTCGTATTTCCTGAAGATTGCGTCTGACCGCAATCAAGCCATGGAGATGCTGGAAAGTTTGGCTGAGCTCTACTTTGACACCGGTCGATGGGATCAGACCATTGAGGTATATCAGAAGCTAATTGCTGAAAAGCCAGCAAGTGAGCGTGTCTGTTACTGGCAAGGTCGCATTACCGATGCTGTCATTTCTTCTCGTCCTAAGGCTGAACAGGTGGGCGAAGGTAAGCAGCTTGTCGATGTGTACAAGGCATTTATGCGCAGCAAGCATCCTGCGCAGGCAAAAATGGAGTGTAAACAAACCACAGCAGGAGTGTTGTTTCAGCTGGCGACGGCATGGCACCGCGAAGCCGTTGGCACGCCGCAGCAAGCGGGTACGAAAGATCGCAGCACCATGCGGCTCGCAGCGCAGATTTATGATCGTATTGTGCAGGAATTCCCTGACATCGAGACGCTCAAATTCCCGGATATCGCGCGTAAAGACTGGCCGACGCCTTATCGCATCGCGTACTACCGAGCTGAGCTTCTTTGGAAGATGGAAGATTGGCGCGAGTGTGGCCCGGCCTTCGACCGTGTCGTGGATATGAATCCCAAGGGCGAGTTTGTTTCGGACGCTGCCTATGCTGCGGTGCTTTGTTACAACAACTCATATCAGCAGCTTTACAAGCAGACCGAGCGAGCCACGCGGAGTGAGTTTAGCAAACGCAAGGGCAAACAGGCCGAGCCGGTAGAAGATGTGCTGGAGCCTAAGCCATTGGGTCCTCTGGAAACAGGTATGCTCAAGGCCTTTCAGAGATACATTTGTTACGTCTCTGATAACGAGAAGTTGCCTACGATCAAGTATCGACGAGCACGTATTTATTACGAAGCCAACCATTTCGAAGAAGCTGCTGTGTTGTTTAAAGATGTTGCGTGGAATCATCGCGACAGCGAGTTGGCGGAATATGCTGCCAACTTGTATCTCGATTCATTGATTTTGATGGCCGAAAAAGGCAAGCCTAAGCGCGTGGGTTGCTTTAGTACGGTGGAAGAGACGTTGGATCCTCTGGAAAAATGGTATTGCACTTCCAAAACAGAGCAAACGGAACATGAGGTTTTGTGTAACAGGACACGTGAGTTGCGTTGCAATACCTTGCGCAAAAAGGCCGAAACGTTGCAGGCAACCCGTGAGTATAAGGGTGCCGCCAGTGCCTACGTCGGCATCTATCGCCGATTCCATGACAATCCCGAGCAGTGTGGCGGGAAGATGGATGAGGTATTATGGAATGCTGCGTTGAACTTTGAAGCAGCGCGTTTGCTGGGACGGGCCATTCGTGTGCGTACGGCGTTAATCGAGAAATTCCCTGAAAGTAATCTGGCTAAAAAGGCCATTTACCTCGTGGGCGCAAACTACCATGCGTTGGCGTTCTATGAACGTGGTGCTGAATACTACGAGACCTTTGCTAAGAAATATCCCGGCGAAGATGAGTCGACGTGCAGCAAAGAAGATCGTGAAACCAATACGTGTGCGATTGCGCACGAGGCTCTCAAAAATGCTGTCTTTTTCCGTTTGGGCTTAGGTCAAGAAGATACAGCGCTTGAAGATGTCCGGCTTTTTCAGCGTAATTATGGGCCAAATGCGGCTAAAAAGAACCGTCGTGTGAGAGATGCGGCTCAGGTTTCGTTCTCAATCGGCGCGATTTATGAGCGCAGCAAAGACTGGACGAAGGTGGTTGACCATTACAAAACATGGCTACGGCAGTACAGTCGGTTTGCCTATCCTCACCAAGTCATTGAAGCCTATGTGATCATTGGTAACGCGTATCGTAATGCGAAAGACAGTCCCAAGGCAGAAGCGGCATACACTGCTGGGGTCCGAGAATGGGGCAAGGGCGCCGAGCGTCGCATTGCGGCTCTGGATGACACCTCCAAAGAAGACAAAGAGCGTTACAGTATGATGGCTAGGGACGCTGTGTCCGAGGCGAAGTTTCATTTGGCTGAGACGCTCTACCGGGCATTTCAGCGAATCAATTTCCCGGAATATAAGGGCGGCAGAAACCTTGCGGATGTCAACCGCTGGGCGCAGCGTGATTTCAAGCGATGGCTTGATAGCAAGCGTGAAGCATTACAGGCGGCGGAGCGCTCGTATAACCAGATTGCGGAGCTTAAGGTTCCCAAGTGGGAGATTGCAGCGGCTGCGCGGGTGGGTGAGATGTATTCAAGCTTCATTGATGCATTCCGTGAAGCTCCGGTGCCCAAGGAAATCGAAAACGACGACGAACTCTATGGCGTCTATGTGGATGCACTTGAAGCGCAGGCAAAGTCGTTTGAAAAGCCTGCTGTCGATAAGTTTGAGTATTGTTTGATCACGGCAACCCGGGTGCGATGGTTTAGTGAGTTTTCTCAGCAATGTGAGTTGGAGCTAAACCGGCTCAATCCACGCGAATATCCTCTGGCAGCAGAGTTGCGTGGAGAGGCGGGCTATGCTCATAGCACGGTTTCTTTGCCGGGAATGGTGGAGCTTTCCGAATGAGTAAGCAATGTATCAGGACGGCGGTATGGCTCGTCTTTTTGTGTGCATGCGGTGGTGATGACGAATCTAAGTCGTCTTCTACGCCCTCCGCTTCACAAGATATCGTGTCATCAGGTGATGAGAGTAGCGGGCTTCGGATCGAAAGGCTTTCTCCAGAAGCTCGAGATCTATGGCAGAAAACTATCGCGGAGTTTCAGCAATACGAAAAAGAAGGCTGGAGTGATACGAAATGCGAGCGGGTCTCTGGGGCGTTTGAGAGGGCAGCGGACGAACAGAAAACAGGGTTTCCTGAGGCGTTGTTCATGGCAGGCCTTGCTCAGCAGCGCTGCGGAGAGACGGATAAGGCGATAAGTTTTTATGAGCGATCCCTGCGAGTGGATTCCAAATATTGCAAATCTCGTGTGGCGCTGGGTGTAATTGAAATGGACCGTGGCAATGGTTCGGACGCCATGAAAATGTTTCGCCAGTCGATTCAAGATGATCCACGCTGTACCGAAGGGTATGTCAATCTGGCCACCTTGGATCGCGCTTCTGCGCGTACAAAGGCCCAGTACGAAGAGGTGTTGGCCAATTTGCGTCGAGGTCTAGCGATCGACGCCAGCTATCTACCGGCGTTCAATCAAATGGCGCTTTTGTACCTATCCTTGGCGGGGAGCGACCCGAAGCTTTTGGATCTTGCGGAAGTCGTCTGTCGCCAGGCACAACAGATCAACAAGGACTACGCTCCCATTTACAACACATGGGGCCTCATCAACTTAAGACAAGATAGAATCATTGAAGCTGCCGCGAAGTTTCGCCAGGCAGTGGAACTGGATAACTCGCTTTATCCTGCCCATATGAATTTTGGACAGATCACGCTCTCATACCGCGGATACGAAGACGCTCGTAAGGCATTTGAACAAGCCACCAAACTGCAACCTAAGAGCTATGATGCGCATGTGGGGTTAGGCATTGCATGGCGCGGGCTAAAAAATTCTGACAAAGCGGAAGAAGAGTACAAAAAAGCGCTTGAGATTAGCGGGAACCGACCTGAAGCTCTGTTTAATCTTGGTGTTCTTTATCAAGACTATAAGGCTGGTTCACTGAGCGATTACGAGAAGGCCAAGGAGTATTTTCAGGACTTTCTCTCGCGAGCGAATGACCCACGGTATACCCAGGATGTCGAAGATGTGCGCCGCCGTTGCCATGCGGAGGGTGGAAGTTCCAGGCGTAAGCGCGCCACAAAAGCATGTCGTCCGGGGCGCCTGCAAAACATCGAAATTGCCGTGCAAGGATTACGAGAGGCTGGCCAGGGGCATTAGCATGTGTCCATTCAAGAGGGCCTCATGAGGCATGCTTTTTCTTCTTATGCTGTTCAAGAATTGACCCTGGGATTTCGGCGAGTTAGACTTCTAGCGATGAAGTTTACGGCGGGGGCTTTCGTGGTATGTGTGGGTGTGCTGGGCGGGGTTTTTACGGCCAGTGCACAGGAAGCTGCTGCCCCGGACCCGGCGGTAGGGACGGGTGTGGCAGCCACTTCGGCTGGGCCGGCAACGCCAACGAGTTACGATTTTGAAGACGATCTTGTCACAGGTGATCTCGTGCGGCCTGACGGTGAGCTCCTTAGCGCGCGGCGGCGCGGGCGCAGAGCCTCGCTTATCCGGATACGTGAAGATTTTATTCCAGAAATGTTGAAGTCAGTAGAAAAACTCTGAGAGAAGAAGCTGGTCCAACGTGGCGCATAAAGTTCCGCTGATATTTGAGATTTATCAAGGCGAGCAATTAGTTCGTACCGAAACTTTTGATCAAGAGGTCATTAAGATCGGGAAGCTTCCGTCGAGTCATCTTCGGATTGACGACGAAAGCGTTTCTCGCATGCACGCGGTGATTGAGCTGGGTGCTCCTGGTGAGGTGTTCATCGTTGACCTCGGTTCTGCTTCCGGAACTGTCGTTAACGGAAAGCGTGTTAATAAAGCGCAGCTTCAGTCGGGGGATGAGATTCGTATCGGTGACACGCGAATCGTGATGCGTCTTGAGGATGCCGGTTCGCATGCGGCGGTGACAGGCCCTCCGCCATCGCCCATGGGTCAGGTTTTTGATGATAACGAGCTGACGCCGGTGGCTTCGATGCCGCCTCCAGGCGTGTCGTTCTCACCCGGTGTGCCACGGCCCTATTCCGGGGCGCCGGTGGTTCCGCCGCCGGTTAAGCGAACGCCCTCCTTAAATCCTGCTTCGCTGGAAGATGCTGAAGATGCTCGTTACGGGCTTATCGCTGTAGGCCCGCCTGTGGACCCGCATGAAGTGGAAACTAGCGATCCTGCGGTTGAAGTCATTGTCATGTGGGGAGAGAGCAGTGTGCTTCATGTGGCGTACCTTTCTCCGCCGCGAGCGTTTTATGTGGGCGAAGGCCCCATGCGCTCCAAAAAAGACGAAAACGGCATTGATTTTTTGATCGGCCGTGAAGCCCTGGGAGTGGATCGCGTGCCCGTGGTGGTTGAAGCGGGTGGTGGCGTTGCGGTCGTGATTCCGCAGGGGGCTTCGGGTGAAGTTATCATTGGAGAAGACCGCTGGGATCTGCAGGGTCTCGTGGTGTCTGGCAAAGCGCAGCCGTGTCGGGAGCTTGCGGGTGCGCACCAATACACGCTGCCAACGGGAGCAACCGCCACTGTCAAATTCCGCGACTTTACGTTTGTTGTGCGGCCAGTGCATGCGGGTAAGCCCTTTGTGGCCCATCCGCCTTTTGATTATAAAGCTCAGTTGTGGACGGGGCTATCGCTGCTTGTCCATGTGGCGTTGTTGCTCATGATGTACTTCATGCCACCTTCGCCCTCGTCGTTGTCTCTCGAATTATTAAGTCCTGACTCTCGGTTGGTAAAATATTTGAGTGAGCCTCCCGAAACTTTGGAAGAGGAAGTTCCGGAATGGCTTCAGAGCGACAAAAAGGATGCCGAAGGCGGTAAGGGCAAGCGTCACGATGGTGACGAAGGCCAAATGGGCAAGGAAGAGGCTAAGAAAACCAAAAATCGCTACGGCATTGAAGGACCCGAGGATAACCCGGATCCTCACATGGCGCGCGAAGAGGCGCTGCGTGAGGCACAAACTGCAGGTATCTTAGGGGTGTTGCAGGCTTCTACGGGGGCGTGGAATTCGCCAACGTCGCCTTACGGCCGGGATACGGCGTTGGGGACGGATCCGATGAGTGCGCTTGGCGCGATGATGGGAGATCAAATTGGAGAAAACTTTGGTTTCCGTGGACTTGGTTTACGCGGGACAGGCCGAGGTGGCGGTGGTACAGGCCAGGGCACCATTGGCCTAGGCAGTCTTGGTACCATTGGCCATGGCGGCGGTGGTGGCAGTGGTCAGGGGTATGGTAGCGGCGCAGGTGGCTTTGGTGGTCGCCAATCGAAGGTGCCCAGCGTTACGCAAGGCACTGCAGAGGTGCGCGGTTCGCTGTCTAAGGAAGTGATTCGTCGCGTGATCCGGCGGCATCTCAATGAAGTGCGGTTTTGTTATGAACAGCAGCTGCGCCAGCGTCCCGATCTCGAAGGCCGCGTATCGGTTAAGTTTATTATTTCGCCTACGGGGTCTGTGCAGTCGTCTGTGGCGGAGCCTGCTCGTTCCACCTTAACGGACAGCAGTGTGCAAAGCTGTATTGCGGGTGCTGTGCGTCGCTGGACCTTTCCGTCCCCGGAAGGTGGCGGCATTGTTATCGTAACTTACCCATTCATGCTCAATTCCACGGGTGGGTAAATGTGCTCTATGCCCGTAGAGGGCTAGGAAAATACGTCATCCATTTGAATCATTCACCCAAACTCCCTTATCATACGGGGACTAGGGAAAAGCCGTTGTGCGTATAGACACTGAAGAGGAGGAGTTCGCATGCAGCAAAAATCGCTGCGAGTGATCGCATTGGTTGTTTTGGTGACTCCATTGCTTGGCGGAGGCAATTGCTCCCGTGCACGCGTTGAGTCGATGAATAAGATGAACGAAGGTGTGATCAGCGCACAGCAGAAGCAGTACATGCTTGCCGTTGAGCAATTGGAGCAAGCGACTGCGATTGATCCCGCCAACGATCAGGCATTTTGGAATTTAGCGATCGTACACATTGAAATGCAAAAGTACGAACGTGCCAAAGATGATCTCAAACGCGCGATTGCTGTTAATAACAAGTCCGCGAGTTACTATGAAAAGCTTGGAAGCGTGTTGATAGAGGTCAAGTCATGGTCAGAGGCCAAGGAAGCATTGGAGCAAGCGCTCAAGTTGGATTCAAAACTTTTCAAAGCCAATTACAAACTGGGGCAAGTATTGGAAGAGCTAGACGATCCTCAAAACGCGCTTCACCAGTATACGGCTGCCATTAAGCAAGGCCCACGTTTCATCGAAGCATACACGGCGCTTGGTCGGCTTTATGCAGACCTTGGTTATTTGGATCATGCAAGGCAAGTGCTCGAAGAAGCGATGAAGGTGGTTCAGCCAAAGAGCGAAGAAGAAGCGAGCATTCGGCAGTTGTTGGGTACGGTTTACCAGCAGAAGAAAGACTTCCCTCAGGCAGTGGCGCACTTTAAAGCAGCGTTGGACATCAAGCCAGGGATGAGCGAGGCGTTGTTTTCTTTGGGATGGACCTATGCGCTGATGGAAAACCGCGAAGAGGCGGGTCGTTATTTGAAGAAATTTGTCGAGACAGGCGGAAGCGCCCCTGAGCACTACCTCAAGGCGGCAAGAGACAAACTAACAGAAATTGAGCAAGGCTTTTAGGAGGAATCTTTGGCTGAAGCGACTTCGATTGAAGAGCTGGATAAGCAGATAGCAAAGTTTGAGTCACAGAAACGCTGGTCTGACATGATCCGCGCGATGGTGGCGAAAGCGGAACTAATTGAGGATATTCCTCAAAAGGTTGGCCTGCATCTTGAAGCAGGGTCGATGTACCTCGAAAAGTCTTCGAACCAATCCGAAGCGATTAAATGTTTCGAGGCTGCTCTTCAGCATGATCCCCACAACACGACCGCGATCGCGCATCTTAAGGACATGTATGAAAAGCGGCGTGATTGGGAAAAGCTTATTGCAATTATGAGCCGCGAGGCAGAGTTGCTTGAGCCTGAGCAGCGCGCGCTGACCATTGTCGAAATGGCGAACTTGGCAACCGAGCGCTTGCGTAAGCCACAGGTATGTATCGAGCTATGGCAGCAGGTGTTGCAGATAGAGCCAGGTCATCCTGAGGCACTCAATAACCTGGCTAAGCTTTACGAACGTGGGCGAAACTGGGAGCCGTTGGCTCAAGTGCTTGAACAGCAAAGCCAGCAATTGACGGATGCGACACAGCTCATCGCTGCATTGCAGACGTTAGGTGTCATTTATGCGGATAAACTCAATGACGACGAAGGATCGATGCGTGTGTTTAAGCGCATCCTGGACATTGAGCCCGAAGATCGACGTGCGCAAGAACAGCTCAAAAAACGGTATACGGCACTCAAGCGCTGGGATGATCTCGAAGATTTCTTTGCGGCTTCTGAACGCTGGGACGAACTGATTCGTATTTTTGAACGCGAAGCAGAGTCACCGGCTGCGAGTGCCCACGATAAGGCTCAGTTGCTTTTCCGCTCAGCGAAACTTTGGGATACGAAGAAACAAAAGGCTGACCGGGCAGCTCGCGTTTACGAAAAAATCCTCAGCATCGATGCCAATAACCTAGATGCGGCTACGGCGTTGACCCCCATTTACGAAGGAGCAGGCGACTCGAAGAAGCTCGCCAACGTTTATGAAATTCGTATAGGGCATAGCCAGGAGCCCGAAGATCAAATGTACCTCCTTCGAGAGGTGGGTTTGTTGTACGAGCAGAAACTCAAGGACGCGGAAAAAGCTTTCGAGAAATTTCTTGCAGCATTCTCTCTTGATCCAGGCCGTGAAGTGCTGCGAGAGGATGTCGAGAGATTGGTATCGCAAGTCGGTGGTTGGGAAAGACTTGTGGGTGTTTACCAAAAAGCGATTGAGTCTGTGACTGATCCTCATGCGTTAGTAGATCTGCGGTTGGGATATGGCCGTGTGTTGGGGTCTTTGGGTCGGACGCAAGAAGCCATTGTTCAGTATCAAGCCGTGTATTCAGATCAACCTGAGAACACGCTTGCGATGGCGGCGTTGGAACGCTTGTACAAAGAAACGGGCGATTACCAAGAGCTTTTGCGTATTCAAGAACGGCGTGCTGAGTTGGAGACAGACCCTGAAGTAAGGCGCAAGCTCGCCTATGATCGCGCAAGTTTGCTGGAAAATGAGTTAAAGAATCCTGAGGCGGCGATTGAGTCTTATCGAGAAATATTGCAGACGTTTGGCCCCGATGAGGTCAACGCCTATGCTGCGCTAGAGCGGATCTATCAACGCATTGAGCGATGGGATGATCTGGCAAGGTTGCTTGAGCAACGTATTGATACGGAATTCGATGACGCCCAATTGGCAGATCTCAAAACCCGGCTTGCAGTCGTTAGTGATAAACATTTGCGTGATGGCCGGCGAGCTATTGAGATCTATCGCGAGGTGCTGACGTTGGTGCCTGGGCATGATGGTGCGCGCGAGGCGTTGGAAGGCATGTTGCAAGAAGGGCGACATGCTCAAGATGCGGCGCAAGTGCTTGAGCCAGTCTATGAGGCGCGTGGCGATTGGAGTGCTTTGGTCAATGCGCTTAACGTTCAGCGGTCCGAGGCTGAAGATGTCCACACACGCCTTGACCTTGTGAATCGGATTGCACAGATCTACACCGTACAGCTAGGAGATAGCCGTAAAGCATTCGATACGTATTTGCGGGCGTTGCAAGACGCTCCGCAGGATCACGCCATGTTGGGCCGGTTGGAGATGTTGGCCTCGGAGCAAAACCGCTTTCAAGAATTGGTCTCGACACTTTCTGAAATTGCAAGTCGTAACGAAGACCCGGAAGTCAAACGCTTTGGTTGGTTAAAGGCAGCACAGTTGCAAGACACCCAGCTTCAAGATCTTGAGGCAGCCATTGTGTCCTATGGCCATATTTTAGAGAGTGAACCTGGCGACTTGCCTGTGCTTCAAGCGCTGGAGTCGTTGCATCGGCGTGCCGAGCGCTGGGGTGACTTGTTAGTTGTGTTGAAACAGCGTGCGGACCTCAGCACAGACCTTCGGGAGAAGGAAGGTTTGTTGTCTGAGATGGCTGCAATTTATGATCGCAGATTGGGCCAGCCTGACAAATCCATCGAGTGTTTCCAAACGTTATTACAGGTTGATCCCACCAATCTACGTGCGCTTGTGGCATTGGATGAGCTTTATGAGCGGCAAGAGGCGTGGCCGGAACTGGCGGAGAACATAGAACGCTATGTAGCGCTTTCTGAAGACCCTCAGGAACGCGCTAGCTTGATGCTTCGGCTTGCAGACTTGAGAGTCAAGCGTTTGAATGCCGTAGACGTGGCCATCGACACGTATCGCGAAGTGTTAGATCGTGATCCCCAAAACTCTGCGGCACTTAGAGCCTTGGAAGAAGTGGCAGCGCACCATCCAGAACACGAAGTGATGGTGTGCGAGATTCTTGAGCCCATTTATAGACAAGCAGGAGATGTGCACCGGGTCATTGCGGTGCACGAAATGCAGATTCGTCACAGTCAACATGCTGAACGTACGCTGGAGTTACTCCACCGCATTGCACAACTGCAAGAAGACGCACTTATGGATTATTCAGGTGCGTTTCAAAGCTATGCTCGGGCGCTTGCTGCTGATCCTGCAGACGTCATGACTCAGGAGAACCTGGAACGTCTTGCGGGCTCTTCTGGAGCTTGGGAACAGCTTGTTCAGGTGTACGAATCTCAAGCTGCGCAGATTAAGGATCCTCAACTTGTCGTGGGATTGACTCTCAAAATTGCCGAAGTTCAGGAACAACATATCGGGAATGCGGAGCGGGCGATAGAGAGCTATCGGCGAGTGCTTGAGTTAGATAAGGAACGCATTGATGCTGCTACGGCTCTTCAGCGGCTTTACCAGAACGCGTCGCGTTACGAAGAGCTTGCTCAGATTACACTGCAAAAAGCCGATGCAATTGCAGCGCAGGACGACAAGAAAGAAGAGTTGGTTAAAGCCGCCGAAATTTATGAGACATGGCTTGGTAATGTGCCAGCCGCTGTGGATGTCTATAATAAAATTCTTGAAACTGATCCGTACGACATCAGGGTGTTGGACAAACTGATTGCGGCCTATTTGCAGTTAGAACGCTGGAAGGATTTGCTGTCAGTATATACCGCTAAGGCAGAGCTCGTGGGAGAGCCTTATGAGAAAAAGCGTCTGCTTGCTGAAGTGGGTGCTGTGTATGAACGCGAGCTTCATGATTCGGAGCGAGCTGTTGATGTCTATCAACGTATCTTAGAGATTGATCCTGAAGATTTATTAGCGATCAGTCGGTTGGATGCTCTGTATCAGACAACGGGCAATTGGAATGAGCTATTGTCGGTGCTTGAGCGCCAAGCAGACCTGGCACAAAGCCCAGATGAAGCCATTGCCCACCGTTATAGGATTGCAGAGCTGTGGGATCAGCGCTTGGAAGACCCGGCACGTGCTGTCGAGGGATACAGAGAAATTCTACAGTTACAACCTGATCATGAGCCCAGTCTCAATGCCTTAGAGCTGATGATCGCACAGAACAAAGAGCCCGTGGCCGCCGCAGAAGTGCTTGAGCCTCTTTACCGTGCGTGGCCCAATCCAGCCAAACTTGCCAGTGTCATGGAAGTGCAAATTGCGCACGAATCGGATCGTTATCGACGGATGGAGTTGTTGCATCAAGTGGCAGAGCTTTACGAGCTACAGCTTGGGCAAGCGGAACGTGCGTTCGATGCGTATGCTCGTGCGCTTGAAGCCGATCCAAGCAATGAACAGACGCTTGGCTCACTTGAGAGAATGGCTGAGCAATTGGGAGCATGGACTGAACTAACGCGGCTTTACGATGCGCAAATCCAACGTGCCCGTGAGCAGTCTGATACCTCGCGCATGGTTGATATCGCGTTAAGGCTGGCGCGTATTCAAGAAATTCATGTCAATAACCCTGAAGAGGCCATAGCGCGCTACGGGGTGGTTCTTGAAGCAGAGCCCGAACACCGCGAAGCGTTGGAGGCAAGTGATCGGCTCTATTTTGCGACCGAAAAGTGGAGTGAGTTGGCTCGAACGTTATCTCAAGAGCTGGCGTTGGCTACAGATTCTCAGGACATTATTCATCTTCAACTTCGGCAAGCCGAGCTTTATTGGATCAAGCTTGGGCAACCCGATCAGGCCTTGCAACGCTATCGTGAGGTGATGGCGTTAGAACCAGACTCTCCTGAGGCTGTGTCTGCGCTTGAAGAAATGTTGGTTCGTGACATTGAAACCGTTGCTGTGGCAGAACTTTTGGAGCCTGTTTATCGAGGAAGAGAGCAATGGAGCCGTTTGGTCGATCTGCACCAACGTACGCTGGAGCACCACTCGGATGCGATGGAACGAGTGACGTTGGAGCATCGCATTGCGGAAATCTATGACGAAAACATGGGCGACACGCATCGAGCGTTTGACTGGTATCAAAAGGCCCTGCTCGAAGATCCTTTGTTAGAACGCAGTGCTGCGGAAACGGATCGCCTTGCTCGCATTCTGGATGGGTGGGGAACGTTAGCGAATACGTATGCTGAAGTTTTGGAACATCGACGGGATAACATGGCGGTGGTCTCTTCCGCGGGTGTTAAGCTGGCTCAGCTTTATGAGTCAGAGCTTGGTGATGTTCAGCGCGCTGAAGAAGCCTACCGGTTTGTCCTGGGAGTGAATCCAAAGGCCGAGGAGGCGTTGGAATCGTTGGATCGAATCTATACGGAGCATGGCTCTTTTAAGGCTCTGCACGATGTGTTGCAGTTGCGCATTCAAGCAGAGAATGGTCGTGGTGAAGGCGTTCGTTTGAGTTATCGCTTGGGCCGATTGCTTGAAATGGAACTCAATGAGCCAGATCAGGCAATCCATGTCTATCGCCATATTGTGGATGATTTGGACCCTCAGTATATGGATGCGATTCACGCTCTTGAAAATGTCTATGCCACAAAAGGTCTGTGGCAAGAACTTCTGGAGGCTTACGAACGTGAATACAAGGTTGCGTTAGGGGACAGTGCGCAATCCGAAGTGTTGGCTAAGATGGCGCGCCTTGCGTCTGATAATCTTGGCGATGCCGATAAAGCGGTTGAGCTGTGGAAGCGTGTGCTTGATGTTCGCGGAGAAGATCGGGAAGCATTAAGTGCGCTTGGTGATATTTACGCAAGACAGCAAAACTGGCGTGACCTCGTGGATGTTCTGGAACGCGAAGCGGCTGTGGCGGATGATGATGCAACTCGCATAGCGATTTATGCTGACCTTGGCCGTGTGTGGTCTGAAAAGTTACAACGTAATCCCAATGCCCTGGAGAGTTGGGAACGCGTGCTTGATATCGACCCCAACAATGTCGATGCGTTGTTTGCGGTTGCTGCAATTCAGGAGAATTCCGAAGCGTACAGCGATTTGGTTAGCACCCTGCATCGCGTTGTTGATGTGGGTGTTGCCGTTCTTTCAGACACGGTGTTGCAAGACGTCTATATGAGGTTGGGCAACGTGTATGCAGAGAAGCAACAGCAGCCAGTGGAGGCCGTGGAAGCCTATAGCAGCGTGCTGGAGATCAATCCACGTGCGTTTGAGGCCATGGATAAACTTGAGGCTATTCACGCTAAAGAAGCTCAGTGGGAATTGTATATCAGTGTCTTAGAAAAGCGAGCGGATGCGCTTGAAGAAATCGAGGCACGGATTGGCGTCTTATTGGCGATTGGTGAAACCTGGGAGATCAAGGCGGAGTATAAAGACGGCGGGGTTAGCGCGTATGAACGCGTATTGGAATTAGAGCCCTTGCATGAAGTTGCCTTTGGCAAACTGGAGCAACTGCATCGTGACGCAGGGCGCTGGGAACCCTTGGTGGAGTTGTACCTCAGCCGACTTGAACATCTTGAAGATCACGAAGCCAGGCGACAGTTGTTTTTGCGTACCGCCAATGTGTATGAAAAAGAGCTTGGTGACAATGAACGGGCCTTTGATACAATTTTAGTGGCTTGGACGGAAGACTATACCAACGATGAAATTACCCGCGAACTCGAACGTTTAGCAGGAATTACTCAGCGTTGGAATGAGCTTTTAAGCCAGGCAAACGATGCGCTGCAGCAAGAGCAAGATCCAAATCTGCGGTTAATCCTCTGTTTGCGTTGTGCCAGATGGTACGGCACGGAACTGGGACATCTGGAATATGCGATTCCCTATTACGAGGAAATCCGTGAGCTGGATCCAGTCAACATTCCCGCCATGCGGCAGCTTGCAGAGCTGTATCGCACCACGGCACAGTGGCAGCTTCTCGCAAAAATTCTAGTTCAGCTTGCCGATATGACCGATGAACCGGGCGAAAAAATGTTGCGCTTGGTTGAGCTCGGTGAGTTGTGTGAAAATCAGCTTGGCGTACCCGATCAAGCTCGTCAGTATTATTATCAAGCGTTAGAATTAGATACAGCAAGTCTTGAGGCATTGCAGAAGCTTGAGCATATTTATCGAAATAGCCAGGAATGGGAACGGCTGCTGGTTGTGCTTCGCCGCACAGTCGAAAGCTTGGGTGATTCTGAGGCAACTATCCAGCCGCGAGTTTCGATGGCTGAAGTCTATGAAAAGGAGTTGGGTAATAACGAAGAAGCCGTTGTGGCGTATGCGAAAGTCTTGGAAATCGATCCTGGTAACATCGCGGCACTTCGTGGGCTTCAGCGACTTTACACCGCGCTTGAACGTTGGCAGGAATTGCGGGAAATTTTAGAGAACCAGCTTGGGTTTGTACGGACAGAACGTGAGAAAGTGGAAGTTTATCTAAAGCTTGCAAGCCTTTGGGAAGACCAGTTTATCAAGCCAGAGCAAGCTGCTACCCAATTGGAACAAGTCGTTGTGTTGGATCCCACGCACCATGATGCCTATGTGGGGTTGGAGCGCCTTTATAGAAGGTTACAGCGGTGGCCTGAACTCATTGAAACCTATGATCGCCATGCAACAGCAACCCCAGATCGTGATCTTAAAGTTACGTTGTATAAAGCGATGGGTGAAGTTCAAGCTCACGAGTTAAACAACGTTGAACGAAGCATTGATGCCTACCTCAATGCGCTCGATATTGAATCTCAAGACGCTGAGGCGTTGGAGGCGCTCTCAGAGCAGTATGTTAAACGTGGTGATTACAGCGAAGCCATCGGCATGATGGATCGCTTGGCGGATTTAATTGAAGATTCATCCAAACGGGTGGCATTGCGATTCCGCATTGGGCAAGTCGTGGCTCAGCATATGGGTGACTTGAACTTGGCCTTGCAACACTTTGAAAATGCATTGGATATCGATGCGGGGCATCTGCCGTCGTTAGAGGCCATGCGTCAGATTTACATTGATATGAGCGACTGGCATTCCGCGATTCGTGTGCTTGATCGCGAAGTGGAGCTTCATCAAAATCCGCGTCAGATTGCCAAGGCCTACGTGGAGCTTGGCAAGCTTTACGAAGCCAAGTTGGAAATGCCTGAGCAGGCAATAGAGAGCTACCAGAAAGCCTATTCGCAAGATTCCAATAACGAAGACGCGGCATTACCGCTTGCCGTTGAATATCAAGCGAGATCGCAATGGAGCGAAGCGCTGCCGTTGTTACAGCTTCTGATTACAACAGTTAATAAACGTCCGGCTGAAGAACAGCGCAAGCTATGGACCATGCTTGGAGAAACCGCAGCCAAGCTCGATAACAATGACCTGTCCTCGGAAGCGTATGAGCATGCGTATCGATTAGATACCACCCATCTGCCCTCGCTTATTGGGTTGGCCGAAGCCCATTACCGTAAACAAGAGTGGGACAAAGCGTTCAAGCATTATCAAATGGCGCTTGTTCATCACCGTGACGCATTGAGCGCAGAAGAAATTACCAACATTTTCTTTAGGCTTGGTGTCATTAAGCGAGAGCAGGGTGAGCGTCGCAAGGCTTTGAACATGTTTGATAAAGCCCTGGAGGAAACGCCCAATCACCGTCCAAGCTTAGAAGCCATTGTGGCATTGCACGAAGAGCAAAAGGACTGGGAACGGGTTGTCCATTTCAAGAAGCGTCTGCTTGATTCTGCGGACAATGCCGAAAAAGTCGAAGTGCTTCATGAAATCGGAAACGTATGGGCTGAGCAGCTTAAGCAGCCGCAAAAGGCGATTGAAAGTTATGTTGAAGCCACGAAGATTGATCCAGACAATCACCGCATACTTCATAAACTTCTAGGGATCTACCAAGAGACCAAGCAGTGGCAAAAAGCGGTGGATGTGATTGGTCACATTAGCGAACTGGATGAACGGTCTGACGTCAAATCCAAATATGCATACACCGTGGGCGTGATTTATCGTGATGAGCTTAAGAACCCCGTGGTTGCGTTGGAAAAATTCAACGAAGCGCTTGATCATGATGTCAATCAGCTTAAGGCGTTTGAATCGATTAATAAGCTTTTGACTCAAAAGAAAGATTGGAAGCAATTGGAACGTGCGTTCCGGAAGATGCTGCATCGCGTGGTTGGTAAGGGTAACTTTGAGCTTGAGTTCAACTTGTGGCACAGCCTTGGTGTGATTTATCGCGATCGTATGCAACGCTTGGAAAATGCGGCAGAGGCCTTCAAGATGGCGAGTAGCTTGCAGCCGAACAACCTGACAGAACACCAAATTTTGTCTGAAATTTACGCGCTGTTGCCTGGGCATACCGTGGATGCGGTTCAAGAGCATCAGGCGCTTTTGAATTTTGATCCGTTCCGCGTGGAGTCGTATCGACAGCTTTATAAACTCTATTTTGAAGAACGCGAATACGACAAAGCATGGTGTGTGGCTTCTGCACTTGTCTTTTTGCAGAGTGCCGAAGAAGAGCACCGTCAGTTTTATGGGCAGTATCAAGCCAAGGGCATGATTCGGCCTAAGCGTCGTTTGGATGAAGAGGCATGGCTTAAGTTATTGCGCCATCCCGATGAAGATGTGCTGCTTAGTGGGATCTTTGAAGTGATGTGTCCGGCGCTTACGGCGATTCGCGCGGGCTCAGACAAAAAGTACGGCCTAAATAAGAAGTACTTGCACGATCCTGCGACATCCACGGTCACCTTTGCAAAGACGTTTCATTTTGTTTCTCAGATTTTGAATGTCACCAACGTGCCTCGGCTGTTTTTGCGCCCCGATAAGCCCGGGGGACTTGTGCATGTGGTGACGGATCCACCCGCGTTGGTTGCGGGATCGAGCGTGCTTCAAGGCTTCAACCCCCAAGACTTGACGTTCCTTGTGGCGAAGCACGTGGCCTATTATCGGCCGCAGTATTACTTGCGTAAGGTGCTTGAAACAAGAGACGAGCTTAAGACGGCAGTTTTGGCCGCAGTCCGCATCAGTGGCACGGGTTTGCAGGATCCCAATGTTGATCAGTGGGCTTCGGAAATCAGCGCGCGCATGCAACCTGTCGACCTTGAACGATTACGCAAGCTTTGTAAGCAATTCGTGGATGCGGGTGCAGTGACCAACGTTAAAGGATGGTCGCAAGCGATTGAACTTAGTGCGTGTCGGGCGGGCTTCATGATCAATGGGAGTCTGGAAGTGGCTTCGCGTTTGATACAAGCGGAGCCACCGAGCAATGCGGATGATTTGCCGGCCAAGGATAAGATCAAGCAAATCGTGCGTTTCAGTGTGTCCGAGGAGTATTTTGAGTTACGCAAGAGGTTGGGGATTCAGATCGAGATTGGCTAGAGTCTCTTTAAGGCCGTTTGCAGTCGGCCCATTCGGCAGAAGCTATGCCCCAGCATGCATAGCTGCTGAGCGATAAGCATAAGAACGGGCCATGCCATCGTGAAGAGGCCAAGGCTTAGCGCGCTTGCCCAGCAGAGCCAACCGGCTGCGGACCACAACGCGTATAACCGAGAATACGTGGGCTGTGTCATAAGCAGCCTTGTGCCAAGACGCAGGCTTCGTAACCATGGGCATTGATGTACGATGACGGCAGCTTGACTGGACTCATGCCATAACGACACGAAAAAGCAGCCCAAAAGCGCAATCAGAGCAATCAGTCCAAGGCTAATGTCGTGAATCCGGGGATCGGCCAGCTCGTACGTCATGCGATGCACAATCCAGCCCAATCCAAGTCCAAGCGCACCCATGCCGACGTGTCCCACGAGTGCGCACGCTTGCAGGCCGAGCGCGCTGGGATACCGTAATGCGCACGTACGTAAACTTTCTATGAAGGACTCATGGAAGTGTAAGGCATGTCCCAAGGCGAGGCGGATCCAAGGTCCAAGAAAAAAACCAAGCATGGCAAGGCTGGTGATGCGCCAAGTGGTGTCGTGTTGGGATAGCAGCGTAAACGTCTGCATGGCGTCTGTATGATGACTAAGGCGTAAAAAGATCGGCCAGAGCAGCCATAGGCCAAGGCTGATACGAATCGCATAATGTATCGCTGTGAACCAAAGCATGTGCGTTGGGCGAGGTGGGACCGTGCGCGAAATCGATGTCATAGGCCCACCATGCTAAGGCACGCTTGTGCAGCCATGAGCAGCCAAGGCATCCAACGCCGTTCACGGGTGTCTGACACTTTTGGCCAGTGATTGTTTTGAGGATGCGTATCCAACACCACCTGTCGAAACGGATCGATGTGCACCGAGGTGATAGCGCGAGGCCCACTATGTTGAATCGTCAACGCCGATTCTTTGCTTTCCCAACGTAGCTTGGCCACCGTGTCTTCGTTGTGACGCAACACAATCCACACCGGAATCTGTCCAGGGCCATGCTTGCGAATGTGAATGGTGGTGGTCCACTGACCATGGTGTTTCAAAGCGCGAACATCACGAACTTCGTAATCGAGTGCTTTAGCGCTGGATACGAGAGGTTGCAGGATGGTGCGCGAAAACCCTGGCCAATAGTGAGCGTCAAAAGACGCATAGAGCTCGGCAGGGGTAGGGTGCTCGAAGCGTTGCGTTCGTGCGTAATCGCCAAGGGCTTTTCGTAGTTTTACTCCACCCCACACACGCTTGACTGTTTCGAGTATGGCAGCAGGTTTGACATACACAGCAGTGCCGTACTCGGATTCTGTGTACTGGGATGCTGGCAAGTCTGAGGCGATTTCATGCGTTAAATAGGGATAAAGCATGTCAAATGCATTCGCTGAAGGCAGTGGCCAGCCAAGGGCCGATTGCCGGCTGCCGTAGTAGTGTCCCAAGAGGTCCAAGGCAGCCCATTCTGAAAGGCCCTCATCCAACATGGGCCAACGCACTTCATCGCTGGCCACCAACCCATAAAACCATTGGTGCGCAAGTTCATGCGCCACAATTCCAGGGGGGCCTAAGGCGTTCCACCCCTGAAGAGGAAACCACGGACCTGACGTGACAATCAAAGTAGGGTATTCCATCGCCCCGGCACCCTCTGCGCCGCGTGGTGGAATGACGACGCTCAACGTGTCATAGGGATACGCTCCATAGCGTGCGCCATAATAACGCAACCCTTCTTGGAGTAAGGCAAGCTGCGTTTGGACGGCCATGTCGTAGCCAACCGGTGCGAATATTCGCAGTTGCGTAGTTCCCACGTGCGCCACGTACTGCTTGAAATGAGGATAGGCTGCCCATGCCACGTCATGCACACGCGAGGCTTTGAAAGTGACTTCGTGTAACGGCCCTAACGTACGGCGATGGGTTTCATTGCCCGTGCCTGCAATCACATAAGCGGAAGGAGTACGCACACGAAGCTCATGGTCGGCGAAGTCTGCAAAAAACTCTCCCATGCCGTGGTAAGGGAATGTGGCCCACGTGCCGTCGGAGCGGTGTTTGGCCAGTTTGGGATACCATTGTGCCACCATGTAAAAGTCGTTGGCATAGCCGCTGCGTGCAAACACGGGTGGAAGAGTTGCTCTAAAGCGCACCTCAAGAGTGATCGTGCCTTGAGGCGCAATAGGCGTGGGCAAAGGCACACGCATCTGGGTGCGGTCGTTGGGAATAAGCTCCCTCTGTGCCAGAGGCAGCAAGTCTTTCCCTTCAGAGGTGCGCATCGAAAGCACGTCGATGCGTCCTTGTCCTTGTGCCATCTGATCACGCATCACGCCGTGGCTTTCCGTCATAAACACGGTGTGTGGATTTCGGAATGCATTCAGGTACAGATGAAAGAAAAGCTCCTTGACAGGCAGGTGGCTGCGATTGACCCAGTCAATACGCTCCTTGCCCTCGATGGCATGTTTGGTAGGGTCGAGCGTAGCTTCGATGGTGTAACGAATCCCGGTGGTTGGACGATCATCGGCCAAAGCGCTTTTACAGGGCAGGTGAATGAGCATGCAAACAAGCACGAATGTCGTGGTAGCCACCCCGCAAGAGACACAAGCCTTGGCAAAACGCTTGGCTTCACATCTGGAAGCCGGCGATGTGCTTTTGCTCGATGGTGAGCTCGGCGCTGGCAAAACATACTTCGCGTCAGCTTTAATCCACGCGCTGGGTGTGCCCGAGCATGTTTCTGTGACCAGTCCGACGTTCACGTTGATGCACCACTATACGGGGAGGTTGCCAATCTACCACGCAGACACCTACCGCCTAGAGCAGCCCGAAGAACTCTTTTCATTGGGCTTAGAGGACGCGTTTGAGCAAGAGGCCGTGATTGTCGTCGAATGGGGAAGCCGGATTGTGCCGTGGCTTCGAGGGCCATGGCTTGGGATGGCCTTTGAATTTCTCGAGGATACGGCACGCACGGTGCGGTTTTCCTACCAAGGAGATCGCGCTAAGACGCTGGCCCATCTTGCAGCCGGCCAGCGCGTCTGATAAGGCCGCCCCAATGCCGCGGCGCACTGATATTCATCGCATCCTGCTTGTGGGCTCAGGCCCCATCGTCATTGGCCAGGCATGTGAATTCGATTACTCCGGAACCCAAGGCGCAAAGGCTCTAAAACAAGAAGGTTACGAAGTAGTGCTGGTCAACTCCAACCCGGCCACCGTCATGACCGACCCGGAGTTTGCGGATCGAACCTATGTGGAGCCTTTGGTGCCCGAGGTGCTGGAGGCGATTATTGAGCGCGAACGCCCGGATGCGCTGTTACCCACGCTGGGTGGACAAACTGGTCTGAATTTGGCCATAAATCTTGCCAAATCTGGCGTGCTAGACCGTTATAACGTGACATTGCTTGGCGCCAACCTGGACGCCATTCTGAAAGCCGAAGATCGGGAAAAATTCAAAGAGGCCATGGAACGCATCGGCCTAAGCTGCCCCAAGGCGTATTTGGCGCGCACCTTGGACCAAGCCAAGGCGGCGGTCGAGGCCATTGGGTTTCCGGTGATCCTAAGGCCGTCCTTTACGTTAGGCGGTTCAGGGGGCGGCATTGCGTATAACCCCGACGAGTTCGAGCGTGCCATTCAGTGGGCGTTTCAGCAAAGCCCCACCCACGAGTGTCTCATCGAGCAAAGCGTCCTTGGTTGGAAAGAGTTTGAGCTTGAGGTCATTCGTGATTGTGCAAACAACTTTGCGGTGATCTGCACCATCGAAAACTTCGATCCCATGGGCGTTCATACCGGGGATTCCATCACGGTGGCGCCGGCGATGACATTGACCGATCGGGAGTATCAACGGCTGCGTGATGCTGCCCGAGCGATCATCACGGAAATCGGCGTCGATACCGGAGGCTCGAACATCCAGTTTGCGGTGAATCCTAAAGACGGGAGTTTTGTGGTTGTCGAGATGAACCCCCGTGTCTCGCGTTCCAGTGCGCTGGCGTCCAAAGCCACGGGCTATCCCATTGCCAAAATCGCGGCCAAGCTTGCCGTGGGCTACCGTCTGGATGAGTTGCGCAACGACATTACGCAAACCAGTGCGGCCTTTGAGCCCAGCATCGATTACATCGTGTGTAAAGTGCCCCGTTTTGCCTTTGAGAAGTTTCCCGGCTCAGACAACCGGCTGACCACTCAAATGAAATCCGTCGGCGAAGCGATGGCCATCGGGCGCACATTTAAAGAAGCACTTAATAAGGCGACGCGTTCGTTGGAAATTGGCCGCGATGGGCTGAACACCTTGGTAGGCAAGGTCGACTATCGCTGGCTTGCAAAGACGCTCCATACGCTGTCGCACGATCCGCAGACGAGCATGCCCCAGGCGATGGCGCCTTCAGAGGCCGCGCCTTCTGCCACGCCAGAAGAACTCCGAGAAGCGCTGCGTGAGGTGATTCGCACACCCTTGCCCGATCGGCTCTGGCACATTGCCGATGCGTTTCGTGTGGGGCTGAGCGTCGAAGAGGTGCATGCGGCCACGTCGATTGACCCGTGGTTTCTGACACAACTCAACGACTTGGTAGAGGAAGAGGCCACGATTCGTCACGACGACAGCGAAGCGGGGCTTGCTCGTGCCAAACAGCTTGGATTTTCGGATACGCGGATTGCTGCATTAAAAAACACGACGCCTTCGGCGATTCGCGAGCGTCGCCACCACGCCAACCTGCGCCCGGGCTTTGCGCGCGTGGACAGTTGTGCGGCAGAGTTTCCTGCGCTTACGCCGTACATGTATTCAAGTTATGCCGCAGCTTCCGAAGTTGCGCCCACCGCCAAGCATAAGATCATGATTTTAGGCGGCGGTCCCAATCGCATTGGCCAGGGCATTGAGTTTGACTATTGCTGTGTGCATGCGGCATTTGCGCTGCGTGAGCTTGGGCATGAAACCATCATGGTTAACTGCAATCCGGAGACCGTGTCGACGGACTACGACATCTCTGACCGTTTGTATTTTGAGCCATTAACCTTCGAAGACGTCATGGCGATTGTCGAAGTTGAAAAGCCCAATGGCGTGATTGTGCAGTTTGGCGGACAGACGCCGCTGAAGCTTGCTGTGCCTCTTGAAAAAGCAGGCGTGCGCATCATCGGCACAAGCGCGGATGCCATCGACCGCGCTGAAGATCGCGAACGCTTTGATGCATTGCTGCAAAAGCTTGAGTTGAAGCGGCCGCCTGGAGGCATTGCGCGCAGTCTTGAGCAAGCGTTTGAAGTGGCAGAGCACATTGGCTATCCCTTGTTGGTTCGACCAAGTTACGTGCTGGGTGGAAGAGCGATGCAGATTGTGCATTCACGCACCGACCTTGCTCACTACATTTCCATCGCCGTCGAAGCGCTTGATGCCGATTCAGCCGGGACGATTTTACTGGACCGCTTCCTTAAAGATGCCGTGGAGGTGGATGTGGATTGTTTGTCGGATGGCCGTGATGCGGTGATTGGCGGCATCATGCAACACGTGGAAGAGGCCGGCATTCATTCGGGCGATTCCACCAGTGTCCTTCCGGCGCACAGTTTGGATGCCGATGTTCTTCAACAGATACGCGATGCTACTCACGCCCTGGCGCTGGAGCTTGGCGTGGTGGGCTTAATGAACGTCCAATATGCCGTGCATCAGCAGCAGGTATACGTGATTGAAGTGAACCCTCGCGCTTCCCGTACGGTGCCTTTTGTCAGCAAAGTGATTGGAGTGCCTTTGGCCAAGTTGGCTGCCAAGCTGATGGCAGGCAAAACGCTCAAAGAGCTTGGTTTTACCAAAGAAGTGGTGCCCAAACATGTCGGGGTGAAAGAATCGGTGTTTCCGTTTGTGAAGTTTGCAGGCGTCGACACCATCTTGGGGCCGGAAATGCGCTCCACAGGCGAAGCAATGGGCATCGCCGACAGTTTTGCAGCCGCGTTTTCCAAAGCCATGCTGAGCGCGGGGATGCGCTTGCCCGACAAAGGCACCGCGTTTATCAGCGTCAGGGATGAAGACAAAGCACAGGCGGTGCAGTTGGGGAAACGGCTTGCGCAATGTGGATTCCGCGTGGTGGCGACGCAAGGTACCGCCGGTGTGCTGGCCGCCCACGGTGTTCCTTCCGAGCGTGTGTACAAAGTCACCGATGCCGAGCGTCCAAACATTGTGGATCTGATTCGCGAAGGCCAAATTCACATGGTGATCAATACGACGTCGGACGCCCAAGCCATCCGCGACAGCTACAGCCTTCGTCGGCAGACAGTGCTTTCCGGGGTGCCTTATTTTACCACCATTGCCGCTGCTCATGCAGTCGTCGATGCCATCGAAGCCAACATCAGCCATCGGCAGGTCAAGTCACTCCAAGAATACACCGCCTAATCAGCGACACCTTACTTATTTCTGAGGGGTGAGTTTAATGTGTTTGGAATTAAGTAAGGTGTCCCTGATTCAGTGCCTCTTTCAACACCACCTGCACTCCACGCTCTTTGTTCACACGCAATCCCTATGCGTAGGACATCGTTAAAAACCTGGATGTAGCCGAGGTGCTTGAACGCTCGCTGTTATCATAACTCGCCCAGTAAACGAAGCTTTTCCTTAATTTCTGACAATACGGGTAGAGGTACCCTTTTTAGGGCTTTTACAAATCTGCGATTATCGATCGCGCGGCTTTGATCGATCATAACCTCGCATTCGTGATCATTACCAGCCATACCCTTGGGTAGCACAACTCGCAGAATGCTTTCTCCTGTCAGACGCGTGGTACAGGGCAGCACCCACGTAGAGGGATGGTGCGTCGCATTGAGTAAATCTGTTTGCATGATCAACACGGGTCTAAGTTTTCCCGCTTCGGTGCCTTTCTTAGGTCTAAGATCTGCAATGCATAGGAAACCATGCTGGATTTTCATTCCATAGTTTCTCCAGCAAGATGATCCAGCTCTTGCAGTTCTTGTGCCATCGATTTGCGTACAGCCAACGATGCCTCTCGGTACGCTTGACGAAGCTCTTCTCGCTCAGTCATCTGCCTTAAAAGTCGTAAGCCACGCCGTACGACCTCGACTTTGGTCCTTAATTTCAGCTTCTTTCGTAGACCTTCAACGGTTTTCAGTTCCTCGGCAGGCAAGGTAATGCTCGACTTTGCATTTGATTTCATACTTTTCTAATACCATAAATTCGGCTTTCCAGCAATGAAACTATCTCCTATCCAAACAACGCGCGCCAAGTGTCCCCTGATTACGCCCTGATTACTGGTCCGCTTGAAATGCTCTTTTGGCGCATGGCTGGCGCTTAGGCATCCCGGAACACCAAATGCTCCGGTTTTCCTCAATGATTTCCTAGACAAGCGCTTTGGCACATGCGTTGCATTTGAGGGGCGTTAGGGGGACGTGGAAAAGGTTCCACGCCATACAAAGGGGTAAGCACCTTGCTTTCAAAATGGTTGGTGTTTTTGGCGAGTGAACAAGTTAAACCAAGTGAGCGTCCGACAAGGCCGTCGGGCCCGGAGTCCGAATCAGGCGAGTGGCATGACAATGAAAAAGACCGCATTACAAAGCCTGTGATTACCCAGAAGATCGAACACCAAAGGATCTCTGAGTATCCCAAGGCATCGTCGGAACAAACAGACGAAGAAGAGACCCGCCCCACGCAACCGATGTACTTGCAACAGACGATGCGCCTTCGCATGCGCCATCAGGCCGCCAACACCTTTTACCATTACCAATACAAAAAGGGTGATTCCGTACGCTAGCCATGCCCTTCATGTGACTGGCAGCCCTGGCAGAAAACCAGTAGTCTCGCGCTGCTGTGAGAGTTGGGTATGCAGTGCTGCTATGGTGGATGACCGCGGGCGTGATGCGCGCACAGGCCGAGGAGCCTTCGTGGGTGGTGCTGCCCACCATGGACGCAAGCCAGCTTCAAAAAGAGATGCCTGCGATGTTGGAGAGCGTGAGCAGTGAGTTACGCCGCTTGGGGATGCCGGTGCGTCATCCGCGTGATGCCAAGGACTTGTTCGAGACGCAACACGCGCGTGCGGCGGCGAACCTTAGCGCGGCCGAAGCCAATGCGTTGGAGCGTTGTGCGGCCAAAGCAGAGCAACACATTGCGCATGCCAACTACAAAAAAGCGCGCAGCACAGCGGACCAATGTCTCGTGCCGGTGCTCTTAAAGCCCGAAGCGTATCAACGTGATGCGGTGATTGCAGAAACTGTATTCAACGTTTGCATGTTTCGCACAAGGGATTCCCTCGAGAGCCATCAAATGGGCCAAGCCAAAGGAGCGGCGCTGGAATGTCGTCGGTTGGTTCCCGACATGAAGCTTAGCCTGACCATGCATCCGCCCGAAGTTCAAGACGTGATGGCCGCGGTGGACCGCACTCTTTTGAAGGAAGGCGCCTCGCTTCGTGTCAGCAGCGTGCCTGATGGCTGTGCGGTGTTTGTCAACGGAAGAGCACTTGGGTTTGCGCCTTTTAAAAAAACCAACTTTGCGCCCGGGCTCTACGATGTGCAGGTGGACTGCCGAGCAGGCGAACTAAGCCGTGTGTACACGGTGTCATTGTCCAACACGCCCACGCGGCTTCACATTGATGTGGGCTTTGAAGAAGCGCTGCAGACGCAGCCCACCTTGGGGCTTATGTATCTGACGCCGCGCGATCACGCCATGCACCGCCTCTCGCATGCACTGCGGCTTGCCCGGGCGCTCAACGCTCCGGAAGTGTTTCTGCTGACGCCGATTGGAGCGCAACAGGTGCGAATCGATCGCCTTGTCGTCGCCAAAAAAACCGTATTGGCATCGGTGAGGCTTTCATGGAACGGCGTGCAGGCAGGGTTTGAGAGTGAGGTGTTGGACCAAGCGCTGAACGCGCTCCTTTTAGGGAGGTCGTTGGATTTCACCGTCTTGCCGCCACACGCCATGCCTCCGTGGCGTGCACATGCTGGCTTGGGCAGCGCCGAGTATAAACCCCATGCCGCGTTTGATACGAAAAGCTCCGCCTCAAGCACGGACATCATCGTGCCCTGGAGCGTGGGTGCTGTGGCTGTGGTGCTGTATGGCTTGGCGTGGGCGGGCGCCATTGCCCATGAGACGTCTTCCGATCCGGATCCCAGTCATGCGTTTTACCTCTCCACAGGCGCGCTTAGCAGCGGGCTTTTGTGGACGGCAAGCTGGATGCTTCTGCCGTCTTCAGACGATGGCATCACCTGGTGGAAGTGGGCTGCTGCAGGCGTGGGCCTTGCTGTGACCGCGCTTGGGGCACTGGCTCCCATCGGAAGCTCCGATCACCCGAGCGCGTACGACGACATGCTGGTGTTTACGGGGGTGCCCTTGCTATTGCTCCCTGTTCAG
The DNA here is from genome assembly GCA_964640175.1 of uncultured Polyangiales bacterium. Lineage (GTDB taxonomy): Bacteria > Myxococcota_A > Polyangia > Polyangiales > JACKDX01. The sequence continues at coordinate 79,073 of CAZXFW010000006.1, read as the reverse complement.
GATCTCCTTTAGGTTACGGCGCTTAGCCGTTGTTTTTACAGGTGATCCCATGGTATGTAGCCCTGGGTTTCATGCCGATGGTGGTACGCAAGATGTGTCATAAGCCATGGATGATGCTGGTGTGTCTGGGGCAACTCCTTGGTGGGGGAACAGCGCTTGCGCAAAAGCGTTTTCCGGAGCCTTCGGCTGTGGTGATGGCCAGCATCGCCAAGCCCGATGCTCAGCTTGAGCGCCTTGCGTCGATGCTTGAAGAGCAACTGAATAACCGTGGCTACCGGCTCCTCAGTATGTTCGATGCCGCGGTGGAACTGGGGCACCAGTACAGCGCGTCCAAACCCGCGCCTGCGGAACTTCTAAGCACGTTAGAACAAGACACGGAACGCACTCTGCTGTACGTGGCCGATGGCGACGACCGCGAGGCTGAACGGCTTGCCGATCGCACGCTTTCGGGCATCGATGGCTATTTGTGGCACATCGGGCAGCTTCCGTTGCGTGCCAGTGATGTCGCCAACATTTGCCTTTACAAAGTGCGCGCGCTTTGGCACCGCGACAAGATTGCCGCTGCTCGCCAACAAGCCGTCCGTTGCTTGCAGCTTGTGCCCGACATTGTGGCCGAGCCTCGCTTGCATCCGGACGAAGTCCGCGACTACTTGCGTGAAGCGCGTTTGCGTCTGGGAGGCGAGCCCATCCCTGGAGCCAGCAGCATTCAACCAGGGGCTAAACTGGTGATACACACAGGCGCCAATGTGCCTCCAGACTGCAACATTCACATTAACGGAAGGCCCCTTGGCCGCGCCCCCGAGCTTACCTTCACGGTCGCTGCAGGTCATTACCAAGTGCACCTTGGCTGCGGCAACTACCAGTCCGTGGTTTACCGCGTGGAAGTGCAGCCCGGCGAAACACGCGAAATGACCATCGATGCAGGCTTTGGCGATCACTTGATCACGCGACCGCGGCCAGGCTTTCTCTATCCCAGCAAAGATTTTTTCTACCAACATCACGAGTCGTTCAACAAAGAGATGGCGCGTGTGCTTCAAGCGTCGTCGCTCCTTGTGGCGCGGGGCGGCATGAACGAAGCCACCGCGTTTATAGACTATTACAGCTACTCCATGGCTCACAACACGTTGCGCTTTGAAGGGTCGGTCGAGCTTCCGTATGTTCGTGGAGCGGTCACGCCGACCAACGTTGCTCGGGCTATTCAAACACTTGAACGTGGAGAATCCGCCAAAATCGAGGGCTCCAGTCTTGAGGAAGGCGTGCCGGACAATAATCTCCTTGAGCCCCCGGTGGTGAAAGGGGTAGAGCCTGCCTCAGACGAAAGCACAGGGCATGCGATTGCCAAATGGACCACGCTTGGGCTCGGCGTGGCCGGCTTGGGCGTGAGCTGGGTGTTTTACCTAAGCGCGGTGAACAAACAAAACGACATCTCCAAGGGCGCCACGGGCGACATCGTCGATGAACGCAACCAAGCGAGTACCTGGGCGATGATCAGTGCCGGAGCAGGGGGTGTGATCAGCGCGACGTCGCTGGCGCTCTTGTGGCTGGATGACGAAGACGGTGTTCCATGGTGGAGCTGGGTGCTTGGCGGTGCAGGCCTTGCACTGGCAGGCACAGGTGCCGTGGTGTGGGCCATGCACGATGGGTGTAATCAAGCGCCGTGCGATTCGAGCATGAGTTTGGGTGTGCCGGCAGGTCCGATGCTGATGTTTCATGCATTGCCCTTGCTTAGTATGCCTGTCACGCATATCGTTCGAGGGGCGTTTTCGGGTGGGAAAGCATCTTCGGCGCGTGCGTTCCGATGGCATGCGGCGCCGTGGATCACGACAGAAAGCGCTGGATTTGGACTATGGATGAACACGCCATGAAAGGGCACACGATGCGGGTGATAGGGAGTGTAGGGCTGGTCTTCGCCGCAGTGCTGGCTCAAGCCACGCCTGTCTTGGCGCAAACGGCGGCGATGTTACCGGCGCAGCATGATGTCAAGGCCTCAGGTGCGCAGCACACCGAAGCGATGGGGATGGTGTATGAGACGCTGGTCGAGCAAGGCATTCAGGTGGTGGCGGACGAAACGGCCGTGGAAAAAAAGCTGATTGAGAAGGGGCTCTACGCGGAGTGTCAAAGCGCCTCAAGCTGTGCGCCGAAGATCGCGCGATGGCTTGGGGTGGATTTTGTGGCGAGTGTGGTGGTTTGGACGGAGCAAAGCGCTCAAAAAAGGCCGCAGAGTGTGGCAGTGGGGTTGATCACGCCCGAGGGAACGAGCCACAATGGAGCCGCAGCCGTGCATGAAGGGAACCTAAGAGAGGCGACGCGCCAAGCCACGCTCAAGGCGCTACAAGAGCGGCAGGCAAAGGAGCTCGGATGGCTGGAGGTCACGAGCGAGCCTAAGGGAGCAAGTGTGGAGCTGGATGGAAAGGTGTCCGGCAAAACGCCGTACAAACGGAGGGTGGCGCTCGGCAAACACCGGCTGAAGGTGAGCCTGAGTGGCCATGAAAGCCACACCGAAGAAGTGAACGTGCAGAAAAAAGGCACGGCAAGCGCGCACGTGACGCTGACTGAGGGGCAAGAGGCAAGCAGTGACTGGTGGTGGAAGTATGGTGCGCCGATTACGTTGGCAGGCGTGGGTTTGGCAGGTTTGTTGGTGCTGGGTGGCGTAGCGTTGTTTGCAACGGGCTGCGACAGCGAGTATCCGAGTGGTGCATGCCGCGATGAAAGCGAACTTGATACGACGAGCGCCGTCATTTGGGGGAGCATCAGTGGCGCGTTACTGGTGGTAGGAGGAGGCTGGCTTGTTTGGAACCTCACGCAAGATTCGGACGACGATGCGGGACAGGGAACCTCGGCGCAGTTGCGTTTGACACCTACAGGCGCTTTCGTGCAGGGGAGATTCTAATCATGCATAGATGGCTATTGCTTTTTGCCTTGGTCTGCGGCGTGTTCGGCGGCTGCCTTATTAAAGACAAACACCACCTCCCACAAGAATGCGCCGCGGGCTGTCCCACGGATAAGCCTGTGTGCAGCGAGGTGTTGGAGAAGTGTGTGGCGTGTGAGGAGGATTTGCAGTGTGCAGGAAATGACGAAGGGCCCTATTGCGATGTGGCGAAGGGCGAGTGCGTGAAATGTCTTGAGGATGGGCAATGCGCAGCGACTGCTGAGACGCCGGTGTGCGATGAAAAGACGCGCAGCTGTGTTCAATGTGTGAGTGATAGTGATTGCAAAGACGAGGAAACTCCGGCGTGTCACGCAACGAGTCATCAATGTGTGCAGTGTACGAAGGACAACTTCAGCGCCTGTGGTGACTTTGCGTGTAAGCTCGCTGATTCCAGCTGCACCGATACTGAGCGGGGTATACTAGACGCGTGCGATGCCTGTGGCGCCGACATGGAGTGTATCGAAGGACGCAAGTGCGTTATGCATACGTTTGATGGAGAAGAGCTAGGAAGCTATTGCTTTTTAGAGGCTGCAGAGACGGGCTGCGGGGATGTGGTGGTGGAGCGCCGGCCGTATAGAACGAAGCTTGAGGCAACGAGTGTTGACGGAGTAAGCGCAGAGTATTGCTTTCCACCGGTGTCGACAACTTGTCAGGGTATTAGTGACACGCAAAGCAAAGTGTGTGCGAGCGATGCAGTCTGCGGCAATGAGGGGCTGGACGATGGCTACTGCCCGAGCTCCGGGACGGGGGCGAACTCATGCTCTTACTTATGCACCGGCAGTTTTGATTGCGGGGTGGGACTCGAATGCGGCGGAAGCCCCCAGCATTGCCGCCCACCGTCATGAGTCGTTGGTATTGCTACATAGCGGTGAGTCTGGTTTTGGGAGCAGGGTGCTCTGACGCCAAGCTTCCTCAGGAATGCGCCGCGGGCTGTCCCACGGATAAGCCTGTGTGCAGCGAGGTGTTGGAGAAGTGTGTGGAGTGTGTGGGGGACGCGGATTGCAAGGATGCGACAAAGCCGTTGTGCCAGACAAGTACGGGTAAGTGCGGGGCATGTCTCGACAATGACGACTGCAACGCCGCTGACAAAGCGCGTTGCGACTCTGAGACGCTGTTATGCGTAGCGTGCCAAGCGCACAGCGATTGCAAGGGCATCGCCGGCAAACCAGCCTGCGGACCTGACGGCATTTGCGTGGAGTGTACTACAGACAATGAAACCGGATGCGACGGCAAGATATGCGAGCCTGGCGCAAACGTATGTTCGGAGACCGTCGCGCAAGACAGCGCCGAGAACTGCGAGCCGTGTGTGGCTGACAGCGAATGCAAAGACGATCACAAATGCGTGCCAATGCTCTATCAAGACGCAGCGCACGGCAGCTATTGTCTGAAATTACGAGGACCAGGTTGCGTCGAGCCCTTTAGAGTAGAGTTGGACCGGACCAGTTTAAATTCTTCACAGGATGAAACGTTCTGTGGTGTCAACGAGGATCTTACAACTTGCGAAGCTTTGCTGGCGTACAATTCGGAGTGTGATGAGGACGGCAAATGCATCATCGATGACGTAGAGGTTGAAGTGGCTGGCGCTATTTGTAGAGCGATCGCCGTCCCTACGCGCTGCACGTACTATTGCTCTAACGCGACGCAGTGCGACTTAGACATTGTTTGTCCCGGCAGCGGTGACCCCATCGCCAACGACCGCTATTGCGGCAAATGACACCTCGATTCTATTAATGCCTTTACGCGCTGTGGCTTTTAGGGCTATCCGCAGGCTGCCCCCACACCTCTGTCCCCTGCGCCGAGCGCTGCGAATGAGAGTTTCCATACTGCAGTCAGGACCTCAAGGCATGTGTGGCATCTCTGCAAAATGCGCATTGCGAGGGGAACGCAACAGGGCCGTTGTGCCAAGTGGCTACTGGAACATGCGTCGAATGCACGGTGCAAACCGAAGCCGAGGGGGCGTATTGTGTGCCTATGCGCTTTAGTCCCGAGGGTGAAGAGGTCGCGGAGCTCGGGGCTATTGTCTGAAAGAGAAACCTTCAGATACGGCTTGTTCGCGGCCCTTTGGCAGTCGGCTTACACGAACGACACTCTCTGGAATTGAAGGTAAAATAGTGTGTGGTGTGGCGGAACCATTGACCACCTGCCGGGCGGTACTGGCCCTGGTCGAAGATGTGCCTAAGGCATGCACCACCCACGAACAGTGCAACGTCGAGGGATTAGATGACGGCATTTGCGATACCCCTAATGTTTGAGCAAATTTACAGGGTATTGAGAAGGGATCGGCATTTCTATCTCTTCTGTGATCCAGAAACGGCATTCCTAGTTAAGCCGTTGGCTGAAGCGGCGGGATTCAAGTTTTGGAAACCATTGGTCTGGGACAAGGTAAGAATCGGATTTTGCTGCGACTGTCGGCAATGTCGACGAGAAAGTTAGCGCCGACTTTCGCGTCTAACGACGCGGAACGGTATGACGCACGAGATAGCGGGCGCAGTCGTTGTCGCTTACTCGCATACCTCCGAACTGTCGCACGCACATCCGCGGCCGGCATGACAACTATAATTGCGACTAATGCATGTGTTACCGCACGCTTGTCCTTTGTCACAGATCTTGCAACACGTCTCGCGCGGAATGCACTGTAACATTGTCGGGTTGGATTGGATTACTTCTGATGCATTCATGGCATCCACAAAAAGCGGATTGCCGATGGCCAGTGCTACGATCACTGTCGAATTCAAGATAATACTATGAACCATGCATTGTCCCGCCCGAACCGTCTTCAATTGACAGTTTACCGAGGGGGTTAGTGTTGTCGACGATCGAAACAAACTTTGGTAAGTGCAAGCCGTACCTAAGCGGATTGGTAGTGTGGCGTCTTACATATCGCCGTCATTATTAATGCCTTGCTAGGTTAGTTCGCTTACTCTAATTGTATGCACACTGAATTAGCGAACTCAGTCAACGTTCCGGACGATGAAGCTACCGTCGCTGCGTCTATGGCCGACCAAGTCGTGGAGATGCACAAGGCGATAGACTTACTATGCCACGAACTAGAGAGAAGCACCGAAGGCGTCATTAGTAGCACCGCATTAGCAAGAGTGCTTCGCGACAATGGAATCGAAGAGCCGCAGACAATCATAAATTACCTTAAGGTTTACGATTTTGACTATGCCTCCGCGAAAGGTCACACGCCACCGTTGAAATGGTATCGCAGTGGTCGCAGCTTCTTGACCGAGAGAGCCTTTGATCGCGAACGCGAGGAGCGTGATCTTCTTGCGACCAAAGGGGTTGCGCAATCCATGGCCCCACCAGAAGCTGAAGGCAACCAACAAAATCAAGTGCGCCGAGCCGAAGAAACTCGAATTGGGTATTACGTCAAGGAAGCATTGGAAGATATATACTCTTCTGACATTTGTCCTGAACGGAAGGGCTATCAGTTTGTTTTCGATGTTCACAGTCAACGAGCGGGATCGGAGTTTGAAAATGTAGATCTGCTGGCCGTTGATTGGCGTAGGGAGGACCTCGTAGAGTTGATCACGGTGGAAGTGAAACTTGATTTCACGCCAAAATTAATACAACAGGCCCATCAATACACCAGGTTTTCTCATCGTGTTTGGATTGCGGTGGCTATTCCCCAGGAGGCTGATCTTCAGGAAGCAGCTTCTTGGCTTCGGACTGAAAATCGAATGCTATTTGAAACAACTATTCATTACGGCCTGGGGATTCTTGCCTGTCGACGAGGGAGAGGTAGATGTTACGATGTTCGTGCCGTCCAATGGCCTAGGTTGCAAGCACCAGATCGCGTTGAGTTTCATGGGTTCTTAGACCGGTACCGTATGTGCTTTGAAGCCGCGAATGTGCTTCGACCGCAAGGCTATTCGATGATTCCACCTTTGTCGCCATGATGAACGTAATCGATAGGATTATAAAGTTTTTGACTCTAGAATTTATTCTAGATCACCATCCAAACGGGGGTACTGTTGTCCTCGTGCGATCAATTTGGTGCTCGGTGGTAGTATATGCGCTAACCGTGTTTTTGGTTGTCTGGATTGATCCAGATCTATCGCCTGCTGACAACACCACCATGTATACGATTCGAGAAAAGGTAGTCGAAACCATTCCATGGTACGGCGCGATTTTGGCGGCATTATATACTGCTTTCTACTCTCGGTTTTCTGCGCAATGGTCCTATCTTGCAAATCTGTACAATCAAATCAAAGCTGTCGAGTCCAATTCACCAACGGCAACAGCTTTGGTTGAATGGAAATCAGGGTTCCTTGAAGATTGTGACGAGGTGCATCTTTTGCGCAAGCCAATCATGGCAGCGATTGTTGTAAACTGGGGTAAAGATCCGAAGGTAAAGGAGTCCTTTATCAAGGAATGGGGGAGCCAACGGTTTCTCAAGATTCTTTATACGGCCAAACAAATTAAATACGCGAGTGATATTGACTACAACAATGTGGACCGCATCGGAAACTAGAAGGGGTCACGATGTTTAGGAGAGTAACTGGCCTATGGGAAGCGGTGTTGGCAGCGTTGCTGTGGAATCCAGGGGCATCCTGCTTAATTGAAGCAATTTTGTAATCTGATGATCCTTTGATCTGAGAACATCTTCTAAAGAATTCTCGTGAAGGGGGAGATGAGTCCTTTGCATTTTGGTTTTATTAACTAACGGCTTTGCTTAGGCGATGGTCATTGGAATTAAATAGCATACAGACCCAATCGACAATGGTGTCAATTGGATCTGCACTTTATTGGATTGTTGTTTAGTATGGACTGCTGGGTGGTCTAAGGAACCCGAACATCGCCCAGCAGGTTGTTTTCAAACGTGTTGCCACTTTGCTCAAACTCACTGTTGGTTGAGTAAACATACACACCCCATCCGCGGCTGTTGGTGACCGTGCTGTTGCGCATGGTCAGTGCACCAGGTGACAAGGATTCGTAACCCACGGAAACCGTTGCCCGGTCGTCGACACTTTCACCCCATCCCGGTGCGGGAGATGACATACCTCCGTTTGTGATATGCACATACTCCAGCAGATTGCTTTCGCTCATGGTGAGAAACCAGAGTCCTGCCCACGGGCCACTCATCCCGTCGTCCTTGATGTTGATGGGTTGCTCGGCAGTGCCTTGAGCCGTCAAGGAGCCGCCATTTTCGATGGAAACCCCAACTTTACCACCAATTTCCAAGGTTACGCCTGCTTCGATGGTAAGGGCTGCTTGAATCGTGGCATCTGGAGTGATGTCAATCACACGGCTTTTAAGTCGATAGGGCACGTCTAAAAAAGACAACCTACCAGGGGTTTTCAACAAAGTTGGCTCGACAAGAACGTGATCTCGGGCGCCTTCACCGTTCTGTCCCAGAAATCGAGAATCCGAGTCCATGTGAGTGGCTTGCTTTAGGCTGAGGGTTATAGGCGCTTCTTGGTTTCGCTCGATCGAACGTGTTGCGTGCAAAGCCTTCCAAGTCTGCGTTAAGAGCAAGAGTTCCATATCCCATGTTGTCGCGGAACGTACAGTCAGTGATGGCCAGTTTGCCAGTATTTCCCAGGGAGTCACCTACGGTTAATCCTCCCTGGAAGTAAGTTATAAGGCCGCCTATAGGTTGGCTCCCTGCAAATTCAATGGTGGTGTGTGACATAACATTGGTCATGTTTGACGCTACGGCGACACCCTGCCAATAACCGTGCGTCTTTTCGCGGCCGGTAAACAGAATCGGATGCTCGGCTGTGCCCTTTGCAAAGAATCCGCTATCAGGTTCTGTGGATATTCCGGCGTCTTGCGCGAACATCACCGTGACTCCTGGCATGATTTCGAGCTTTCCAGTGACCGTAAGGAGGGTTGTGACATAGTAGTCAGCCTCAGCTTCCGGCGCGGTGGTATTACGAAGAGTTCGTGATTCAATTCTGGTTTCTCCAATCTCGATTGGAGCCCCAGGCCATTTGACAAGCGATTGCGTTTCCTCGTCGTCTGGTGGCGTTGGGTTGTCTTCCGATTCTTCTCCTGAACCACATCCTATCGCTAACATTGCTGAAAGCATCCAAAGATAGTTATTTCGAAGGTGTGGGGTTGTGGCCTAGATATTGGACGAATGAAGGCTGAAATAAGTAAGGCATTCCCCGATTTCCCTGCAATTGGTTTTCAGGGTTTGGGGGCCGGCTGAAGGAAATAAAACGGTACGCTTTGCCTCGTTGTGGTCAACGACATAACTGCATCAGCGGTGCCGGGCAGGGCGCTCCGCCAATCCTTACTTACGGTGGCAACGTAACCATGCCCAGCCTCGTAGCTTGCAAATTCCACCGACGAGGCGTCTGTCTTCAGATTGGCTGTAGAACCAATAGATGAAAACGTCTCAACGGAGCGGTCGGTTGAATCCGTTATGTCTCCCACAGATACCAACAATGCCTGCGGCGCATTACCATCCCATTGAATGATGGCAGGACCGCCGCTTAGCGATGCCGGTTTCCAGCTCACCTCGAAGTCTGAAATAGCCGGGATGAAATAGGTAACAACATGATTATTCCAGCTCAAGGTAAGCTGCCATTGCCTGGGGGTGGTCACTGGCACGGTGGTATCAAACTCCGACATATAAAGATTGCTATTTGGGCCGTCAACTTGCTCGGACACAGCTTCACGCGTTTGTCCGTTGCAGTATCGCGCGATCAGCCTCATGGTAAGGCCCGAATCGATCGGTTGCTTAAAGCCATCGATATTCGCATAAACATTTGCGAGGAGCTCTATCCTTCGCGCACGATTGATCCTGCGCCCTTGGTTGTCTTCAGAAATAGTCGCGCCCTGGTCTTCCAGTTGGATAGAATCTGCATAAAGCACGTCTGAATCCCCAGTGACTTGAAGCTCGTCAGAAACCGGAAAGTGCGAACCAAGCAGTGTCTCGCAGGTTTGAGGGACGCCGCCATGCTGTGCGCTGTTTTCTTCTTCAAGCGCTCCTTCAACATGGCTACTGCAGGCACACAACCCAAATACCAACCCGAGACAAATGAGACGATTCAGCATAGAAAACTCCTAAACCCCGCTTTGAAGGCAATTTGCATGCCATGAGATACACACGAAGGGTACCGCGCTATTTGGCTAAAAGACGGCTATCTGTTACCAGTTGATGGGGTCTGCCGACCTGTAACCGTTCTGGCTCTGGGGTCTAGAGTGGCTAAAAAGGCCCATAGAAAATCTACCATGGGTTGAGTCAGGACTCCGCACTGGTATTCTGTGTGGGACATTTTCGATGGAATTCACATTGATTTGAGTTATGACTACCCCGTCATCGGGCGCCAAACACGCGAGTGGCTTACACGCTAATTGCGTGTCCAGTCTTCGCTCAACGACGAGGCGGCGCTCAATCTGGCTCGCTTTATCTGAGCCGTGCGGTGCAATTGTGCTGGCATTCCCAAAGGACCGAGAACTTTCCAGTATTTCGAGAACAGTGGCGCTTGGGCATGCGTGTTGATAGGTTTGCGGATGATGGCAGTATGTAAGCAGTGGGTCTGCTGGGCTTGGGGCATTGGGATTTGCGTGACCGGGCTTGTGGGTTGTCCGACCACAACGGATTGTGCCGATCCCCGCAACGCGGAAGCCTGCGGTAAGGAAAAGGTCGCGGTGTTGGTCACAGTCTCGAGCACGGTGGCCCGCATGCGCGCAGAAGAAGAGGTCGAACTCAGCGCCACTCTGGAACGAACGGGTGAGTGGCCGAGCCAGGGCGAGGTGATACTGAGCGCTAGAGATCTTATCGCCGGCGTGACGATAGAGCCAGTGCAAGTCGCCACCGATGCGACCGAAGCCACGTTAAGATTTGTCGCCGACAAGGTTGTGCCGCAGGGAGCGTTTGTCTTTAAGCTGGCGGCCACGCCCGTAGATGCCCGCATTCCTTCTTCCGAGGTGGCATTGGAGGTGGTGGTTGCAGGCCCACCCGGCACGCCTGATCTCAGTTTTGGAGGCGATGGCGAGATACGCATTTCGACCCCAGGCGTGAAGTACGTTGTTTACGACGTGGAGCTAGATCCAGACGGCAACTTGATCGTTGCGGGCAGCCGCGAAGCGAATGCGAAGCGTACTGCAGTGCTGATGAAGATTGCTCTGAGCGGTGAAGTCGATGCAGCGTTTAGCGAAGCCTTTCCGGTGACGAAGGATGAAACGTACACCGCCGTACTTGATGTGGGCGTCACAGAAGAGGGGTTGCTGGTGCTGGCAGAGGCTTCCGACGACGCGTCCAATCTGAGGGTACGGCTTATCAAGTACGATTTGCAGGGACGGCTTGATCGCACTTTCGGAGAAAACGGTGGTACGCTGTTTGAGGGTTCTTCGGACTTTTACGGTTTTGATATTGCGTGGCGGGATAACGACATCTTGGTTGTAGAAGCCGGTGGAATCCAAAGCTTCTCGCATGGCGGCGTTAAGAACGAGTCTTTTGGTGACGGAGGAATCTTCGTCTTTTCGTCGCTATTCGAACCAAAATCATCGATTCGGCGCGGTGATGGCGTGATTTTTGTGCACTCGCTCACTCAAGTTTGGGTCGTAACTGATGAGGGGGCGGCGCTATACGCATCCGACTTGGACGATTTGGCCGAGCGCATTCCGGTGGATAGTGAGTATCAGTCGTCTACCACTATTTTTGGCTGCGATTTTGTGTCGGAGGACTTGCTGTGCCTCGGGTCGTTTTTCAAACACTACAGCACCCCGCCTGCGGAGGGAGCATGGCTTGCGCGTGTGAGGCCTGACGGAACCTTGGACCCGACTTTTGGTAATGCTGGCTTAGTAACGCGCTTCGATACTATCGATGCCGCTACGTCTAACAGCGCGGTCGCGCCTTTAGGCGCCAATCAGTTCTTGTTGCGCGAAGTTGATAGAGGTACGCCTGCGGAATACCTCGCACGATACAACCCTGATGGAAGTCGGGACGCGGTTTTTGGTGATGCTGGCCGCGCACAAGTGGCGATCGGATCACTTAGGAAGTTACCTATCGATCAACGGCGCGGAAGGGTTGTGCAGTGCAGCGAAAACGACGGCGTCATTACGATCACGCGCTATTGGCTGTAAAGGCATTAAGGCGTTAGGGAAGTGTATGCAGTCTGCCACTTGGTCTCGGCGTGTGTTAGGCTATGCGGCATGCAGCGTTTGGGTTTATTGTCGGCCCCCGCCCGCATCGTTTTGATGGGTTTTGGCTTGGGTTGTGGTGTTCTCGTTGGTGGTTGCCCGCAAGCATCGGATTGCGCTGACCCCGCGAACGCCGCAGCGTGCGGCTATGATCAAACGGCTTCTATCGAGGCGTCAAGCAGCATTGTGCGCGTGGTGCAGGGTGGGGAGGCTAGGTTGGAAATCACTCTCGACTGGCCTGACGCATTCAATCACACTGCCACGCTCGAAGCAGACGCCGCTCCCGCCGGTGTCGATGTCGAGCCAGTGACGGTTGAGTCTCAAGCACAAACCGCAACGATGCGCTTTTTTGCGTCTTCCAAGGCCGAACACGGCATTTATCCGATACGCATTGTGGCTACCTTTGGCAGTACCCCGGTGGAGGCTTCAATCGAGCTCGTCGTGGCAGGTGTTCCTGGTGCTGCGGACACGAGCTTCAGTTTCGACGGCGAGGCGGGTTACGGCACACTCAACGAACACTATCTTCTTCCCCGCTTGGTGATGGATGCCCAACGCCGCATGGTGATTGCCGGTGAACGGACGGACTTGCCTCCTTACATCATCCGGCTGAACCCCGACGCCAGCGTGGATACAGCCTTTAGCGAAACTCTTGCAGAACAGACCACAGACTCCGGGGCGTTTCTCTACACGGATGTTTACGTCGATGCCGATGACAGGATTGTTTCTCTCGGGTGGTTTAAGCCAGAGACTGGTGTCATTCATGGACTGATTGAGCGCAGGGATTCGGCAGGTAAGCTCGATTCGAGCTTTGGCGACAACGGACGCATCGTGGTAGCGGTGGATTACAACACGTCGTTTGGACTGTCGCACCTGATGGTACGAAAAGATGATTTTGTGGTGTTGTATGAAGACAACGCTTATGCGTATCTGCCTTCGGGAGAGCGCAATCCAGCCTTTGGCGAGGAAGGGCATATCGGGAATTTGCCCGGCTACCATTCGCCGTTTGCGGTAGCGCTGCCCGACGATAACATTTTGTGGTTAGCTCAGAAAACGGTGGATGATGCCGCTTTGATCAGCAACGACGGTTCGAGCGTGTTGGATACGGATGCGGGCATGTTTCGCGCGAAGCTTACGGCGTTTTACGATTACTGTTTTTACTTTCGAACCAACTACTGCCACTTTGATGCCGAAGAGAACATTGTCTGCCCAGGTCGTTACTCCAATGATTCGAACCCCGACTCGGATGACGACGATAGAACGACGCACGCCTTTTTGGTGAGGATGAGCCAGCGAGGGGAGTTTGACGCAACGTTTGGCGAAGGGGGCCTGGTGGTGCGGCCGGGAGCGGCAACATTAAATTCCGCCTTGGCGATTCTTAAGAGCGGGAAGATTCTCGTCAGCGAGTACGACGAAAGTTCTGCTCTAGGCGGGGTTTTGGCTTTTCTTGCCTTATACAACTCCGATGGCAGCATTGACGAGGGCTTTGGTAGAAACGGGCGGGTTGCCGTTCCTGTTTACACACTCAACTTGCATGTCGATGAGACCTACGGTCGGGTTACGTTCGTCGGCGTGAAAGACGAGCGACTCGTAATTGTCCGTCGTTGGCTCTGAGTGGTCACGCACCGGTCACGTTGACGTATGACCATAATTCTGAAAGTATAAAAGTATGGTTACCCGTAAAATTACGGTCAATATTCCGCAGGAATTGTTGCAGGATGCGTGTGAATTCAATGGCAAAGGGATCACTCACACGTTGATTGAGGCACTTCGGATATTCCGTAGAACGGCTGCCTTGCCTAAGGCGCAGCGGCTCAGGGGAACACTGCACTTGGACGTTGATCTTGAGGTGTCCCGTGAGCGCTCTCGTCGTCGATAGCTCGGCGTGGATAAGTTATTTTGCAGGTGGTTGCGACCGTATCCACGCCGGATGCACATGTAGCTCAATGCACTATGGATTTGGCGGGGAAGCTACTTACCGAAGACAGAATCTTCCATAAACTCTCGCGAGTTTCTGGTTTGGATTTGGCTTAGGGGGTGAGAAAAGTCTTCATGTTCTGCGGCAGCTAGCGTGAAGCAAGGGCTTGGCGATAGGATGCGCAAGTGGGCATGGTTTCTTTAGTGAGCCGTAGGTTGGGCGTGGTTATGGCGATAGTTGCCATGGCCATTGTGTGGGCGCTGCCCCTCGGTCTAGATGTTAGAGCGCATCGTTTCTGTGCGGTGTTTGTAGCCGTGGTCATCCTGTGGCTGAGTGAGGCGATTCCTGCCGGCGCCACCGGGCTCTTGATTGCGCCACTTTTGGTTGTCGCTGGCGTCACCGATGCAAAGGCCGCCTTTGCGCCATACGCTGACCCACTGCTTTTTCTTTTTGTGGGTGGCTTTTTTATCGCGAAGGCGATGGCACGGCATGGTTTGGACAAGCGGCTCGCCCAAGCCGTGGTGTCGGCGAGTTCTAAAAAAGGGCGCGCAGATCTTGCATCCATCGGCTTACTGAGTGCGACCGCCATTTTGTCCGCATGGATTTCAAACACGGCCACTGCAGCATTGATGATGCCTATCATGTTGCAGATCATGGATGCTGCGGGTGATCCAGCGAGCCCGCACGGCGGAGCGAAGAGCTTAGTGTTTGTCGCGTATGTGGCGTCTGTCGCCGGCATGCTGACGCCGGTAGGCAGCCCTACGAACCTGATTGCAATGCAATACTTAGCCGAGAGCAATTTGCGTTTTGGATTTTTAGACTGGATCAAAGTGTCTGGGCCGATATCGGTTGCCATTCTGGCTGTGATGTTTGCATGGGTGGGACGGGGCGGCATCCGACAAACGGCAGCGGGATTTCACATCACGCCTTTTGGCATCTCGTCACAGTGGAACAAGGGTGAGCAAGTCACTGCGTTTGCATTTGTCATGGCAGTTGTCGGGTGGCTGCTTCCTCCATTGCTTGTGGCTGTCGATGCCGCAAAAGCTGAAACCATGGAGACGCTGTTGCCCGCGAGTGTGGTGGCTCTTTTGGCGTCAGTGCCGCTGTTTGTCGTCCGGGCTGACGATGAGCAACCGATACTGCCTTGGAATGAGGCCATGTGCATCGATTGGGGCGTGATCCTGCTGTTTGGTGGCGGGATCGCCCTGGGATCCCAGATGATTGAAACCGGCGTCGCCCATGCTATGAGCGCTCGGTTTATTGTAGTCAGTCAGGTGCAAGGCCTATGGACGCTCACGGCAGTATGCATCGGGTTTACATTGTTGTTTACCGAAGTGTGTTCGAATATGGCCAGTGCGAGCATGATTGTGCCCTTGGCAATTGCCGCAGCGAATGAGCTCGGTGTTCCGGTGATCCCGCCTGTGCTCGGCGTGGGGTTAGCGGCCAGTTGCGCGTTCATGTTGCCGATTTCAACCGGGCCCAATGCCATTGCGTATGCCACGGGACGAGTGAGCCTGCGTGCCATGCTTGGTTCGGGGTGTATTCTTGAACTGGTGTCGGGATTTTTGATTTGGCTTGGTTTGCGTCTGTTGTGTCCGGCCTTTGGTTGGGTTTAGTTGGCTCGCCAGTTACCGCTGGCCTCCAGACCGTAGCCTGCTACATTGGGCGTCATGAAACATTGGATGCTTGATTCTCGGGCAGCGGCGGCGGCTTTGGTGATGCTGCTCGGATGTCAGACGCCAGCGTCTAGCGCGGGGGAGGCCAATTCGCAGATCACTACGAGGCAGGCGCTCGAAATTGTACTCCGCCCTGAGCAAGAACTGCGAATAATCGGCAAGCGGGGCAATCTGGATTTTGTTGGATCCGTGCGGGATGTGCTTGCTGGCGTGCCGAGCGAAGGTGTTTCTGCAACGGTTGAACGGTTTCGAGGTATTGACTCGCATACCGTCTACAGAATCACCGCGCCGGATGTGTTCCGAGGGTATGTGATCCGATGGAGCGGCGAGCCCGCTGTTTCGGGGATGGAATCTCGGGAGCAAACAACACAGGTTACGACACGGTTTTGTCCTATCTACGGATTGCAAGGCAACCGGTTGGTGTTTGACGGAGCTATCGCGGCGAATACCACACTGACCGAGCTGCAAGAACACAATGGATTTTCGGTCGTCATCGGACCAGATGGAATTTTAAGGAGCGTACCCAGCGGTTGCCTCATTCGCCTCGGATGCAACGGAGCATCCTTTGTTGACCCACCTCAAACCGCGCAAGTTTGTGCAATATCAGACCGCCAGCATTACTATGAAGACTTTGCGAAACCAACTTGGACTGATCTGAGTGTGCAAGGTGTGGAACTCGTTTCCGCGAAAGTTTCTAGCGTTTTGAAAGTGCCTCGACCTGCGCAAGTTCCCAACACCGTGGTGGCTGATCCAACCCGATTTCTTGAGTGGATTTTCATTGGTGCAACATTGGCGGACCCCTCGCATCGCCTTTTAGCGTTGGTCGAGAGCGCAGCAAGAAAAATCCTTGAGAACGCTATCGAGGCGGTCGGAAAGGGGGTGTATGTTTTTGAGGGTATCGAAGGATATCCAAAGGCGGAACTTACGGCAGACGAGTTTGCTGCGGTGCTGATAGCGCTCAATGTCAAAGTTCGGTATCCAATGTTCTCCATGAATGGGCTTGTCAGCGTCAATTCTGAGGAGCCGACCTTCGTGCCTCATCGGGCGGCGACCAAGGATGAACTGTTAGAGTCGTATGGCATCGTAAAATCTTCCATAGAAAACTATAGCGCAAGCGCGGTGACGACGCCGGGGACCAAGCTGCGGCTTGTGGGATATGAAGCCGAACTGCGCAGAAGCTTAGGGCTCTCTGAAGATGAACCCATACCTCCACCTGAATCTTCGCCAGAATGGTCTGGCAAACTCTATTTAGCCATCCAAGGCATAGCTGATTCTGCTGGCAACTTCGTGACGCATCATCTGACGCGCTTATTCAACCGTGAATATGCAGTTGTCGTGGAGCCGGGCAAGGCTCTTTCTTTTCATATTGTCGTCGGTCATCATGGAAGCGCTCAGGTGCGGCAAGCACATCTTTTTCTGCATAGCCATCCGTCGATGGTGGCAAACGCACCGGACTCTGGCGAAGGTCCGTCTCAGCCTTTTTATACAAGTACGCTGCCTAGCGCGCTTGTGTATTTCAACCTTTCCCAGCAAGAGTGGAACCATCAGCCTCTTGGTGATCTCTATGCCTCTTTGAATTCCATCACAAAGGATATCGCAATCACCTCGGGTGTGTCGGGCGCTCAGGCAAACTCTGACAAACCCATCATTGGAACCTACATGCATCTCAAGAATTTACCGGAAAGCGGCGATCGAATTTTAGTTCCACTTCGCACAAATATTGGTCGGGTCACGTTGAGCCTTCCTAAAAGCACCCAGTGATTTTCTTTCACGAACTGATGAGCTTGGTAATCAGGGCCTTGCCAAGTCCCCCTCCCAGTCACCGATGCGCGCACCGTTCCAGTTAAGATAGCCCATCGCCCAGGCACCGCTTTGTCGCGCGGTAAACCGCAGGGTCCACTCCATGCGCTGTGAGCGCCATGGTCCCGGCACCTCGAACCAAACACTGGTTTTGGCCTTGAGGAACTCGCCATCTGCATTTTGCAAACTCGATGCAGGATAGAGTGCCGTAGTGCTATCGGAGACTGTGTCGACCGACCCTGGCACATTCGTGTTGAAAATAGATACCGGTTGACCGAGCACTTCGAGGTCAATCACCGTGTGCTCAGAGAGATTATACATGTGCGTGGTGGTCACACGTGTTAAAGGCTCGCCTTGTTCCAACCGCTCTAGAGCCTCCTCGGAGGGGACGTACCAGTCTTCCGGATTGACATCCATCACAAGAAACACCGGCACTCTGACCCGCACAGGAGTAATGAATAGGTCTCTGTGGTCGTCATCTTTGCACAACAAGAAATATGTTCCCGGTCCTCCACGCTCGTATTCGGTGAGTCGGGGATTCAAGAGTTCGTTGCGAATCTTGCGTACGCAGCTGGGGTCATCGGGCTCTTCCGGCATTTCTTGAAGAGGACGAACCCACGGAGCGATTTGAACGACTTCACGTGTGAAAACGCGGCCTAGCGTTGACCATTCCGGCTGCGCTTGTTGTTGTCGGATGAGGTTAACGACACGCTCGATCACCACTGCAACCGCGCCGATGATAAGCGGCACCAGTAGCGGGGGCACGCCATGTGGCTCTTCGGGGTCGGGATCACTGCCTGAGCCAGGACTGCGCCATATTTCGACGGAGGTTGCGACGTCTTTGGCAGTGGCGAGTGTTTCTGGACTTATTACACCCTGTTCATGCAACATGTTCGCCACATGCACTAGACCATGAGCAAGCGCAGCTGCCGAGGCCTGAATATCTTCTTGCAGAAGTTGATACAGCAAATAGCTCGCTGCCACGACTGGATGCGAACTGATGAGCGCATTTCTGGCGATGAAAGGAAAGAGCTGCTCTGCTTCCTCCCAGTGAGTGGCGTACCACACAACGACGTATGCGATGACAGCGACGAGCAGTATCGCAACAGCATAGGGAGCTGCTGCGGCTGCAAGTGCGGCCAACCCTCCAATGGTTTGGGCAGCTGCAGTGGCTACCAGTGTGGCGAAAGAAACCGCACCCGTTGTCATTACCATCATACCGATGGGAAAAAGAGCTTGCTCGCAGGCTTGGCGCGCGAGGTCCAGCCTCTGCGGGTCGCACGCAGCGTCGGCCAGCTGACATATGTGCTCTATTGCAGAGTCACACATGCCCGTCGGAACGCTCAGCTGACTGCTGCTATCATCTACGTCCGTGGATGCGCCTCCAGGCGCACATGCACTGGCCTGCCATACCAGCAGACATGTAAGCGCAACACTGACAAACGGACGTGTCATGCGTTATGCCTATGCAAGATGAATGCCGGTGTCTGCACGAAGTCCCGCGCAGATGCGACTATGGCGATTCCTGAAGAATGGTGGCACTTTAGTGAGGGTATTGGTAGCGTAGCTATGATGTTTCGACGCAGGGGCGGAGTCTGGTTTTCCTTGATAATGGGGCTTATTGTCGCCGGGCTCACGGGTTGTCCCGATCCGACAGATTGCTCGAACCCCGCGAACGCCGAAACCTGTGGCAAAGACAACGTTGAACTGGTGGTCTCTGTGCCGTCGCCGATAGCGCGCATGCGTGCAGGCGAAAAAGCGGAGCTCGGTGTGACTGTCGAACGAAAGGGCGACTGGCCGACTCAAGGTGAAGTCACGCTGAGCGCCCAAGATCTTATCGGAGGCGTGACGATGGAGCCAGTGCACGTCGCCGCCGATGCAACCGAAGCCACTTTGAAATTTGTGGCCGGGGAAGCCGTAGCTCAAGGCGCATTCCCGTTTACTTTGCTGGCTACGCCCGCTGATACACGCATCGCAACCACGGAGGCTGCTATGGAGGCCGTCGTGCCTGGCCCCGCCGGCAGCCGGGATCTCAGTTTTGGTGATGACGGCCAGGTAACTCTCGAGGGAGAATATGACGTCAAGGCTGTGAAGTTTGATTCGCAAGGGGGATCACTATTCGCTGGGGTTGGACCGAACTCTAAGCCCATGCTCATGCGTCTTACGCCGAGCGGTGAAGCTGAGGCCCCGTTTAACGAAGCGGTGCAGGCGACGCTGAACGAGGATTTGGTCAGCATTGTTTGGGATGTTGTCGTCTCAGAGAGCGACCTTTTTGTACTCGGGGAGAGGCGAATAGGTCAATCTTTACTCGATTTTCAGGAGGTTGTTGCTAGATACAATTTTCAAGGCGTGTTGGATGGCGCGTTCGGAGAAAACGGCACGAATGTGCTTGAGGTTTTTGGAGGCCTTGGTGTTCGCAAGCTCATGTTTCGCAGTGACGATGTCTTAGTTGTCACAGGTGGTCCGGCTGTCAGCTTGACGTATGACGGACGCACGAATACGGACTTTGCAGAGGGCGGGGTTTTAGCAGATGTGCCTTTCGCCACCGACGCATTGATGAGGCGTGATGGCGTGATCTTTTTGAATTCACCCACGGGAGTTTGGACGATCAACGGCGATGTGGTGGCTCCGTATCCCTCTGATTTGGACAACCTGTACGAACGTATTTCTGTGCTCGATACGCAGGCAACGTCTAGCAGTATAACAAGGTGTGCCTTTGGTTCAGTCGACTTGTACTGTGTTGGTGTATTCTATGGAGAGGACGGGCTTTCGACCGGCGGATGGGCTGCAAAGGTATCCCCGGACGGAGCCTTGGATCCGACCTTTGGAAGCGGAGGTATCCTCACGCGCTTTTTGGGGGAAGGAACGAATGCAGGTTACGAAAACGTCGAAGTGCTTGCCGCCGATCATTTTTTGCTGTGCGAGCTACTCGTAACTGATGAACAAAAGAATTATTTTGCTCGCTACAAACCTGACGGCAGTCTCGACGAAAGTTTTGGCGATGCTGGTCGAATAGAGGTCGATCGATGCCCGTCGAATCATAGGTTGCCTGTGGAACATGTTCGAGGACGAGTGATGGGCTATGTTATTAAAAATGGCACGGTCACCATTACCCGCTACTGGCTGTGATCACAGCGAGTGCCTTAGGCATGGAACTCGTAAAGCGCCGCCGCCGAAATTGTTGAACAAATTCAATCGCGGCATGGTTTTTGCATGTCTATCTGGACATGGATAAAGAGCCATTCAAAGCAAGGCGGTGTCTTCCCCCAACAGTACTAAGTGCCTCGCTCTTTTGTATCAGTTTGGGTTGTGCTCTCGAATCCACCTCAGGCGTGCAGCAAGACAACGCATCAAGCGTTACCCCGACTCAGTTGCAGATAATCCGTTCGAGTCTCAAGTCGGACGGGAGCCACAAGATTTCGGTGCCGGGCATCATGACTCGCAAACATCTCTACACCCATTATGAACTTGGCGCCCCAAATGGTGTTGCCGGTCCTCATCCTACCGCAAACTCGCTCATGGTTCGGTATTTTGGTGGTAATCCGTGGCTAGCGGGCAACCCGACATGGGAGCAATTGGAGGGGGCGCGCCGCTATGCCTATGGTCGCGAAGTGCCCGTGACCATCCAAGGAGCAGCAGGGCCCCTCACCCTAAGCGTGCATCAATTTTGTGCAGCGACGTTTCAGCGAGCTTTTTCGCGTTTTCAGGAATACCAAAATGCGGCTTCTGCGCAGGTTGCAGGCTTTCATCCTTGGTATCCCACCAACGTCGCATGCTCGAACTTTGTTCCCATGGATCGTGGGTGGGACCAATTTGACCGCAATAACCCCACAGCGCTCAGTCTGCATAGCGTATCCATTGCCTGTGATTTTAACTACGGCATGGGGACCAATGTATTCGGTGCCAATTTTGAGACGGACTTACCTCAGCTCTTTGTCAATGCCATGCTTCCAGACCCGTTGAGCATTGCTGGGCTAGGCAAGCGTGAGTTCGAATGGGGTGGCAACTGGGCTTCGTCCTCTGTCACCAAAGGCGGCTTGCCTCCGGTCGATAAGTTCGATCCCATGCATTTTGAGTGTGCCTTTTGGCAAGACTATGCAGACAACGACTATCAGGACTACACAAGCAATCGCAACATCGCTCCTTGGGTGGCATGTGTGCGCAAACATTTTGATCCCACGTATGGGGTATCTTACCAGCCTCGAGGCTTGGTTATTGACCCGGCAAGCTGCAACGATACCCGGTTCACCGACACCGGCAGGGCGCCGATTCTCTAGCCAAAAGCGCGCACTAAACGTGCCAGTGTAATCCGTTCCAATGTGCAAGAGCCAGCCAGCGTTCGGCTCGACACTGTCTTTTAGTAAGGCCTCTAGGCAGTCGCGGGCGTGCTGGTTTTTGGCAAAAAACATGGTAGTTTATCGAATGATGTTGAAGCGAATCGGATGGGTGTGGGTGGCGGGGATGCTGTCGGTGACGGGATGCAGTCGCTCCCTGGAACTTAGCGGAAAAGCGTGCCCATGCGTTGATGGCTATTATTGCAATCCAGCAACAAACCTTTGTGTACTAGGACAGCTTCCGGATGCCGGTCCGGACGTTGTCGAAGACGTCACGCCGCCTGAGCCGAATGCGCCCATTCAACTGGCGCTGGGCGCTTTCCATAGCTGTGCGTTGTGGCGCGATGGGCAAGTGCAGTGTTGGGGGAGGAACACCTACGGCGAGCTTGGCTACGGTCATACGGATAACATAGGCGACACCGAGACGTTAGACGCTTTGGAGACGGTGGATGTAGGCCTTGAAGCGCTGCAGATCACTGCAGGCGAAAATTTCACATGTGCGATCCTCAAAGGGCAGGTGGTGCGTTGTTGGGGCGTCAATACAGTCGGACAGCTTGGTTATAATCGCACGGATTCGATTGGTGACACCGAACTGCCAAGCTCTGCTGGCCCGGTGGAGATGGGCGGAACAGCAGCCAGCATTGCCGCTGGAGTACGTCATGTGTGCGCGGTAAAGCCGGATGGTGATGTTCGTTGCTGGGGCAGTAACGATTCGGGCCAATTGGGAACGGGTGGGGGATTTAACGGAAATATTGGAGACGACGAACATCCGTCCGAAGTACCGCCTGTCGAATTACGTATACAGGGTGCGACGCATATCGCGGCCGGCCGGTTGCATACGTGCGCCATTTTAGCGGGCTCATCTGTGATGTGCTGGGGTGACAGCACGTACGGGCAACTCGGCTATGGCAACACCGATTCCGTGGGCATCAACAACACTCCGAACGATTACGACAAAATTAGCCTTGGAAAGGTGGCCGAAATCAGTGCCGGCGCGTATCACACGTGTGCCGATACAAAAACTGAGGGCCTATATTGTTGGGGCATGGGTCTGGGAGGCGCTTTGGGATATGGCAATCCCAGTAACGTCGGGCACTCTGCGGGCAACACGCCGGCAGAGATAGGCCCCGTCAGTCTTTCGAAAGTGAAACAGGTGGCTGCGGGAGGATCTCACACATGCGTCTTGCTTCTGGACAACACAGTGCGTTGTTGGGGGTTTAATGAGACGGGGCAGCTTGGGTATAGGCACACCGATACACTGGGCGATGAGATCGACGAGATTCCTTCATTGTTGGAGCCCGTGGATGTCGGCGGTGACGTAAAGTTCATTGCCGCAGGTGCGGCACATACCTGCGTGATTCTGACAGACGGAAAAGTTCGTTGTTGGGGCGATAACTCGTACGGACAGCTTGGTTATGGCAATACGGATGTTATCGGTGATACCGAGACTCCAGGAAGTGTACCCTCAGTGCCACTACCCACTCCGGAATGATGTCGCTCGATTAAAGAGCTTTTCAAGGTTACAGCCAGTAGTAAATGGCGTGGCCTGAAGCGTATGTTC
Source organism: uncultured Polyangiales bacterium (assembly GCA_964640175.1). Lineage (GTDB taxonomy): Bacteria > Myxococcota_A > Polyangia > Polyangiales > JACKDX01. The sequence continues at coordinate 55,756 of CAZXFW010000006.1, read as the reverse complement.
CAGCAACCACTACGCGTCCATATTTATGATCTACAAAAAGTGCGTGCATTTGGATGCTTGTTTCGACCCTGCCTTCGTCACCAAAGTTTTTGTCCAAGCTGCCGTCAGGATTGTAAACGGCGAGAAACAATTTGGGTTCATCAAGCAAATCTCTTTCTAAAACCACAAAACGGTCGTCTGAAATAGCCGCAATGTCTGTGTTCAAAACGCTAGCGTTCGGGTCGTGTCTTAGGACGAATCCGCCTGTGCCAAAGCTGCTATCCAGTTCGGCTTCGGCGTTTAGCCCAACAAGCAAACCAGTATAGCGTGGACCGACCTCAGACTCGTCGACAGTGTAGGCTCCTGCGCAGAGGATAGTGCGATTGCGCAGTGTGCAGCTGACGAAGCGGAAGTCTTCAAGCAAAGGTTCTCTGTTCCGGAGGCCAGCCTCGATTGCGCCAATGTCGCCTTTGGGCGGGTAGGCTTCTTGATGATTGATGAGTACGATAGAAAATCCAGGCGAGGGTTGACTCATCCAAAACACAACGTCTTCTGAAGTAAGAAATGCAGGGGGTGCATCACGATAAGGTAGGTCACTGATTTTGCCATCGACTCCAAACTCACGATTGGGACTGCCTGACCATGTGAACGAAAATGCCGATGCCATTGCACAAACGAGGATTCTATCGTCTTGCAGAACAAGATTGTAAATGTCTGAATAAATACCGGTGTCATTGTCAGTCACAAAAAGGAGTCCACCCGCAAACGACGTGTCTGTTCGACCATCTTCAAGAAATTTAGTCAGGTACACGCCTTCAGCAGTGTTTGGGTCTGGAATAGAAGGCTTCTGACCTAGAGCGACGATGCGATCGTCTTTGATAGATAGTTGAGTAATCTGTTTTAGTTGGCTCGCGCCCAAAGCGGCTTGCTCAGCAAAGCTTGCGTCCCAAATCCCGTTGGAATCGAACCGGCCGATGATGCCAACCTGCTCGTCGTTGCCATTTGTGTTGTCTCCGACGATGACAAGGCGTCCTTCTTCGTCCAGCTGGGTCGAGTGTACGTGGTAGTCATCCTCTGTGCCGAATAGCGCCTACAAGTCCATTTCGTTGTCCAGGTGAATCGAGCCTGGCGCGCCTGGCACAACGGCTTCAAGGCTGAGCTCTGCGGCTGGAATGCGACCATCTACAGGTTGTGCCTGAACTTTGAATGGAAATATGCCGGGAGTGACGGACGGTGCGGCCACAAGCTCGATGGTAACTTCTTTGGCATCGCCTGGAACCTCGACGGGTTCCATCTGGATGCCTGGCACGAGGTCAACAGCGCTTACTGTGATGGCGGCTTGATGGGGCCACTCACCTGTGCGGTTGAGTGTGATGGTGAGTGTGCCGCTTTCGCCTGCACCGAAACGCACGACCTCGGATTTAGAAGAAAGCTCGACGGTCACAGGTGGTTTTTCGCAAATTTCAGCGTTGATAGGATTACCGCAGTCCGTCCCTTGGGCGCATCCTGCCAAAAGTCCAAGAGTGCCACTTGCTAGAAAGACACCTATTGCACATACCCAGCGCATCAGAACCTCTTTACTTAGCAAGACCCAATCCTATGTCCAGATCCCTTTAATCAGCCAGAAGGGGCGGCAGCGTGTTGCGCTGCCTACCCCTCAAGCTGTTCGTGCACGACCTAGTTCTGGCCGAAATCCACAAGCTCCATGCGGTAGGTTTTGGCTGCATCCGTGGCGAGCACAAAGCCAGAAAAAGGTACATCAGGATGACGCCACACAGTGACCTCCACCTCGTCGTCGGTGTTGTTTACGTACTGAGTCTCCTTGTAGCAGCCGTGGAACGTGCCTGCTTGAACCACAACGGGCGACTCCTCGTTAGCCATGTCAGAGAATCTGACTTGTGCCATCACGGTCATGATTTCTTTGGCAGCGTCTGTTAACATCCACTCGCTTAAGTATTCATCTGCAAGTTCATTTCCGGTATCTGCTGAGCCCTCCACCTCTTTGATGAATCCGACAGGATTTTCGAGGGTTCCAGGCGTGCCGAGCACGCGCAGGTCCAAGTTGCCATAGGTGTCACTTCTCTGGTCGAAATCGAACCAAGTGTATTCGCCTTCCTTTTCTTTGGCACGTGCGGCTAGCGTGATTGTCGTGTCGTCTTGATATTCAATACGCCATTTGACCCACTGGCCTCGAGCGACCTCCGAGGTGGAAGTTGCCTCGCTGGCGGCAATTTCACGTGACTGTGTGTCTGCGCCATCATCGCTGCCACACCCTGTGACCGCACTCATCAGCATGACTAATCCGCTTGTCGACACCCTAAGCCTGTATGACATTGCATCTCCTTTGGTTCGACTTACCCATGTGTAAGTCACCCCCTTTATCGGCTCCCACGCTTACAGGTTTCCCAAGGCCTCCATTTAATCGGGAGACACCTTTATAAGGTGCGGGGGATACCTCACGTGGTTTAGGCGTGCAGGTTTTGGGTTTGGCTATGAAATCGGCTCAATGCTGATTTCGGTAGTCACCGAGTTGGCAATAAAACAATGGTGATGTGCCTTATCGTGCATGGCCGTCAACGCAGCGTCGTCGAGTTCTGTGCCTGCAGCAAACCGAACATGCGGACGGAGCACCACGCGGGTTACAGCGATACGGCCCTGAGGGTCTTTATCAAGATACCCAACGGCTTTGTCTTCGTACTGCTCAACTACCTTTTTCTGCCGTGCGGCAATGGCCAAAAACGTTAGCATATGGCAGCTGGCAAGGGCCGCCACAAGCATCTCTTCTGGATTTGCAAGCGTGGGCGAGCCTTTGTAGGCAGGCGCTGCGGAAGCCTCCAACGTGGGTCCTGATCCAAACCGCACCACGTGATCGCGAGAGTAAGTCTCGTAACCGAAGGCCAGATCGCCGCGCGTCCATGCAACGGTTGCAGTGTGGTCGGACATCGCGAGAATTATATCACGCTCAGAGTGGTAGATACAACAAGCACCAAGCCAGGGCTGATATTTACGACGTCATCGCCCACGAACAACGAACTACTGATTCAGCAGAGCTGTAGCAGCTAAAACGAGGTTGAACCTTGGCGCGCGGTGGGGTATCAATTCGGTAGCGCTCAAACGCCGTCTTGACCAGGGCCGCAACTGCCGCTCATGGAGAGTCTGGCCAGAACGCCAGGGCTACACAAAAAGAAAGAGAGACACGATGGAAACACCATCCTATATCAAGAATGAAGAATTGATCCGGTGGGTCAAGGAAACCGCTGAGCTCACCAAAGCCGAAAAGGTTTACTGGTGTGACGGCTCCAAAGAAGAGTACGACCGGCTGTGTGAAGAACTGGTTAAAGCAGGCACGTTCATCAAACTTAATGAAAAAAAGCGTCCGAACAGTTTCCTCGCGTTTTCCGATCCCTCCGATGTCGCGCGCGTTGAAGATCGCACCTATATCAACAGCATCCGAAAGGAAGATGCAGGCCCTACCAACAACTGGGTGGATCCTCGCGAAATGAAAAAAACGCTAAACGGCCTATTTGAAGGCTGCATGGCTGGCCGCACGCTGTATGTGATTCCGTTTAGCATGGGGCCGATTGGCTCGCCGATTTCTCATATCGGTGTCGAGCTTTCAGACTCCGCCTATGTGGTGGTGAACATGCGCATCATGACGCGCATGGGCAAGCATGTGGCAGAGGCGTTGGGCAATGGAGATTTTGTCAAAGCGTTGCATTCGGTCGGGGCGCCTCTTCAGCCAGGGCAAGAGGATGTAAAGTGGCCTTGCAATCCAACAACCAAATACATCTGTCATTTCCCGGAGGAGAAGACCATCATCTCCTATGGTTCCGGTTACGGTGGCAATGCATTGCTTGGCAAAAAATGCTTTGCGCTGCGCATTGCATCCACCATGGCTCGCGAGCAGGGTTGGCTTGCGGAACACATGCTTATTTTAGGTGCACAAGAGCCAAGTGGGCGCAAAACGTATGTCGCCGCGGCATTTCCATCGGCCTGCGGAAAGACCAATTTTGCCATGCTCATTCCGCCAAAGGAAATGGGCGACTGGAAAATCACCACCGTGGGCGACGATATCGCCTGGCTTAAGGCCGATGAAGAGGGGCAGCTGCGCGCCATTAATCCAGAGTCCGGATTTTTCGGTGTCGCTCCAGGCACGAATTATCAGTCCAATCCCAATGCGATGGAAACCATCAAAGCCAACAGCATTTTCACCAACTGTGCGTTGACTCCGGATGGCGACGTATGGTGGGAGGGCATGGACGGCGAGATGCCCGAAGGGCTGACCGACTGGACCGGCAAGCCCTACGACAAGGCCTCCGGCAAGCCGGCAGCGCATCCGAACGCGCGCTTTACGGCACCGGCCAAGCAGTGTCCATCGATTGATCCAGAATGGGAGAATCCAGCGGGTGTGCCCATCAGCGCACTCATCTTTGGAGGCAGGCGCGCTACGACCGTGCCGTTGGTCTATCAATCTTTCAACTGGAACTTCGGTGTGTACTTGGCCGCGACCATGGGCTCAGAAACCACCGCCGCGGCGTTTGGTCAGCAGGGGGTAGTGCGACGCGATCCTTTTGCGATGCTTCCCTTCATGGGATACCACGTCGGGGATTACATCAACCATTGGCTGAACGTGGGGCGTCGGCTGCCAAATCCTCCCCGCGTTTTTGGTGTGAACTGGTTTGCCAAAGATGCCAACGGGAAGTTTTTGTGGCCTGGTTTTGGCGATAACATGCGTGTGCTCAAGTGGGTGATTGAGCGGGTACACGGTGAATCCTACGCGGTGGAATCACCCATCGGGTGGGTGCCGGAATATAAAGCCATTGACTGGACTGGTCTGGATTTTTCCAAGCAACGATTCAATGAAATCATGTCTGTGGATCGTGAAGCATGGAAGCGGGAAATGGCCTTGCATGAAGAGCTGTTTATGCGATTTTACGACAAATTGCCGAAAGAGTTCATCTGGATGCATCAGTTGATGACTTCAGGCCTATGGCGTTCCCCCGAAAAATGGGAACTCGCTCCCGAGCGACACTAAGCTAATCTTAAAAAGCAAAGCGGGTAAACTGCGATCCCCTTATTCCGGAATAAGCAACGTTTTCTCCGACTAACGGAGTTTGGAGATTCTGAATGTGTAAAACGGAAGATAGTCCATCAACGGCATCAATGGGCTTAGTGCAGTGATATAGCGTTTGCTTTGCGTGGAGAAAGACAAGGTTGGCCATTGTGGGCCACCTTCATAGGCATCCATGATTTCGCTCGCCCCGAAAATCTCGGTGATCTCTAGTCCTTCACTTGAAAATTGAGCACCGCGCGGAGGGTCAATGAGAGATGTGCTGTCGTATTGAATGGGTTGCTCAGTAACAATGTACGCCGTGCTGGACGCGTCGAGAAGGCTCGACAGATCCTGACCCAAAGAGTGCGGAGCGTCTTCGCCGTGTATTGTCTTACCCCATACCCAGGAAGGTTCGGGAAAGATGACGAAGATATCTGTGCCACTCACGATGTTGGCAGGAATTTGGTGTGCTGGCATTCCCATGAGACGAAAGTCAAGGTTTGTGGGAGCTTGAGTGACGATGCTGCAGAAGTCGTCTCTCAGGTAAGGCATGTCGGCGGCATCAGTCGGCTTCCCAGAGGGGCAGCGAGATGCGTATTCCTTGTTGATGAGTTCTTGAGAAATCCACTGATCTACCCGGATGTCGTTGACGTACACGGTGCGGTAGTTTTGTGCGAGCAGCATCAAAAATGTGCCACGCTCTTCAATCAAGGGCACTGAACCAGCGCCGAGCACGACTGCATCACGATCAAAATAGTCTGCAATGCGGTCAAATCGTGCAGCCTGCAATTCATGGCTTCCCAGGCAATGGTTTGACGTGAATACTAATCCGTTGCCAAGGACATAATCATCTAAGACACTGTTGAACTTAATGCTATCTGGCAGAGTTAAATCCGGACTGGAAAACACATCTGCTTCTCGTAAACGGGCAGGGACTGGTTCAAGCCGTCCTGACGCTGCCAGTCCGTACTCTGGGCAAGCCCCACGGGCGTCGGCGAGCCATACTGGAAGTCCGTCATGAGCGAGCTTTTGTGCGGAGTGATTTCTCAAATAGGAATGGGATGGGTTGTCGGCGTAGGGGCTCTGTGCCACGGCGCTTCGCTTGACAAAGCGCGGCGCTTCGATGGAGTCGACCCATATCCAATCGGCGCTTTCGGCGAGATACTCAAGCGCTGTGTCGCTCGGATCAGCGGCGGGCTTGCCGATTTCCGATGCAGTGGAAACGGGTACGAGCTTGCCAGCACGCGAGTCCAACCGGAACACCGGGGTATCGAAAGGCACGTCTATCCAAACAGCATGGCTCGACTGAGCCGCACTCCAATCTGTACGTGCAGATGTGCCAGTGCCTAGCTTACAGGCGGGGGCCAGAGCCAAAAGCCAAAGCGCAATGATAAACGGCATTTTTGTTCATAGCATGCGCTTATAGCGCCGCAACCCATCAAAGATTACATTGTGTCTTCAATTGGGTAAGATATTTCAGCTTGCAGATTGGAATGACTCGATGACTGAAACAGTTACTTTATATCACAATCCGATGTCGCGTGCGCGTATTGTGCAATGGATGTTGGAGGAAATTGGTGCACCCTACGAGCTTAAGCATGTGGACTTAAAAAACGGTGAGCAGAAAGCCGAAGCGTACTTGAAGATTAATCCGATGGGGAAAGTCCCGGCGATTGTGCATCGGGGTGTCGTGGTGACCGAGGCAGCCGCCATTTGCGCCTACTTGGCCGATGCATTCCCTCATGCCAAGCTTGCGCCAGCGTTGGATGATCCAGCGAGGGGCACGTATTTGCGTTGGTTCTTTTTTGCCGCAAGCTGTGTTGAACCTGCGATTCTTGAGAAGAAATTTCCTCGATCAGAAAAGCCTCATCCAGGTTGGCTCGGGTTTGGGACGTATGAAAACGTCATCAACACTTTGGAAGGCGCAGTGTCTCAAGGATTTATTCTTGGGGACCGTTTCAGTGCTGCCGACGTTTATATCGCTTCTCAAATTGGCTGGGCGCTGATGCAAAACGACATCGAGCCGCGCGAGAACTTTACAGCCTATCATCAACGTTGCACCGCTCGAGCCGCGTATAAGCGCATGATGTCGAACCATGCCAGTGAGGCACGGTAAAGGATGAGAGCATTGATGTGGATGAGGCACATTCGGTTTGGGCTTGGTGTGTTTTGTGCCATTGCAATGATATTGGCCGGGTGTCCGTCTTCTACCAAATGCAGTGACCCAAACAACGCGCAGCTTTGTAACAATGGGGAGCTTGCCCTGAACGTCACTGCCGATTCCGACATCGTAAGGGTAGAGCGCTCGGGAAGCACAGAGGTTCGTCTTACGTTAGAGCGTACAGGGGACTGGACAGGTGTAGGCCCTGTGGTGCTCCGCGCTGAAGATCTGCCAGACCGAGTGACGATGGATGAGGTAGAGGTGCCATCGGCCGACTCTGAAGTGGTCGTGACTCTGATGGCAAGCGGGACTGCCGACAGTGGCGTATTCCCGTTTCGGATGATGGCGCAACCGGCGGTTGGTGGGATTGATCCCTCTGAGCTGGCCATGGAGGTGGTCGTTCCAGGAGCCCCTGGGGCTATTGACGAGACATTCCAGTTTAATGGGGAGCTTCCGTACAGCCATGACGGAGAGTCGTATGAGAGTGTTCATAGTACCGTGGACTCGATGGGCAGGCTATGGCTTCTGGGATGGGAGAGAAACGCAGAAAAGCAGTTCATGCTTCGTGTGCTTCCTGATGGAACGTTCGACACTGCCTTTTCAGAAGTGTTTGACGCGCTCAATGAGTCAGTAGGCATGGTGCGTGCGAGTAGCCTGAGGATGTCTCCGGATGGACATGTGCTTGTGGGAGGAACGATTCATCGTGACGCAGACACCATCGTGCGGGGCGTTGTGATGATTAACGAAAACGGCGAGTTGGTAACGGAATTTGGCGATGGCGGTAAAGTGCTGAACGACGTCATTACAGAGGGCTTTGTGATTTTGCCTCGTAAGGACGATATGATTTTCAAGCATCGATCGTTTGTTCTTTCGTATTTGTACAATGGCGAAGTCAACACCGGCTTCCATGGGACGGGGACGGGAGTACCGGCGGCTGCCTATTACAGCGTCGGGTTTTTGCGTTCGGATGAGAGCGTGCTGGTGTTGGACTATACGAGTGCTGCTCGGGCGACGATTTATACCAACAGTGAACGAATTCTCCTTGAAGGATCCTATGCTCAGATTGAATCCAAGCTGGCAGCCCTTCATGATTCCCCTCTGGATTATAAATTGTCTGCATGTGTGGCGCTGCCAGACAAAGCCATGCTGTGTGCAGGGTATTATTTGACCCATCTGGATGAAGTAACGCTACGCCATGCATATGTGTTCCGACTAGACGCCGATGCCAACATTGACCCTGGCTTTGGAGACGGTGGGTTTATCTTGCGAACAGGCACTTCAAGCACCGGACCTCGGGGATACGGGGTGTATTCACTGCCCGATGGCAGATTTCTTGTCGGGATGAAGGTGGACTCGGCGGAGGAATACGAAGGCAAGTATGTCCTTGCATGCTACAATCCAGACGGAAGCCTTGACGAGTCCTTTGGCGATGACGGCGTGGCTCCGACTTCGATGCCGCCGTTTGGGATTTACCTAGATTCGTACGGACGGATTCTGACTTACGGAGTCGCTGGAGAAAGCCTTGATTTGCTCGTCGTGGCACGTTACTGGCTTTGAGCTAATTTGTGGTTTGCTCGTTATCACTCGGGACGTGTTTGTTTGATGATGTGCAGGCGGATGTCTTTATCCGCATGCAACAGATCCACGGAAACACCTTGATTGTACCGTCGCAATCGGAGGTCTGCAGAGCCCGTGCCCACGCGAAGCTTTTTCATCACGATTTCATCCAAGCAGGGGGGCAGGACTGGGGAATGAAACTCCACTGTGCTTTCTTTATCGTTGATGACGAGTCCAAGTGTTGCTTGAAGGATCATAAATACTGCGCCAGCCGCCCACGCCTGCGGATTACACGCGACAGGGTAGAGCGTGGGGCCTTCGCCTGTTCGCTTTGGGAAACCACAGAACAGTTCCGGTAGTCTGTGGAGATCGAAATTGGAAGAGGCTTGAAACAAGTCTTCCAAGAGGCGGCTAGCGTGGTGTTGCAACCCGTACCGCGAAAATCCGTATGCAATTAGCGCGTTGTCGTGAGGCCAAACCGAACCGTTGTGATAGGAAAGCGGGTTATAACGTTGCTCGTTTGCTGCAAGCGTTCGAACGCCCCAGCCACTGTAGTTGGCGTCGTTTAGCAGTTGCTCGGCTATCAAGGGTGCTCGGTGGGGCAAGGCGATGGCAGAAAACAAGCATTGCCCGGCGTTCGAAGTTTGTATCCGACATGGACGTTTTTGGCCATCGAGCGCGATGGCATACGTGCCAATGTCTTCGCACCAAAAGTCACGGTCAAAGCGTATTTGTAGGTCATGTGCTTTTTGCTGCAGGGCAATGGCATCGGCATGGAGTCCTAGCGCGTTTGCCAAGGAAGCAGCTTGCATCCATGCGCCATACACATATGCTTGTACTTCGCATAACGCGATGGGTCCTTGTGCCGATGTTCCATCGCTATGAAAGACAGGATCTTTGGAGTCTTTCCATCCCTGATGCACCAACCCCAAGGGCGCTTGCCGACCGTATTCTACATAACCGTCTTGATCTTTATCGCCGTCGCCTTCAATCCAAGCCAGCGCGGCTTGGATGTTTGGCCATAACCCACGAATCAGCTCTAGGTCTCCGGTGCGTTGGAAATAAGCGCCTGCCAGATATACGAACAGTGGCGTCGCGTCCACACTCCCGTAGTAACGTCCGAAGGGAAGTTCGTTTAACTGAGAAACCTCGCCCTGGCGCACTTCGTGAATCACCTTTCCAGGTTCGGCATCGCGCTCGGGCTCATAGGCAGTGGCTTGCGTTGAGGCAAGAAAGGACAAAACGCCGTTGGCAATCTGAGGATCGATCACAAGACACTCCAACGCGGTCACAATACCGTCTCGTCCGAATGGGGTGCTGAACCATGGAGTCCCAGCATAAGGGTAACTTCCGGAGTCGGTTTGGGTAAGCAGCATTTGTAAATCTTCAAACGAACGATCAAGCCATTGATTGAAGACTTCATTGGAAGTGGTGATACTGCAGGCACGGCCTCGAGCTTCTCGCATTTTGCGAGTGAGTGCTTCAAACCCAGTGTTGTAGTGAGTGTACGGGTTGGGGTGGGGCAAAGGGTCGCTAGGTTGCATGCAGTGAATGCGGACTTCCACCGTGAAACTTTCTTTGGGTCCTAGGGCCACATCAAACTCCGCCGCACCGTCCACCAAGCGGTTGGGTGGTTGTGAAAAAATGATATGCGTTTGGCGCAGCTCTCCATCCAGTCCGAGGTAGCTGTAGATGAGCGTTTCGTTTTTTAATGAAAACGGTTGTATCGTTCCGCGTTTTTTGCGTTGAAATCCACGGACTTCAAACACATCGGCATAATCTGCTGAAAAGCGAAGCTGCACGACATGGCGTGCGGACTTGACACTGAAATTACGTAATACAATTTGTGTGTAGCAGGTATGATCAAGCAGATAGCTTGTGCGGAAAATATGAATCGGATCTTTGTCTAGTCCTTCGCCTACCAAGCGAGGATCCGTAGGCGTAGCCAGGTCTGCTGTAAGGACAGCGTTGTCATCCTTGGTGGTTGAGCTTAACAGGACTGGAAGTTTTCCGTCGACACTCAACTCAAAACGGCTCAAAAACCGTGTCCCACAATAGTAGATGCCCTGAGAGCGGGAACCTCGCTCATGGATATCGCCAAAGCGGTTGAACAGAGCAAACATCTCTCCGTCTTTGAGGACCCGTAACCGGTCATCAGCGAGTGTGGTCTCATCCGTCATTGTGGATCATCACGGTCTATCAATGCGTGGTAAATATCAAGATAGTGTCCTGCCATACTACGGGCGGTAAATCGTTGTTCAAACGCCTCTCGACACAGGCGTCGATCGAGATGTTTGATGTTTCGCAATGCGTTGACGGCTTCTGTTTCTGTTTCGAAAATAACACCGGTTTTCCCATGCTCCAACACTTCGGGGACGGAGCCGCGTCGCCGGGCAATGACTGGCGTGCCACATGCAAGTGCTTCAATCATGACCAACCCGAAGGGCTCTGGCCAGTCAATGGGAAAGAGCAATGCCATCGCATTGCCTAAAAACGCGTCTTTGTCACTATCCCCGATCTCTCCGATGAATTCGATGAGCGGATGATCCAAAAGTGGCTTGATGGTAGTTTCGAAGTAGGCAGCATCGACGGAGTCGACTTTCGCGGAAATCTTAAGAGGTATCTCCGCTTTGAGTGCAAGCCGTATGGCGGAATCGACTTGTTTTTCGGGCGAAATACGCCCCAGAAATGCCAGATACTCGCCAGGCTTGGGATGAAACGAATAAAGATGGGCCGAAAGGCCGTGAGAGACGTTGCCTACCCAATGGGCTTGCGGAAGAGGCTCTCTTTGCGCCATTGAAATTGATACTACGGGGGTGTCGGAAAACTCCGTGTACACGTCGCCAAGCTCGGGCAAGTCCAAGCGTCCGTGAAGGGTGGTGACTGTAGGGATTCCAAGGCGTCGATAGATAGGAAAGGGAAGATAATCGATGTGAGAATGAATGATGTCGAACTCGTCTGCCTGTTTTGCTAGCCATTCCATCATCAGAACATGCCGCGAGATTTGGTCGACGATCTTGCTGTCCAGGCGTAACGCGCGTTCACAAGGGGCGATCAGCCGGGCATGGGTGACTGAATCGCCACTGGCGAACAGTGTAACCTCGTGTCCTTGCTGCACAAGCTCTTCTGTCAAATAGGAAACGACGCGTTCAGTGCCACCATAATATTTGGGCGGCACGCTTTCGAACAACGGAGCAACTTGTGCAATGCGTAATGGGGACACGGTTCAGGCCTTAGACTATACTAGCCTATGTCCGAGTCGGGTAGTCTTTATAGCGGTGTGCTGTGACGCCAGTGGGACTCAATCTGTTCCAGGCTTTTCCCTTTGGTTTCTGGCAAAAAGTAGTAACCCCAGATCAGCCCGAGCACGCCGACGGCAGCATATAACCAAAAGGCTCCTGCGGGTGATAAGGCATGGACAAGTTTTAGAAACGTGAACGCGACAATCAAATTAAACAGCCAATTGGACAGTGAGCCAAGGCTCATCCCTACGCCGCGAACGCTCAACGGAAAAACTTCCGAGAGAATTAGCCAACCCAGAGGTCCGAGGCTGATGGCAAAGAATGCGATGTACACCAAGATACTAAGGACCGTGAAATGTTTCATCGAAATTCCAAAGGCGTCTTGAAAAAAGAAAGCGCTTCCGAGTGCAAGTAGGGCCATTATCATGCCTGTCATGCCGATGAAGTAAATGGGGCGTCGCCCAATGCGGTCGATGAGCAACATGGAAACGATGGTAAACAGCACATTTACTACGCCAACAATCATGGCCGGCATAATCGATTCGGTGTTACCCACAAAGCCCGCCATCTTAAAAATGACAGGCGAGTAGTAAATGATGGTGTTGATACCAGTGAATTGTTGAAAAAACATGATGCCAATGCCAATAAAGAGCGCTCTTCGAAGCCATGGCTGCAAGATGTTTAGTGCACCAGGTGAGCTGGTGTCGGGGGTGTTGTTGGAACTAACTCCATCCCGAATCGCCCGGTAGGCACTTTCAACGAGTGCAGGGTCTTCGAGCTTTCGTAAGACGGCGAGGCCTTCGTCGTGTCGTTGTCTGCCGATCAACCATCGGGGCGTATCTGGCAAAAAGAGCATGCCCACTAACAAAATCACCGCCGGAAAAAATCCTACCAAAAACATCCAGCGCCAGGATTCCAAGTTGGCGTCGTCGGCAATCCAATAATCGCTGACATACGACACCAAAATACCAATGGTAATCATGAGTTGGTTGAGCGATACCAACGCGCCACGGCTTTGGGTGGGTGAAATTTCGGAAATATAAAGCGGTACCGTAAAGGACGCGATGCCAATCGCAATTCCGATGACCACGCGTCCCAGCACTAATATCGAAAGCGTAGGGGCTAGTCCTGTTGCGATGGCGCCGGTTGCAAAGATGACAGCGGTTACCAAAATGACTTTCTTACGACCAAACACGTCAGTGATGCGTCCGCTTGAAGCTGCACCGAGCACGGCTCCGACCAACACAGAAGATGTGACCCATTCGAGCTCTGAGGGAGTGAGATTCCATCCGTCTTTGAGAAAGTTCAGGGCTCCGGAGATCACGCCCGTATCGAATCCAAACAGAAGTCCGCCCGTGGCGGCAATGCTGGCAACGACGGCGACGAATCCTTTGCGTTGTTTAGTGCTGTTTGACAAGATTTCCCTCCCACGCTGGTATGGATAAAGTGTATGTAGAATCGCGAGTCGGCTTGCCTGCGGATGGATCGAGCAGGATCAAGACAGCAGCGTTGGTCCATCCAAAGCCTATCTGATTTTTACTGTAGCCATAACGAATGCCTTGAGCGACGGACGATTCCATAGCTACGGCGTCATATTTTTCGAAGATGGCGCCGTGCTCCTGGAATTCCTTGGAAACGAGGCGGACAAAGGCTTGAGCAATGCGAGACGCTTCTCTGTCATAGCCGTAACGACGCAAGCCGAGCACTGCGAGCTGCTCCAAGTTGCCCCACGCAAAGGGTGCATCCCATTGGTTTCCTGTGCGTTGGGTGCTGGTTTTTAGTCCACCGGGTGCATCAAACAGGTTAAGATTCTCCACAAGGCGTTTTGCTTGTTCGGCGGTGACAATGCCCGCCCACATCGGCCAATAGGTTGTGAGAAAAGGGTAGTTTCGCCGAGTACGCGTCACAAAATTGTAATCCAAAAAGAGGCCGTGTTTCTCGTCCCATAGGTTTTTTTGAATGGCGCGCTTTCTCGTGTTGCTTCGGTTAGTCCAGGCTTTTGCAGCGGCGGCATTGCCAAAATGCGCATGGATCCATGCGATGTCTTTTTCCATGACGTAGAGCAACGTGTTTAAGCAAACAGGGTTGTAGTCGATAACCCCCAGATTGAACGGCCCGAAACGCTCGGATGGATCAAACCCTGACTCGCGCATGGTGCGGTCGGCAACGAAAAAATCCTTAGTCAGGGTATCATCGTTGGAACGATAAAAACGTCCTCGGCGGTATTCATCGCCTTTGCCTTCACGAAACGCTGCTTTCACACGGTCATAATGCGACAGTCCTTGATGATCCACTTCATCGGCCAACACCTCCGCCGCAGGTCCGGAGCCGCCGGCGTAGTAGCGTGAAAGACCGGTGGCCGGTGTGTACTTTGGCGGTTTCAACCATAGTGCATAATACCGTTCCAGGAATGGCAGCGCTTGCTTTAGCCATGTGTCGTCTGGCGCATGCTCAAACACTTCAAGCACCATTCGCGACAAAAATGGGGGCTGCGAGCGCTCAAGATAATAAGTACGGTTGGCGTTCAATACTTTGCCATAGTGCTGCACTTGGTAAAGCGCGTTGTTGGCCATGGCTTTGGCAAGAGCGATGTGCTCAGGCTTGCCGCTTTTTAGAAGCCCGGTCACAATGAAGTAACTATCCCATCCATACATTTCATTGAAACGTCCACCGGGAACTACGTACGGGTGAGGAAGATATAAAAGACCATGAACACGGATGCTGGCGTAATTCCGTGGAAAGACTTCCACATACACATTGTCGGCATGATGCCGCTTCAAAAGTTGTTCCAGTTTTACTAGAACAGAAGCGTTCTCTGTGGCAGGAACATAAATAGGCCAGCGCTTTTGGGTGCGAAACTTCGGGTCTTGAGCCGCCTTGGGGAGGTCATCCAAATTCCGACTGAGATCCAACCATGCCTGGTCGATATATCCGAGGAGTTCTGGAAGGGATGTTTCGTGTGGTCTGGCTTTTGCTGCAATGCCTTGGCGAGCCGTGTGAGGGGATGTTGAAGGGAGGGCGGTTTTAGCTTGGTTGGTTGCGCAGCTTAACCACAAGAAGGAAAGTAGGCTTATGGACCAACACCTGAATAAACGATAGCGGCTGTGCACGCCTTGGCCGAATGTCATCCCAAAACCATAGACCGAGAATTTTTCGTCTCGCAACCCCCTTTAGATTTATAATTTTAGGCCGTTTGCGTCGTGCTCATTTGGATCTATAGTCTATGCCTCTTTAATAGGGGTGGGGGATAATGATGCGATACGGCATGTGTTTGGTAGTAGGTGGGTTTGTGCTTTTGCTCAGCCATTGTTCGGATTCAGATGAGTCGAATCCTCCGGTGGATGCAGGCATCGACAGTACTGTGGATGACGTAAGCATTCCGGATCCTCCCGAGCAGGTCACGGGTTTAGCTGCAGTTCGTACCGAAGGCGATACCCCGTCTTGGGAAGTTTCATGGGCTCCATTAGAGAACGCCACCGAGTATCAAGTCCAAGAAGCTCCTAGGCCAGATTTTTCAGACGCTACGATACAAACCCTCACAGACCCTCCACTGCAAGTGCAGAAGGAGCCTTCGACTCATAATGTGTTTTACTATCGTGTGCGTGCATTGTCTTCAGATCAGGTGGGCGCATGGTCTGAGTCCTTGCGTGTGATTGGCGGATATCGCGCGGCATTTAACGAAGGTTCAGACGATTGGAGAATACGGCGCACCACATACATTGAAAAAGTTAATGCTTGGCGTGAACAAGACAGTGGCAAGAATTGGCTAGTATTGCAAGTTGCTGATCGTTGGGACTGGGGCATTGTTTCTCCGTTGATGCCTGCTCCCGCTGTTCCTTACAATATCGAATACCGTGCTCAAGTTGCGGAAGACACATGGCTCGCTTCCCATGGGCTTGCATTTGCTGGCGATTGGAATGGCCAGCTTTGTCCTGATCCTTCAGCGGATGTGTATTCCGATGCCGGACGTTATCAACAGACACGCTGTTTCAATCACTTTTACGTAGTGAATGTCATCTACAACAATTATCTTGATTTGTTGTTTGAGCGTGTGGATGAACTTAACTGGTGCGAAACCTGTGGCGGTAGTCCAATGAAACGTTTGGGGGATTCCGATGTCGTAGATAACGTGGTGCAAACAGGCACAAACGACGGTCAGGCGTTAGGGTGGAATACATGGCGTATTGAAGTCCGTAGTGACGGCATCGATGTTTTCGTGAATGACCAGTTAAAGTTTCATTATGATGATGTTCGGTGGATACAACAGCGCTATTTCGGATTCTTTGCGTCTGCTGATGAATACAACAATTCCACCACGCGATTCGATTACATTGAAGTGGTGCCTGTATATGAAGCACCTGCCGACTGATCGTTTCTATTGCAACTCTGTTGCAATAGCCCGCTTTCCAGGAATTCCCGCCATAAACGGCGCCAAACCACCCACCCATGTCCTCCGTCAATGGCGCGGACGTGACGTTTGGGAAGTGCCTGTCCGAGCATGCGGTTGGCAGGCGCTAAGTCATCGCTTTTGCCAAATCCGAGGTAGACAGGCAACGTGGATCCATCAACGGTCTTCTGTGTTTTGGCCCAATGCCATACGTGCCTGAAGAAAGTGTCTGGGTCATTGGGGGGTGCAGGCTTCAGGACAGGGTTCCATGAATTAAGTCCGCCTGCCTTTCGTATTTCTTTAATCACGTCATCGTCGCCAAGGTAAGGCGCTAAGAGAAGTGCGCCATCAAGGATTTCTCCATGGAGCGCAGCCATGCCAAGGGTGCCTAAGCCACCCATGGAAGTACCGACTATCCAGATGCGTTGATACCCTGAACGTTTCGCTGGCAGCAGCACGTCTTGATAGACGCGCTCAACAGTCGATCCTTCCCGATAATACCCAAAGTGCGCATCTACCGTGACAAAGTCGGCACGAACAGCCGCGCTTCGAAGAGCTTTGATAAATCCTTCTTCCTTAAATTTTGTTTGTGCATCGCCGTATCCAGGAAGCGCAACCACAAGACACTTGTATGAATGTGATGAATTCGCAGAGTAGGTTGTGTGTGGAATTGGTATGTGTGTCTCACGGTTGGCAGGGAAGCACCCGCCCAACATGGTTAACACGCCTATAAGAGGTGCAACGCCATATCTGTTTCTGCTAAAGGACACTTAGAATCCTCCAAGCGCAAGTATGGCTTGGGCAAGGATGATTTTGGTGAGGGTTGCTATCGGAAATACGGAGGCATAGCCTTTGTTGGGCAAGTCGTTTTTAGACTGCTCAAGGGCAAACCCAAGTACTGCAGGTTGGGTGTGAATACCTGCCACCATGCCGGCAACGGTAGCAAAAGGAAGTTTAAAAAGACGATAGCCGATCCATGTGGCGACCAAGGCCACCAACATTGTGATTAATGCACCGCCTAGAATTAGCGTAAATCCGCTTCCTTGCTGCAGTGTTTGAAAAAACATGTAACCATTTCGTGTGCCGACGCCTGCGAGAAACATGACCAACCCAACCTGTCGCAATGTCATATTTGCGCTGTAAGGAAGCGTCCAATGCAAGGGGCCCGTGCGATACAATGCTCCGAGCAAAAGCCCAACTATAAGAGGGCCTCCGGCTAAGCCAAGCCGCAGTGTGATGCCAAACACGGGAACGGGTACTACCCCGATCAAAAGTCCCAGCACGATTCCAAGGCTGTACGTCAAAATGTCGATTTCGCTAAGCGCACGGTAAGAATCCCCAAAGAACTTACTCACGGCATCCAATCGATCGCGGCGGGCAACCACCCGTACTCGGTCTCCCAGCTCGAGTACCGTGTCGCGTTGAGCCATTAACTCAATATCGCCTCGTCGAATACGGGTAACCACGGCTCCAAGCACTTGTGGCAAGTTCAAGCTCTTAAGGGTGTGTCCTGCCACTTCTGGGTTGGAGACAAAAATGCGTCGAAAATCCAGTTCGCGACGGTCAAGATCGAGACGCTCTTCGGTTTGGGTTCCAAGCGTTTGTGAAACCGCGTCGAGTTTATGGGCAGGTGCAATCATGGAAACACGGTCGCCCAACGCAAACATCGAATCACCATCCACCAGTGATAGTTCATCGCCATGGCGCAAGCGTCCAAAGACCACGTCCCACTTGTGCTGTCGCACAAGCTCGCTTACGAGAGTGTTTGTGATTTCTGGGTTGGTAATTTCAACAGTGCAATTGGCTAAGACTGGTGCGGAAGCTTCTTTTCCAGTCGCTTCAAAGTCTGCCTTCCAAAGTTTTTGTGTCACCATCAACACCAGTAGTGTTCCAAGTACACCCATGGGATACGCCATGGAGTAGCCCAGCACGGCTTGTGCGATAGCCGCCTCATTGGCATGGTGTTGAAGTGTTTCCAGCGTTGCTGCGAGAGAAGGGGTGTTCGTAAGTGCCCCGGAGAACATACCGACCGCTTCGGTGAACTGCATGTTCCAAAGGGCACGGCAACCCAAAGTGACCAAGGTAGCCATGGCAAGCACACCTAACGTCATAACATTGAGGCGAAGTCCGCCGCGGCGCCATGAATGAACAAAGGTGGAGCCGTTGCTGAGTCCAATCGTGTACACAAAAGTGACTAGGCCAAATTGCATAATAATATCCGGCAGTTTGAGCTCGGGATCGATGGCGCCGATGGCAAGCCCGGCAAACAAAACAGCGGCGACGCCAAATCGCACGCCAAACACACGTACGCGGCCTAGTGGAAACCCAATCGCCGCCACTAAGAATAAAAGTAACAAAGGTTGTTGTTTTAGAATTTCAGACATGTGGTTTTATAGTCCTATCCGGGTCAGCCAAAGCACGGTCATACCTAGGGCCATCGTGATTAATACGCTTTTCGAATACCACGCGGCGACCCCGCCGGCCAATGCTGCCAGAAGAAAAGGATTGGCAAGAGAAAGGTTTAGCCGATGGTCAGTGATAAAGATGTCTGGGAAGACGATAGCTGAAAGCACCGCCGGCGGAACGTAGACAAGCCCACGTCGAAGTCTTTCCGGGAGAATGGCTCGTTCACCCAAACCAATAAAACAGTAGCGAATGGCAAACGTGACGATTCCCATTGCAACAATCGTTAATATCAAAGACACATGCGACATTATGAAATGACTTTCTTTCGGCGTTCTAACCCAAGGCCCATGGAAATGCCCACGGCTGCGGCGACCATTAAGTTGAGTTTGTATGGTAAAGGATAAGCCAGCACAGCGGTGACGCCAGAAGCGAGCGCAGTGCCGATATGGGGCCAATCATGCAGTGTAGGCACCACGATTCCAATGAATGTCAGCGCCAAGGTAAACTCCAGTCCTAAGCCATCAGGCAACATGGTGCCCACATAGATTCCTGCGGCTGTGGAAAGCTGCCAATTGAGCCACAGCA
Source organism: uncultured Polyangiales bacterium (assembly GCA_964640175.1). Taxonomy (GTDB): domain Bacteria; phylum Myxococcota_A; class Polyangia; order Polyangiales; genus JACKDX01. The sequence goes on along the minus strand of CAZXFW010000006.1, from coordinate 36,386 downwards.
TGGTTCCTGCTCCAAGCCAAAACCAATGTGCATGCTCAAGGTCGTCTGTACGATGGTAGTGAAGCACGGTGGGCGCGTAAGCTTCGTCCGTGAGTAAGTACGATAGGATGAGTTTCCATCGTTTGGAGAGGTGCTTGGCATGCGGCGCAAGGGACGCGCTGTACAACGCATGGCGTAGGTTGATGACAAATGTGGTAAAAATCAGGGTTGCTGCAGGGGCGCCTGCTTTGATCAAGGGCACCGCAAGAAACTGCGCCGAACCTCCAAACACAAGCCACGAAGTGCTCCATGCGATCCACGCTGGAATGTGCGCTTCGGACGCGACCACGCCGAAAATAAGCCCGAATGGCACCACGCCCACCACAATGGGAATCTCGGAGCGAACTCCAGCAAAGAATTGTGCTTTGGCCTTGGACATGGCACGCCGAGGTCTAGCATCAGTCTAAAAAGCCTGCAAAATCGCCTTGCGCGGTGAGAAAATCCAGTCTAAGGGTTCTAGGAACTGCTGCTAATTCCCAGCGCTTTCAACAATTAGCCTTCATGGAGTGATGTCATGCGAACACATGCTATCTGGTCGAACCAAGCCATATCACTGGTGCTGGTGTTAACTACTATTTCAGGATGTGCTGCCGAGCCCAATCCATCTTCAGAACATATTCAAGAAGAACCTGAGGCCATCTTTGGATTGAGTATCGCGGAACGCACGCGTGCGTCCATCAAACAGGCGGCATTGGCAAGCACTACACATCAGGGCCTTGCTGAGGCAGCGCCTTTATCGCTCATTGAATCTGATATTACGGAACCCATCGAAGTAGGCACGGATGCCCATGTGCTTATGACTCCTTACGTGTCTACCGATGGCAGTCATGTGTTTTTGGTGATGGATGTCGTAGAGAGAGGCGAGGCTTCTGTCGATGAAACAGATCCCTCTGCATGGCACGTACTTCAGAGCTTGGCAGCGTATGTCGAGCTGGATGCCCAAACGTTGCAGCACGTAAAACAACAGATGCAAACACAGGTTCAAACCTTGAGGCAGTCATCAACAGGTTTCGCAAAGACTTTTCATTCAAGCGAAGTTGTGAGTTTGCTGCGTGAGACGCGTGATGCGTGGCAACAAGGCCTTGCTGTGACGGCTCTTGATGCATGGGCATTGAGCGCGGCAGATGCCGAGGCAGGCAAAGCGCCTCAGTGGGTGACGTTGCCATCTGCGTTAGATGGCGCAACGCTTCTGGAAACCCTTGGAAATCTGTTGAGTGATTCTGCATTTGTCAACGGTCCTCAAGGATGGCTCGCATTGCTAACTGCAGGCAAGCTCCAGGTTCCGCCGCTCGATGAAGCTATCGCTTGGGTTGTTGTGGTATTGCTTATAGGTGTTTTTGTCGCAGTGGTGATGGCGGCGGCAGCACTGATTGGGGGGGCGGTTGCAGCAGGCGCCGTCACACTTTCGACAGTTATCGTTGGTGCTCTCGTGTTTCTCGGTGCGCTTGCTGCGATTGTGGGCGTGGGATATTGCTTTTATGAGCAAGGCATAGGGCGTAGAGCCTGTACACCTAGGCTACGGATGGCTTTCGATGCCATGAGGCCTTGACTCTTTTTCAGCTTGCTTTGGCATGCAAGCGGCTTGGATTTGGATATCAAGTGCCGCTAGGCGTAAAGCCTGCTCGTCTATCGTGCACCTTAATGATTCAAGGTTTTCGAAAGGATAGGGAGGTTCTTTAACCAACGCACGGTAGAATTCGATCGCATGGTTAAGATTGTTTATGAATGTTTGTGCGGATTGGCGTGTTTTGGGTCGGCTGAAGTCTTCCGTGGCGACAAGTTTTTCCAAATGCTCGACATAAAGCACCAGCTCTTTGGCAAACATGTGAGGGCGATCTTCGGGCACAAGCGAGGGGCCACGGCCATAAATATGGTCAACCATTTCAACCAAGGAATACGTGCGATTGAAATACGCCAGGTTGGGTCCTGGACATACAGCGACGGGTAACCCTGGGCGTGCCAGGCCAAGCTCGATTAACGTGCCGTTGCCGAGATGGCAGCAAATGCAACGTTTGTCGTACATGGCCTGGACTTCGGGGCTTGCGTTTTCTCGCGTGGGAGGCGTGTCGTAGCCAAGTGCTTTGAGTTTTTGGATCATGTATTCATGTGAACTCACGCACAAAGGCATTCCTTCGAATTCCGTATTGAACCGAACGTAGCCGTTCGGACACGGAGAGCCTGGGTTTCCATTGGCAATATGGGATTCGGACCACGTTTCGGAGCTGCTCGTACGTAGGTTGTTAAATGGTATACCAAGAGGCGAAGCATTGCTGACAACGAGATCGCTACTCTTGGCTTGAGCAAGTTTGTTTCGCGTGTCTTGATCCACGGAAGTTGCTTCAGGGACAAGAAGAAATGGGGTTGCCCATCCTGTGCCATCCAGTCCAAAATATTCCATTATCCGTGCGGCTTCGCCTGCATTTCCGAGGCCGCCTTGTGCGGTGATGCGGATAGCATCCTCGGAAGAACGCGGTTGGTAGCGTCGCTCCGAATGTTGTGCGCAATAGGCGGCGATCATTGGCTCAAAGATAGCGTCGAACTGGCTGCGCTGCTCGCGAAACTCTGCAAGCAAAGGGCCCATAAGCAGCCCCTCCGTGGCAAAGGCATGCCCGCCACAGTTAAGTCCAGACTCAATCCGGAATTCCGCGACACGCACGCCTTTTTTGGCTAGCAGTTTTCCTTGTACAAGGCTTGAACGCACGTCGGACACCTTAAGAATGATGCGTTTACGTGTGTAACCGGATTCGTCTGGATAAAAATCGTTGAATTGCTCTAACAGCCCGAATAACGTGGGGTTGACTCCTGCAGACAGGACCACGTCGCCTTCGCATTTGGATTCCGCAAACCCTTTTAAAGCAGATTTCGCGTCTGATAAGTCGTTTGTAATCGGGTTAGGTTTGCCATAGCATCTTACCGCGTCGAGTTTGGTCATAATGTTGCAGCCGATGCGGCCAGGTAGAATGGCGTTGTTGAGTTTGGAAACCGCTTCAGAACGGAGTATTGGATCGGCCATTGTTTCCAATGACATGTAGAGCTGCTTGATGGATGAGCTTTCAGGCAACAAGTTAAAATATTTGGCTTTATCGTTTGGAGCTCCAAAGGGAAGGGCTTTGATTTCAGCAATCTGGCGCTGGAGAATGTCAGTGATCAAATCAAAATATGCCGTGATACGGCTTGCACGGTCGAGTCCGCTGTGAGCAGGGATGCGCGTGTAAGGCAAATTCCACGAGCGTGCGTAGCGGCGGCGCACTTTTTCAATCAAATTGTCATCGACCAGTGAAACCACCGATGAGATGCCAAATTTGCCGATACGCAGTGGGGCGTCGATCGTAAACCCTGTGCCCATCACAGGCACATGAAACGTGTGGCCTGGTTTGCTGTGGTGCATGGCAGCCCTCCTTGTGGCGTCGATGCGTAGAGCCGTGCGCTATAGTAGCCCGTTCCTGTCAGAGCGGCATCATCGCTATGTCACAAAAGCGTCACGCTATGCATCTGCTCGGGGCGCGAAGAAAATACGCGTGTAACGATACACGAATAACACGAATGCCAATGTCCACAATGAGCCCGAGACAATCAGCAAGGGCAAATACATCGAAGGGCTGAGCATGCCGGCGAGTATGCGGGTAAGGGTCGACAGTGTGATCAATAACGTAGCCAAGGTGATAAGGGGGTGAAACACCAAAGGCCGCCCCGTATGTCCGAGTGCCACCCGCGACATCATGCCAAGCGTAAGCGTGCCAATAGAGCCGACGCTAAGGGCGTGTAGCGCCGCGCTGTGTGGGATGGCTTGAGGCGCCAGCGTCGAAAGTCCACGAAGGATCATTCCCACCCCAACCCACGCGTAGCCAAGATGCAACACTAACAAAATGGGGCGTTTAAGCGTCGTCAAGGTGCCCCATCCACGCATGCGTAGAAGATTGAACCCGCCTGCAAGCAAAGTTGTGATGGCCACTAACCAAGAGGATTGGGGTGCCAGGGTATCGACAACCGTCACGACAAACATCGAAAGAATAGACAAAGCATCGATAGGTCCATTCTGGCGGATCGCTGCTTGGGGAGTAGCGTTGCGGGTGAAGTTGGGGACAATGCGTCCACCGATGATGACGATCAGAATTAAAATCAGATCAAATGCAACTAAAGCAGGATCTGCGATAAGCGTAAAAGTGCCTTTGGGCTTCAGTAGCATGGCACCGTCGCACACAGCAAAAAGAAGCAAGAGCGCCATGATTATCAAATTGCGCCAGTTGCGTGTTTGGACAATGCGAATGCCACATGCGAGGGCCACCAGTGGCAAAAATGACATTTCGACCCCACAAACGACTGCAAACGGAAGCTTGGCCGAGTTCCACATCACGAATCGACCTGCAATCCATAGCAACACCAACCCTGCAAGCGGCAGTCCCTGCACCGTACGTTTTCCGGTCCAGTGTGCGGTAGCAGTGAGAAGAAAGCCTGCGATGACTGCTGCACTGAATCCGAAAAGCATTTCGTGTGAATGCCATCCGATGGGACCAAGGTGACTGTGCACCATGGTGATGCCGGCAAACACATGAAGCCAAAGTGGCACCCCTACAACGGCCAGTAACCCTGCAACGAAGAAAAACGGCCGAAAAGGTGTGCTCAAAAACGCCATGCTACTGTTGTTTTGCGTTGTGCTCGCCAGACGAGCCAAGCAGGAAGCGCAAGCACAGCTGCAAGTAAGCAGGCGATTTCACTGATCGTCATCGCAGCGGCAAACGACGTCAGTGCTTGGTTTGCGCTGGTGAACAGTGACATGTAACCCAGTACAGTGGTCATTGAGCATAGCGTCACTGCGCCACCGGATTGTTCAACCGCAGTGCGAATCGCATCAAGATCGCTCAGGCCGTTTTCCCTCTCTGAGACGTAACGACGCATCACATTTACCCCATAGTCTACGCCAATGCCAAACGTGATGGGAAACGCCACAAAGTTCAAGAAATTTAGCTTGATGCGCAGCACGGTCATGACCCCTGCCATCCATGTTACGCCAACGAGCAACGCCGCCAAAGTTAGCCAGCGTTCACGTCTGTGACGAAACGCAAGAAAAATAAGAAAGACGGTGAACGAAAACGAAGCAGCGATAGTTTTGGGGCCGTCTACCCATATGGCTTCGATGATATCAGCGAAGATAGGTGCACGGCCTGCAAGGGGTGGCGATGTGCCGTCTTTTAAATGCACTTTGCGCAGGTCATGGGCCCAGGCCACAAGGTAGCGACCATCCCAGGTCGAACGCTTTAACTGTTGTTCTATAATAAGGATGCGCCCGCGCACCCCATTGCGCTCCGTAAAAAGGCGCACGGCTTCAATCGGAAGCTCCTCCGCACGAACCAATGCAATATGCTCCGGAGGCAGATTGGTATCGATGCGCGCTTGTTGCTCTGGCGTGGCAAAAGGGCGAATCTCCAACAATTGCCTCCGGATATCGCGCAAGAGATCAATTTTTTGCGCCTGGTCTTTGGGCAGTAAATTATCAATGCCACGGATGGCGCCGTACGCAGCTCCGTGTTGATCGCGATTTTGCTCAAGCTCACGTTTGATATGGAGAACTTCATCGAGGTTCGGAACCCACATGGCGATGCCATTGCCAGAGCCTGCCTGCCCCACAATTTCGCTAATCTTGCGCATCAAATCTGCCGTGTGCGATGCGGTCTCCCGCTGTGAGCTCAGCTTGCGAAAGTTGTATTCGATAGGATCTTTGGCGATGGCAATGCCTGTTGCAACCAGTCCACCTACGACAAGCAGCCCAGCAATGGTGACGGTCACCCCGGGTGCACGAAACACCAGGTGCCGAAAAGCTAACCCATAGAGGTTGAGCTCTGAGGATGTGACATTTTTTTTCGCTGGAAAAGGTCGAATGGATTCATATACCGCGTTGAATGTTGGTAAAATAAACACCGTTCCAAGCCAACATGAAAACATGCCAAGCGCGCTAATGATGCCAAAGTCGCGGAACCCTCTAAACTCCGTGATCATGAGCGCCGTGTATGCAAACGTCCCTGCAAGCGCTGCCGCCATAATGGCTTTCCACGACGAGATGTGTGTGTCGTACGTCGCGTCGTATACGCTTTTGCCTGCGCGACGCTCCTCAAAATAACGTGCCAGCCAGATGATGCTGGGATTGATGCCGTTGCCTATAATAATGCTTCCTAAAAAAGCGGTGGATGAATTGAGCTTGCCGATCACAAGTTCGGTCATGGCAAATGTTGCAATACTGGGAATGGCTACCGTGAGTCCAAGCAATGGAAGTGCACGAAAGCGCCGAAAGAAAATCAGTACTACAGCCAGGATCATGGCCGAAGCAAGAGCCACGGCAATGAGCAGCTCTTGCTTGATGGCCGCATGCTCTTCTACAGTGCGAGGCAAGTCGCCGGCATATTCGATGATCAAATCGGGCGCGTACCGCGACGGATTGAGCGCTTGAATCTCACGCTCGATGGCGGCTTTGAGGCGTTTTACGCCGTCGATGTCTCCGCCCGAAATGTTGGTGCGCAAGAAGATGGCAAGCAAATCATTGTCAGGATGAATGTAAAAGCCGCCCGGGAACCGCTTGCGCTTTTCTTGCATGGCGCGGGCTTTGCTTTCAATGCGCTCGATAATGGCTTCAGGCTCTTCGGCTTTGTCTCCTTCGTCGTCGAGGTCGATGTACAGTGGGTTGTGCTTAAGGCGCTCGTAATCCAAGCGTTCTTGGAGCACGTCGTGAATTTCGTTGAGGTCCTCTAGCTTGGTGTACAAATATTTGTGCTTAACGACAAAGTCATCATACGCAGCAATGTTCCATTCCACATTGTCTACGCCTTCGTCGGTGAGCTTGGCCAGTCGAGGCACTAGATCTTTGGCAAAGCGTTTCATCGCCTCAACATCGCGTGACTGCAACACCGGAATCAATGTAGAAAGGCCTCCAATGCGTTTGCCAATGCGCTCTGCATCACGCACGCTGGGTTTGTCTGTGGGCAAAAGCGCAGTCCATGCGGTGTCGAGCTCAAGCTGGTCCACTAGAGGCCAACACAACGCGCCTATTAAAAGGAACGCTCCCGAAAGCACCCATGCAAAACGTGTCTGGACATAGGTCAATGTTGCAAAAAAACGTTCCGTCATCCGTCCGGCTTGTACCAACTAACCCGTCTCGGATCCACCCCGTAATCCGGGAATACGCAGCATGGGCATTCAGCAGGATGCGACCCAGCGTGCTCCGCGTCCTTGTCCTTGAGGATGGATACTGTGAAGGCGCTTCAGATCCAATAACGCTTGCTGTCGAGACACGGAATGATCGATGGCATGCAGATATTCAGCAAGCGTAAATCCATTGTGATTTTCCGCAAGTCTGCGGGCTATCGAAAGACGCGTCTGAGCATCCAACCGACCAACGGTGCGCTTGGTTACTGGATCAACGATAGGTCGCTCTCGACCAACGAACCCCCAATCGCTGTAAGAGTTAAGATTCTGTCCGAGCCTTCGTTGTGCGGTGCGTGTTCCTACACGAGGTGCGTCCAAGAAAAACTGTTCCGCGGGCCGTAGGCGTGGCCAGGCACGAGACACGTAATCTGCAAACCACAGAAACTCTTGCTCTGAGCTTGCTTGCTTTGCAAACGATAGCACCACGCACAATGCTTGTGGCCATCGCATGTGGGCCATCGACTGCCGCAAACGCAATGGGTTTATCGACTCCCAGTGTGCAAGAAAAAACTGGACAAGAATGCTTAGCAATCGAGCGTCGTAGCGCAGCATCTCGCCTGCAAGCGCCAAAAGCGCTTCGGTGGTTTTGGGGGCGTAGTTCCACGCGGATTTTTGTCCCATGGCTGGGGCACCCTTCTTTGCCAGCTCGTAATAAAGGCGTTCGAGATCCGAGGAGGTAGGCGTACGATGCAAAAGGCCATACTTCATCATTCCACCTCGTCGCGGAGATCGTCGAAATAGTCCGCCGCTTCTTCAGCGCCTGGGATGCGCTTGTCTGCCAAAAGAGCAAGCTGCTTATCGACGATGCTTAAGTCGTCGGCTTCATGAATCAGCCTACGCGCATGCGGGCGATCCTTGTCACGCCCAGCAAAACATTTCATCACTAACAAATCTTCCGGACCAAGCACATCGGCTTTCAACTGCTTGCCATGGAACACGGTGCGCAATCGAAGCGCGTAATCCTGTGGCAACACATGCGTGAACGTGACAAAGTGGGTATTCAACCAATCAGGTTCAATGTTGAGTTGTTTGGCGACCTTTTTGAGCAGCCCATCGAGATTTGCAATCGTGCTGCCTTTGGCTGCAAACGCATCCACGTCTTGAGTCGCCAGTGGGTGATTATAGGCAAGCACCATGGCCGATCCACCACCGATAATTAAATGAAGCGGCTCGTTGAGTAGTTGATCAAGAGCCTTTAGCGCTTTAGGTAAAAGATCCTTATCCAACGGACGATGGGCACCCATAGTCCATATATGACAAATAAACGACAACTGGTCAAATAAAAGTCAAATCCAAGGGCATGCGTGCTAATTCACCGTGCGTTTGCGATGAATTGAAATTTCCTGGGCGAAAAGTCGCCTTCTTGCCGCAATTTCGCTTAGTTTATACGTGTCTATGAAGCCAGGGATACGTTGGGTTCTCCTGTTGGGTGGGGCGGGGTTTATCGCCGGGTTTTTTGGCCCGATAGTCCTTGTGCCCGAAGCCAATCAGGGTCCTTTGGTGGGGATTTTTATTACAGGCCCGCTTGGCACCACGGCAGGGCTTATCGCGTGGTTGGTATGCAGGGCGTTGAATGTCGAAGCACACACACAATGGCGCATCTTGATTGCGTTATGTGTGGTGTTGGTGATTACGACGCTTTTGGTGGTACGGGCATAGCCCCAACGTGTCGGCAATCTTGTGCAGTTAAAGGTGACGCGATGCAAAACTTCCGCGGAGGCATTGGCAGACACGTGGAAGTATTGGGATCGGGCGATTGCCAATGTGACTTGGGCAACGCCCAGAGCAGGCTGGCGTCCAGAGTCGAAGCTAACCCTCATTCATTCGAGACTTGAAGGTGCAGCTTGCTAAGTTTTTCGAGAAAAAATTCCGGGCTCCATAATTGGAGCTGTGCCTGTTCTTGTGGGCGAAGCATTGGCCTGACGTCGTGTGCCAACGCGACCCAGTCGAGGGCAGCGATTTTTTCACGCATGGCACGAGTGAGCCACTGTGAATTGACCTCAATGTTTTGATCGTGCCAAGGACCGAATTGATGCAAAGCGTGTTGTAGCAACACCGCATTAATGGGAATTTGCTGTGCGATATACCATGCGAAATCATACCAATCTCGCCCTTTGGCCGGAGTGCGGCATAACAATGCATGGCCTTTGCCCGCAAAAAGGCTCGGTGGATCGAAAGCGGTTAAGACAAAATCCAGAGGGAAGTCGTGGTAGCGTTTTTCGTAGACGGCGCCTTGAGGCGGATGCGTGTCGAGTTCAATTTTAATTGAAATTTTTTTCCGAGGATCGTATTGAAATGTGAGTTCCAGCAAACCTCCGAGAGAGTCGTGCTTTAAGAAACGGCTTTGGACGGCGTTGTCACCTTTGTCACGGCCTGTAAGTTCAAACGTCAGGCCCAAGGCATTCAATGATTCCGCCGCACGATCGACATAAGGTTGAATTCGAAAGTCAATCGCTGGCTCCTTTAACGCGAAATCAAGATCTTCGGAGAAGCGAGATAATCCATGAAGAATGCGCAGCGCTGTGCCGCCTTGAAAGGCTGCTACGTGGAAAAATTCGGCGTGGTGTAGGGCATAGAGAATGATTTCTTGCAGCATTTCGCGTATGGCGCGTTCTTCATCTTGTTGTGTGTCGAGCGTGTAGCGCGAGAGTCGTTGTGTGAGTAAATCTTTCATAGGAGCTCCCAGAGAATGGCGTCGATCACACGGTCGACATGAGGGCGTGTGTAGATGTGCTTGAGGGCGGCGATGTCTTTGTTGGTTTCCTCAGACAAAAGCGCAACGAGTTGGGGTAGATTCAACCGTAGATCGGCTTCAATGTCGGCTAGGTTCGTATACTGTTTTTTGTGTACATAGACTAAGTCAAGCAGGGCCTTGAGGGGAGATGCGATCAAAAAGACGTAGCCTTGTTTATTTTCATGCAAGACACCGGATGAAAACACGTGCAGCGGAAGCCATCGATAGCTGTAGGTGCCAATGGGAGTTTGAATCTGTACGCTTGGCTTTGTGGTGGCGCATGTGGTTTCAGGAATTGCTTCGGGAATCAGTCCGTAGTGGCTGAGTGCGGATTCAAAACTGATATAGGAAGGGAAATACAGCTTGTGGGCCACGACAAAAGGATGAAGTCCCTTGCGTTGATAGCGCTTTCCAAGGGCATACACTCCGCGTTTAAGGCGAATGAGGTTGCCTTGTTTTACTTCTCGGCTGAGCTTGTTATGCCGTGCTGCCGCGGACATGCCAAAGAGCAGCACGCCGAGATCCGCATGATCAAACACATCCATGGGGCTGTGCTGAAGGACTGTTACAAGATCGGTCATGTCATTTGAAATACTATCATTCCATGATAGTTTGTAAAATAAAATCACTTTATTTTTTAAGAAATGTATTAAAAGCTATCTAAAATTGATAGTTTCTAAAATGATAAAAAGGGGTTGATTTATCCTGTTAATGCGGGTAGCTGAGTTAAGCAGAAGGGCACGTGTGCGGCAATGCCCTTTGGGCCCGGTTTTTGGCTGCCAATAAATAAAGGAGTACCCGTGGCATCGTTTGGACATCGAGCACTTGGTTGCGTGTTGAGTGGTGTGCTTTGCTGGAGCAGTGCATGCGCAGTGCAATCTGAAACTTCGGCGCAGGAGGAAACGTCGTCGGCGCACATCGGCGGCACCGTCAGCGTGGCAGCACAGGTCTCGCGTTCGTATGCCCGGACATTTTTGCCTGCCTCGTTAAAGGTTGAACAAGGACAAGCACCGCAGGCCTCAATGGAACATTACGGGCTTGTCGCGCAACAATACGTGAAACAAGGCGCAGCGTTTGCTGTCAGTGCGATTGCATTGATCGACAACATTCAAGCGCAAGAGGTGACATGTGATGAGCGCGTGATCGATAGTGCGTGCACGCGGCGAGGATGGGTGCATGTTATTCCAATGTTTGATGATCGTGCAAGTGCAGTGGCTTCGCCTTACGCAGGAGGATTTTGGTTGCGAGCTGAGGATGTGTTGCTGGTGCAGGTTTCGGGGCCGGTCCTAAATCCAGAGCGTGCAGGGCGTCTTGTGCAGGTTGAAGAAGCACGCGAGATACTTAGTGGAATCACGCGACTGTCTGAAACGCGTGGTGAACCCTTCGGCACCATTGCGCGTCCATTGGATGCTGTCGCGTACAGTGCACCTCGTGCAGATGGAAGTTTTTTTCAAATCGAACGGAATGGTTTTTGGGATCTCACCGTGGGCGCTTCGATGGATCCCAATGATGCGAACACAGGCTGGGTGGTGCGTGGTGTGGATGGATATTTGCTGAAGTCCCATGCAGTGGTTTGCAGTGCTGGGCGTTCTGAAGATTGTGCGGCATGGGAAGCATTGGACAATTCCGTGCTTGGAGCAGGGGTGTCCGGTCGAGCGGTAATAGGCGGAATAATTGTTGCGGTAGTTTTAGTGATTGCTTTGTCACTTTTTCTTCGCAACCGTAAACGCGACGTGACGATTGAAGTCGCTGATGCCACGGCTGTGTCTCCTTTACTTGATCCCGGCTTGAGCATCACGGCGACTCCCCCAGCGCCTACGGCGTTGCCTACGACTGCGCCTCTTCCGCCGGCAGAAACGGATCCTGAGATCCGCATGTGCTGGGCGCCGGAAAACCTGATGTGTCGTTACACGTTTTATCAAAATGTTTGGTACTGCTTGTGTTTGCGTCCTTCGTCGCTTGCGTATGAGGGAGGCCTAGAGTGTGGCAATCTCGATTTTCGACGTGGCACATGGGATGATGGCTGTGCGATTCACCCACGCGATCTCAGCGAGATGGGCAATCCATGTTGGTTTCCAAACGAGTGTGCCAGCGATGCCTGGTTCCATAACAACCTATAGTGAATGTGCATCATGTGTACCGTCACGCAGTACTCAAGCGGCTTCTGGAACACTAGTAATATTTCCAAAGTTCGGTTTGTTGGGCCCAGTCGTGCAATAGAATGGCGATGTCGTGCGACGTCTGCGAAGGCGGTTGGGTGACGTCGTGTATGGAATCGGCCAGGCTAGCTAATCGACTGAGGTAGTCTGCTCTGGCCTGCGCCACGCGAGATTGTAGGGCATCGGCAGTGGAAGCGTCGATACGGCCTTGCTTATACCATTCGTCAATGCGGACTTCCCATTGGATCAAGGGCAGCATGGCGCGGTCTAAGATGAGTGTGTCTGTGAAACCGTATTGATAGCCGTTTACTCCAATCAACAGAGCTGCAATGCGGGGCTCAGCTTTTGAAAATATTTTCCAGATGTCGTGTGATAATACGGTTTGGAGATCAGGACTGTCTGTCGAAGGGATGAACAGGGGAGAATCATGTTCCAGCATAATGGATTGTGGATGTTTCCAGAATTCGGATAATTGTCGTAAGAGGTAAAGCTGTTCAGTGATGCCGTTGACTGTGCGTCTGACTTCAAAGCCGCAACGTCCCATGCCGTAAGGATCGGTGCAGCGGAATGCGATGTAATGGTATTTGAATTCCAAGAGATAGTTTTTCCCCAAGGAAGCGTCTTGGATGGATTTGGAGGTATTAAGGGTGCTTTCCCACATCGAAGGCCCTGTAAACTCATGAAGCACTGCAGGGATGTCGTGAGCGTACACCTTGAGCGTAAGGTATTCGTTAATGAGATAAACAAGGTGGCGTATTTGATTGATGGTTGTGGAGTTCACAGATGGCACAGGAAAGCTGATGTGAAGATGGAGTGACCAACGGGATTCAAAGAGGTCTTTGACTATGGACATCTGTGTAAGCATTTGCTCCAGCGAAGGTTGAGGCATGATGGACGTGGTTTCCCAGATGGTGGCTCGCTCTCGGAGCAGGGTGGGCGCAAGAAAGGTTGGTGTATGTGTAAGGCGAGTTCCGAGTTGGTTTGAGGCATGTTGGTCTGTGTCCAATAAATTACGTAATATGCTGGCTCTTTGTGCATAAGGCATGGCGAGCCATTGAGCCTCATCAAGAGGAGCTGTTTCATTGGGCTCACGAATCAAATAATAGTTAACAATGGCAGAGCTGGTGCTTTCAAGCTCAAAACCGAAACATTCAGAGGCGGTGCATGACAGTGTATCGCTTAATGGTTGTGGCTCTTGTCCTAAGGTCGGGTGCCAGTGTTGCAGATGAAGGCCCCAAGGTGCTGCGATGGCGTTGCGTGCGCAGTAACGGCTTTGAGTGCCGACAACCGTGGTGTGATCAATAAGCCAATCATAGTGTGACGCTAAATCTGGAGGCAGGGTGGTCACAGGGCTGCGAGGAATATCGGCGGGCGACATATCGATGGCATGCACCGGACATGTGGGGGACAATGCTGTGAAGGGCGGGATGTTAATGGTATAAGGCTGGCTATCGTACCAAAGTGAAGCCTGGTTCATCCGCCGGATGATGTCGAGTTCGGCACGCGGCTTAACGAGCACCTTGCCCTGAGCATCGGGAGCGCTAAGCACTGTGACCCAAACACCAGGCGCAATGGTGGCGTCTTTGCGCCAGGTGCCACGACGGCTGTCCAAGCTTTCAAGCACACCAAACCCTTGGGTAACTGCGGGCTTCCCTTGCAGCGGTGTTCTATAATCTTGTGCACGTTGATCGTGATGGGAGGTATTGTCTGAGGAAAGCGGATTGCAACTACACATCATGGGCATCGTGAGTGTCAACCCAAGGATAAATGTACGAAGAACGCTGCCTGGCCGATGCAAAGGCATGGTCTTGTGGTCTAGCACCGCTCGGTCGGCTTGCAATCCGAGAGATTCGGGCACAGGGGGCTAGAAATTGGTGCGAAGTTGGCGGCGAGGAGGCGGAGGCGTGGGCAAAGGTGTGCTTGCGGCAGGCTTGGAGAGGGCTGGCTTGGATGAGTGGGACTCGTATTCGGTGCGCACGGATGTTGTACGCCGCACACGCGAAGGCAAGGGCTTGAGCTCGAAGGTGAAATTGCGATCCATGTCAAAGAGCGCCACACGCCGTTGGCTTTGATACCCCGGATGTGACACTTCGATCGTGACAGGTTCGAGACTCCGAGGCCGATAGGTGTCCAGTGGATTCGGAAACTCTTTGCCATCGAGGGTGATGGTGGCATTTTCAGGGTTGACTGAAATACGAACGTGTACTTCCCGAACCGTTTCCTCGGTGGGTTTAGTGAGGTGTTTTTCAGAGAGAGTGGAGGGGGCGGGGATTGCGGGTTTCGAAGCATTCGCAGAAGTGTCGCGCGAATCGGGAAGCGAAGGCGCAGGAAGATGCGGGATGGGCGTAGCCGGTAAGAGTGCTTGCGTTTCACCACTGCCGTTATGAATGGGAGGGTTTTCTGTGGATGTGGTTTTTGGATTCCACACGACATACGCTCCGACGCCAAGCAGTGCGATCACGCCAAGTGTGCCCAACATCCATCCCCGTGGTGATTCAAGTCTGAGAAGAAAGGGAGGAGAGGGCGCTTGTGAGGCAGGGCGGATATAGGAGATGCTTTGAAAGTCTTCTTCTGCTTGCGAGATGGGGCGCTCTGAGGTGCGTGGCACGATAGGGCGGTGGATGCCGTACGATCCTTCGCTGAAGTCCGCCTGTGTGGGTTGATGATCGAGCGTGCGAAACGGTGCAAGGGCCTGTGCGAGTTCTTCGGCGGAGGAAAAGCGTTGATTGGGGTCTTTGTGGAAAGCTTTAAGGACGATGTCGTTGAACTCACGCGGAATGTCTGCACGAAGGTCAATGGGTGGGACGGGCGACGAAGTCATGATGTTCATGATCAAATCAGGCAAAGTCTCGCCGTCGAAGGGCACACGCCCAATGAGCGCCAGGTACATAATGACCCCTAACGCGTAAATATCGGCGCGATGATCGGTGTTGCGAAGGCCTTTGGATTGTTCAGGCGCCATGTAATGGGGCGTGCCGATGAGCGCGCCTGTGCGTGTTAGGTTACCCTGCAAAGGGTCTGCGCTTTGGCGAACTTTGGACACTCCGAAATCAAGCACTTTGACGAAGTCGGGATTGCCTTTTCGGCGAATGAGAAGAATGTTTTGTGGCTTGAGGTCTCTATGGACGACGTCTTCTGCATGCACGGCGGTAAGTGCTTCACAAACTTGTTCAATGATGCGCACGACGCGTCCAATGGGCAGCGGGCCTTCTTGCTCGATGACATCTGCAAGCTCACGGCCTTCAAGGTATTCCATGAGAATGTAAGGGCAGCCATCTGGAAGCAGACCGATGTCGAAGACTTCGACAATGTGTTCGTTGCGCGCTTTGGTGGCCGTATGCGCTTCGCGCGTAAAACGTTCAACGGCTTTGGGATCGCGGGTGAACTGAGGGTGTAGGCATTTGATCGCTAAACGCTTGCCAATCTGTTCGTGGTGAACTTCGTACACTTCACCCATGCCGCCTTCGCCCAGTTTGCGGACGATGCGATAACGATCTTGTAGCACCATGCCCGTGCGGTCGGGTGACAGCATGGGAATTGAGTCATGGTGCATCCTGGTAGGAGGAATGAGCACCGCGGGTTAAGTTTAGCAAAGCTACCTCAAGTAGCACATAATATTTGCCAACGATCTTGCGGTGATTATAGGTAAATTACCTACATGGCCCACTGCGCATCAAGTGTGCAGTGGGCCATGGGTAACCCCGCCCAAGTAGTTACTGGACGGGAGGGGGAGTGACCGGGCGCGGTTGTGGGCGTGGGCCCGGGCCGCCTGCAGCACGCGGGGGGGGAGCGCCATGCGTACAGCATTCGGGACAGCCGCACTGGCCGCCCATGCCTTTGCCGTGCTTGCCATGGGGGTGCTTCATTCTGTCTAATGAAGTCAGCAAAAGAGCTTGTTCTTTGGGCGAAAGCTGTGAGGCAAGGTAGGTCCATTCGCGTTCTCGAAGTTCGTGCATGTGTTTGAACGCTTGGCGTTGCTTGGCCACGGCTGCTCGGTATGCTTTTTCATCGGTGCTTTTGCTGTCAAGCAGTGCTTGGGTTTGCTTAAACGCGTCGTGTTTTTGTTTCATGGAGCTCAAGTGTTCAGCATCAAACTTGGCAAGGCCTGCTTCGATTTGAGTGGCGCGCTTATCTTCAAGCCCTACCTGTGTGCGCAGCATTTTGCCTCGCATGGCTTTGAAGTGCTCATGCCGTGCTTCGGGTGTGGGAGGAGGTCCATCTTGCGCCAATCCAGCCCACGGGCTGAGCGCAATGGTACTTAGGGCAAAAAGAGAAGCCAAGGGAACGTGTTGTCTAAGGTGCATAACGGAATGTCCTTTCTACAATGTAAATGCCGCCTAGCGTGGAAACGTTAACGCAACGTTTGTGAAAGATACACTACTCAAACACGGCGTAGCCGGCGAACACCGCGTCCATGTCTTCATTGTTGTCAGCAGGATGGAGCAGATTCAGGCCTAGGGTGTCGTTGTCTTCAAACCAGGTGTCATTGATGTCGTCATTGGTGTTGGCTTCATTCGGTTCTGTAGAGGGCGCTTCGACTTTCAGGCTGTGATTGGAGATGGGGGTAGAGGAGCTTGCAAGCATGGGTGGATAAGCGACGGCTTCGGGCAGAAGTTGATAGACGAGCAAACCGCTGGCAAGTGCACTGACACCAAGGAGAAGCCATGCCCTAAAAGGAGTGTAGGTGGGTTTTGCCGTGGTTGGCACCTGGGCCGCAAAACGGGCCATTTGAGCAAGCTCTGTAGTGGAAGGTTGATGTGCCGTGCGTTCAAACTGCTCGGCAAGGAGCTGTTCGTTTGCATCGTGTCGATCAGAGAGGGGATGGGATGACGGCATAGTGTTCCTCATGGTTGATGGATCCGAGCTCATGGTTTAGGTGTTTGCAGGCTTTGTGAATGAGTACACGGACAGACCCTTCGGAAGTGCCCAGCGTTTGTGCAATGTGAGCATGGCTAAGCTGAGCGTCTAAACGAAGCACCAAGGCTTGACGTTGTTTGGTGGGAAGGCTCTCGATAGCGCGATGCAAGGCGTCCATGGTGCGACGTGTTTGGTAGTGGTGTTCCGGAGTTTCGTGATGGTGAGAGGGCATGTCATAGGCGGTTTCGCGCTGCCGGCGTCGGAAGATGGAGCGCCGCATGCTGTGAGCTTTTCGAACGGCGATCCCTGCGATAAACGCTTTGAACGAAGCATCGGGGCGATAGCGGTGGAGCTTTTCATAAGTAACGATAAGAGTTTCCTGCACGATGTCATCAATGAGCCCGCGGTCCACACTTTGACGCGCGGCAATGCGGTAAAGCAAAGGCAGGTAAGGCTCAATAAGCTTTCGGTAAGCAAGGCCGTCTTTGGCAACGGCGCGGCTTACACATAGGAGTTCTTCGGAGCGAGTCATGGGTAAGGATTGGACTGTTCCAAGCGTACAGGCATTCACACCTTTAATATGCCGCTGGAAAACATTTTGTTAACGTGAGGCAGGTAGGGCGCAGTATTAAAGGAGAGAAATAAGCCAACTTGCGCCGATAAACGCTCCAACGGCCGCTCCAATCGAGGAAAAAATCACCACAAGCAGTACTCGGGTGAATCGATTTTGATACCAATCTTTGAGCGTGGTGACATTCTGGATGTTTTCGCAGTCTTCAATGGTCGGTCGGCGTAAGGCGGCTTCCACCAGGCCGGTGATCATCCCCACGCCAAGGGTGGGGTTTAAGGTGGTGATGGGCGATGCAAGGAAGGCAGAGACAATGGTCCATGGCCGGGCTCCAGCTACCAGGGTCATGAGAGCGGAGCCGATGCTGGTCGGAAGGCACCAAGCAAAAATCATGGCCTGCAGAGTTTGTCCTGCGTGTTTTTGATAACCCCAAAAGAAACTGCCAATCACGATAAGCGGAATGACCCATTTGAGCGCTGTTCCCCACATGGAGGGCGGAGGAATTTCGGTGAGTGATTTGCGGTCAACCGTTTGGCCAAGGTGGCTCACCATGCCTTCGACGTGGCCTGCGCCTACGACAGCCACGATCGTTTGGCCAGGGGCATCTTGAATGGTGCTCATCATGTAGCGATCCCGTTCGTCGATCAGGGGCGCTTTGACTTCAGGCATGCTCTTGGCGAACTCAGCCATGGTTTCGTTAAGCACGTCGCGTTCTTTGAGCTTTTCAACTTCTTCTTCGGTGACTTCTTTGGCCGAAAAAAAGGCGCTAAGCATCAATGAAAGCAATTGGGATTTTTTCCATAAGGAGAGATTGGCCCAGGTGCGTTTGAGGGTGGCTTGGATGTCGCGGTCGGCTAAGACGAGCTCCATGCCGTGTTCTTTGGCTTTGCTGACGGCAGCCATGAGTTCTGCGCCGGGTTTGACACCGAGGAGTTCGCCGATGCGGCGCTGATACGCAGAGAGCACCAAATTGGCAATTAGAAATAGGACTTTCTTTTCGCGAATGACTTGAAAGAGATCAAGCTGCTTCCAGCGGTGGCCGTCGATAAGCGTTTGATAGCGTAAGTTATCAAGCTCTACACATACCGTGTCGGGGCGGATGGTATCGATGACGTGATTGACTTCGTCGACACTGTGCCGGGAGACATGTGCGGTGCCCAGGATGAAAATCGTTTTGTCGTGGTACGATAAACGACGGACGTTTTGCGAAAATTCGGGTGTTGACATAGGGGTGCGTGGGACTATTGCATGCACACGGCCATCGGTGTAGAGCTAACCCTTCCTATGGACAAGATTCCCATGACACCTGAAGGCCATGTCGCTCTTAAAGAGGAACTTAGGCACCTGACGGACATCGAGCGTCCTAAAATTTCGAAAGAGATTGGCGTGGCGCGGGAGCATGGCGATTTGCGTGAGAACGCCGAATACCATGCGGCCAAAGACAAGCAAGGGCTTATCGAGGCTCGCGTTGCGGAAATCGAAGATAAGCTGTCGCGAGCGGAGGTTATCGACACCACAACATTTAGCGGAGATGTCGTGCGTTTTGGCGCGATTGTCGAGCTTGAAGAGGCAGATTCCGGCAAGGCGGTCGAATACCGCATTGTAGGCCCTGAGGAATCCGACATCGGGAAAGGCACTATTTCGGTCAGCTCGCCGTTGGGACGCGCGTTGATTGGCAAGCGTGAGGGCGATGAAGTGGAGGTGCGAGCGCCAGGGGGCACGCGTACCTATGAAATCATGGCTGTTCGTTGGCGCTAGGCTGAAACGCCGTGCGTGTGAATGCCATGTTGGACAAGCCCGTGGAGTCCTTGTCGGGAATTGGGCGTGTCAGCGGAGCGGCGTTGCGTGAGCGTGGGTTGGCCACGGTGGCTGACATGCTTTTTGTGCTGCCGAGACAGTATCTCGACGAACGTGAAGTGACAGCGCTGAGAGACCTTGAGCCAGGCATGCATCAGGTGACCGTGGGTGTGATCGAACACGCGCGACGGATGTACTTCAAGCGCCGAGCGGTGACCGAAGTGGTGTTAGGGGCATTGCCTGAAGACTCCGCAGAGCCGAAGCGCAGGTTGTATCTGCGTTGGTATTACACCTATCCAAACCAGCTCGATAAACTGGTGCCTGGGACTCGGCTCCGAGTGAGTGCTCGGGTGAGCCGAAGCCGAGGCATGCTGATGATGGCACACCCCAGCGTTCACGTGTTAAGCGATAACGACGTGATCGTGCGTGCCCTTAAGCCGCGGTATCCGGAGGTGCCGGGACTATCCGTAAATGCATGGACCAAGGCCATATCGCATGCAGTGCGGGATGCGGTGAGTGAAGTGACTTCCGCGGTGCCATCTGTGATGGCTGAGGCAGAAGGGCTGATGCCATTGGCCGATGCGATTCGAGCGTTGCATCTTCCTTCAAACACGCTGAGCCTCAAAGAACTGGAAGAACTTAATGCGTGTTGTAGTCCGTATCACCAGCGTTTGGCATTTGAAGAGTTTTTTGTGTTGGAGTTAGCGCTTCATTCCCAACGTGGCAGCCGTGTTCAGCATGGAGCCCCGGTGCTTAAGGCCACGCCTAAGGGCATGGGCCGCGCGAAACAGGCACTGCCGTTTACGCTGACCGAGGCACAAGCGCGCGTCGTTGCCGAAATCTCTGCGGATTTGGCACGCGCTCAGCCCATGCGTCGGCTTTTGCAAGGTGATGTGGGCAGTGGCAAAACCGCGGTGGCCATGGTGGCAGCGGCTCAAGCCGTGCAGGCGGGGGCGCAAGTGGCGTGGATGGCGCCTACGGAAGTGTTGGCAGAGCAGCATTTTGGTGTGCTTGAGGCGTTCGGTAAGGCGCTTGGTTTGCGTGTCTCATTAATGGTGGGAGGCATGAAAAAATCGCATCGCCAACGGCTTGAGCGTCTCATCCATGCAGGTGAAGTAGATATGGTGATTGGAACGCATGCGCTACTAAACGAGTCCTATGGATTCAAGCGCTTGGGCCTCGTGATTGTGGATGAACAGCACCGTTTTGGGGTTAATCAGCGTTTGGCATTGGCGCGGAAATATAGCCACGAGGAAAGCAGTCCGCATTTATTGGTGATGACGGCCACGCCCATTCCGCGTTCATTGGCGCTGACGCTCTATGGTGATTTGGATGTGAGCGTGTTGGATGCGATGCCGCCAGGCCGCATTGCGCCGATCACCAAAGTGTTTGAAATGAGCGCCCGGGAACGTGCGCTAGAGATCATGCGTAAAGGCTTGGATAAAGGGGGGCAGGCGTTTGTGGTGTGTCCTGCCATTGAAGACGATCCAGATGAGCATTCCATGCGTTCGGCCGAAGCAACGTACAAGGAACTTCAAACACGACTTGCGCCGTATGCGGTAGGGCTTCTGCACGGCCGATTGCCGTACGACGAGCGTCAAGCTGTGATGGCGAAGTTTGTAAAGGGCGAACTCAAGGTGTTGGTGAGCACCACCGTGATCGAAGTCGGCGTGGACGTCCCCCGTGCCAATGTGATGCTGGTGGAGCATGCCGAGCGCTTTGGACTGGCGCAACTTCATCAACTTCGGGGCCGAATTGGGCGGGCAGGGCAGGTCAGTGCGTGCCTATTAGTTCATCAGGCACAAACCCCAGAAGCCATGGAAAGACTAGAGGTTTTGGCACGAACTTCAGATGGATTCGAGATCGCGGAGGCGGACTTGGTGCAACGGGGGCCTGGGGAGCTTTTCGGACAGCGGCAATCGGGTATGCCAGGGTTTCGGTTTGGGAATCTTAAGCGTGACATGGCGATGTTAGAGCGAGCACGCATGCGGGCGCGGCAAGTGCTTGAGGGGGATCCCACGTTGAGCCAGCAGGAGCATCAAGGCGCAATGCATGCATTGGCACGGTGGCAACGGCTCTCCGTGTCACTGGTGCGGGAAGAAGCAGGGTAAGGCGTGGGCCTGAGGCATGTGATTCGAATGATGGTGCTGGCATGCGCGGTGTTGGCGTCGTTGGAGATTGTCCTGACCCTCATTCGAGGGGGGCAGTATTTTTTATCGTGGTACGAAGTGTTTGCGTATGCCTCAGCCGCAACGGTGGTGGTGTCTGCCTGTGTGACATTGGTGTGGCTTGTGCCACGCAGTGTGATCACACGCACGCACGTACGATGGCCCACATCCCGCCTTCGATGGATGGCGATGGGGCTTGGTGGGATGGCATGCGCCGGCATGATCGCGGATGCGACGGCCTATGTCAGGCTTTACCAAGGATGGCACATCGCGCTTTGCGCGGGGACCGTAAGTTGCATGGCGCTTTCGGCGGTATGTTGGGAGCATGCCAGTCGCACGAAAGTTCAGGTAGCGTTGCCAAAGTTTCTGCTGGCCAGTGTGCTGGGTTTATCGATGACAGGCGCGCTCTTTGCGCTCAATACCGAGCCCAATGCGAGCCTCGTGGCGCGCGATTATGCGCCGTTGACTGGCAAGTGGCTACGGATCCTTCAGCCTGTCTCAGCAGGCGAAAAGCCTGTGGCCAATGCTTCTCGGGGGAGTGCCCCATCGCCTAAGGTTTTCGCCAACTCTCCGAAGCATGGGTTGGACCTTACGAAAAGCAATGTCCTTTTGATCACCGTCGATGCATTGCGAACCGATTGCCTGCGTGCGTATGGAGGCAAAGGCATCAGTCCTGAGCTTGATGCATTGGCGGAGCAAGGCGTGGTGTTCGAACGGGCATATACCCCATCGCCTCAGACCTCGTATGCGCTTACAAGCATATTAACGGGCAAGTATGTGCGGTCGTTGGTTCGGTTGGGCACCCGCATCGATGCATCGGTGACGTTGGCCGATAGTTTAACCCAAGCCAATTATCAAACCGCTGCATTTTATCCGCCAGCGATTTTTTCAGTGGATGCGCATCATTTTAAGGGCCTGCGTGCACGTGGGTTTGGGTTTGTTTACCGTAAAGAACAGTTTAGTTCGGCCGAAGCACGTGTAGAGGAGCTTGAGGCGTTTTTAAAGCAAGCGGATGCACGCCCGGTGTTTGCTTGGGTGCATCTCCTTGAACCTCATGAACCGTATGAGCCGGCTAAAAAGTTTTATCGGGGAAACCGGCCACAGGATCGCTATTTGGCCGAGGTGGCACGTGCCGATGCGGCGGTGGGCATGTTGGTGGAGCGGTTTCGTCGGTATCGAAGCTCCATGGTGTTGATTGTGACTTCCGATCATGGAGAAGAATTTGAAGAACATGGTGGTCGTTTTCATGGCACCACCTTGTACGACGAACAGGCTAGGGTGCCTTTGGTGTGGGTGCTGCCTGAACACGCTAAATCACGCCTTCAACAGACTGCTAGCGCGATGAACCATGGGCAGGTGGTCAAGGAGGCGCCGGTTGAAACGCTCGACATCCCTACGACGCTACTTGGCGCATTGGGACTGCCGGCAGATCCACGGATGGCAGGAGATGATTGGAGTGCGGTGCTTGGTGGCGAAGCGCCTAAACTGCCTCATGCCGCCTACGCAGAAACGGAAACGTTACACATGGTGTTTGATGGGACGTACAAAGCCATCTGCATGACAGGCCTTGTGGGCTGCCGTTTATTTGATGTGTCCAAGGATCCCTATGAGCGGCACAACCTTGCATTGGCGTTTCCCGGAAAGGTGCAACGTTTGACAGAGCAGCTAAGCGCGTTTTTCGAACAGCTGCCTGCGCGTGAGCAGTTGCCTTGGGAAGATCATGCCGCTTGGCCCAAAGTGCTGGCAAGGGCGCAGCTTGGAGATGCATCGGCCGCTCCTGAACTTTTGCCGTTATTAAAGGACAAAAAAGACAGCGTGCGCGCATCGGCCGTGCGTGCGCTTGGTCAGTTAACCTACCAACCAGCACGCGATGCGCTAAAGATGCTGAGTAACCAAGATCCCTCCATGCGTGTCAAAGCGGAAGCGGTGCTTGCGTTGGTAGCGCTTGGAGATCATCAATTGCTTTCGGAGGTGCAAAAGTATTTGAAGCATTCGGAAGTAGTGAGCGCGTCTTGGGGCCAAGGATACCAACGTCGAGCGGCGCTGGTGTTGGGCGAAGCGGGAGATCCAAGCGGGATTAAGTTATTGATGGCAATCGTTCAAGATGCGTCTGAAGACATCGCCCGGCGTGATGCTGCCGTGGTTATTCTCGGAAACCTGCGTGCGAAGCAAGCTGTGCCACTTTTAGTGAACTTGCTGCCTGACGTGCATTTGCGTGTGCATGTGGTAGAAGCGTTAGAGCACATCGGCGATGCGCGTGCGCTACCTCACCTGCGCAATCAGCTGAAAAAAGAGCCGTACCCCGCTGCGCGCCGCGCTCTTCGCCACGCCATCCAAACCTTTTAATCGGGGGAAACCTTACCTGTTTTCACCTTAAGAGGTTTCGCTAGACACCGCTCTAAGCCATGCTAGTTTGCCGCATGCTGTTTGCTGCATTGACAATGCCTTGGCCAAAGCGACGCGTGCCTATGGTCGCGGGCATGATCATCCACGCACTGGCAGCAGCTTCATGTACGCAATCGAAGTCGGATGCGCTGGATCATGGTGGCAGTGCCCAGGCCATGGCCATGTTACAGGTTAAGTCGGTCGCGGCGGCCGAGGGCGCAGAGGTCTATGAACTCGACCAAGCGCGCGGTGTGTTGTTCAAGACCTCCGGGACCTTTGCCGCCGGAACCAAGTTGGTAGCGTTGCCATGGGGTGAATGGGATATCGTTCGGACAGACCCTATACGGGTAGTGCCACAAGCACTGCTCAGCGCTTCTGAGGGACAATGTCCTCTGACGGTTTATCCTTTTCACCGGTTTTACGCGGGACAAAGCTTTGTTCTCGATGGGAATCGTCTTCAGGCTGCGGCGACTGCACAGGAACGGCGCGCACTCATCTTTGGCAATCATTTCGCGATGGCGGATTCCGCAATAGGGCTTGTCGCAACATCCGCGTATACCCTTAGCCCTGCCAAGCCGTCAGGCACTGGTCTATGGCACGACCCCACATCAATACCTCGGCCCTTGGATATGTGGTTTGCACAACTGAACGTGCCCACTGAGGCCGTCGATCCAATGATCGATGACAATGCATTCTTGGATTTCGCGGCGTGTTACCTGGAGCTTCAACCCGAGCTCATGCCATCGGACATAATCTTTGGTGCATATAGGGTGCTTCTGCCGAACGGAAGTAGCGCCGTGCTGAGCTATCCAAGCTCCAAGACTCAGCCTACCGAAGGGCGATTTGATTCCAGCCTGTACGAGATCGATCGGGACGTGCTTCACTTTGGGCTTGTTGCAGCCTCCCGTCGCATCACGCTGCCGCACAATGGCAGTACGGTGCTCGTTAGCAAGCGTTATTTCGGTCTTGAAAAACAAGCGCTGTTTTCTTCAAGCGCGTATACGTCGGCTGGGAGTGCCGAAAAAGACAGTTTGGTGCAGTCCGTTATTTCCGACCTTGCTTCAACGGAGGTGGGTTGGAAGATGGCCCTATTCGAGCTTCTGGTTAATGAACAGGACCGCGCTGGGCTCACCAATCAAATTTTCACGGGAGCGGGCCAAGTCGCCTTGATCGATCATGAGGCCGTTGATCCGTTCGGCACGGCGGTGCCATGTGCGGTAGGTAATTTACCGTTGAGCGTCAGCATCACGCCGGAGCTACAAGCGCTGTATGCAGAACGACGCTATCGGGAGTTTGAAAATCGCACTTTTCTTGTAACCACCCGTCGTGTGATGGTGGATGACACGGGAACGGTCTACAACGCGCTGCAATCGTATGGGCATTTGGCGCAAACCCCGGTAGCCTTACCGCCGTCACTTCTACCAAGGCTGCAATGGATTTTGGACAATCGTGCGAGCACAGAAGTTCGTTTAGCGGACTTTTTTCGAACGTGGGCAGAGTTCAAAGGGTTGGATGCCGAGGCAACCAGTGAGTCGGGGGTGTGTGTGTTCTATGAGCGTCTGCAATGGGTGCACGATCAGCAGCGTTTGCCGACTGAAGCGGAAGGCACGGCCATCATGCAGCGGTGCGGCCTTCAACCTAAACGAAGCTGCCACTTGGCATTTTAGTCACTCCAGGCGGCCTGGATAGATAGTGACGGAGCCAAAACCGGGTTAGGGATTCGGAGACGGAGGATCTGACGCTCCGTGGGACAACAGTTCGCGGCCGTTATCTTGAAGGGCTACATTACGCAATCCTTCCCAACGACGGCAATGTCGATGCTGCTCGCATTCGATCCGAGGTAGTGCTTCGCTTGCATCAACGGGCGCAGCAAACTGAGTTGTGGAAATACTATTAGCGCCGGGAACTGCGCTCCAACCTATGGGCAATTGCACGACCATACGGGTTCAGTCCTGATGAGAAACATGTCAAGGTTTCCGGCACTATTCAGCACTGTTCCATCAAAGTCGACTGCGTTTGCAAAGTAGCCCGTCAGATAGTTTGCCCCTGCGCTATCGAATGCTAAATCACGACAGCTATCGGTTCCGGTTCCTCCGAAGCTGCGGGATGCCAATGCCGTTCCTGTGCCGAGGTCGAAAGCCGCTACGTATGCATCGGTGTCCCCCTGGCTGGTACGCTGCGCATCGCCAAAATCCACCGTTCCCGAATAGTCACCACAGATGTGCACCCCTCCCAACGGGCTTGCTTGGAGATTGTTTATGACATCATCAGCACTGCCTCCGAGACGGTTGGCCCATTGAATCTGCCCGTCATCGGCGTTGAAGCTGGCGACGAACACATCCGTTGCTCCTGTGGAAGTTAATGGACCTGTGCCGAAGTTGATGCTTTGTTCAAATGTGCCAGCGATCAACAGCTGTTGTTGATCCATACTCAAAGTGACGCGATAACCCTTGTCATCTCCAGCCGAGCCAACCGCCGTAGACCAGAGATGATCGCCGTCACTGGTAAAGCTGGCCACAAAAACATCGGAACCACCGGCAGATGAAAGCGTAGCGCCCCCAGCACTAAATGACCCGCCGAAACTCCCGACGACAAACACCGTTCCATCGGTCTTGGCTACGACATCCGCGCCGAGATCCGGCTGACTGCCTCCATAAGTGTTCACCCATTGGCACTCGCCAGTACCTGCATTTACCCGGGCTAGAAAGAAATCTGTGGCTATGCCATCTGATGGCAAATTGGAGTTGCACCAAAAAAAAGCGCCACCGGTTACAAAGCTGCCAGTCAAGAAGACATGCAACCGATTAGGTGCGGTAACCCCACTAAGGCTGAAAGAATTGGTTCCAAACGAATAAGGAAAGACCTCAGACCATCGGTCTGCACCGGCAACATCGTAGCTATATGTAAAGAATGCAGGCGCAATAGAGCTCCGCTCTCCAACAACTGCAAGATGCTCATTGTCATAGACCGCCAGATCGTTCACGAACTGTGGAACGCTTGGCGGACCTCCAATGCCACTTGGAACTTGCGACCAGCGATGATTCCCCGATGCATCGAAGGAGGCGACAACAACATCAGCTGCTGTGCCTGCATCGAGAGAACCCCCGCCAAAATCAACAGCGCCGACAAATGTCCCAGTGAGATACACATTGTTGCTGCTGTCTATTTCGATGGCGACGGCACCGTCTTTCCCGGTATTGCCAAAGCCCTTTGCCCACGTTTGAATGGCGCCGCTGCAGCCCGTTCCGCAGTTTATCGATCCATCGTTTGAGTCAAGCGAAGTATCATTTATTATCGCATCACCACTTGCATCTATTGTCGCATCACCACTTACGTCTACACCATTTCCGTCGGGATCTGCATCCTGATTGGCGCTCAGTCGGTCGAAGCCTACGCGACCACACCCTAACAGCATCAATGCGATGCCAATGCTAAGCCGGATTTGACGCATCTGACGACTTTACCGCATCGTGGTCTAAGCAGCCACAATGCGGACGCTGCTATTCCTAAAAGGAACGCCTCCAAGCAGTTGCCGCCCAGGCTCACTACAGGAGCGTGGATGGGTAGTTCATCGTCGCCAATGGTTTCAGTAAGCCCCGGGATTTCAAAGCATGAATCTGAGGATCAGGTTGTGATCCTGGCAGGCCAACGGGATTGAAATAAGGTCACGGCCGGCAGTCGCAGGCTGGGAAAACACGGGCGAGGTGCTTGGCCCCAAAACGCGATTTGCAGATGACACTGTTAACCGTGGACTCTGATCGCTGAACGCACAATGTTATGCTACATTAGCCTGAGGCAATCGTGATGGGGAACGCTTATGGTTAACATTAGACATAGAGCACTTTGGTACGGAGTTATATGCGCATTTCTTATCTGTAGCTGCTCCAAATCAATCGACCTGCTAGGCAGGAGATGCCCGTGTGCGGGAGGATACGTATGCGATCCCGCCACAAATACCTGTGTGTTCGAGATCGATGCTTCAACGGATGTGCCTACAATCGATACGCCAGATGTGCCCCATGGTCCAACCAATCCACCGGTTGCAGTGACAGCAGGGGGCGCTCATACCTGTGTGCTGTTCGAGGACGGCACCGTTCGTTGCTGGGGACGAAACGAAACTGGCCAGCTCGGTTACGGAAACACCGAAAATATCGGCGATAATGAACATCCTGCGGAAGCACCGTTGGTCAGTCTTGGAGCAAAGGCGCTTCAAGTGTCTGCGGGTGGATATCATACGTGCGCGCTCTTGGAGGGTGGCACGGTGCGCTGCTGGGGTGGGAATTTTGATGGCCAACTCGGCTACGGGAACACTGACAATATCGGCGATGACGAAGGCGAGCTTCCAAGTACGGTAGGTCCCGTCAGTCTTCCAGCCAGTGCTATTCAAATCGTAGCGGGTGGACAACACACGTGTGCACTGTTGGAAAATGGTGATGTCATGTGTTGGGGACTTGGCGATTCAACGGAAGGGGAGCCGGGCGGAGGTCAGCTTGGCTATGGAAACACCAATGATGTCGGGGACAGTTTAGCAACGCTTCCGAGTCTTGTCGGAGCAGTGAGCTTGGGAGGCAAAGCCATCCACATTGCAGCCTCTCAAGGTCATACCTGTGCTGTACTCGAGGATCATACTGTGCGTTGTTGGGGCTGGAATTTACATGGCCAGCTTGGCTACGGCGATACTGACTCAAGGGGAGATACGCTAGAGACGATCCCTAGCGAAATAGGCGCCGTAACTCTCGCTGAAGATGTGTTACAAATTTCGGCAGGATGGGACACCACCTGTGCTCTTTACACAAGTGAAAATGTTCTGTGTTGGGGTTCAGGGCTTTTTGGGCAAACGGGCCAGGGAAACACGGATAATCTTGGTGACGAAGAAGACCTGGCTGCGACTAGCGCCATCAGTATGGGGGGGAAAGTCACTCGCGTTGTCAATGGTTATGATTTTAGTTGCGCAATTCTTACCAACGGCAACGTGCGTTGTTGGGGACACAATGACCATGGCCAGCTTGGCTACGGCCATACCACCAACGTGGGAAGCGAAGATCCCCCAAGCGCACATGGTACCCTCGAACTCGGTGGGTCAGTAGTTGATATTGCAGCCGGGGGATGGTCATTCGGCAATGAACATGCATGTGCGGTCTTAGAAAACGGAGATGTGCGTTGTTGGGGGCGCAATTACTTTGGCCAACTCGGCTACGGGAACACCGAAGACATTGGAGATGGAGAAGTTCCAAGCGAAGTTGCGCCCGTCATCTTGAAATAGTGTCCACGGCCCTAGGGCTTCAAGTTCGAACTGGTGAACGCGTCACATTGACGTAGTGCTTCGTAAACGACAATGGCTACGGCGTTGGAAAGGTTGAGGCTGCGAACATGTTCGGTCGTCTGAAGAAAAGTCTCGACAGACTCATGGCGCATCACGTTGACGTGCGGCCAGTAGTCTAACCCCGCACGGCGGACAGCTTGCGCGTCGATAGCACGAGGCAACTGAATGAAACCGGCGTCAGCGGTGGGGCTAGGAGTCGCCACAGACTTCAACATGGGTACGGTTGGCGCCACCTACCGCACAGCATGCGCTTTCAGCGTGCTCCGTATTTCCGGCAATACTCAAGTCTTTCTGCCACCAATTTGCATGGCACAGATGTTGCATGAACGTAAACTCCAAACACTCACTGAACTAAAGGAACGTTATGCACATAACGAAAACCACCATGTTGTTGCTCGCCATTGGCGCTATAGGTTGTGCACTCGAAGGTACCCAAGACTCGTCGAGCGACGAGAGCGCGCTCGAACAAGTAGAGTGTACGGACGAGCCCTGCACGGAGAAACTTCAGTTCGGTGAGGGAGGTGGTTATAATTACTTGTGCTCTAGCGATACCGTGCGACGCTATGTAACTAACACGACGACCCCTCTGTATTTTCGTAACGTGCAATGCGACACGTCTGAAGAAGCTGGTTCCGGTGATAACCAATGCGATTCCTATGCAGAGCAGGTATCCACATTGCCACGAGGGTGGCTTGTGGCAGACCTCGGGCCAGAACCCCAAACGCAAACAATGCCTATTGGTGGCATTGGTCAACTCGAACAGCGTAACCTGCAAGAAGTTGTCGTGTGCTCCGAGGAGAGGGACCAAATTCTCGAAATGACGCCTGAAGGCGATAACGAATATGGACCACACTTTTTCCTCGTTGAAGCCGGTGCACTCCTACCATTAGCCAAGGGTTACTAATCATAACCAGGGTGCAACCTTAAGCTTGATCACGCGATTCAAACGCCTGGGCATCGTTCCTAACCAAGTGCCTTTGCTTAACTTCCTCGCCCATTGCACCGCCACGTTCATGAGGATACTTCAGAAGGTGTCTCCCGAATCTTATAAGGCATTAAGACATCATGTGCTGTAATCATTGTGGGAAACTATCCCCAAACCATAGGTAACAGGCCTCGCAGTCCCACGTGCTTTCATAAACCGGATCTAGAAAACATTCGCGATCAGTCGGCTCGCATTGCAGTGGAAAACGTGTGCCATACTCGTCCAATGTGAAAGGCTGGGGTTGATCCAAACGGTACCAAGGCACCTTGTTCTCTATCTGTTGATTGAATGCTTCAATGACCTCGGTTGCGCCGTGCGGGACGCAGTACAAGCGCTGATCGTGTGTTCCTTTGGCGTTGTCCCACTGATCGATGGAACTTAGGCCCAACCTTCGCCAGCCAAAATTTCTGCCGAGCTCCCCACAACTTGGCAAGGTCTTGCCGAATTGATTACTCCAGCACCAGTTCTTGTCTTCTCCTGGGATGCAGTCTTTCGGACGAATGTTGCCGATTGACGGTGGCACTTCGGATACCGTGCCATCGATTACACTGTCGGCATTCCGAATAGCCCAATCGATGAACGGCCGATAAAGGGTCAGATCTACTGCTGAAAGAAACAGAGGCACGCGTTGATCCGCTAGCGCAATACGTCCCGCAGTTGTAATACTCACGAGTGCATTGCCCGGGAGCTTATACACGCCGCCTCCACTATAACCCTCATCTGCTTCCCATGAAGCTGTACTGTATTGCGGCACGGCCCCGTGGGCATGCTCCGTGTCTACGAAAAACCTGCGCCTCAGACTATCCCACTGTCTGTCGAATTCGACAGCGTCGAGAAAACTGCCGCGAAGCACGCGCACGTCATGTATTGCTCGGGCATCCTGTATTGCGTAATTATCAACGACGACGTTAAGCAAATAATCACGCGGAGTCACGCAACCGTGTGATATCTCCCGCGAGCCGATCTCAATTCCACCTGACGCTAGCGTGTGATAATAGTATCCGGCTGCTTCGAAATCGCATTGAAAGCGATCTTCCGAACCGATCTCTCCAACCGTAGCTACCGTCGCGGCTGGGAAGGGCGCTTGATCCTTTCCAATAATGAGGACAGCAAGGTCATTTACCTTTCCGTCGTAGTCAGGATGAAGAACCACGGCGCCAATCAACCGGGCGCTTGGGATATCGCGGGGGTGCACGTCGATTGCGGGTGCATCACCCATACCTACCCAAGCTCCCTCCGCCCCCTTGATTTGTCCGCTGCTCCTGTCCGTCACGACATGCGCTGCCGTAAGCAAGACTCTCGGAGCGATGATAACTGCTGATCCAGAGCTAACCTTGCCGTCCTGCGCTGCTCGAAGCCAAACGGTAGATGGATGGCTGGATTGGCCATCTGCGGCAGCCCAGTTCTCTTCAGGTTGGGCCGTCATCTCCGGACCGCAGGCGGTGTGAACGACGATGCTCACGCAGGCAAGTTGCAAAGCTTGGTAAAACCCCCGAAATTGATGTGGCATACGCCAACTTAGAACATTTCGGCACGCTCGCAAGGCGATAATCTGGTGATACTTCAGGGACACCTTACTGAATGAGTAAGACATCCTCCAATGACGGGTAATTGGTGAGCAGAAATAGGTAAGGCGTTCCCAATATTCGGCCGGTGCCATCGGCAAAGCGGCGTTTTTGTTTGTACATCAACTTACCATCGCGGTAGTGGCGCAGACGTTTGGTGGCTACCGGGGGGCGGGCACCGGCGCTCGAATTTTTTCGCCGCGCACAATCCAAGCCTTCACATTAGTGGGGACGATTAGCCGCGAAGCTGAACATTCGATGGTGCTCTCGCCATCCTAAGACATAGGCAGCACAATCGCCGCTCGAGCGCCGCTCACGTTACAAGCGTCGCTCCAGTCAAGTTCCATCCGCCACATAGGTGATGTCGCTTCTAGCTCCGCACGGGCACATTTGCCAAACAAAGGATTGGCGTTGAGCTCAGGGCAATAGGCGGCAAAGCTGGAGTCTTGTGCGCATGCACGAACAGCTGCCGAAAATTCTGCGGTCATTCGCTGCGCATCCGCAGTCCAACCACCAAATTTATTGAAAAAATGTGTAGGCGCGCCTTGATCGGACTGCGCATACTTCAAAGTTTCAAGGAACGCGACCAAATGTATAGACGTTGATTCAGAAGTATACAGCTGTGCTATGAACGCGGCAAAAACGTTATTGTCACATTGAAACAAACTTTCGACGCCTTCCGGCGAAGAGCAACCAAAACTGAAGTTGGGATAAGCGGGATTGCATGCATGCGAATAAAGCGCCACGTGATTGGCACACATGCCATCCGTCATTCTCCACATAGAATCGGGCTGATCCCACGAAGTGGCATCTCCGGATGGATTGATACACTCAAAGGCCTTTTCCGGATGGCTGGAGTTTTCGGCTGCAAAATGTAATGGAACCGAAGCGGGTCCAGCGTCGCAAGCAAAGTGCTCATCATGAATTCCTTGAGACAATGCCGCTGACTCGGAGAGAATCGTATCTACCCTAAGTGTGGCCTTCCCGGCTTTGCCGTCCAGGTCGTGAAAAAATATCCAATACCCGCCACGATTGCGGAGTAGCCAAGTTAGCTCGGCAGGTGTTGACCCATTTGCCTGAGCATAGCAGTGGCTTGGATCGGGAAGCCCAAACAAAGTAATGGCGGGCAGGGTACCTCCTTTGGGCACTCGGGCAATACATATGCCATATTCGCCATCCAATGGTTTTGCCTGGCTTTGTCAATCTGGGTACCAAATTTGCATAGGCATTGCATAACGGGTGGCTCCGAAAACATTTCGTAGCCGCCGCACAGGCCCTGGGGTGTGAAGGGGCAAAGGAAGGCGTGTGTGGGGCCAAAAGTACCCAATGCAGATCAGATAAGTCCCGCCGGCTGACCTTCAAGAGCAGCTTGCGCTCTTCATACTGCCCAAATGAAAGAAGAAACGTTCCTATCCCAGAGCCATCAAATTCAAATCCACCAAATGCCAAAAAAAGCATGTACAAAACGTCTAACTGGGGCCTTAAGTGAACTGCATTGCTACATGAACCTACCCGCGACCCATTAACCACACCGATAAACGCCAAATTTTACATCGTGGGGAGCGTGAACCAGATTGGCACAGAAACTGCATTCAAGGGATCACTGGCGGTTGTCACTAACAAGGCGAAAGGATATCTATGTCACATCGTGTAGAACTCAAAGACACGAGCGCAGCTCTGATCGCGGCGCTGCTCTTCTGTGCTTGCAGTGCAAATACAGAATCGAATCTAGGGAGTGATGACGATGCCCAGGCAACAGGGCGTGACTTATGGCGGGACATGCATGGGCTTACCGTCCACGCATATCATGTTAGGGATCGCGATTTCCCCATCCGATTGAACATCAGCAGCCCCAGTTATGTCGAGCGTGACAACCAACGGAACTATTCGGTGAGCGTTCATTCTGACCTTTTGGATGGAGTTGGGTTTTTCACCCATCCCGAAGGAGGGGCGCTTGACACGGAGGTAGCGCAAAACCAAGGGCGTAGCTTCACGTTGACTGAAACGGGGCGCATAGGCCAAGCCACACTTTTTCGCGTAGAAAACGTACTGCTTTGGGACCGCATCGATACACGCTACTTTGGCTGCGCGGATGACAAGGTGATTGAAGCAATCCCCGATGCCTGCAGCTCACAGCAAGGAACCCTTCAAGTCATCCTAATGGACAATGGCGATACATATCGAATGACCGCTGAGTTTTTGCCGAACAACGCCGAATCGAACATCCTGGTCCCGCCGGTGGGCTTCACCGCTACAGAATTGCCGGCGGTTGAGGGAAGATTCATCGTGCCCGTCACCGGAAGCTTCGGCACAACGTTCAATGGCACGCTGCTCCCCCGCACTGAGACTGAACACTACATCGAATATGATGTGATGGGCGCGGGTTGCCGAGCGGATTCGCCAATTACGTTCAGTGCCAACATCAGTTCTTCGCACAGGCTCCAAAGGGGAGACCGAGAAGTCATTCGGTGGGAGATTATCGGCGACTTTTACGCCAACGGGGTGACAACGAGTACGTCAGAGCAACTGTACGCGCCGTATTCCGAGGGAAGCGCTTCCGCGGTTACCGCGTCTCAGACATGGATTAAAGACTCTTTGTTGTTGGACCATTACCTCAAGGTGCCGAAGCAGATTCGGATTTATCATCCACAAGAAGAATCGACTGACTCCATCCACTATATCGAGCAAATCGACGTGCAGGTCAGCTGCAATCGAAGCGTAGGGTAAAAGGCGACGCTGGACTTCTTCGCGCTCACGCTCCTTACGCGCCTTTACCTCGGCACTGGTTTGAAGGTTTGCATTGCGGTGCTTACGCCTTGGCTTTGCCAACGCACTCGATGCGCACACAAACACAAGCAACACCGCCATCACACAGCTTAAATACCTACGTGCTATTAAGGATAAGCCAGCCACATTCTAGGGCCGCCTTATCTAAAAATTTATACAATTCCCCGCAGGCCCGGATAAACACCGGGCTTGCTCACGGCTCTCCGCAATAGCCCCCACCACTAGGGCAGGGTTTGTCAGTTGGACATTGAGCGGCTGAATCGCACGCGTAGGTGCAGACGGTGTTGATGCCGCTGCCTGAAATCTGTTGGCATAAGCCATCGTCAATGTCTGCAAGTCCGCAGTCGGTCGCAGCACTGCAGGGCTTGGGCACATCTTCAATCAAGTCTAGGACTGCGCGGCAGGTTGTGAGCGGCTCAGCAACGCCACAAAAAGTCTTACTTTGAACACCCGAAAGTGTCGCACGTGAAATCGCACTACTGTACGGTCGTGGACAACCTTCGTCAGGCTCTTCTCTAAGGCAAAAACCACCTAGTTGGGTCAAAGGCTCGCCATCCGGACTAAACTGCATCGGCACGCAGAATGTATCGTCGCCATCACATTCGCTATCCGAGACACATGGACTACATATCTGCGTCGAGTCCCTCGGACTATCCGTACACTCGTTGGTAGCGGGGTTACAGGAATTATCCCCGCACCGTTCCGCTTCCGTTTCAAGGGTGCACTCCACACACGTGCCGTTGTCACACACCCCTTTGCCCTCGATGTGACTGCAGTCGGCATTGGCTTCACACGCCGCGCATGTCCCGGCGGCAACCTCGCATCGCGATGCGTTTGCCTCCGGGCATTCACTGTTGCTGGTGCACACCGAGGCTTCCGGCCCGGCATCGGCGCTCTCGGTGCTCGTTTCGGGGCAGCTGCTTACCAAAAGCACCCACACAAGGCTCCCGGGTAGGCCTAAAGGTCGCATACGTCTTGAGGAATACCAGTTGATGGGGCTGGTGTGATGCAGGCTCCGACGCCAGGTTTACAATCATCCACGCCGAGGCACGGCACGGTGCAGCGGTAGGTGGGAGGTTCATCGAGTCCAAGACGTAAGCAGTACGCATCGCTCAAGTCGGGCTCACCACACTCGGCATGCCCCTCTTCTGTCTC
Organism: uncultured Polyangiales bacterium; assembly: GCA_964640175.1. Classification (GTDB taxonomy): domain Bacteria; phylum Myxococcota_A; class Polyangia; order Polyangiales; genus JACKDX01. The sequence goes on along the minus strand of CAZXFW010000006.1, from coordinate 670 downwards.
CCCGCTGCAGCTCTTGTTCGTAAAGTCTTGTTGCCCCTGACATGTACTCACGCGCAACGTGCACACCTCGGCCTCTACGCCGTTGACGCTGGTGCGTGACTCCGCGGAAAAATACGGGCGCGCATTGGCTGAGCAACTTCCATTCGGCGCTCCAGTGCCTTCGGCATCCTTGCGCCACAAGCACACTGCCCCGAGTTCCGTTTCGTCAAACACCTCCGTCACGCACAGCATCCCTTCCAAGCATTCGATGTCCGCAAGGCACTCCCCACACGCTTGTTTGCTTCGTATCTCCCTTTCTGTACACGTGTGTTCAGAGGCATCGCACACCTTTTGCCCCTCGTCGCATGCCGCAAAGTCTTTTGCCGTGCATTCCACACACGTCCCCTCCTCACACACCCCTTTGCCCTCAATATGACTGCACTCCGCGTTGCTTTCGCAGGGGATGCAATCGCCTGAAGAGAGCTCGCACCGAGAACTGCTCGCGCCAGTGCACTCGGAGTTGCGTTGACAGGCAGGCCCCGTATCCTGGCCTGCATCGGGAGGCGGTGTGTTAGAGGTGTTGGAGTGGAAGCATCCGCTTACCAAAAGCACCCAGAGCACGGTCCCCGGTAGGATTAAAGGTCGCATACGTCTTGAGGAATACCAGTTGATGGGGCTGGTGTGATGCAGG
>CAZXFW010000005.1:182344-247682 GCA_964640175.1 uncultured Polyangiales bacterium | reverse complement strand
AAGACGGACATTCTTTCAGCCTCATACCACTGACATTCTTCCTCCTCCTTACAGGTGTTGCGTCCATCGCTTGCGAGCTCGCTTCAGCATGCTATCGTGGTCGATTGCGATGAATCGAGGCAGCATAGTTCGAGCGAGTGTTATTACGGGAATGCTTCTTGGTGTGACGGTGAGCTGTCGTGATTCAGGTCACGATGTCCTAGAACAGCAAGCCCAAGCATCCGGCCAAGTCGAGCTGCGCCATTGGAAGGCGCGGATCAGCACCAAGCGCTATCGGTTCAATGAGCAGCGTGGGGCTTTAGAAGAATCCGGTTCCGATGCTGAGATGAGCACAGGGACCCCGTTCTATGCCTGGGCTACTTCGAAGCATTGGCTCGTTGGCTTCACTCAAGACGAGTTCGATGCGGCAGAAACAACGCTGTCTTTTGTGCGAACGCAAGACTTTTCACCCAGTGGCACCGGTAGCGTGGTGGACGCGTATCCCATGACACTGCGCCGCAGATGTCCCATCTACACGCTTAACAACCAGTCAAGGATTCTAAAGTACAATCTTGCATCCGCGTCAGGGTTGCACCCTGGACTACAGCTTGGCGCGTACGCGCTATTGTCTACAGAATATGATGGGCCACTGTTTGTGAGCGCACAGTGCGTATCGTTTGACTTTGGACTGCGAGATCTTCCGCCCTTGTATCCGCCTCCCATATTTGCAGACGAATTTTACGGTGACTTAGAGGACGTTCTCGATGAGTTGGAGAGGTGGTTGATGGAATTTGATTTGGATGATCCTGGCAATCATCTCCTCGATGATATTGAGGACATCGCGAGATCTGTCAACGTCGAGCATCTTTCACAGGGAGATGAAGAGGGGGGCAGAGCGGGTCTTAATGCGCAATGTTTGAAAGTGTGTCGGAGTGAGATTTTTGTATTTCGTCACATGGACAACCTGCAAGCCTGGCCCGAAGTGATTCACACCGACTTATCCAAGTCCCAGGTAGTGACTCTCCGCTACTATCGTTTGTCGCAGTATGACTCAAAAGTAATATTCTTAGGCACTGGGGTTTTGGCTGATGCCATCCCCGATGGGTTCTATGCGGTTACCGATATGTTTCTCGGCTTTGGTGGCAGCTGGCGTACCGATCGGTATTTGACACGAGAAAACTACGCAGGGTTTTCTAACTTTGTTGCTCAATATCAGGGCAATAAAAACATGCGTGAGACGGGCCAAGCCTTCGCTTTTTTTGCAGAGCCTGCGACATCCGGAGCCCTTAGCGCGCCGTGGACCGAATTCCATATTGGTATCTCGCGACCGGCCAACGGCGCAGAGTGGGCGCCCGATGCAAAGCCTGTGCGCTTTTGGGGCGACCTTAACCAGCGCGCTGATTAGTCCATTGACAAGACACGGCTGGATCATGTTTGCATCCAGACCAGCGCGACCATTGTCGATGTAATGCGACAGAGTGTCATCCACTCGATGTCCGAAATTGTGAAGCATTTCGGGGTTCCTCCTTGCGTAGTTATAACCCATGATTACCAAAGGACGGTCGCAACCCTCGATCATCAAAGGTGGTGCATTCACCTTGAACGCTCCTTGTCCGACCATGCGGCTCTCGTGAAAACCGAACCCCGTATCCCCCAATATCCAAACTTCGTCCACCTCGTGCGCTGCTACGCGCTCGCATAAGTCATAGTCTTGGATGATGTGTTCATAGTCCGCTTGCTTTTCATTGTTGCAGTTCGGTTCATCATTAAGACATTGCATATGGCTTTCATACGTTAGTAAAGGCGCACCTATTTGAGGCGGGAATCCAGCCTGGATAATCTCGACAACATCTAATGCGACCGCACCTCCTGAGACGTCGTAAAGTTCATCGCGATGCGTTTCAAAAAGGGCAAGGGGAGAATATCTGGTGCCCTCATTGGAAAGCTCTCCCGGAGTCCCTTCTATGGACGGATTAAAAACGATGACCAGCAACTTCACGCGCGCATGTCACTCTGCTGGGTTCGCAAACTGCGCCTCGCCATCGCCAGCATAGCCTCCGGATGTCTCTGCAGCACATGCAGGTATGATCGTCGCGAGCAAGGGTATGGCAGCACGGAACAGTCTGGGCGATAAAATCATGGAGGGCATGGTCCGAACAAACAGAACTTCGACAGTTTCTGGGAATCAAGGTCCTGGAATGTACCACGCAGATGGTTTTAGCGCTCGCTGAGGCGTCAATCGAAACACTTGCTCAAGCACATCGATGCCATGTTTCGGTTCGTCAAAGATCCGTTGCGTATCCCGCCGACGAACAACGTAGCGGAGCGTACACTACGGCCTGCCGGCTCCTTGGCTATTCTCTGACCCACAGCCCGTCCGATTGCGCTTAGAGCGCTAAGCGCACCCATCTACTGGCGACTTTTCGCCACACAGGCGCCCTTCTAAGTCACTTTAGACCCCAGGGGCTGAACGGTTACGTCCCCATGCTAGGCTTTGACTGGAGATATACCTCTTCCCAAGCGTGTAGGTTGCAGGGTTGTCTGTGGATGCTAGTTTAGCATATGTCGATCCGGTGCCAGTATCTAGATTGGTTGTTTGTATCGCGAGCCGTAAGCGTCGCCGTTGCGATCGTGGTTTTGGGCTTCATCCCGTCTAACACAGTGGCAGACTCCGCGAATGACCTAGGCCATTGTCGCAAACTGCCACCGTTCCGCACTTTGCATGGGATAGCCACAGGGAACATTTTTTCGTTGGATAGCGAGCGCGTCGTGGTCGAGCGTGTGAAAGTCATGGCGCCTTCGTGTTTTTGGAGCGTGTTGTTGCGCTATCCGGACGGTAGCAAGGGCTGGGTGAGCTCGGATTACATCCAATTGCGTGACAAGTCGCCAGCGGTGAAGCAGCGCTACTACGATCTCATGCAGCGGAGCGTCGAAGACGCCATTCGTAACGAACTGGGTTTGAAGGTATCCGGTATTCGCCATGTGGCCTTGGGCGGAGCGAACAACCCCACATCTTATCAGCATCGTAAAGACTGGTGGGGCAACAGTCCATTGCTCAAGCGCTATGCGCAAACCGGGCACGACAAGCCCGATGGCCCAGGGGTTCTACTTGGTTTTTCACACCAAAAGACCATCTACCTTAGCGAAGCAGTTGGGGCGTTTTCGTATCAGAACCGGGCGCACGAAATATTGCACGTGCTCTCGTTGCCCTTTCGAAAGCATGTAAAGACCCGCGCCCTTAATCGCTTGTGGGAGGGCGCGCTTGAGTACTTCTGCTATCGGGCACTGCTCCCAGCTTTTGGCATTTACCAGGACCCACAAGCCCCGTATCGCGGGTACACCCAAGTGGCTCAAGCGCTGGTTGAGCGAATCGGCGAGGCAACGCTTTCGAAGGCACTCTTTTCGTCCATGCCCGATGCATTAGATTACCTCAGGCGACAAGCGGACGCGACTAAGCCTGGTCTGTTTGATGCAGTGCTTCGGGACCTAAAGTACGACCGCACCGCGGAGGCCGTACGCAAGATACGCGGCTGAACGAGGGTTGCGGTGCGACCTGTGTATCCGCCTCCCATATTTGCAGACGAATTTTACGGTGACTTAGAGGACGTTCTCGATGAGTTGGAGAGGTGGTTGATGGAATTTGATTTGGATGATCCTGGCAATCATCTCCTCGATGATATTGAGGACATCGCGAGATCTGTCAACGTCGAGCATCTTTCACAGGGAGATGAAGAGGGGGGCAGAGCGGGTCTTAATGCGCAATGTTTGAAAGTGTGTCGGAGTGAGATTTTTGTATTTCGTCACATGGACAACCTGCAAGCCTGGCCCGAAGTGATTCACACCGACTTATCCAAGTCCCAGGTAGTGACTCTCCGCTACTATCGTTTGTCGCAGTATGACTCAAAAGTAATATTCTTAGGCACTGGGGTTTTGGCTGATGCCATCCCCGATGGGTTCTATGCGGTTACCGATATGTTTCTCGGCTTTGGTGGCAGCTGGCGTATAGATCGGTATTTAACACGAGAAAACTACGCAGGGTTTTCTAATTTTGTTGCGCAATACCAGGGCAATAAAAACATGCGTGAGACGGGCCAAGCCTTCGCCTTTTTTGCAGAGCCTGTGCGCTTTGACTCCCAATCACCCTCTATTCTTGTCGAATGACGATTGGTCATCAAGTCTTTGGTTCGCAGTATTGGAGGATGATCGATGGTCGACGAGCAAATAGCACTCGTGTACAGACCGGGAATTCTTTCCAGGTTTGTTTGGCACCTGCCAGTCTATAAGCCCGCACGATCGAACCCTAATCTTGCCGCTCAAGCTCTTCGGGTGTCGGCTTTTGGAAGAAAGCAATCCAAGGCTCCATCGCTTCCTTGGAAATAAGAAAATATTTCCGTGAAGGTCGTGAATTTCTTTCTTCCAGCCGCCTCAATAGTTCATCCGCCGCAACATCGAGATAATGTATTTTGCTGCTCGCTCCCAGTTGTTTCGCGCGCGCCCGATAATCTTCGCGTTCTTCGCGAGCCCAAAAGCCGAAATCGAGAATAACATTCGTTCCCAATTCCAGCGTCCTCCTAGCGATGTCCCAGAGTATAGCCTCGATGATGCGATGCCGTGTGTCATGTTCTGGATCCTCTGCATCTTGACCGAAGAGGCATATGTGCCACTCATCAAGTGATAATCGAAGCGCCGGTAGTTCATGTTCAAGCTTGTGTGCGAGCGTTGTTTTTCCTGAACAAGGAAGCCCAACCATCAAATGCAGAGTAGCCACGCGTTTTACTCCTGAAGAACAGTGATAGATATCCGCTGTAAATAGTGGAGGCGACTAAGAGTCGAACCACTTCGCCAGCTGCTTGCATAACACGGCTCACCGTATAAGCGTGATCAAAAAGTACTCCCAGATGTCCCCCACAATTAATTGGGGTGTACGGGTTCGATTTTCGGCTCTCCGTGAAACCGAATTAGCCATTCTGGCTATGGTTCTCACGGATGCAAGCAGCGCGATGTCCGGCAGGTCTTTGATGCGCGAGTTTTCGCGTTTCCGGGGAAGAGTTTAGGCATGAAGCTTCACTGTGATGTGAGTCTCGATCGGATACGCGCGAAACGTGCTCGGTAGTAGGTCTGAAAAAGACAGGAAGGAGCTCCCCGTGATCACGTCGGCGCCTGAGGAAGCCGTTTAGCGCTAGCTCTCCGGCTTGTTGAAGTTTGCTCAACACGGCATCAGGCGAACCAGATAGCCTCAGATGAATATCTTTCGTTGTTCGCGCTCCGCCCAGCCTAAACTCAACAACCACGCTGCCCTTCAGGATGCACTGGTCGCCCAATACATGGAAGATACGGGTAATGAAACGATCAAAGACAATGAGCTGCCTCAGCCGGACCAAGCTCATAGGGCTGTTTTGAGCCTTATTTCGCAAGCGCGCTTCAAGTGCTTTGCGAAAGTCTGTGGGAGCAGAGTATTGAGGTATCAGGTAACTTTCATATTGAGTCGGGAAAGTGACTCGGCAAGCTGTGAAGTGACCGGCATAGGACCGAACCAAACGCGATCTGAATCATTCACCTCGCCATAATGCGGGACAACTTTGCCAGGCATCTAAATTGGCGTTTGAAAATGGTTCACTTCTACGCGGCAGGTCACTCTGTGCGGCATCACGGCATATACGGTACGAGATAAGGGCTAAGCGGCAACCAGTACACCTCGGCATCCTCAGACACGCCAGAACCGTAGTCGAACATAGTAATTCCATCGACGCTTAGTACGGGCGCCCAATTTTCAGGCGATAGTCCCACCATTTTTAAAACCGCCCAACGTATAATATCATATTCGCGATTGTCGAATGAGGGATCCCGAAGCAGACCACGCTCGCGATCACTCAGCGTTACGGAGCTATCTCCATACAACACTCTTTTGCTTGCAGTGAAAAGATCCTCAAGATACTGGAGATACTTTTCATGTTCAACGCGCGCCGCGGCGAGTGTCGTATCGAGGCCCTCCATCCCTTTCATCTTGCTAAGCTTCTGAAGGTCAGGGCTGCGCGAGGCGTTTGGATAGTATAGCTCCACCATAGCATGGGTCATACGCTCCAAGAACACAGGATCCCGTGTGCCCTGAACATGCCTTTGAATAAGTTCAGATGCGATGCGCAAGCTGTTAAGCCGATAGATGGCATTGTTCATGATATCCAGCTGTAGTGATACGCCTGTGTCGTATCGTATGCTCCCATCATCTTTATCAAAGTCATAATTAACTAAAGCCCATTGGTTTAGCCACTCCCCATTCATTATTTCTTTGAATCGTGCTGCGTTTGAATGCGCGCTCAAGTCGCGCAGCAGTGAATCTGGGGTCTCAATGAAGAGACCGCCCATCCATCCTGGCCATGTCGGATATTCATGCATGTTCGGATGTATGCTCGTGCCGTGGCAGGTCTGGCACACCTGTTCAAGACTAGGTGCTGGCCCAAGCGAATGAAACTGAGCAGCAAGGTAATCCGGTGCCGGATCCGATTGTGCATACCAGCGCAACCCTGCGACATCTTGTACAACAAGTGCAGGCGCGAAATACGCATTGTCACCTTCGCAATGAAAGGAAAGTACTTCCATGGTCTCAGGCGTCGCCTCGTTTGGACTGCGACCTTTGCCCTCAATGCCAATGAGTAAATCACCATATGCATTGGCAGCAAGAATGCGAGGCAACACGCCAGCGTCTACGTTGGCACCTGCGCGTTGTAATGATTTCGAAAGATATACCATTGCGTAGGTGTAGGGGAAGCCATTGACATCAAATGGGTGCTCTTGCTCAAACCGTGCATCATAGTCCACATTACCCTTTTCGGGGTTATGAAATGCATGTATGGCGGACCATAACTCGTCGATGCTCCGATAGCTTCCCGAGTGGACCATTCGCTCCAGATCATGCACATCAAAGTAGCTTGGCCCAGCTACATTCCGGTTGTGCTCATCACAAAGCCGTTCCGGTGGCATAAAGCAATGCCCACTCATCACCGCTGGCGCGTCATTTCCTAACCCAATCACCCAGCCGTTTTGGACTCCCCACGTCCAAAGCAGAGGCGACGATGCCCGTTGCTGCATGCGTGGCGTCCCATTAAATTGGATGGCATTCTGTGGACAGCTGTAAGTTGCATGATCCAGTAAATCACGAAAATTGCGAAGTCCTCGAACATCGCCAGGAAGAGTTTCGCTGCGCACCCAAAAAGTGGAAGGCAGCACCGTGGAGTACTGCATATGAGCTAAAAGGGCCCATTCCTGTGACGAGTCCAAGACGAATGCCGAAAGGGGTTGTTCGAAGATATCAGCCGGTTGAAGCACACCTCTCGTTCGGGAGAACTTATAGGTCTGCTGGTTCGCGGCTAGAACAACATTTTGCGATTCCGTGCCTCGTTGAAGGGTGTTCGACGACGCTGGCCCGTTACACGCCGGTAGCCAAAGACACCAAAGCCAAAACAAGCAGCTACGCCCATTCATAACCGTGAACTAGCATCCTTCACCCCGTGTGCAAGCTGTTTGATACTGGTGTGTAAAGAGGACGAAGAATGTCGCGGGTATGAGGTTTAGGAAACGGGTTCTGGAGCATCCGGGGAAGTGTCTTGAAAGCCTCCCATGAAAGACTCCCAGCAAGGGTGCTCGGGATCCACTGTAACCGTAACATGGCCATAGCGCGTGCGCACCGGGATGGGAATGTATTGGCTTTGTGTGTCTGTCGTGATCTGGTGAGGAATAGCGGATCCGCTCGCCAAGAAAATGAACAATACCATTATTAACAACGAGGCCGCTTAAACTTAGTCAAACAGGCATCCAAAAATCAGGGTGACTGTCCGATCAAGTCCCCACAAACCCGGCTCACCTCGTTCCCTGGATCGTGTAGAGTCATGCAAACCCCGCTACCAGCCAAAGACCAGCAACAAACCCAAACGGATGCACATCAATAATAGGCAACCGATGTGCCTTGTGATAGAGCCCTAGCCATGATCCGATATCTTTTTTTGTGTGTCGTCATGGTGGAGCTGGTTGCAGGGTGCTCCGATGATGAAAAGAGCGAGCCGGATGATTCCAAGTTTCACACATGGCAGTGGGTGCCGATTCCGGGCACACGCTGTATGAACGGCTCTGAAACGGGGTTGGGCGTCAACTATGCGCCTAACAGCAAACACCTACTCATATTTCTCGAACCAGGCGGGGCTTGTTTTAATGACCTCACGTGCGAGCGCGTAGCGCATCCCGATGGATTTGATGCAGCGGATTTAACGCTCGTAACCTCCTTGGCTTCATTAATCAGAAATGGCATCTCTGATCGCAACAGTCGCGTGAACCCATTTCGCGATTGGAATTGGGTTTTTGTGCCTTACTGTTCGGGCGATGTGTATGGAGGCAATGCCGATCCATCCGAGCGCACGAAGCGGGTGCACGTAGGTTATGAGAACGTCACCCGGTTTCTGGACTGGACAGTCAAGGAGTTTGATGACGTGGAGCAGGTGGTATTTGCTGGTTCAAGCGCGGGAGGGTTTGGGGTGGTCTACAATTTTGACCAAGCACAAGCTGCGTTTGGAGATGTCCCGGTGCTGATGCTCAACGATTCTGGTCCGCCGTTTCCTTCGACATTGATAAAGCCCTGCCTCACCCAACAATGGCTGCAGAGCTGGAATATTTCGGATCATGTGCCCGCGGACTGTGACGCATGCCAACGCTCGGAAGCCAATTTTGCCGCAGTTTATCAGTATTTGTGGACCAAATACCCCGATCGGCGTTTTGCACTGCTCTCGACCGAAGCTGATGCAACAACTCGATTTTTCTTTGGTTTCGGGTATCAGCACGCGAGTTGCGAGCAAGAAGACGAGATGCCAGCGGATGTGTTTCGATCGGGCCTTGCTGGGCTAAGGAGCCTAGCGGATGCGCAGCAGGCTTCCAACTTCACGACTTTTGTTTCTGGTGGTGATCAGCATACCCTTTTACTGCAATCGCTCGATGAAGTGACTGCAGATGGCATCATGTTAGCCGAATGGTTGACCGAACTCATCACTGCTGAGGCAATTCCCCCCCATGCAGGTGCGCTGTAGCCGCACAATAAGCCGGCTCAACACCGCAGTCGAAAAGCGTTTCAAGGTAAGAATTGGGATAGGACCCGAATGAAAGAAAGCGGTGTTTACGCGCGCGCAGCCGCTGCTTGTTTTGGAAAAAAACGTAATAATATCAGCCGCATAATGGGAGCGTTAAGCGATGCATGTACCAGCATGGAAGGCCTCAGAGGGTGTCATTCAGCCGAGGGTTGTTGAGTTTGTATATCGTCGAATAGAGGTCGCCTGCACGGCCTTTTTAAGCTAAGTGTACGCCCGTGTCCGAGCATGTCTTACGCGGAATGGTGATAGGGCTTCCTGCCCTGATTCTCTCTTTGTCGGTTCACGAGTTTGCCCATGCCTGGATGGCAACGCTTCTTGGGGATGACACGCCGGTACGGCAGGGGCGTTTGACGCTCTCGCCTGTGCCGCATATGGATTTGTTTGGGTCTTTAATTTTTCCTGCGCTATTGATGATGTCTGGTACGGGCTGGTTTTTTGGTTACGCCAAGCCCGTGCAGTTTCAGCCGCAAAATTTCAATCGACGGCTCAGTATGTGGCAAGGCGCGGCGCTGACTGCCATAAGTGGCCCGCTTTCCAATGTGCTTCTTGCGTTGATCAGTGCCGTGGGGCTACGGGTGGCGCTGTCGATGCACCTTGCATCGGGTCATGTGTTCATGGAGTTTTGTAGCGCCATGTTTACTCTCAATATTTTGCTCGCAGTGTTTAACCTTTTTCCGCTGCCTCCCTTGGATGGTGGCTATTTGATTCCCCGTAGTCTCGATCATATCCGTGCGTTTTTAGTTCGGTATTCTATGGTTTTTTTCATCGTGGTGTTCTTTTTGCCGCCCAGCCAGCCGATTGGCTTTCGCTTGATCAACCCTGTGCGGATATGGCTTGAACACGTGTTGCTTTCTGTGGTGGGGATAGGTTTATGAATACGGAAACTCAACAAAATCCAAGTGCTTCTGACATCGAACCGTTCCGGGTGGAGCTTCCTGAGTTTGAAGGTCCGCTGGATTTGCTGCTTCACTTGATTCGGTCTCACGAACTCGACATTCTGAACTTACCCTTGGCCTTCATCACAGAGCGCTACCTTGCGTATCTGGATCTTATGACCAAGCTCAATCTCGATGTGGCAAGCGACTATTTGGTGATGGCGGCCACGTTGGTTCACATCAAGTCCAAAATGTTGGTGCCCTCGCATGGCGAAGAGCAGGTTGAGGAGCCCGAAGACGAAGTTGATCCACGTGCGGAATTGATCACGCGCCTTTTGGAGTATCAAAAGTACAAAGACGTTTCAGAGCGGTTGGGGCAAGGAGCCTTGGCGGGTCGGGATGTGTTTACGCGTGGCAGTGCACCACCTGAGCCAGATGGCGAAGTGCCTTTGGTGGAAGTCGGGCTGTTTCGTTTGCTCGATGCCTTTGAAGGCGTGTTGCGGCGGGCCAAGGCAGATTTGAGCCGTGAGATCATGCCAGAGCGGATCAGTTTGCATTCACGGATTGCAGAGCTTACCGAGCTATTGCGTCGTCAGCCCCATTGTCGGTTTGAGGAGCTGTTTCCGATGGATGCGGAGGTGTACGATCTGGTCGTGACGTTCTTGGCCATTCTGGAAATGGCTAAAAAACGGCTTTTGCGTTTGGCGCAAGCGGAGCCTGTGGCACCGATTCAACTTGCGCTTGCCTTCGAGCAGGTCCCTGAGGCAGAACAGGGCGTATTATGACCACGCAGGAACTCATGAGCGACGAGAACGAACTGAAACATGTTATTGAGAGCTTGGTGTTTGTGGCTGAAAAACCAGTCACCACGGCTCAGCTTTCCAAGATTGCAGGCGCGCCTGCAAAAGAGATCACTGCCGCGTTAGGAGAGTTGGTTCGTGAGTATCAGGGCCGAGGCCTTGAGCTGGTGGAAGTCTCTGGCGGTTATCAGTTTCGTTCCTCGCCTCAGACATCGGATTACGTCAAACAGATGATTGCACAGCGGCCGATTCGGCTTACCCGCGCTCAGTTGGAAGTGTTGGCGATCATCGCGTATCGACAGCCGTTGACACGTCCGGAGATTGAGGAGATTCGCGGCGTAGACTCTGGCTCGGCGTTGGGGGTGGTGCTGGAGCGCAGTCTGGTTAAAATTCTCGGCCGTAAAGAAGAGCCGGGGCGTCCGTTGATGTATGGAACGACAGGGTATTTTCTGGAGTTCTTTGGTCTTCCGGCACTTAAAGATTTGCCGACGTTGCGTGAGTTTAGTGAGCTAAGCGAAGAGAGCAGGGCGCTCTTTGAGCGTAAGACCGGTGAGTCGTTCGACGAAGCACGTGAAGGCTTCGAAAAGCAGATGCAAGCGCAACAGGCCGAAGTGCAAGCTGACGAAGTCTCTGAAGAACCACGTGAAGAAGTTCCCAACGACACTGAACCCGAATCGGAATCTAAATCCGAACCCGAATCTGAATAAATGTACTTCCAAGATCTCATCTTGAAACTGCAACAGTACTGGGCGGGGCACGGCTGTCTTTTAACGCAACCGTATAACTCCGAAGTGGGGGCAGGCACGTTTAACCCACAAACGTTTTTACGTGCCGTGGGTCCGGAGCCATGGCGAGTGGCGTATGTCGAGCCCTCGCGGCGGCCGACCGACGGGCGCTATGGTGATAACCCCAATCGCTTGCAACAATATTATCAGTTTCAGGTGATTCTTAAGCCCTCGCCGTTGGACATCCAGGAATTGTATTTGGATTCATTGCGGGCACTTGGGACCGACCCGCTCAAGCATGACATCCGTTTTGTGGAAGACGACTGGGAGTCGCCTACCTTAGGCGCATGGGGACTTGGCTGGGAGGTGTGGCTTGATGGCTTGGAGATCACCCAGTTTACCTATTTTCAGCAGGTAGGCGGCTTGGAGTGTAAGCCTGTCTCGGGTGAGCTCACGTATGGCTTGGAACGAATTGCCATGTATCTGCAAGGCGTCAACAACGTGTACGCGTTGAAGTGGAATCCGGAAGTGACCTACGGCGACATTGCCAAGCGAGCCGAGTGGGAATGGAGCAGTTATAACTTCGAGCGTGCGGATGTGCAGATGCACTTTGATGCGTTTGATCGTCACGAGGCACAGTGTAAGGCGTTACTTGGTCTACACGACACAAAGGCAAAGGGTGGTGGGCTCACGTTTACGCTCGAAGATCCGTTAGCGCGGTTGGTGCTTCCTGCGTATGATTGTGTGATTAAGTGCAGCCACTGTTTTAATGTGTTGGATGCGAGAAGTGCTATTGGTGTGACTGAAAGGCAGCGCTACATTGGACGAGTTCGCCATATTGCCAGGGCCTGTGCCGAGTCGTATTACGCACAGCGGCAAGCCCTGGGATTTCCTCTTGCCAGGTAAGGGGCATTTGATGTCAGGTTTTTCGTCAAAACTTGCCATGTTTGGCGTAATTATTTCGTTTTTTAGCCATTTTTATGCAATTCCAGTGTCAGCGGAAGTGACGTCCAAGGCGTTGGTCGAGCAGGGGTATGCGCTTTACGAAGATGCCCAATTTGGCAAGGCGCTTGAAGCGTTTGAGAGGGCAACCGAAGGCGATGGCTTGTCGAGGAACAGCCTGATTGCGTTGTTAGAGGGGCGGGCCTTGGTGCACTTTGCCATGAGGCAGACTCAGCCCATGGAGCAAAGCCTGGTTCAGTTGGCGTCCATCGACCCCAAGCATGCGTTTGGCTCGGCGGCACCGCCCGAAGTTATGGTGGCTTTTCAGACGGCGCTTCAGCGTATCCGTGGACAAATACGCATCGAGATAAAACGAGAATCTATTTTCGAAGGCGAGTTGTTGCAGACCCAGGTACGCAACGATGTGGGTGACTTGGTGCGGCAGGTGCGCGTGTATGCGCGCACGCGTCGTGGAGCATGGTCGCAAGGGGTGGGCCTACTGAGGGTACATGCGCCGAGGTATGAGACGGTTGAGTATTATGCGATTGCTATTGGGCCCGGCGGCGCGCATGTGGCAGCACTGGCATCCTCGGGCAAGCCTGCGACATTTACGGTAGGCGTCGCCAATATCATCCCCCCTGCAAGTGTTGCGGTGCGTACAGAAGAAGGTGTCCATCCTTTGGTGTGGATGGGGATTGGGGCAGCCATAGGCGCGTTGATCACCGGGGCGGTGGTGTTGATCGTTAATGAAGTGTCTGAAGACGACAAAGCGACCTCTGCGGCATTATTGGGAACTTCTCCGTGATAGAGTCTTCCGATTTTTCGTTTGAGTTAGATCAAGAGCCGCATGTCCCTGAAGTTGTAGCTGGAACGGAGCGCAATTTTGGAGATTATCAACTTCGGTACCAAATCGCATCCGGTGGAATGGGCACCGTGTATCTTGCGCGGGATTTTGGTCCAGCAGGTTTTGTTCGTGCGGTAGCTGTCAAACGGATTCATCCTCATCTGGCTGGCAAGCGTAAGTTTGTCGACATGTTTTTGGACGAGGCGCGGATTGTTTCGCGCATCAGTCATCCCAATGTGTGTCGCATTTATGATTTTGGCCAGGTGGATGGGACGTACTACATGGCCATGGAGTATTTGGTGGGAGAATCACTTGCCGGGGTGATGAACGCCATGGTTAAAGAATCTGTGCGTTTTGATGAGCCACGTTGGCATGCGTTGGCATGTCGGATCATTGCGGATGCGGCAGAGGGGTTACACGCTGCGCACGAGCTTGTGGACGAGAATGGAAAGCCGCTCAACGTCGTGCATCGTGACGTCTCGCCACACAACCTGTTTGTGAACTACGACGGCTCGATTCGTGTGCTGGACTTTGGGGTGGCGTTTGCCGCAGAACGTTTGCATCACTCGACCACGGGTACGGTCAAAGGTAAATATGCTTACATGGCGCCCGAGCAGATCAAGTCCAAGGATTTTGATCGACGCGCGGATGTATGGGCATTGGGCGTGTGTTTATGGGAAATGTTGACGGCGCAACGGCTGTTTCGGCGGGATTCGGAGGTGGATACCATTCTGGCAGTGGGGAGTGTGGATGTTGACCTTCCGTCGCGGTATCGTAGCCATTTGCCGCCCAGTTTGGATCGTGTCGTTCAGCGTGCATTGCAAAGAGATCCTGAAAAGCGATACGCCACGGCGCGTGAGTTTGGTCGTGAGCTTTTGAATGTGGTGAGCGAACTCGGTGTTTCTGCAGGGCCTGCGGAGCTGTCTGATTGGCTCAAAGAACTGTTTCGTGAGCAACGTGCCGAAAAACTTCACATGGTGGAAACCGTCTTGGAGTCGCCGGCATCTGCTGTGATTAAAGGCGTGCATGAACTTGAGACCATGCTGGGTGATTCGCGTGCGACGCCGTTGGTTCAACCATTGCGTCCATGGTGGGTGCCCGCTTCGCGTACGCGATGGGTCATGGGAGTCTTGGTAGGGAGTATTGCTTTAGGACTTGTAGTGTTAGGGTTGGCATTGGGTCATAATTTTGCACAACCAACGCCGCAGACAAACACATTGCCAACCATTGCTGCGGTTAAGCCTGTGCTTATGGGTTCCGTCGAATCGTTTGGAATTCAGCACGTGACGTTAACGCCTCGTGAAAAATCTCAAGCAAACGAACCTCGTGAGCAACGCGACGACAAAGAAGTCGGCATTGGCTATGTGAATATCGTCACTCAGAATGGATGGGCGGATGTGTACGAAGGGCCACGTTATTTGGGTCGCACGCCACGGCAGATTCGTTTATCCGATGGACAGCATGTTCTCGACATCCGTCCTTTCGGGAGTGAGCCTGCATTACGTCGGCCAGTGACGGTCCGGGCAGACCGTATAACTCGGGTGGTAATGGATTTGGCGAAACACTAAATGTTTTCGGTAAAAAGACCCTTAGGATAGGCTTGAATTATGACGCAGGAATTTGTTTTTGAAATTGGTACAGAAGAGCTCCCTGTCTCGTTTGTGCTTGGCGCGCTTAATGCATGGCCGGCTGTATGTGAAGAGGAGCTAGGCGGTGCACGTTTAACATATGAACGTTTGGAGGTGTTTGGCACGCCGAGGCGATTGGCCCTGTGTGTGCATGGGTTGTCGGAAAAGCAAAACGAGCTGCATGAACGTGTGCAAGGGCCGCCCAAAGCCATCGCGTATACCAAAGAGGGTGAACTCAGCCATGTCGGAAAGAAATTTATTGATAAGTTAGGAGTGCCGCCAGAGGCAGTGCAAATCGTCGCTACGGATAAGGGAGAATATGTCGTGGCAGAGCGCCATGAACCAGGTCGTGCGGCGCCCGAGGTGCTCAAGGACCTTTTGCCTCGCTTGGCGACGCGGATTCCGTTTCCTAAAATGATGCGATGGGGTGAGGGCAATCATGCATTTGGACGCCCTGTGCAGTGGCTAGTGGCGCTGTTAGATAAGGAGATTATTCCGGCAGAGTTTGCAGGCATCCAAGCGGGGCGGCGAAGCCGGGGGCATCGTTTCTTGGCTAAAGAAGACGTGGTGCTGGAATCCGCTACGCATTATGTCGAAACACTCGCGCGTGCTCGTGTGGTAGTGCAGGGCGACATTCGAAAGGCCACGATTGCGGCACAGCTTGAACGGGCATGCGGTGAGCTTGGCGGTAGACTAAGGCAAGATGAAGCACTCGTTGAGGAGTGCGCGTATCTTGTGGAAGAACCTCATGTGGTGACAGGAAATTTTGCTTCCACATTTTTAGAGCTTCCTGAAGAAGTTATTATTGCCGTGATGCGGGGGCATCAGCGTTATTTTGCAATAAAGGATGCGAGCGACGAGCGGCTTACGGCTCGCTATCTGACTGTTGCTAACACGGCGGAAGATCCGAGCAATGTGAGTCGAGGTAACGACCGTGTGATCAGTGCGCGCCTCGAAGATGCGCGGTTCTTTGTGCAGGAAGATCGCAAGCGTACATTGGCTCAGCGTCTTACGGCATTGGATGGTGTGGTGTTTCAGGCCAAGCTTGGATCAATTGGGGACAAAGTTCGTCGAATGACGGGTTTGGTAAAGGCGCTTGATGGCGTTTACACCCCAGACAACGAAGCAGCCACGCGCAGCGCTCACACAGGGGCGTTTGCGCTTCAGGCAACTGAGTTGTGTAAGGCGGATTTGTTAACATTGATGGTGGGAGAGTTTCCTGAGCTTCAAGGGGTGATGGGCCGTTGGTATGCGCTTCATGAAGGTGTGCCTCAAGAAGTGGCTGATGCGCTTCGAGATCATTATCTACCTAAAGGAGCTCAGAGCCCAGTACCTCAGTCGTTGGTTTCAGCACTGCTTGCCGTTGCGGATCGGTTGGATACGTTGGTCGGTTGTTTTGGTGTGGGCATTGTTCCGGATGGTTCTGCAGATCCGTTTGCATTAAGGCGTGCGGCATTGGGTGTGATTCGTATTGCGCTTGAAGGGCCCATGGATTTGGATTGGCTCAGCGCATTGCAGGTGGCTTATGATCAGTATGACACCGGAGCACTCCGTGACCGGGAAACTACGTTAAGTGCCCTGGATGCGTTTGGGCGGGCGCGGCTTCGGGCACTTTATACAGAACATGCCAGTGCGGATGTGATTGATGCATGCTTGGCCGCATGGCCATCACGCAGCATCCGAGACCTGGATGCGCGTATTCGTGCCGTGCAGGCATTTCGCCTTTCATCGGAATATGCCGTCCTCGCGACTGCGTTCAAACGCGCTTTTAATATTGCAAAGGATGCCCCTATCGGCACGGTAGACGTTTCCCTGTTGAGCGAGCCGGCAGAGGCGGGATTAATGCAAGCATTTGAAGAACTTAGGCCACGGCTGTCGCATGCCTTGGAAGTTCGTGCCTACGATCAAGCGCTCAGCCTGGCGGCACAGGAACTAAGGCAGCCCATCGATCGTTTTTTTGAAGAAGTGTTTGTAATGGACGAGAATCAAGCAGTTCGGGAGAATCGTTTGCGGTTGTTAGGAAATATGGTGCACACCTTGACACACATCGCTGACTTCCGGGCTTTGGGCGTATAAGGAGAGCATGAATCAATCACGCAAGGATGGCCGGTTTTTGCATCCGGAGTTGGATTCAGCGCGCATGGACACCTGGCCTGATAAATCTGCGCGACATGGGATGGGAACGGGCCAGACGCAAGATACCTGGCCCGATACACGCCAAGCGTATCCACTTGCTTCGGGCATGTTGAAAGACAAACAGGATTCGATCACGACCATGCCGCCTGATCCGCTCGTAGGAAAAGTCTTGGATGGCCGGTATGAAGTGCAGTGCGTCATTGGCGAAGGTGGAATGGGTGTCGTGTATCAGGCAAGGCACACTACGCTTGGGAAAACCTTGGCTATCAAAGTGCTCCGCGGCGACCACCTTGATGACAATTCCATGCGTCGGTTCAAGCAGGAAGCGCAGTCAGCAAGCGCTATTGGACACGAGCACATTGTCGATGTGCTGGACTTCGGCGCGCTTCCAGACGGCTCGACGTATTTTGTAATGGAACATCTGTTGGGTTCCTCACTGAAAGCCGCGCTTAATTTAAGTCGAACTCCGTTTTCGGTGTTTCGAGCAGTTCACATTGCACGGCAAATATGCGCAGCGCTGGCGGAGGCGCATGTGCGAGGCGTGGTGCACCGTGATCTCAAGCCTGACAACATTTTCTTGGTGAAACGAGGAGAAGACTCTGATTTTGTCAAAGTGCTCGATTTTGGGATTGCCAAGGTTAACACAGGTGCCAACAC
The DNA here is from genome assembly GCA_964640175.1 of uncultured Polyangiales bacterium. Classification (GTDB taxonomy): domain Bacteria; phylum Myxococcota_A; class Polyangia; order Polyangiales; genus JACKDX01. Next base: position 229,968 of record CAZXFW010000005.1, on the reverse strand, counting down.
GCTTACCCGCGCGGGCCAGGTGTTTGGAACGCCACATTATATGGCGCCTGAACAGTGCGCTGGCACACATGTGGATGCGCGGGCAGATATCTATGCACTTGGTGTCATGCTTTACGAAATGGTGTCGGGGAGCGTTCCCTTTGAAGCCGACAATTGGATGGCGATTCTTTCCCTGCATCTATACGAGCCGCCACAAATGCTTAGCGAGCAGCTGTTAGCTAAAGACGTGCCGCAAGCATTGGAAGCAATCATTATGAAATGTTTGGCGAAGGATCCGAATCACCGTTATCAAAGTATGAACGCGCTGATGGCGGATCTGGAGCGTGTATCCCACGGAGTGCGTCATCCCAAGGAGCTTGGCCTTAATCTTAAAACGTTGCAGCGGTTTAGTCGGCCAGGAGAGATTCCTGGCACCAGTCAAAGTGGTGCCTCACGATGGCTGCCGGTAGCAGGGGCGATTCTTGCGCTTTCACTGGTGGGTGCTGGAATTGCAGTCGGGATGATGGTGACCCGTCATAATGAAACGGTGTTGCCTGCTTCGGTGGAGCAGCCGCTTCCGGCGCCTTCGGCGCAAGCAAAGCCTGTCGCGGTTTCAGAGGCGGTGCGGGTAAGCAGTGAGCCTGCTCAAGCACAGATACTTGAAGCCGGCTTGTTGTTGGGAAGTACGCCCATGGACATCCCTAGACCCGTCGATGGTGCGGAACGCGATCTGGAATTTCGCAAGCCAGGGTTTGTTGTCCAACGTGTACGAATTGTTGCAACTACGCCTGACGCAGTTCATGTCTTATTGGCACGAAGACCGGCAAGCGATAAGACCTTGCGTAAGACTGCAGTTTCGCCGGCTTCGAAGCCTAAGAAAAAGGACGATCCACTCCTTCATCCATGGGTGGAGTGACCAAACGTTTCATGTCTGTGGTGTTTGTCTAGCCTGTGATTTGCCCCCAATTGGCCGGGGCAGTTGCAGTGCGCCAGAAAGCCGCATACAACGCCCAACATGCGTCGGCTTTGGCGGCTCAAGTCTTATATTTGGGTATGTGTGAGCGTGTGCCTTGGGTGTAACTTCGACAATGAAGGCGTGCCCATTCCTTTGGGAGAGTTATATTTTCCAATTGCTGTTGCGCTTTCACCCCAGCAGTGTGCGTCAGGGCCATGTTCGTTGTATGTGGTAAACTCTAACTTCGACTTACGATACAATTCTGCCAGCGTGCAGGCGCTCGATTTGGAGCGCGTGTATGCGGCAATTCAGAGTTGCACCGAGCCTCCGTGTTCATTCACTGATTACGCCAGTTTCGTGCGTCCTGGGGGTGAAGCGCTAATGGGATCTTACGCTTCGGATATTGCGGTCTCACCTTCGGGTGATCGACTGTACATTCCGGAGCGCAGCAACGCCAACCTGACGTATATTAACGTCACTGCAGATTATCGTTTGGACTGTGGAGGAGAAGGAGATAGGCCCCATTGTTCAGAAGCGCACGAACGAGGGACCAGTAGTGCAAGTAACGCGCGCGGCCTTGTGATGCCGCGTGATCCCGTTACGGTCATTGCAGGATCTCTTGAAGACTACACGAGTGGCCTCGGTAACGGAAACTACATTGTCACAGGCCACAGCGACGGTAGTGTTAGTCTGTTTTTGGAACAGTTGGAGGGAGCGGGCATTGGCGCGCCGACATTAATCGACGTGGATGACCAGTACCCGGATGGGTTAAGTTCTTTGGGGTTTGATCCGTTGACCCGCTCGATTTACGGCACGACTCGGTCGGACGCGGTGCTGGTTACCGGTGGCATAGCGCTTAATCCTACCATGGTAGATCGGTCGTTTGTCTACGCCAGTACGCGTTGGCGTTACGAAGGGCTTGATGATGGGAGCGATACCCGTGATGTTCAAATTGCTTCCGACATTCGGGAGGCTTATGTGGTCTCGCGACTTCCTCGTGCACTGTTGATTGTGGATCTCGACCGTCAAGCCACCTCCGATACGGTTGCGGTTTCTCGAATGGTTCCCATCGGAAGTGGCCCGTCTCGCGTTGCAACGGCGTATTTTCCCGATGAAGACAAACGGTTTGTGTTTGTCAGTTGCTTTGACAACCCCGTGATTTATATCGTGGATCCACACATGGGCCGGTTAGGCGGCACGGTAGCTGGATTTAATGGTCCGTTTGATTTGGCGGTCGATGTCGAGCGCAAATTGATTTACGTTGGCGACTTTAGCAACTCCGTGCTTCGTGTCATTGACCTTGCAGACATGCTGCGAGGGGAGGGAAGTGCCAAGCTAATTGCAAACTTTGGTGAAGAGAACCCTATTAAGGAGATACAATGACCATGCGTAAGGCATTGCGATGGACATGGCTCCTATGGGGAGCAGGAGTGGAGCTTGTTGGATGTAGTTCTGATCCACAAGTGATCGATCCCCCTAGCTTCGATCGGTCTGAGCGTGTGGAATGGGCTTGTTTCGACACAGCGAAAGGCATCGCGCTTCCGCTTGACAATTGCAACATGGTGGAAGGTGAAATCTTACCTGAAAATATCCGATTTCACGTGCTAGTGACGCAGTCGGGTCGAGGTGAAGTGGGAGCCATTGAGGTGGACTTCACCGATGCTAAAGACAGCAAACGTGTGGATAACGACATTCGTGTGCCTGGATATACGTTTCCTGCGGTTGGGGAGATTCCTACAGCTGTAGTCGTTGCGCCAAGCCATCCGGACTATGTTTACACTGCCAATTTTGGCTCTCGAGACATCGCTTTGGTGCAGTCTTCGATGTTTCGAGCGCAAACGCTTCCGCCGTTTAATGCTCAGGCTGCCTTTGTTCCCTTGCCTGAAGCGCCTACCGACATGGTGCTTTCTCCGGATGAGGATGTGCTGTTTGTGGCATTGCCTGAGCTTGGCGCCATTGCTGTGGTGCATATTAATGCAGATGGGAGCTTAGCGACTCCTACGGTGGTCACATTAAGTCAGCCAGTCACGCTGGATGTCACGCTCAGTGTAGAAGAAGATGTTTTTCAAAAAATCTGTCCGCCGGGAGCTCCGCTGAGCGAACCTGATCCGTCGACGCCCGCTGAACCTGTGCGATGTGGCGGGATGGACGATTGCGCGGCGGCAAAGCCCCGTCCGTGGGCATTGGAGGTCGATCCCGTTGATCATAAGTTGCTGGTGGCAGACGCATCCTTGCCTGTTATCCATGTGCTGGACATTGACGCCTTGGCAAGTGGGAATGCAGGTGCGGAACTTGCGCCCATTGCCGTAGGTTCTCCGATGGTGGATGTGGTGCTCACCCCTCCTGTGCCACGCACACTGGGGGCGAACTGTGATCCATCAGACCCTGGCGCAGAATGCGTGCGGTATGTGTATGCCTTGGATGCAGCGGATGGATCCGTGGTGGCTGTGGATTACGCCAAGAGTTCTGTGCTGTTGCTTCATGCGCCCAGTGCGCAGCGTGCGGATCGCGTTGATTTAGGTTCGTTTGTAACTTCATTGAGCGTGGTGGAATCCCAAACTGAGACTGGCGAGTTATGCAACTCGGAGTCAGACCTTGCGGAAAATGCGGGTTCCAGCCAATTGCGAGGTGTTTTCGTAGCGGCTGCGCTTCGAAGCGGATTCGTGCAGTTTATCGATGTGTGGGACATGGATGCCGCATGCCGCGGTGGCGAACAATGTGATAACTTTTCAAGAGAGTTGGGCTCAAGCGTGTATATACGTCGTCATCATCCACGCTTGGCAAGCACGAGTAACGATGGCCAAGGGCTTGTGGGGACACCTTCGGTCACTACGGCTTCTAGTACAAACACGGTTCCAGTAAACGGAATAACAGAGTCAGAGTTGATTCCGGATCTGGCTCCGGTAGACGCGTGTCCTTTGGATCAAAGCCGTGGGTATCCGTTAGAAGCCTTTGCCGAAGATATACTCGTCTGCGCCGTTTCAGATCCATGGGCGCGGCGTGTGGAAACCTGGACAGCGACATGGGAGGGCACGTTACCCGACGCAAGTGGCGGTGGCGGCGTTTTACGTGCAAGTGGCCGTGTGTTGTCTGCTTCGGCCGATTTTTGTCTGGCAGGTGTGTTGGGTAACAGGGATGTAAGTGCTTCAGGTCTCGTGGAAGGGAAAGATCCTGAGTTTGGATATATCGGCGATCAACTGCTGATTACTTCCGAGCTTCCAGCCACTGCCCCTGAGTCATGTCTGGATCTTCAGCAGGAGGGGTTTTCAGATGATTTTCTGCCTCTGGTGTTTGCCATCGAGGAAGCTCGCACGAATGAGTTGGTGCTCTCTGCTACGACCATAGGCACGGTGGGAGCGACGTTTGAACATGTTGTGGAGTGTTTTGGCGAGCTTGTGCAATACCGAGTTGCGGCGAGGGACGCTTATGTGGTTCAAGGCACTCTAAGTGGTCTTGAGCATCGAGTGATCGAGCAAGATGGGCGCTGTCGAGTCGATACGAATGCTGATGCGCGGCGGCAATCGCGAGCGTTTGGAGGCATCACGTATACTAATGACAGAATTACTTTCAAAATAGCACCTGTCTCTGCAGAGCCAGCCGAAGGTGAAGAGATTATCGTTTACTTCCCTTTCGAGAGCTTGTTTTTGCATGTTAACGTCGATGCCGGTGCGTCCGATACGCGCCAAGCTAGGCCAGGTGACGGAACCACTGCTAGCTCAGTTCGATTTAGTCCGATTAATCAAAGGTTATATACGGTTGACTCGGCGCTAAGTGGAGTGGTCCAGTACAGCCTGACTCCTCTTGCCGCTGAAAGCTTTTTCGACTGATGCGGACTGAGCACTCTGCTGAAATGCAAAAACAGCATGGTGATCGCCATACGCCGGTCATGCAACAGTACCTTCGGTGTAAAGCGCAGTATCCCGACACGATTTTGTTTTTTCGTTTAGGTGATTTTTATGAGATGTTTTTCGAAGATGCTGAGCGAGCGTCGCGCATGCTTGATTTGACGCTGACGTCTCGCGGCAAGGATCGCCAGGGCGAGAATATTCCGATGGCGGGCGTGCCGCATCATGCGGCGTTAGGTTACATATGCAAGCTTTTACAGTTAGGTCAGCGTGTTGCGTTATGTGAGCAGATGGCCGATCCGAGTACTGTTAAAGGCGTGGTGCCACGGGAAGTGGTGCGGGTAATTACGCCTGGGTTAGTGTTGGAGCACGATGCGCTCGATGCCCGCGAGCATAACTACTTTGTGACAGTGGCCGTATTGCCAGAGGGGCTTGGGTTGGCTGCCTTGGAGTTATCAACCGCAGAATTTTTTGTATGTGAACTGTCTTCAACGGCTGATGCGTTGGCCGAGCTTGGCAGACTGCAGCCGCGAGAAGTGTTAATTAATCACAATTCTTTGGCGTTGGAGTTGTCTTCTGCGCTTGAACACATGCTGCGACGGGCTGTGGTGCGCATGGATGCAGAGGATACGGATGTCAGCGAATTCGATGACAATTTGAAGGATTGGATTAGCAAAGAAGCATCCACGGTCGAGACGAAGGATTTTAACCTATGTGCGCAGTATGCGATGACGCTTGCGTTGAGTTATGTGCGTGATCATCAGCCGTCTCAAATGCATACGAAATTTCGCTTGCAACGTTATGAGACGGGAAGTTTTGTGGGCTTGGACGCAACGGCCGTTAGAAATTTGGAAATTGTCAGCACGCTATCTGGAGAGCGGGTGGGATCACTCGTGCACCTATTGGATCAAACATGCTCAAGCATGGGTGCGCGGCTGTTTAGAAGACATTTGCTTGCGCCGTTGGCTGATCTGGCAATTATTCGTCAAAGACACGATGCCATTGAGGCGCTGATGAAGCAGACGTTGCTTCGAAAACAAGTGCGTGACGCGTTGTCCGCAATTCAGGATCTTGAACGACTGGCAACACGGGTTGAATCGGCCTTGGCTACCCCTAGGGAGCTGGGAGCACTTCGAGATGGGCTAAAGAGTGCGCAGACCCTAATGGGCTTGGTGCGTGATCATGCCGACGTGGAGGTAACACGTACATTAATGCCTGTGTGTTCTGTAGAGAGCTGTCATGAAGTATTGGAGCGACTGGAAGCTGTTTTAGTGGATTCGCCGCCTGCGGCCATCGGGGCAGCGGAAGTATTCAAAAAAGGTGTGGATCCTCGTATCGATGAGCTTCGTGGCCTGTCGTCTTCCAGTAAAGACATCATCCTGGAGCTAGAGCAGTTGGAGCGCGCACGCACGGGGATTTCGTCGCTAAAAGTAAAATATACCAGGGCGTTTGGTTATTACATCGAAGTAAGCCGTTCCAAAGCCACCAATGTCCCAGTGCACTATCGGCGAAGACAAACACTGGTGGGCTCAGAGCGCTATATCACCGATGAGCTCGAAGCGCTGCAAATCAAAATCCTGACGGCTGACGAGCAGCTTTATGCCATCGAAGAAACACTTTTTAATGATCTGCGTTCGGAAGTTGCGAAGCAGGCCATGCGTATCCGCCAGCTGGCGAGGGGGTTGGCTGCATTGGATGTCAGCGCGTGTTGGGCAGAGCTTGCTCTGCGGCATGATTACGTTCGGCCTGTGATGGACACAAGCAGTAGGCTTGAGCTTTTGGCAAGCCGGCATCCAGTGGTGGAGAAATTAGCTGAAGCTGGAAGTTTCGTGCCCAACGATATCACGCTTGATGCACAGGGAGAGAGCCTTGCCATTCTTACGGGGCCGAATATGGCGGGCAAGTCCACCATGATGAGACAGGTGGCGCTTTCTGTGATCATGGCCCAAGCAGGCGGTTATGTGGCTGCCAAATCGGCTCACATTGGGCTAGTGGACCGCGTGTTTACTCGCATCGGAGCGAGTGACAATCTTTCGCGTGGTCAGAGCACGTTCATGGTGGAAATGCAGGAAACCGCGAACTTGCTTCATGGGGCCACTTCACGTTCATTGATTTTGCTCGATGAGATTGGGCGCGGAACGAGTACCTACGATGGGCTTGCGATTGCGTGGGCTGTCGCTGAGCATCTTGCTCGGCAGATGCGTTGCCGCACCTTGTTTGCGACGCATTACCATGAGCTTTGCGCGTTGGTAGATCAAAGTGATGGCCATGCAAAGAATTACAACGTATTGGTGCATGATCATGAAGGAAAGATTGTGTTTTTGCACAAGCTTGTCCCAGGTGCTGTCAGCCGTAGTTATGGTGTAGAGGTAGCGGAGCTTGCGGGGCTGCCTAAAGCAGTGCTCGATGCTGCCAAACGCAAGCTTGCGGCCCTTGAGCAGCCTGGGATTTCATCGACGCATTCTTCGCAAGGCAGGGTAGAGGTCGAAGATAGGGCGCCGTCTCTAAACCAAGATGCAGCGTTTGAGCAGCTTCGGGCCGAACTCTTAGCGCTTGATTTGGATCATACTTCTCCGATCGAAGGGCTAAGTGAATTGTATAAAATTCGTGCACGGCTGCTCAAACGCTAACCTTGTTAACAAGGTGCGTCACGTTACGGTGAGCTAGGAGCTTCTCCAGGTTCCGACTCTCCTAAGCAGACTTCGCCTTCTTCTTTATCTGAAGGAATCAGAACACATCCACAGAGATCATCCGTCGGAGGATAAATTGCCGCACAGGCGACAGCATAGTCATCCGGACAGGACTCAGGGTCGATGGTTGCTGGATTGTTATCCTCAGAGTGATTGGTAGAGATATCGAAAGCGGCTTCAGTATAAGGGATGGTAGTAACGCTTCCCTCGCATTCATCCTCTGGGACAAAGCTTCCGTCCCAGCAGCGGCACTCTTCTTCTGCGGCACCCGCGATCAGGGAACAGACCTTCTGCTGACCTTCTGGACAATCCCCTTCGGTGGGTTGGCTAAGAAGTGGCACACGATTTGCCGTGGATTCTTCGCCGCCGTTGCTACAGGCCGTGGCAAACAGCATTGCCGCTAACCCAAGGTAATTCGAATATCTCATAAGACTTATCCTTTCATGGTCCACCCCTCAGGATGGCTCAGGTGCGTTATATAGCTAGAAGCATGCCAAGGGTTGAAAACGCGATTTTTCTTTCTAATCATTCAGCAATTTGACCTATAGGCTGGTTGGGTTTGGCACACTTTGGCACACCTGGTCCTCGCCTAACCTGACAAGGTGATCCTACGGTCGGAACGGCGACAGGATGCCATCCAGTTGCCTTCTGGGGTTGCATCAAGTTCCTGAAACACTGGGGCATAAGCCATGAGTCGCTTTTCTGGGATGAACGTAGTAGAAACGCGGGCCGTCATGATCCAGATACTCGTTTCCTTTGGGCAAAAAGGGCTCCAGCGAGCTTTGTGTAGGAAACTCGGCGTGCTGCTTTTAGTGCTTGCCGGGTGCGGTGGCGCTTCTGTGAAGAAGGAGGCAGAGGTAGTGCTGCCCGCCAAGCTGGGCGATTTGTTGCCCGTCGATATGTCGGTGGCATTGCGGGTTCATCTTGCGCAGTTACGCAAAACGCAAAGCTATCCCTCCATCCGAAATGTGATGGTACACACTCTTGCAAATGCTCAGGGAACTGATGCCGTGGATGTCGGTGAGATATTAGACCGGAGTAACGAGTTCGTGATGGGAGTGAGCTACGACGCAAATGCTCAGCCAACAACCATCATGTTGTTGAGGGGCCAGCATGATTCTCAATCGCTCAATGCGTTTGCAATACGTTTCGATTTGTCCTTGCGCGCGGAGTTCTTGGCGAAAGACGTTTGGGTGATAGCCTCACAGGAGCGCATTGCGCAACTACGTAAACGTCTTGACGACCAAGAAACGCAGCATGTGGCGTTGAAGCTTTTGCGTGAAAAATACGGTTTTGATGAAACGCTTTTGTGTTTAGTGGTGCAAGGAACACCGGAGGTTCAGGCACGAATTTCAAAGGATTCGTTCTTTGCAAACGTTCCGTTTTTTAGGCAAGGTCCGTTGCCAGAGGTGCTGACGCATTTTCAACGTATGGGATTACGCATGGATATCGATGAAACGGCCCGTGTGAATTTGGGGTTTCACGTGGCTTCCAGCGAGTTGGCACAGGGGGCGGCGGCTCAGGCTAAAGAACTTGTGGCCCGCTATCGAGCCAATTTTTTGGTCATGGCATTAGGCTTACGTCCCGTGTTTGATAATGCGTCAATTTATGCGACCGACGGTCAGCTTTTGTTAACGATTGAAGTGCCGGAGAATGATGCTGCCGTCATTGCTTCGCGCTTTTCAGATCTTTCAAAATTATCACGTAAACAGCAATGAAAAAACTACGCATACGTGGAGGCAATCCCTTACGAGGTCGTGTCCGAGCGCCAGGTGATAAATCAATTGGCCATCGTGCATTGCTTTTTGCTGCGTTGGCGGATGGGACTTCCACCGTTGAAGGCCTTTCTCATGGAGCGGACAACATTTCTACGGCGCGAGCGTTACAGAGTATGGGTGTCAGCATTTCGCTGCGTTCTGGGGGATGTGCCGAAATTGTGGGCGTGGGCTTGGAAGGCTTGCGCCGCCCTGAGAGCGACATCGACTGTGGAAATTCAGGAACGAGCATGCGTTTGTTCGCGGGCTTGCTGAGCGCTCAGCCTTTTGAAAGCGTGTTAACAGGAGATGCATCGCTGGGCTCGCGCCCTATGCGCCGGATTGTGGACCCTCTCGAAGCACGTGGGGCAAAGATTCACGGCGTATCGGGGAAAAAACCAGGTGAGATCTACCCGCCTCTTCGAATTGAAGGCCTGCCGTCAGGGGAGCGCCTCAAAGGCTTGCAGTATGAGATGCCAGTGGCGAGCGCTCAGGTTAAGAGTGCCTTATTGCTGAGTGGCTTATATGCCAGTGGACCGACGGTGTTGAACGAGCCAGTGGTTTCGCGCGATCACACCGAGAGGATGCTGCTCGCGCTTGGTGCACCAATTGAAACGGTGGGTTCGATTGTGGTGCTCGATCCCACGTCATGGGACAGGAGCTGGCCGGGCATGCATTGGCAAGTTCCTTCCGACATTTCAAGTGCCGCATTTGTCCTTGCTGCAGCGCGCGTGGTTAAAGGTAGCGATGTCGTGTTGGAGCAAGTGGGGGTCAACCCGACACGCACAGGGTTTTTGGATGCGATGCGTCTGATGGGATCGGACATTCAGTACGAGCCTCAAGGCGAAGTGGTAGGCGGAGAGCCTATTGCGGAGCTTCGAGTCACTTCCGGGCCTGTGCGGGGCATTAACATTGGTGGAGAGCTCCTGACGCGCATGATTGACGAAGTGCCCATCGCGTGTGCTCTGGCGGCGTCTGCACAGGGAGCGACGGGGATACGTGACGCCAGTGAACTTCGAGTTAAAGAGAGCGATCGCATTGCTGCTACGGCGGAGACATTGAAGGCATTTGGCATTCAATGTGAGGAGTATCCGGACGGGTTGCAGATTCAGGGCCAACCATCGTGGCAGCCAGGGCACGTGCATAGCCGTGGCGATCATCGCATTGCAATGACAGCGGCTGTGCTAGCAATGGCTACCAAAGGCGAAAGCGTGGTCGAAGACGTTGGATGTATCGAAACTAGCTTTCCAGGATTTGTAGGACTGATGCGTGAACTTGGAGCGGACATTGACGAAGTTACGTAAGCCTGTGGTCGCCATTGATGGCCCTGCAGGAGCGGGTAAAAGTTCTGCGGCTAAGTTGCTGGCAAAAAAACTCGGGTTTGTATTGGTAGATACCGGTGCGCTTTATCGCGGGGTAGCGTGGGCTGCAGACCAGCATGGCGTCGGTTTTAACGATCGTCAGCGCATGGGAGAACTGGCACGGCAAGTGACTCTACGGTTTGAGAATGCGGCGGACGGAAGCAGCCACCTCTTTGTGGATGGTCAAGACTGCGCGAAAGAGATTCGAACCCAACGCATTGCTCAGGCGGCCAGTGATGTGTCTACCTACCCGGAGGTACGTGACGCGTTGCTCGACATTCAGCGGGATCTCGGAAAAGAGGGAGGGGTGATCCTCGAAGGGCGGGACATCGGCACGGTGGTGTTTCCAGATGCAGACGTGAAAGTATTCCTTACGGCCAGCGAAGAAGCCCGGGCCCGCCGTCGTTATTTGGAGCTTACCGAGCGAGGCGCTGGCACTACCTTTGAGGCGGTACTTGAGCAAATTCGGCAACGGGATGCCCAGGATATGGGTCGGGCCGTGGCTCCCCTTAAACCTGCCCCTGATGCTACCCTTATGGACAGTACTGATCTTGGGCTGGAGCAGGTGGTAGAGCAGCTCTATTGGCTGGTGATTGAAGGCCAGCGGGCAACTCATCCCGAAAAAAAGGGGTCTGATTGACATCTGGGCCCGTCGCTGCTAGCTTTCGCCCTCAATTTTCGCCAAGAGAAAGGACCACCCTAGACGATGACCCCTACTTCAGACCATGCACATCACGCCAAGGCCGGCGCTGAGAGCTTTGCTAGCTTATTTGAGAAAACGGCCGCTGCTGCCGATGTGCTGCAAGAGGGAGAAATCGTCAAAGGCACGGTAGTTCAAGTCAATAAAGACACCGTGGTTGTGGACATCGGGTTCAAGTCTGAAGGTGTGATTTCGTTGGCCGAGTTTGCAGAGCCTTCCGGTGAGATTCGGGTGCAGCCTGGAGATCGCGTGGATGTGTTGGTAGAGGCTACCGAAAATGACGACGGCTTGGTGTTACTGTCAAAGGAAAAGGCAGACAAGCTGCGCGTGTGGGATGAGATCAGCGAAGCGTGTGAGCGTGACGAGCTAATTGAAGGCACGATCACGGCACGTGTTAAAGGTGGCTTGTCAGTGACCATTCGTGGTGGCGTCAAAGCATTTTTACCCGGCTCTCAGGTGGATCTGCGCCCCATCCGTAACTTGGATAAGCTTCTTGGCGAGACCCACCAGTTTAAAGTCATCAAGTTCAACAAAAAGCGCGGAAACATCGTGCTATCCCGCCGTGCACTCCTTGAGAGCGAGCGCAATGCCCTCAAAGAGCAGACGCTTCAGCAGCTTCAAGAGGGGATGGTGGTGACCGGCCTCATCAAAAACATCACTGAGTACGGAGCGTTCGTGGATCTTGGCGGCATTGATGGCTTGCTACACATTACGGACATGAGCTGGGGGCGCATTAATCATCCCTCAGAGGTGTTTAATGTCGGTGATCAGGTTGAGGTCAAAGTCTTAAAATATAACGCCGAAACAGAGCGCGTTTCGCTCGGACTCAAACAAACCACCGAAGATCCATGGCTTCATGCCGTGGAATCCTATCCTCCAGGCAAGCGTATCAGCGGCAAGGTCATGTCTGTGACCGATTACGGGGCGTTTGTGCAGATTGAAGATGGAATCGAAGGGTTGATTCACGTCAGCGAGATGAGCTGGGGCAAGGCAAAACATCCTTCGAAAATGTTGGAGACCGGCGTAGAGATTGAGTGTCAGGTGCTCGAAGTTGATGCAGACAATAAGCGCATCAGCTTGGGCCTCAAGCAGCTTGCGCCCGATCCGTGGAATGAATTTATCAAGCGTTACAGCCCTGGCGATATCGTGCGTGGCAATGTGGTATCGGTCACCGAGTACGGTGTGTTTGTAGGCATTGAAGATGGGGTGGACGGCATGGTCCACAAATCCGATCTAAGCTGGACTCAGCGTATTGAGAATCCTGCGGAGCTTTACCACAAGGGCGACGAGGTTCAGGCGATCATTTTGTCGGTCAACCACGATGAACGTAAGGTCTCGCTTGGGATCAAGCAGCTTTATGAGGATCCCTGGCAGCAGGTGCAAGTCGATTATCCGGAAGGTACTTCGCTTGAAGTGCGCGTGCTCTCTGTCGTGGATAGCGGCGTGTATGTGGAGCTTCAGCGTGGCATCGAGGGGTTTATTCCTCTTGCTGAGCTTAGCGCTGAATCGGTGACAGACGCCCATCAGGTGACTAAAGAAGGCGATATTATTAAGGCACGTATTTATGAGGTTGATCCCGATCAGCGCCGAATTGCATTGAGTCTGATCGACGTCGACGAGTCCCATCTTGTGAAATTCTCTGAAAACGCTGCTCCCAAGCTTGCCACCACGACTCCCAAGAGCCGTCCAGGGGCAACGCTCGGAGATGTTCTCAAGGAACAACTTGGAAGTAAGGTAGAAGAGCTCAACAAATCATAGCGGTCTACGCTATTCGAGTTCGATGACCACTGCAGTGATGTTGTCCTTGCCACCACGTTGGTTGGCTATCTCAATGAATTGCCGTGCAGCACGTTGAGGCCCAAGTTGCATGAGTGTGGGGATTTCTTCGTCACTCAAGTAACCGTGCAGGCCATCCGAACAGAGCAAAAAGCTATCGCCTGCTTGTACCAAAAACGCTCGAGTATCAACTTGGACGTATTCTCGGCTTCCCACCGCCCGAGTGATGACGTTTTTGTGTGGAGAGCGGGCGGCTTCTTCTTCGGTAATGACGCCCTGCTTTAGCTGCCATGCAATGAGTGTGTGGTCTTCGGTCAGTTGGTAGGTTTTACGGTCGCGGGTGAGGTAAACGCGGCTGTCTCCCACCTGAGCTGTAATCCCGTAATTCCCCCGTAACAATAGCGCTGAGACGGTGGTCCCCATGCCTTGTTGATCGGGATCAACCTGGGCAATGCCAAAAATCATGTAGGTTGACGCTTGCACAGCGCTTTCAAGCAAACGCAAGGAGCGTCGAACGGTATCGGTCGAAACCTCAGGTGCTTCCAGGGCTTCGAGGGTAGCCCGCTCACGCCGGACCATGTCGGTCAGCGTATCAATGGCTTCCTGGCTGGCGACTTCCCCTGCATTATGACCACCCATTCCGTCTGCAACCACGTATAGTCCCAATTCGTCATCACAAAAGAAGGAGTCCTCGTTGGTGAGTCGTTTTTTTCCTAAATCCGAGAGGCCTTGTCCGTAACGATGCATAGGTTAAGAACCGATTCGAGAAATTCTATGCTGCTTATGACCATTCGGCAAGCGCTCTTTGAGGAGAAGACGTCTCAGGTCACGTATGTTGCATGGTGGGGGTGCGATTGATGAACAGCAAGAGCGCCTCCCCTCAGAAAGAGCGTATCGCGTATCAAGGCAGTCTTGGCGTCTTACGACGGGAGCTTACGCCCTACCGGGTGGTTCTGGGATGGGGAGTTTTGGCCCTGTTAACCACGAATGCACTGGAAAAGGCTGTCCCGTGGTTACTTCGCTTTGCGGTGGACGCTCTGGCTCAGAATCACCTCTCACGGGTGCGTCACTATGCACTTTCGGTGATGGCTTGTGCAGTAGCCATGGCCATCGTTCGTACGTGCTCAAGGGTAGTGGTATTTAATGTCGGACGCGATCTGGAATGGGACTTGCGCAATCGGCTTTTAGTGCACTTGCACCGGCTCGGCGCAGGATTCTATCGAAAGATGCCCACAGGCGAGATCATGTCTCGCGCGACGAACGATGTGGGCCAGGTGCGTTTTATGGCGGGGTTTGGCGTACTTCATACGATTAACGCCGCGTTTGCTTATGGAGGCGCCATTGTATTGATGTGGACGCTCTCGCCGCGTTTGACAGTGTTATCCCTCGCACCTTTTCCGATACTTGCGCTTCTGGCACGTTCGTTTTCGAAGGCCATCTATACGCGTAGTCTTGAGACACAGGCCTGTTTGGGTGCGTTGTCAGAACGTGCGCAAGAGTCGTTTGCCTCCGTTCGAGTCATACGCAGTTTTGCAATGGAGGATACGGACGCTGCGAGGTTTGACATTATTAATGCACAAGCGCTTAAGGCTAACACGCGTTTAGTGACGCTGCGTGGCTTGATGTGGCCCGCATTAATCGCAGTGGGTTCGTTGGGTACGTTGATTGCTCTTTGGGTCGGTGGGCAAATGGTGTTGAAAGGGGAGCTTACCGTAGGATCCTTTGTGGCATTCCATGCCTATCTTGGACAACTCGTATGGCCAACGCTCGCGTTGGGCTATGTGCTGAGTGTGCTTCAACGCGGGCAAGCCTCGTATGGCCGTATTCGTCAGGTTTTGGATAGTGAAGTCGATATTTCAGAGGAAGCGTTTTCTGACGAATTGCCCTCGGTGCGAGGTGACATTCGCGTAAAAGGATTGACCTATCATTACGGGGATTACCCTGCGCTTAAGAATGTGAGCATTCACATACCCCACGGAAGCATGGTCGCAGTTGTGGGAAGGACAGGGAGTGGCAAAAGCACACTGGCGGCGCTATTGGCCCGGCTTTTGCCCGTGCCAAAGGACACCGTTTTTCTCGACGGCAAAGACGTCACCATGCTTGCCGTGCGCCACGTTCGGCACAGCATTGGTTACACGCCGCAAGAGCCCTTTTTGTTCTCTACCACTGTAGCTCGTAACATAGGATTTTCATTGGATAATATGGATGGGCCGGATGCCCGTCTTCAGATCGAACAGGCGGTGAATGCCGTGGCACTTGCGGGAGATATCCAAGGCTTTCCCGAGGGACTAAAAACCACGGTCGGAGAGCGAGGTGTGCAATTGTCAGGCGGACAAAAGCAACGCATTGCATTAGCACGTGCGCTTTTGCAACAGGCTCCCGTGATGATTTTGGATGATCCACTGAGTGCTGTGGATGCGCTTACAGAGTCTCAAATTTTGTACACGCTCAAACATGTCGCGCAGACCCGCACCTTGGTGTTAGTGACGAATCGCATTTCCGCCGCTTCTACAGCCGATCGTATTTATGTCATGGATGATGGCCAGATCGTACAGTCCGGAGATCATCAGACGTTGATTGCTGAGCCGGGGCTTTATTCAGAGCTAGCCGTATTGCAACGAGCTGAACAGGACTTGAACGCGTCATGAGTCCCCATAACGACTGGCATTTGTTTTTAAGGTTGTTACAGGTGGTCAGACCGTATTGGAAGGCTATCGCAGGCGCCATGGCATTGATGCCGATTGGGGCCCTTGTCATGCTTTACCAGCCTTTACTTATCAAACGCGCCATTGATGGTGTGATGCTGCACAAAAATCTTCATATTCTGTTCGAAGTGGCAGTTACGTATTTGGTCGTCATTGCCGTGGATGCCTGTGGGAAATTTGCTCAGATTTATTTGTTGCAAGTGGCTGGACAGCGCGCGATGGCATCCCTTCGTGCTCGTGTCTACCGTCACATCCAGAAGCTTCATTTAAGTGTGTATGACCGTACTCCGATAGGTCGACTTGTTACTCGGGTCACCAATGACATTGATGCGTTGGGTGAGTTTTTTGGTTCCGGTGCAGTGACGGCAGTGGCTGACGGATTTGCGTTGAGCGCCATTGTGGCGTTCATGTTGTATCTCGATTGGAGGCTGAGCTTATTTGCGTTTGCCGTATTGCCGCCCTTGGCGGTTGTGGTGGAGTGGTGTCGCCGGCATCTGCGCTCAGGGTTTCACATTGTTCGAGGTAAAATCGCGGAGCTCAATGCCTATCTTTCAGAACAAATTCAGGGTGTATTTACGGTGCAGGCGTACGGTCGGCAGCAGATGTGCCAAGACGAATTTGAAGAAATCAACACAGACTATCGGCAAGCAAGCTATACGACCATTCGATACGATGCGCTGATGTATTCTGTGGTTGAGGCTGCGTCCACAGTCTGTGTGGCGATCGTATTATGGTACGCAGCGGTGAGGGCAGGCTGGCTTCGAGAACAAAGCGCTGCAACCGCGTACATCGGGACTGTCGCAGCGTTCTACGAATACCTGCAACGGTTTTTTGTCCCGGTGCGAGACCTTTCGACCAAATACACCGTGATTCAACAGTCCATGGCAGCTGCGGAGCGCGTGTTTGGAATCTTGGATGTTCAGGAACTCGATGCGCCCGCTATTTCCAGCGTTTCATCCTCATTTGCTGCTTTGGAAAAGCATACGTTGCTGGCTTTCGACCATGTGACCTTTGCGTATCGACCTAATCATCCTGTACTTAACGATGTGAGTTTTCAGGTACACCAAGGGGAGCAGTTGGCCTTGGTGGGTGCCACTGGATCCGGCAAGAGCACGGTGCTCTCGCTCTTGCTTCGATTTTATGAGGTCCAATCGGGCCATATTTGGGTTAACGGGCAAGAAGTTCGCAGTTACGAAGCTAGACTTCTTCGCAATTTAATTGCGTATGTGCCTCAAGATGTTGTGCTTTTTTCTGGCACTCTGTTAGAGAACATCGCGCTCGGAGATCCTCACCCCGATTCCGATCGCGCGTGGCAATCCCTCAAGAGCGTAGGCTTTTTGTCTCGCCGTTCCGAGAAAATCGATCTCGCTTCGTCCGTCATCGAGCGGGGTAGCAATTTTAGCGTGGGAGAACGGCAGCTCATCGCGTTTGCTCGCGCGATGTACCGTGATGCGCCCCTTGTCGTGCTTGATGAGGCCACAGCAAGCATGGATAGCGATACCGAAGCGCGCCTCCAGGAGGCTTCTGAACAGGTCATGAAGGGCCGCACGTCAGTCGTGGTTGCTCATCGGCTATCCACGGTAGAACATGCCGACCGCATTGTCGTGTTCCACAAAGGCCATGTGGTTGAGCAAGGCAAACATCCAGAACTTTTGGCAAAGCGCGGCGTGTACGCCAAGCTTCATCGGTTACACTTTAATGAGCCTTCCAAGCTTGCGATGCAACCTGTTAATCTACAATAAGCGAAGACGTTGAACTCGCGTGATCCGTTTACTGACACAAAGGTTTTTGTGCGGTCGCTGGTAAGTAGACAAAACGTAGCGGAATGCGAATGTCGACATAGCCTGGTGGATTGGGTGCGGGAAAACTGAGATCCAGCAGCACCTTTTCAACGCAGCGTCGAAGCCCAACGTCGCTAAGCTCATCTGCCACGAAGCACGTTTGCACCACGTTTCCCTGTGGGTTGAGGCGGCTGACGATTTTTAGGAGTTCGCCTTCGGCACTTGTGCCTGAGGCGTGCTCCATACATACCGCCGCTCGTTGCTTCAATCGCATGGTGACGTCTTGAAGCTGGGCGGGTTCAAGCGTGCCAAATGCTGTGCCTTTGGGCAATGGAGTTAACCCATTGGGACAAAGCAGCTCGGAAGAAGCCTGGCGCTGCGTCGGGGGCTGGCGCGTGCCTTTGGCGAGGCTTGTCGCTAAGGCAACAGGTATTTGTAGGGGAGATAGGTCGCCTAACACCACTTTGAGGTGTTGAAGAGGAATATCGCGTTCTGCAGTGAGGTAAATCCCGTCTACCGCACTTGCAAGCTGGGTGCGCTTCTTCTGGAGTAACGTGATAGCGTCTTTGGGCGCAAGCGCTCCATTCCAGCCAAGCGGCACGGCCACGTTGCTGCTGCGTCCGTACACGCCGCGATCCGTAATTACAAGGATCAAGACTTGCTGGCGGGCCGAAGGAGGCGAAGCTGTCAGTGCGGCCAGCATGAGGCCACGTGCCCCCGCTCCGACATGCCCCCAGCGTGTGAGCACACTCGAAGCCTCGCGGTTATTGAGTTGATCGTCCAGATCTGAGGGAACTTGGGGCAAGGGATGTACGGCAACCGCAAGGTCGGCGCTCAAATGCCATGTGTCTGAATCCTTGGGAGCTTGAAGAACACATTGATCGTCCGAGTGTCCCAGGCCTTGTGAATCGAGTGCGGCGATTTGATCCACAAGCACTCCAAACGTGGTCTTGGGGCTTAGGTGACGCGAAGCCATCGACGTGGGCGA
This sequence comes from uncultured Polyangiales bacterium, assembly GCA_964640175.1. GTDB lineage: Bacteria > Myxococcota_A > Polyangia > Polyangiales > JACKDX01. Next base: position 211,434 of record CAZXFW010000005.1, on the reverse strand, counting down.
CACGCCGTTGCTAAAATCCCCTGCGCTTTCGAGGGACGAAGCGGCGGATGACGACGTCGTGGTTTTTGCCGGAGGGCTTTCTGACGCTGTACTACAGCCTACAGCCAAGACAACACACACAGCTTGGTATGACCTAAACAGACCCAATGCGCGCATAGCAGCACTCCTTTGTTTGTGGGGGGCTATTTCGTAGCAGGTGTCTCAGCGGGCATAGCACGCTTTGCGTCGGGAAGCTCGGGCTTGGTGCCTGCTTTGGTGCCTTCATTTTCCGGGACGCTCATCGGGGCAGGGGCCGCTTGTGGTTGGGTGGCTTTAGCGCCCGCTTTTTGGGTATCCGCTGCTTTTGCGGGAGCAGTTTTTTTCGGGGTAACCTGCGTGGCTTTGGCAGCTTTTTCCAAAGCGGATTCACCTCTGCCTGAGGACATATAGGATAACGTCGCCGAAAGAATCATAAACAACGCAGCGGAAATTGCCGTAAGTCGCGTTAGAAAATCTCCCGCTCCCGCTCCGCCAAATACCGTCTGCGTGGTGCCTCCAAACGCCGCACCCATGCCGCCACCTTTACCCGCCTGCAGCAGCACGACAAGGATTAAGAATATGCACACACACACATAAAAAACAGCAAGAGTAGTAAACATACGATCTTTCGAAGGGCTTAAAGTTCCATGAAATCAAACAAATCGCAAGTAGTCAGAGTTAGGGCCTTTGGGCTTGCTGGGTGGCTTGGATAATTGCCAGAAAATCCTCAGCATTTAAGGAAGCGCCTCCCACCAACGCTCCGTCGATGTCCGGCTCCATCGCTAAGGCATACGCATTGTCGGGTTTGACACTGCCTCCGTAAAGCACACGGACGCGAAGTGTTTCGGTTTCTCCCAGCACATGCCCCAAATGGACACGGATGGCCAAATGCATGGCCTGGGCATCTGCCGGAGTGGCGGTCTGACCCGTTCCAATCGCCCAGACGGGTTCGTAGGCGACTACAAAGTCATCGCCGTTAAGTTGAACTGCGTCTTTGAAGACAGCGTCCAGTTGTGAAAGGACGACTTGCTTTGCTTGGTTTTTCTGACGCTGCTCAAGCGTTTCGCCCACACACAGTACGGGAATCAGCCCATGCTGACGCAATGCCCAGAACTTGCGGCGTATGGTTTTGTCATCGTCGTAAAACCATTGCCTGCGTTCAGAATGCCCCACAAGGCAATGTGAACAGTTCAGGTCCTTAAGCAAGGGTGCACTGATTTCTCCAGTGAAGGCACCTTTGTCTTCATAGAAGCAATCCTGAGCTCCCAAGGCCACGCGGCTGCCTTTCAAAACATCACGTGCGGTGTGTAGGGCCGTAAACGGGGGAGCCACCATGACGTCCACGTTGAGCGTCGCGTCGTTTGCCACGCGTCCGAGAAGTGTATCGCATAACGTGTGTGTGTCTGCTAACGTGTTGTGTAGCTTCCAGTTGCCTGCGATAAGCGGGACGCGAGTGCTAGAGGCCTTGCTCATACGTTGAGCGCCTCAACACCAGGCAGAATCTTGCCTTCCAAAAACTCCAACGACGCACCACCGCCGGTGGAAAGGTGACTAAACGCGTCGGCTAATCCAGTTTGATGCACGGCTGCCACGCTATCTCCTCCGCCCACGACGCTTATTCCGGGACATTCGGCGACAGCGTGCGCGACGCCCAGGGTTCCTTCTGCGAACGCGGGGTTTTCAAATAGGCCCATCGGTCCGTTCCAGAACACTGTTTGCGCATTCAGAAGCGCTTCATGAAACGCTTTGACGGTTTGCGGGCCAATATCAAGCGCCATTTCAGTTTCGGGCACTTCGTTTACCGCCACAACGTGGCCGTGAGATTGTTTGGTATCTTTGGCGACCACGAGGTCGGTGGGCAATACCACGGTGACTTCTCGGCGCTTGGCCCGATCGAGCACGCTGCGAGCCATGGCGAGTTTGTCTTGTTCCACCAGGCTCTGGCCGAGTGCGATGCCTTGGGCAGCAAGGAATGTGTTGGCCATGGCCCCGCCGATGATCAAGCAGTCTACGCGCTCAAGCAGTGATTGTATGACGTCGATTTTATCGGAGACCTTGGCTCCGCCCAGCACGGCAACATAAGGCTGCTTGGCTTGATCCCGCAATATGCTTAACATCTCCAATTCTTTTTGTAAAAGAAGCCCTGCGCCACGTTCCGGCATGAGTTCGGCGAGTGCAACCACAGACGCATGCGCGCGATGAGCTGCGCCAAACGCATCGTTGACGTACACATCTGCCAGTTTTTGTAGCTCCTTGGCAAAGAGCACGTCGTTGGCTTCTTCTTCTGGATGAAAACGCAGGTTTTCCAGCAATGCGATGTCACCGTCCCGAAGGTCAGCCACCACTTTGCGTGCGCCATCGCCAATGCAGTCGTCTGTCAGTCGTACTTCCGTGTCCAAAAGCTCGGCCAAGCATGCGCCCACAGGTTCCATGGAATATTCTGGAGTGGGTTTGCCCTTCGGGCGTCCGAGGTGAGATCCCAACACAAGATGTGCGCCATGCTCGATCAGCAGCTTGAGCGTGGGGAGCGTGGCAAGAATGCGGCTTTTGTCGGTGATGACGCCGTTGTCTAACGGCACGTTAAAATCAACGCGGACAAATACACGACGCCCTTCAAGCGTTAACTCTGTGAGACTTTTGATCATGGGCTAACCTTTGCTTGCAAGGTGTTGCGTCAAGTCGACCATGCGGGCGGAAAACCCCCACTCGTTGTCGTACCAGCTTTGCACTTCGACGAGATCTTCACCGACAACTTGGGTCTGCTCTGCATCCACGATGGAAGAACGTATATCTCCAATGAAGTCGCTTGAGACCAATGGGCGGGTTTCAAATCCGAGAATGCCTTTGAGTGAGGTCTCTGAAGCAGTTTTAAGGGCTTGGTTCACTTCGTCACGGCTGACTTTTTTGCTCACGCGTGCAGTCAAACAGGTCAGTGAAACATCGGCTGTAGGGACGCGAATGGCCGTGCCGTCCAATTTCCCTTTCAGTGCGGGCAACACCAACCCAATGGCTTTGGCGGCTCCTGTGCTCGACGGAATCATGGAAAGCGCTGCTGCACGAGCCCGACGAAGGTCTTTGTGGGCCAAATCCAGGATGCGTTGATCGTTGGTATAGGAGTGCACGGTGACCATATGGCCAGCGATAATGCTGAAGTTATCGTTGATGACTTTGGCAATCGGCGCCAGGCAGTTGGTGGTGCAAGACGCATTGGACACGATGACATGTTTGGCGGGATCGTATTCTTCATGATTGATGCCTACGCAAAATGTGGCATCGATGTCTTTTTCGCCAGGAGCGCTGATAATGACGCGCTTGGCTCCAGCTTCGAGGTGCGTTGAAGCGCCTTGGCGGTTACGGAAATGTCCGGTGCATTCCAACACAATATCAACATTCAGTTTGCCCCACGGTAAGGCCGTGGGATTTTTTTCGGCAAAGATGGGAATCTTGTGCTCGCCGATGACAAGCGCTGAACCTTCAGCGCGTACTGGCAGAGGAAAGGTGCGGTGAATGGAGTCGAACTGCAGTAAGTGGGCAAGGACCTCTGCGTTTTCAAGGTCGTTGATTCCAACAACGCGCAGGTCCGTTGTTTTGTTGAGAAGAATTTGGCGTAACACGCAGCGCCCAATTCGACCAAAACCATTAATAGCGATGTTTGTAGGCATGGCTTCACCTGTTCAATAAAAAACCTAATGCCTAGTAGCGACACCTTGAACAGAAATCAAGGTACTTAGGGAAGAGTCTGCAGTTTAGTTTTCGATGTCAGCAGTGACGAGCTCTAAGAGCTCAGAGGCAAAGCCGACCATCTCAGAGCGGGACAAGCCGCCAGAACGCAGCTCGCGGTAGGTGGATTTGGCCAAGATACGTAACGCGCGAGGATCCGACTCAGAAACCGTACGGCTTGAAAGGGTGGGCTCTGAGTGGCGTGAAGTGCGTGCGTGCATGTCCAAAAAATCCTCCTGACTGGCTGCATGTGTATGCATGATTTGTGCCAACTTGATTGATTAACCATCTATGAACAAATTGTGTAGTAATTATGACGGATTACAGACAGAAGCAGGCCGGTTGGCCGACAAAAATGTTGCTGAAATGCGTAGGATTATGCGCAGTCGGGCGCTGCCCCGGTGCGTAGTCAGCTACGCGCCTCAGTGCATCCTTATCAGCGCTGCCCACGCCGGAGGGTTGGTTAAACTCAGGTTAGGGATGAGGGCGGCGCAAACGACGCGAAGACAGCATGGAGCACAGAATCAAAAAGACACAGGCAAGTGCACTGCCTCCTGCCCAGCGCGCCCAATGAGCCTCGCCGCGGATGTGAAATACCAACGTACATGCGACAGCACCCAGGCATAACAGTGCGTACATCACCTGTTGGCCTGCTGCATAAATGAGTTGAGCCGCTTGCGGCATGCCTAAAAGGCGCGTTTCGAGCTCACCGCGCATGGCTTTGGAAAGGTAGCGGCGTAAGTCTTCAGGCACGCTAAGCGCACTCAAGGCGGTGTCTTTCGTGGCACTTACCACCAACGAGGTAAAATCACGATGTCTGCCTAGTACAAACTCTTCGAGATACGGCCGAATCACCACCATAGGATTCATCTGTGGATCCAAGGTGGTGCACACGCCTGCAAGGAGCAAGATAGTACGCTCCAAGAGTACCCAGTCTTTCGGGACTTGAAATGCGCTGGTGAGCTCACGAATCCCGATGTTTTGGCGCCGTAGATCAAAAAAGTTTTCCATGCTGCGTTGAGGGTCCACATGGATGTCTTTCAAGTTGAGGCTTTCAAGTTGCACTTCATCCTGAAATTTACGATGGAAATAATCAATGATGCGTTCAGAAGCGCGTTCGGCTTCCCTGCCATGGGCGATGAATCCCATCGTGCGCATGGCGCGGTAAATGCCTTGGGTGTCGCGCTTAAGCACCGATTCTAGAAAGTCTGGGATGCCACGTTTCATCGCAGGGCTTAGCCGCGCCACTGCGCCAAAATCCACCAATACAATCTCTCCTGCTTCTGTGAGGAGAAGATTCCCTGGGTGAGGGTCGGCATGATAAAATCCGTCGACAAAGATCATCTTGCAGTAAATACGCACCAAGCGTCGGGCAAATTCTTGCCGGTCATGTCCCCATGACTCTGTGGCGTTTGCACTGATCAACTTGTGAGCTTTGATAAAGGTGGTGGTCATCACCTTGCGCGTGGAATATTCCATCAAAGGCATAGGGATACACACCCCTTTTTCGTCGGCCAGATTGGCGGCGATTTGCTGCATGGACGCGGCTTCACGGGAAAAATCGAGCTCGCTCATGACCATCTCTCGGATTTGACGGTAAATCACATCGAGCCCTTGAATAGGGACAAACCATCCTACGATTTTCAGGATACGCCAGATGGTCCGCAAATCAGAGCGTACAATGTCATCGATGTCTTGGTGCTGCACTTTGATGACAACGTGGGTGCCATCGTTGAGCTCTGCGCGATGCACTTGCCCGAGGGATGCACTTGCTAACGGAGTTTCGTCAAAATTTTTGAAAATCTCATCGGGGTCTTTGCCGAGCTCTTGTGTGATGCGATTGCGAATGTCTTTAACAGGCCGTGCGGGGACTTGATCTTGCAGAGATTCGAGAGGCGCCAAAAACTCCTGAGGCAAGAAGTTGGTCATGATGGAGATGAGTTGACCCACTTTGATAAATAACCCTTGAAGCTCAAGGATGGTTTTCTCGATGCGCTGTGCGTTTCGATGATGCACCTCTGAAAGCTGGCTTTCGTAGGTATCGAGCGCGCTCAGTCTGTGGCGGAATTTCAGGCGTACGTAACTTAGAATCACTACGAACGTCATCCAGTACGCTTTAATGAACCGTCCGTGCGGCAATCGAGAGTATGGCATGTTACGCGACTTCTTCTAAAGCCTCTCGGAGTAAATCGAGTGCTTTGGTGTGCAAGCGACTTGCCCAGGACTTTGAGATGTTAAGGCTTTTGGCAACGTCATCAAAGGTGCGATTGTCGAAATAAAACCCTAAAATAAGTGCTTTTTCGCGTTCAGGAAGTGTGCTGATGGCTTTTTTCACAATGTCAGATTGCTGAACATTCAAAAAACGCGTTTCAGGGTTAAGCTCAGCAACCTCTTCTTCGCCTTGGCCCATGGCTTCGGCGATGTAGGCGGTGGTTAACCGGCCTAAGATGGCGCTGGCTTGCGCAACGGTGGCCTGGGTGTCTGTGCGCTGCTCTGGCGCTTGGCCACGTGCTTGGCCGACAGGCTCGGTGACCAAGTCCGTGGCTTCTGCCATTTTAATTTTCGAATGAACGCGTCGTGGCAAATGGGCCATCTGACGTATGCCATCCAGCATGGCTCCGCGTACGCGGTAATAGGCAAAGGTGTTGAATTGCACGCCGCGGCTTGGGTCAAACCGGTCGGAGGCTTCAATAAGACCGGCGTATCCAAATGCAACTAAGTCATCCAGCTCGCAGTTGAGGTCGAGCTGGGCTCTAAGTTTGTGTGCAATGCTCTTGACGAGACCAGCGTGCTCTTGAATAAATCGGTCGTCTACTGACATGGCATACGGCATCCTGTAGTAGGAATGCCTTCCTATCGCTTACCATGGTGTGATGATGGTGCGTCAAGAACTTCGTGATGCTTTGGCTAAAATTGATGCAGAAAGGTTCGGAATCGGCATGGCAAAACCCTATCCAAGGGCATTTGGGGCATGACTGAGGCCATCCCCTTGCGTTTCGGGCATAGCCTCGATTTTGGCAAGCTGCTTGAGCGAGCCAGCCGACGTAACCATGTCGCTCTGGGACTCGCGCTTGCGTATGGTGGATTTATGCCTAGTCTGCGTCGAGCGCTGCTTGAGGAAATCGAGCAAAAGGCGAAAGGCCTGGGTATTTCTTTGTTCCCGGTGTTATGCCAGCTGCTTGCGGTTGAAACTGACGTGGATATTGCGCGTGAGATTGCGAAAAAGCTTGCTTCGGCGAGGACGCAGCGCCGGGCTGAGGCCAATCGGGCTTGGCTACGGGTAGGTCACGGGGATGACGACACGGGTGCAGCCCTGCTGGGATTTGCTCGCCACGATGATTGCTTTGAGGTGTATGCGTTTTCCTGGAACGCCGTGGGACTTACGGATGTTAAGCATCATGCCAGGGTGAATCCTTCGAAGTTTAGCGTGCTTTTAGAGGCCTTTTTGGCCAGGTCTCATGCGATGCACGCGGATTCGGCATCGCCAGAAGCTGTATTGGATCACGTGTGTGAAGTGCTGTGGCGACGACGTGAGGAGATGGGTACATTTCGTCCAGTGCTTGCGAGCTTCGCCCGGGAACTTCGTCTATAATCAAAGCGATGAGTGTTCCTCAGGGAATGCGGGCAGTTGCCGTGCTGGGGTTTTTGATTTGGACAGGGTGCAGTAAGGCCGTGGCTGAGCCCATGACTTCCGTCTCCGTGGGTAGTCCGAACAATGGGAGCTTGCTTCATGGGCAGAAACTTCCGGCCACGGGAACAGGGTTTTTACAAAATCCCAATCGGCCGAACCCTGAAGCTGGTTATGGTACTGAAGAACTGACGACCGAGTTGACCGATGCGGCTTCACAGGTTCACGCTCAACTCCCAGGGGGCGAACTCGTCATTAACGATATCAGTTTGCCTAACGGAGGGCCGATCCGTCATCACGGCTCGCATCAGTCAGGGCGCGATGCCGATGTGCTTTTTTATATCGTGGATCGGACAGGCGAGCCAATGCCATCCAAGGGAGTGCCGTTAGACAAGCGTGGATATGGGTGGGATTTTAAAGAGCTAATGGATCCTAAAGACGACGTGTTTGTGAAGCTTGATGCGCCAAGGACATGGCGTTTGGTGAGGGCGTTGGCGGAACACCCTGACAGTTCGTTGCAACGAATATTTGTGGTCGAGCATGTGCGAGCGCTTTTATTGCAAGAAGCACGGCGCACCCATACGCCCCGCAGATTGATAGAGCGTGCGGGGGATCTGATGTGTCAGCCTGCTGTCGCACACGATGACCATTTTCATTTCCGGTTTTTCTGTGCGCCTGATGATATTGCCAAGGGCTGCCAGGACACTTCCCCGATGTATCCTTGGCGGCGTACGCTCTTGAAGACGGCAGGCCTTAGTCCGGTGATGGCAACGTACCGAAAGCGTCCCAGCCACACCGTCAGTCGCGCTCAAGCCAGGCAAGCTGCGGGCCCGATGCATCGCAAGGTGCTTGCCTTTTTGGTATTGCAAGACAGATGGTCTCATAAGCCAAGCCCAGGGCGTCGCTGGTGTCCTTAGTCTGCGTGCCTAGGCAAAGGGAAAGGGGCGCGAGGCGCTAGTCAGATTTGTGTCCGTGTGGAGGTAGCGTGGAGAACGCAGGCTCTGCTTCGCTTTCGTGTGCCAGTTTTCGTAATGCAACGCGTTCGATTCGGCGCCCACGCACATCTTCGACTGTGGCTTCGTAATGTCCGAGTTTGACGCGATCTCCTGGATACGCCAAGCGTTCAAGAACGGAAGTGATGCACCCGGCGATGGTCGTTCCCTCGTCGGAGTGAGGAAAGGCAATGCCTTCGAGCTCAAGCGATTGAATGGGCAACGAGCCATCCATTACGATGGTTCCATCATCGCGGGTGTAAAAGCGTGGCGCTTCAAGGTCTGTTTCATCTTGGATGTCACCCACAATTTCTTCGACAATGTCTTCCAGGGTGACGAGGCCGCTGGTTCCGCCATATTCATCCACCACAACGGCAATCGGGATTCGTGAGCGTTGCATGTCTGTAAGGGCATTTCCGTTGGTGAGTGTTTCGGGCATAAACAACAGATCACGGCGCAGAGCGCTAAGATCATTGCGCACCCGGTGTGAAGCAATGAATAAATCTTTGGTGTGAATATATCCCAGGACTTGGTCGGGATTGCCGTCTTGGACCAGAGGATAGCGGCTATAACCATGGCGCCGTATCATATCGAGGCAAATGTCAAAGCTATCACTCATGTTAAGCGTCACCATATCCACGCGCGGAACCATGACGGTACGGATGGGCCGGTCGGTTGCGGTGAGCACGCGTTCTAACAACGCCCGTTTCGTAGTGCTACGTCCTTCGTTGGTAAACGCAGATTGAATGATAAGCTTAACTTCCGCAGCGGACAGTACCGAAGATGTGGAACCCACAGCTTGCAGTCCCATCAAGCGTAAAAGACTGTTTGTGATGGTATTAAAAAGCACCTGAACGGGGTAGGTGACATAGTAAAACGTACTCATGGGTGCAGCGGTCCAACGGCTGATGGTTTCTGGCCGTTGGATGGCGAGGGATTTGGGCACCAGCTCCCCAATCACAATGTGCAGAAATGTAATGATGCCAAACGAGATGCTCAGCGCGACTCCGTGAATCAGTGTGTTAGGGACATGGAAATAGAGCAGAGGCGCTTTGATAAATCGTGCGATAGCGGGCTCGCCTAACCAACCGAGCCCCAGGGACGCAAACGTAATGCCAAGCTGAGTGGCTGTCAGATAAGCATCAAGTCTGTTGATCAGCTTCAGGGCGTGTTCAGCACGCTTGTCACCCGAATTAGCGGCTGCTTGCAGGGCGGTAGGACGCGCGGTAGCCAACGCAAACTCGGCGGCGACAAAAAAACCATTTGCAGCGACGCACAGAAAAGCCGCAATGAGCGCGATCAGCATGGTGGTGTGCACTCCGTGTCCGTGGTGCGAACTGCAATTGCAAAACCCACAGCCTTCCCTTGGGTGGGTGGGCTTTGCTGAATATCCAAAATGGTACTTGGTCCGTCTGCCATGCGTAAGGCGAACGCCTAGCCTTTGATGGCTACCATTAGAGGTCCGATCGTGTAAAGTGGCAAGATATGGCTGTTTTTACTCAACTTTCTAGCGCAGACGCTGACCGGATTGCTCAGGTATGCGGATTGGGCAAGGTATTGGTGGTCACGCCAGTGGCTGCGGGCAGCGTCAACAGCAACTTTTACTTGGATACGGCCGACCGAAGAGTGTTTGTCCGAATCTACGAAGAGCAGGGGATCGACGGCGTATCGTACGAGTGGGCGCTCTTGCGGTATTTAAAGGAGCGCGGCTTTAAAGTGGCAGCGCCTTTGCCTGGCGTGAGTCCCGAAGAGCTCATGTTCCACGAGAAGCCCATCGGAGCATTTGAATGCGTAGGTGGCCAGCAGAGCTGCCAGCGCGCTGTGACCATCGCTCGTGCGGCTGCCGTAGGACAATGGCTGGCTGGCGTGCACCTTGCCATGCAAGGGTTTCCTGAAAAACGGCACGGACGTTTTACGCTAAGCCATATCAAGGAACGTCTGTTTGGGGTCAATCCAGGTCAAGATGCCGAATTGGCGACGGTGGTGAGCCGGCTTAAAGGATGGCTTGAGCAGCTTGAACCCATATGGCCTCCGGCGCTGCCGTGTGGGGTCATCCATGGCGATTTGTTTCGTGACAATGTGCGGTGGCATCACAATGACATTGTTGCCGTTATAGATTGGGAGAGCGCGAGTGAAGGCGTCTTTGTCTACGATCTTATGGTGGCGGTGCTTGCCTGGTGTTTTGATGAGCGCTGGGATTGGCAGCTCGCATCGGCCATGGTGACCGGCTACGATCGAGTGCGGCCGCTTTCAGAACACGAAAGGCAATCCCTCAAACTGTGTGGCACGTATGCTGCTTTGCGCTTTACAGTGACGCGCATTACCGACTTTCATAGCCGCCAAAGCATTGGGGATCGCGTTCACAAAGATTATCGCCGGTTTTGGCAACGCTTGGACTATATCAACAGCTACAGCGCGCAGGAATTTCAGGCACGGTGTTATGGCTCAGGCGCGAAGACGTCATAGTCAAACTGGTCATCGTCAGCTTCGGGTGTCTTGAGCAACGCGCCGTTTTTGCCGTCTCGCCGTACAATCAGTGTCGATCGAGCCACCATGTCGTTGCGTTTGCGGGCAAAGACGTTGATGTGGTTGATGCCAGGGTTAAGCGGAATCTGTGTGGAAAATTGAATAGATTTTTTGTCTTTTCCGCCGTGGTTTGATTTGTAAAAGACCTTGCGTGCGCCTACGAAAATGTACACGTCTTTAACTTGCTGGCGATCTTTGGCGATGCCGCTAAGGCTAAGAGCCGGGTTCTCAGTGACGTGCATGTTGTTGTAGCTCAACTCAAGCTGAGGTGGCATGTGATTGAATGCGTTAGTGATCACGCCTGTAGTGGAAGCTGGTTTGGCTTGAGAAAGGCGGTTTTTGGAAACCCATCCAGGACGCCCTGGTCCAAGCGTCAGGCGCACAAAGCCATTGAGCTCAGCTTCCATCGGTAGAGCCAGGGCACCTTTGGAAACGTATGCAATCACTTTCCCGTTCGTGGAAGGGGTTTCTTGAATGGGGGTATCCACGGCCAAATACGCTGTTCCATTGAGTGCAGTTGGATTGGTGGCAGGAACACCAGCAGACACTGTGATTTTTTCGGTCACCACTTCGCGTAGATCAATATCTGCGACAGAGACTTCAAAGGTAGCGTCTTTGGAGCCCGCGTCTGGTAGAATTTTAAAGGTGAAGGGGACCATGCGTTCTTGGCCCACCTGCATGTCATCAATGCGGAATCGTCCATCTTGCAGCAGAACCCCTTGGCCTGTGAGGTTTTGAAGGTTGGCTTGCGTGGTGTAGCTCGGGCCTTTGCCTACGTTTTTAACAGACAAAAACAAGGTGGCGAGTTCGCCTCGCTGGATGATGCCGTCGCCATTGCCCTGTGGATCGGATAGCTGAAGCGAATAGGCAAATTGCGGTTTTGGCAACGAAGTTACGGTGGTCCTGATTTCTGCGGACTTCGGGGCATGACCATGGGCTTCTTGAAATTCAATCCGAATGCCGTCGGCGCGATCAGCCAGTGAAAACGGCAACGCGCACACAGGCTTGCCTTTGGTGCGGCCTACGGGCGGTAACAATGCTTGCCATGGATCCGAATGGTTGCCATTGGGAACGGTGACGGCTGCTTTGGGGTTACGGGTTTCGCATAATCCCAACGTGGCAGACCAACGACGTGTTTGGCCAGGCGCAATTTTTCCAAACACTAGCTCGCGTTCGTTAAAGAGAAGAAAATCGCTCTGAGTCGTGGCACGTAAGCGGTAGACGGGCGTTTTCCCTTTGTTGGTCACTTGCACGATGAGATCAAAGGGCTGGCCTGCAACGCCCGCATTGTCTGGCCGGCTGGTGGATACTTGTACCGCAAGTTCAGAGGCGCCTTTGTCAGGCCCTTCGGACCAATCCACGCCGAGTTTACGTAACTCTGCAACGGCACGTTCGAGTTCTTTTTCTTGAGTGCTTGCGATGGCCTTTTTGGCGTCTTCCAAAAGCTTGCGTCGATTGGCATGGGTTGCTTGGCTAAGCACCCGCTGCGCAAATCGAATCAAAAACTCCGCTTCGTGTTCGTTTTCCTCACCCGTGGTGTCATCGTTTTCGCGTAGGCGCTCGCGGATTTCTTGAGGCAGGTAGTATTCCAACATGACGGGTGAAGTGGCCTCTTGTCGGACGCTTTCACTGGTTAAGTGGCGTTTCAAATCCTCTTCACGCAGCCTAGGCCGATTCAAAGTGAGATCCATGTCGTTGATATCCACTGTGACGGGATCGATGCCGATGTCGGGGACAATGCCTGTGCCTTGAATGGAGACGTCGCCCGGCGTCAGATACTGCGCGATGGTCAGTTTGAGGGCTGAGCCGTCGTTGTAATCGTACAGCACTTGGACGGAGCCTTTACCAAAGGTGCGCTGTCCAATGATGAGCGCGCGGTCGTGGTTTTTTAATGCTCCGGCAACGATCTCGCTTGCGGAGGCACTTCCACTGTTTACCAGAACTACCAACGGGTAGGTTGGTTCTGTCCCGTCGTTCGAAGCGTATTTTTCATCGCGCTGAGTTTCGTCGTTGGATCGCGTGCTGACAATGGCGCCGCTTTTGAGAAAGACGTCGGTGACGCGAATGGCCTGCTCAAGCAAGCCTCCAGGGTTATCTTGAAGGTCTAAAATAAGCCCTTTGATGTTGCTCGCGTGTAGCTTGCGTAGCGCGGCTTCAAGGTCTGCGGTGGTATTTCCCTGGAAGCTCTTTAGACGGACGTAGCCAATGTTTCCTTCCAAAAGCCGGGATTCCACGGAATCAATGTGAATGACAGCGCGTTCAAGTTGCACTGGCTTTGCGTTGCTCCAGCCCTTTGCGGTTTCTCGTACAATGGCGATGTTGACCTTCGAGCCTGGGGCGCCACGTAATCGATCGACGGCCTCTTGAAGAGGCATGTTCAGCGTCGACTCGCTTCCGATACGTACGATGCGATCGTTGCGTTTGAGGCCGCTTTTTTCGGCAGGAGTGCCAGGCATCGGGCGGATAACGGTTAAAAGGCCATCCCGAATGGAGATCACAATTCCCAATCCGCCAAACTCACCTCGCGTGCTCATACGCATCTCGGTGTACACGTCTGGAGTTAAGAGAACCGAATGCGGATCCAAGGTATGCAGTGCGCCGTTGACGCTTGCATATTCGACATCACGCAGCTCGATGTCTTCTTCATCGAGATGTTTTTGCAGGAAGCTGAAAATGTCTCTGAAACGTTGGGCCAATGTCCAGGGACTGGTCACGTCCGAAATGCGGAACTGCTTTTTTTCGTTATCTACAATGACAGTGAGCTCGGGACTTCCCTTGCGATGGTGGACCATCACAGGAGGCACTGCCAGCTGAATGGCGTTGAGCCCCGCCAACAGCATTTCCTGGTGGTTCACGCGTTCCGGGGCGACGTAATACTTATTAACGTGATGAATCACCCGGTTCAGAACACTCAACTTGGAAAGATCGTAGGGGAGGCGGTTACGCGCGGCTTGGGCTCGCGGGGAACTGTCGATTTCAATGCCAAAACTATTGCGTTCAGGCCAAATGAACGTGACGCTGTAGGCAAGGAATATCACTGCCACAACGAGCAATGAACGCCACGGCAGATGAGGACGTGGGCGAGAGGGGCGGTTCGAGGAAAGCGGGCTAGTCACGATAGATTAAGCAATTCGGATGTAGGGTAAACGGACAGAAACCAGTGGATAGCTGGGTTTTAGTATAGGAGACGGGGATCTGACCAGTCTTCGAAAGCGAACTATACTCCATTTTACATGAAAATTCTCCTATAACTATCTAAAAATACGATAAGAACTGTTCTTTATGCCTTCTTTTGATGCTTCCGCGGTCCCCCTTGCCCTTATCGCGCTATGCGAGCGTTTCCGCCAGCATGGATACAAGGCGTGGGCCGTGGGCGGGGCCGTACGAGACGTATGTTTGGGCCGTCCTGTGGCGGATTGGGATGTGGCCACCACGGCGCTTCCGGGACAAGTGTGCGATGTGTTCCGTCGTGTGATTCCCACCGGCATTGACCATGGAACGGTGACAGTCATTTGGGAAAAAAAGCCGTATGAAGTGACGACGCTTCGTTCGGAGCGCGGATACACAGATGGGCGCCGTCCAGATCAGGTGACGTTTGTCGAACATATCGAAGAGGATTTAGCGCGGCGTGACTTCACGGTGAATGCGATGGCGTATGATCCGCTCACGGAAACGCTGGTGGATCCCTATTCAGGAATTCAGGACATACGTGATCGCAGGTTGCGCACGGTGGGGGATCCTTTCCTTCGTTTTTCCGAGGATGGATTGCGTGTAGTAAGGGCCGCACGCTTTGTGGCCACGCTGGAGTTTGCGTTGGATAAAGCCACAGAAGCGGCGATAGCTCCGTCATTGTCCGTATATCGCAAGGTGGCTCATGAACGCGTACGGGATGAATGGCTCAAATGCATGGCGGCGAATAAGCCTTCTTTGGGGTTCGAAGTCATGCAGCGTACGGGGATTTTGTCTGTCACGTTGCCCGAACTCCTTGGGCAAGTGGGATGTGAGCAAAACCGTTGGCACGCGTATGATGTCTGGAAACACACGCTTGAGTGTGTCGATGCGTTGCCGAGCGCCGATGTTACAGTACGCATGGCTGGATTGTTGCACGACCTTGGCAAGCCTCAAACGCGTGCGGTCTCTGAAAAAACGGGCGATTACACGTTTTATCATCATGAAACATTGGGCGCAGACATCGCCGACCGTTGGCTGCAGGACTATCGGTTTCCTAACGCCGATCGTGCTCGTATTGTCGCTCTCATACGCCATCATTTGATTTGCTACGCTTCGGAGTGGTCCGATGCGGCGGTAAGGCGGTTTTTAAAAAGAGTGGGCATCGAATATGTTGCGGATTTGCTTCAATTGGCCAGGGCGGATGTGTTGGCCAAGGGGCGTCCTGTGCAAGAAGAGCTAAAGCTGCTGGATGAGCTCGAACGGCGGATTGCGACGGTCATGGATGAAAATCAGCCGCTTTCTGTGCGTGATTTGGCGATTAATGGTCGGGATCTGATGCAGCACTGTGCGTTAAAACCAGGGCCTCTCATTGGAAAAGTGCTGGATATGCTGTTAGAAAAAGTGTTGGAAGATCCCTCGCTCAATCAACAAGAGATTTTGCTTGCGCAGGCAGCCATGTATCTCAAAGAGGGTGTCTAGAATGGGTCTTCTTTGCCGGGGACCTCAAAAGGAGCTGGACGGCATGATGGCGTCGTTATAAGAGAGCCCTCAGTTGGTTGAAATGATGCTAATTTCTGCCTGTCTTTCCGAGATCAGGCTTTTTCTTTACGGGCAAATATGACTCGTTCGGTAGAAACATCCGTTGAACGCGTAGAGCAGGCTATTGCTGAAATCCGTCGGGGACGCATGGTCATTTTGGTCGACGACGAAGACCGCGAAAACGAAGGCGATTTATGCATGGCAGCGGACAGCGTGAGTCCGGAAGCCATTAATTTTATGGCGCGGTATGGCTGTGGCTTGATTTGTCTTGCGCTTACGTCAGACGCTGTACAGCGTTTGCGGTTGCCGATGATGGTGCGAGACAATCGCTCTCAGCTTGGAACGGCATTTACAGTTTCAATCGAAGCCCGTGAAGGGGTGACGACGGGGATTAGCGCGGCAGATCGTGCACACACCATTCGAACGGCAGCCTCTCTTGACTGCAAGGCGGACGACTTAGTGAGTCCAGGCCATGTGTTTCCATTGTGTGCCAAGCCGGGCGGCGTGTTGCAGCGCGCAGGCCAAACGGAAGGCTCGGTGGACTTGGCGGTGTTGGCTGGGAGAGCGCCTTCTGCGGTGATTTGCGAGATCATGAATGAAGATGGAACGATGGCTCGGTATCCCGAGTTGCAGCAGTTTGCCAAAACGCATGGACTGCATCTTTTGTCTATTGCAGATGTTACGGCCTACCGATTGCGACATGAATCCCTGGTGAGGCGCGTTAAGAGCGCACACGTTTCCACTCGGAGCGGTAAAGTTTGGCATGCCCATGTGTATGAGACGAAAGTGGAAAGCCGGCAGTTTGTGGTGCTGACGCTGGGTGATGTCGATGCAAGTCCAACATTGGTACGTGTGCATACCGGAAGTGTGTTGTTAGATATGTTTGGGGCACGTGTTAAGGAGCGTCTGTCTGCGGATGATGCGGTTTCCGAGATTGAAAAAGAGGGGCGGGGAGTGTTTTTGTTTTTGCCAAGCCCTGACAATCTTGCAGTGGAACTGGAGCGTTATGAACAAACGGTAGAGGCGGGGATACAAGCGCCGGCACCCGATCGCTTGTCCATTTTACGGGAATATGGCCTTGGGGCCCAAGTGCTCGCGGACTTGGGGTTGCGACAGATTCGCCTTCTTACCAATCATCCACGCAAAATTGCTGGCCTGGACGCCTTTGGGCTCCAAATTATCGAAGAAGTTGCGCTAACTCCTATACACTGACATTTCCATGGCTGATCGCGGCAAGATAACACACCTCGAAGGGACATTCCTTCAAGATTCATCGACCTCCTTTGCCATCGTTGCTTCGAGGTTTAATCAGCAAGTTGTGGATAAGCTTGTCGAAGGTGCGATTGAAGCGTTGCGTGAACATGGCGTCAGCATCGATCGAATTACGTTAGTGCGTGTGCCAGGCGCTTGGGAAATTCCTTTTGGTTGCGAACGTATGATCAAGCATCACCGTCCGACGGCCATCGTTGCGTTAGGTGCAGTCATCCGTGGAGAGACAGCCCATTTTGATGCGGTAGCGTCTGAGTCCATCGGGGGATGCGCGCGGGTGATGTTAGAGACAGGGGTGCCCATCGGGCTTGGCATTTTGACGACGGACTCGTTGGCACAAGCCATGGAACGTGCGGGCGGTAAGATGGGTAACAAAGGTTGGGAGGCATCGCTGAGCGCATTGGAAATGGCGTCTTTGGCTAAGATGCTTGCGAGCCCCACGGACGGCAAAGATTAGAGTCTTGAACGATTAGAGCAATCAATGTCACACACCAAACGACGCAAGAGCCGTGGCACGGCATTACAAATCCTTTATCAAATGGATGTGGCCCGGGTGGACATTGAGGCTGCTATCAAGCTTTATTGGAGTCAGTTTGATACCTATGGACACGATGGAAGCTTTGCCGATCAGCTTGCGCGTGGGGTAGCGAGCTCGTTGGAGTCCATCGACCGTACCCTTGAAGCGGCAAGCGAGCATTGGCGCCTTGATCGCATGTCAGTAGTAGACCGCAATTTGCTGCGTTTGGGCTGTTACGAACTCTTGGCGTCGTCTGAGACGCCGTACCGTGTGACGCTTAATGAGGCCATCGAGCTTGCCAAACTCTATGGAAATGAAGAAAGCCCGAGCTTTGTCAATGGTGTGCTCGACCGTGTGGCGCGAGACTTAAATATGGACACAAAGGACTAATGGTTACGCGGTTTGTTGCTCATGATTTGGCGAGCCTGGATGGCTTACAAGTCGATGCTTTGGCGTTGCCGTTTTTTGAAGATGAAAGGCCACTACGCGGGGTGGGTGCTTTGGTCGACTGGCGCTTGTGTGGTGGTTTGTCGCAGTGGCTTCTTAAAGAACGGATTCAAGGTGTGCTTGGCGAGCAGACACTCGTGTCCACTGCTAAAAAATTTCTTTTCGAACGGACGTTTCTTATGGGGTGCGGTAGTTCAGCTCAATGGAATGATGAGCGTGCTTCCAGGGTGCTTCGCCAATGTTGCGATGTGCTCGAAGCGACTGCCAGCCGCTCGTGTGGATTGACCATTCCAGGGCGTAGCATGGAACTTTGGGGCGTGGAGCAAGCGTGGGCGCTTTTGCAGGCGGAACTCTCCAAACGCACCTTCTTTGCGGAAGTCGTGGTGCTGGATACGCCAGCAGCCACGCGTTATATGCAAGAGGCATCGCGAGAGCTCGTGTCAAGCCAACGGGCGCGGCGGGGGTTGATGGGATAACGTCTTGGCAAGACTACCGTTTTACCCAGTCTTAGCGTATAGAAAGCATCCACAATTGCTACCATGAGCCAATGGCGGAGAGTCTTTCGTGATCGATTATAAGAAAACCATACGTCTTCCTCAGACAGGGTTTCCGATGCGTGCCAACCTTGCTCAACGTGAGCCTGCAATTCTCAAGAGCTGGTCTGAGCAGCAGGTCTATAACTCAAGTCTGGAACGCCTCAAGGATGAAGAGCGTTATGTATTTCACGACGGGCCGCCCTATGCCAATGGACACCTTCACTATGGCACGGTGTTTAATAAAATTCTCAAAGACATTGTCATTAAGTACCAAGGCCTTGCCCAACGTCAGACAAGGTTTGTGCCTGGATGGGATTGCCATGGACTGCCCATCGAATTGAACGTTGAGCGCAGCATTGGGCGTGAGAAAGCTCAAACGATTCCTGCCATCTCCTTGCGTAAGGCATGTCGCAAAGAAGCGGAAAAATGGATCGATGTGCAGCGTAAAGAGTTTCAGCGTCTAGGCGTGTTTGGTGTATGGCAGGAGCCGTATCTCACGCTTCATCCTCAGTACGAAAAAGGAATCTTGGAGGTGCTTTCTGCATGCATCGATCAAGGTATCGTTGAGCGCGGGAAAAAACCTGTCTACTGGTGCGGACATTGTCAAACAGCGCTTGCCGAAGCCGAGGTTGAATATGCCGAGCATACGTCGCCCAGCATCTACGTTAAGTTTCCGTTTGAATCAGCGCAGGCTAACTCCGTGTATCGTTTGTTAGGGCTTGCTGAGACTGACGCCAAACCCATTCATGCCGTCATTTGGACCACCACGCCTTGGACTTTGCCTGCCAACCTTGCCATCGCAGTGCATCCTGAATTTGACTATGTCGCTGTGGATGTTGGAGATGAACTCTGGCTGTTGGCAGCTGAGCGTCTAGAGGCTATCTCGCGCGATACTGGAGGCAGCCTAAAGCCTGTGGGTCAGCCAATTAAAGGCGAACGCCTGACACAGCTTCGAGCCAGGCATCCTTTTGAAGACCGTGATGCGCCCTTGCTCGCCGCAGACTATGTGACTCTGGAGGCAGGTACGGGGTTGGTTCACACGGCACCGGGGCATGGTGTGGACGACTATGTGTTAGGCCAAAAGCATGGCCTTGAGCCATTTGCTCCCGTGGATGAAGCGGCTCGCTTCACCGACGAAGTGCCTTCTGCATGGCGAGGCCAGGCTGTGATGGACGCCAACAAGGACATTGTGCATTTTCTAGCGACCACGAAGCGTTTGGCTAATCCAGAAGGGCAGCGTATACGCCACAGTTATCCGCATTGCTGGCGGTGTAAAACTCCTGTGATTTTTCGCGCGACAACACAATGGTTTGTCTTGCTGGATAAACCGCTCAAGCGCGATCCTGCTCAACGATCACTGCGCGAGCTGGCGATGGAGGCAATCAAAGAAGTGACATGGGTGCCTGCGTGGGGGCGTGATCGCATTGAAGGCATGGTGAGTCAGCGGCCAGACTGGTGTATTTCCAGACAACGTCGTTGGGGGGTGCCCATCCCAGCGTTTCATTGCGATGGTTGTGGCGAAGCGTTGTTGAGTACTGAAGTTGTGTCCCATGTGGCCGAGCTTTTTAAAGAGCACGGATCGGACATATGGTTTGAAAAACCCGCAGAGGAGCTCTTGCCTTCCTCTCAGCGTTGCAGCACATGCCGAGGTCAGTCCTGGAGCAAAGATCAAAGCATTCTTGATGTCTGGTTTGAATCCGGAGCTTCTTTTCAAGCGGTACTATCAAGTGATGCCTATGGGTTGGCGCACTCGGTTCCTGCAGATTTGTATCTTGAAGGCTCCGATCAGCATCGTGGGTGGTTTCACAGTGCGCTTTTGCTGGGCGTGGCAAAGACAGGACACGCGCCCTACAAACGTGTGCTGACACACGGGTTTGTGTGTGACGATCAGGGCCGGCCTTATTCCAAGAGCGAAATCCGGCGGCGTCAGGAAGCTGGCGAGAAAATCGAGTACATCGAACCCGAGGCAGTGATCAAGCAAAAGGGCGCAGAGCTCTTACGTGCATGGACAGCCTCTCAGGACTATCGAAGCGATCCGCGCTATTCAGAGGAGCACTTAGCCCAAGCAGCAGAGAGCTATTTCAAGCTAAGGAATACATTGCGGTTTCTGTTGGGGAACTTGAATGACTACGATCGCAATTCTGTGGTTGAAACGGAGCCTTTGGATGCGTGGGCTCAAGCACGCATGCGGTTTTATTTGCAAACGGTGATCCGTGCATATGAAAGCTACGATTTTCGCAAAGTGTTTCAGGCAACGCTCGAGCTTTCCGTGGGGGATTGGTCAGCGTTTTATCTCGATGTCATCAAAGATCGATTGTATTGTGATGAAGCCAATTCCATAAGGCGGCGCTCTAGCCAAGCCACGTTGGACATGATCGCGCGCGGAATGCTTTGTGCGCTTGCGCCTATTTTGTGCTTTACGGCAGATGAAGCGTGGGGTTACTTGCCTGGTGAAGCAGAGGGGTCCGTGTTCCTGAGTGGCAAGCTTGTGATGCCCGTGCTTTCCGAACGGGATCAGCAGTTGCTTGACGCGGGGCAGGTGTTGGCCCGTGTGCGGGATACGGTGAATGCTGCCATGGAGCCCTTGGTGCGTGACAAAGCATTAGGGCATCGTCGTGAAGCGGCGGTCACGCTCACGCTTGCTGCCGAGGACCACGAGGCGTTACGCCAAATTGTTAGTGATTTTTCAGAAGTTCTTGCGGTGGCAGAGGTTACCATAGTAGACGGCCCCTCCATGCAAGCGAGTGTGCGCAAAACTTCTTACGAACGCTGTCCTCGCTGTTGGCGACATCAGTCAGATGTTAAGTCGGCCGAAGAGTTGTGTAAACGTTGTGCAAAGGTAATGGAAACATGGCAGAACACCTAATTCGTCGATCCCAACGTGCTATTTTATGGTGTGTGTTAGTCGCTGCGGTACTGACTGCGTTGGATTTGGGCACCAAAGCATGGGCACTTAATGCACTTTCAGAGCCACGCCCCGAACTTAAGACGCCTGCCTGTGAGCAGGATGTGTCGGGACATGTGCCTGCCCAACGGTTTCGTAAGCCACCTGTCGTGTTAGTGGATGGCTACCTTGAGTTTCGTTACGCTGAAAATTGTGCGGCTGCGTTTAGCATGCTCAAGGACTCTCCTTTGGTATTTCGGCGCATTCTGTTTTCGATAGCTGCGGTGATCGCGGTGATCATGCTCATGTGGATGTTTATTAAAGGCCACGGTGGCCAATGGTTTGGCTGGAGTGTCCCGTGGATTATTTCTGGGGCGCTTGGTAATTTAATCGACCGTCTTAGGCTTGGGTATGTGGTTGATTTTATTCGATTTCATTTGCGTGATGGGTTTGAGTGGCCCACGTTTAACGTTGCGGATGCTGCCATTACGGTGGGCGTTATCATGTTGCTTATCGACGGTTTTGTAGCTCGGCATAAAACTAGGCATGCTTCAGAGGGTATAGGACATGGCAGCCAAGATCATTGATGGTAAAGCCGCTGCGGTTCGTATTCGTTCAGCACTTCAGGCGGAGACTGCGCAATTCGCTCAGCAGCATGGCCGGCCGCCTGGCTTGGATGTTGTATTGATCGGCGAGGATCCTGCTTCGCAGGTGTATGTGCGCAACAAAGAAGTCGCTGCACGAAACGCGGGGTTTCATGGCAACGTCCATCGCTTGTCAGCGGAGGTGACACAATCCGAGGTCCTTGCGTTGGTGCAAGCGCTCAATCATCGCGATACGGTAGATGGGATCTTGGTGCAGCTACCGCTTCCCAAGCATCTTGATGCCACGGAAATCGTGCGCACGATTGATCCTGGTAAAGATGTGGATGGCCTCCATCCCTACAACGTTGGGCTCTTGTGTAACGGGGAGAGGGGATTGCGTCCTTGCACGCCGCTTGGTTGCATGCGTCTGCTTGATGACATCGACTATAGCCTTGAAGGCAAACAAGCGGTCGTAGTGGGTCGAAGCAACCTTGTCGGCAAGCCTTTGGCGTGGATGTTGTTGGAGCGCCATGCCACGGTGACAATCGCTCATTCACGCACACGGGAACTACCACAGCTTGTATCCAAGGCGGATGTGGTTATCGCTGCAGTGGGGCGTGCTGAGATGATTAGGGGCGAGTGGATTAAGCCTGGTGCGGTGGTGCTCGATGTGGGGATCAATCGATTACCGGATGGACGTTTGGTGGGAGATGTGCATTTCGAAGAAGCGAAGGAACGCGCTTCATTTATCACTCCGGTGCCAGGCGGCGTAGGTCCGATGACCATCGCGATGCTGCTTTCAAACACCTTGCAGGCTGCCCGCAACCAACTTGGCCAACCCTCCTAGCCGCACTATCTACAAGGACAGATTAAGGGGCTTCGCTCAGGGAAGGGATGCGGCCAAGAATGCTATCGAGCTCGTCGTAGTTGCGATAGGCAATCGAAATGTGACCGCGTCCCTGGCGATCCACCACTTTGACGTTGGCGCCAAGAGCACGCGCAAGACGCGCTTCCAAGTCTCGGACATTGGCCGAGGCATTGACCGAAGGTTTGGCGGGACTGCGAGAAGATTGTGAAGATTGAATCGCGCGTCTTACTTCGCGCTCGGTGTCGCGAACGCTCCATTGTTCTGACACGGCTTCTTTCGCCATGGTTTGCATTTCTGCAGGGTGACTGAGCCCTAAGAGCGCACGGCCATGGCCTTCGGAGAGCTCGCCGGTTTCGAGCCGAGCAAGCACGCTATCCGGGAGCTTGAGCAAGCGAAGGGCATTGGCCACCGCCGAGCGGCTTTTGCCGACACGTTGAGCCATGGACTCTTGGGTATGTCCGTAGTCTTGCATCAAACGCAAAAATGCGCGTGCGGTTTCGACGGGGCTCAGTTCTTCGCGCTGGAGGTTTTCCACCAATGCAGCTTCAAACGCTTGCTTGTCCGTGAGCTCACGGATAAACACCGGCACTTTCAGCACGCCGGCGCGTTGTGCGGCACGCCAACGCCGCTCTCCTGCGACAATGGTGTAACCACCTTCCGTGCGCTTACGAACCAGCAAGGGTTCTAAAATACCGAGCTCACGAATGGATAGCGTAAGTTCTTCAAGCGCCTGATCGTCAAACAAGCCGCGAGGTTGGGATGGGTTTGGATGAAGTTCTTCAACGGCGATGTGAAGCGTTTGCGCCGATGAGGACGTTCCAGGCGCTGCGGGCAACAATGCATCGAGTCCACGTCCGAGCGGTCGCCGTTTTGGTGGCTTTAAAGGCTCTTCCATAACTAGGCCGCCACTTGAGGTGTCGGAGGTCCGCTTAGAATTTCGCGCGCCAGATTCAAATATCCAGCCGAGCCTTTGGATGCTGAGTCATACAGAATAATGGGTTTCCCGTACGAAGGCGCTTCCGCCAAGCGAATGTTTCGAGGGATTACGGTGTTGTAAACGTGAAAGTGTTTACGTAGCTCAGTGGCCACCTCCGTCGACAAATTGCTTCGAGGATCGAACATGCACAACAGTACGCCATCCACCCGAAGCGAAGGATTAAGCGAGCCACGCACCCGTTCAACGGTGTTCATCAGTTGAGAAAGCCCTTCAAGGGCGTAATATTCGCATTGCATCGGGACAAGCACGGCGTCAGCCGCAGCGAGCGCGTTGAGTGTGAGAATGCCCAGGGACGGGGGGCAATCAATTATAATGTAATCGTAATTTTCCCGTGCAGATGAAATTTGCTGACGTAGCCGAAGCGCCCGGTCAGGCAAATTCACAAACTCAATTTCCACGGCGGCTAGATCGGGAGAGGCCGCAATTAGGTGTAAATGTGGCAGATCCGCATGAACAATGGCTTCTTGCATGCTGGTAGCCCCTTGCAGA
This sequence comes from uncultured Polyangiales bacterium, assembly GCA_964640175.1. Classification (GTDB taxonomy): domain Bacteria; phylum Myxococcota_A; class Polyangia; order Polyangiales; genus JACKDX01. Next base: position 187,249 of record CAZXFW010000005.1, on the reverse strand, counting down.
AGTTCATACGTGCCAAAGGGAATGTCGCTTGAGGTTCGTCCAAGGCCGCTCGTGGCATTGCCTTGGGGATCCGTGTCAATCAACAGTACCTTCTGCTCGGCTACCGCGAGGCTTGCGGCCAGGTTTACTGCAGTCGTGGTTTTGCCAACCCCACCTTTTTGATTGGCGATCGCTACAACATAGGTCACGAGACAGCTCTTATCAGGCCGCGCTCAAGGATTCAATGTGCTGTTTTTTTGCCAGTCGAGATTGGGGTGGTAGAGTGTCATCAGATGTAGGACAACGTAGGTCATGTGGGATAGCAGCGGTAGGTCACGATTTTGCCGCAAAATAGGAAGGTAAGGACGCATGCGTGGGCCCAAGACGTATCGCAGTATTGAGGAATTTGAACGCGAAGAGATTCGACCCGCTAGCAAGATCGGGTTTACCCTCGACGACTTATACCAAGAAGCAACGTTCAATACGGAACAGGAGTTCGGAAGAGACGATCCCAAAGAACTCGATTTTGAATCTTAATGGTTGCGTAAGTCACGCAACCGCGATCTTAGATTACATCCCCTCCCGGGATGACCGTCCTATACTTGCCTGTATAGGATGGGAAAGGCTCGACTCTCCCCGTCGGGCCTTTTTATTTTGTGGTGTCGGGTATGTTTGGGCAGCGTTTAGAGACTACATTGCAGCATAGGGTAAGACGATAGTGAAGGCGTGCATTGGGATGCCGTCACGAACTTTGGTAAAGTAAGCGAAGGGGGCTTCATGCGGTGGATAAGCTGGCTAATGGTTGCATTGGTTTGGGTGGGGTTATCCGGGTGTGGTGGCAAAAAAACACAAACGCCTATGTTAGACGGTAGCGTTGATACCAGTGAAGATACGCATCAAGCAGATGTGGATGAGGATAGTGGGTTATCCAATGCGTTTGTGGTGGAACAGCTTTCTTTAGGAGCGCGTCACAGTTGTGCGGTTTCGACCACGGGCAAAGTGCGGTGCTGGGGTTCTGGTGAGTTAGGCCGTCTTGGCCTTGGCAACACAGACAACGTGGGAGATGTTAATCTACCCTACGCCAGCGATACGATCAGTTTAAACGCAGAGGCAGTTAGTATTGCAGCCGGCGGCGCGCACACATGTGCATTGGTCGAAGGCCCCAAAGTGCAATGCTGGGGTAATAACGCCAGCGGACAGTTGGCGCGTCATGACACCGAAGCGATTGGCGATGATGAAGTGCCCTTGAATCAAGGGTTTGCTGACATTTTAGACATCTCAAGCCGTGTCGTAACAGGGACGGATCATACCTGTGTATTACGGAGCGATGGACGTGTGTTGTGTTGGGGACGTGGCGCTGAAGGGCAGCTTGGATTGGGTAATACCGATACGTTAGGCGATGATGAAGACGATGAACTTTTTCATGAAGTGGCCTTGATGGAAATTGTGGATGATGTTTCGGCGGGCCATCAGCATACGTGTGCGGTGCTTCAGACGGGCATTGTCTCGTGCTGGGGGCGTGGGACTGAAGGGCAACTTGGATACGGAAACACAGACAACCTTGCTGACGACGAGCCGTTTGTCGGTATGGCTAACGAAACCTTGCGAGGCTTGGTCTCGCGTGTGACTGCAGGTTACTCACACACGTGTGTATTGTTTTTGGATGGCGAAGTGTCGTGTTGGGGTAGCAATGGCCATGGAGAGTTGGGCTACGGAAACACCGATGCTATTGGGGATGATGAAGATTTATGCCTTCCTATCGATCCGGAGCTTTGCGCACCTCCGGAGGAAGTAGATGCCGGTGCAGAGCCTTGTTGTGCGCCAAGGTTGGTGTCATTGGGAGAGATGGCCACTCAAGTTGTGGCTGGACGTGAGTTTACGTGTGCACTGCTTGAGAGCGGAGATGTCAGGTGTTGGGGCAATGGTGCAGACGGGCGTTTAGGTTACGGCAATACCGACAACATCGGGGATGACAGTGGTGAAGTGCCATCAAGCGTGGGTGTTGTGGATGTCGGAGGCAAGGTGGCTCGGCTTGCTGCAGGAGAAAGCCACGTGTGTGCACTGCTTGAGAGCGGAGATGTCAGGTGTTGGGGCAATGGCGCAGATGGGCGTTTAGGTTACGGCAATACCGACAACATCGGGGATGACAGTGGTGAAGTGCCATCCAGTGTGGGTCCCGTGCAGTTAGAGCCTCCAGCTCCGTAAGTTACGCATCTATGTATCGGGGGCGACGGGTTGTAACGTCACGCGTCCGAAAGGAGTGCGCCACTCGCTGGGTTGCTCCAACAACGTATTGTAGTGCTTCCACAATTCGTAAGGATTGCCATTGGCATCCGGGCATCGCACGAGGATAGAGGTGGTGTACGTGTGAGCGAAGACAGAAGAAGTGACATCGCCGTTTAGCGCCGCATGGAAAACAGGCTCTGAGTTGGTGAATCCCATAATTAACCCGATGCTTGCTCCTCGGGTAGCAAGGCGTTGAGAGGGATGCTCAAGAGTGGGGCTCGATGTGCGTTGTATCTGGTAAAAAGGGATGTGTGCGGCAAGGGGAATGTCCCGCAAATCAGCGCTGAGCAGCATGGGACTTCCAGGGTGGTTATGCACAAAAATGCCTTCAGCCCGCACGGAGTTTTCCTCTCCCGGAACAAACAAAAGGCTTTCGGTCGTTGTGTCATAAGCGATGGCAGACTCGCGGTTGGTGAGAAGGTCATACGCGTATAAAATACTGTGCAGCGTGTCGGTGTGTTCCCTGAGGCCAGGATCCAATCGAATGGGCTGTGATTGCTGCAGTATTGCGTTAAGCCAATCGATGGTTGGATTGACATGGGATCGTAAGATTTCAGCCGCATTAAGCCGTGCTTGTTCTGGGGGCGGGTAGTTCTGGGCGCAACTCAAAGAAGCCTGTCCATAGCCTGGATCGATGAAATACGATTCAAGCAAAGCCGCGTTACCGCCTGCGTTGAAATCGGGATTCATGATACGCAAAAGAGTAGCCAACAGTGAAACTTGCAGCGGAGTAATAGTCGCTGTCGGAAAGCCCCAGATGCCAGGAATCACCACATCCAAACTTGCAGCTTCGATTTCATGGGTGAAAATAGCAACGATGGCATCTTCAAGCTCTTTCCAGTAATCCTGTCTTTGCACTGCGGCTTGGTACTGAGAAAGGGTGGCCGTCAACAGTGCCCGATGAATAAACTGATGAACAGAGGCCTCAAAGTCAGGCCGTACAGAATAAGGGTTACTAAAGTCCCAAGCACGTTGGGGTGCCGCTGAAATCTGTGCACGGATACGTTTAAGTGACGCTGCAACTTCGGGCGGGCCAAATTCCAGGCATTGGCCACTGACAAACCCGGTGCGTTGATGATCACGTAAGACGCGTACGTAAGTGGTTTTTTCGCTGGTTCGATATTCATCGAGAGGAAAGCCGAACCCTGTGGAAGAGGATCGGATGCCAATGGACGTCAGCTGCCCTGTGGCGTCCACGGTTAATAAAGGACATTGCATGCCATTAAAAGCATAGGCATTCGCGCCGATAGGTTGCAGTGAATAAACATGCTCGGTGCGTACGAAATACAAATCGTCGCCCAGGGTATTGGTCTGAGTGATATTGACCCAGCCAGGTTCAATCGACGCATTTTCGAGAAAATCGTATAAAATGACTTTTCTGTCAGAAAGAACAGCGTTCGAAGTGGGCACGAGTCTGCCTCGAACCGAATCGAGACGGAAAACAGGCGCATCCGTTTGTAGGGAGGCTTGCCATAGAGTCACCCGCTTGCGTGTGTACGCTTCAAATTGATGGTCGCTTGTTTTATGCACATCGCTGGGCGGACCGCACGCCGCGCCCATCAGGCACCACAAACATAGCCAAATTATCCGCATATTCCCGCTATTTAGCACCATGCATGCTCACTGCAAGCAGAGCATTTTTTGGTATGCATGGTGTAGCGCGAGCCGTCAGATACTGGTTCATTGGGTTGTCGTTACGGCAACCCAAAAGACTATTGATAATCGGAGGCGGTACACCGAATTACACGTAAACATAACTCATGCCACTTGCCGTCAAGCGACGACGCTCAAGTTTGACACCGATCCGTGTGAACTATGGTAAATAGGCGAGCAGGACTCATGGTCAACTTTCAGCAAAGAAGCCCGGTGCTCGTGCTTGCCGCTGGTGTGGGCGGGGTTAGTGTCGTCGGCTACATAGATTATATCAGTGGCATCGAGATCCGGCTATTCCCGCTGTACTTTCTGCCGATCGCACTGGTTGCAGCGAACTCCTCACGTTTGTTCGCAACGGCGTTTGCGTGCGTGCCCACGTTGATGTGGACAGTTGCAAACTGGTTCGCTGGAAGAGAATACTCAAGCGTACTGATCTTTCCCATCAATGTTTGCACGATGTTCGTCGCGTTTGGAACCATTGCGTTTCTCGTTTCGGAGTTACAGGCTCGACTGAGCCTCGAGCGCGACCTTGGTCGAAAAGACTCACTGACCGGCCTCCCCAACAGTCGAGCGTTCTACGAACAAGGCGGCTTGCTGCTCGCCGTCGCACGTCGTTCGGGCAGCCCGGCGACATTGGCATATCTCGATCTCGATAACTTCAAAGCAGTCAACGACCAGCACGGACATAAACAAGGAGACCAAGTTCTGATCGAAGCAGCCCAAGCGCTAGAGCAGCAGATTCGCGCCAGCGATATGGTCGCACGTATCGGCGGCGATGAATTCGCTATCTTACTGCCGAACACGGGTCGCGATGCAGCTCGAGCGTCTCTCGAACGGATTCGCACGCATGTCGCTGCGCGGATGCGGCAAGAATGGTCGGTTACCGTCACTGTAGGAGCGATAACCTACTTGGCGCCCCCCCCCCCCCCCCCAAAAAAGAACAAAACCAACCTCGCAAAAGAAAGCGAGGTTTTTTTTTGAGTTTGA
>CAZXFW010000005.1:0-182334 GCA_964640175.1 uncultured Polyangiales bacterium | reverse complement strand
AGGAGCGATAACCTACTCCCGCCCGCCCGCCCGCCACAATTGACGAAGCCGTCCATGACGCGGACATGGTCATGTATAAGGCAAAGAATGCAGGTAAAAATCGCGTTTCTGTGGAGTGCATCGACGCGTCCTAAGTTCGCGGCATCGTCAAAATTGATGGAACAATGGTACACGCACGTATTGGGCTTGCCCACCTGCCTAGCCACCCAGCCGATTGGGTTGACGTGGTGGATCGATAGTCAGACCGATGGGGCGTCGTGCACGCTATGGCCTTTGGCACGCAGGGCCTGTACTGCCTCGTTGAGCTGAGTATGTTTACACAGCAAAAAGTCGGTGTCGTAGGTGCTTATCGCAAGCAAACTTATGTTTGCTTGCGCAAGACAGCCTGCGAGGGCCGCAAGGATGCCGACTTCAGAAAACTTAAGGGGTCCGTGCACTTTGAGACAACCCCAGCCGCCGTCTTGAGTTTGGTCTTTGGGAATGCGCGACTCCTCGCAGATGATGGAAAGCTCGTCATGGCTTCGTGTCATCGAAAAAAAAGGACTTCCAATTGCCCAGGCAGGAAGGGTGGCGTCGGGACTACGCCGCACGATCCCTAGCCGATGAGACAACAGCGTCAGGTCCAATGGTGGTATCTCGAACATAGTGACAGAACTAGCCAGCGATGCGCGGTACCCATGTGGCTGCGGTGACGATGATCGTAAGGGCAATGCCAAGCACGAGCACCGCAAACGCAATCAGTTTGGGGCCTGTCCAGGCTTCACTCTGCTTTAAAAAACGTTCTTCGTATTTGTCCATACTGGCTGCTGTGGTGCCATGTTTAGGTGGTGGCGTCAATCTAGTCGTGCTAGGACTAGGCCGGTTTTATCCAAAGAGCCTCCTGATGAGTCAAGTTCTTAGCCAACCTAAAATGCTTTCCCCTCAAGCGACTCGCCAAGAGCGCAATTTCTACCGTCTCACCCAAGGCAAACTGAGCTGGGGGGTGTTGCGTTTTGGGTTGCCATTGGTGGTCGGTATGGCGCTGCATACGACCTTCAATCTAATCGACATGTTCATGATCAGCCGTTTGGAAAATGGCACAGAAGGGCTTGCTGCGCTTGGTGTTTGCGACATGGTGGCAGCGTTGGCCACGATCGTATCCAACGGTGTATCAACAGCGGCTGTGGCGTTGATCTCTCGACGCGTGGGAGCTCAAGACGCTCGGGGCGTGCGCCGTGCCGCATGGCAATCCCTGTGGCTGGTGGGGGCGTTTTCCATTGGCTTTGGCGTGCTAGGACTGTTTGGCAGTGGTGTCATCATCCGTGGTGTCATGCAGGTTAAAGGTTCGGTGGCAGACTTGGCCGTTCCGTATCTGCGGATCATGCTCGGAGGCAGTTTTGCAATTTTCTTTTTGCTTCAAATCACTGCCATCTTGCGTGCACTTGGAAGTGCCAAATCCGCCGCAGCCCTTTTGGTGGGCGGCAATGTACTTAATATCCTCTTAAATGTCTTTCTTGTGTATGGAGCAGGGTCCCGCCCTGAGGTCTTTGCTTGGGCGCAGCCTATTGCCGCGGCATTGGAGATCCCTCGGTTAGGCGTGGTGGGTGCCGGTTGGGCCACGCTGATCGGTCGTACGGTGCCTGTCGTAATCGGCGCATGGCTGCTCGTGCATCGAAGCGGAGGTCCGCGCTTTCACCGAGTGTACCTTAAGCCAATGCGACAAGAGCTGCGTGCCCTGTTTCGTATCGGATGGCCTTCCAGTGCACAATTGATCGTTCGCGTGGGTGCGGTGCTGGTATTCATCTCGCTGGTCAATGCGAATTATACCTCTGAAGGTGATCCCAGCGCATTGACGGCGTTTAGTATTTGTCTGCGTTTAGAAACGATGGCGCTTTTTTTAAGCATGGGGTGGGGGGCTGCTGCTTCGACGTTTGTCGGTGCCAATTTGGGTGCAGGCCTCAGGCCTCGTGCTCAGCAAGCGGGCTGGATTGCAGCGTCATTCAATTTTATACTCATGATAGGGCTCATCGCCATCTACATGCATTTTGCAGAACCCATCATCGGTTTTTTCGACCCTTCTTCTAAGGTGTTGACGGTGGGCAAAGAATACCTGCGTATCGTGGGCTTGAGCTACGGTGTGTTGGGGGTGGCTCTCGTGCTTTCACAGGCCATGACGGGTGCTGGCGCCACGTTGTCGAGTTTGGTGATCGACAGTGCATTTTTGGTGTTTTTGGTGGTTCCCATGGCTGTGATCGTGACCGAGTATTTGGGCGCACCTCGCGTGGCGTTGTGGACTACGATTGCACTCGGAAACCTATTCGCTGCGGCTGCATACACGCTGTGGTATGCTCGAGGGGCATTTTTAGAAAAACAAGTGTAAGGTACGTGTATGGGAAGCATTGAAATTCTCAACGCACGCATGGTGCAAGAGATGCGTCAGTCCTGCCGTCTTGCGGGCGAGACGTTGGTGATGGTTGGCACGAAAATTCGGGCTGGCATGACTACGGATGCCATCAATACAATGGTGCATGAGTTTACCGTTGCGCGAGGCGCCAGGCCGTCTCCTTTGAACTATCGAGGCTTTCCAAAAAGCGTGTGTACGAGCATTAACGAAGTGGTGTGCCATGGCATTCCTGGTCCCAGGGTGCTTCGCGATGGCGACATCATCAATGTCGATGTGACGTCGTATTACCCCCTCAAACATGGCTACCATGGGGATACAAGCGCGATGTATTACATTGGCGAGCCTAGCGACGAGGCCAAACATGTGGTGGAAGTTGCTCGCCGCTGTCTTGAGCTTGGTATTGAACAAGTCCGTCCCGGTGGGCGCTTGGGCGACATTGGCGCGGCTATTCAGGAGTATGCTGAAGCACAGGGCTGCTCGGTGGTGCGTGACTTTGTGGGGCACGGTATTGGGCGCGAGTTTCATATGGCTCCACAAGTGGCACACTACGGTACGCGAGGCAGTGGTAAGCGTTTGAAGCCGGGAATGGTGTTTACGATCGAACCAATGATTAACCTCGGGGGCTATGAATGCGAAATTATGCAAGATGAATGGACGGTGTTGACGAAAGACCGTTCGCTGTCTGCACAGTTTGAGCACACGGTTGCGGTGACCGAACATGGTTGCGAAGTGCTTACTGTGCGTGATGCTGCGATTCGTTGCAGTGAAGACTTGCCTTGGGTCAAAGCAGGGCCGCGCTCTTCGCCTGCGGCTTGGCAATCGCAACAAACCATCGCGACTAGCAGCGCGGCGCAGTAGTGGCCAGCGGTACCTAAAGCGTGCCGTTATCCACGACGAATACCTTTGTGCCTTCAATTTCAATGGGCAGTCTAACTAGTGACGCGCCTGCACATGGCCCGGCCACGCAATAACCATCCTCGGGACGATACATGGCGCCGTGTGTGGAGCACATCAGGTGAGTCTGCTCTGCATTCCATACATGGCCTGATCCTGCATCGAGTGGTATCGGCAAATGGCGACATTCGTTAAGATACGCATGGAATGTGTGACTGGCATCGCAAAGCACAATCGCAGAGCGGGGCCTGCCAAATTTGCCTGTCGGCAAACGTACAAGTAGGGTTGTGCCAGCACGAAACTCGTCCCGCTGGGTCACATAGACTTTTGCTTGAGACAGCATGCCTTCGTGCCGTAGAGCTTACCCTTCAGCACGAAGGCTTGCGAAATAAAGGACGGGCACCTCTCAACTGGATGCGTTGGTCGCGTGGGCAACTGCCGACCGGTAGTGGAAACATCTTTAGCTAGCTCCCCTAGCAGGCAGCAGTTCAATTAAAGCGGAAAGTCACGAGACCTTGCTAATTACAAAATACATGGATATTGTAAATACATGTTCAAGCGCGCAGTCTCTCTGCCCACTGCAGGCACAGAGACATTTTTTCTTTGGGGGCCGCGTCAAACTGGCAAAAGCACGCTTTTGAACGAACGATACCCGCACGAGCTGTGGATTGATCTGCTCAAACCGGAAGAGTATCGGCACTATGTGCAATCCCCCGAGAGTCTGCGCCAGGAGATTGCAGCAAGTTCGTGCAGGTTCGTTGTCATCGATGAAGTCCAGCGGGTGCCCGCAATTTTGGATGAAGTTCACTATCTGCACGAAAGTCAGGGCATTCGTTTTGCGCTGTCGGGGTCAAGTGCGCGTAAAGTGCGTCGCGGGCAGGCAAACCTACTAGGAGGCCGTGCGACTCGCTAGGAATTATTTGGACTCGTTTCGGAAGAGCTAAAAGAGGACTTTAATCTTGTTCACGTATTGAACGCTGGCTACCTTCCCTCCATAGTTACCGCAACGGAGCCCACACGTTTGCTTCGCTCTTATGTTGGAGACTACCTCAAAGAGGAAATCGCGGCCGAAGGTTTAGTTCGAAAGCTTCCTCTCTTTTCGGAGTTTCTGAATGTGGCAGCGCTATCCGATACTGAAGTCGTTAATTATTCGACGGTGGGCCGAGAATGTAGCGCATCGCCACACACCGCTCGCAACTATTTTCAGATACTTGAGGATACATTGCTGGGCAGATGGTTGCCAGCGTATCGCAAGCGACCTAAACGACGTGTCCAACAGTCGCCAAAGTTCTATTTCTCCGATGTTGGAGTAGTGAACTTCTTAACAAGGCGTGGAAGGCTTGAGGTAGGTTCGGAATTGTTTGGCAAAGCCTTCGAAAACTGGGTTATGCACGAACTGACTGCATACAATCATTATCGTGAACGGCACATGGATTTGCATTAGTGGCGGCTTGTAAGCGGGGCAGAAGTTGACTTTGTTGTCGGCTCATTAAACATTGCAATCGAAGCAAAGGCATCCAAGCGCATTCATGGCGATCATCTCAAGGGACTACGAGAAATCAAGCAAGAGTATCCATCTGTGGGACAGCGCCTCGTCGTTTGCCTGGAGCCAAAACTTCGCCGCCTCGAAGACGGTATCTTGATCGTGCCTTACCAACAATTCATTCACATGCTGTGGTCTGGCGAGCTATTCTAGCGTGTTCTAGGTCTCGTTCTTGCCGCGCTCTAGATAAACACGACGCGCAGGCACTGAAATGATTTCACGTTCGGGGAGAATCAATGCGGTGAGCTCACCGCCATAGACGCAACCCGTATCCAATCCAATCGCAAACGGATGGCGTTGAAGTCCGCGAATGGCATCGTGGCCAAACACTACCAGCTCAGGACCAGGCCATAGACTGCCCCAGGGTACGCCTTCATGAACGTATTTGCTCGGGCGTCCATCTGGCAGAAGACTTCGCATGGTGGTGAGGTGCACAGGTTCCTGTTCGTCGAGCGGGCGTCCAGGCACCAAGCCGCCGTGCACCACCCAAGTGTTATGTTCGGGTATAACCACGTAAAAGGGCTGAGCCGCAAGCCAAGCGACATCCTCTGGCGATAGCTGTTTCGCGGCAGTCAGTTGACTTGGACTTGCCGGTGGCACTGGTTGATGTTGATCGAGCGCCCGGCGGATGGCCAGCACTTTGACGTCGTGATTGCCCAACACGGTGCGTGCACCGAGCACCTGGGCCCGAGACACAACTTCCTTTGAATTTGGTCCTTTAGCTACCAAATCTCCAACAAATATAAGATTGTCGCTTGCCTGGTAACGGCATGCCTGTAGGAGGTCTTGCAGCTCTTCAGAGCAGCCGTGTACATCACCAACAATGAGCGTACGGGGAGGGTGCATTAGAGGTTAGGGTTAAAGGGTGGGGTGCCTGTGGCGGGGGTTTCGTAACGGCTCTCCGTACCATCCCGTCGTCGAATCCTCCAGACCGTTTTGGGTTTGATCGCCCGCCCCCGTAAAGTGACGCCTTTAACGATGACTGCCGTGGGCAATTGCATGTGAATCGCTTGGGTGGGACACACTTTAACACACGCCGCGCAATCCCAACACTCCGCGTTGGTGCGAATGGTGGCTTTGCGATTGGGCATAAGCACCATCAGGTCGCCAGGACAGTCCCGCACACACATCGGCTCTTGTGCGCGTCCGCACCCGTTGCAAATATTCTCGTCGACAAAAATTCCCATAGTCTTCTAGGTGTGGCGGATCACGGCGCCATCATTTAACGAGGGAAGCACGACTTCCCATGTGGCGCGCTCGACCGGCCTTTCTAACATTTCGACATGACCATCGGAATGGCGCACGCTGTTGACAAACACCATCCAGCGCGCATCGTCGCGTTCCGGGTGATCGAGCCGTTCCTGATAACAATGCCAACGCGTTTCTTTGCGGTGCAACATGTGCGCCACCAATACCTCCGCGACGGTGACACGATCCATGACTTCATGGGCATGCATAAGTTCATAGCTTCCTTGGGCATAGAGCGTTTGAAGGTCATCTTGGAGCCGTTTGAGATGAAGCTTCGCTAAGTTAAGTTCGCCTTCGGAATAGCCGTAATCGACGGAGATGCCGCCGGCGTATTCGTCCATGATTTTTTGCAAACGCTCTTCCAAGTCTTTGGCGCAGACCCCAGATTTATCTTCGAAGGGTGCATAGACACGTTCGCGTTCCAAGGCTGTTTGTTCTTCGTTCAGTAGTATTTGTGGCATCTGCCTTGCGTGTTCGATCATGTCCCGCACGGCAAGCACGGCTTCGGCCCAGGCGCCAGGGGTATACTTTTTAGGGCAGCCGCCTGTGACATCGCCGGCTGCCCATAATCCCGGGATGGAGCTGCGACGGTTGACATCAACCCAATAGCCACTCAGTCCGTGTCCTCCCACCACTAACGGCTCACCGCCTGTGATCTCAACAGGTGCCATTTCGCCGTTATGCTTGGCATAGTAAGCCTCGTCCGACATGATCATGGCTGCTGCAGGCGCCATAGAAAGATACGACGCGATGGTCCATTCGAGCCGTTTGGGATCTACGCCGCGCATGTCTAGGTAACATGGTCCACGTCCAGCACGGCGCTCCATGAGTGTGGCATACAGGCGGTCTTGGGTGGCCATGCGCGAGCCACCTAAATGTTTGTAATACTTGCTTAAATAAGCCTCGCCTCGCGCGTTGATTTGGGGAGCACGCAACCACTGAGCGATTTCGCCTGTAGGCGCAATGGCGTCTTTGATGCGCAAAGGAATGAAACGAAACTCGAAAGAAGTCATTTCTGCGCCGATGCGAATGCCCATGGCAAGCCCTGCGCCGGTGTTGTAAGGCGAATACCACATGCGATGTGCAGCCATCCCGGGGTTATTGGGGCGGTATAAGCCAGATGCGCCTCCTGTGCATATCAAAACCGCTTTGGCGCGAACGGCGTAAAATGTTCCATCTCGAACGCTAAATCCATACGCTCCTGCCACTCGGCCTTCATGGGTTGCAAGGCCTGTCACATTGATGCGGTTATAGATACGTGCACCGGAGGCTTCAGCGCGTTTGGCAATAATTGGTTTGATGCGTTCTCCGAAAATCTTGATAGAGGCACGACCGCGTTGCAGTGGACGGCCCATTTCGTCACGGACAATCGGAAGCCCCCAGCTTTCCACACGGTGCACTTGTTCGTTCAGTTGCTCTGCCATGCTGAGGACTAAGTCATCGCGAACAACGCCATGGGTGTCGTGCTGGGTGTACCGAAGAAACGACTCGGGCGTCTCTCCTTGCGTAAGATAGGCATTGAGCGCGCTGATGCCCGCAGCAAGGCATCCGCTGCGGTAGATGTGTGCTTTTTCTAAGACAATGACATCCAAATCCGGCGCGCGTTCTTTCGCTTCCACGGCGGCCAAGCATCCTGCAGCTCCGCCGCCCAGAATCAAAAGATCACATGCTAATTCAACAACATCACTCATTCTATATGCAGCGTTGATTCGGTAAACGTATTGGTGTGGGGAACGTGGATCCAAAGCTTGCGGTCTGCGAGCTTGCCTTGCTGGACGCTCAGCACAACAAATGCACAAGGCCACATGAGCTGCCCTTGCGAAGCAAAGGTGGCGGCGTCTTCTTCTGAAAAATACGCGCCGGCATCGCAGTGTGAATGGTAGATAGCTTTGATGGGTTGGTTTCCGTTGAGGCCAGTGTCAAAATGCCGCAGAGCACGCAATTCGTTGATCTTAAAATACGTTTCTGACGTGCGCGGAAAGCGTTCGGGATCGAGTGCGTGGTATTTGTCGGCTTCGTTGACTTCTCGAATGCACGTATCCACTAAAAGCGGAGGATCCAACGGCCCGCTTAGAAAGCCACAGCTTTCCTTGGGATAGGTTTGTAGTGCATGTGCTTCGATATCGGCAAGAACAGATGCTCGAATAACGAGGTTGCCTGAAATCCAGGGATGCTTACCACTCATAGTATTTCTCCCAGCGCATCGGCGCGAAATAGCGGTCACCTCGGTCGCACGCGATAGTCACAATGCATCCTTTGCCGATGCGGTGCGCCAAAGTCAGTGCGCCATGCACATTGGCTCCGGTTGAGTGGCCCACATGCAGTCCTTCTTCGGCGGCCAAACGGTCGGCCATGTCCCAACCTGCTTCGGTGCCCACCTGCAGAATTTCATCGGGTGATGTGGCGTCGTAGATGGGAGGGACAATGGAGCTTTGCATGTGCTTGAGGCCTTCAAGGCCATGTAATGCCTCTTGGGGTTCAATGCCAATGCACCCGATGCCTGCACGGTGCTCACGTAACCTGCGACTGACTCCCATGAACGTACCTGTCGTACCAAGGCCAGTGATGAAATGGGTGATGCGCTCTCCCACTTGTTCTACGATTTCTTGCCCCGTTCCAAGATAATGGGCTTTAGGGTTGGAGGCGTTGGAGTATTGATCCGGATAAAAAAATCGGTCGGGTGTTTTTTGAACGAGCTCGCGGCAATGATGAATGGCTCCGTCGGATCCTTCCATCGGGTCGCTGTAGATCAACTCGGTACCAAAGGCTTTGGTAATGTCTTTGCGTGCTTGAGAGACGTTGGACGGCATGACAAGGGCCACTTGGTATCCGAGTGCTGCGCCGAAAATCGCGTAAGCCACGCCAGTGTTTCCACTGGTGGCGTCAATCAGCACTTTATCTTTGGTCAAACGACCGTCTGCGATGGCATCACGGATCATTTGTAACGCTGGCCTGTCTTTGACTGAACCACCAGGGTTTCGGTATTCAAGTTTCAGATACAACTCGACTTGGGGCACCTCTTTGCCGATAGAGCGCAAACGCACCAATGGCGTTCGGCCTACGGCTTCTGTGATGTCATGCATGCGACGGGTACGAGTGAGTTCGGCCATAAAAACAGACAAACGTGGCGTTAGCCGCCGGCGATGGCAGGCACAATGCTGAGTGCGTCACCTTCGTTGAGAGAGGTTTCGAGATTGTCCAAGAACCGGATATCTTCTTCGTTGGCGTAGATGTTGACGAAACGGCGCACGCCTTTTTCATCGCACAGCCGGTCTTTGATTCCCGGATAGTGTTTCTCCAGATGTTCAATCGCTTCTTTAACAGTGCTCCCTTGGGCGTTTACTTCATCTTTGCCTCCGGTAAGCGTCCGAAGTGGGGTGGGAATACGTACAGTGATGGTTGCCATGGTTTCTCCTTTGTATTTAGTCCGTAAAGTATGTGTCTAAGCTAAAGTATCGTTCTCCTGTGTCACACAACACGGTGACGACATGGCGAGAAGGGCCAAGCTCCGCTGCGACCTGCGCGGCAACGGTGACATTGGCACCTGCGCTGATGCCCACGAGCAGACCTGCCTTGAGCGCAAGCGTTTGCTTGGTGGCGTGGGCTTCTCGATCCGAGACCAGGCGAATCTCGTCTACAACGCTACGGTCGAAGTTGCCTGGCACAAAACCCGCACCAATTCCTTGAATCTTGGTGGGGCCGGGTTCACCACCGGATAGCACAGGGCTATGTTTAGGTTCGACAGCAATGATGCGAATGCCGGGATACTTCGCTTTGAGCACACGACCAACGCCGCTGACAGTGCCGCCTGTTCCCACGGCTGCTACAAAGGCATCGATGGGCTCATCGCCAAACGCCTCGATGATTTCCTGGGCGGTAGTCTGCGCATGAATCTCTGGATTGGCAGGATTATCAAATTGCATCGGCATAAACGCGCCGCGTGAAGTCACGATGTCTTTGGCGGCTTCGATGGCGCCTTGCATCACGCGCTCGGCTTGGGTCAACACGATTTCGGCGCCATAAGCCTGAAGCAATGCACGGCGCTCAAGTGACATGCTCTCGGGCATGGTCAGCACCAAGTGATAGCCTTTGACGGCACACACCAAGGCAAGGCCAATGCCGGTGTTGCCACTGGTAGGCTCCACAATGGTGTCTCCTGGCTTAATGCGTCCTTCGCGTTCGGCTGCTTCGATCATAGACAAGCAAATGCGATCCTTGACCGATCCGCCTGGATTAACATGCTCGCCCTTGCCCCAAATTCGAGCCGTCGCAGGGCTACTGAAATAGGTAAGCTCAATCAAAGGCGTGTTGCCAACGAGCTCCAACACGTTATCGACGACAGGCGCAGTCATGGCGCTAAATCACGTAACTCAACCGTCGCGAGGGGCTACGGTGCGCTCCCAATTGTTCTGCGCGTTCACAGAGCTGTTCAAGACTGATGGCGTTGAAACAGTGTTCGATGCAAGCAGACAGCTCGGCGAATACATGCTTGGTCACCAGGGTAGAGCTGGCGTTGTGGTGTTTACCCGGCTCAGCGAAAAGTGTCACAGGGCCTTCAACCGCACGCACCACATCCCCTAAACTGATGCTGCCAACGGGCCTCGCCAAACGGTAGCCGCCTCGTGGTCCACGCTTGGAGAGCACCAAGCCACTGCGTTTCAAGTCTTGAAAAATCTGCTCAAGAAAACGCGGTGGAATCGACTGACGCTCGGCAATGTCTTTAATCTGAGAGGCATCGCCTTGCCCATGAAACGCCATGTCGAACACGGCCTGAATGCTGTAGCGGCCTTTGTTGGAAAGCTTCATGGTGAAACAGTGTGCCGCAGATTCAATCCGCTGTCAATATACTTTATCGGAAATGTCAAGAATATAATCTCTGGCTTTTTAAGCATGATAAAAAGTGGCTTGCGCGCTTCAAAGCGCATGTAGACCTTAGAATCTAACAAACGTCGCGGCACGCTACTTCCTGATTGACCACAGCATTTCGTTTGCTGCGACGCCTCTTTAAAGCCATCTCGACAGTTGCCGGATCAATGCTAACACATGGGCATGCCGTCGGGCTTTACCACTATCCTATTGCAATTATTGTGCAATTTAATCGGATTGAGCCTTTTTGTCACGAGTAGCGCGTGCAATCCGTCAGGACACACGAGTGAGATTTTAGCCCAAAGAACTCCTCAAAGTGTGCATGGGCTAAGCATCAAAACGGTGACCTCAGAGACGAACATCAACGTGTACGAGCTGAATCCTCGTAGAGGTATCATTGTGAACACTTCCAATACGATTGCGCCCGGGGCCCGACTTGTCACGCTTACGTGGGGGCCTTGGAGCATCATTGCAACCGATCCTTTGCGGTTGGTGTTGTCACAAGAGCTGTCGGGTTCACAGAATGAATGCCCACTTTCTGTCTATCCATTGGATGAGTTCTTGCAAGTGCCTGCATTGGATGTGATCGGAGAAAGACTTATGGGTCAGGGACCGTTGCAGTCCATCACGCCTGTCAGACCCCTCATTCAAGGACCACACTTTACTATCGCGGATTCCGCTTCAGGCGTGGTTGCCAAAACCACGGCGGCATTATGGCCAAATCAAGTTGTTCCCGTACCCCGTCTGGGATGGATGCCCTCTGAGGCACACGTTTGGTTAGATGAGTTATCTATTCCGATTGAGGGCGTGAATCCTTATGTGAATGACAATGCATTTTTGGATTTTGCTGCTTGCTACTTAAAACACCAGCCTGGCTTGGTTACGTTCTTGGACCGACAGAGCTCTGGCCCAGAGATGGTACAGCTTCCCAATGGTCAGCACGTGGTGGTGAGCGCTCATGGAGAGCTAGTGCGCGGTGCATACAGGACTGTGAATGCTGCGGTATACGAAATCGACCGTGATGTGCTTCACTTTGGAATCGTGTCGCCTGCGCGATATATCAGTTACCAATCCGCTCATTTACAGGCTCCAGTGACGGTAATGATCGCTAAAGGGTTTTATGGCCTGGAAGAAGATGTGCTTAAGCAAAAGAGCCCAAGGTATCAAGCCACCTCCGAGTTTGATGTAGACGAGTTGGTGGTGGAGCTTGCGCGAAGCTTGGCGTCGACCGATACGGGTTACGAGGCTGCCGTATTTGAATTGTTATTCAATGAATACGATCGATACGGTCTACATAACCACATCATCACCGCAGCAGGCGGCGTGATCATGTTTGACCACGAATATCTGAACCCCTCCAGGTCTGCTATACCCTGCTACCAGAGACTCGATGGGTTTAGAAACGACCACGGCGACCTCGCCGCGGTGTATGACCAAGATTATGCGCTGTTTGAGCAAGAGTTCAGGAGCCATCTTAATATTCCGGTACGTGTTCATGCAGACGGGACACTGTTCGATGCAACGCAGTTTTACATTCATCTATTGGAAGCAAATTCCGTTTTACCTCAGGCTCTGCGCGTAAAGCTCGGCTGGGTGCTTGAGCATCGCGTTGAAACCGAACCTATTCTAAGGCGATTGTTTCAACACATCGCTACGCTGAAGAACACTCATGTTACTTTTGCTACTAGTATGGAAAATACTAACGTATGCCTTTTCTACGAGCGCATCGCATGGCTTGTTTCAAACCAAAGACTACCGACAGAAGCTGAAGGCATCGCCATCATGAACGCGTGTGGCATCGCTCCTGAGTACAGTTGCCGGATCTAGGCAGGCGGAATTCGGGATCTTGATCGCCTATCAAACCACAGGCCTACCACTGTCCCCAACAGGATCAATGGAATCGTATAAAAGGGAGCGACGATCAAGCCAATACCAAGCAAGGGCTCGATCGGAGCAGTGCCTAGGGTGGCATACAACACAGTAAGTGGGACTATGCCTGCGATGCCGGGAAAAAAACGCTTCGCGGATTTCGATAAGCTCGCGTCGCTAAAAGCACGCATCCCCAGCACACGCTATTGGCTACAGAGCCAATCCGTATGAGTATAATCGCTGTACCAAACGAACCTTTCCCATCCATGGCTGCAAGGCCCATGCTTATAAGGCCAGCAAACATCGGCAACACGATGCCAGCAATCACAACCACATGTCGAGCGGTTTTCACCCAAGCATTATAACACAGCCCCCAAGTTTTGTAGGGCCAATGCAGAATAACCGCGACGACATGGACTTTAGGTCACACGAATCAGGACCCCGGTCGACCCGCTTTTAAAACCGCCATTGTTGCTAACGAACGGAATTGCAGAGGTGTGCGTCCCCGATTATGCATGGATCTTTGCTTTCCCTTATCACAACCTGCCAGTGTCCATTCACTACGGTATATGTACGAAGTCCGTGTTGATTGGCTTGCACTTCAATGTCGGCAGAGTGGTGAGCGTGCTTACGGAAGAATTAAGCCGGTGGTTTGTGTGCATTGGTTGAAATAGAGGCCTGCGGTGGGAGTGGCCTTGAACATCGTTTGTAGCTTAGACTTTGCCACGCTGGCTGCTTCTTGGCAGTTAAAGGTATCTAGGGTGCAGCTTGTCACGGCGCCTTCGAATAGATCCCGAGCCACAGCGTTGTCTCCCAACATCACAGCGTAGCAGAGCGACTGATTCAAGTTGCGACGTCGAAACGAATCGGGTGTTTTATGGTAATGCCTAATGTACTCAGGAAGAGCGTGACCCAGGGCGTTTTTTTTGTTTTGGAATAACTCTTCGTCCGGAGTGGCGACAAGCTGTGCGAAGGCTATTTGAAACTGCTCTGCATCAATCTCTGATTGCCCTCGAATACTGCTATCGAACAACATCTTGCCGAGTAGATTTCGAATCAACGGAGCGGATACTGTGATTAGGCTGACAAGTGCCACTCCGGCTAGGACAAGCACAACAAGTTTTCCAATAGCACCTGCGCCGGCTGGACCTGTCGCTGTGGCCAATGAAATGGAAGTTGCCTGAAGGCTTTGTGCAATCTTGGAGCAGAGCAGATAACGGCCGGTTTGACCATCCTCTGTGATCACGCTGCCAAGTTCTGCAATCTCCGATGCAAAATTGGGTTCTTGCTCCAAAGCGCTAAGTGCGGCATCGCAGCGGCTTTCATCCAACCCCCTCCAAGGGTTTGGTACAAGCGCCTCGGTATCTTGTTCGGCTGCAACACCTTCCTGCTCTACGGCACAGGCACTCAGGACGTACAGCAATGTTAACCAACTCACACAACGCATACTCGAAAGGCATGCATAGAATGTGCCAAGTTGGCGTTGAAAATTTTTCAATGATTATAGTATGCTGTGCGGCACAACTGTGGACTCCAGAATAAGATTTGGGGACACGAAGACCCAGGTCTGAGGCGAATGTCTTCTTGATCTAACAGGAACTATTATCCGAAGACTAGCTGCCGGCATCTGGATCGTAACCCAAGTTGGGGCGCAGCCATCGTTCGGTTTCTGGGATGGACCAGCCTTTGCGGCGCGCGTAGTCTTCTACCTGATCGCGGTCGATCAGGCCTAGCGTGAAATAATGTGCCTTGGGATGTGCCAGATAGATGCCGCTGACACTCGCCGCAGGCTGCATGGCAAAGTTTTCACTTAACGATATGCCTATGCTGGGTGCGTTGAGTAGTTCAAAAAGTTTAAGTTTTTCGCTGTGATCAGGGCACGCTGGATAACCAAAGGCAGGTCGGATGCCGCGATATTTTTCCTGAATAAGCTCTTCACGGCTTAATGTTTCATCGGTGCCGTAGCCCCACTCGCGGCGTACACGTTGGTGTGCGTATTCGGCAAAGGCTTCGGCCAAACGGTCGGCAAGCGCTTTGGCAATGATGGCGTTGTAATCGTCATGGTTTTTGACGTATTCAGCTGCGAGTTCTTCAGCGCCAATGCCAGCAGTCACCGCAAATGCACCAATGTAATCGACAAATCCGCTCTCCTTGGGAGCGATGAAATCTGCCAAGCAAAAATAAGGATCGTCATCGGGTTTGACTTGCTGTTGACGCAACATGCAAAACCGTGTGTGCGCTTGCGTGGGATCGGTTGGATCATAGATCGCGATGTCGTCACCGTCGCTTTGGGCTGGCCAAAATCCATAGACGCCACGTAATGTAAGGCGTTTGTGTTTGATGATCCGATCCAATACCTCACGGCCGTTGTCGTAGAGTTCTCTGGCGGCTTTCCCATACGTGGGATGCTCCAGGATTTTTGGAAATTTACCTTTGAGTTCCCAGCTGGTGAAAAAGAACGTCCAGTCGATGTAATCGACCAAGTCTTCCAAGGTGATGTCGTCAATGAGGCGTCGCCCCACAAAGGCAGGTTGCGCAAGGTCATTTACGTTCCATGTAATCGTTTCCTTGTGTTCTACGGCAAGCGCATAAGGCAAAAGAGGCTTTTTCCGTTTTTGCTCATAAAGCCGAGTGAGCCGAGCTTGTTCCGCTCGATTTTTAGTATCAAAATCTGGTTTGCGTTCAGGCGAAAGCACATCGTTGAGCACGCCGACGACAAGCGAGGCATCGAGCACGTGTACCGTGCTGGCATGGTACTGGGGTGCAATTTTGACGGCAGTGTGCTGGCGGCTGGTGGTAGCTCCGCCGATTAATAGGGGCACGTCCAGAGCTTGCCGTTCCATTTCTCGGGCGACCTCGACCATTTCATCGAGTGATGGCGTGATGAGTCCACTCAAGCCAATCGCATCGGCGTTGCTCTCGCGTGCCGTTTCTAAAATCTTTTCGGACGGCACCATGACGCCGAGGTCCACCACATCGTAGTTGTTGCATCCAAGGACGACGCCCACGATGTTTTTACCGATATCATGCACGTCGCCCTTAACGGTGGCTAAGACAATTTTACCCCGGGAGCTGGAACCCGCAGCGTCCTTTTCTTTTTCCATAAAGGGCTCAAGATACGCTACGGCCCGTTTCATGACACGTGCGCTCTTAACCACTTGAGGCAGAAACATTTTTCCTGCACCAAACAATTCGCCGACGACTTTCATACCATTCATCAATGGCTCTTCGATGACATTCAGGGGCTTCGGATACTTCTGCCGCGCTTCCTCGGTGTCAGCTTCAATGAAATCCACGATGCCATGGACCAACGCATGGGAGAGACGAGATTCGACGGTCGTTTCCCGCCATGATAGGTCCAGCGTTTTTGTTGCACCTTTGGCCTGGTACGTCTCAGCAAATTCGACCAATCGTTCGGTGGCGTCTTCTCTGCGATTAAACAAAACATCTTCGACGCGTACTAAAAGTGGCTCAGGAATGTCTTCATATACCGCTAGTTGGCCGGCGTTGACGATGCCCATCGTCATGCCTGCACGAATGGCGTGGTACAAAAACGCAGAGTGCATGGCTTCTCGCACCGGTTCGTTGCCACGAAACGAAAAAGACAAGTTGCTCACGCCGCCGCTGATCTTTGCGCCAGGACAGGTGGCTTTGATGGTACTGATGGCGTCGATGTAGCTTTTGGCAAAACCATTGTGTTCGGAAATTCCTGTTGCTATCGCGAGAATGTTGGGATCAAAAAAGATATCCTGCGGATTAAAGCCGATTTTTTGGGTAAGGAGGGCATACGCACGCTGACAGATACTTACCTTGCGTTCAGCGGTTTCGGCTTGACCTTGTTCATCAAAAGCCATGACCACCACGGCAGCGCCATAACGTTGTACGAGTTTGACTTTGGCTAAAAAGTCTGCCTCGCCTTCTTTAAGTGAAAGCGAGTTGACCACGCCTTTGCCTTGCACGCACTTGAGCCCAGCTTCGATAACGCTCCATTTTGAGCTGTCGATCATGATAGGGATGCGCGAAATTTCAGGTTCGGAAGCAATTAAATTTAAGAACGACGTCATTTCTGCTTCAGAATCGAGCATGCCTTCGTCCATGTTGACGTCCAGGATGTTGGCGCCGCTGCGCACTTGATCCAGTGCGACTTCCAAAGCTTCCTGGTGTTTGCGTTGCTTGATTAAGCGTTCAAACCGCTTGGAACCAGTGACATTGGTACGTTCGCCGATGAGCACAAAATTGGAGTCTTCTCGGATCGTAAAAGGTTCGAGGCCACTTAGCCGGCTTAGTGTTTCAGACGTTATGGGAAGCGTGCGCGGAGCTATCCCCTCGACCGCATGCGCGATGGCGGCAATATGCTCTGGCGTCGTCCCACAGCAGCCTCCTAAAATATTGACCAACCCATCTTGAGCAAACCCTTGGAGTTGCGACCCTGTGGATTCGGGTGTTTCGTCGTATTCACCAAAAGCATTGGGCAAGCCAGCGTTGGGATAACAACTGATAGCGCAGTTTGCCAAACGGCTTAACTCGGCAATGTAAGGCCGCATGTCTTTGGCGCCTAGCGCGCAGTTTACGCCAATGCTCCAAGGCTTTGCGTGCGCAATGGATGCCCAGAAGGCTTCGATGGTTTGTCCTGAAAGCGTCCGGCCGCTTCGATCGGTGACAGTGACTGACACCATGACAGGCAATGTGACTTGCTTTTCTTCAAATATGTTTTGGATGGCAAACAAGGCTGCCTTGGCATTGAGTGTGTCGAAAATCGTTTCCACCAAGAGCAAATCCACGTTGCCATCGATCAGTCCACGCACTTGTTCTTCGTAAGCCTCGCGAACCTCGTCGAATGTGACCGAGCGAAACGCAGGATCGTTGACGTCGGGTGACAAGCTCAACGTTTTATTTGTGGGTCCAATGGCACCTGCAACAAAGCGAGGTTTGTTCGGCGTTTGCTCCGTAACTAATTGTGTACACGCCCGTGCAATTTGGGCAGCCTGAACGTTCAGGTCGTAGGCAATGCGTTCTAACCCATAGTCGCTTTGCGCAATGCTTGTAGAAGTAAACGTATTGGTTTCAATGATGTCAGCGCCCGCTTCCAAAAATTGCGTATGGATAGCTTTGATAAGTTCAGGCTGAGAAAGGACCAAGACGTCGCTGTTGCCTTTGAGCGCGTGGTCATGCGTCGCAAAACGTGTTCCGCGGTAGGCGGTTTCATCCAGGGCATGCCTTTGGATCATGGTGCCCATGGCGCCATCCAAAAGAAGGATACGCTGTTTGAGGATAGGTTCTAACCAAGGCGGCCGCATGGCCCGTATTTACGTCGCATGGAGCGTAGATGCCAGTCCTGAATCACGCGTTTTGGCGTCGGTCCTGACATCGCTTAGCGGAATGCCTTCCAAAATGGCCACGCACAAGTCTTCAAAACTATAGCCATTGCCTGCGGCAATCTTGGGCAGCAGGCTGGCGCTGGAGGTAAGCCCGGGCAGCGTGTTTACCTCAAGGACGTATTCATTTTCGCCTTCCGTGACGAGCATATCCACGCGTGTGGCCCCGGTGGCTCCCACGCTGCGATTGGCTCGCTCTGCGATATTCAGCACGCTTTGATACCGTGCGGCGCTCAGGCGGGCAGGGTAGTAATAGTCGCTTTGTCCGGATTGGTACTTGGCTTGATAATCGTAAAACTCACGCTTGGGTTCGATTTCGATGGCGCCTAAGGGCTCACCATGAAGAAGCCCGACCTGGACTTCGCGTCCTTTAATATAACGCTCTACAAGGATGTCTCCTTGGTATTGCGCCGCAAGCTCAGAGCCCTGCCGTAGCTCGGTGAGCGTCGTGGCTCTGGAGCTGCCCACACTTGAGCCTTGATGCCTTGGCTTGATGAAGACTGGAAATCCAAACGAGCCATGAATGTCTTCGATGGAGGCAAGCTCCGAAGGCTTGATGACGTAATAAGGTGGCGTGGGCACATTGTAGAGCCGGAATAATTCTTTGGCTTTGACCTTATCCATTGCCAACGCGCTTGCCAGTACGCCTGAGCCTGTGTAGGGGATTCCAAGCACCTCTAACATGCCTTGAATGCAACCGTCTTCTCCATACGTTCCATGCAAGGCGATGAAAGCAACGTCGATCGGAGTTTGGCGCAGAACCTGGTCGATATCACGATCGACAAACACCTTGATGGCGTCGTAGCCACGCGACCGTAATGCTTGAGACACGGACTCGCCCGTTTTAAGCGAAATGTCGCGTTCGGGGCTTAGCCCCCCCATTAACACGCCGATACGCTTTCCAAGGTAGTTGCTCATTCGATGCACGTAGCAGGCGAGCAGATCACGGTCAAGAAAAAGCCTAAAATCAAGCTATTATGCCACGCGTTGCGTTGGAGTTACTGCAAGTAACGGTCGAGGTATTTTTGGATTTGGGCTTCGACGGCGCCTTTGAGCGGACGGAGCATGAGCCCAAGATCAACTCGGACGTGCACGTCATTGTCACTGACAGTCACTTGCCCCTTGGCACCTGGACGCTCAAAGCTAAGCACATCACCGCTCCACTTGGATTGAACTTGAAGCTTATTCGCCAGTTCGGTGCTGAGGGCGTCCGCGGCTTTGCGCGCGGCTTCTTTCCCTAAGGTATGCGTGCGTCGGATATCGATGGCAGACATGCCCCGCAACCTACCCAAACCCCTCAGGAAGTCAATCCGTGGGGGCGTAAACGTAGGTATCATTGCATCGCGAAGGCCGCGGTGATACGAACCTCTGCGAGGTGACATGATACAAAGGTGTCAACATGACGTCGTTGCTGCGTTCGAGCCCCCCAGGGACCGCTCGCGCAGCCGCCTTCTCGAAATGTCAATCCTCGAAAACACATCACATTTGATTGGTAACACAAGGAATTTACATGACTTTTACGGAAGCAGCCGTGGTCGTGCTTCGTCAGGCAGGCCGACCCCTTCACTACAAAAAGATCACTGAGCTGGCGATTGAGAAAAACCTTCTATCCCATGTAGGGAAAACCCCTGAAGTCACGATGAGTGCCAGGCTTGCCATGCTCGCCAAAACGCCTGACGGGAGCAAGGACGTCATTATTAAGGTCAAACCTGGGGTGTTTGGTTTGAAGGAATTCAGCGCGGCCGTGCTGGCTGCAGCCTCGGCCGATGGTGCTGAGGGAGAGGATATCGAGTTGATTATGCACGACATCGAAGAACATTTGCCGAGCGATGACCGGGAGCAGGCTGAAGCTCCTGTGGTTGAAGACGAAACTGCGAAGCCAAGCGCGTTGGCCGGAGCACAGCTTTTCCCTGAGGAAGACGACGATGATGAGCCGATTTTGGCGGGGTTGGATGAGGGTCGTCAAGAAGCCAAGCGAAGCGGCAGGCGCCGTCGCCGTCGTCGCCCGGGGCGAGGAGGCGCTGTGGGCGGGAATGGAACATCCCAGAGTGCAGCCGTACGTGACAATGGCGGTGGCCGTGCTCAGCCCTTAGAAACGAGGGATCGTTATGACCTTGCGGGCGATTGGCAGCGGCAGGCAGGGGACGATGACCTTATCGGCAAAAGCCTTTCTGACGCCGTATTTGCCGTGCTCGACAGCATGAGCCAGCGTCAGTCCTGGGATTTGGAGCAGATTGCACAGCAATTGGTACAAAGAAAGCGGCTTCAGGGCGAAGCACAGGCGTTGGTTCCCACGGTAGCGGCAGCGCTGAGAGCAGATAACGCCTTTCAAGAGCGTGAAGGCCGTCGTCCGCGGTTTCGTGTGCATGGAGATCTCGTTTGGCTTACCGATTGGCTACTTCCTTCCGAAGCACTACGCGCCGAACGTCAAGTTCAACGTAGTGCAGAGCAACAGCAAGCCGCCGTGCGAAAGTTGTTTTTGAAGCAAGTGCGCGCACTTCCATTGACGGGGTTTGCCGAGCTGATTGCGTCTTGGCTCAATGCTGAAGGTGTGGCGTCCATTCGTGCGGTGCGTCGTCCTGGCAGCTCCGCGAATGAGCTTCATTTTGCGGGCGTGCTTCGTCAAGGGCGCAGTGAAACACACTTGGCAATTGTGGTGCGTCGAAACGGTCAGGACGTGGACAAGTCATTCATAGAACAAACTCGGGGCGCATTGCATCACTATGGCCAAGCCAGCGCGGCATGGATCATCACGCTCGGCATGGTTCGCTCCGAAGCAAGGCAAGAATGCACGCTGGCAGGAGTGGCTCCTTGTGCACTGTTTGATGGCATGGAGTGGGCTACGGCGCTGGAAACCAAAGGGATTGGTCTGACGAAAACGCGTGTAGAACTGACATTGCCTCAGTTTGAGTTATTGGCTGCGTTGAGTGGTACGGTAGAGCTTGAGACACAGCCTGCAGAACAAGAATCCCGCGAAGGCCGAGGCTGGTCGTCTTCAGGGCGTCGTCGACGCGGTCGCGATTACCGTCGCGAGCGCAACAACAGCGATGACAGCGTAGCTCAGGAAGACAGAGCTGAGAGCTCGGATTTAGGAACACCCGCATTCGAAGATAACCCCAATGAATTTGATGATGTGGAGACGAATTCCGATGATGTGGCATCTTCGGAGAGCTGAGGTTTCTTCGAGCAGCTTCCTTCGGGTTGCATGTGCACACACTGGTGCTAGTGGAAGAAAAGAGTACCGGACGACGACATATGCTTTTTAGACGGACGTGGATTACAAACCGCTTTTGGTGACGTCTCCTGAAAGCATTCCTTCGGGCGATGTTGTGATCGCTGCAACTCCCGCGGCAGAAGCAGGCGATGAAGCGATTGCGCTTGGGCGCCCTGGAGGCCGTTGGCTGATCATCGATAACCACACGTTTCTAAACAAGGACCACTCTAAAGAGAGGGCTGGTATTCGCCAAACACATCGCGCATGGCGTCGCTGATTTCTCCTAAGGTTGCATGAGCCCGTGCGGCTTCGAGAATGGCAGGCATGAGGTTGGTGTCGCTTCGTGCGCGATCTCGGATGTTATCGCATGCCCGGTTTGCTTGTTTAGCGTCACGACGCTTGCGAAATGCTTGCAGTCGTTCAGTTTGAGCGCGGGTGCGGTCTTGGGGCTGAGCCGAGGTCGTTGCTGAAAGGGCTCCTGTGTCGTTGAAGCGGTTGGCACCCACAATCACTTGCTCGCCTGATTCAATGCGGAGCTGAGTGCGGTAGGCGGTGTTGTGGATCTCACGTTGCACATATCCTTGTGCAATCGCAGCAGGCATGCCTCCCAAAGTTTCAATGTGATCGATATAGCGTTGGGCTTGTTGTTCGAGCCGATCGGTCAACGCTTCAATGGCATAGCTTCCTCCGAGTGGGTCTACGGTGTCGGTGATGCCACTTTCGTAAGCCAACACTTGTTGAGTGCGTAATGCCAGCGTGGCAGCTGTTTCTGAAGGCAGCGAAAGCGCTTCATCGTAACCGTTGGCATGCAATGATTGGCAGCCTCCTAAGACGGCGCTCAGTGTTTGAAGGGCGACTCGAATGGTGTTAACCAGTGGCTGCTGTGCTTGAAGGGTTGACCCTGCTGTCTGTGCATGAAACCGCAACATGCATGCCGCGGGTTCTGTGGCACCAAAACGCGTGCGCATCAAATTAGCCCACATGCGCCTCGCGGCACGGAATTTCGCCACTTCTTCCAATAGATGGCTATGGGCATTAAAGAAAAACGACAGCTGCTTGCCAAAGACGTTGCTGCTGAGCCCCGCATCACGTGCAGATTGCACATACGTCATGGCATTGCTAAGTGTGAACGCAATTTCTTGCGCCGCATCACAACCCGCTTCACGCATGTGATAGCCGCTTATTGAAATGGGATGC
Organism: uncultured Polyangiales bacterium; assembly: GCA_964640175.1. GTDB lineage: Bacteria > Myxococcota_A > Polyangia > Polyangiales > JACKDX01. Next base: position 159,745 of record CAZXFW010000005.1, on the reverse strand, counting down.
CAGCGTGGAGTGTGTTCGGCGCACCATACAAAGAGGTCCTGCGTTATTCGCAAAGACGGCTCAACGGGGTAGATGTACGTGCCGCGGGCAATGTATTCTTTGAGAATGTCGTTTTGTACGGTGCCTCGCAAATGTTTGGCATCGAGGCCTTGCTCTTCAGCCACGAGCACATAAAACGCCAACAGAATACATGCTGTCGCATTGATGGTCATCGACGTAGAGACTTTGTCCAACGCAATGTCCTTGAACAAAATTCTCATGTCGTCCAACGTGTCTATGGCTACGCCGACTTTACCCACCTCGCCTTGAGCCAGGGGATGATCGCTATCTCGACCCATCTGAGTAGGCAGGTCAAAGGCAATGCTCAGGCCGGTTTGGCCTTGTTTGAGCAAATGAAGGTAGCGTTGATTGGATTCTTTAGCATCGCCAAATCCAGCATATTGTCGCATGGTCCAGAGGCGTCCACGGTACATGTTGGGTTGTATGCCGCGGGTATAAGGAGGGGATCCTGCAAATCCTAATGCTGTCTCGTAATCGCCAGAGAGGCTTGGTGCGTGTGCCGGCGTGTACAAGCATTCAGCGTCTTTTTCCTGTGAAAGCAACACGCTACGCGTTCGCGGTGGATGCTGTTTCTCGAAAACAGCCAGATTAGAGCGCCATTCGTCGAAGGCTTTCTTTAAAGAATCGTTCATTGCTTAGAAGACATAATAATGCGTGCCAAGGCCTCAGACACAGCATACGTCAACGTTCGTACACGTTCCTGTCCAAGGCTGCCATACAAAGGTCCATCGACACACAACATGGCAACGATACGGCCATGTAAAAAAATGGGCTCAACCAAAAACTCCGGTCCTCGGCTACCGGTGGCTGAATGAAACAGGATGTCCGCTGCGTTCGAGCCGTGAGGCCCTAGGTATGTTTCGCCTGTGGCAAGAACTTTTTGGAAAACAGAACCGGTTTCGGTGGGGATCCAAATCTTGCGAATAGCCTCGCGGGGCACACCCACGCCTGCGGCTTCACGGCCTTCGAGCGTGCCTTTGCGTAACACCAGCGCCACGGCTAATGATGAAACAGACGCAGCTCCATAGCATGCAAACCTCAAAATCTGATCGCTGTCACGGCTGGCGCGAATGCTGGCAAGGGTCGGTGCAATGTCAGGAGGAGCGGGCTCTGCCATGGGCCTTAGCGATCGTAGGCGTTCTCCAATCACACTGTTGCGTGTTAAAGAGCGTTCAGAAGCTGGTCTCGATGCGCGCTGCGAAGTCACACTTGAGTGTTTTAAGGGTGAATCAACAAAAAGATCCGCCCAGGGTTTTTCAGCAGCGGGGCGTTGAGGGGGGGGAGGCTGAGGCTTATGGCTGGGAGTGGCCTCTACAAAGGGAGGTGGATTGTAAGAAGCGGTTGTTTCCGGAGCAAATGAATCGCTAAACCGCGGTTCGTGCATTGTGGGGGGACGCGACGTACGACGGTGTGTTGGAATACGTCCAGCAGCGTAGTTTCCTCTGCTGCTTGCGGCCAATGGGATAAACATGTGCTCGTCAGCAAATCCAGAAACGGAAGGGGGCTTCAAGGTGCCGGTGGGACCTCGCAAAGCCTGTGTGGGAAGCACGGCATCACGCCTTGGTGATGTGGGCATGGAGGTTTTTTCTACAGCAGGCCAGGATGATGCTTGCATGTGGCTTTGCAACCAGGACCCTGGACGGTGGGTAGGTTGGCGTGGGGTATTGGCTGTGCGTGCGGTGTCTGCGTTTTGGTAGGCGTGGTCAATCGCGACGCGCAGATCGGAGACAAACGAAACTTTAGGGATCACGTCCATGCTTGCTGTCAATGCAAGCTCATGAATGAGGTGTGGATCTGAAGGGTCGGCCATGGCTACCACCAATCCTTGGTCAGTCAGCCGGATCGGTAGCGCCAAAAGCTCGCGGGCCATATCTGCAGGAACGCGCTGAATGGCGTTTGGCTCTGCGGTGGCTAACTCTTCGATGCTGACCAGGGGCCCGTATCCATCACCCAAAAACAAACCGGCCAAGGTTTCTTCGTTGAGGCCTTGTTCGATAAGTCGGGCTGCCAGAATTCCACCGTCAAGTTGGGTGGCTGCCAGGGCATGGGCGAGTTGATCCCGACTGATAAGGCCGGATCGAACCAGCCGAGTCCCAAGGTCTGATAGCATATCTATTAAGAAGTACAGCCGGATAGTAGTTGAGTCCAGCTAGGAATGTTAAACTCTTGCAGATGAGCGAGCCCCAAGGCTATGCGAACATAGGTCAAAGGGTAAGCGAGCCTGGGGGCTGTGCGAACGTATGTGAAAGGGTAAGCGGGCTTTAGGGCCACGTAAACGTATCTAAAATGGCGCGTATTTTGCATATTGATTGCAACCAGGCGGATCAGGAGCTTGTCAAAGCTGCCCTGGCGCCCGTGGGGCATGAGGTATACGCGGCACAGAGTGGAATTGAGGGTGTGCGCATGGCTGAAGCGCAGCCACCGGACCTGGTTTTGGTGGATGCCCAGCTTCCGGATCTGGATGGGTATGAAGTTACGCTGAGAATTCGCGGGATTCCAGCATTGGACAAGGTTCCTGTCGTAATGTTAGCGGCAGCGTCCAACGAACGCTCGGCATTCGCGGTGGGAGCCGATGGACTTATCCACAAGCCCTTGGATGCGGCAGGGCTTAGCGGCCTTGTGGCGCCTCACCTTCGCCCGCGTACCAAACCACGTCGCCAAGCTGCCCAGACGCTTCAACAACACACCCAACAAATCGTCCGTCACTTGGAAGAAAAAGTGTTGGAATTGTCAGAGACCAACCGCAGGATGCAAGACATGGCGCGGTTACGTCGCGATTTTTTGCGTAACATAACCCATGAACTGGCCACGCCTCTCACCCCCGTGATTGGCTATCTTGGATTGTTGTTGGAAGGGCAGCTCGGTCCCTTAAGTCCTCTTCAGCAAAAAAGCTTGATGTCTATGAGCGCCTCTGCAGAGCGTTTGCGCTTTTTGATCGACACGTTGCTCGACATGAGCTTGCTAGAGAGCGGCAGCATCCATTTTTACGAACGGCACTACGATTTTGCCAACGTAGTTCATCAGGCGTTGGATCTCATCGCATCTCGTGCCGCAGAAGCGGATGTGAAGATCATCCATGCTGTGCCTGCAGACGCAGCGCCTGCCACAGGCGATCCTGATAAATTGCGCCGAGCCATGGTGCACGTGTTGGACAATGCTGTGAAGTTCACGCCCCGGGGAGGCAAAGTGGCGCTTGAAGCATCGTCAGAAATGGATGCATCGCAACAGACCCTATACACCGTGCATGTGGCTGACAGTGGTTCGGGGATTGACGCTACGCAGCTCGAGCACATTTTCGAGCCGTTTTACCAAGTGGATGGTTCTCCAACACGTTCGTATGGCGGAGCAGGTCTTGGCTTGGCATTTGCGCGGCGTGTCAGTCGTGCATTGGGCGGAGATGTTTCGGTTCAAAGCCCTCCCGGGCATTCCGTGGCAAAACACCTACTTAAGGGCACGCTGGTATCGCTCAAAGTCTCAGCGCGCCCATCCCTTAAAACATCCCCCTAATATCTACAGCCCGCAAAACAGGTGCGGTACACATCGTACGCGAACGTTCAAAGTGCCTTGCACAGCAAAAACTCTGTGACATAGTGCAGCATGTTTCGACGGTATAATCCACTCATATCATTGAGCATTTGTGCTTTGTCTGGTGTGGTCTTCGCCTGCAATCAAAACGGCACTAACGTTCATGCTGACAAGTCGCATCAAACTGCGCCATGAATGATTTCTATGATGGTGACACCGACTCAAAACGGTGATTTTCAGGTGTATGTCATGAATCATCGCCGAGGCGCTCTGGAGCCGACTGAGCAAACATACCAGCTGACTGAAGATCAAGAATTTCTCGCCTTTGGACTCGATGTGATCGCCAGCAATGGCATGCCTATGATGCGGGTACAAACCGCGGTAGAGCCGGAGCCAGAGTACATCGTGGTGCCTGAAATTAATTCAATCGCCGTTGACGAGGCTTTGTCTCCGAATTTTGTTTCGTACGCCCGAGGTGACTGTCCGCTGTTTTCGCTCGATAAGCAAAGTAGCCAGCGCTTGATTTCTGACGATCGGCTCTCTCGTGGTGGACGAGTATTCTCTTTTTTGGAATCGGAAGGCAGTGAGTCGTTTGTCAATGTTATCTTAGAAAATGACTGGCAGGATCTTCATCCAACGCGGTGGATTTCGCGGAGTTGCATCGATTACTTTACTCCGTGGGTTCATTCCGCATACGATGATCTTTTAGTGTCCGAGTTGGGGTCGGATGGCGAGTCCTTTATTCGCCAGTTGGTTAAAGACTTTGGCGTGCAATCGAACCTTCGTTTATCTGACCGGGAGTCTAAACGAAGGGCTGGTGATTCCTGCAGTGATATCTTGAGTGGGCTTACCCCCATTGCCCCAATGCTTATCAATGTTGATGACGAAAACGAAAATGGTAAGCCCTATTTTGCAGCGCCTGTGTATGTTTGCACGGAATACAACCAAACGAAGCAAAGCTACGAATACCACATGCGACCCTCGATGCTTACCGTGCCTCCCTCTTTTTCGGATTGGCCTGATAACAACGCCGTAATTGATCTGCTTGTTTTTAACTTAAGTCCATCCGAGCCTGTCGGATTCGGCGTGCAAGGGTGGGATGTTGCGGCCTATCCTGCGTTTGACGACAATTCCTTTGATGATGAAGAAGAATCAGAGGATGATGATGAGGAGGAGGAGGACGGCGAAGAAGATCCTGACGGTATTCACATGAGCGACGGTAGTGTCTTGGAACTGTATTCGCTGGAGCCGGGGCCTGATCAAGCCATTTGGGTCCAGGTTTTTTTCAACCCCGACAGCAGCTTCAGCGGCATGTCATACGCAGCAGGTTCGCCGCCTTCCTTTGACGATGATGACGACGATGATGAAGTGCAGGAATGGTTTATGTCTGTTCCTGCGCAAGGCCGGATTATGCCCAAGCCATAAAAAGAAGAAGTCGAAAAAAAACGACTTGGATTGAACTGTGGCATGGTGGATTGGGTGCTGCTAATTTAGTATTCAAAGGAGAGTCTGTGTTGACTATGGTTTCTTAGTTGGGAATCTTTCAGAATTAAGCTAATATTTTAGTCGGATTCATGCGCCATCTATATGTCATACTCTGCCTCTTGTCCTTGAGTGCATGTGGAGACAAAAAAGAAAACGCGTTGCCCGATGCAAATTCATGGGATATTTTCTCAGACGTATCGGACGAGCCGTCGTATTGCGATCCATCGACCCCGTACGACGGGCCTGACGCGGGAGATAGTACACTTTGCGTGGAGTGTAGGGCCTATGGCGATCCGGAAAGCTGCAGTGAGCATCCGGAGTGTGAGTGGTATTATTGTCCTAGCCGTAATCAATACGCCTTGGGCTGTTATCCTAACGTGGGAAACCATGCAGCTTACTGCATTGGCCCATGTGAATACTGGACAGATCAAGCATCGTGCAACGCGGCACTGCGTTGTTTGTGGTTTTCCGATCGGTGCCGCTCTGCAGACACAAATTTCGCTGCATCCGAGCCCGATCCTCCTTGCCATGAACGAAAAGATGCTACGAGCTGCAATGCGTACTCAATCTGCAAATCCACCAATTGCACGGCATATGTCTTTGCATGCTGGCTAAAACGTCAAAGCGGTGACGAGCAAACCAGTCAAGTCTGTTTGGAGCAACGCTGTGAAAACTTTCTCAACGAAGCAGCTTGTCAATCGCGTGAGGATGCGTGTGAATGGGGCGACGACGGCTGGTGTCATTCAAAGTAGATACGGTTATTAGGGAGAAATATAGCAAATATTGCCGCCGCTGGAACTAATGGTGACCGTAACCGGGCTGTTCGCCTCTGTGGTGGCGTAAAGCTTCCTCACCATAATTGCGAATTCTCCGCGCGTGCTGCAATTCGTGAATGTCAACGTTGCATTGCCTAGTTCGTCAGTGTCACAGGCATTCGGTGCTGCATTGGCGGGGTCTTGAGTCCATATCGCTACAGCATAGCCGGGCTTATTAACACTGATTGAAAATTGGCTGCCATAGTTTGCAGAGGGGTTTGGCGGCGGAGGAATGAGAACTCTAAAAAACACATCAGGACCATTTGCATCGCTACAAGCATCTCCTGTTGCAGGCGCAAGAGGCTCATCTTTGCCATAGTTGTTAATATAGATGGACGTGGTATGAAGTCCTGCGGACAGTTCGATGGGGGCTAACGGATCATTGGCGATAATTGAATAGGGCCGGTCACCGGGTGCATCCAAGCATGTTCCGCCTACACAGTTCTTTCCGGAGCCACATACATGATAACATTCTCCGCAGTGCCAGTCGGTGGTGTTTAAATCAATGCATGTGTCTGACCCACACGAATCGGCATCTTCTATTTTACATTTGCACTGCCCATCCGTGCACTGAAAACGTTGCGTATTACAGGAGGTCTCGCAACTTCCGCAACGTTGGTTGTCACTCATTACATCCACACACTGCGTTTGAGGGCCACATCCAATGGGGGGCAGTCCGGCATCATCCAACGGTTCACAAGGCGTTCCGCTGTCAGGTATTTCGCAAAGCCGTTCGTTCGAGCTGCAAAGATTGGGAACATCGAAATCCCATGAAATATCGCTCTCTGGCGTATCGCTTGGTCCCGCATCCTCTGAAGGACGGCGAGGGTCGACGATGGTGTCCGAGCAGCCGATCCACGCTATCCCGGCACTCGTTATCAGTGCAGCGTGTAGCACTCCTATGCAACTGGCGTGAAAACTACGCACTCAATAAGAATATCATGCTGCTGTCCATCGCACTCTTTAATCACATGTTTTAGGTGGCAGAATATCCTACAGTAGAGTCACTGTAATGCTACTGTTCGAAGCAATACAGAAGTCCGTTTTTTCCACAACCATTGGCATCGATGCACATGTTAGTCCACTGTGGATCGGTAGAGGTTTGGCTTCCTACCATGGCACTGTTGCCTATAGGGTTGGCATTCCAAGTCCAATCTAAGCAGTGGTGTCCTGCGGCAGTGCCATACTCAGTCGTGCCTGTCCATACACGCCGCTGCGTCGTATACGGAGTGGCTTCACATCCTAAGTCTGTTGTAGGCGCGGTTGTTCCTGAAACCGTTTTATGGAGTTCCCATAACCCGCCCCCTGAAAAAATAACTCCCCAGCCTTTGGCTACGACTTGTCCCGTAGTACTGATGTAAGGTACGTAATACTTTGTAAAGCGCTGTTGGACACTGGCTGTCGAACCACTTAACCAGGCTTTAAAAACCCGCCCGCTCAGTGCTTCTGAAGTTGCGGCTACATGGTTGCAATAGGCGTCCGCACCTGCAAGGCCTTTGAATGTGGGTGGATTGGTGGAAAAACTGTTGGACGTGCCAATTTTGATGGGGCCCGCAACAAATGTCACGCGTCGCGACACGCATTGTTCGCCTTCAGGAATACACGCGCTGGCTTGAGCACACCAGTTGCATCCCCCTGAGCATGCGCCCTCAGTTTCGATGGCCCAACACGAACAGGATCCAGCGGCACTGTTGTTTACACAGCCTGGTCCGGGTGTCCTGTCACAATAGGTGCATCCCTCCTGAAGTCCACACGTGCCTCGATCAAAAAAACTTTCACACGAAGGGCAAAACTCGCCTGCAATCCAGCACTGATTGGCCGATGCACACCACTGACATGCCGATCCAGCCGTAGAACATGCTGTTTCTGTAGAGCTGGCTGCGCATGCGGCAGCCTGTTCTTGGCATAGCGGATCCTTTTTGCAATCATTCGGCGGCAAAGGCGTATCATCGACATCAAGCAAAGGTGGGAAGCCAGTATCGATGGGCATCGCGTCCGGCTCCTGAGGCGTGGCGCGTTCATTGCTGGCACATGCCTGCACCATCATGCAGACTAAAATACACGTTCCCAGTTGGTAAAGCTTAGAAACCACCAGACCATTAGATCATAAAACAGCATTCCAAGCCAAGCAACTGTGTTCAGGGCCTTCCATTCATTGGAATGTTAACTGCTTTTCGTGGAGGTGCTCGGTCGTTGAAAGCGAATCTCTAACGATACCCGTGTGGTATTAACATTCTGGTTTGAAGCTGCTCCATGTATTAAATAAGGTGAAAACACCAAGACTTCATCCTTGCCTGGATTGGGTCGTATGGCTCGATCGCGGTGGAGTTACGTGCCATACTCCGCTTTCTGCTCGGTAGACATGTGAGTGTTCTCTGGGCTAAATTATACAAAACATCCAATAATGTAGGTTAGTTATGTTGTACCTTGACCACCATGCTGCAAGTCCTCCGTGCCAAGCGGCGCGTCAGGCCATGGCACGGGCCGAAGAGATTGCTTGGGCCAACCCCTCCAGCATTCATCAAGCGGGACGCCAAGCGCGTCAGTGGATGGAAACCGCACGTGAACAATTTGCGCATGCCATTGGGGCACAGGGTAGCGAGGTCATCTTTACTTCCGGTGGAACCGAAGCATGCAATCTCGGTTTGCGTGGCATCCTTAAGACGATTCCGCAGCATGTGATTACCACTGCAGTTGAGCATCCTGCTGTGGCCAACGTGGTGCGTGGTTGGGAAGCAGAGGGCAGCCGTGTGACGCGGTTAAAGGTGCAGGGCCATCGTGTTCCTGGAGCAGAGGATCTTAACGAGGCGCTTCGAGTGCCTACGGATGTGGTAGCCATTCAATGGGTCAATCACGAAACAGGCATGGTGTTTCCTGTGGGGACTTACGCAGAAGTTTGCAAGGAGCACAACGTGCCGTTCTTTGTGGACGCGACACAAGCATTAGGAAAGCTGGCGGTAAATGTAGCTTCGCTTGGTGCAACCGCATTGTCATTTGCATCACATAAAATGGGTGGACCTGCAGGCGTGGGCGCTCTTTGGCTTAAGCCTGAGATAGATCTTGAGCCGGTGCTACGCGGAGGCACTCAAGAAAAAGGACGTCGACCAGGGAGTCCGGATGTGATTTCGTTGGCAGGGTTTGGTGCAGCGGCAGAGCACGTGCCTGAACGACTTCGGCTCATGTCGTCGATTGGGCGATTTCGCGATTCTCTTGAGACAGTGCTGCGATCGTTGGGGGCCAGTGTTAATGCAGACAGTGCATTTCGTGTAGCTACCGTGACCAACGTAAGCTTCCCTGGCGTGCGAGCCGATGTGTTAGTGCCAGCGTTTGATGTGGAGGGGCTCTGCGTTTCCAGTGGCGCAGCGTGTTCCTCTGGCGTGGTGCGAAACAGCCCGGTGCTAGAAGCGATGTATCCGACCGAAACCTGGCGAGCCAGCAGTGCTGTGCGTTTGAGCCTAGGCCCCCAAACCACTCAAGAAGACATCGACGAAGCCAAACGCATCATCCGAGAAGTGATTGGACGGTTTGCATCCTAAAAAGAATTTGAGAATTATAAACAAAGGTTCCGTCTGCATCAACGATCCGTTTCTAATTCACTGAAATGTTATGGTTTTTTGTTGTTGCCGCTGACGGGGTTGATGGTCTATTCAGTAGAATGTTGTGGGATAAGTATGGATACGTTTGTTCAGAGTCTGCGAGAACTTAAGGCCAAGTCTTGACGCGATGAACGCTTTGATTAAGGAACGGGGCATGACGCAGGAGCGTGTAGGCAGAATTTTGGTCGCAATGAGTGGAGGGGTGGATTCTTCCGTCGCTGCGGCGTTGTTGCGCGAGCAAGGTTATGAGTTGGTTGGCGTAACACTTCATTTGTGGAATGCCGAGCCTGGCCGAGCTCCAGGCCGCTGCTGTGCCCCAGAAGACCAAGAGGATGCGCGACGAACGTGTGACGCGCTAGGGATTCCTCATTATGTGATTGATGAAACCACCGCATTTCGATCTCAGGTGGTGGATCCTTTTTTGAAGAGTTATGTGCATGGCACCACGCCTGTCCCATGCGTAGCGTGCAATCAACACGTTAAGCTTACGCGGCTGCTTGAAGTCGCTTCGCAGTTCGGGGCAAGCCATGTGGCTACGGGGCATTATGCACGTTTGGTGCGCGATAAAGCCAACGAGCCGTGTGTCTTACGTGGTCTCGACCGCGACAAAGATCAGAGCTATTTTTTGTTTGGTGTGCCGCGAAGCACATTCAAGCGGTTTATGTTTCCGTTAGGAGAAATGAGTAAAACAGAAACTCGCCAGCATGCAGAACGGTTACTGGTCCCCAATGCAAAAAAGCCGGATTCACAATCGTTGTGTTTCGTGCCAGACAATGACATTGCAGGGTTTGTGACACGACAGGCTGGCTCTCAGCCGACAGGAAACATTGTGGACGAAGCAGGAGCTTCCTTAGGCACTCACGATGGGATTCACCAGTTTACCGTGGGGCAGCGTCGTGGGCTTGGGTTAGGCGGTGGCGATGCAAAATATGTGCTTCGCATTCTTCCTGAGACACGCGATGTGGTTGTGGGATCGCGTGCCAGTTTGTCCAGTCGGACTCTGACCGCAAGCCAAGCGTCGTGGCTTTTGCCTAAGCCCAAAGAACCGTTTGATGCCTTGGTACGCATTCGTTACCGTCATGAGCCAAGCCCGGCGTGGGTGATTCCGACGGACACTGGGTTTCATGTGGAGTTTAATGCTGCACAGACCGCAATCACACCGGGACAAGCAGCGGTTGTCTACCAACACGATACGTTGGTTGCAGGTGGTTACATTGATTAGACAGCATCGTTTATATGCATGGAGTATGCTGGTACTTATCGCCGGTTGTGAGGTGGGAGAGGGCGAAGGAGAACTCGCGGGGACGGTCGTTGCTGAAGCGTGTGATTTAAATGGTGAATACGACCTCAATCCAACCTATTTTGCGGCAGAATCTTACGAAAAACGTCTGGAAATTGTGGTTCAACGTGGGAGCGATTTATCGATTAATAGCGATGGGCTGTTTGTGACAGTCATTAATGCCAGCGAAGTCCGCGAGCACTACTTAGGGACGCCTCTTAAGGTGGCGTATGGGTTCCGAGAGCCTATTCAAGCTGTGATGTATTTCAACGACAGCTGCGAGATCGATAGAAGGACCAATCCCGTGGCTTTAAACGCCGTTTCTGGGACGATCGTGTTCGATAAGATCTATGCGCCCGGGGTGAATGAGGATGACGAAAATATTGCCGCCACGCTAAGTGATATTAAATTAGCAAACATCTCGGAGCCCGAAAGTGGTTATGGTACCGTCAATGGGTATTTTAAGTTTACGTTTAGCCGAGGCCGGCCTGCGCAGCGGTTTCCTTAGATCAGCGGTGAGGACACGTCTATGAAATGTCCTTTTTGTAGTTCGTTGGATAATCGTGTGATGGATTCACGTCTGTCACAGGGGGGCGAAGTGACCCGTAGACGTCGCGAATGTGAAGGATGTTCACGCCGCTACACCACTTACGAGCGGGTGGAGCAGATCTATCCTCTGGTGATTAAGAAGGATGATCGTCGAGAGCCTTTTGATCGCATGAAAGTTATTTCTGGGTTACGTCGAGCTTGCGAAAAACGACCTGTTTCATCCGCGGTATTAGAGCTTGTGGCGGATGATTTGGAAAAGCAGTTGGTTGAGATGGGGGAAAAAGAAGTGCCTTCCTCAATGATTGGTGAAAAAATCATGCTCAAGCTCAAGGACTTGGATCAGGTGGCTTATGTGCGTTTTGCCAGCGTCTATCGCAGTTTCAAGGACATTCATGAGTTCATGGGTGCGCTTTCCCATTTGCTCGACAGTTCGGAGCAAAAAGGCTCGTGACCATTACGGCATTTGATCGGCGGATGATGGCGCTTGCGTTGAGGGAAGCTCATAAAGGACGGCCTAGTCCAAACCCTCATGTGGGCGCAGTCATCGTGAAAAGCGGAACAATGCTTTCGTCGGGCTATCACGAACGTGCAGGTCTTGCGCACGCCGAAGTCGTTGCCATGGAGCGCTCAGCAACGAGTGTTAAAGGTGCAACGTTGTATGTCACGCTTGAGCCGTGCAATCATCAAGGCCGGACAGGGCCGTGCACTGACGCAATTTTAGCTGCGGGAATTGGCAGAGTGGTCATTGGGTGTACCGATCCCATGCCGCATGTAAAAGGAGCAATCGAGAAACTCAAAGCGGGCGGGATCGAGGTGGACGTAGGGGTGCTACAAGCACAGGCCGAGCGATTGGTTGCGGGGTTTGTGAAGCATCGAAGTCAAGGGCTGCCCTACGTGATACTCAAAGCGGCCGTGAGTTTGGATGGACGAATTGCAACACGTTCAGGACAAGCGCGGTGGATAACAAGTGATAAAGCGCGTACCGAAACACATGCCATGCGCATGGCTGCCGATGCCATCTTGGTGGGTGTCAACACAGTGCTTAAAGATGATCCATGGCTGACAGTGCGTCACGTTAAAGGTGTGAGTCCCGTACGGGTCATCCTAGACTCGCGGTTACGCACCCCACCTCAAGCGCGTTTGTTTCAGAGTGATGCCTCCGCAGTATGGCTGATGCATGCAGAAGAAGCGCCCGAAGAGAGAAAGCGAGCGCTCCGTGATGCAGGTGCAAGGTTGCTTGCTGTGCCGTCAGCACCGCAGGGCCTGGATCTCAAGGCAGTCCTTCAGATGCTTGGTGAACACGGGGTAGTGAACTTGCTAGTGGAGGGCGGCGCGACAGTTTATAACAGTTTCTTAAAAGAAGGCTTGGTGGATCGCATGGCTGTTTTTGTGGCGCCTTTGCTTATCGGGGATCCCAAAGCTCCTGCCCTAGCCACATTTCGTCACGTGGAGCGCATGACAGAGGCGAGTCGGCTCAGGAATTTGCGCATTCGCCGGTTTGGTACAGATGTACTATTTGAAGGCGATGTACTAAAAGGCGGCTTGCTTGAATAAACGAACCGACTTTTACGGACCCTAACGAAACGTGTTTACCGGCATCGTAGAAACGATTGGCACTGTGCGTGCCTGGACGCCACGACAAAGCGGTGTGGATATCAACTTCCAAACCAGTTATCTCGATTTGAAGCTGGGCGAATCTATTGCGGTGGATGGTGTGTGCTTAAGCGCGGTTCCCGGCGAAAATGGCAGCTTTACGGCACATGCGTCGGCTGAGACGCTTGCGTGTACCACGCTCGAACAACTTGCCCTAGGCGAACGTGTTCATTTGGAACGTGCGATGTTGCCCAGCACCCGTTTCGGAGGACACATAATGACAGGCCATGTGGATGGCGTGGGTACTTTAGAGAGCATTCACATCCACGGCGAGTGCCGCGAGCTGCGATTTTCTGTTCCAGAAAGTCTCGTTCGCTTCATTGCACCCAAAGGATCGATTGCAGTCAACGGAACCAGTCTGACCGTTAATGATGTTTCTAGACAAGGCAGTGCAGAAACAGGGTTCAGTGTGATGCTGGTGCCTCTCACCTTGGAAGCCACATGCTTTAGTACCTACACGGTGGGCAAACGAGTCAACCTCGAAGCGGACTTGCTGGCCAAATATGTGGCGCAGTGGTTAGGAAGGCCAAGCACGTATGTTCCGTAGAGATATGTTGTTCAAGCTGATCCTGTCGTTGTCGATTGGCGTATTGTTTGCTTGGCTTGCAGCACGTGGTGGAGTGCCCTTGCTGCCAGGCAAGGAATCGTTTGGGCATGTTCACTGGTGGGCGGTGTTGCTTTACCTATTAACTCTCGCGGGCAACCATTGGTTTCGAGCGACACGATGGCGGTTTTTGCTGAGCCCGGTGATTCCTCTGCCCACGATGGAACTGGTACGCCTGAGTTGGGTCGGATTCTTTGCCATTTTCATGTTGCCTTTGCGAATAGGCGAAGTGGCTCGTCCTGCCTTGCTCAAGCTGCGCCATGGGGTGAGCCTATCTACGGGAATAGGAACCGTTGCGGTCGAGCGTGTCATCGATGGTGTGGTGACAAGTTTGTGTGTGGTGTGGGCTGTGTTTTTCTTACCTCGCTTGCATAGCACTGATCGACTGGTTCAGTCGTTGCCTTACTATGCGTATGTCACGTTGTTTGTGTTCATTGCAGCCTTTGTGCTGTTAGGACTGTTTTTGTATCAACGGGAGCTTGCAGTCACGTTGCTGCGCCGAAGTATCGGGTGGGTTTCTCCTAAGATTGGTCACTATGTTTCGGAAAAGCTTGGGAGTTTGGCAAACGGACTGGAGTCGCTTGCCCATCCTCGATTGCTCTTGCCTTTTTTGATTGAGACAGGAGTGTACTGGGGGCTCAATGCGCTTGGGATGTGGATCTTGGCTCAGGGATGCGGACTGCCGCTTTCCATGGGTCAGGCGGTTGGCCTGATGGGCATATTGGCGATTGGAGTATTGCTGCCCGCGGGTCCAGGGTTATTTGGCAATTTTCAGCTCGCAGTTTCCATCGGTCTTCGGCTGTATGTGGCGGGACATTGGGTGGTGGACGAAGGCGCAGTCTACATTTTCCTGCTTTATACGCTGCAAGCGGTTTTTGTAACGATTGCAGGGCTCTTACCGTTGTACTTCATGAAAGTTCGACTTCGCGACGTCCTCGAATCCTAACACTGCCAGTTCACCGATTGATATCGGATGGCCACTAATTTGGCCTCTATAGAACAGGCAGACTAGGGTGAGTTATGCGCCTTGGTGGGATGGTTGTGAGCATGCTGCTTGCGGCGGGAGTTTTTCCGCTGTCGGTTCAAGCACGTGCCGGAAGCGAGATCCCTTATGGCTACGAGCAAATCTGGAGCGCAGTCATTCGGCTCGTCCGTGTGGACTTACGGATGACCATCGATGAGCGCGATAAAGAGCTTGGATTTGTGTTGTTTCAATATCGAGAGGGCAAGCGGGAGTTTCCAGGCAGCATCGAAATTGTCCAAGAAAAAGATCAAAACCAAAAGCTGACCATGCATGCAGTGGTACAAATTCCAGGGATGCCAGCCTATGTGGAGCAGGTCATGCTCGACCAGCTTAAGCGCAAGCTCAAAGACGACTACGGTCCGCCGCTTGCCATATCGAATCGGCAAAAAAGCGGAGAAAAAGACGGCAACTCCGAAAAAAAGGACGGCAGCTCAGACAAGTCGGAAAAGTCGGGATCCTCAGAAAGGTTTGACACGGATTCAAAGGGCTCTACTATGCGCGAGCGTGACGCTAATCGTTCAAAAGTACGGGGGGACTAGCGTAGGGAGTCTGGATCGGATTCGCCGAGTCGCTGAGCGTGTCGCTGCGACCAAGCATTCAGGGGCGGATGTCATTGTCGTCGTGAGTGCCATGTCAGGCGAGACAAACCGGCTGCTTGCCATGAGCAAGGAGCTGGCGAAGGACCCGCAAGAGCGTGAAGTAGATGCGCTATTGGCTACAGGAGAACAAGTGACTTCTGCATTACTTGCAGTTGCTCTTAATGGGCTGGGGGTGCCTGCGCAGTCGCTCTTAGGGCATCAAGTGCGCATTCTTACCGACGGTGCCTTTAATAAAGCCCGCATTCGAAGCATTGAAAGCGCCAAGCTCGCGCAGGTGCTGCATGATGGGAAAGTGGCTGTCATTCCTGGCTTTCAAGGGATAGATGCCGACAATAACATCACAACCTTAGGTCGAGGCGGTTCAGATACCACGGCCGTGGCGTTGGCGGCTGCGACCCATGCGGATGTCTGTGAAATCTATACGGACGTTGAAGGCGTGTTTACGGCGGATCCAGGCGTCTGCAAGGGCGCACGCAAGATAGACCGCATTAACTATGAAGAGATGTTGGAGTTGGCTTCGTTGGGGGCCAAAGTGTTGCAAATTAGATCGGTTGAAATTGCTATGAAATATGGGGTACCAGTGCATGTGCGTTCAAGCTTTTCAGACAAACCTGGCACGTGGGTAGTGCCCGAGGACGACCTTGAGGCCGTGTTGGTCACCGGGGTGACCTACGATAAAAACGAGAGCAAGGTCACGGTGCGTTCTGTACCAGACCATCCTGGAGCAGGTGCTGCCGTGTTCGAGCCCATGGCGGAGGCCAATATCTCGGTCGACATGATCATTCAAAATGTGTCTATCGACGGGACGACGGATTTGACATTCACGGTGCCAAAGAGCGATCTTGGCAAAGCAACGTCCATTGCTGAAACCGTTGTCAAAGCGATTGGCGCTAAGGAAATTGTCGTGGATGATAACGTGGTCAAGGTCTCGATTGTGGGCGCAGGCATGCGCACACATGCCGGCATTGCGGCTAAGACATTTCGTTTGCTTGCCAATGAAGGCATCAACATTATGGCCATCAGCACGAGTGAAATTAAAGTTTCAGTATTGATCCACTCCAAATATGCTGAGCTTGCGTTACGAACATTGCATTCTGGATTTAATTTGGGTGCTTCTGAGAAACCTCCTGCCTAAACGGCCGATAAGGGGGCGTGAAGGTACATTCAACGGCTATCGCCTTGGCCGTGTTATGGGCTGCGTTTGCCTTAGGTTACAGCAGGACGAAGCTGGATAGCCCACGTATCAAGACGACATTTTCTCGCTTGGCGCGTCCTATGGCATGTGCCAAAACTGATTCGGTATGGTGCGATTGGCTCTCGGGTCAGCCGATCAATCTTAATTGTGCAAACGAAGAAGCGCTGCGTTTGCTGCCTAACGTTGGCCAGGCATTGGCCAAGCGTATTGTGGCCTATCGACAGGCGCACGGGCCATTTACCTCGATAAAAGAGCTGCTGGAAGTCAAAGGGATTGGCCTACGTACGTTGCACAAGCTTCAGGGCTGGCTCATCGTCTATGACTGTCATCACCAAGTGTCAAACAACCATTCAAAACGCAATGTGGCTGTCAGATAAGCAGGCAGTTCATCAAGTGAAGAAAATACCACGATGGGACGGATGTCGAGTCCGATCACCATGTCTCGTGCAAGCATGTAGTCCAATCCCACAATAAGATTAGCCGCGCCGTTAAGCTTGAAGTCGCTGTCAATGACAGTCACAAGCCCTTCGCCTCCAATGCCGATAAAGGGCACCCACTCCAAAATGTCCAAGAGATAGATGATTTCCACACCCAGCATGCTGGCATGCCATGCTTCTGAACCTGGATGATAGGCATACATCCCGTTAGCACGTAGGGTCCATGTGTCATCAAGCCCATACGATCCTGTAGCGCCTAACGCGAGGCCGTGATTGTTGAGGCTGCTATCGGCGAGCAATACGGCATAGCCGGCTTGAGGTCCGAAGGAAAGCTGGCCTTCATAGGCCTGTGCCGATAGGGCATGTAAGAGGACACAGGTGGCTACGGCAAGCCATGCAATAGGACGCATTGAGCAATACTCCTCAGATTGACTTCCATGAACACCGTATTATAGAAACCCAGCCTACAAGCACGAAATATAACGCTAGCATTCAATGAGAGAGCAGGGTAGGCGCGTGTCAGATCCTAAAAACGAACATAGTGGTCCCACCAGTGGCGTTCGCCCAACTGCAGGGCAGCGTCTGGCAGCACAAAAAGCGGCAAAGGCCGTTGAAAAGGCGCGTAAACGTGGCCGGCCCGTGTTAGAGGACGCCATTTTAAAACGTGCTTCCAAAGCAGGCGATATGTTGGGCCGCTATCGAAAAGGTGTTGCGATCGGTGCGGCCTTGCTCGTCGGCGTGCTTGGGGTGATTGCGTTTGAGTGGTGGTATTTGACCAGCCAGGCTCACGAAGCGTCGGCGCTTCTGTTTAAAGCCGTGCAAACCACCACCGCGCCGGTTGGTGAAGCACCCGCGTGGGGTATGGCTGTGGCCAAGGGAAGTGAACCCCAAAAAGAGCGTTTTAAGACAGAACAAGAGCGTGCTAAAAAAGCAATTCAGCGTTATGGCCAGTTAATTAGCCAGTATCCGAAGAGTGATGCGGCTGCGTGGGCACGCCTTGGCCAAGCTGCGCAGTATCTATTGCTCGGTGATCTTTCAAAAGCCACCAAACGTTATGCCGAAGTAAGTAAAGCTTCGGGAGATGCGTGGCTACATCGGCAAGCGTTGCAGGGGTTGATATTCGCGAAAGAGCAACAACGCGATTACAACGGTGCGCTCGTGTATGCGAAAGAGTTGGCGTCCTTAAACCACGGTGAGTTTAAAGACCTCGCGGAATACCACACCGCACGTCTCAGCTTGGCTCAAGGACAAAAGTCTCAATCGGCCAAACAACTCAAAGCATTGGTCGAGCGCTTGCGCAAAGACAAAACTTCATCACAAACGTATTTGTTAGAACAAGCAGAGCTTGCGTTGCTCGATGCCGATCCCTCGATGCTGCCAGGGGGCAAGTTGAGTCGAAAGCAGGCTTCCGATGGGCTAGGCGGACTAGGCGGCTTAGGGGGACTGGGTGGCGCTGGTGGGGGGCTTGATAATCTCTCGCCAGAGCAGTTGCAGATGCTGCTTGAACAATTGCAAAAACAGCAGCCTCCGCCCTCAGGTTCCTCGGGTTCAGAGGCCCCTTGAACACCCGTAGGCCTCATGTGGGATCGGCCTCGCCAATGGGGCTAGGCGCGGTGCTCCTTGTAGCGATGCTTGGGGGACATGGGTGCGGCTCGATAGGATACTCCGCTAAAGAGACATGGCCCGACAACGTTGGCTACCGTGCTCCGGCTACCGATGCCATAGTGCTACGTTGGGTCAAGCCGCTGGTGCCTGTCTATGAGGGCCCCTACAAGCCGGTAGAAGGGGCCGTGCCGGTGCTCAGTCCCATGGAAGACCGAGTGTACCTTGGAACATCCAGCGGGCATTTTTGGGCGCTTAGCGGAGGAGGCAAGCGCATCTACCAATACAACACCCTGGCGACAATTGAAGCAGAAGCGGGTTTGGATCGCAACGCCGATGAAGTGTACGTGGGGACCGAAGATGGCGTATTGCATGCGTTGGTAGCCAGTCAAGGCACCTTGCGATGGCGTAGCAAAGTGCGTGGTCCATTGCGACAGCCGCCTGTCATTGCCGAAACACTGATTTTTGTCGTGACCGATGACGACGAAGTGGTTGCTTTGGATCGACGCTCTGGCAAACGCGTCTGGAGTTATCATCGGGATGCGCCAGAGGGGTTTACCATTGCCGGACACGCCGGATTGGTGTTGAGCCAAGATCTTTTGATTACAGCGTTTAGCGATGGGGTTGTGGTGGCATTTGAACCCAAGACCGGCAAAGTGGCGTGGGAGCGTGATACGTCGATTGAAATTGAACAAGCTCCGGATGCGCCTCAGCGTTTTGGAGATGTAGACACCACGCCAGTCGTAGATGGTGACACGATCTATATCGCTTCTTTTTCGGGAGGATTATTTGAGTTGTCTCGCTCAAGCGGAAGCATCGAGTGGCATCGTAGCGACTGGACAGGCGTGACCGGACTTGCCATGAACAATGACGTTTTGGTCTTGTCGTCGGCGGATCTGGGTGTGCTTTGCATGGACCGCCGCCAACGTACGCTGCGTTGGCATTATCGGATGCAACGTGGTGCACCAAGCCGTGCGGTCATTCTTCCTGGACGCGTGGTGGTGGCAGAGAGCCGGGGTGCGCTTTTGGCGTTGTCTCTGAACGACGGACGCGAACTGTCACGCATTGAATCCAAACAAGGTTTTGCGGCAAGCATGGCTACCGCAGATCACCGTGGATACATCTTATCAAACAGCGGCGAGCTATTCGCGTTTGCGCTCTAAACACCACCTAAAAGCCCCAAGAGCCCCATTACCCAACCCATTGGATTATTTCGCAAAAGATATATTATGTTAAATAATCAAACAGGCTGCTGGGTTGAGGGATGCTTGGGTTATCGGCCTTTAAACTGGGGTTTACGCTTGGCTAGGAATGCCTGAAGCGCTTCCTGGCGGTCTTCGGTATGGATAGTCTGTTCGTAGTAACGGCGCTCGACAGTGAGACCTTGGCTCAGATCATAGCTGAGCCCACGGTCGATTGCTTCGAGCGCGGCAGACACCGCCAACGGCGCCACGTTAGCCAAGGGTTCCAGAAACTCCATCGCACACGCTTCTGCGGTTTGAGTTGGTTTGGCAACGCGATGGATGAGTCCAATATCGAGCGCCTCGGCGGCAGAAATGCGCTGCGCGAATACGATCATCTCTTTAGCGCGGGCCACGCCAATGAGCCTTGGCAAGCGTTGCGTGCCTCCTGCGCCTGGGATGATGCCTAGTCCTGTTTCAGGCAACCCCAGTTGTGCGCTTGAAGCAGCTACTCGAAAATCCGCAGCCAACGCAAGCTCTAAGCCGCCGCCTAACGCGCTTCCATTTAATGCAGCCACGACAGGTATCGGCAAGCTGTCAATTGCATCAAATGCTTTGCGGTAGGCATCAAGCAGCGCCGCAACTTCGATCGAGGCAAGTCCGATCCGTTCTTTCAAATCAGCCCCTGCACAAAACGCGTGCTCTCCAGCGCCTGTGATCACGACAGCACGAAGCGCAGGATCTTTTGCGGCTCGCAGGGCCAAGTCATAAAGCGCTTGTACCGTGGCTCGATCAAGCGCATTGCGTCGCTCAGGTCGATTCAGCGTCCATAACGCGATTCCGTCGGTTGTTTTGGTCTGAATACGTTCGTTCATGCCCCGAGGTCTACCCTGCTCGGGTATTGTCTACAACTTGACCCGGTGCATTATTTGGTGAGAGATCTCAACATGGCAGCCGCTGCGCGGGTTTTGATTTGTGACGATGAAGCAGGCATGCGTGGCATGTTAGAGGTGCTGCTCCATCGCGAAGGCTATGCCGTGCAGACTGCGGAAGGTGTCGAGCCGGCACGCCAGCTCCTAGGAAAGTCCCTCCCCTTTGATGTCATCGTGACCGACTTGTCCATGCCTGATGGCTCTGGGATGGATGTGCTGCGTGCTGCACGCGAGCGTGACGATGCAACGCAAGTGATTTTGATTACTGCCTATGCGACCACGGAGCAAGCTGTCGAAGCCATGCGTCTTGGTGCATACGATTACATTCAAAAACCATTTAAGAATCACGAGCTGCTTGGCACCATTGAAAAGGCGCTGGAAAAGCGCGCGATTGTCAAGGAAAACGCCTCGCTGCGTGTGCGTGTCCATGAAGCACAACGCACAGGTGAGCTCATCGGCAAATATCCGCCAATGCTGCGCATCATGGAGCTTGTTCGAAAGGTCTCCAAAGCACCGACCAGCGTGCTGGTCACCGGTGAAAGCGGGACAGGTAAAGAGATTGTTGCCCGCTCGTTGCATGAGCTTAGCGATCGGAATGCACGGTCGTTTATTGTGGTTAACTGCGGCGCGTTGCCAGAAAACTTGATGGAAAGCGAGCTTTTTGGCCATGAAAAAGGCGCGTTTACGGGTGCGGTCTCCAAGAAAGAAGGTCTGGTGCGTGCCGCAGATGGTGGCACGTTGTTTCTTGATGAGATTGGCGAGCTTCCCTTAGCCTTGCAGGTCAAGCTGTTGCGTGTTCTTCAAGAACGTAAAGTGCGTGCGGTGGGTGCGGATGAAGAGTTGGCTGTGGATGTACGTGTCGTTGCGGCTACCAATCGCGATCTTGAGGCTGAAGTGGAAGCGGGTCGTTTTCGTCAGGATTTGTTTTTTCGATTGAATGTGATTCGTGTTCGCCTTCCGCCTCTACGTGAACGGCGTGAAGATATTCCTTTGTTTGCCGAACGTTTGTTACAAAAGCACGGGTTGCTACAGGGCAAGAAGCTGACGATATCGCCAGAGGCATTGCGTCGACTAGTCAGTCTTCCCTACCCTGGCAACGTTCGAGAGCTTGAAAATATCATCGAGCATGCCGTCACCTTGGCTTCGGGTCATGTGATTGAGCTCGAAGACTTGCCGGAACACATCGGCAGCGTCGTATCCACGCCTCAGTCCACCTTGCCAGAGGAAGGTCTTGATCTCGACGCTCATTTACAAACGATTGAAGAGAGTCTGCTTTCTGCAGCGTTGGAACGCACCTCGGGTAATCGTACTGAAGCTGCTAAACTTCTACGGATGAGTTTCCGGTCATTCCGTTACCGGTTGGCTAAATATGGCATGGACGACGATGAAGCCCAGGATGCCCCTGCCATAGACATGGAATAAACACGAAATGGCCGCATGGCATAATCCTGATATACTTACAGGATGGGCGTTCCGTGGGGGGTACGGCGACCGCTTTTGCGGTCAAAGCAGGGGTATTCGTTAATCGAGTTGATGGTGACGGTTACCATTGTTGGCATCCTTTCCGCCATCGCAGTGCCCACCTTCAAGATGTATTTGTACCGCTCCAGGACTACGGAGGCCATTTCGTTTTTGGCGGAAATTAAGCAGCGCCAAGAAGCCTACCGGGCGGAATTCGGGCAGTATTGCAATGTCTCGGGCACCCCTTCGACGCGCTGGCCTACCGCCAGTGTGAGCCCTACCCCCGTGGTATGGGGCAGCGCACCGGCTAACTGGTTGCAGCTTGGAGCCAGCCCCGACAGTTTCGTGCGTTTTAGGTATTCCACGGTAGCAGGGTTTCCAGGCACCGATCCGTCAAGCGCGGGCTTTGGCAGCAATCTTGGTTATAGCGGCAGTGATTTTTGGTTTGTCTCTCAAGCGGTCGGAGATCTCGACGGAGATGGAACGACTGTCACCATTGAGTCCTACTCTGCCAGCTCCAATATCTACATCAATCAAGACAAAGGCTGGGAGTAACCTCCCTGCTCAGTGGGGCGACGTTTCTTGTCAGGCCAAGGCTATTAAACTGACAAAAACTGTCACTCTAAACTTAATGTTTGTCGAAAACTTCTGCAATTTCAATCACTAGGTGTATTGGTATGGCCCTTGCAATCAGGGTCATTCAACTCCTCGATTGGAGTGAGACTTCGGTTCAACAAGAAAGGAAATAAGGCATGTCGAAACTATTACGAAAGAAAGAGGGCTTCACGCTGATCGAGCTCATGATCGTCGTGGCCATTTTGGGTATCTTGGCAGCGGTTGCTATTCCGGCGTTCGTGGGTTATGTGCGTCGTTCCAAGACGTCCGAAGCCACAGGTAACTTGAACTCATTGTTCAAGGGCGCCGCCGCTTACTACAACCAAGAGCGTACGGGCCAAGGCATCACGGCGACCGGTTCGGGTAACTGTACCGTGGCTACCATCGCATTGACGCCATCCAACCCAGGTGCGGATAAGCAGCAAGTGAACTTTACGTCCACAGCTGGCTTTGCTGCTCTTGGCTTCGCAGTGGCTGACTATGTGTACTTCGGTTATGCGGTCACCTCCGGTGGCGCAAGCTGTGCCAACACGGCAAGTGACACCACCATCTACACCTTTAGCGCACAAGGTGACTTGGATGGCGACAACACCAACAGCACCTTCGAGCTTGCGGTGGGTAGTGATACGAACAACGAACTCTACCACGCTCGTGGCTTCTACATCCAGAACGAGACCGAATAACCTTCGCTCTCTGTGTGCAACAAACCCCTGCAAGAGTCTTGCTCTTGCGGGGGTTTTCTTTTAATGCTTCTGAGCATCATGAAAAAGCGAATCGCATGGTTTGTGGTTGCCGTGATGGCAGTCGTTTCTGGTATGCGCATCTGTCGCGTTTATGCCATGCGTCAGTACATCGCTACCCAACGGTATGAAGACGTGTACTACCTGCCCCCCGCCCAATGGCTGAGAACGTTTTCCCTGGGTTATCACGAAGCGCTCTCTGACCTCATCTGGCTTCGCTCTTTGGTGTATTTTGGTCAGGAACTCAGTCAGCAAGGTGAAGTCCACTATCTGTTTAATTACGTGGATGCCATGTTGAGGCTCGATCCGGATTTTCTTCAAGTGTATCGCTGGGTCAGCAACGCCGCGTTGTACCGCACGGGGAAAATCACCGCCAAAGACGCGTATCGAGCCATTGCCTATCTTGAAGAAGGGGTGCGCCGTTTTCCAGATGACGGTGAGCTTGCTTGGGATTTAGGTGCCACCCTGGCGTATGAATTGCCTCCTCTTTTGACAGACCCCAAAGAACGCGAAAAATCCAGAGCTCGTGGGATTCCTTATTTGGAGACCGCCGCACGCCTAGGTGCAGGCCCTTCTTGGCTTGCGCTTTCCAATGCAGCGCAGCTCAAACGCCTTGGTCAGGTGGAGCAGGCGCTGCGCCATCTTGAGGAAATTTATGCTACTGTGCATGACCCATACACCAAAGAAGCCATCCGACAGCAGATTGCCCAGCACCGCGATCAAGCCTATGCCGAGGCATTTCAACATGCCTATGAAGAATTCCAATCCCAACATCATGCGAACTACCCCTACCTCTCCGCGACGCTGTTCATGGTGGTGGGTGCAAAAATCCCGCTCGATAAGCCCTACGACCTTGAGCGGCTTATCGTTAATTGAAACCCTACTGATGGTGTCTGTGCTGGCTGTGATCTTGGCGGTGGCTGTGCCTGCATTTGTACGTCGGCTCAGAGTGGGAAAGATGTCTGAAGCCGCAACGCTGCTTGAAGAGCTGCACCGTAAGACAGCAGCCTATTATGAAACGCCCCAAGGCCCTTCTAAACGCATGCATTGCTTGCCTATCTCGGCTGGGCCCGCCCCCGTAAAGCCGTCATCTCGGCGTCAGTCCGTAGATTTTTTTGCGTCAAGCACTCCAGGGGCAGCCACATGGAAAAGTGTGGGTTTTAATCCTTCAGAACCGATTCGCTATCGCTACACCATGGAGGTAAGACACGAGGGTTGTGATCTCAGGTCTATCGCCGACGAGGCGTTGGTTACATTCCGAGCTGAAGGGGATTTAGACGGAGATGGGCGTTTGTCCTTGTTTGAAAGGTCTGCGAAAATAGATGCCAAAGGAAACCTCGTGCCGACGGGTGCGCTTTATATCCAAGAGTACACCGAGTAACCCGAGAACGATGACAGGCACAGACAATGCGCTACTGGCCGCTGCCTTGCAACGATAGGATTTTCTTCGTGGTTTTGTTGGCACGTATTTTTACGGTCAGTGTTTTTTCAAGATTGAATTCGGGGTTGACCAACCGCACTTGATGGGTGCCTGCAGGCAATGACAAGCTCATTTGGGGCGTATTGCCGACCAAGTCTCCGTTGATAAAAATCTGAGACCAAGGCGTGGAGTTGATTTGTAACGTGCCGCTGCCTTCTGAGGGTGCTGCCACGTCTGGCTCCGATGTTGCGCGTGCGCGTTTTTGCCGGGGAGGATGGTCCGCTTGGGCGGTTTCTTCACGAGCCGTAGGCGATGCAGATGAGGTGGTGACTTGAGCCGCGTTGAGCCGAACACGCGGCAACGACACCATTTGTCCTGATACTAAGACAAGTTCGGTCTCCCAGCGTTGATGGGTGCCAGGATCTTCGGCTTGTATGGTGTGATTTCCTGGTTTGAGATTGGTAATGCGAACAGGGGTCCGTTCTTTTTGCAGTTGCCCATCCACATACACCTGCGCTCCGCTCGGTTCTGTGTCCAAGAAAAATCCTGTAGCTGTCGCCTGAGGAACGGTAGCTCCGATAGGCTCCAGATTTACCGGAGGTAACTGCAACGCTTGTCCTGCATTAATGGTCAGCGTCGTGGACCAGGGCTGATAGCCTGTTTTACGCACTTCCAGCGTGTGAGGCTTGTCTGGCGAAACCCCAGTAATGATAAAGGGGCTGCTGATGGAAGACACCGGCTGGTTGTCTAGAAGCACCAGCGGATCCGACGGGACCGTTGTCAGTTGAATGCTGGCAGGCGCTTTGGGCCAGAAAAAGAATAAAAGGCCTAGGATCGCCACCATGGCTCCCCCGATCCACATCCAGCGCTTGGTTAGAAATGCACGTGGGGTTAGCACCTTGGACATGGTGGCTGTCCAAGGAATGAAGGCCTTGGATTGGAAGGGTGAGGGGCGTGCGCTTGATAAGCCACGGCTGGAGGAAGGGCTTAGCGGCGGAATGGGCGAGTGACGTCGACCTTCTTCGTAGATGCGGGTTTCCGGGTCATCGTCTGACCATGGACGTGCCATCGTGACCGATTGTTCCGAGCCTGGAAGGAAGTCGCTTGGCACTGGCGGCGCAGAAGGGATTCCGCTGCGATAAGTGTTTAAAGGAGCATGCCCCCCATATCCTGGCGGAGGAGGTGCGCTTGGAAAACTGGAAACAGGTGCAGACGCTTGGGAGTTGTATGTGTCAGGGTTTTCTGGTGGATAGTTGGAAATGACGTGGTGCTGTGTGGGCACGTCATCTAGATCGCCCTCTTTGGATTCCACCGTGGTTTCTTCGTTGCCCCCATAGTCAAGCGTTCGTAGCGCGTATGTGTATTGTTTGTCCTGAGAAGATTCGTTCAGAAGGTCTTCTTTAAAATTTTCGTTCATGAACGCAGCAAGGTCTTTTTGTGAAAAACTCTGGCTGCTCGTATACATAAAAGACTGCAAGTCATCGTGAAGCTGCGCTGCGCTTGCTTGCCGATCGGCGGCATCTTTGGATAAGGCTTTGAGCACGATGTGCTCAAGCTCTTCGGGGATACGCCGGTTGTAAGTGCTTGGAGGCATGATTTCCACATTGCGCACTTTTTCCAGTGTGGAAAAATCACTTTCCGCGACAAAGAGCCGTTCGTTGGTTAAAAGCTCGTACAGGCAAATGCCCGTAGAGAAAATGTCGCTTCGCTGATCGAGAGGAAGGCCTCGCACTTGCTCGGGAGACATGTAACTGAACTTGCCCTTGAGGATGCCAGCTTCGGTTTTGCTGACCTTCCCTGCTGCTTTGGCGACGCCGAAATCAATGAGTTTGACATCGCCATCGTAAGAGACCAGCACGTTTTGCTGAGATACATCGCGATGCACTAAATTGAGCGGCTGTCCTGCAGCATTTTTTTTGGTGTGCGCATGGCTCAACCCTTCGCAGACTTTCATAATAAGATAACACACCATCGGAATAGGCAGCGGTGTGCCACGCTTGCGCGCGCGATCGAACAGCACGCGTAGATCATGGCCGCTGACGAATTCCAAAGCGATGTAATAGCTGCTTCCCACCTTGCCGACATCAAGCACCTGCGCGATATTGGGGTGTGACAGCTGGGCTGCAATCTCCGCCTCGTCGATGAACATGGTAATAAATGCTTCGTCGGCAGCGATGGCAGGAAGGATGCGCTTGACGGCGATGAACTGGCTTGAATCTACAGTGTTGGCCGCCACTGCCTTGAAGATTTCGGCCATGCCACCCACGTTGATGCGATCAAGAAGGTAGTATTTCCCGAATTTGACGGGTGCGGCTGCCGAAGTGGACAGACCGGCGCCTGGGCCGATGTGTTGAGCGTTGCGAGAAGTCATGGCAGCGTGGGTTGGGCGGCATTGTCGGCGTTCCGCCGAGCAGGGTCAAGTACAAGCTTCGCGCGAAGTATAGCATGTTTATTCATTGGGTTGCATACCAGGTGCCCGAAATCGCGGTGGCCCTTCTGGAAAATACCTAACTCGCCGGCCCTGCGCATAGCCCCACCGACGGTATGGCAAAGGGGTGTTGTCTGGATACATCACATGTGCTGCAGGGCGTTCGTTGGCTACCAGGGCGAGTCTTGGTTCAGGGTGGAGGTTACTCTCTGCATGTCCTTCCACAGAGACAGGCCCTTGGGGGGTCACAAAGACCATCGCTGCCCCATGGTCTGTTAGCTTGGCAGCATGCTGGATGCCCATGGCAGTAAACCGTTGCATCAGAGGCACGGAGTCCCGAGCATGCCGTTGGATCACTACCCAAAATCCGTCGGCATCGATGCCAAGGCCGTTCTGGGCGTCTGACGTAGCCGAAAGCGGTGAGGCAGACAATACCAGCTGTGCGTGTCCGGAATCTGCAGCCAACGTGCCTATGGCATAGGTCCAACCGAGTAAGGTTTTGGTCGCCACTACACCAAATCTAGAATTGGTATCATGTTTGCTCTTTATACTGTTGATATATCCGAGTATTTTGGCGCCTTTCTCGGGTTGCGTCTGGGGATGTGCCCGCTGTGGGTCGATGCGTACGACCCAGGTGCAGGCTTCGGAAGAAAGCTTGATGCAAGCTCTGGCAAACGCATGAGGCCAGCCGGCATGAGGCACCCCTGCTGTGGAAAATTGTATCGGACCCTGACGGCCAAAGGTGACATCCGGTCCGGGCAAGACCGGCTTGAGCGTGAGAAAGAAAAAATCCCGCGGATCCCGTCGGACCCAGCGAGGAAAGCGCATGGTGCCCATGGTACGCACCGCTTTACGTGCACGCAGCATGTAGCCCGCTGCATCGGGCATTGGCATTTCGGCCTTGGAATCGTCCAGCGCTTCCGTGAGCGGGGGACGGGGTTCGGAGGGCGCAAATACTTTATAGAACTCAAACCCCGTGTGTTTGCTGTTCATGTCCAAGTGGATGCCACGCACACAACGGGCAGCCAGCATGGCTTGACCCAGCGCTTCAGCTCCCATGGACTGCCCCCAAAAAAAGGCTAAAAAGCCTTCTTTGGTGAGGCACAGCCCAGAGCGATCGATGTACGTTTGCTCGTTGGCGGCCAGGGGCGCCGCTCCCCACCACCAGCGCTGCCACGGATTCCATACCTCATCTTCCACGACACTGGTGAGGTTCTGACGCATGGCCACCATGGTGTCTGGGATTTGTTCGTTGGCTTGCTGTTCATCGTAACTGCGCTCGTCTGGTGGTGCAGGCCATGACCCCATTCCCACAGAGCCGTCGTCAAACACCGCCACGGTGGCAGCCCAGGGTTTGGGAGGCAAATACACACGCCGCTCCGCCATCATCCCAAACTCGCCATGCAACGCTTGAAACCCTCCGTTAAACCCTGCCACCAGGTGTCGGAGCGTGGCGGGGTCTCGAGGGATCATGCCAGTGCCGGTTTCTCCGGTGGCGCTTTCAGGTTCTTTGGTGCCCATCGCAATGTGTAGCTGCACTTGTCTGGGATCCCACAGCGTAATGTATACACGCGCAAAGGTGCGCTCCGGATCCACGCGCACAAATGTTTGGTAAAATGCGGGCGGAGCATGGGCAAAGGCATTGGCAAATGGATCGTTGGCGACAGCGACCCACTCGCCTTCGCCACGTGCCGAAGGACGAATGACGGGCACAAGCGAAGGCGGAGGCCAATGAAGTTCAGGATCGGTAGCTTGCAGTAGCGTGCCTGATGGAGACGAGGATAATCCCATGTCCGCAATGGCATCGGCAGAGGTGTTCGTATCTACCAAGGAATAATACGTACGTTCGAACCAATCTTTGACAGTGAAGACCCGATGTTCAAGCCATTCAATGGGCGCAGGCCCTATCCACGGAACATTGCGCACCGTATCCACCATCCATGTGATCACGCCCGGTTGTCCTTTTTCGGTAGGACGAGAAAGCAGACGCGCTGGAATGTGTAACGACGGATGCGCTGGATTGAGGGTGATTAAGGTATGGTCCACGTAAGCGAAAACACGTTGTGTATCGAGCTCAAGGCGTATGGTTTTCGCCGCGGGTTCGATCTGAAAACGATGCCGGCCAAACCCTTGAAAGCGCCCTTCCTCTTGGAGATTGGTGATGGCATTTTGTATGCGTGCATGCCACGGCCAATGTGCTGTCCATGCGGCAGGCTCACCCCGGAGATCCAAGATCACAAGCGCATCATAAAAGGCGCCTACTTTCGAAGTGTAAACCGCGTAGTTACCTTGAACGAGGAGCATGTCTTCGTTGGCACTGCTTGTGCGTGTGAGATTGCGTACGTGTTGGATACCCCAAAGCGTGCCTGAACCCCGGTAAGCGGTGGCGTAATAGACATCGTCGAGGCCGCCTCGTTCGTGGGCTAAAAACATCGTAGGGCTTCTGTGGAATCGAGAGGCATGCGAATCAAGCCAATGCACCGTGCTAGGATTCACGTAAAGGCCATGATGCTCTCGCATGTAGTTAGCTAAAGCGTGCGCATGACCTGGTCCATGGGCGACTGGGCTTAGGAGTTCGACAGCACCGGCTGCAACAAGCAACACAACAAGCCAAAGGCGGCGCGGCCTAAGATACGTCGCAAATGCTGAACGAAGTGTGGACACCTAGGACTGGACAGCAGCGTAACGAGGATCGTGAGGACGCAAGGCGAGTTGCTCACACAGATCATTGTACCGATTGGTAACCGTATGGGCAGCCACACCGTAGCGCTTGGCAATGGAAGTGCGGGTGATTTCATCGAGGCCATTCATGCATATCACGGCATATTCAACGGCTGCGGCATAGGCTTCGGGTTTGACGATGCGTACTTGTTTGCATGCGCGGTAATCCGCCCAAAGCGCCAGCGCCACATGAAGCATGGTGTCAGGTAGTCCTGATTGAACCATTTTGCGAGAAAGCACTTTCATCACAGCGTCGGTGCGTTTGCGTGTTTGGGTTTTGTGTGAATCGGCCAGCGGTTCCGCCTCGTTGCTTCTGTCGCGTTTTGAAGACTTACGTGTGCGCTGGGAAACGGGGGCTCCGGAGTCTTCCTCCCCTCCATCAAGGGGTGCTCCGTTTTGGATCCATTCCAAAAGTTCACGGTGATCTCGGTTTTTCGGGGCAGCGATAACCGCTTCCCTTGCAAGCGCTTCGGCTTCTTCAACAGCTCCCAGCCCACCAAGGCAATGGGATAACGATGCCGTGATTTCATGCTCCAAAGGCGCAAACTGGTGAGCTTGCCGCAAGTGTGAAACGGCCTCAAAAGGACGTCCCAGTGCTACATCCAGCAAATGCCCGACATTGTGATGGTACCACGGATTACGCGGCGCCACTTGAAGTGCGCGTCGGTAAGCCGTGACGGCTGACCAATAATTTCCTAAAAGCGTATGGGATAGTCCTAGCAGTGCATGTGCAACATCATCACGTGCATCCACCTGAATCACTTCACGCAAGTGCAAGGCTGCACGCCAGGGATAATGCTCCAAGAGAAGTTCTGCCAAGTGCCGATGAGCAAATATACTGAGCTCGCTTCCTGCGGCCGCATGCGTAATGATCCTTTGGAGCAATGGCTCTACCTGCTTGCGGTGGCATGACTGACTTAACAGAGCTTCGGCTTGCTTGCGCAACTGGTGCAAATCAGGTTGGTGAGCTTTTCCGGCCATGTGTTTGAGCTATAACGTGCTGTCTGTGTGGTGGCAAGTGTGATCGCTAGTCTTGTTTTCGGATAAGTGCAAGGAGAAATCCTCCAAAATAACGCAAAGGAGATGTCACTGCGGCATGTTCGGCTTTTGCCAGCCATGCTCCTGCGACAGGAATGTCATGCATAAATGCGGACGGGCTGAAGACACGCACGCCACGGTAGGTGATCAAATGTGCGTTGGGAGGAATGATTTTTGAAATTGTAAGCGGGCTATCCCAGCGCGTGTACACATCGGCTTCGGTACGTTTGGCGCTGATACGGCCAGGGCCAGCCAGGCGTTTGGCCATATAACGCAGGCTCCATGGATTATAAAATTCAGCGACGACGGTCCCTCCTGGAACGGCCACGCGCACCATTTCTTCGAGTGCTCGGGTGATGTTGGGGACGTGCGCGAGCACTTTGAAACTGCAGACGACATCAAACCGATTATCCTCAAAGGGAATTTCGGTTGCGCTTCCCACCTGCACATCAAGACCGCGATCTTTGGCCTTGCTGACCATGCCTTCCGAAAGGTCGATTCCTTTGGCTTCGCTGGCCAGTTCGTGGAGCCGACGTAAGATCAATCCTGTTCCGCAACCCACTTCCAAGACACTCTTATCTTTGACTAACGGGCTGATGACAGACATTTCGAGGTCATCAATCAAGGCATGGTAGCCTTGATGACGCTTGTCTTCGTAGCTCTGACTGAAGTCGTTGTAGTAATCTCGATTGTTCTCGTCGGTGTTCATGGAAGGAGAGTGTCGTACAAGGCCTCGTAAGATTTGGCCATAGTGTCGCGGTTAAAATTGTGTAAAACGTTTTCTCGACCAAGGTGCCCCAAATTATCCCTTGCAGACGTGTCATCCAGCAAATGCTGAACGGTTGCCGTCAGCACATCAGCATGGGGCTCTACGGCAAGCGCCCCGCCCTGCTCTGCCAGTTCAGCGGCTGCAGTGCCCCTGGCAACGATCACAGGGCGCTTCAGGCACATCGCTTCAAGAAGCACCAATGGATAATCCATTTTAGCGTACAGTGTTTCGGAAGGTAAGAGCACTATATCCGAGGCGAAAAGTAACGCGTGCACGTTGGGGACTTCGCCTAGCCAAGTGAGGCTACGCTCAAGGCCCAGTTCGTGGGCCAATTGGCGTAAGCGTTGTTCGTGACTTTGTGCGCGTTCTGTCTTCGCTCGACACGCCATGACTCCGTGAACGTTTAAATGCTTCGGCAATCGGGCCAGTGTACGCAACGTGAGCTCTGCGCCTTGCCCAAACTCAAGATCCCCTGCAAATAACACCAGGGGGGCATCTTGGGGCAGATGGTATAGTTTGCGGTAAAATGAGCGCAGGCTATCGTCTGGCAAAGAAAGTGGTTGAATGCCTGGTGGAATGCGCACAACCCGGTCTTCAGAAATTCCCGCTTCCAACAGCCGCTGTTCCGTATGTCTGGACAATACCACATGACGATCTGCAAAGAGGCAGGCGTTGAGGGAGAGGTCTTCGCGTGGAGCGCTGCAAATGCTGTGGACCGTGGGCATACGGCGCAGCTGTTTTAAAAAGCGACTGGCATGAGAGCTACGTGGATTAGGCGCGAAAAAAAAGTGCCAAAGATCATAGGCCCTGCCGAGCGTCAGGCGTAAGAACACCCGCGCCTGCATGGCGGTGGAGAGACTAAATCCGGAGCGAAATTTACCGTAGACAGGTTCAGTCGTGAGGCTCGAAAGTTCGGGAGCACGCGCATTCGTACCCATGACGTGCGGATGGTGCCGGCGTAGCCCAAGGGCAACGTCGCGCACGAGGTTTTTACCACTGTCGTTCCATGGCGGAACAAGTGGTTTGGAGATTAAGAGTATCTCTGCCATAATTACCAGTATGGGATACGATGACGAGATGGATCCTGCAAACTCCCCCTACCCTTCGGAACAACCCCCCGAAGAATCAGCTTCTGAGCGAAGGCCATCGCTGGAACGCATCCTGCCTGACCTATTGCGTAAAGGTGTTGAGCGGGGCATCGAGGCTGGGCTCAACACGTTGAACAAAACAGACGGCGCCCTGCGCGGCGTGGTGGCCGATGCCAAACTGCCACGGGAGCTTGCGAACTATGTGTTTTCCCAAGTGGAGGATACCAAAAAAACCATGTTGCGTGTTGTGGGCAAGGAAGTACGCGATGTGCTGCATGCCACAGACTTGGCACGTGCACTTCAAAACGCGCTAAGCAATCTTGCCATTGAAGTGCACACCGAAATCCGGTTTCGCCCTAATAAAGAAGGTAATCCGGAGCCAGAAGTCAAAACTCAAGCTACCGTTAAAAAGCCAGAAGACTAGACACTGCCACGTTACGCTAGGCAGCCTCTACGTTAAGATGCCTGTGGCACTCCAATAAAACGCACTGCCGTGCCGGTACCAATGCCATGGATTTGCGCAAATCCAGCATTCACTTCGAGTACGTACTGTGATTCGCCGGGCACCTGGCGTGATTCCGTGGAATGCGGCTTTGCGTTTTCGATGACGCCAAGGACGCGCATCGAAGAGGTAATAAAAATCATGTCCAACGGAAGGTAGGTGTTTTTCATCCAGAAAGACTGTTGCTCCGCACGTTCAAACACAAAAAGCATGCCATGCTCTGGGAGTAGCTCCCGGCGAAACATAAGCCCTTGGGCACGCTCGCGGGGCGTAAGGGCGAGCTCGACCTCGACATGTACAGGCTCTTTGCCAGGAGGCTCAAGGACAACGATGCTACGTTCTGCTTGAGGTGCTTTAATGGCCGGTGGACGAACGGCAGGCGGCTCAGACTTCGAAGTCGAACAGGCACTTAGCACACACGCCAGAGTCAAACATCGCCACACACGGCAACGCGTCCATGAGGGTAACATGTGCTCTACAATCCCGTATGGGACTAAATCAGCCCTGAAATGTGTGACGTTCGACCCCCAAACGTGACGAGTTCACGTGAGGAATATTGAGGCTGATGCAGGAACTCGCCCGTCTGTGGACGATCACCCGGTCGAGGTGGATCGATGGAAGCCGAGCGCTCAATGTTGGCGTAGTCTTTCGGGCGAACCACCAACACTTGGCATGGAGCCATGCGGGTCAGGTTCTCCGACACGGCACCGAGCAATGCTTTGGCGATGCCTTTACGCCCATGCGAACCGACGACGATCATGTCAGCGTTGATGTCAGCGGCCAGCTGGATGATTGCTTTGGCGGGCTTGCCAAGCCGCACATAAAAGCCGACTTCGGCTTCCCACCGCGGAGCACGAAACCGACGTGCTTGTTCTTCCACATAGTCACGTAGTTCGGAAGGAATGGCCTCGAGCGCATGCGCATCTCGCTCGATCTTCTTGTTGCGACCTGTCAGCGTGTTTTCCCGTCCCTCATCAATCACGTGCACGACATGGAGACGGACGTCGTCGCGGTGCTGAAACAAGCGAGCGGCTTCTTGAAAAGCCAAATCACAGGAAGGCGTGAAATCGACTCCCAGAATGATGTCAAACGTGGTTTTTGCCATTGGTGGTTCTGAAGCCATGCTTACCATGCGGTTACCTCCCCCGATCGCCCCAAAAAAAGCTGAAATCGAATGCTGCCATAAGGCCCTACCGCACGCAAGCGGAGCCTGGCTAAATTGCAGGCGCTGGAAGGTCAATGAGTTCAAAGGGGCTTCTGATCCATGACGCAGCTAACCTATCGATTACATACAGGATAGTCCAGATGAGGTATGGTTAGGCAAGGAGATGAATGACCGCACGTGGCATTGTGTATTTGGTGGGCGCGGGCCCGGGGGATCCTGAGCTCATCACGGTTCGGGGCCTGAGACGTCTCAAGGAGGCGGACGTGGTGCTTCACGATGCATTGGTACATCCCGACCTACTTACACACTGCAAACCTGAGGCAGAAGTTCACTATGTCGGTAAGCGTGCGGGGCGCATCGCGCAACGCCAGGCAGACATCAACCAGCGACTGATCGAAGCGGCCAACCAAGGCAAAACAGTGGTGAGGCTCAAGGGAGGAGACCCTTATCTCTTTGGCCGTGGCTCTGAAGAGGCGGAGGCATTGAGCCATGCAGGCATCGTGTTTGAAATTGTGTCTGGGGTGCCTTCTGCGCTGGCGGGCAGTGCCTATGCGGGGATTTCGCTTACCCATCGTAGTCTTTCGAGCAGCGTGGCGTATGTCACAGCCACGGAATCCCCAGAAAAAGATCAAAGCTCACATGATTGGAGTAAGCTGGCAACAGCGACTCAAACCCTGGTGATCTTCATGGGTATGCGCAAACTCGACTCGTTGATGCAGCTCTTAATGGCGCATGGGCGAAGTCCACACACGCCTGCTGCGGTGATCCAATCGGCATCACTTCCCTCTCAACGCACTGTTGTTGGTACAGTCGCCACGATTGCTGATATCGCCCGCCACGCTGCAATTGGTATGCCCGCGTTGACCATCGTAGGCGATGCGGTCAAGCTTCGGGAAGTCATGCGGTGGTATGACACCAAACCTTTGTTTGGAAAGCGGGTGTGGGTGACCCGCATGGCACACCAGTCCAGAGAGTTTGCGCAGCGTTTGCGTGATGCTGGGGCAGACCCTGTGGAAATCGCCACCATTGCATTGCATCCCGTAAACGAAACGCTGCTCAAAGAAGCTGCGGCAAAACTTGAGGGCGTGGATTGGGTGGTGTTTACAAGCAGCAATGGCGTTCATTGTTTTTTTAAAGGGCTGAGCCTTTTGGGGGCTGATGCGCGTCGTTTTGGAAGTGCTCGCGTGTGCGCACTGGGCCCTGCCACTGCCAACGCGTTGGTTCACTATGGTGTTCAGCCGGATCTTATCCCTAAGGCATACGTGGCGGAGGCTTTGTTGGAAGAACTTTGCGCCATCCACGGCGGAGAACTCAAAGGGATACGCATACTCATTCCTCGGGCCCGAGTTGCCCGCGACACGTTGCCGGAGGGTCTTCGTGCGCGCGGGGCAAGCGTCGAAGTGGTGCCAGTCTATGAAACTGAGTTACCAAGCCATGTGGACGTGCAAGCACTGCGCGAGCAGCTCAAAGAAGGCACTCTTCGTATTGTGGCATTTACCGCTTCGTCCACGGTGCACCATGCTGTTCGTCTTTTAGGCAAAGACGCTGTGCCACTGTTGAATATGCTGACAGTCGCGTGTATTGGTCCGGTTACGGCTCAAACCGCACGCGAATACGGGCTGAGGGTCGATGTCATCGCAAACGAATATACGACAGCAGGTTTGGTGGACGCGTTGGAGGCGCATTTTACATCATGACAGCACATTGGTTAGTGGAACGGCCACGGAGACTCCGAGGTAAAGCGGCCATGAGGGCATTGGTGGCAGAAACGCACCTTCAGCCTTCGGACTTGGTGCTCCCATTGTTTGTGGTCGCAGGTCACAAAGGAAAACATGAAATTTCATCGTTGCCCGGAGTATTTCATGACACTCCGGAGACGATTGCTGAAACAGCGAAGCGGGCGTGGGACGCAGGTGTGCGTGCGGTCATCGTGTTTGGCGTGCCAGATCACAAAGACGCTTCCGGCAGGAGTGCGTATGCTGAGGATGGCCCCGTGCCTCGCGCAATTGCGGCACTCAAGCAAAAGGTGCCTGGGCTGATAGTGATGACCGACGTGTGTTTATGCAGTTACACGGACCATGGTCACTGCGGACTATTAACCAAGAGCGCAGGGAAGCTGGAATCGGATGTTGATAACGACACCACCTTGGAGGTGCTTGCGCAAGAAGCCCTTTGTCATGCGCGTGCGGGAGCGGATGTGGTCGCACCCAGCGACATGATGGACGGTCGCGTCGGTGTTATTCGGGGTGCGCTCGACGATGCTGGATTCAGTCACGTGGCGATATTGAGCTATGCAGCCAAATACGCGAGTGCATTCTATGGACCGTTTCGAGAGGCTGCCAGTAGCACGCCAAGCCATGGTGATCGACGAGGCTATCAAATGGATCCTGCAAACCGCACGGAGGCTCTGCGTGAAGTTCGCTTGGATGTGGAGCAAGGTGCAGACATGGTGATGGTCAAGCCTGCGGTGGCTTACTTGGACGTGATTTCCGACATCCGCAGCGCGGTGGATGTTCCGGTGGCTGCATTTCATGTCAGTGGGGAATATATGATGATTAAAAGCGCCAGCGACCGCGGGCTGTTGGACGAGCCCTCCGCGGTGCTTGAAACACTGACTTCTATCAAACGTGCTGGCGCTAAGTTTATCCTGACGTACTATGCCACCTATGCCGCAGAGCTTTTAAAGCAACCTGTGGCGGTCTGACCCAAAAAAAGTGAGAAGCACATGTTAATGGGACGTCTGTGGATAATGATTTATTTGCTGGTGGTTTCGGGTTGTTCTGCGCATGCGGAAGAATTGCGGACGATTGTGGCGGCAGATCTTCCTGCCCAACGTGTCACCGACCAAGGTATGTGGGAGAGTATGCCGTGGGTAGGCACCGAGGCCGTACCGTGGCTGGATTATCCAGGCGGGGTGACGCTGCGCGTTGAACACAGCTTGGGCTATGTGCCGTCGGTCGTGCTGGTTTACTTGTCTTTTCGTTCAGATGGATCTGCCACCGGGTTAGCGTCCGGCGATCTGGCTCACGTGGTGAGTGTCGATGGCCAGTTTGTGCAGATCAAAAACGCCACCCGCTCCGATATGTACGCACGAATTGTGGTTTACTGACACTCCGACTTGGCACGCCCGCATAGAGTGGTTAGCCTAACGGAGTATGGCGAAGCACTCGAAACAATCCCAGGAACCGGGAGTTCAAACGCTCAGCCGTCCCAAACCGAGGACGAAAAAGCCCCCGATGTACCGCGTCGTCCTTCATAATGACGATTATACGACGCGGGATTTCGTAGTGGGTATCCTACAAACGGTGTTTGGTCACTCCGAACCTATCGCCATACGCATCATGCTTGAGGTGCACCATACTGGCAGCGGCACGGCCGGAGTTTATACACATGAAATCGCCGAAATGAAGGTTCATACCGTAGAAACACTGGCAAGGGAACGCGAGTTCCCGCTCAGGCTTAGTCTCGAACCAGGAGAACCCTAATGGCAGCGCCCATCATTGCACGAACACTGCAGGCAAGCATCAAGGCGGCATTCGAAATGGCGGCAAGCATGCGTCATCCTTATGTCACTTTGGAACACTTGGTGGTGGCACTGCTTGACGATCCCACCGCGAGTGATGCCTTAAAAGCATGCAGCGTGGATTGCAAGCGCTTGGAAGCTGAGCTTTTGGAGTTTATTGACGAAAACGTAGAGACAGTCGACAGCGACCAGGAACCGCAGCCTCAGCAGACCATGGCCGTTGAACGCGTGTTGCACCGGGCCGCGATTCACGCACTGAGCTCTGAATCGCCGCTCATTGATGGGGCCCGTGTGCTCGTAGAAGTCTTCGAAGAACCTGATTCCCATGCTGTCTATTGGCTTGAACGCTTGGGAGCCACTGCCCTGTCCCTGAAACAACACATATCCCATACAGAGGGCAAGCGGTTTCCCATTGGACGTAAACGTCTGGAACCTGCAGAACCGCAGGAAGAAAGCGTTGCGCCTCACGATTCGTTGGAAGCGTATGCTGTCAATCTCGTAGAACAAGCAGCGGCCGGACAGATCGACCCTCTGATTGGTCGCGAAGCAGAACTCGATCGCACCATTCATGTGCTCTGTCGGCGGCGTAAGAATAACCCCCTTTTTGTAGGTGATCCTGGAGTGGGTAAAACGGCGCTTGCCGAAGGCCTGGCGCTACGCAT
Organism: uncultured Polyangiales bacterium; assembly: GCA_964640175.1. Taxonomy (GTDB): domain Bacteria; phylum Myxococcota_A; class Polyangia; order Polyangiales; genus JACKDX01. The sequence continues at coordinate 121,077 of CAZXFW010000005.1, read as the reverse complement.
TTACGAGGGCAACGTTCCTGAGGCGCTGCGTTCCGCGGCTGTTTATTCGTTGGACATGGGTGCGCTTTTGGCGGGCACCAAGTACCGTGGAGAGTTTGAAGAGCGCTTGAAAGACGTGATCAAGCAGCTACAAGAGCAACCCAAAGCCATTGTGTTCATCGACGAGATCCATACCGTCATTGGCGCGGGCATGACCACAGGCGGCTCTATGGACGCCTCCAACATTCTTAAGCCTGCGCTGGCCTCTGGCAAACTGCGTTGCATGGGCTCAACCACGCATCGGGATTTTAAGGCGTCGTTTGACCATGATCGCGCGTTTGCGAGGCGGTTTCAAACCATTGAGATCAAAGAACCCTCCGTGCAAGAGACGATCAAAATTTTAGAGGGGTTAAAGCCGCGTTACGAAGCCTACCATCATGTTAAGTATGATCCCCAGGCACTTGAAGCGGCCGCCAAACTTGCGGATAAGTATCTACGAGAACATCGGCTTCCCGACAAAGCCATTGATGTCATGGATGAAGCAGGCGCAATGGATCAGCTTCGCCTCGAGGCTGACCGTACGGCAAACGTGAGCGTCGAAGATATTGAAGCGGTGGTCAGTCGCATGGCTGGCGTGCCCGCACACACGGTTTCGGCGTCAGATCGCGAGCATCTCAAAGATCTCGATGCACAGTTGCGGAAAGTGATTTTCGGCCAGGATCACGCGATTGATCGCGTGGTCTCTGCCATTAAATTGTCACGCGCTGGCCTGAGGGATCCCGATAAGCCCATCGGCTCGTTTTTGTTTTCTGGACCCACCGGTGTGGGTAAAACAGAAACAGCTAAGCAATTGGCTCAAGCGATGGGGGTTACTTTTTTACGCTATGACATGAGCGAGTATTCGGAAAAACACACGGTTTCAAGATTGATCGGGGCTCCACCTGGCTATGTGGGGTTTGATCAAGGCGGACTACTGACGGATGCCGTACGTCAACACCCTTCTGCTGTCGTGGTGCTTGACGAAATCGAGAAGGCTCATCCCGATTTGTTCAATGTGCTGTTGCAGGTGATGGACCATGCGACGCTAACCGACAATACCGGCCGCAAAGCGGATTTTCGCAACGTGGTGCTTATCATGACTACGAACGCAGGAGCGCTTGAAATGGGTGGCCGTGACATTGGTTTTGGAGCCAGCGCTTCGAGTGATCCAGAGCGTGCCAAGAGTGCCATTGAGCGTACGTTTCGGCCGGAATTTCGCAATCGCTTGGATGCGTGGGTGCGGTTTGAGCGCTTGAGTCCTGAAGTGGTCTTAGCCATTGTCGACAAAGAAGTACGTTTGCTCGAAGTCATGCTTAAGGAAAAAAACGTGACGTTGAAACTTGATGCTGCAACTCGCCAATGGCTTGCCACGCATGGCTATGACCCTGTCATGGGCGCTCGACCGTTGTCTCGGTTGGTGGAAGATACCCTCAAGCGACCCTTGTCCGAGGCGTTGTTGTTTGGCCCATTAGCAAATGGCGGGACGGCAAAGGTGCAATTGAACAACAACACGCCTGAACTCGTTTTTGGCACATAATCTATGGTGCAGGTGCTGGGATCGGAGCTTGTGTTTCCGCCACCGGAGTCAGCGGGACCCCATGGTATTGTGGCTGTAGGCGGAAGCATCTCAGCAGAACGGCTTATCTTGGCATACAGTCAGGGAATTTTTCCATGGCCACACGAAGGACTGCCGCTATTGTGGTTCAGTCCCGATCCTCGTTTTGTCCTTGAGCCCCATCGGGTTCATATTTCCAGATCCCTCAGGAAACAAATCGTGCGAGGACTCTATGAAGTGCGTGCAGATACTGCGTTTAGCGCTGTGATTGAAGCCTGTGCCAGTGTTTCTCGGCCTGAGCAAGAAGGCACATGGATCACCGACGAATTAATGGAAGGCTATGAATCGCTTCACAACCTAGGCTACGCCCATAGTATCGAAGCGTGGCAAGACGGTGCTTTGGTGGGAGGGCTCTATGGCGTGGCACTTGGGAGCATGTTTTTTGGTGAAGCCATGTTTGCGAAATGTCCCGATGCTTCCAAAGTGGCCTTTGTGACGTTGTTAGGAAATCTCGTCCGGTGGAATTATACGTTGGTAGATTGCCAAACGCCGACCGAGCACTTGACTCGGTTTGGGGCCGTCAGTTGGCCTCGGTCGGCATTTTTAGCACACCTACGATCCCATGTGATGGAAGCCACCCAACAAGGCCCATGGACGTTGGAACTTACGCCTAAAGAAGTCTTGTATATTCTTTCTAGACGATAAGGTGCATTGTGGGATACCCCTTACATCCATAAAAGGGAGATCGCTTATGCAACATGGGTGGAATGGGTGGATAGGACTCATCCTAGTGGGATTATGCGGCTGTACGGAAACACCGCCAAAGGAACACTCCTCGCGCCCATCGACAGTGATGCCGGCTGCGCCTTCTACGCCTGCTCCACCCTCTAAAGCGCCTGCTGCGCTTGTTCCACCTCCGGAACCCGTTAGGCCGATCAAACCAATCGAAGAGCCGCCAAAATATGTTAAACAAGCAGTTAAAGCTGCGACAGAGGCGGCCTCTGAGGATGCACAAAAGGCTCAAGCCAAAGGCAAAACAAGCTCTTCATGTACGGAAGCCTTTGCAGGATTAGAAGCCGCCGTACTTGAGTTACAACGCGCAAAGGCTCCAGGTGCCCCTCGTGCCATGCCCCCCAAGGCGAGGTTTTTACAAACCTGCGAAAGCTTGCCTCCTGAAGCTCAGCAATGTTTGGTCATGGGCTATGCCGTGGATAATCAAACACACTGTCAACAAGTGGAAGCAAGTTTGGCTCCCGCAGAACGCAACGCTTTAAAAGCCTTGCTTTCGTCACCAAAGTCTTCGTCTCAAACAGGATCACGTTCTACAACGGGTTCGAGCGTACAATAAGCACGGCAGTATCAGCTGAAAGCATAGGCTCGGGATACACTCCATACGCATAGGGCCTGCCCACGACGTTAAATTGGCCTGTATAGCCTTTGGGCTTTGAGGCCAACGCCGAAACAATATGCGTTGCTTCGGGCAATGCCTGATCCACTTCAGGCGGAGTGCCAAAATGGTGCAAGCGCCCTTGATGTACCAGATACACCCAAAGCACGACCGTGGTTTGTTTGGCATAGGTGAGCCGTAGTTGTTGACTTAGTTGTTGAGCTAAACGCCACAACGGGATTCCCACGACGATGGCGCCAACGGGAGAAGCGTTTGGCTGGCTTTCCATGCGGACCGGATATGCAAAGATGAGGCTCACTGAAGCCTCCCCCTTGTCTAGGCTAGAAAATGTCACCAAGCCTTCTGCCGCAGTTCCCTTGAGCGCTTTTTCGACAGGCTCAAACAACTTCAAGTTTTGTCCCTGCATTTGGTCGTGTTCGGCACTTGTGTCACGGGCAATGACGATGCCATTTGCATCGATTGCTGCAATAAAACTTTTAGGAGAAGCAATGAGTTCGGATACGCCTTTGGGAGGCTGGCTCATGAGTCGAAGGGCCACACGCATTTGTGAACGGCGTGCATCTTCAGGTTCAACGGCAAAGCCAGGTGCTAGGCGTTGGGCAACTAAAGCAACTCCTTTGCGATGACGCGTGAAATTGCGTTCTATCCAGCGGTGAACTTGGTTACGGTGGGTGTTGCGAATCGTCGCTTGCGCGTGATTTGTTGTTTCGCCACACGCTGTGAATAGAAGCGCCACCAACAGCCAAATGACGGCGCGTTGAATCAAGGCCGCTCCACCCATAAAAAGCTTGTGTAGTTTTCTTTCAGATCTTGAAGATTGTCTTCCACGATCGTGAGCCCAAACATGTCTGCCAATATACGTGGGCCCATCACCGCATGGGTCGCGTCAATGGTTCCTTGCGCGAGTCGTTCGGCCGCATGAGCAGAGTCGATTAGGTTCCCTGATCCGCTGATCCGCGCCAAACGCATGTACTTGGCATCCAAGTTTCCCTGGCATTGCCGAAACACCTGTGGATGCGCCATGATCGACCGAATGTCTTGCAACGACGCGTCCGAGCGGATCATCAATGCATGTGCTATTTTAATGGCAAATTGTTCCACAATGCGAAACTTGTAATTCGCCATCGCATCCACGCTTTCCTCCACCATACCGCCTAATGAGTTGTGTATGGCAAATTGTCCGCGATCGATCCGGCCTTCATGCAGCGCACGCAGCACAGCCTCAGTTGTGTAGAGGTGTTGCATGCTGTAGGTGTCCACACCATTGCGTCCCAGGTAATACATAGCAGCCTGTTCGTTAAAACTTCCACGCCCTCCTTGAATACCAACCACCCATTGATCCATGTTAATGCGGTTGGGCAGCAGGCGATTGTATACGGTGTCAACGGCTTGCCCCAGTCGCACGCGCATCTCTATGGTGTAGGGATTTTTGGTTTGCAAGTCTGTAAACAACTGCCAGCTGTCATTGCAAACCTGATCACGAAGTTCAAGCAGCCGCTTTGCGCCGATCGTATCCACTTCAGAAGGCGTAAGCGCCATCTCTTCGAGAACCCTGCCGATGAAATGTGCGATGCCTTGGCTCCATGCGGCCTTATGGTCGTGCTCGTCAGGAGTTAACTCGATGACGCGCAGCTCTCGACGTGAAAAAAACGCTTTCCAGTATGCGTAATCGTCAGGAGACGCAGTCAGGGCATGCATGATCATCGGGAGATCTTTGAGCCCATGCTCACGAACGCTGTCCGGCCCAAACATGGGATGCGTTAAAAGAGCTTTAACATGGGATGGAAGTAGCCGCTCAAAGATGTGTTTGGGATAAAGTTTAACTGAAAGTGTGTCGATAACGAGGCGGGGATTGTTGTCTTTTGCAAAATGGGCCACATGCCGTTGAATGACCGTTTCGAGATCGCGTATGGGTACGGCGTAAAACAACGTTTCACACTCAAGCGCCGTCGTCTCATCCACCAGACGAATGCCTTTTTCAACGTCGGTGGATTGGACGTGTGGATCGTACACCACCACTTCCAGCTCCTCCTTAAGGAGTCTGCTGAGCAGTTTTCCAAAGCGTCCGTAGCCAATAACCGCAACTCGCATGGGTGTGTGCTTTAATGGCATGGTGATGCGAATTTGTCGAAGTGCGGCGCTCTTAGCCTACTTCGAGCCCAGAACGTGAGCCAAAAACTAAGCCGAAGGCTGTATCGATTGATGCGTACGCTCTTTAAGACGTGCCTTTTTACCGGCAAGCTCGCGCAAGTAGTAAAGGCGTGCACGTCGGACGCGCCCACGTGAATCCACCTCAATTTTTTCAATACGAGGCGAATGTATGGGGAAGATACGCTCGACACCCATGCCGTACGACATTTTACGGACACAAAAGGTCGCTCCGATTCCACCGCGTGACTTGCGAATCACCGTACCCTTGAATATCTGGATTCGTTCCTTCTCGCCCTCACGTATGCGGTAATGGACACTGATTGTGTCGCCGACGCGAAACGGGGGGAGCTCACGAAACTGAGCTTTTTCAATAGCTTGGATGGCAGGTACCGGCTGACTCATAACACTATTCCTTACTGAGCGGGCTCGGCTTAGTAGCACACCCATCTCGGCTTCGTCAAGGCCTAGACACGGTGCATTGGATCACGCAAGCTACTGATATACTTATGCTTCATCCAGGTGACCGGGCGCCAGATATCGTAGCACACGATCAGAGTGGAGAGCGCTGGGATCTTAAGACAGCGCTTGAAGCGGGCCCGGTGGTCATGTTTTTCTATCCTAAGGATTTCACGTCGGTGTGCACGTCTGAGGTGTGTTTGTTTCAAACCAGGCTCGATGCCGTGCAAAGCCACGGGGCTCAGGTGGTAGGCGTCAGTGCAGACAGCGCCGAGTCGCATCAGCGGTTTTCTCAAACACATGGGCTCCGGTACCCTTTACTGGTCGATGCCAAGCGGCACATCGCGAAACAGTATGAGGCTCTTTATTTTGGGTTTTTTCCCAAACGCATCACCTATGTCATTGGCCAAGATCAACGCATTGTGGCGGCTGTGCATCACGAATTAAATGCTCAGGTTCATGTGGAAAAAGCATTAAACGCATTGTCCCAAACGTCGCCTAGGATTCACCAAAAAGCCGATCAAGACTGATGGCGGCAGCCGTACGCACAGAAAGGTGATTGTAATCATTTTCTGCGCGAATGGGCGCAAGTACGACGTCAGCCAGCTCAAACATGGAATCCGCAAGGCCGTGACCCGTGCCATAGAGAATTAATGTGGGCTGAAGTCCTTGCCGAATCTGCTGACGCTCATCTTCGAAGCTCCGTTGCTTGGAAGGTTGACGGACCCGGGCGGCGGTAGCAATGATGCGCGCAGGAGCGTTGCATTCCTTTAACACATGTGCTTGCGCTTGCGCCACGCTACTCACCACGGTGCACAAATGCAAGGCCTCGGCACGTTCGGGAACGCGTTCTTTGCCTGGGCCGGTCCGCCAATGACCTAAAAGATGTTCCACGAGCTCGCGCTGCGCAGCGATGGGCGTGACTAACAAAAAGCCTCCTAGATCATAGCTGCGAGCAAGCCTGGAAAAATCGTGCACATCCAGATTGGTAACTGCCGTGGCTACGACGTTGCCTGCTTTATCAAGCACCGGATAATGAACGAGTGCAATGTAAACACGAGGATGCGCCATCAGGAGTTCTTTTTGGGCGTGAGCTCGATGTGTTGACTCTGCGTCGAAGCGCTTTGAATGAGATCGGGACGGCGAGCACGGGTGCGCTCCAGTGCTTGTTGGTGTCTCCATGCCGCAATTTTTTGATGATCACCGCAAAGCAGTACCGAAGGCACGTGTTGTCCTCGGAACGATTCTGGTCGGGTATAATGCGGATATTCCAGCAAATTGTGTGTATAGGACTCGTTTTGGGCAGACATGGGGTTGCCTAATACATTGGGAATAAGCCTCGCAACGCTTTCCATCAGAACCATGGCAGCGACCTCCCCTCCCATCAATACAAAGTCGCCTATGGACAGTTCTTCAGCCATGTGTGCGCTTACACGTTCGTCGATGCCTTCGTACCGTCCACATGTCAATGTAATGAAAGAATGTGTGCTCAAGCGTTGAGCATCGGCTTGCGTGAATGGTTTGCCTGAGGGGGTCAAAAGAATGCGATGCGAAGCGCCGTAGGGCGTTTCCAACGATTCGACGGCTTCAAGCAGCGGGCCAGGACGCATCACCATGCCTCCGCCCCCACCGTAGGGCTCGTCATCGACGCTGCGGTGCTTGTCTGTGGCAAAACTGCGAGGGGTTACGCGAGCTTCGGTCACAAGCCCGCTCTCGATGGCTTTGCCGAGCAGGCCTACTCGAAAAAATGCATCAAACAACTCTGGAAATATCGTGACTATTCCAAAACGCATCCGCTCATGCTTTCTCAACATCAAATTGATCCCATCCGCGAACCGTGACGCGGCGTCGAGCCAAGTCCACGTCGCTTATGTAATCTTCAAGCAATGGGATCTCCCTTAGCCCATCTGCACTTTTGACTTGAAGGCATGACACCGAGGGATAATCCAATACTTCAACAATTTCGCCGACAAGCTGATCTGCGTCGGTCCATACCGATAGTCCCAGTAAGTCGCGATGGTAATATTCTCCCTCGTCGAGTTTTGGAAGGCTTTCTACGGGTACACATACTTCCATGCCACGAAACGCTTCTGCGTTAGTACGGGAAGTGCACCCCTCGACATTCAGTAAAACGATCCCCTTTTGTTGTTGCGCATGGACCACGCGCAGACATTTGGCTTGGTGTGCGTGCTGCACAAACCAAAGCTCCGCTTGCTCAGCTAAAAGCGTGGATTTCGGATTGTACAATGCCACCTTGAGCCCGCCATGAATGCCATGAGGCTTGGCCACGACTCCCAGTGCCACGAGCTCGCGTGTGTTATTCAAGAATTTCTAATACCGCACGTTTACCGGAACGTGCAGAAGTCGCGGAAAGCAACGTGCGCATGGCACGCGCTGTCCGTCCGTCTTTGCCAATAACCTTACCAAGGTCTTCACTGTCTACAGTGAGCTCCAAAATCAAGGTTTGCTCACCCTCCACCGCTTGGACATTCACCGAATCGGGCTTGTCCACGAGAGAGCGCGCAATGTATTCGATCAGTTCCTTCATGTGTTGCATGTCAGGCTCCCCCATGAGTGTTAAGCGGGAGACGCTGCGGTGCCCTTCTTGTGTTCACGTAAAACTTTTTCAAGGGTTTCGGTGATCCAGGCGCCTTGTGAGGTCCAGTACTCTACGCGAGCGTGATCAATCTGAGCTTCTTGCATGGGCTTGGCAGGATCGTAGGTGCCTACCTGTTCCAGGAACCGGCCATCGCGTTTGTACTTGGAATCCGTGACCACAACGTGATAGAATGGCGATTTTTTCGTGCCAAATCGAGCTAAGCGAATTTTAACCATGGGATGTACCTAATAATACGGGGAGACGGGAACCTACTCGCGAGACCGCGTCTCGTCAAGCGTAAGCGCTGGAATCACTTGCTAAAATCGCTTTTTTCGCAAATGTTAGGGTAACTTATCAAGGTAGGTCTATGGAACAGCATGTGGCGACTTTTGCAGCGGGGTGTTTCTGGGGCATCGAAGAAGCCTTTCGGAATCTGGATGGCGTTATCGGCACCCAGGTCGGATATACCGGCGGACACTACCCTGAGCCCTCTTATGAAGACGTTTGCTCGGGTCGTACCGGCCACGCAGAGGCCGTAGAGGTCACATTTGACCCCCTACGCATTTCGTATGCCCGCTTATTGGAGATTTTCTGGGGCATTCACGATCCCACTCAGCTCAATCGGCAAGGTCCTGATGTGGGCACCCAATACCGATCGGCCATCTTTGTACACTCTCCGGAACAAGCTCAAGCCGCACACCACTCCAAGGCGGACCTTGAACGCGCCCAACGTTTCAGCCGACCGGTCGTGACAGAAATCGTCCCTGCCAAAGAGTTCCATCGTGCGGAGGAATACCATCAGCAATACGAGCACAAACGTCACTGCCGCGTACGCTAAGCCGCAAAGTACAAGGTGGCAGTTGTGGTGTGCGTTATTGCTCATAGGGTTAGCGTTCGTCGCTGCGTTGGCATTTGTTCGTCACTTCACCGTGGATGACGCGTGGATCATTGCGCGATATGCACGGAACATTGTGCTTGGCCAAGGGTACGCGTTCAATCCTGGAACGCCAAGCGATGGCGTGACCGGGCCGGCATGGCTTTTACCGATGATGCTGGCGCAATGGCTTCACTGCTCACCGTTGGCGTTCGCAAAAGCTGTCAGCGTGTTGTGTGCGGGCGGAGCCATGTGGGTGGCATTGCGGTGGACGCATGCATGGCAGTGTAGTTCAAACGCCATAGGGATGGCGGCGCTTCTGATGAGTGTCCAGGCCAATCTTTGGGTGTGGACATTTGCTGGACTTGAAACAGGCGCTGCTACACTCGGAGTCACGCTGGCCATCGCGGGTGCGACATGGCCCGACAAACTTCGCTTCGGGCCTCTCGTCGCAGCAGTAATCATCCTGCCGTGGCTAAGACCCGAAGTTTTGCCAGTGGCTTGGTTCTGTGTCGGAGTGGCAGCCATCCGCAGGCCCGTACTGGGGGTGTGGCTTGGTCTTGTGGGTATGCTTTCCTTCGCATCCGTTTGCGCATTCCGGCATGTGAACTTTCATCATCTGATGCCGCTTGCCTGGTTTGCTAAACCCGCTAGCTCTCAGGCAGCGATTCAATATGTCATACTAGGCTGTGCTGTATTAACGTCATGTCTGGGAACAGGCATCGTAGGATGGACAGCGTGGCGCGAGCAATCGTTGCTACGCCTATCTGCATGGAGCTTTCTGGTTCATGGTGCTGCGATAGTTTTTGCAGGCGGCGACTGGATGCCCGGGTTTCGATTGTGGGTGCCGATGTTGCCAATGTACAGCGCGTTGGTTGCGGTTAAGCTATGTAATGCATCCTTCAAGTTCCCATGGATGCGGTATGTTGGCTTAGCAGCCGTGGCGTGCATACCAGCCGCTGACAGCATCGTGCAGCTGCCACGCGTGCATCATGCGGCACAATTGCAAAAAGATCATAGCGCCGAACTCACGCGATGGCTTAAGGCCCATGCTGACAGTGTGGCGCTCGTGGACATTGGTCGCGTAGGCTATTTCAGCGGTCTTGATGTCGTGGATCTCGTGGGCTTAACGGATCCGCATGTCGCCATGACGCACGGCTCTTACCTTGCCAAAAGAATCGACGTGGCCTATCTAGCCAAGCGCAACCCCAACGCTATCGTGCTTAGGGTGCAAACTTGGAAAAAACAGTGGGAATGGAACGCGCCTTTTCAAGCGTTTTTGTCATTGACGGAATGGTGGCTTTATCGTGAACCCTGGCTTCAACGAAACTACACTCTCGCAACAACCATCACATACCGAGAAGGCTATCACTACCTTGTTTTTCATGAGCGTGACGACGTGGATGCTGCAACGCAAGGTCACCTCGCCTTATGAGCATGGTCAACGTGAGTGAGCGTTGCAGGGATGCCCATGCTTAAGTTTGTGGCCGTAGGCCATCTGACACACGATCTTCAACCCGACGGTTCTCTCACGCCAGGAGGCGCTGCCTATTACAGCTCAATCACCGCACGGTACTTAGGCGCACAGGTTACCGTCATAAGCAGCGTGTCTAAAGATTACATTGGCAAAGAAGAGCTTGCGAGGCTAGGCATCGCATTGTTAGCTGCCCCAAGCCCCTGCACCACGACATTCGAAAATCGCTATCACAACGGACAGCGCCAACAACATGTGCGGTCTTTAGCGCATCGAATTGAGCAGCCGTTGCCTCCTGCGGATGTGGCGTTTGTGGGCCCTGTCATGGAAGAAATCCCACTGGAATCATTAGGCCGGTCCTCTGAGCACTGTTTGCAGGTGGCTGGGCTGCAGGGTTGGATGCGCCAAGTGGATTCGAAAGGGCTGGTGTATCCCGTGGCGTTGCCTGCCCCGGAATATTTCTCGGTATTCGATGCGGTGTTTGTAAGCGAAGCAGATTTTATTTCGGAGCCGGAGCAAGGAGCGCAACGGCTTGCACGCATCGTGCCTATCGTGGCGCTTACCAAAGGCGCGCAAGGCTCAGTGGTGTATGTCCATGGCACGCCGCATCCTGTTGCAGCAAACGTCGCGATTGAACTCGACCCAACAGGCGCAGGTGATGTGTACGGCGCATGTTTTGCGATGGCATTGGCCAATGGAGACTCTGCGTTGGACGCTGCTGCAAAGGCAAGTGCGCTTGCGGCGCGCAGCGTGGAAGAACGTGGGGCGCACGCGCTGAAACCACAAACTCAACAGGCTCAATCGGCATCTTTTGAGTTTGAAACTCCTATGGAGTAAGGTGCGCAAATGGTTGATACGCCCAAAGAGCCCAACGCAGATGCCGTGGCATGCTGGAATACGATCATGTCACCGAAGTGGCTGGAGTTTCGTGAGCTGGTTACCCGCAACGGTTCAGTTCACAGCAACATCGCCTACCGTGACTTTAATATTACCGCCGGGGATCGTGTGCTCGACATCGGCTGCGGCTGTGGCGAAACGTCCTTGGAGATTGGCGAAAAAGTTACCAGTTCCGGGGAAGTGTTGGGCATTGATTGCACCAGTAGATTTGTGGAAATTGCGGAAGAAGAATGCCGTAATCACGGACTAAATCACGTGCATTACGAATTGGGTGATGCTCAAGAGTACCCTTTTCTCACTAACTACTATGACGTTGCATTTTCACGTTTTGGAGTCATGTTTTTTCAAAGTGCTGTCAGAGCCCTACGCAATATTCACCGGGCTCTTAAGCCAGGCGGCAAGTTGTGTCTCATCGTTTGGCGTAGCGTAGAAGAAAATCCTTGCTGGCTGACTGCAAAAAACGTGGCTTTGCAGTATCTGCCGCCCGTAGGGGGGGATGCTAAAACATGTGGTCCAGGGCCTTTTTCCATGGCAGATGAGGCCACTGACCGCGCCCTGCTTGAGGCTGCCGGATTCCCAGATGTAGAGCTCTTCAAGCGCATTGATGCCGAGATATGCATCGGGCGCACGCTCGAAGAGGCCGTGGATTTTCAAGTCCGGATGGGTCCCTCAGGAGAGATCATTCGCGAAGCAGGTGACGAGGGCAAACGACGTCTGCCCGACATTCGGCGTGCTCTTTCAGACCTTTATTCCAAGCACCTGCGCAACGGTGGCGTGTATATGCCATCGAGCACGTGGGCTATCATGGCTCGCAAACCAAACCATTAACGGGTTTTCCTTAAGGCGTAGGTGTTACGCCATACAAACACTCCATAGACGCACAGCGCGGCCGCCAAAAAAACAAGTGCAAAGAAAATGCCTTCAGCAGGTGAGGCAAAAAACACATAAAGCCACATGGCCAACGCCAAGAGGGCGGGCACCGGATAGAGCCACATGCGAAACGGTTGCGCGATGTCTTTTCGATAACGATGTAGCAAAATTACCCCGGCGCATTGCCATACAAATTGAGCCACAATTTGTATTTGCATGAGCCAATTGATCAGACGGCCTAACGAGAAAAAACAAAACGGCAGGGCCAGCGCTCCGATAATTAAAAGAGAAACATGGGGGAAATGTCCCTTGGGGTGAATTTTGGCAAATGCGCCAAAAAACTGTCCATCCCGTGCCGCAGCAAATGGAATGCGGGAATATCCCAGAATCAATGCATACAACGACGCGGCTGTCACAAACAAAATCAGCCCGGTTATAACAACAGCCGCAACGCGTCCGTGTTCTGGATTGCTAAACGCATGAGCAATGAACACCGAGGCCACGGTTTTCGTGTGCATTAACTCCTCAAGTGGCACAAGTCCCAGCATCGCCGAGCTTAGCAAGACATAGAGAACAACGACGATGCCAATCGAAAGCACAATCGCCTTGGGAATGTTTTTATGCGGTTCTGAAATTTCTTCGCCAATATGGCAAATGGTATTGTAACCACCGTAGTTGTACATCGCGAGCAGAGAGACTGCGCCCACTTTGGCGATCATGTCGCGATTCAAGGCAAAGGCTTCTGATGGATACGTAAAGGCCTGCACGAACGAAGCCTTAAAGCTGCCCGCCACAATGACCCAGCCTAACGTAAGCAGCACCACCGCGAGCATCGCGACCGAAATGCGCCCCACAACTTGAATCGGCCGATACAACATCCATGTCATGCCAACACAAACAGATGCCGCGACGGTGTGATGCTGCCAAGGATGCATATCAGGCCAATAAAAGCCCAGATAATCCGCGAATCCTACAGCGCCGCCTGCAATGGAAAGAGGGGCCGTAACAATCACTTGAAAGATAAATACAAACGCCGACGCTTGGCCAAAGCCAAAGGGCGAATAGGCTTCCTTAAGGTACACATAGGGGCCGCCGCTACCTGGCAGTGCAGCGCCAAGCTGGGCATAGACGAGCCCATCACACAATGCCAACACAGCCCCGAGTAGCCACGCATACAAAATATGAGGGCCACCCATCGCCGACAGCATGATGGGAATCGTTAGAAAGGGGCCTACGCCGACCATACTAAGAATGTTGGTTGACGTGGCTTGAAGAAGCCCCATTCGTCGCTCTAACGTGTTTACCAAAACGGCCCCAATGCTTTGACAAGACTAGAAGCAAGCTCGACCGAGGGGATAAGTGGATTTTCCGAAAGCGCACGCACGGCCAACGTTTCGTCCTGAGCCATGGCGGCTTGCACAGCGCTTCGCTCATAGCGCTTTACCTGAAGCACCAGTTCTTTGATGGCATCAGGCAGACTCCCTGCATGAAGTGCTCGAGGCCCATTGCTGCCGATGACACACGGCACTTCGATCACATCCTCTTCAGCTAGTTCAGGAATGTTGCCGTGGTTAAGAACATTCAATGCCAGCACTTCGCGCGTGTTAAAATAGAGCCCCTCTAACACTTTAACAGCAATTTTATCGTAACCCGTTTGAGCATAACGCCCTAAAGCACGCCGTTCCCGAATATCTGCGGTCTCCGCCTGCATGTAACTTGCGTCTCTTTGCCTTAGATACGCCTCATAGCATTCTATTGCAGAGTCACCGGATTGCTTGAGTTGTTTCCAAAGCATTTGATTTTGCTGAGCAAGCTGCTCGCCGCGCCCATGCGCTGCTTGTATGAGATGCTCCAACGCCTGCTCGGAATGGTAATAGAAATAGAGATATTCGCTTGGCAAAAGCCTGAGTGCTGCAAGTTGTGCAGCACGAAACATTGGCCGACTATATAGCGCCGTAAGTTTTTCTGGCGAAGACCACCAGCGCTCAAGCTGCGGTTTACCTTGCCAATAGACCTCACGCAAAAAACCAAGGTGGTTAAGGCCGATGTAGTCAAACTCACATTCCGATGGAATAAGATGTAAAAACTCCGCAGCTTCCGCCCAAAGCTCCGTCGGCGTGTCGCAGATGCCAATAATCCTCGCATCCGTAGACTCATGCACCGCTTGCGTCACAATGCTTACCGGATTGGTAAAATTAATAATCCAAGCGTCTGGGGCGTGCTGTTGCACAAGTTTGGCATAGTTGACCGAGGGGCCAATGGCGCGCAGTGCCATGGCGAATCCTGCGGCTCCCACAGTCTCCTGCCCTATCACACCATGCTTCAAGCATATGCGCTCATCCCGAGCGCGTTGATCCATTTGTCCCGGGCGAATCGACAAGAACACAAACGAACTTCCACGAACGCATGCTTCGGGATTATCAAACGTTAATACTCGAATAGACTTGGCATAGTGTGCAGCAACAGGTGCAATGGTTGCCAAGTGTTCTTGGTCGGTGTCGTAGAGACAAAGCTCGCGGATCGGCAACCGCGATGTCGCGAGTCCCTGAGCTAAAAGAGGCAGCCTAAGCCCTGCCCCGCCGATCACACTGATACGCACTGCTTACCAAGTTGTGGATGCTGTAGCATGAAGCATCTCAGTCTCCAATGCTACCATGTGGTAATCCAGCAATACCACCTACCGCAGTGACTGCAGCCGAGCCCAATCGATTGCCCCATGTTAGGCACTCTTGGGGATCAAAGCCTTTGGTCCATGCACATAAAAAGCCAGCGTTAAATGCATCCCCTGCACCGGTGGGATCCCGCACCTCTACCACTGGAGGGAGTGCGTGGTAATGGCTATCCCCACACACCCATTCCGCTCCGCGTTCTGCGCGACGAATAATCACACACCGTTGCTGACCTTTCCAATATTGGATTGCGTGGTCCCATTGACTGACACCACTGTATAGGAGCGTTTCATCTTCATTGAGAAACAATAGATCCACAGCGCTTACAAGGTCTGAAATCCCATTACGTGTTGCCAATGCCTCCGACCAGCCAAAATCCCAGGAAACCGTGATGCCCGCGGCTTGACGTTGGCTCACTACCCACTCAGCCCACAGGGCAGGCGATTGAGGCTCAAACGCACAGTGAATGTGGGTCCCTGTTGGAATTGCCAAGGTTTTCAGGGCCTCAAAAAACCTCGACTCAATGTTAGAATTGGCGCCGTTGTACGTGAGAAAACTACGGTTTTTTGAAGTGGTAAGGGCGATGGTCACCGCGGGAATATCCCCAGCTTGGGCTAAGTTTTTCACGTGCACGCCTTCTTTGACCAACAGGGCTTCGTGTTCTGCTCCCAGAGCGCTTAGCAAATGGACCGGTATGCCAAGCCGCGCAGCGGCCACGGAAGTAATTACGGCTCCACCGCCAGGACAACGTTGAAGGTCGTCGGTCTTGATCTCATGACCAGGATCGGGCCAAGCGCTCAAGCCTGAGAAAATCCAGTCCTCAAATGCCTCACCGATAACCCACATTCCAAGGCTTATCGACGATGCCCCTTGCGGTGTCAATCGTGGCCATGTCTTAAGGGATGGTTATGAACATCAGTGGTTGCGCAACATATGACGTGCGATCACCATACGCTGCACTTCACTGGTGCCTTCACCGATTTCGCATAGCTTGGCATCCCGCAAGTGTCGCTCTACAACGTAGTCTCGTGTGTATCCATAGCCTCCATGGATTTGCACTGCACGGTTACACACGCGACTTGCGGCTTCAGAGGCATACAGCTTGGCCATTGAGGCTTCAACGCTAAAGGGCTTGCCTTGATCCGCTAACGTTGCCGCTCTCCAAACCAAAAACCGCGCAGCATCCAGTTCCGTGCGTGAATCCGCAAGCATCCATTGAATGGCTTGGTATGTTGCAATCGGCTTACCAAACTGCACACGCTCCTTTGTGTACGAAATTGCTCGAGCAAGCGCGCCTTCGCCAAGCCCCAACGCAAGCGCGCCAATGCTGATACGTCCTGTGTCCAAAATCCGAAGCGTGTCCAAAAAACCATGCCCATCGTCCCCAATTCGCTGATCATCTGTCACAAACACATCGGTAAAACTGAGTTCCACGGTTTCACTGGCGCGCATACCGAGCTTATGCAGATGTTGGCTCACTTCAAACCCTGGCGTGCCTTTTTCAACCGCAAAAGCTGTGATGCCTTTTTGTTTGCATTCGGGGTGGGTCATCGCCATGACTACGCACACACCAGCGCTTGCGCCGTGAGTAATAAACTGTTTGCTTCCGTTGATGAGCCAGCCGCGGTCGTTGCGTATGGCGCGTGTCTGCATTCCTGCTGCATCTGAGCCAGAGCCAGGCTCTGTCAGGGCCCACGCTCCCAACCATTCACCAGTCGCAAGCTTTGGCAAGTAGCGCTCACGCTGCGCTTCAGTCCCAAATGTGCCAATATGCGACGAGCCTAGCCCATTGTGGGCTGCCACATTTAGAGCCAATGAGCCATCTTCACGTGCCAGCTCTTCAATAACAATGGCATATGCCATGGTATCCAATCCGGCTCCCCCATACTGTTCAGGGATCCGAATGCCCCAAAACCCAAGCTCGCTTACACGCTTTCGAATGGACTCAGGCATCTTTTCGGCCTTGTCCCATTCGATCGCCACTGGCCGCACTTCGCGTTGCGCAAAGTCACGTGCGGTTTGCTGCACAGAACGGTGCAGCTCATCCAACGCAAAATCCATGAACGCAGTATAACGCCAAAACCTTCTATAAAGATAGAACTTCTTAGGCAGCTTTGGGTGTCACATTGGCATGGATCCATGTGACAATTTCAGCCAACGACGTGCCAGGCGTAAAAATCGCATGGACACCTTTGCTTTTGAGCAACTCGATGTCCTCGTCTGGAACAATCCCTCCCCCAAAAACGACAATGTCGTGAGCCCCTCGTTCTTTGAGCGCTTCAATGACAGCAGGAAACAATGTGCGATGCGCACCAGACATAATAGACAGCCCCACGGCATCCACGTCCTCTTGGATAGCAGCCTGAGCAATCATCTCAGGCGTTTGATGAAGCCCGGTGTATATCACCTCAAATCCCGCATCACGTAATGCACGAGCCACGACCTTAGCGCCTCGATCATGTCCATCGAGGCCTGGTTTAGCCACGAGGATTCGAATGTGCGGAGTGCCCATGCCATCAGTTTATTACACATGAGGCCATGGATTCAATTCTTGAAGAAAAGCCTTTACGTAGGACTTACACCTACATGGGCATAATCATGTGTTTCTTCTGAGGCTTGGGCGTGTGTTGCGCCTGATAAAGCTCAAACCGTTGTATAAGTTCCGTTCGTAACGCTTCTACGGGGACCACGGCATCGATGACCAGCTCAGAAGCAAGCTTTCCAAGATCCACATCTTGTCGGTAGCGTTCCTGTCGTTCTTTGATAAAGGCTTCACGTTCGTCGCCTTCGCTTATAGATTGGATCTTATTGTAAAACACTGCATTCACAGCAGCACGCGCTCCCATGACGGCGATCGAAGCTGAAGGAAGAGCTAAACACGCGCTGGGCTCAAAAGCAGGGCCTGCCATGGCATACAGGCCTGCTCCATACGCTTTACGCACAATGACGCTAATGCTTGGAACCGAAGCCTCGCTGACAGCCGAAACCATTTTTGCGCCTGCCCGGATGATGCCTTGTCGCTCAACTTTTGATCCAATCATAAAGCCAGGCACATCAGCGAGATAAAGCAATGGAATATTAAATGCATCACACAAACCGATAAACCGAGCAGCTTTGTTGGCGCTGTCCACAAACAGCACGCCGCCAAGATGCTTTGGTTGGTTAGCGATGATTCCAACTGTTCTTCCGTCGATTCGGGCAAGCCCTGTTATAATTTCTTTGGCATAAAGCGCTTTGATTTCCAAAAAGCTTTCTTGATCGACAATGCCTTCGATAAGCAGTTTCATGTCAAAGGCTTTGTTTTCATCGAGAGGAACAAGATCGGTCAGCTCTGCTCCGTCTTTAGATGGATCTTTGGAAATTGCTGTCAACGGGTATTCGCCACAATGGTTAGGGAAATAATCGAGATACTGCTGTGCAAGCGCCAAAGCTTCCTGCTCTGTTTCAACTAGAAAATCGCCACATCCCGAAACGGAGCAATGCATACTCGCCCCGCCCATTTCTTCAAGGGTGACTTTTTCGCCTATCACCATCTCTGCCATTCTCGGAGAACCGAGATACATGGACGCATTGGCCTTCACCATGATCACCACATCGCAAAAAGCAGGGATGTAAGCGCCTCCTGCAGCACTTGGGCCAAATAACAGGCACACTTGAGGCACGATCCCGCTTAGTTGCACTTGATTGTAAAAAATGTGTCCAGCTCCACGTCGACCTGGAAACATCGCGACTTGATCCGTAATACGTGCACCTGCTGAATCGACAAGGTAAAACATTGGGCAACGCAACTTGGTCACGGTTTCCTGCAAACGCAGAATTTTCTCGACAGTCAGCTTGCCCCAGGATCCTGCTTTCACCGTGGAATCATTGGCCATGATCCCCACTGTGCGGCCCTTAATTTTTCCAAGCCCTGTAATCACCCCATCGGCAGGTAACTCTGGAATTGAGGCGTTCGCAAAGGCTCCGTCTTCGACAAAGCTATCGGCATCGAGCAAGAGCGCGATACGTTCGCGAGCAAATAACTTACCCCGCTTTTCGTTTTGATCATGGTACTTAGGGTCTCCACCGGTCAAAATTCGTTTAAGTTCATCTTGGGGTTTGAAAATGGTCATAGCGCCTATGAAATTCGATGATGTCGCAGGACATTGTTTTCTAACACCCCTACGCTTCGAACACGAAGCATGAGGCAGTTTTCAGTATCCACCAGCCGTCCAGCCATCCACTGTACATCGCCACGATTGATGACACGGGAGATCCAGTCAAGTTCCGCAGGGTTTTCGGCGGCTGCCAAAGGCAAAGGCGTATCTTCCTCATCCAAAGGGACAGGTGCTCCGTCGTATTCGAACCGAGCAGGCCTTACCAACACAAAAGGTTCAGCGAGCGCAGGAAATGTTTTCACAGCTTCACGGTACGTCTGTGCTAAAGGTCTGAAACGCCGGACCGCTGCCAATTTCACTTTGGCCCAGTCTGCTGCGCTGATTCTTCCGGAAATGGCATACTGAAGCAACCGTATGCGCCGTGGAGTGCCGGGCTCCAAGTGTGCCAACCCAACGTGCACTAAACGCGGACAGGGGCCTGAAGAAACGCGTGCCTCGCCCATTTGCCTGTCCTCGCAAAACACCTCACCTGTATCGATACTGACCAAATACCGGCGTTCAATGGCGGCTCGATGACTGCCTGGCAGCCATTCACGTGCAATTTCCATGAACACATTATCTTGGATACGATTGGCCTGCCATGCATCCGCATACGACTTTCGTTGGGCGCCAAACCATGCGGCCAGCTGCGGAGGTGTCGCCTCACGGGGATTGCGTAGCGCATCAGCTGATAAACACCCTCCATAGAGCACTCGTGCCAAGCGATGCAGATCTGTTCGATTCAAGGCTGTTTTAATTCGACCGAGCCATCGCTCAAATCCCAGGGGCAAGGGCTGCGGCGCAGCTTCTAATAGCCGTTTCAGCGCATCTTCCACTGACGGGGATTGGACGGCCTCTGTTCCTACGCGAACCACTGCGGTTACCAATTCTTCCAAACGTTCAGCAAGCAACGCCTTGTCACGAAGCAATGGCCCATCGGGGCTATCAACCACCCGCAAGCTGCCGCTGATGGAAGACAGACGCTGACCGGGAAGTTCGCTGCGACGGCTCAGATCCGTTTCAGGAGCTTCGAGAACTTGTCCAGCGTTTAGCAAATGATGCATCACCCATCGAACATGGGCACACGATTCTTTTCCACAGGTGCAACTAAACCCAACGTCCTTGCCTTTCCCATGCAAAATCACCGTCTCGGCCTGTCCTTCAGATCTCAAATGCACGGTCATGGATTCAAACGAGACGGCGCTTGCTGACGCCGAGTTGCTCTTCGCGTCCAGTATGCGCGAAGCAATTTGTTTGAGATCGAGCGTCATGCAGCGGTCCTTGCGCGAAACGCTTCGCGACGTCGACGTAGCTCAAACAATACGGAGGCCGGCACATACCTCAGATCAAGTGTAAGCACTTCTTCAAGCAGGCTGCGGGCCACATCCGAGCGGCCATCGTGCTCCACTTGCTCGGCCCGACGCAAAAAGCATAATGCAAGCGTACGGGTCACCAATGGGTTATGTTCCACATGTCCACGATCTGCTTCAATCGCCCGTCGGAATGCGGTGAGCGCTTGAGCTGTGCGATCACGTCTGGCGTGGATCATGCCAATGGACAAGAGAGGATTCACCCAGCCAGGCCTGCGTGCCGCTGCCGATTCAAACCGAGCCACCGCTTTGCGAGAAAATCCAATCATCATCCAAAACAAACCCATGGACCAATCCCAATAACTTCGAAGTTTTACGGATGCCGGGTCCCGTTTGGCTGAAAGCTGTGCATTGGATACGGCTTCCATCGCATGAACTGCTGTCACGTTTTCGGGAACGTCTTCACCACGAAGATCCATGCGAGAGCGCACAGAGTTAAGAGCGTCCTCGGCTTCGGCGCGAAATGCCGAAATAGTGGTTGCCTGTACGATGCGACGCAAGGGGATGAGAGCACGTACATCGCCAAGCCTACCTAATGCTCGTACCGTCCTGACGATAACTTCAGGGTCTTTGTGTTCAAGCAACAACGCCAAAGACTCGCTGTCTTCGGTGCTGCCTAAAGACTCCATGGCTTCCAAAGCCAGTTGAACTAACACGCTGTCTTGGCTTTCTAGAAAATTTCTAACATAGCCCGCCCCTCGCGCATCGCCCACATGACCCAACGCCCCTGCAAGCACAATCTTTTCCTTTTCAACCAAACTGCGCTCGAATGCCTGCACAAGCGCAGGATGTACCCGCGGATCATCGATTCGCCCAAGAGCTCGGGCTGCTTCGATTGCTTCCTGTGGCGTTCCCGTTTCCAAAACAGTTCGAAGCGATGGCACAAGCCGAGGTTCTCCAGCGTAGTGCAAAGATTGCAAAAGCACGATGCGTTGCTCTGGCGTAGAAATCCCGTCGGAACCTTCCAGAACTGCCGCAAGGTACACAACACTTTCATCATGCAAATCGCGCGTGCGTAGCAAAAGCTGAGCACGTTTGTCGGCAGGCATGAGGGCCAGAGGATCCACCATCAATGAACCTTCCCAAAAATACGCCACATTGCGCTCGAACTCTTCTGCCAAACGACGCCACTCCGAACTATCCGATCGCGTTTTTCGTCCTGTTGCCCCAGGCAATTCCCTTTGCAACGCCTGAATTTCGTATGCAATCTCGACATCACGATTGGCACTTAACGTTTCAGCAACCAGCCGGATTTTTTCAGAAGACGAGCTTTTTAGAAGCATGCCAATTTGCCTCGCTGCAGCACGACGCAAACGAAACCGGCCTGCGCGAAGCACGGCGGTTAATGTTCTGAGATCATCGAACGTGTGAATGTCGATGCGGCCCTTTTCGGGATAAGTTTCCAAGCGACCCAACAATGAACGATCATCGTAGGGTTGAATAACCACACTGGGCCGCGCTTGCGGTCTCGGGTCAAGGCGTTGTGCGGGTGCGACTTGAATCTGCTCTATCTCGCTGAGCGCCACTGACCGCACCAATGCGACGGCAAGATCATAATCGTCTGCATCGGGGGATACCCCAAGCAATGCCTTTGCTTCCTCCGAGCCGTTTGCCCCTACGCCTTGCTCGAACGCCGTTCTGAGAATTTCTAGTTCTGTCACGGATTGCCCAGTTTTTGCATGACCTGTTTTAGGTCTTCCCAGGTAATTTTCTTCTGTTCTGGGCTCCGCAGCAAGAAAGCTGGGTGATAGGTAGACATGACATCAATGCCATGCCACTTTGACCATGTACCCCTCCAACCGCGCATGGACGTTCCCTCAGGCTGTAACGCTTGGGAAGCGCATTTACCCAAAGCTACAATGACCCGGGGTGAAACCAAGCGTAACTGCTGCTCTAAATAGGGCAAACAAGTGGCCACTTCATCAGGAAGAGGCGTTCGATTTTCTGGAGGCCTACACTTGACGACATTGCAAATATACACGTCGTTTGGATGGTAGCGCATCGCCTGAATCATGCGATCAAGGAGCTTTCCCGCAGCTCCCACAAAGGGCTTTCCTTCTTGGTCCTCATGGTAGCCCGGCCCCTCCCCCACAAAGGCTACCTCAGCACTAGGCATGCCTCTGGAAAACACCGTTTGGGTGCGCCGCTCGCTCAGCCGGCAACGCTGACACTGCGCAACCTCTTCAGCGAGTAGCTGCAGCTTCTGAGCACCCGATCCATCGCTTCTCCGTCCTAACGTTAACGATGCTGCGGTTGATACAGGCACAAATGCAGGGGTAGCCGGGCGGTGTTGCATGGCCTCCCATTGAAAATGGGCATAAAGAGCTTCTCTCAGCTGAGTTAAGAGTGTCTGATCCGGTGGGATGTCCATAAGATGAAGGAGTGCTTAGCAGGAAAAAAGCCTTTGGGAATTGCTACCAATGCCAAAATCGAGCGGGCTAACCTAGATAACGTCTTTCAATCTTTTGACTTTAAGGCTTTTCGGCTTTACCGTATACCCTTAAAAGCCGATTCTTTAAATTCTACCGGAGGCACGTCCGATTGAAATCGCATGCGCGAGTGATGGTTTCTGGCGATACCGACGTTGGGGTCAAACGTAACCACAACGAAGACAATTTTGCCATCATGGAAGAAGATAACCTCTTCATCGTTGCGGATGGCATGGGGGGGCATGCGTGCGGCGAAGTCGCCAGCCAGCTTGCCATCGACACGCTTCGAGATTTTTTTCACTCTACCAGCGCTGACCCAGAGGCCACGTGGCCTTACAAAATGGATCGCACCCGAGGCTATGAAGAAAACCGCCTTGTCACAGGAATCAAACTAGCCAACCTGCGCATTTACGAATCACAGCAGCGCGATACAAAGCTTCGCGGAATGGGCACGACTGTCGCCGCCATATCTGTAGTAGATAGTGGTGTGTACATCGGCCATGTTGGAGACTCCAGAGTATATCGGGTGCGGGACGGTAAGCTGCAACAGCTTACAGAAGATCATTCTTTGCTTAATGATTACATCAAAATGCGACGCCTTACCGAAGAGGAAATCAAAAATTTCCCTCACAAAAATGTCATCGTGCGTGCGCTTGGGATGAAGGAAAGCGTGCGGGTCGACGCGATTTATGACCAGCCTAAGCCGGGTGATCTTTATATTCTATGCACCGACGGCTTGTGTGGCCCGGTCACTGACGCGGAAATTCAGGAACTTGCATTAAGCTATACGGATTTGAAAAAATTGGTTCATGCATTGATTCAGCGCGCCAATGAACATGGCGGGCCAGATAACGTCACTGTGGTAGCGGCCCGTTGGGTAGGCGCAGGCTAGTATGCGGGGTAACGATCGCATGACTGATTGAGTTTAAAACATGAGCATTTGGCCATACAATACAGCGATCTAGTTTTGCATGCGCTGCAATTTCAGCACTAGCGCCGATCACGCTCTGAGTAATACCCGCCCCGGCACCTAGCTTAGCCGTAGGATGAATACTTTCGTGGGGTGCAGAAAACCCAGGCCATGTCGTTTGTTCGCTAAGCAAAGCCATGTTGGCATCAAAGTATGCCTCCGCGGTGCTGACCTCATGCCAAGGCGCGTCGGAAACGTACCCATGTATCAAATGGCCCTGTTCCAACCATTTTAAGTATCCATCACGCACAATACAGCCGCGATCCGGCAAGGCATTGCATGCCTCCACACTTAACACATGAACCCCAGTAAACATATACGAACGGGTCTTTAATAGATGGTGCTCTGGATATCCGAGCATACGAAGAATGGAGCCGTCGTTAGCCCGTTCAATGACGCCATAGCGAGAGCGAAACGGCTGTGCTCTAAGCACCATGGTCGCAAATGCATGGCGTTCGCAATGCTCCTTGATTGCTTCGTATAGGTTAGGAAAAAAAACCAACTTTCCGTTGAACACCACGAAAGGCGCCTTGGAATCTTCTTTAAACTTAAGCGTTTGCAGTGCATTGCACACTCCTCCTGCTGTCCCTAAAAGCTCATCTTCCAGAACATAGTCCACTTGCATATCCGCTGGGATCAGCGGATTTAAGCTTTTTTGTAACGCCTCTCCAAGATGAAAGGTGTTAATGGCGAGCTGCCGAATGCCATGTTGATAAAGACAGTCGAGCGCATACCAAATTGCTGGCCGGTTACAGATGGGCACAGCAGGCTTAGGTAACGCATCCGTCAAAGGAACCAACCGTTCGCCTCGCCCCGCAGCTAAAATCATAGCTCGCATTTCATCAACATAACCGGTAAGGTGTTCTCTGTCTCTCTCTATCTCTATCTCCCTTCACCGTGGCAAAAGAAATTCACATACATGCGCATTGAACATTGGGGAAACCTGACAGTTCGCATCACTGGTGGTCTTGACGGCGCTGGCAGTGGCTCAGGGCCGGTCGTTATTCTTTTGCATGGATTTGGGGCCACGGGAGATGATCTTGTGCCGCTGGCGCAAGCATTGGAGTTGCCTTCCGCAGTTCGGTTTGTGTTTCCTGAAGCTCCAATCCCTCTCGGACTAAACTTTGGATTTGGAGAAGCTAGAGCGTGGTGGTGGGTTGATACAACCCAGTTTGAGCGCGCGCTCCATCTTGGGCAATTGGATAAGCTTATGGATGCTGTGCCGGACGGGTTATTAAAGGCCAGCCAAAGCATTCAGAGCCTCGTACGCTTTATTCAACACGAATGGAGCGTATCTTCTGAACAAATAATTCTGGGAGGCTTTTCGCAAGGCGCGATGTTAGCGCTGGATGCAGCACTGCGTGCCAACACACGCTGGAAAGGATTGGCGTTGTTATCCACGGCTATCGTGGATCGTACTTACTGGCTACAAGCGTTGCCGGCGCTTCAGGGCTGCCCCGTGTTTCAGAGTCATGGTTACGACGACCCTATTTTGCCCTTTTCGGTAGCAACGCAGCTTCGTGATGCACTTGTCAGCGCCAAACTCAACGTCAAGTGGGTGCCGTTTCAAGGCGGACACACGATTCCTGCCGAAGTGCTGCAAGAGTTAACGAAATTCGTTAACACCCTTGAAGTAAATCCGAATCAAAGGGAACACTAGTGTTGATGGGTATACTTACCCATTGCTCGAAATTTGGTGTAGCGTTGTTCGCGCCTGTCTTCGGCGCTTAACTGTTCCAGCGCCATCAGGTGTTCTTTTAAGGCCACGAGCAGATTTCTGGCAGCTTGATCTACGTCACGGTGCGCTCCTCCCGGAGGCTCTTCAATCACATCATCCACCACACCGAGCGTTTTGGCGTCAGGAGCCCGTAAACGAAGCTGAGCGGCTGCCTCTGGAGCACGGGCACCATCGCGCCATAGAATTGAAGCACATCCCTCTGGAGTAATTACGCTGTACGTTGCGTATTCAAGCATTAATACACGATCCGCCACACCCAGAGCCAATGCTCCTCCCGAGCCACCTTCCCCGATGACCGTCGCAATCACAGGTCCAGATAAGCGCGACATCACCAACAAAGACTCTCCAATAGCTTCGCTTTGGCCGCGTTCCTCTGCTCCAATCCCTGGATAGGCCCCGGGAGTGTCAATGAATGTGAAGATTGGTCGACAAAACCGATCTGCAAGTTCCATGATACGGCATGCTTTGCGATATCCCTCGGGGTTTGCCATGCCAAAGTTGTGTTTGATTTTGTCTTTGGTGGTGCGGCCTTTTTGCTGGCCAATGACTGCAACGTGTCTATCTCCAAACTTTGCAAACCCTCCGATAATCGCCTCGTCATCTGCAAACCGGCGATCGCCGTGAAGTTCTTGAAATTCCTCGAATATCCGCCCTAAATAATCTCGAAAATAAGGACGATCCGGATGGCGACTGAGCTGTACTTTTTGCCACACCGAGAGATCATTGTAGATGCTGCGCTGCAGCAATTCAGCCTTGGCTTCCAGCTTTTCAAGCTGCGCTCGCACATCCTGATGCTTGGATGATGCCCGCTTGAGCTTGTGAATTTTCGCTTCGAGCTCAAACAGAGGTTTTTCAAAATCCAAACAAGAGCCCATCAGATCCCTGCAATTGCTGTGCGTTCGGTACCAAAAGGTTGGTTTTCGGGATGTGGTTGCACGCGATACACCCTCAGAGGCTGAGACTTACCTTTAACTTTCGCAGGTGGCAAAGGAACCGCGGAAATATGTTCTTTAACGTGTTCGTACGTAGCTTCGCTTAAAATAATTTCGTCTGCCTTGGCCAACGAACACAGTCGTGCTCCTACATTAACAACATCACCAATCACCGTGTACTCCAAAGCACGGCTGCTTCCTAAATATCCAGCAACCACATCGCCCGTATTAATGCCAATGCCCATGCGTACAGGCTCAAGATTCATCGCTGTGCGCTGGATATTAAACTTACTTAATACCGCTTGCATCTCAATCGCTGTCCTAACGGCACGCAACGGATCATCCTCGTGCATCAACGGAGCCCCAAAAAGCGCCATAATTGCGTCGCCCACAAATTTATCAAGTGTCCCCTCGTGTTTAAAAATCACTTCCACCATAAGCTCAAAATGCTCGTTAAGCATATGAACGGTTTCTTGTGGAGTTTGTGATTCAGCCAACGCAGTAAAGCCTCTGATGTCACCAAACAGAACTGTAGTCTTGCGAAGCTGTCCGCCCTTGGCAATATCCACTCGGCCACTCATGACTTCTTCAACGATGACCGGCGACACCAAACGTTCAAATTGTTGCCTCATCAGCGCATTGCGTTCGATTTTCTTAGCATAAAAACTGTTTTGCACAGCCATGGCCGCTTGATTAGCAACATTTTGAAACAATTGAAGATCTTTTTCGGTAAACGCATTGGTCGCCACCTGTGAATCCAGAACGATGACCCCAAAGGTTTGTCCTCCTTGAACCAATGGAACAGCCATGGAAGATCGGATGCATTGCATAATAACGGAACGCGCTCCATGAAATCGCGCGTCTACCGTCGCGTCGTTCGATAGCACCGCCGTGCTGTCACGGATCACTTCGCTTGTAATCGTACTTGAGATCATTAGCGGCTCATCGCTTTCGTTCTCTTTGCGCATTTTTACACAACGCGGCATAAGCTCTTTGGTGGTTTCATCTACCAACAACACCGCGCCACGATCTGCTGGGAAAATATGCAAAAGACGATCAAGCAACTTGTCTAGCAGCCGATCGACATCCAGTTCGATACCAATAGCCTGTGTTAGCTCGTAACCGAGTCGCAATTTTTCGTAATCTCGACGCAGCGTCTGCACATCGGCAATCATGTTTTCCGGCACAAACCGCTCTTCAAGCACAGGAGCTAGCCGAGTTTGAATCTGACTATCTACCGTGGAGGGCGTGATCGTAACCTTAGGGATTCTTTTAAAATCCCGATCCTCGTTCTGAGTGTAAAAAACAATGCGCGTGGTGCCTATGGATATTTCATCTTTGTCTCGCAGCACATGCTGAGACACTTTTTGCTGATTAACGAATGTTCCGTTAAGAGACCCGAGATCTTTAAGCACGTACCTGCCATTGATAAGATCGATGTGGCAGTGTTCTTTGGAAATAATCCGGTCGAGCACTTGGATGGTATTGTCCGGATGTCGCCCCAGGCTGTTATGAACGCCCAGCGTGTACGTCTGCTGTCCATCGGGTCCAAAAACGCTAAGCTTTGCCATAAGAGTCCGCATCGTATGCGATGCCATAGCGTGCCGTAAAGCCACCTTTGGCTAGTCTTGCCAAGCCATCATGGGCAATGATAATGGTTTCCCTGTTTTTTTGTGTTTTTTGGGGAATTCATGTCGCGACTTCGCCTTCTTTGTCTTGTAATTTTCTACGTAGGGACGTGCACGTTTGTTACCTCCATGTGGTTGGTTCGTGACAAAGCGCTTACCAATTGTCCGGGACCCGTAAGCTTTAAGAGCATTGAATCCAACACGACTCGAAGACCCTTTGCATATCGTGCCCTTACTCCCATCATGGTTAAAGCCATGCATGTGTTGTCTACAGACACTCGTGCGAAAACCGGTCGTTACTTAAAAGAGCATATTTCTGGCCTCGAAAATTACGCCAAATACACGTGCACTTCTGACGAGCATCTCCTGGATCTCATTGCGCTTACATGTTTTATATGGCTCTCTTTTTTTCTCACGATGCTCACGGCACGAGGATTATTCGGAGTCTTATTTGAACATGCCGCCTTTGCGCAGAATGCTGCTGGGCCATGTGCACTTTTGTCTATAACTTATCTATTTAAAGGTGGCGGGCATATATTTTACGATCCACCCACTGTTTTTTTAGTGTCAGCCTCCATCTGGATGATGACGATCCAACGCTGGAAGCTGTTCTATTTCACACTCATTGTTGCTCTACTAAATAAAGAGACAGCATGCATCGTCAGCGTCGCATTCTTTGCATATTATCTCAGCGTACTGCCCCGCAAGTCTTTGTTAAAACACCTTACCGCCCAGTGTCTGCTATACGTATTGTTGAGAGTGGCCATCATTGCATGGCTGGATCCAGGCACGAGCGAAGCAGCAAACAACAACATCTTACGAGACTATTTTGGCAAAAATTTGATGGCGCTTTGGAATGCGCGATTCTGGTTGGATTACGTATCGCAAATGGCACTGTTAGGGTTGGTGGCTCTTATTTGCCGCCGTTTCGCTGATCAACCAAGACTCTTACGTCGTTCTTCTCTCATGAGCATACCGCTGATGGCGGGGTATTTTAAAAGTGGACTCTGGGGAGAGGTGCGTGTTTTCTATGATATTTTCCCGCTACTTTTCCTTATGGGCTATAAAAATTTACTTGAGCTGCTAGGATACCGTTTGGTGGTGCAAGCGAGTGAGGTGGGCGGAACGCTGCTAAGTATTAAGGCCCAATCCATGGCCTGGTCATGCATAATAGCCGTCATAGGAATTGTGCTTATGGCCTCTACCATTGCCGTCTGCAGAAGCCTTTTTTAATCGGAACGCAAAGGAACCTACAATAGCTCAACAGGGAAAAATTCAGTTTGCAGTTTGTATTGAGGGCTAAGAAGCCTGTCGACACGTTGCGGCACAAATGCTAACCAAAACGATACCTTTGCGGGCGAGATGGGATAGATGCCTTTCTTAAGCCATACCTTGCTTTCCTTGAACCATTGGTTGGCAGAAGTTTCCATCGAGACATCCACTGAAGTGCTAGGACGATAATAGCCGTCAAAAGGAACTGACACAGAGGTCGCTTCCTTTGCCACAAACACGCGATGCACAAAGATCGAGCCATGAAAGCGTGTATAATGCCGTGTAAAATATGCTCGCATCGGTTTTGGCAAGCGTTTGAACCGACTGTTCCAAATTAAGAGCTTAGGGGGATTTTGTTTGATTTTCTTTAAAAGCGCTTGCTGATGTTCTCGGGGCAAGGCCCTGATCATGACGCCTTTGGGATGATCAAGCCAGGCCAGTTCTTCAGGAAATTGCCGAAAAGCTTCAAGAATAGAAACGCCCGCAAAATAAGTATCTCCTGGTTCTAAGATAGCCGAGGCGAGCTCCACCGTGTTGCGTTGATAACCATTGTCCTGCGCCAATATCGCAGGAACACTGCGCAACGGCAGAACAAGCCCAAATATTAATAGTGCAGCCAACAATGGCCAAGTCAGTCGACCACGTCTTTCTATCTCTCCATTAAGGAGGTCCGCGATCAGGACGAATAGCGTTGAGATAAGCGTCACAAAAAAATAGGGCCAAGGCTGTTTGTGCCACAAAGACAGCACCAGGATCGTTGTGCCATACACACACAATTTCATACTTCTACAGCTGTTGCTTTTAATATCTCGAACGCTGAAAGTCCGACCCAGGGCAAATACCGACAGCAAATAAAAAAGTGGATTTCGTGTCCATGATTGAACCCAAAACACTCGAATCCAATCCGGCTTGTATAGCTCGGCAAGCGCTAGACGCTGGACACCGGTTCCAAAGATTGAGTTCTTGACCACATCATAGGACGATACCGCAGTCCATCCCAATACATAGGTTCCAACAAGTCCTGCCACCAAACCATGAAACAGCAACACGTTGCGCCAGGCAGAGCGGTTGCGCGTCTCTAACCACAACGTCGAAGCCCATCCCAGCGAACCCGCCGCAACAAAGTAAATGCCTTTCTGAGAAACCAAAAAGGCCAAGCCTGCAAAAAGTCCGCACAAGACAGGTTTATGGTGAACCAAACATACTAGACTAAACAGCCCGCACACACTGGTCAGCATATCCACGCGGAGATCTGCGGATTGTTGAAGAAAGTTGCTTGTGACGCACATGATTGCCAGTGCGAGCAACACTGCCGCAGGATGGTATACGCGAGACAGCATGAATGACGCGGCGAGCAGGCTCACCGCAGTTAATCCTGCTAAAAACCACTTAATGAATAAGAGCCGAAACCATGGCGAGTCCGTAAACAGCGAAGGCACAAGCTGCACGTAGTAACCCAAGACCATTTTGTACGGGGAGTAGTCCCGGTAGGGTACTTTATGAAGAAGGCGACGCACATGTTCGAAGCCTTGGAATTCATCCATGATCAATGGATGCCTATGTATGTACAAGGCCTCAAATGCCAAATACGCAGCACACACACACACGAGGCCGCCGCCCCATACCCAGGCACGATGGTTAGACCAAAAGGTTTTTGCGAATGCAGTGATGCGAAAAACATGGCGCCGCAACGTAAGTAAAAACTCAGCGTTTTCCATCATAAAACAACCGGGAGAATGTCCTCGTTTTAAGTCAAAACGCAAGCGGGCGCTGTCGCATCTAAACGCCTAGCCAGCTGTCTCTGAATGGGCTAATGTCCGGCCCACTACCGCTAAAGTATGCCATGTGGTACCAAGCCGTCCAACCATTCTACCAGCCATTTACCCTCTTCATTGCGTTTGGGCTTGCCTGTTATTGCATGTTTCCTCTGCTCAAGTCTTCAAGACAAGAACAATCGCTGAACGCTGCGTTCGATATCTCATCGCCACAGTCTAGAGCCACTTTCAATCGACTGGTCAAAGATGAGTCTCAGGCTCGACGCCATGCTCAACGCAGATTTCCTGATCACAAATGGTCTCAGCAGGACGATCAAAGCGAATTTATGCGTCACCGTGTACGTGCCATTGCAAGGCATACCAAGTTCGGGATTACCCAAATATACCTAATTATGGACTACGCCAGCCATGCGCATTGGACAGATCCTTCAGGACTCTCACTGGATGTCACCATTGTCCCCCTAAACCCGCGATTGCAGTGAAACTGATCCATGCGATCTTTGCCACATACTGCGCCCCGAGGGTCCTCTTGGCTTGAGTTGTGCGTGAATACGTTAGGCGCCCGTCTGTTAATTTGGTGGGGTGTGGCCTATACGTTTTTGCCAGACGTTGTTTTTTCAGGACGTCGCATCGGTGTCGCACATGATGAGCACTACTTCCTCATGCATGAAGAAGTTGCCCGCCGCACGATTGTGGAGTTTTTTCAGCTTCCACTTTGGAACCCTTTTTTCTGTGGAGGGATTCCTGAGCTCGCCAATCCCCAAAGCACGTTCCTTGCCCCTGATTTTATATTCCGCCTCCTGGCGGGCTCCGTAGTCGGAAGAAAACTGGCCGTATTGTTCATGCTGGTACTAGGTATGGAAGGCACGTACCGCTTGAGCCGTCGATGGAAAAATTCTGTCTTTGGATCTCTTCTTGCAGCCATTCTATTCAGCACAAGTGGATGGTTTTCTGAATATATCCGAATTGGGTGGCTCAATTTTTTTACAGGCAACCAACTGCTTCCTTGGGCGGTGTTGTTTTTTTCTCAAGCCGTAGAACGACGTCAATCCAAAAAATGCATCTACGCAGCAGCCACTATTACCTGGATGCTTTTTTGCGGTGGCACATATACCGTGCCTTATACGGTGGTTACGTTAGGTGTGTTGGGTGTGTTTTATACGTTACTTAGATCAAAGAAATATACTCAGCCCGTACGCCTACTTTATCCATGGAAGATGTTTGCAATCACAGGAGTGCTTAGCGTCGGACTGGGAGCCATTCGCTTATTTCCTATTGCAGAGCTCATTCAAAAATTTCCAAGGCATTGGTATGCTCCGGAGCACAACTCGGTACAGTCTCTTATTCAGGCATTAATGGGCGCGCAGGGTCCAGGCGTGCCTACCATACAGATTGGATGGCCTTCCTTTAGTTTACTCATGCTTGGCCTGCTATCTTTTGACAAACTAACGCGACGTTATTTCATGGCCTGCGTTTTATTTTTGCTGATTGCAGCTGGAAAATTCGCGCCATGGTCACCGTATGCGTTAATCGAGCACCTTCCTGTTCTAGGGGACCTACGAAGGCCCGAAGGATACGCTATCGTTCTCGCGTTGTTTTGGAGCCTTGGTTCGGGGCGTGGGCTATCTTTGCTCGAAAAGTTCACCAATAAAAGGCTTTCGTTCATTACTCACACGACGTTACCGTCGTGGCTTAAAGCAGCCATCCCTTCAGTGGCTGCCTTGCTCATGTGCGTGATAGGCACTTCTATTGCGGTCAATGCCGTCAATTCTAGGCAGGTTGCATACGGGACTGTCTACAACGAAGCGCCGCTTGCGCGCTATCACGCTGAATTTCGACAAGCCAAAGGCAACCGATGGGATGCTCACATCTGGCCTTTCATTAATCGTGGCTCACTTGCCTGCTTTGAAGAAACGCCATTTCCTCAGTCTTCTGAGTTAAGAGGAGACTTAGACGCCGAGGAATTCCCTCTGGATGCCACTTTTGCAAAAGTCACTCGCAAACACTGGAGCCCCAACCGTATCGATTTGCAAGTCGAGGCAAAAAGGCCATCTCTCATCGTTATTAACCAAAATTACGATTCCAAATGGCGTTCAACCGTGGGCAAAATAGTTAATTATCGCCAACGCATTGCTGTCAAAATGCCCCCAGGCTCTCACCGTCTTTCTCTCGTTTACCGTGATTGCTTGGCATACGCAGGCATTGCTACTTCGCTGCTTACCTTGATCTTGTGCATCAATCTTTTACTTAAACGGTTTTATGGATCTACGCGAACTTAAAGCGCTCTCCTCCGGCAGTCGTCATCCATGGGAAACGGCGCGCTACGACTTTTTCTCATCGCTGTTGGCAAAGCATGACTTAATGTCAGTGTCTGGAAACGTTCTGGACGCAGGAGCAGGAGATGGATGGTTTGCAAACCGCCTAACTCAGGAGCTGCCTGTTACAAGACATGCTGTCTGCTGGGATCACGAGTACACACCACAACAGATTGAACAGTTAACGCATCGCGTCTCGGAACGGGTCATCTTTATGCAATCTGCTCCTACCGATACTTTTTCGCTTATTCTTTTGCTTGATGTCCTTGAGCATGTGCAAGATGACGCATCGTTTCTTCGATCCATTGTGTCACGCAACCTCGCGTCTGATGGGTATATGTTAATCAGCGTGCCTGCCTGGCAATGCGTTTTTAGTCCTCACGACACGTTTTTGGGCCACTATCGACGCTACTCTCCCGCGAACTTAAAATCTCTCCTTGAAATCGCGGATCTGGAACCGGTTGAACGGGGAGATCTTTTCCATTCCCTTTTGGTGCTTCGCGCGTTTCAAGCGCTGATGCGGCGTGCTCTCCCCGCCCCTCACACATCTCCCCCTGCAACCGAACTGCACTGGAACCATGGGCGCTTGATATCCGCATGTGTTGCCACTGCTTTAAAAGCCGACACGTTAGTTTCAATCGGAAGTAGGCGTTTGGGGATACGCTTGCCTGGGCTCAGCACTTGGGCGTTGTGCAGAAAGCGCCGGTGAACTTACGTTGCGATGACGCCACCGTACCCTAGCCAACGCAAACAGCATTTGCATTGAATCAAAAACCGGAGATACCCGGGAAAGCTCAGCATGTTTCCATATAACCGGGCATTCATACACGCGATACCCACGTTTTTTTGCTAGCAGCAAAACTTCCACATCAAACACGAATCCATTTTCCACCTGCTCTAAAAAAAGCTCTTTTGCCACCTGCATGTCGAAAAGCTTAAATCCACATTGGGTGTCATGGATGCCTCCGAGCACAAATGTTTGCACGATGTGGTTATAAATGCGACCCATTCGTTCGCGATACCATGGCTGACGAATTTGGATATCACTGTCAGGAAGCGCTCGCGAGCCAATGACAATAGGATAGCCTTCATCCATCACGCGGATAAGCTTGGCAACCTCTTCAATCGGCGTGCTTAGGTCAGCGTCTGAGATAAGCACATGGCTTCCTTGCGCCTTTAATACCCCATGCCGTACCGCTGCTCCCTTGCCCAAATTCTGCGCTAACGTAAGCACTTGAAGTTGTGAATGCCGTGTCGCAAGCTCTTTCACGACAGCTAACGTCCCGTCTGCAGAGCCATCGTCGACCACAATAAGCTCACCGTTTATGTGGTATGTTTGGAGATAGGCGATGATCTTTTCAATGCTTTGCACGATTCGCCCGCGTTCATTATAAGCGGGTACCACCACTGACAGTTGCATTAGAAAGACCCCGATCCTAAATTTGCTCTAAATCGAATGCACCAACGCCCTACCACACTTATAGTACATTTATAAAAAATTTTTCCTCCCCATTTCAGCTTCATTTTATGAACCTTAAAGCACTGCTTAAAAACTTGCAACGAACAACCGCTGAAATGGTGTGGACACCTGCCCAGCGAAGCCTGGCCGTTGCTGTCGCCTCTACACTATTGGCTTTTGGATTTCGGATTGTGCAAGCACAAGCCGCTCCAAGCGCACGGCTCTTATTCCAAAGCACAAGCGATCCCCTTTTTGTCTTTTTCAGGACCCTCGCTTCCGATCTTACAGTCGCGAGCGCGCTAGGATGTTTACACTACGCGTTTACGTTTAAAGCACGTTCCCCAAAACATGCTTACCTCGCGATGTTTTTCGGATTCACGCTCTTGGTTCCTGTTGCGATTCTGCACATCGTATCGATTCCATTTTTTCGCCTCTACCAAACCCCTTTGCGTTTTACGCAACTCGTGCTCGCCGGCAATCTCAGCGATGTTGCGGAGTCGGCAAGCTCTGAAGTGGATGTCGGTTATACAATAGCGGCCCTGGCTCTCACACTGGCATGTTTTATAGTTACCCCATGGCTAACTCATCACATCTGCGGGTTCTATAGGCGCCAACTGGTTCGCGTTCATACGCGGTGGATAGCAGGAGCGCTTTCC
The DNA here is from genome assembly GCA_964640175.1 of uncultured Polyangiales bacterium. GTDB lineage: Bacteria > Myxococcota_A > Polyangia > Polyangiales > JACKDX01. Next base: position 85,426 of record CAZXFW010000005.1, on the reverse strand, counting down.
TTAACCGCAGTCGCCGTAGCATGGTCCGTCGGCCTTTGGCCAACCAACGAAGTCACTCAAGCCGCCAACTCCCTGTTAAACCCTAACTACATATTTGTTCAAAGCTGGATGCAGTGGGCGGGACGCCGTTTCAGAGATGATCAGTCGATGAAAAATGCACCACACTTTGTGTCCACTCGCTTGTTCGATGCGAGTCCGCCAAGTGACACGCTGGATTCACTGGTTAATACGGAAAATTTTCCCCAAAAAAACAGCAACGTTGTCCTCATTGTCATCGAGTCGGCATCGGTCAATCGTTTTGGCCCATGGAGAGGAAACCCCAGTACCACGCCTGTGCTTAACACGCTTAAGCCCTACTCATTGATATTTGACAATTATTATTCTCCCACACCCGTTTCAATGAAGTCACTCATATCGCTGACATGCTCAACCTATCCTCACGCAGATCCGGAAGCCGATACGTACACAAACCCTTCTATCGATTGCAAATCGCTTAGCGAAATGTTTTTTAACGCCGGCTACCAATCTGCATTATTTCATGCGGGACATTTTACGTACACGGATAAAGACCTGTTTTTTTCAGGCCGTGGGTATGGAGTGATGCGTGATGCGCGTGCGTTAAAAAACAAAAACCACTACCCATCCAACGGCTGGGGAATCGACGATCGCGCCATGTTCGACGAAGCCATTGATTGGCTGGAACACCTTCAAGAAAACCGCCCTTTTTTCCTAACTCTCGTCACACTCTCTCCCCACCATCCTTACAAGATTAACAATGTCACGCCAGCCCCTTTCGGCATCCGTTCTCCACAAGCCAAATACGACAACGCCGTGCATTTAGTAGACAGCCAGATTGGCCGCATCTGGGGCTGGCTTGTCGAACATCACTTAGACACCAACACCTTGCTCGTCATTGTGGGCGACCATGGAGAAGCGTTCGGCGAGCATCACGGACATTTCATGCATGGCTCCCTCATTTACGAAGAAGCAGTACGCACGCCGCTGATGCTGGTTCACCCTTCTCTTTTCAAAGGGGCGCGTACGCCTCGGATAGGCAATCACGTCGACCTTGCACCTACCCTATTGGAAATAGTCAGCATCAAACCTCCTAAACGATACCAAGGCGTGAGCCTGCTTGCAGGATACAAGCCTCACATGGTTTATTTTTACGCAAACTGGTCAAACTATCGCCTGGGCCTTCGAGATGGCAAATGGAAATACATTTACCATCCACTCGAAGACATTCACGAATTGTTTAATCTCCAGAACGATCCTGTGGAGCACCATAATGTGGCGTCATCGTATCCTCAACATACCGCAGCTTACAAAGATCGCGTCACCCGTTGGGAATCTTACTATCGAATACTTATTCCCAATTACGAGCGTTATGTGCTGGGAAACGCATTGTGCCCTGGATCTAAAGTTTGTTACCTAGACGCTCTTACGCCCATCTACACTCATGGGATTTGGCAAAAAAATGTCAGTGTCTTAAAACGCCGTCCGCTTCGAATCAAAACACAGTTCTATGCGCGCGGCATCGGCGTTAGGCCACTGTCGTTACTTCGCTACAGCATTGTGGGAGGAGACTTCCGACGATTCAAAGGAGCGGTAGGTTACGATGGCTTTATTCCAAAAACGCAACTCACAGATCAATTCAGTGTCGAAATCTATATCGATGACGAGCTCAAATGGTCCAGCGGGAAAATCAGCGCCGCCACAGAAGCCAAACCCTTCGACATTCCCATTGAAGGAGGGCGTACGCTTGAGCTATACGGTTACGACATCGACGGCATGGGTCAGCAGGACTATATCAACTGGGTAAACGTCCGCCTGGAGAGGTGAGCCTTGCATTCCTTCAATGGCTTTGCTAAAATGCCGAACTTATTAAAAAGGGGCTTATGGCGCGCGTTACTGTGGAAGATTGTCTAGAACACGATGAAAATCGTTTTGCATTGGTGCTTTTGGCCGCTAAGCGCGCCAGGCAGATCATGAAAGGCGCCCCCGCACTTGTTCAAAGCAAAAATCGTGCAGCGGTAACCTCCTTGCGTGAAATCGCTGCCAAGCGTGTATACTATTCTGGCAGCGTCGAAGATGCGGTCAATGAATTTATTGCGGCAAACAAAGCTGCTGACCCTATGCGTTAGGCATCACAGCGCTTTGTGACGCGCGTGCCGTTCAGATATCGGACCAAGGTTCCAGTATTTCCCCGAAGTCCACGCTTGGAAAAGCGCCTCGATGCATTCCACCCGTGTGCGCATAATTTCACCCTGCAGCATGTCGTATCTGCCCGCTACCAGAGTTCTGAGCTGTTGCTCCCGTTCGTACCAACTGTCCTCCAGCGTATCGCGTAACTGTTGACGGATACGATCCAAGGCTCGAAATCTCGCAAGGTAGTAAGCAGTTCCATTGGAAAACATGAGTTGCTCAAGGTTCCAATGCAACTGAACCAAGCCATACATGCTAAAGCGGTTGGTGTTGAGATCAACAAATGCCGGCGCCGTGACTGATATCTGTTCGATGCTCTGATAATCAATTCCACGAACCTGTCCATAGAAATGCACCTGAGGTAAACGAAATGCGTGCCGTGAATTGCGTTCAAGTTCCGTGGTTTTGGCAGCAGACAGCGAAAGCTGATCGTAGACAGCGTTTACGAGTTCTTCCAGCGAGGGGCTGAACCGGCGCCTGTTTTCTGCCCAGCTTCTAAGCTCAGCCACTGTTTTTTCTTGTGATTGTCTGCGCTGCAAAGGCTGGCTTGTCCAAAGTTCGCTTCCTGTCAGCACCCACCAAAGACTTGGCTGTCCCGACTTGGTGGACGTTGCCACAACTCTCTCGATGTTGCGCATGGCCAAGCCTTCGTGAAACGGAAGCGTGCCTTTCCCTTCAAGATCGACCGCATAGACACGTCTATCCATCACAACCGCAACCATATCTTTGCCTTGGCTGTCCGTGCCAGGCACGAGTTGCTTGATGGTCTCACGCTCATACATGGCATCGCCACCAATGTTCCAGTTGTCTCCACCATCTTTCGAGATTCGCAACCCTTCACTTGTGGCAGCCCAGATTTCACCGTTACGTAATAACACGGACCAAAAGATACGTGCCCACGGGGTAAAGTAACTTTTATAATAGGTGGGATATTTCCAATCCAAACGTTCCCACTCTTCAACGGGTCCCGTATACACGCGGTCATCAGCGGTGACGTACATCATTTCACGGCCATCCGGGCCAAAGCCATACGTGACCGCAAGCACCTCACGCGCAGGGAAGAACAGCACATCTTCGTCCCAGTTTTTACCGCCATCCTTAGAGCGGAAAAGCCCCCACGTGCTGGCAGCCGCCATCTCGTTAGGGGTGTTGGGTGAACACGACAGCCACATGAATTTGTACTGAGGCGGAAGCCCAAACAAACGCACATAGGTTTCGCCGTGATCAAAGGATCCAAAGAGCGCTTTTTCGGTAGCCACGATCAGCTCAAATGTCGCTCCAGGACAGACCGCAATGCCTCGTATCGGCATCTGAGCAGGGATGGGGTTTCCAAACTCATCGGTGATGAGGCTCAGGCCCTGCATAGGATTAAGCGGTTGCGAGGCCGGAAGATTACGGTGGATGGCATCACCACGGATGACACGGTCAGGGATCTGAGGATGGATGTCGCGATCGACTGTTTCGGGTCGGATGTTGCTTCCTGCCCAAAGCGACGTGACAACATCATACGGAAACATAGGCACGATTTCCGTATCCACAGCGTACGTCATCAAAGGAGGCCTTGATCCTACGTTGATACTGAAATGCGGCATGTTAAAGCCATGTGACGTTGGAGGCGTATAAACGGGATCCAAGCCGATGGGTCTGCGGGGTGTGTTATAATGCGGGCTTACCTCGCGCTCGGCCCATGTCACTCCGCCATCATCCGTCATAAACACCGTGCCAAGCTCCGTGCCCACATAGATGTGCTGCGAATCTCGTGGATCCACCGCCATCACTGTCAGCTTTCCACGAAACCGGCTGAGCGCGAGCACCTGCCGCCATTCAGGCAACGCCTGAGAAGCGGCGGGCAGCGAAAACAGCTCAGCCCATGTCACGATAACCATCGCGCAGATCCAGGCTTGTTTCTGCTGACTCCTCATATACCGCGCCACGCGTTGACTATACCTCCGGATACCCGATAATTTCTGATTAACCTTCCAATTCCTAGCAGTATGTGGGCCTTACTGCAAACTGAAATGCGACAATCGCAGAACCTGGCCCCTCTGCGTCAATTGGGAAGTAGCTAAGCCGGCGCCTATCCTGTGCGGCAATAGCGGAGTTTTGCCATGCCACCTAGGCGATAAAACCGCCGAAGACTTGCTGCAAAGGCATGCATCGCACGGTATTTAAGAAATTCCTGCTCTAGCATCCTGGCATAGATCGCCGCCAATCGATTGGCCTGCCGATAGCGGTCTCCTGCCTCGCTCTCTGGAGCATCTAAGTACTGCACTTTTTCAAACAGTTCACGACGAAGTGTAGCGCTGTGCTCTATGAGATCCGCGCCTTCCGGAAGAAGCATGAGCCCTGTCACATATTTATCAATTTCCGCCTGCAATTCGAGTTCAAGCAACGACACCGTCTGACTAAGGCATGCCTTGTGATGAAGGTAGATCAAGTGGCTGACGCCTTCTGTGGCAAGAGACCATGCCCAAAACGTGTGCGAATACCATTGCGTGCGGCTCTCTGCTTGCAAAAGAACTTGTATGGCCCTCGGAGCCACATAAAGCCCGAGCGCAATCTCTTGCGCGTTCTCTCGGATCCACACCACTTCGCCGCGTTCCACTGCATTGCCCACCACCGCACGCGCAGTCATCTCATCACACACGAAATCATCGATCTCGATGGTAGAGTCAATGTCGTAAACCCGTTCTAAATCTTGTTGGATAAGCCGCAGCATCAGTGCGTGATTTTGCTCCGGTCGATGACAGGAAACACTCCCTGCTGTTGCAACCTTTGCGCAAGCACTGGCGATTGCGTCATTTTCCAACGTTCATAGAGTTTGATGATGTCTTGCGGCGTACGAAGTTCCGTGCGTTCCTTGACGTCATCAAAGACGCGCACAAACTCTCCAAACCGTTGCGCAAGCTCACCGTATACCTCCGCGAAATCCGCATCGGCCGAGCGGTAGCCCTGCTGGGCCATACGGCAAGCAGCCGTGTAGGCCCGCTCACCCATCGCCATGACGTATTCCCGCGCAATGCCACGTTGAATCAAATGCTCGACAAAAAAACCTGTTCGATAAAGCGCACCGTCACCCATTTCACGAAACCGTCGTAACTGCTCGATGCCTTCGACGGCCATGGCCTCGGCCAACAAATCCACCAAAGGCCGACCATAATCATGACTAGGCGTCCTGACGGCGTATTCCGAAAGCAGATTCACGAGGTAGAATTCTGTCTGCTCACGGGCCTGCACCTTCTGACGCTTGAGCGCCGAAATCACACAGGAGTGAAAGTACCCTCGGACATCACCTGGCAGCACTATGGTCGTCATGCCCCTCCCTGAACAGTCTCATCAAACTTTTCTTTGTTAAAGTATACTATGATTTGTGCTCTGGAACGAAAACCAGGGCCTATGACGTCCCTCTGCCTTTCGGTTGGCATCGCCCGACCTAAACAGAGCCTGTTTTTTCGCGGACAAGATTACAAAGCGTAATAATTCCAAATGGTTAGTAAAACGAACCAGTCACCCTTGACTCCTCGTTCTTCATGACTATCTTACCGGCGGCTAGCACTCTCTATGAGGGAGTGCTAGCAAAATGAAGCGGCAACTCCGGTTGCCATGGAGGAATTCTATGAAAATACGTCCCCTTCAAGACCGCGTGATCGTACAGCGGCTCGAAGAAGAATCGAAAACCAAAGGAGGCATTATCATCCCCGATACTGCCAAAGAGAAGCCCATTGAAGGCAAGGTTATTGCCGTTGGCAATGGCAAAGTGCTTGAAGATGGCTCCATCCGCAAGCTGGAAGTCAAAGCGGGCGACCGTGTGTTGTTTGGCAAATACAGCGGCACGGAAATCAAAATTGGTGGCGAAGAGCATTTGATTCTTCGCGAAGATGACATTTTGGGAGTGGTAGTTTCCTAACTAAGGAGTAAGCAATCATGGCTGCAAAAGAAATTCTGTATGATACCGCGGCGCGCGAGCGCATTCTTAAAGGCGTTAACACGCTGGCGGACGTAGTTAAAGTCACCCTGGGCCCCAAAGGCCGCAATGTGGTGATTGAAAAGAGCTTTGGCTCACCGACGGTCACCAAAGACGGTGTCACGGTAGCTAAGGAAATCGAAGTCGAGAACAAGTTTGAGAACATGGGTGCTCAGATGGTGCGTGAAGTGGCTTCCAAGACCTCGGATGTCGCAGGCGATGGCACCACCACGGCTACCGTGCTCGCTCAGGCCATTTACCGTGAAGGTTCCAAGCTTGTGGCAGCAGGTCACAACCCCATGGAGCTCAAGCGTGGAATCGAATCCGCTGTGGAATCTGTGGTGGAAAAACTTGGCAAGCTGTCCAAGCCCACCAAAGATCCTAAAGAGATCGCTCAGGTAGGCTCCATCTCTGCCAACGGTGACAGCACCATCGGTAACATCATTGCCGAGGCCATGGAAAAGGTCGGCAAAGAGGGCGTCATCACCGTGGAAGAGGCCAAAGGCCTGGAAACCACATTGGACGTTGTCGAAGGCATGCAATTCGACCGCGGCTACTTGTCTCCCTACTTCATCACCGATCCAGAGCGCATGGAAGTGATTCTGGAAGATGCCTACATCCTCATTTCGGAGAAGAAAATCTCCAACATGAAGGATCTGTTGCCTGTGCTTGAAGCCATTGCGCGTCAGCAAAAGCCACTTCTGATTTTGGCAGAAGATGTCGAAGGCGAAGCGTTGGCAACTTTGGTGGTCAACAAGCTGCGTGGCACGCTGCAGACTGCTGCAGTCAAGGCCCCTGGCTTTGGTGATCGTCGCAAGGAAATGCTCAAGGACATTGCCACGTTGACTGGCGGACAGGTGATCAGCGAAGAGCTGGGCATCAAGCTGGAGAGCGTGACCATCAATGACCTTGGCCGTGCCAAGCGCATCACCATTGACAAAGAGAACAGCACCATCGTGGACGGCGCAGGCAAGAAAGCCGACATCAAGGGACGCATCGAGACGATTCGTCGCCAGATCGAGGAAACCACGAGCGACTACGACCGTGAAAAGCTACAAGAGCGTTTGGCCAAATTGGTCGGCGGCGTAGCAGTGGTCAAGGTCGGCGCGGCAACTGAGGTCGAGATGAAGGAAAAGAAAGCCCGTGTCGAAGATGCCTTGAATGCTACCCGTGCAGCGGTAGAAGAAGGCATCGTTCCTGGCGGAGGCACTGCCCTACTGCGTTGTCAGTCAATGCTTGAAAAGCTCGAGCTCAATGACGAGCAACGTTTTGGCGCAGCCATCGTCCGACGCGCCATCGAAGAGCCGATTCGCCAGATTGCAGCCAATGCAGGTGTCGAAGGTTCCATCGTCGTGGATCGTGTACGCAATGCCAAAGAGGCAAGCTACGGCTTCAATGCGGCTAACGAAAAGTACGAAGACCTTCTCAAGGCTGGCGTCATTGACCCAACCAAGGTGGTTCGTACCGCATTGCAAAATGCAGCTTCGGTTGCAGGGCTGATGCTGACCACGGAAGCATTGGTGGCAGAGCGGCCCAAAGAGGAGAAACCAGCAGCCGGCGGCGGCCATGGACATGGCGCACCCGGTGGCATGGACTTCTAAGCCATCCGCAGCGTAACTCCGATGAAACCCGGGCAGCCATGTGCTGTCCGGGTTTTTTTAATGTCATTTGCTAGCGGCGAGCACTGTCTGAGAACGCCCTTAATGCCGTAAGCTCTTCAGCAAGCGCTACTACTTCTTCCTGAAGCTGCAACAAGGCTTCTTGAAGCGCTTGCTTATCAAGAGCGTCCTCCAATACGGCCGGATCTTTAAAACTAGCTTCCAATATACGTATGCGCTCATCTCGCACGTGTAGCTGAGCGACCATGGATTCCATCATGAGCTCTCGGTGTTTGATGTCACGTGTTAACTCCGCCGCCTGAGCCTCCAGCGCCTGAAATTGCGCTTGTGCTTCTTCTTTCAAGGTCGTTGCCTGAGCCAGCGCCAAACGCATGGCTTTAATCTCAGCATGCTGCGAGACCGAGGCCGCTGCCAATAGTGATGCCCTTACCTGATCATTTAATCGCATGCGCAATCCCGCGCTTTCTCCACGCGCGAATGCCAATTCATCATGGCCAAGCGGACTGAGGGAAGGAATCTCCTCGGACGTTTGCGACAGAGGAACAACCCCAGATTCTTTCAACGTCAAAAAGTCTCGTAAGACTGTTTGGTGGTGCCTGAGCTCAGCGCGCAAATCACGATTGATTTGGCTTTGGTGATATAAACGCGCCTCCCAAGATAGCTCTTGAGGCTCGGCCTCCGAGGAGCCCAACTCTGATGCAGCAACAAGCTTTTCGTTCATGCGCAGTATAGAGAGCGGTTAACGGCGTAACGCTGTCAAACAGCCATCTGTGCATGCAAGCTTCTCACACTTTCAGCGGCAGGGTCCAGTGTGAGGACAAGGCTTAGCGGCTCCCGCGGCTGATTGACTTTACGGGACAGTATCAACACCTTGGGAAATAAGGTGCCAAGCTCCGCTTCAAGCTCTTTTTGAAACCTCAGCTGTTCGGCATCGCTTCTGCCTGTCACCAGGCGGTTATGGACACGCAGCTCAAGAAGACTGGTCGCAAACGTCAGCGGATGGGACGTTGCGGTCTCCTCCTCCAAGCGAATACATGCCTCAAGTGTTTGGGAAAAAGCATGGGCAAGCTGTTCCCTGAATGAGCCAGTCACCGCACGCTTGGCGCTGTACAACAGGCCTACGCGTCCCTCAGCCTCATCCAAGCCATAGTTGGCCGCATGGGCAATCAGCATCACCCCGGGACCATGATGCACATGGCGGTAATCCGTAACATCAATAAGCACATCATTAAAAACTTTGTCCTTGACCCACCGATGAAAAATCGGAACAAACCGTTCCTGGTTCAAAGGCGCATCGCCTTTGACGAACACTTTAAGATTGATCAAGTACGAAGGTTCTGTCACGTGGGTGTTCTAACTCAAAGGGTTGGGTTGTTGGCTAACGCGGTCGTAACAAGCATACGCAGCCTCAATGAAATGCTGAGCCTCTTCGATCGATTGATGTGCAAGGTCAGTGGCTTGAATGGACTGATGACGCCGCTCATGGGCTCGAAACAAATAGCCGGCAAATTTTGAACCCGCAAACGGATCATTAAAAAGCTCTGTTTCATGAAAACGCGTTCGGAACTCAGACACAATGTGTTCTGGATCGTCTGTAATATCGATGTTCTGCATTTGAATGAGTGCTTTGGCGGCATCAAGCATTGCCTTGTAGGCTCGCTCTGCCGCTTGTGCCACTTCTCCTTTTTCGAGATCGACCTGGGCTTCGAACACCAACCGCTCACTGGCCGACAATCCAAACATGGCCAAAGGAACAATTTCCCCTGCACACTCGCCTACGCCAATGTCGCCGATCGTATATTCTCGAGGATCACCCCAGTCTGAATAAAAGGAGGGGTCTTCCTCATAGCTTGGCACTTCCATTAAATCCTTGAGCATGTTGCGAATTTCGACTTTGCCAATTCGCTTAATCCACTCTTGAAAGCTTTCTTCAGCTTGCCGTTGTTCGACATAACGATCGGTAAGCAACTCCACCACCTCGGGCACACGCTTGGAAGGCACCGCACCAATGGCAAGTCCGTAAGAGCCAGCGTTGTGCGTCCACTGCCCACCAAGCACGACTTGAAAATGGGGAACACGCCGGCCTTTCACGTTACGGCTAACCCCCAAAAACCCTAAATCTGCAATGTGATGTTGGCCACATGAGTTAAAGCAGCCGCTACATTTGATGCGTAAGCTAGCCACTTCGTCTGGCAATGCCTTCACCGCCTTGCGAGCCAGAAGATGTTCGCTCAATGCCGCTGACACGCCTCGCGAAGAGGAAATGCCAAGCTTGCAGGTGTCGGTGCCGGGGCACGACGTCACGTCTTCGATCGTGCCTGCGCCTGCGGCGTGTAAGCCCACCGCCTTAAGGGCTTCATAAAACACCGGCAAGTCGGATTCACGCAGCCAGCGAAACACGATGTTTTGCTCAACCGTGGTGCACATGGTGTCTCCCGTCAACGTGCGGGCAATGTCTGAAAGCGCACGTGCTTGCCGTGAGGTTAAATCACCCAACGGCAAGCGAATTGTTGCCACGACATAGCCGGGCTGTGCCTGCTGAACAACGTTCGAATGCCGCCAAACCACGAAGTCCTCAGGATAGTGCCCCTCGGGCAACGGCTCGCCAGGATGACGTGGCACTTCTTCAAAAAATGTCTTTTCATCAAGCGTTTTCGGGTCACTGAGCAACGCATGCCACCGTTCATCCTTTGGCATGCGTTCGCGCTCTTCCAGCACGAGCCTACGAAACTCTTCAAGCCCAAGCTTGGCCACCAAAAACTTAATGCGCGAGCGAGCGCGGTTGGCTTTTTCGCCAAGCCGAGCAAACACACGGCAGACGGCTTGTGTCATGGGAAGCAGTTCATCTTCTGGCAAAAACTCCTCAAAAAGCTTCGCCTGGTGCGGCACCGCACCAAGTCCGCCGCCTACATAGAACTCAAAGCCACGCTCTTCTTTGCCATCGACGTGACGCTTGACCGCGACGACTCCTAAATCGTGAATGGCAACAAGACCACATGCATGATCTTTGCACCCCGAAAAGGCAATTTTAAACTTACGACCAAAGTCCTGAACATCCGGATGACCTAACAAAAACCGCACCAACGCGTTGGCATGAGGACGAACATCAAAGCTTTCGGTGTTACAGACGCCCGCATACTGGCAAGCGGTCACATTGCGGATGCTATTGCCACAGGCTTCGCGAGTAGTAATGCCTACCGCCGCAAGCCTGCGCATCATGTCGGGCGTGTCTTCAATATGAACAAAATGAAGCTGAATATCTTGACGTGTGGTCACGTGCAAAATGGCATCGGAATACTCTTCGGCCACTTCCGCGAGGACATCAAGCTGATCGGCTGTCATGCGTCCGTACGGGATCTTGATACGCTGCATGCCCGGAGCGTCCCAGACCGTACTCGGACCTTTGGTAAGTTCACCGCAGGGAAATGTTAAAGGCTGCGACTCCACACCATTGTGCCGCTGACCGTTGTCGTAACGCTGACCATACACGCCGCGACGAAGACGTGTTTCCGCAAACAGCTTCTCCTCAATCTTGCCGAGTTTACGAAGCTCAATTTGAGTTTCAAACGCATCGATTTCTTCGACCAAGGCCTCAGGAACGGCGCCTGAGAGAGTTTGTTTCCATGTCACTACTGCCATAATTGCCCTACACGCCTCACGAATTCGAAACGTGGAGTATGACACCTCTATTTTACATACGTCAAGTCAACAATTGTTGAAATTTTATAAACTATTTGATTTTACTAATATTTTTCGAAGCAAGTTTCTTTACTAATTTTGTAAAGAATTGACATTCGTGCTCAGAGTTGACTTGTGGGCTACCTGCACTTATGAGCGCGTGCATATGTCAAAGCGTTACACGGTTGCTGTAGTGGGTGCGACGGGGCTGGTGGGTCAAACCATGCTCGCTATCCTTGAAGAGCGCCAATTTCCTGTAGAGCGCGTGGTGCCTGTGGCTTCCCAGCGTAGCGCCGGCAAGCGCGTATCCTTTCAAGGCCGCGAGGTGCCCGTACAAGTGCTCCAAGAAGACGTGTTTACTGGCGTGGACTTTGCGCTGTTTTCTGCCGGCGGCGATGTCTCGCGAGAGTGGGCTCCTATAGCAGCTTCCAAAGGCGCCATCGTCATCGATAACTCCTCTGCGTGGCGCATGGACCCGGACGTACCGCTGTGCGTCCCAGAGGTTAACCTAAAAAGCGCTTTAACGCCTGCCAAGGGCATCATCGCCAACCCCAACTGTTCCACGATTCAACTCGTGGTGGCGCTCAAGCCGATTTACGACGAAGTGGGCATAGAGCGCGTCGTTGTTTCCACCTATCAAGCAGCAAGTGGCGCAGGCGCCAATGCGGTAAATGCGCTACAGCACCAAGTTAGCCAGTGGGCTCAGCGAAAGCCGGTAGAACCGGGCGTCTTAGGAGGCGTGCTCGCAGGCAACTTGCTCATGAGCTGGAAAGCCGACCCTAACGGGTATCATGAAGAAGAACTCAAGCTGATTCGTGAAACGCGAAAGATCTTAGCAGATGATTCCATTCAGGTCTCTCCCACCGCCGTGCGGGTGCCTGTCGAGACAGGCCATTCGGAAGCGGTCACGTTATCCACGCGTAAGCCCATCTCTGTCAGCGCCGTACGTGCCCTCTTAGCCAAGGCTCCTGGCGTTGAACTCATGGACGAGTTTACTCAAGGCATCTACCCCACTCCGCTTCACGTTGCGGGCAAAGACAATGTCCTTGTGGGCCGCATTCGCGAAGATCTGGGAAACCCTGGCGGACTGCAGATGTGGATCGTCGGAGATAACTTACGCAAGGGCGCAGCGCTCAATGCCGTCCAAATCGCCGAAGGACTGATACGCCAGCGTTGACGAAATGGCAGGCTCGTCCATGATCAGGCGTTGGGTTTGACAAAATGGCGCGATCACCCAAAGCGGCGTGTACAATCGCTCGCGTTTTAATGGCTACTGCAAACTGGCCCGAACTTTGCTATGAGTGGCCAGCATGAGCTCCGGAAAGATGCATACATTACCGGTAGCCGTCTTCATGGCGGTGGGCGTGTTTGCGTGGAACACGCCTGCCCAAGGTCAAATCAATGTCCAGCAGACCGCGGTGGAAGGCCGCGACACCACCAGGAACGACTTAAGCAATGTTCCGCTCAGCCAAGCGGAATGCGAAGCGAACGTTGATATTACATTCCTGATTGAGAACATTCCGGAAAGTTTAGGACAACTCACGTTCTGGTCTGGAGGCGCCGACTGCAACACAGTGGAACAGCGTTCACCCACGGGCACCTGTGACCAACTCGATGTGGGTGAGATTCAGATTCAAAACCGGAAACGCATTCCCGATCAGGTCATCCCCGCCCAAGCTCTATTTAAATGTGACACGACGAATAAACCGACGTTCTATGTTCTTGCCGTTAACTCGCCAAACGACGAAGTGGACACAAGCGAATATGGCACGGTGGTCCTTGGGCTCGATGCCACTCCGCCCCCTGCGCCTTCCGAGGTTAAAGGCAGCAGCGGGGATACCCAGATTGGGGTCACATGGACGGCAACCACCACTGAAAACATCTACGGGTATACGGTGTACATTGATTCAGCTTCGACCGATTGCACTTCAAGCTTACTGGTTGCTGGCGAAGCGGCCCCTGTGGATAATCCAGACATTCATACGACTACGGTCAACGGCAATGCCGTGAGCGCCTCTGTCAACGGGGCCGAAATTGGATTGGAATATGGAGAACAAGCTGCCGTTGCAGTGGCTTCTCGGGACATTTCTTTCAATTACAGCGTGCTGTCGACGTTAGGATGCATCACCCGAGAAGAAACCTTTGGATTTTGGCAACAGCATTGTTTCCAAGAAACCAATGGCACTTCGACGGACTGTCCTTCGGATGGCTGCGCTGTGACCCCGGCCTCTGGAAGGCAGTCTATCCTTAATGGGACATTCGTGTTTATAGCATTAGCGATACTATGGGTTTGGCGAAGGAGACTGGCGTGACCATGAACTGGCTTCGTGTCGTTGGATTGATGGTGGGATTGCTCGGCATAAGCGCACTTGATGCTCAGCCGGTCAAAGCGGATCTTAATCCTGCGCCGCGGCGTGACTTTGCTTCGCCCGAACGCTTTGGGCTTGAGCTACGCGGAGGGCCCTACACCCCGTCCTCCACCGAGGGAATTTTAGATGATGAAGGCCCGCTTCTCGCTCTGGAGTTTGATATTTGGGCATGGCGCATTCCCTATGTGGGTCTGATTGGCGGTTCGGTATATGCAGGCTGGGGTAACTTCTCTGGAAAAGGCGGCGCCTCGGAGGATGGTTCCCCATCGACGGATGAAGAAACCAAGCTAGTGATGTTTCCCCTTGCCTCCATGGTGGTGTTGCGTGTGGATGCTCTTGTGCGGCAATGGGGGATTCCGTTTGTGTTTACCGGCAAGATAGGCCCTGAATTAGCATTTTGGTCGACGAGCCATGGAGAAGTCGATGATGCGAATGATATCTCCTGGGGCTTGCGTTGGGCAGCTCAGGTTGCTCTGGAGCTTGATTTCCTGGAGCGCCGAGCCGCACGCGCCTTGGATGAAGAATGGGGCATTAATCACACTTATCTTTTTTTCGAACTCTACGGTTCTACAACGGGAAAGTCTCCAGACACCGCACTTGAGGTGGGCGATTCGCTCACATGGGCCACGGGTCTAGGTTTTATTTTCTAGTGTTGAGCTATGGCATCCGCCTGACTGTCGGTTACGACGGAACGGATTTCTGCGGTTGGCAAAAACAACATGCACAGCGCAGCGTGCAACAAGTCTTGGAGGACACCATTGCGCACATGGCCGGGCATCCGGTCGAGTTGCGTGTGGCCTCGCGTACAGATTCCGGGGTACATGCATTAGGCAACGTTGCGGCATTTCATACAACACGGCCCATCGATGCCACCGGATGGCTTAGGGGGCTCAACAGCGATCTTCCCAAAGACATTTCTGTCGTAGAAGCAACCCTCTGTGCACCGGAATACAATCCACGATTTGATACGTTGGGAAAACGGTACCGCTATGTGCTTGAACTCGCCAAGACCAGGCATCCTCTATGGCAACGCTTTGCCTGGCATCCTCGCGTCTCAAGCACCCGGTTTGACGTGGATCGCATGCAACAGGCAGCACGCTGCTTGATTGGCACCCATGATTTTGTAGCGTTTCGTCAGAGCGCCGATACGCGACTTAATACAGTCCGCACCATTTCAGAAGTTGATGTTATTTCGAATTTTGCAAACGAACCCACGCTAATTGCTGTCGAAATTTCAGGAAACGCCTTTATGCAGCACATGATGCGCATTTTGGTGGGGACCTTGGTCAGCGTAGGCAACCATCGCTTATCCATCACGCAATTTCAGGCATTGCTTCGTTCAGGGGCTTGCCGCAGTGAGGCGGGGGTGACAGCGCCGGCCCACGGGTTATGCTTACTCAACGTGGTGCTTGGCCGCCAACATCAAGGACAAAAGATCTCCACATGATGAAGCAAGGGGCACACATCCTCACCATTGGATTAATCGGATGCCTTGCGCCAAATCTCGTCCACGCACAAAGTGTCCTTCAGAGAAAATTATCGCTTGAGGTCAGTCCGCTTCGTATGACAACACTCAACCGTTTGGAACCGGCCGTCCAAACGCACTTGGCGTCTTTTGCGCTTACATCGTCCGATCTCGACGACACTACCAGCGACGTCGATGAAACTACGGATGACCTCTTAGTTGAAGAGGATCACACGAGCTGGTTTGATGAGCACTGGCCCATATTGGCGGGCATCGTGGGTGTAGCAGCATTGTTAACCGCGTTTTTGATAGTTCATAACGCAACCAATGAACCTGAAACCGTGATACACTTTGACGTGCAGTGATGATCCGGCTTTTAAATCGCTTCCTACTAATTGCGGTGGCAAGCGTTGGATGTGCTGCGCCTCAGATTTACACGTCAGAGTCTGAATCTAAGCCTGATATCGCCGCCGTGGCTCTGCCCACGTGCATTTCATCTCCAACCAAGGTGGGCGATCTCAATCACAACGGTTTTTGTGGCATTCAGGCGCCGTATTCGGAGGAAGTGGCTGCTCGACTTGCACGGCCCGATCCTTTGGCCAATTTGAGCTTAGTTCCGAGTGCTAACCATCCTTACGACTTTGTGGTCTTGGTCTCTTTGGATGGATTTCGGCCGGATGTCATTACCCAACGAACTCCAACGCTTCTTGGATTACGTCAAAACGCCATGTGGGCTAACAATGCATTCACTATTCAAACCTCTAACACCCTTCCATCTCATGCGGCCATGGTGAGTGGCGTGGACGTCGACACGCATGGAGTTAACTTCAATGCGTATCGGCCAGGGTTTGGTGCGATTCGCTTTCCCAGTGTCATGCAAATCGTGAAAAAAGCAGGACTTCCCATAGGCATGTTCGTTGCAAAATACAAACTGATTCATCTTATTGAATCAGACAGCGCCGAAACCTTTTACGTTGGCGGCATTCGATGCCAGAACGTCGCCCAACTGGCAGCCCCATTCATCGAGCAAACCAAAGAAGGCATGGCGTTTGTCCATTTCTCTGAGACGGATGCGGCTGGGCATCGTTACGGCTGGATGTCAGGCCGTTATGCGGCAGCCGCGACGCAAGCCGATCGATGTATCCGGTCCATTTTGGACTCTGTGAACCGTCGAGAAAACCTGGACAGAACATTGGTGATTGTGACCGCCGACCACGGAGGCCACGGACGTCGCCATATGGGCGCAGGCGACGTAGATAGGCGGATCCCATGGATCGCTATTAGCCCACGGCTTCATGGCACTCAGGGCATTGACCGTGACCTCAGCACGATGGACACCGCGGCAACCGTCCTTACGGCGCTAGGGCTACCCTTACCCCATGGAATGGCAGGAACCCCCGTGACGGAAGCACTTGAGCCCCTGCCCCAGGCATCGCATTGATGTTGCAGCCATAACCGAGTCCATTGTAGTAAAGCCTCGCTGTGAACAGACGCTTTCAAGTCGCACGCCGTCGGACGTTTGCCATCATTTCGCATCCGGATGCGGGTAAAACAACGCTCACCGAAAAACTGCTTTTGTATGGAGGAGCAATTCATACCGCAGGTGCGGTCAAAGCCCGGCGCTCCCAGCTTGCATCCCGAAGCGATTGGATGGACCTCGAACGCAAACGAGGGATTTCTATCAGCACGAGTGTCATGCAGTTTGATTACGAAGACATCCGATACAATCTGCTTGATACGCCTGGGCATCAAGATTTTAGTGAAGACACCTACCGGACACTGATGGCAGCCGACTGTGCGGTCATGTTGATAGACGCCGCCAAGGGCGTGGAAGAACAAACGAGGCGTCTTTTCAAAGTATGCCGAATGAGAGGCATCCCTGTGATCACGGTCGTTAACAAACTCGACCTGGCCGCACGCGATCCATTTTCACTGCTTTCTGAAGTGGAAGAAGTGCTGGAACTCCCCACGGTACCTTTTACCTGGCCCATCGGAAGCGGAAAACAATTTCAAGGCGTGTACGTACTGGCCGAACAACAAGTCCTTCAGTTTGAACGCACCGACAAAAACGCCAAACCCGTGCCAGTCCAGGTTCACGGCATTGAAGACCCCCGACTCGAAGCTCTCTTAGGCAACGAAGCCTTCGAAGAACTTCGCACCAACATCGAGCTTCTTCAGGGAGCCGGAGAAACCTTTGAACGAGAACGTTTTCTAAAGGGTCAGCAAAGCCCGGTCTTTTTCCTAAGCGCTTTGACCAATTTTGGAGTGGAGCCCTTTTTACGCGACTTTGCCAAACTATGCCCACCGCCGGGTCCCCTGCAAGCAGCCAATGGACACATCATCGCAGCCGACGACAAGGAATTTTCAGGGTTCGTGTTTAAAATTCAAGCCAATATGGACCCTGCTCATCGCGATCGTATTGCCTTTTTGAGAATTTGCTCCGGCGAATTTGAAGGTGGAATGCGTGTACACCACTTCCGGTTAGAAAAGGAAATCCGTCTGGCCTATGCACAACAGTTTATGGCTCAAGAACGGCAAACTGTCCGCCAAGCCTTTGCCGGAGACATCGTTGGGCTGTTCGATACGGGGGTGCTCCGTATCGGAGATACATTGAGCACCAATTCTAAGCTGTGTTTCGATTCCGTTCCGCGCTTTTCTCCAGAGCATTTTGCCCGAATCGCATTGGATGACCCCATGAAGCGCAAACAGTTTCAAAAAGGCATCGTGCAGCTTGCGGAGGAAGGCACTGTTCAAGTGTTTACTCAAGAAGGCCGTGAAAAAGACCCTATTGTAGGCGTGGTCGGACAGCTCCAGTTTGATGTGTTTGCGTACCGCCTGGAGCATGAATATGGGGCTAAAGTTCGCCTGGAGCCTATGCCGTATCGGTATGCACGGTGGGTCGAAGGAGTCTCTTCCATACGTGATCTTGAAACCAAACGGGTTGGCATGCCACTGTGGGATCAGGAACACGTCCCTGTGTTACTACTTAAAGATGACTGGGAGCTTAATCATGTCATTCAAAACAACCCCCAATGGGTATTGCATGACACTGCTTCGTTAATCGCTCGCCAAGCTTAATCACCCACATGTCTAAGAGCTTAATTCCTCCACCGTTGTCGTCGACACATCCAAATCCCCGCGTTGGGTTAAAGTGGTTTTATATCGCTTCTGTCGTATTACTGATCGTCCTTGCTTGGACATTTCGTGTACTTATCAAACCACTATTGATCGCTGTATTGATTGCTTACATCGTTGCTCCGCTCGCAACGTGTATGCAACGCATTCGCCTTGGTCGGCACGCTCTTCCTCGATGGATCGCCGTACTGGCACTGTATGCGATGCTGATTGCAGGACTGACTCTTACAGGGCTGGGTCTTGCTCCACGGCTTATTCGCGAAACCCAACAACTGATCGCCGAAGCTCCCGCAATTTCAGCGAAAGTACGACAGCGTTGGCTGCCTGCGGTTGAACAGATGCTGGCCGATACCGCGGCGCTCTATCAACCTGTGCCTCCTGATGAAGCACTTAACCCGAAAAAGAAAAGCAAACACCATGACGAAGCTATCAAGCATCGTGTTTCCACAGTGTTTGACCAATTTTTGAGTGAAATGGAGCACCCTGTCATCAGTTTGCTCCGTCAAGCCAAAACGGTGGTTCGACGCGTCCTTGGAGGGATTTTTACCACCGTCCTGGTTCTTATGGCTTCCGCATACCTCGTCCTCTCTCACCAACAGATCCATAATTTCTTCCGGTCGCTGCTGCTGCCTAAACACCAGCCGCACTATGAAGCGATGCTTAAGCGTGTCGACACTGGCTTAGCGGGCGTTGTGCGAGGACAGCTTATTATCTGCGTGATTAATGGCATATTGTCAGGCATTGGTTTTTATTTGGCCGACTTGGCGTATTGGCCAGTTCTCACCGTCGTTGCGACACTTTTTTCCATTGTTCCGATCTTTGGAGCCATTCTTAGTTCCATCCCTGCCCTGATCATTGCTTTACAGCAAGGCGTGAGCGTAGCGGTGTTCGTTGGCATTTGGATTGTGGCCATCCATCAGCTTGAGGCAAATTTGCTCAACCCTAAGATCGTCGGCGACTCGGCAAAACTGCATCCTGTGGTGGTGATGTTTGCGATCGTGGGCGCCGAACTCTTGTTTGGAGTTCTTGGGGCATTGCTTGCGGTCCCCGTCGTCAGCATCGCTGCCAACATCTATCTCTATGTGAGAGACTTGTATCTTTATCCAGAGCGCACCCTGCGCTTCGAAGAACACTAGCCCGAGGCTTGTTCTGGATGAATGGGGAACTTCGGGGTGCTCGCCTTCGCACGTGCTTTTTTCTTGGCTTTGCCGTTACTTGCACGCTTGCGACGCCGAATTCGGTCAGTTTGTTGAGTTAACGATGCCATGGGAGTGGCTTTCTAGCGTAGTCCAAGAGCCCAGTCAAATCCACTAAGACAGCCGTGCTAAAGCCTCTTTGGCCTGCGCAAGGTCCCGATCTTCGGCCAAGGCGCGCTCGTACAGATTCTTGGCCTTTGGCATGTCATGTTGCCTAGACGCGATCTCGCCAAGGTAAAAATAGACCTCTGCTTTGCTAAGCCCTGCCGTCTTATCGAGGCGTTGAAGCAACAGCGCACGAAATTTCTTTTGGGCTTCGTCGAGATCGCCTTGCTCGAAACAAAACAACCCATAATCTTTGAGTACGCCTACATTACCGAGATCAAGTTTGAACGCGGCCTCATAGTGTTGCTTAGCCAAAGACGCGTTGCCTTGAGCCTCATACACTTTTGCCAACCGATGATGAAACTGCCCGGCTTCCTTACTGCGAGTGTTGCCAAACGAAGCAACGATGCTTTCGAGCACACCTATTGCTTTATCGTGCTGATTAAGTGCCGAATACGCATCACAGAGCGGCAACAACACGGCACGATCGCCCGGCAAGAGCGCTGCCGCCTGCTCATAGCATGTAACCGCCTTGTGATTGTCCGAAAGCCGGCTATGTGCAATCTGCCCCGCTTGAGTAAGACGCTCAACTTTAGCGGCCACATCGGTTAAACGGCCTTCTTCAAACAAAAGCTGCTCCACGACGCCTTGGTCATCGTGTGCCTGTTCATAGAGCGCGCGTAAGCGATTCCACACCTCGCGATCGTCAGGTACGAGTGCCCTAGCTGTTTTCAAAGCCGCTTCAGCACGAGCGCCGTCTTTAAGCGACTCCAAGCTAAGACTTGCGATACGCTGAAATGCGGTGACGGCTTCGGCGGACGATAACACAGCTGCCTGCTGCTCTAACGTAGCCACAAGCGCCGGCACATTCTGCAGTTTTTCGTACAGCTCTGCAAGAGCACCCAAGACTTCAGTGCGTTCGGGAGCCAGTCCTTTGGCGAGTTCATAGTGCTCGCACGCTTGGACAAGGTCGTTTTGGTGGACGTAAAGCAAGGCTAACCGTTCGTGTACATGTGCCGCCTCTATCGCATGACCCTGCTCTTGCCAAAGATTGGCTTTTTGGTTCAAAAGGCGCGCAAGTTGGCCATATCGCTCAAGACGCTCTAACACCTTTTCCAAAGTATCGGTCGCCGTAGGATTGCAAAGCCGGTTCAAATACCAGTTTGCGGCCCGCTCACAGAACAATGCCTGAAGAGAAGCCTCAAGATTAGGATGGTTATGTAGGGCTTCCTCGACGAGCCCTTCCAAGTTCGGCCAACCTTGAACAGTCTCAGCCAAGAGTTCCAAATGATCCAAACGCTCAATGCTAGGATCTCTCACAAAACCCTTCTGACAATAACCAAACGCGCGAGTTGGCTCTTGAAGTTCTTCTTCCCACAGCTTACATGCCGCATCGATAAGTCGAAGTTGAGCTTCAGGTTGTCCGCTTTCAAGCAGCCGTAGCTCATACAATTGACCAAGTTCCTCAAGCTTGCCTTGTTGGCGATACACGTTCTCGAGCACATGAAGCGCCTCAGCACGCAGCTCAGGGTCGTTCCGGAATGCCTCAAGCCCTTGAGTTGCCGTCACATGGTTGGGTTCGATATTAAGAATCTGGATGTAGTGTTCTAGCGCCAAAGCATGTTGACCGAGCTTGTGATGCTCCAAGTCGCTCATAGCCTCAAGATGCGTTCGTTTTTCTTCCGCACCAGTCGCGCGCTGAAAACGCTTCTCAAGTATATCATGAGCATTTTTCCAATCTTCTGTCTGCAGATACAACCGTTGAAGTTCAGAGAGACATGCTTCATCACGAAATTCACTCAAACCACAGGCTTCATTAAGCGCTGAAATGGCCAAATCCAGGCGACTCAGATGTTGCTCAGCGACTTGAGCAATCCGCCGATACACCAAGATGCCCATGTGTGGCGCTATTCCTTTACCGATCCGCTCTTGGTAAGTTTCCGTCACGCCATGCCAATTGCCTGTCAACGCTGCCAATCGCTCAAGCTCTTCGCACTCACGCGAAAGTGTTTCTTCTGGCCCCAAAAGAACGGCTTTTGCGCGCGCATGGTAAGCTTTTGCAACATCACCGCGACTTTTTTCATGTAACTCGGCAAGAATTACCCAAAGGCCATGTTGTGTGCTTGCGTCAGACGTATGCTCTGCTTGCATTTCATAGAGCTGCGCGAGTTCGTCCCAACGGTTTTGATGGGTTAAAAGCGGCACAAGCAACTCAACCACGCTGGCACGAAGATGCTCATGCTGGAAAAGCTCTAACGCGCCCTGCAAGGCGGGCTCAAAGCTCGGATCCTGATTAAGTGCAGATTGATAGTGAGTAAACGCACGATCTGGATTCGTTAGCTCGCGCTGACAAGCCTGCGCTGCACGCGTATGCCACAGAGCTAAGCTTGAGACATCGGTCTCTACAGCCATTCTCTTCTGTAAAAGCTCCACGTAATCAGGCCACATCTTTTCCGCTTGGTACGTCGCCAAAAGACGTTCCATCGCCATCACGTTCGAAGGCTCGTCATCCAAAACCGATAAATAGTTGGAAATCGCCTCCTTAAGCCGCCCCAAATGCATCTCATAGAGCTCTGCAAGTCGGAACCGAAGCCTTGCTCGATTCAACGTATCCTTTTCGAGCCGTATACGGGTTTCCAGCACCTCGGAGAGCTCGTTGTGCTGGTGTTGTTTCTCGTAGAGCCGATCTAAGGCTTCCCAAGCGTTCTGGTTCTCCGGCTGCGACTGTGTTGCATGGCGATAGGCAGCCACAGCCTGTATGTCATCATGCAGCTCAGTTTCATAAGCCGTGGCTGCTTTAAGCCAAAGTTCATAACGCTCAACAGGATCTTGAGCGATTTTGGCACGGCGCTCAAACACGCTGGCAAGCGCTGACAGGTTGGCCGTAGAAGTATACAACTCTGAAAGACGCAGCAAAATGGGCTCTGAATCTTCCGGCTCGCGTAAAGTCAACATCTTCTCATAAACGCGCACCGCAGACGCGGGATCATTAATACGTGTGTTGTAAAGCTCTGCCACTGTATCCAATAGAGCAAGCCTCTCTTCATGCGGTGTATCTTCCCTAGCAGCTTCTTCAAGAACCGCAGCCAGCTGTCCCCACAAGCCCCCGATCTCCGCGAGACGCTCCAACTCATAACGTACAGCATCTTGATTTGAATCGATCAAATACGCCTTTGACCACGCTTCCATAGCCAGTCGATAATTTTCCCCACGCTCTTCATGCAATACAGCAGCTAACCGATAAAGCTCAATCTGCTCCTGAGGATCTTGAGAAAGCTCTGCACGCGCTTGGTAGATGGCAATCAGCTTCTTCCACTGGTCGGTAGCTTCGTACACACGTTCCAAAATGCGAGCCACCCGCAGCCGTAGCGGCAATTGTTGCACTAAAAATTCCAGCGACTCCACAGTTGGCTGGTGTTGAGGATTGGCATCCGCCATTTGCTCTAAAACCTGAATTCCTTGTTCAGGGTTCTCAAGCTTTTCAATATAAACATGTGCCAAACGATGGCGCAGCTGCGGTTCAAGGTCCGTGCCGATACGCCGATCGGCTTGCCATGACAGAAATTCCGCTAAATCAGACCACCTCTGTGCATTGACCAACGTGTCATCCAACGCCCTTGCCGCAAGCATATTTTCCGGTTCCAGCTCAAGAATCCGCTGATAGGTTCGAATAGCCTGGTCAGTGGCAGAAAGATGATCGCGATACACGCGAGCCTGGCGATGCAAAAGCTCTACCTGTTGCGTTTCGTCAAGCACTACATCGATGCGGCGTGAATAAAGCTCTGTCAACGGCTCATAGGACGCTGCACGCAAGAATTCCTGCTCCAAAAGCTCGAAAGCTTCCGTGTGTTCCGGGTGAACGCTGAGAACGCGGTTTAATAGGTTGACCGTTGTGTCTGCGACGAGCCCTCGTTGAACGCGAATTCGCGCTGCCAACAACGCCAACTCTGCAGCAAGATCTTCATTGGAAAGTTCTTGCAACACATCTTCATAGATAAGAGCCAACTGCTCCCAGCGATCCAAGACACGGGCCAAGCGAACCAATGCCTCATTGGCATGTTCATTCGAAGGATCCAGCCTAAACATTCGGGCATACGTGCTCATGGCTCCATCTAAATCCTCAAGATGATCTTCGTATGTTTCGGCAAGACGCTCTAGCAACCGCATACGCTCGTCGGGATCCGTTTCGGCGTTGCAATGCGCTTGCATGACTTGCACAAGCCTTTCCCATTCGAGCTTCACCAAAAGAATAGGTTCCAACAAGCCTGCCGCAAGACCAACGTGGCTGCCTTGTCGAACCAGGTTCTCTAAATAATCGATACTAGGTGTGTAATCAGGCGCTTGCTCCAGCAAACGGCTAAAGTGATCCATGCCTTCATCAGGAGCATTACGGTGTTCAAGAAAAACGACCGCAAGCTTGTGTCGGATGTCGCGTGGATCTCCCAACCCAACATCCAAGGCCCGTTCGTAGAGAAACCCCAGGTCTACCCACCGCTTTCTCTGTGTATAAAGCCTCTCTAACGGCTCAAACGCTTCGCCACGTTCACTTTCCTGCATAACGTGTTCGTAAGCTTCGATGGCAAGGTCAGGTTGATGCAATTCGTTTTCAGCGATGTCTGCTTGCCGGAGAAGCAAATGAATCCTGGCCAAAGGCGTGGTCGCAAACTCCGTTTTGCGCTTAAGCACCTGCAAAAGACCTTCGTGATCCCCGTCTGCAGCATCCAATTCCTCCAACGCATCCAGGGCTGCATGGTCATCTTGAACACGTTCTAAGACCACATGATAATATTCTCGGGCAGTCGCGTTGTCTTTGAGGCGCATCCGCGCAATATCAGCCAAAGCGCGCAACACATACAAACTCAACTCTTCATCAAGAATAGTTGGAGCAAGTTCTTTCAGAAGGTCCAATAACTGTTTCCATGAACCCGCACTTTCAGCTATCGCCTGAAGTTCTTGCAAAGCATTGCGTAACTCATGCTCGTCGGGAGCCAGCCTCGCCGATTGAGCCATAAACTCAAACGCACGCTCGGGAGACTGAAGCTCGTGGAGCACGACTCTCGCCGCACGTTGCAAAGCTCCATAAGCCTCAGAACGATCATCGGATTTCGCAACAACCATCAAGGCGTCAACAAGCCGATCATGCTGCCCGTCAGCACTGTAACATGCCACCAACGCACGCGCTGCGGACAGACGCGCACCTGCATCTTTTCCCTCGACAATGTGATGTAGAGCACGAATCGTTAACGCATGGCCGGACGCAAGATCCAATGTCTCACGATACATTTCGACAGCTCGTCCTGGATTTAAAAGCTTATCCCGAAGCACTTCCGCCGCGCGAAATCGTAGACTGACACGTTCTTCTTTAGAGTCACTCAACTCTTGCAACGACCACCATGCCTCAAGCAAGCTGTCCCACCGCTCAGCCGTTTCGTATAATCGGGCAAGAGACATCAATGTCGTGGGCTCTGGGCTGAAGCGCTCCATGATCTCTTCGTAAACAGCAATGGCCCCTGGAATATCTTTCAGAAACATCTCTTGGACCGAAGCCATGTGCTTCAAGGCCTCGCGCTGACGAACGTCATCGTTCTGATGTTCTATCTCCTGGCGTAATACGTTAACCAGTTCGTTCCACTGCTGCTCCTTCTCAAGAATCTTCTCCCACGCATAAAATGCTACAAAATCCGTGGGATCCAGCTGAACCCGTCTCTCATACGCGGACATCGCTTTTGGCGCGTTATGAAGAACGTTTTCGTACAAATCCGAAAGCTGCACCAACACGGCATGCCGATCCGCGTTGTTTTCTTCCAATGTCACAAGTCGCTCGAAGTCTTCACCAAGCGCCACATAATCCGGCAAAAGCTGGTGAATACGTACAAGCGCGCGCGACGCCTCCCCTACGAAGTCTCTATCATCTGGATCAATGCGAATGAGTTCCAGATACGCTTGCTCCGAAAGCTTTAGCGCATTTTCACGCTCGTCCCAAACTTTGGCAAGCTCAAGCAACAGCTCTTTATGCAACCCCAGGTTATCGTTGACGCGACTCACCGCTTGTTGCAGTGCCTGACCGTAATCCTGGTTTCGCCCAGTCGTTTCAGCCAAACGGCTCAGCTCGTCTCGAACGCGCACATCCGATGCGTCTTGTGCCAACGCCAACACATAGCTATCAAAAGCTCCTCGAACGTCACGAGCTTTGGTCTCCTGGATTTCCGCAATACGGCTCAACATTACGACACGGCTCGCAGAATCGCTTAAATCCTCCAGCTGAACATACAATATGCGGGCAAGCTCGGCATACGCTCCTTGCGACTCGTAAATAGGCTCAAGAATTTCCGCCACACGGGCACGTTGCGAAGGTTCTTTCACCAACCGTTCCAACGCTTCTTGTGCACGAAGGTGCGTGGGCTGCTGGGCCAAAACAGAAGCGTAATAATCCACCGCCGTCGCGGGATTGCTTAAGCGGGTTTCATAGAGGGCTCCCAATTGATACTGCAAATCAATCGCATCCTGACCTTGAGCGTTACCCGAGACCCTTTGCAACAACTGAGCCAACCCCATCCAATTGCCGGTGCTCTGATAAAGCGCTTCCAAGGCTCGAATGGCACGAGAATGCTCCGGGTCGAGCTCAAGCACTGCCTCGTAATTGCATATGGCCTTGGCTGGCTCATCCAAGATTTCTTCATGAAGAAAACTCGACTGTAATAGCAGCGCTATTTTTTCTTGCACATCGGCCAGCGCCGCTGCTCGTTTTTGATACAATTCGTGTAAAAGAGACCACTGTTCTTGTCCTGAATAATATGCTCGCAAAGCCTCGTATGCCTCATCGTGACTTGGATCAAGCTCTATCACTCGCCGGTAATACGGCTCGGCACGCTTTTCTGAACGCAACGCATGATCGTAAAGAACCGCCAATTTGAGACTCAGAGCCATCTCATCGACCTCTGCCAAGGTATGCTGTGCCAGCACCTGGCTATAGGCTTGGGCCAACGACTCTTCTTGTCTTGATTGTCTCGCCGCTTGCTCGAGGTCTTCCCAAAGCTCAACCGTCTGCGGCTCGGCCATGAATGCGGCCCTCAACGCAATGAACGTCCCTGCTGCATCATCTTGTTGAGCACGCAACTCAGCAATACGCAGTCGAATGGGCTGCTTATCTGAGGCATAGGTCAGCGACCGCTCCAAAACACGTGATAAATTGTTGATATCACTTTTGTTTTCGTAAATTCGTTCAAGCGTCGGATCTATCTCCGGGCATAATTCCGCATGAACTGTGGCAAGTTGCTCTAACGCAGAAAGCACGCCCGGGTGATCCGGCTCCATATCAAGGGCCTGATTAAACGCCATCAATGCAGCGGCCTGTTCATTAAGATGATCTTCAAACACGCGGCCTCGTTGCATAATGAGATCAAAACGGTCTGCTTCGTTGTCCGCAAGTTCGACATGTCGCTCTAAAAGCTCTGCAAGTTCTTTCCACCTACCCGATTGTGTAGCCAACCGCTCCAAGTCTATGATCGCAGTGACATCGGCAGGATCAAGAGCCAGGATCTCCCGAAAGCGCTCTGCTGCTGATTCCGCATCGTTTAACGTGCGCTCCTCCAGCGTCGCAAGCTCTCTAAGAAGCTCTACCTTACGCTCGGGATTAAGCTCTGCTTTAAGACGTCGCAAATAGACATCTTTCAGGGACTCGAAATCTTTTTCGTTCCTATAAATGCGATCCAGAGCTTCCATGGCCTCACTGTCGGCTGAATCGGCATCTGCAACAGCACGAAGATAGGGTATCGCTGCACTTGGTGTAGCCAAAGGGCCGAGGTAAAGCTGCGCAAGTCGCCGACGAAGATCCGTAAGCTCTGCAGGATCCGTTAACTTCGATAACCCCTCTTGGTACGCTCCAACCAATTGTTCATACTGCTGACTTAGTTCCGCTGCCTGCTCAAGCGTCTCACGTATGGACCGATCTGTCGGATCAAGCTGGAACGCTTCCAGCGCATGCACAAGCGCAAGCTCGCCATCACGAAGTTTGTCAAGGCAAAGCAACGTAAGCTTTCTCAAAAGCTCTACCCGGCCCTGGGGCGAACCACCGCCCTCATGTTTGCGCAATAAAATACGAAGAACACCTACAAGCCGATTCCACTTTTCTTCCTGTTCATAAATAGGAATTAATGCCGTTGCGGCCAGTTCATTGTCTGGGTCAACCGAAAGGATCCTTTCGTAACTGCGAAATGCCCGGTGTGGAGCCCCGATTTTTTCTTCGTACACCCGTGCAGCACGCAAGCTAAGATCTATTTTAATGGCAGGGTCCGAAACACGATCCGCAGCGGTTCCAAGTACATCGACCAATCCTTCCCAATCATTTTTAGAAGCATAGAGCGCCTCAAGACCATCCCAATCTTGCTCTTCTTGCAAGGCTTGACGCACTGTACGAAGCGCACGACGGCTTTGCGGATCGATCGCAAGCAAGCGCTGCCATGTACTTAACGCTTTGTCCGCCGCATGCAGATGCTCGGCATACACCACGCCGAGCCTTTCTAAAAACGATACCGCAGCAATATCGGTACCCACCGCCTCGATGCGCCGTTCTAATACTTCAGCCAGGCTTACCCAGTCCTGCTCCTGCTCTGCAAGTTTTTCAATTGCATCGAGAGCATCCATGGCGCCCGCATCTTCATGAAGAATCTGCTTCCACAACGCAATGGCCTGCAAACGATTTCCCAGTTTGCTCCCAGCCAAATTTGCCATCTCACGCCAATACTTTTGACGTTCAACTGGGCTCGTCGTCGAATCAGCTTGCTGCTCGTATAATCCATACAAGTCCTTCCAAGCGCGTTTTTTTATAAACACATCGCGCAACTTGGCAACGACATCTTCATCAGACGAAACCGCCAACACCTGTTGCAACGCAGCAACGGCTTGATTGAGATTGGCAGAATGCTCGATAGAAAGATCAGCAACAGACTTCAGTAGCGAGACCTTTTGTCCAGGGTCAGAGGCAAGCTCTGCGTGCTTTTGGAGCACATGAACAAGGTCGTTCCAGCGCCCCATGCGTTCATAGGCTCCTGCCAATCCACTGAGCGCCTCCACATCCTCTGGAGCAATCTGCAAAATTGCATTGTAAACATTGGCAACCATTACATCGGAGCGCAGCCGATCTCGATACAGCGAAAGCAGCTCGGTGAGTACACTAAGCTGCTGTTCCTTATCCTCGCTGGGTACATGCTCAAGCATGGACTTCAAAAGTTCGGCCAAAGCGCTCCAACGCTCTGCACGCGCATAAAGCGTTTTTAATGCTGGAAGCGCCTGAACATTGGTGGGATCGAGCTGGAGCACCACTTTCCACGCATCGATCGAACGATCCAGCGTTGCATTGTTTTTCCCTGCAATATCAGCAATTTTCAGCGCAAGACTTAATCGCTGCCCAGGTTCTACAGCGGCACGCTGAGCATCCTGCAAAATACCAAGAAGCCTTGGCTGATCCGGGAGCGATGTCAGTGTGGCTTCATAAAAATCCAGGACAGCAGGATGGCTGGGATTGGCCTTACGAAGTCTTGCAAAGTAGGGTTCCGCATCTGTAACGACCTGACGTTTCCGCCAATGGATCATCCCGACTTGTAAGAGTGCGCCCTGTTCGTCATTGGCATGTGCACCAGAACGCAGTGCACTCTCATAAAGTTCTACCAAATCATCCCAGGCTTCGCGCTCGGTAAACCATTCCGCTAAAGAAGCCATGGCATCCCGATCGCCTGGTCGGTGAGCGATTACACGCTCGTAACACGCCATGGCACGCTCTCGCTGCTGCAGCTTTTCTGTAAGGAGCCGTGCTGCATGCTCAAAAAACAACGCTTTATCTTCGCTGGCACGTGTGACTTCGGCCGCATTAAGCCACAAGCTTACCAGCTCTTCCCATCGCTCTTGTTGCCGAAGCAGATTTGCATACAAAAGAAGCGCTCTTCGTTCGCGGGAATTAAGCGCGATCGCCTCTTTAAAATACCGCTCTGCTTCTGCTTGGTTTCCCTCAAATTTCTGAAGAAGCGCAGCGATTTCTGTAATCAGACGAGCTTTCTCTACAGGATCAGTGACGTGCTGAGCTTGGCGCTGCTTTTGCTCTACCAGGCTTTGCCATTGCATGCCCAGTTTGCGAAGATCGTCTTGTGCTTGCCTTGTATTGGCATGCTTAGGACTAAGCTTAAGTGCGTGTTCATACGCTTCGAGCGCTCCTTCTGCGTCCAACAAACGTTCGCTGCGTAACTCCGCAAGCTGGTTCCATAGATCGACTTTCTCTTCCGTAGCCTTAAGCCCGCTAAATTGGGCCAACATTTCAATCAGCGCAGCGGCTGCCCACCACTCTCCCCGTTGAAGATGGAGTTGGCTTGCTGCCCGCAATAACTTGATCTCATCCTGCTTGGGCTTGTTTTTACGAAGGGCTTTTTGCAACCCTTCCAGAGCTTGCCCACTATAAGGGTCTCCCTGCAGCGCGCCCAGGTAGTTGGAAACGCTCAAATTGATGCTCTGGCTATGTTCGGAAGTGGTCAAAGCAGACGTAGCCTCAAATTGTAACGGGCGCCGCACCTACCTTGCAAGCTTTGATCCCGTTTTCTTCGCTTTCATTCGAATGGCCGCCTACAACATGAGTAGACCAGCCCAGGTCAACGCCCCAAAGGTGGTAAGGCCTACACCAAGGTGCACTGTGCTAAGGGCTTGCAGTGTCCCATAATCATTCGCTCGATCCATCCCAAACCAGTCAGGGTTGGCAATAACGATACCCAGAAGCGCCTGCACCGCCATCCCTGCAAAGTGCACCCAACGTAGGGTTTTGTGGGTGCTTAACGTACGCGCATACTCGCTGTCTCCCGACGAAGCATCGTCAGGATCAGGCATCAGCAATGACAACGTAAACGTTGTATAATAAAGTCCAGCGGTGGTCGCAGCCGCGAGCGCATGAGGCCAGGGCGTTCCCGAACACTGGGATTGCCCAAAAATCGCATCTCCGGTGACACACGGATTGTCATCCTGGCCTGCACCAAATCCATACAGGTTGTAATACTGAATAACGCCAAGAATGGTGGTCACTGCCATGGCACCCCAGGTTGCAATGCCTAAGGTTTTGTGCCACTTGGCCAAATCCACACGCGTACGCATGGCCTGGTCGTACGCCTCCTCTTCGGCATCGACGGTCTCTTCGGTGTCATCAGCCGTTGCCATCATCGCTGCCGATTCGGCACTCGCAGTACCAAGTAAAGATGTGATCCCTACCTCAGGCATCGCCAAGGGCGACAACCCCAATGAAAACCCGAAAATGGGGGTAGCCAGTGAGAGCGTTAACGAAGCGAGCATAGGGCCTAAAATTAGACAAGCTAAGGATACCACACCCCCTTTATCCAAAGCTAAAGAAGGATCGCTTTAGGGTGCCACAAAGGGAGCTCGAACCGTGATCGCCTCATCGCCCTGAGGCGTGACGGTGATCTGCATCGTCGTTATTTTAGAGGCTTCAGCACGCTTGGCAGTGGCAAAAATTGGTATTCGAACACTTTCTAGCGGGGCAAGGACGAGCCGTCGCATCGCTACGGTATAGTTGAGCCTGGGGTCAGAAACCGGATCAATTCGAAACGTGCGCCTTTGCCCCTGTTTATTTACCAGATGAAGCTCCATGGCATTACGTACTTGCTCGCCTTCGAGCACATAAGGCGCGCCCTGTAACCGCAACAGATTGGCTTCGAAGGTGTCGTGGGAACGAAACGCAAGCGTCGCAGCCCCTAACCCTGCGATACCCAGCACCACATACAAAGCCAGTCTTGGGCGCCAAAAACGCTTTGGCTTATGTTCAAGGCCTTTGAGCGAATCGTAGCGGATAAGCCCCTCAGGCTTATCTATCTTGCGCATAATGTCATTGCAGGCATCGACGCACGCCGCACACCCGATGCAGTCAATCTGCAATCCTTGACGGATATCAATGCCCGTAGGACAGACCACGACACAACGCTTGCAATCAATGCAATCACCCGCATGTGCGTCAGAAACTTTGCCTCGCGGTTCGCCGCGCTGCACATCATAACCGATGACAAGTGTGTCATCGTCCGTCAACACGGACTGCATGCGACCATAAGGACACATGATGACGCAGAACTGTTCGCGAAACCAACTGAAATTGAAATAGAGCACACCTGAAACACCGAGCACCCAGGCAAATGCAAGCGGATGTTGGCTGGGTGAACCTTGGACCATGGTACTCAAAGCCGGGATCGACACAAAATAACTAAGAAACACATGGGCCAACACGACGGACAGCGCCACGAACAAGACATGCTTAAGCGCTTTACGCCACAACTGATTGAAAGTCAGCCCCTTACCATGCTGACGCATACGAACACCTCGGGGCCCCTCTAGCCAACGCTCGATGCGTCGATACATGCCCTCTAAAAACACTGTCTGCGGGCATGCATACCCACACCAGATTCTTCCAAGCAACGTCGTTAATACGATCAATACAAACGCCAAGCCTGTAAGCGCGAAAAACACGAGCCAAAAGTCCTGTGCATTGTATGTCAACCCAAACAAATAAAACTTGCCATGTTCGAGGTCTAAATAAACGGCTGGATGGCCCTTGATAAGGGTAAATGGTAAAGCCACATAAATACCAATCAGCACAAAAAACAGCAGGCGCCGCCACGATGTGAACGGCCCGCTCACATCGGCAGGCTGCACAAAATTACGGGAGCCATCTTTGCGTAATGAGCTTGTTGGCTCTACGAACGTTGCCATCGCACCGTCCTTATTGGTTATTGCACCTGGGTCGGATTAGCTTGGGGCATTGCCGCAGCAGGAGCCTCGGAACCCTCAGCCTCAGACTGCTTTTCGCCCTCTGCAGGCCAGAGTGTACCCTCTTTAGCCTTTCCTGGCACGTTGGTGTTTCGTAAGGTCAGCACATACGCTGTCACCTGCTTTGCCTTGTCTGCGCCAAGCACGCCGCCCCATGCAGGCATCCCTTTCGTCGCAACCCCATCGTGAACCACGGTGTAAATGTCTTTGGGCGATCCACCGTGAATCCAATAGGCATCTGTAAGATTGGCGCCGATTTTGCCCTGGCCTTTAGGCTCATGGCATGCCACGCAGGTGGACTTAAAGATAGTTGCGCCTTCGTTCACCGCACTTGTATCAAGCGCTAGTGCTTCGAGCAGCTCGTCGGTAATCTTACCTCCTTTGCCAGCGTTGGCAGCAAGCACTTTGGCGTAGGCATCCCCAGGCAAAAGCCCTGCTTCAAATTCATGATAGTAAAACCAATATACCACCGAAAACGCGATAGCCAGATACAGCGTCGCAAGCCACCAATTGGGCAAACGATTGTCTGCTTCTTCAATGCCATCGTATTCATGGATGATTTCACCTTGAATCTCGTCAACGCGTTTGAAATCAGTCATGGCGACCCTCCTCAGACTCGAATGGCAACTGAGCCAACCGCCCCATGTCTTGCTTACGGGCGCGCAATGTCCGCAGCGTAATGCCGACAAACGCAACCATAAAGATCACCAGAGCAATGACGGGAAGCATAAGCACCGGGCTACGTAAGAAGAACTCTTTTGCCATCCAGCCGATCATGGTGTCACTCCCTTCTCAGTTTCAAGCTGAGCCTGCTTGGCGGATTGTTGATCAGCCGCAGAGCTGTGTGACGTTTTGTGTCCCAACCGTTGCAAGTATGCGATCAAGGCAACAAGCTGGCTGTCGTCCCGTACGGTTGTAACTCCCTGTGCTTTGAGATCCGTGACAATATTTTGCGCTTGTTGTTGCGCATCAAGGGTAGCGCCTTGAATCTGCGCAGGCGTATACGGCACGCCAAGCATTCGCATGGAGCGAAGTTTATCAGGAATTGTGTCCCAATGGATGGGGGATTTGGCCAAATGTGGATACGGCGGCATGTTGGATCCGGGAGAAATTTCGCGTGGATTGAGCATGTGTTTAAAATGCCAAAGATTGGAATATTTGCTTCCTACGCGCGCCAAGTCTGGTCCAATGCGTCGCGATCCCCATTGAAACGGGTGATCAAACACAGAATCGTCGGCGTTCGAAACAGCTCCATAACGCGCAGATTCCCACACAAACGGCCGAATCATCTGAGAATGGCACACGTAACACCCCTCTTGAATGTACGCATCACGCCCTTCAAGCTCTAAAGCAGAGTACGGCGCGTTCTTACTGGAACGAATCGCTTCAGGAGCAGCCACGACTGCGGGCACGATTTCGGCAACGCCTCCAATGATCGCGGCTACGACAACCAACGATGTGAAAATTACTCCGCGCCCCTCTAAAAGCCGATGCCATGCCGGACCTTCGTCTTTGTTTGATACCAGCGCCAAACCACCAATCAGCGCCACAGAAAACGCAAGAACCACCAACAGCGTACCGGCAATCACATTGGTCATGACCATCAACGCCAATAGCGCGCCCACAACCAACGCCAACATCACAGGTTTGCCAAATATCAATTTGGACCACGGGACGCTATCCTCGGAAGCCAACGCAGCAGGCCTGTCGATCACCACCTGCACTTCGCCATCCACGGCTTTACCACTTCTGGCAGTCATCCAGAGGTTCCAAGCCATCACACAAAACCCAATCAAGTATAGGCTGCCCCCCACAAGTCGGGTCCAGTACATCGGGCGAAGCGCCAATAATGTTTCAACGAAGTCGGGGTAAAGCAAACCACCGGCATCGTTTTGCGCACGCCACATCAAGCCCTGGGTAACACCTGCAATCCACATCGAGGCGACGTAGAGCACAATCCCAAACGTCCCTACATAAAAGTGAGCATTCGCGGCAGAACGTGAATAAAGCTTGGTGTCGTACAGCCGAGGCACCATCCAGTAAAACATGCCTGCCGCCATGAAGCCGTTCCAACCAAGCCCACCTGCGTGAACGTGGCCAATGATCCAGTCGGTATAATGTGCTAATCCGCTGACACTCTTAATGGAAAGCAAAGGGCCTTCGAACGTGGCCATGCCATAGAAGGTGACAGCCGCCGCAAAGAACTTAAGCACCGGATCGGTACGTAGCCTGTCCCAGCCCCCCCGTAGCGTCAGTAGCCCGTTGAGCATCCCGCCCCAACTGGGCGCCCAAAGCATCAAGCTAAACAGCATGCCCAGGGTCTGTGCCCAATCAGGCAACGCCGTATAGAGCAAATGATGGGGGCCGGCCCAGATGTAGATAAACACCAGGGACCAAAAGTGAATGATTGAAAGACGATACGAGAAAACAGGCCGATCGGCCGCTTTTGGGAGAAAGTAATACATGATGCCCAAAATGGGGGTGGTTAAAAAGAAAGCCACCGCATTATGGCCGTACCACCACTGCACCAGGGCATCTTGAACGCCCGCAAAAACCGAATAGCTTTTGAACAGCTGAAGTGGAATCGCAAAACTGTTGACGATGTGAAGCATCGCCACGGTAACGATGGTGGCAATGTAAAACCACAACGCAACGTACAGATGTTTCTCATTCCGACGCGCCAGAGTCCAAAAGAAATTAATTGCAAAGACAACCCATATGACCGCAATGGCAATGTCGATAGGCCATTCCAGCTCTGCGTATTCCTTAGCCTGCGTAAACCCCAAAGGCAACGTAACAGCCGCTGAGACGATGATGCACTGCCAGCCCCAAAAGTGAATCTTCGCCAATACATCTGAAGCAAGCCGCTGCTTGAGCAAACGCTGTGTGGAATAATACACACCCGCGAACATCATGTTGCCCACAAACGCAAAAATCACAGCGTTCGTATGAAGCGGCCGCAACCTTCCAAACGTGAGATAGGGCGGCAAGTTGGCTTGCCAGAACGCAAGTTGGAGCGCAACCAACACTCCCACCAACATGCCAACAATGCCCCAACCGACCGCAGCTAAGACGAACTGGCGTGATATGGTGTCATTGTAAGTGATTCGTGACGTTTGCATTACTGAACTCCTGGGTCTACATGGGAAGAACGCTCTTCTTCGAGTGGCATAAGCGCCAGCCTATCCACATGGTGATGATTGGCCTGAAGCACGTTCCACAAAAAAAATCCCACGGCCATCAGCACCAGCATCAAACTGACAAATATAAGTAAAATTAAGATTTCCATACTGAACTCCGCGGAGAAAACGCACCAAGGGTCCCGCCAATCAGCACCAGCGAGCTGCTTGGCATGGCAATTGCAGCAAGCCAGGGGCTCATCCATCCAGCAGCTGAAAGCGCCACAGCACCTATGTTGTATATCACTGCCAAAGCGAGATTGACCCGCACGACCTTCGCCAATCGATGCGCCACTGTCAACGCCAGCGTCACAGGCGCAATCCCCGCAGTTGCTAGATAAAAGTCTGTTCTTGCTGCCATGAAAGGTCGATCCAAGGCAGGCGTCCCAGAGCAAAGCGCTTGAGCTACGGCAAGACTGTCATTAACGCCATCGCCCAACATCAACGTCTTTTCAGGAGCATGCGCGGAAATCCACTCAGCCTTTTGTTTCGGATCATGCTCCGCCCATACGCGATCCTCTAAAACTCCCACCTGTACAGCTAGCTGTTGAACACGCATGTGACGGTCACCACTCAAGATCGACACCTGATAACCAAGATTTGCAAGCTTGGCAATTTCTAAAACCGCATCTGGCCTTAATGTTTCTTCAGCCTGTATTTGAAATCGAATGTTGTTATCAACAGCAAACGCCATATCTCCTTCTTCGGAACTCGCATCAGACGTTATCCAGCGCGGGTTACCTAAGCGATACACATGCCCGGCAGCTTGGAGTTCAAGGCCAAGGCCAGGCCATTCCTGCACGGTAAAAGCCTCATCAAACGTGATCGCATACGGCACAAGCGCTTGCACCAACGCTAGGCTTTTGGGATGACTGCTTCGAACAGCCATGTTGTAAAGCACATGCCGATCATGGCTGGATAGTTCAGCCATGCATTGCGGATTACGGATGCGCAACTTGCCCGTCGTCAAGGTGCCCGTTTTATCAAACACCACAGAGGTTACCTCTTTAGCCCGTTCAAGGAAGTCGGCCTTACACACAAAAAGCCCTCGGCGACGCAACCCCGTATGAGCAAGTTCATACGCTAGCGGAGTGGCAATGCCAAACGCGCAAGGACACGTGACCACAAGCACTGCCGTAGTCACTTCAATGGCACGCACCAAATCGTTCGACCCGAGCAGCCATGCCACAAATACCACTGTGGCAGTCGCCAGAACCGTTAGTGTATAGCTAGCGGCAAGCCACTGCCAAAATCGACTTGGCACCTCGTGTCGACTAAGTGCTCCTAAGAGACTACGCAACGAAGATTGCGTAAAATCCGTTGAGGCACGCACACGCACCGAATGTGTTCCAAGACTAAACGCACCTGCGGGAATAGCGTCGCCTTGGCGAAATAGACGTGGTTCGCTTTCGCCGTTGATCCAGTCAAGTGAACAGCTTGCATGCTCATCAAGCAACTCAGCGTTGACAGGCACAAGATCACCCAAAGCCAACAGCAATTGATCGCCTTGTTGAATGGAAGCGTTCCGGACCAGCTCAACATTGCCTCCTCGCACTCGACGTGCCCACAACTGCTCGACCGCTTCGTCCTTTAATAGCTGAGCGCGATTGCGCTGCAACGCACGTTCCCGAAGCCAACGCCCCAGCACCATAAGTGCAATGAAAATGGTTAATGTGTCATAGTAAATGCCCTCTGAACGCCCTAGCCACAACACGTAGGTCGACCCGGCGAAGGCCAGCAGGATGCCTAACGCGATGGGTAAATCAAAATGCAGTACGCCGCGTCGCAGCGCACGAAATGCTGAAGCTATAAATACGCTTCCGCCCACAACCACCGCAAGCGCTGAAAGCCCGAAACTCGCCCACATAAACACGCGGTGCACCACGCCGTCTTTGAGGCCAAAGTACATCGCCAAGGCAAGCAACATGGCATTGCCTGCCAAAGCCATGCACACGCCCAAACGCAACAACAACCGGTCTGCTCCGCGGGATGTTCGACCTTGACTAGGACCAAACACATACCCAAACTGTTGCATGTGGCTTAACCACTCCCGAAACTTGAAACTTGGGCGCGTTATAAGCTCGCAATGACCAAGCGCAGGATTAACGACGATATGCTCCGCGCCTTCAAAACGTTGAAATATCTGCTGAAAAAGCCAGATGCAGCCAGAGCAATGTAATCCCTGAACATCCAGCTCAATGCGCCGAAGTTCTCCTTGCGATACAATGCTCTGCTCCAATTGCTCTAGCCACAAAGGCTCATGTTGCAGGGAAGAAGCCGTTTGCACAGGAACGCCGCGCCCTTTTCGCAGTTCATAAAACCGTGTGAGCTTCTGCTCATGAAGCAAATAATACACGGCTTGACAGCCTATGCAGCAAAACGACTCCTGACTTGCGGCCAAAGGAAGAGCGCAATGCAAACATTGTCGCGAGGGTGTCGAATCCGCAAGAAGCATACGTCTCTAAAGATGGCTCTTTAACACTCGCGCCTCAGCGCTGGTCGTGTTTAAATAATTGCTGCCGGAAGCAGCGCAACAATCCGACGATTGGCGAAGCAACGCAGGCAAAGGACGCAATGCAAAAACCACTCCCCCTGCCATGAAAACGCTTGCCAGAGCCAGGCGCGCCCAATGCTGACGAAGCAACGAAACTCGATGACTCATCCAGCCTAAAGCGATCAACCCAATGCCGCTTGCCAACGCAAAACCCACCATGCAAAGCAGACCACTTGCGATAGAGCCCGTGCCCGCTGCAATTACAAGCGCACTCGCCAATGCACCACATGGCAAAAGCCCAGTCAATGCTCCAAGCGCGGTCGGTCGCTGCGACAGTCGAGCAGCCAATCTTGACCAAAGTGTTGCGACGCGATTTTCTCTCCGCAGGCGTTGTGTCGAAACCAGGCTGTTAGGCTTGCGGAGCAGCCGCACTGCCGTCAGGCCCAATACAAATGCGAGCAACCAGGACCATAAAGCAGAGGCCCATGCGCTGGTCAGCTGTTGCCGTAAAGCATGTCCACTCCAGCCTGCAATCGCCCCTAACAGGCCATAGCCCAAAAGCCGTCCTGCTTGATAGTTCAAAACAGCATAGCGAGAACGTGCCTGTGCACATGCAAATGTCGCCAATGGACCACACATCGCCACGCAATGTGGCGAACTCAACAGTCCCGCAGCTAAACCCAGTGAAAATGCAGCCAGCATGGCATTGTGTTCTCACAAACCGAGCCAGACGCTCTTAGCACAAAATGCCTTCGGATACACCATCATGATTTGAACATATCTCTGGGCCATTTCAGCGTCTTAGCGAACGCACGCCTGCTTTGTGCACTTTGCCAGGCAGCCCACGCCCGATAACCGCCTCAGCCACACGGCCTGCTTCCCAAAGCTTATCCAAATCGATGCCGGTTTCAATGCCCATGCCACGCAACATGTAAACCAGGTCCTCTGTGGCAACATTGCCCGCTGCGCCGGGAGCATAGGGACAGCCACCCAGCCCAGCCACTGAACTATCAAAACAACGCACACCCATTTGCAAGCCCATCAATACATTCGCCAGCGCAGTGCCGCGGGTGTCGTGAAGGTGCAACGCAATTTGTTCGCTAGAAATTTCCATCCCATACAAGCGCAGCACTGTTTCAATGTCTTTGGGAGTTGCGACACCGATGGTGTCACCCAATGACACTTGATAACACCCTAGCGACAGCAATTCTTGGCAAAGCGTATAGGAGACTTGTGGATTAACCACGCCTTCGTACGGGCAGCCCCAGACGGTCGAGACGTATCCTCTGACACGCAAACCATGAGAACGTGCGGCGGGAATCAATTCTCGAAACGTCAGCAGTGTTTCCTCGACGGTTGCGTTGACGTTTTTTTGATTATGCGTGTTGCTGGCACTCATAAACACCGCAATCTCTTTGATTCCAACCGCTAAGGCGCGCTCAAGACCTTTCAGATTAGGACAGAGCGCTGAAAACTGTCCTTTGCCAAGACTGCGCACGACCTGTTCCGCATCCGCAAGCTGTGGCACCCATCGGGGCGATACAAAACTCGTCACTTCAATTCGCCGGAGTCCCGATGCCACCAAGGCTTCAATCAAGCGAACCTTGCGAGTGGTTGGAACCGTCGCGGCCTCGTTTTGAAGACCATCACGAGGTGAAACCTCGTAAACCGAGACTTCTTTCGGCACTCCGTTAAGGTTTGACATCTATTTTCACGTCCCCTTCATCCATGAGTATAATGTAGCTTTGCATGAACCGGGAAGACTTCGTCCAAACACTGCTGGATTACGTCGATCATAGCCCGACGCCATTTCACGCGGTCGCTCAAGCTTCGACAATCTTGCGAAATAAAGGGTTTACCCGTCTTAAGGAAACCGATACCTGGGATCTAAGCGTACATCGCCAATTTTATATAGAACGAGGAGGCTCAAGCTTAATCGCGATATCTCTTGGCCAAGCCCCTCTTGAAGAGACAGGCATGCGAATTGTGGCGGCACACACCGACTCGCCCACCTTGCGTATCAAGCCCCTGCCCTGCCGAGAGCAACAAGGATATCGTCAGTTGGCCACCGAGGTGTATGGCTCTCCATTGTGGAGCACCTGGCTCGATAGAGATTTGTCGTTGGCGGGACGAGTGCTGGTTGGTGACACACCAGAGGCACTAACGTCGCATTTGGTGCATATCAAACAACCTTTGGTTCGTATTCCCAACCTGGCCATTCATCTCAATCGCAGCGTGAATAGTGAAGGGCTAAAGCTCAATGCCCAACAGCACTTGGTGCCCATTGTTGGACTCAAGAGTTCAGGTGCGTTTGACCTACAAGAACGGCTTCGCGAAGAACTCCACGATACCTTGCCCGATTCCGTTGGAACACCCATCCAAGGATGGGATTTAGTGCTCTATGACTGCCAGCCCAGTACGCAAGGGGGGCACGCGAACGAGTTCGTTTTTGCACCGCGCTTGGATGACCTCGCGTGTTGTTACGCCGGGCTGAACGCTATCGCCGAAGCCCCTACAGGCGTCACGACGCACGTACTCGTGCTTTTTGACCACGAAGAATGCGGCAGCGGCAGTGTGGTCGGAGCAGACTCCTCTTTTCTTCGGGACATCCTTACACGTGTCGTTGCTACGGTCAGTGAAAACGCACGCGATCCGCAAACGTGGGGAAGAACCATGGCACAAAGCACATGTCTGTCCGCCGACATGGCGCATGCGGTTCACCCTAACTATGCCGAGCAGCATGAACCGACACACCGCCCTATTTTGGGAGGAGGCCCTGTACTAAAAACCAATGCCAACCAATCCTATGCCACCGATGGCGAGGGATGGGCTCGACTAAGGCTATTGTGTCAGCAAGCCAACATACCTTTACAGCACTTTGTCAGCCGCTCCGATCTGGCGTGTGGAAGCACGGTAGGTCCTTTGACAGCCGCCCGCTTAGGCATTCGAACCCTGGATATCGGAAGCCCCTTGTTAGCCATGCACTCCGTGCGTGAAATGGCCTCTGGCGCAGATCTTTATCAGCTCTCTGCTTTGCTTGAGGCATTCTTCCATCAGTTTTAGCGGTTCGATCTATCAGAGATCCGCCTTGGTACGCCAATGCCATTCGCTTGCAGTTCGTTCGAGTTAAAGCTAATCGAGCAGCAAGGTAGCTAGATCATGAATATTTGTATGGTGGGAACAGGCTATGTCGGCCTAGTAAGTGGCACGGGATTCGCTGAAATGGGCAACAATGTTTGCTGCGTGGATCTGGACGCGGCAAAGATCGAAACCCTCCAACAAGGAAAGGTTCCCTTTTTTGAGCCGGGCCTTTCAGACCTTGTCAGTCGTAATATTGCGCAAGGGCGCCTGACATTTTCAACTGACCTGGCAGCCAGTATCAAGAACAAGGACATTGTCTTTGTCGCAGTTGGCACACCCCAACGCAGCGATGGCGCAGCCAATCTCCTGGCCGTTGATGATGCCGTTGAACAGCTTGCCAAACACTGCACGCAACGGCTTGTCCTGGTGCTTAAAAGCACCGTGCCCGTGGGAACCAACGCGCGTGCAAGACGCATTGCCGAGCAGGCGTCTTCTTTTCCCGTGCATGTCGTCTCCAACCCGGAATTTCTCAAAGAAGGCGACGCCATCAAGGATTTCCTGCATCCCGATCGAATCATCGTGGGATATAGCCAAGAAGACGAATATGCGCGCAAGGTAATGGAGCGCTTGTATAAACCGTTGTCCCGTCAACGAGACCGCGTCTTGTGGATGGAGCCTGAAAGCGCGGAGCTCACCAAATACGTCGCCAACACCATGCTTGCCCTTCGCATTTCTCTCATGAACGAGCTTTCTCATCTTTGCGAGAAAGTAGGCGCCGATATCAACAGTGTCCGTGAAGGCATCGGGAGTGACAGTCGAATTGGAAGTGCATTTTTGTTTGCAGGACCAGGCTATGGAGGTTCATGCTTCCCCAAAGACGTGGCTGCTTTAGCCCATATGGGACAAGAACATGGCGTCGATTTGGAAATCACCCGTGCCATCACGCATGTCAACGACCGTCAGAAAGGCGTCTTGCTGCGTAAACTCAAACG
Source organism: uncultured Polyangiales bacterium (assembly GCA_964640175.1). Lineage (GTDB taxonomy): Bacteria > Myxococcota_A > Polyangia > Polyangiales > JACKDX01. Next base: position 43,140 of record CAZXFW010000005.1, on the reverse strand, counting down.
GCATTACGAAGGCGACTTACGTGCAAAACGCATTGCCATCTGGGGCGCTGCGTTTAAACCACGGACCGACGACATCCGGGAATCCCCAACCCTTACGTTGATCGAAGGCCTGATCACTGAGGGCGCTCTACCTGTGGTGCACGACCCGCAAGCACTGGATGTCCTACGCTCGGTCGTACGAGACGGTATCGAAACATGCGACGACGCTTACCAAGCGTTGGAAGGCGCGCATGCGCTCGTCTTAGTCACAGAGTGGCGACAATATCAGAACCCAGACTTCAATCGCGTCAAAGCAAGCTTAGCGCAGCCTGTGTTGATTGACGGTCGGAACATCTGGTCTTCGTACCAACTGCCACAACAAGGATTCAGCTATTATGGTATTGGCGTAAAATCCGAAAGAGTTACTTAACCCGTTCATTGATCGTTATCATTCATGACCTTACAGCAAAAAATTCAGGATCGTTCCGCTGTCATTGCCATCATTGGCATGGGATACGTTGGACTACCTTTAGCTCGGGCATTTTGGGCAGCAGGCTACCAAGTGGTTGGCATCGACGTCGATCCAGACAAAATCGTCAAACTTGAAAAGGGGCAAAACTACCTGAAACATTTTGGTGAGGATTTTGTCCGGGACATGGTGTCCTCGAAGCGTTTTTCCGCCACGGTGAGTTTTGAAATGCTGCAACGCTGCGACGTGGCGATTATGTGTGTTCCAACCCCACTGGATCAGAATCTCAATCCAGATCTTAGTTTTGTTGAACAAACATCGGATAGTATTGGAAAAAACCTGAAATCTGACGTTTTAGTGGTACTTGAATCCACGACGTATCCAGGCACCACTCGCCATGTGGTGTTGCCTCGTCTGCAAGCCGCCTCTGGCTTACCCATGGGAGACTTTTATGTGGCGTATTCGCCTGAACGGGAGGATCCAGGCAGAAAAAACGTGACCACCAAGACCATTCCCAAACTGGTGGGCGGAATTGACTCGAACAGTGGAGAACTCGCACAAGCACTCTATGCCAGTGCGGTGGATACCGTTGTGTTGACGTCCTCTGCGGAAGTGGCCGAAGCGGCCAAACTGTTTGAGAACATCTACCGCTCGGTCAACATTGCGTTGGCCAATGAAATGAAAGTTATTTTGAGCGCCATGAACATTGACGTTTGGGAAGTGATCCAAGCAGCCGCAACCAAACCTTTCGGATTCCAGGCATTTTATCCTGGCCCCGGTCTTGGAGGCCATTGCATTCCTATCGATCCATTTTATTTGTCGTACAAGGCTCGGGAATTTGGGCACTCTACGCGTTTCATCGAGCTTGCAGGCGAAATCAACCGAGCCATGCCTGCGTATGTCGTGGAACAGGTTGTTAGAGCACTCAACGACGAGCGCAAAGCGGTTCGAGGCTCGAAATTGCTGATCCTAGGTCTTGCCTATAAACCTGACGTGGACGACGCCCGTGAAAGCCCAAGTTTCGAACTCATCGAACAACTCAAAGCCCTTGGCGCCAACATTGACTACCATGACCCCCACATTCCAATTGCGCCAAAAACACGCACGCACGGTCTGGATTTGGTCGGTTCAAGCATCGAATTGACGGAACATTCGCTTCGCAATTACGACGCCGTTGTCATCGCCACCCACCACAGCAGTTATGATTGGGCATGGCTGGGTGATCACGCGCGGTTGATTGTGGATACCCGCGGTGTCATGAAAGGCCTTGCCCGATCACGCGCACGCGTCGTAAGCGCCTGATCCTCCGTTAAGCCTTTTCATCACGTTGCGTAGTCGCACTGGTTGTCCGGGCCATGTGAACAGGCAAGGCTGCGCTCACGAGTTCTATTAGCGCACGTTGTTCCGAAGTATGCTCTGGCCTGGGCTCAAAACGAGGCGTGCCGTTTTTCTCTGCTTCAAACATTACGCCTAACGCCCTGAGCTTACCCACGAGTGCATTAACACTATCTTGAATCTCCTTTGGGGTAGTCGCTAGCTGCATGGCTCGTAGCGCCCATACCACCTCTTGTCGCATTTGCTCCTCTGTCGATACGTCAGGAGGGTTGCGAAACGAGCGAGCCAGACGAAATCCAAACGCATTGGCAAACCGAAACATACCAAACAGCATCACTGCAACCCCAAGAATCACGCTTCCCACTTGCACACTTCGGCCTAACGCAAGGCCAACGGCGCCGACTGTGCAGGCAATCGATATGCCGTATAAAATTAAGACAGCACGTCGATGCGTAATGCCAAGCTCCAACAGACGATGATGGATATGACCGCGATCGGGAGAAAAAATTGGCCGACGTTCGAGGATCCGTCTAATCATCGCAAAAAGCGTATCCATGATAGGAAGCCCCAACGCGACCAACGGCACTAAAATGGCAATGGTCGTAGAACTCTTGATGGCACTTCCTAAAAGAGACATCGTCGCCAGCACGTATCCCAAAAACATGCTGCCGGTATCACCCATAAAAATCGTCGCCGGATTGAAATTGTAGATGAGAAATCCAAGCACCGCTCCGCCCAGGCTTGCGGAGATCAGCATCACCAACGAATTGTGACCAAACGATGCCACAACAAAATTAGCGACACACGCAAAGAACGCTACGCCTGCAGCTAAGCCATCCAACCCGTCAATTAAATTCAACGCATTGATCACGGCAACAACCCATAACACGGTGACCGGTACGGCAAATATACCCATTTCCATAGTGCCTATGCCGGGAAAGTTCATTGCATCGATGCGGTAGCCGCACGCAAATGCAATTAATGCTGCACCTATTTGGACCGCCAATTTCTTCCAAGCTCGTACGCCGCGCAAGTCATCCAAGGCACCCAACCCAGCCACCACCGCGCCTCCAAGACCAAGCCCCAACATGCGCAACGGCTCCGAGAAAAACAAACGCGCAACTTGCGTATCAAGCATAAACAACGCAAGAAAGGGCCCAAAAAATGCTAGCACCACCGCAATGCCACCCATCCGAGGCATGGCGTAATGATGGATGTGTCTGCCACCAGGAGCATCCACGGCCCCGAGACGTACACTAAGGAAACGTACTGCCGGAGTAAGCGATGTCGCTACAAACACAGCCAACAAAAAAGCAAAAAGCACACTGGTCATCGGGATCCTGCGGAGATGACTCTTTTTAGCACAGTTGCGTAGTGCTCTGTGCAAATCTCGCGACTATAGAAAGTTTCTACAGCAGCCCGACCTCGTTCCCCATAACTTACAAGATCGTCTCGCGTCTGGTAAATGCTCCGAATCATTTCTGCGAGTGCAATGGGATTTTCAGCAGGCGTGACCCATCCGCAATCATGCGCATGGACCACTCTCGAAACCTCCGTATCTGCATCCACGGAAGCAAGCACGGGGCGTGATGCAGCCATAATCCCATAAAGTTTTGAAGGAACAAGACTGGCCCCCACTCTCTTTTTCATCGTAACAAGACCCACATCGCCCAACGCAAGGAGTGCACCCAGTCGTTCACGCGGCTGAGGAGGATAAAATCGCACATTGCTCCAGCCCTCCGCGTTGACTTTGTCTTGGAGAGATGCCAGCGCATTGCCATCGCCAACGATGGCAAACACCACAGGCAGGTCGGCAACCCGAGGAGCAGCTTCGATAACAGAGTCCAAGGCTTGAGATAGCCCAACGTTGCCCGAATACAACACCACAAAATAATCGGAAAGACCAAACTCGTATCGAAGAGATTGATCTTTCGACAAAGGGCGCACACCCTGCACGTCCGCCCAATTGGGAATCACTTTGATGCTGTTTTTGGCAACACCTTTCGCCAACAGCAACTGCCGCATGGGTTCGGAAAGCGTCACCACCACATTTGCTTGCTGATACAACAAGCGTGCAATCGTATCCAAAGGCTTGTAAAGCCATGACACACGCAACACATTTAAATCCCGAGCGATGTCAGGATAGACATCCTGAACCGAGTAGACGAAGGGCACGCCGCGAATAACTTTCATTAAGGCAGCAGAAATTCCGAGCAACAGCGGTGGCGTAGACATAATGAGTGTCACGTCTGCCCGAGGCTGCCTCAAGCTATGCACCAACGAAGTGACAAAATAACTTCCGTAATGGAGCAGGCGTTTCCATATCGAGCGACGCCGCGGCGCATATGTCCAGACGCGATGGATGGTGACACCCTCATGGCTATCGAGCGACGGCAAGTTCCTACGACGCTCTTTGCCGATGCGATACGAAGGTTGCCCTGTGACGACAGTGACTTCCATTCCTTGCTTGGCAAGATCTTCGCACAAATCTGAAAGAATTTGAGCCGTTGCCGCTTCTTCTGGCCAGTAGTGCTGATGTAAGACGAGAATTCGCACCAGACACCCTATAACACGCTAACCAAGCGCACGCTTTTCGCGAGCCGCAAGCTCCAAATCAGCTTCGACCATCATCTTCACAAGATCCTCAAACCCAACCTTGGGTTTCCAGCCCAATTGACTACGCGCCTTCCCCGCATCTCCTTGCAGAAGATCCACCTCCGCTGGACGGAAATAGCGTGGATCAATTTCGACCCGTTCTTTTAGATCTACTTGAGCAAAGGCGGCTCCCAACTCAAGAAATTCGCGCACGGTATGGCTCTCGCCGGTCGCGATGACGTAATCCTGTGGCGTATCTGCTTGAAGCATTCGCCACATTGCCTCCACATAATCTCCTGCAAATCCCCAGTCTCTTTTGGCATCCAAGTTTCCTAAAAACAATTTCTCTTGCAAGCCGTGCTTGATGCGACCCAATGCACGAGTAATTTTTCGGGTTACAAATGTTTCGCCGCGCCGCGGACTTTCGTGATTAAATAAGATCCCATTAACGGCAAACATTCCGTAGGATTCCCGGTAGTTCTGAGTGATATAAAAAGCATAGGCCTTTGCTGCTGCATACGGACTGCGGGGATGGAATGGCGTGGTTTCCTTTTGCGGAGTTTCCGCCACCTTGCCATAAAGTTCCGAAGACGAAGCTTGATAAAAACGAGGGGAAAGCCCTGCATCGCGAATGGTTTCCAAGAGTCTCACCGCACCAAGTCCAGAAACATCTGCCGTGTATTCCGGAACATCAAAGCTCACGCGTACATGGCTTTGCGCTGCCAGATTATACACCTCATGAGGCGCTGTTTGACGCAAGACCTGGCTCAAGGCAGAACCATCCATAAGGTCGCCATAATGAAGAAAGAGGCGTTTTCCAGAGGCGTGGATGTCCTGATATAAATGATCGATGCGGCCTGTATTAAAACTAGACGAGCGGCGAATAATCCCGTGAACCTCGTAGCCTTTGCCTAACAAAAGCTCTGCAAGATAGCTCCCGTCCTGTCCAGTAATGCCTGTGATCAACGCGCGTCTGGCATGTGGGTTTTGACTACTCATGGCAAAACAATTCCTTTCAACCGACAGCTTTATCGAGCAGCCAATGACCGATGCATAGAGCATCCATCTTGGTACGCATAAAACAGTCAATCGCCTGCTCTGGTGTACAGACCACAGGCTCATTTTCATTAAACGAGGTATTCAGCACCACCGGTATACCGGTAATCTCCTCAAACGCCTGGATCAACCGATAATATTCTGGACAGTCGTTTTTGTTAACCGTCTGAACACGGCCAGTGTGATCAACGTGATCAACTGCAAGGAGTTGGCTTTGCTTTTCAGGCACCGTCGGCAATACGACCAACATGAATGGCGAAACCGTGCCTCCTTCAAAATACTCAGCAGCACGCTCTTCAAGAATAGATGGCGCAAAAGGTCGAAACCACTCACGATGCTTAATGCGTGCATTTAGAGTGTCTTTCATATCAGGTAGCCCTGGATGCGCGACAATAGAGCGCGCCCCAAGCGCACGCGGACCCCATTCCATACGGCCCTGAAACCATCCCACTACCTTACCTTGAGCAATGCGCTGCGCAGCCTCTGCGTATACCGAATCATCCTCAAGTCGAACTGCGCCGCGAAAACCCGAAGCGACGATAGCGCGCTCAATGGCTTCATCGGTGTAACAGTTGCCGAGATAAGCGTGCTGCAACGGCTGGCGATTGCCATTGCCCAACGTGGCATGATGCACAAAAAAAGCCGCGCCAAATGCAGTTCCATCGTCGGTGGCAGCCGGATGCACATAAATTCGACGAAATGGTGTATAATTAAGAATTTTGCCGTTGGCTACCGAATTAAGCCCCACTCCCCCTGCAATGCATAAGTCCGTGAGTCCGGTTCTCGCATGCAGATGGTTGAGTATGTGAAAATAGACTTCCTCTAACCGCGCTTGCATCGATCGGGCAATATCCTTGTCGCGTTGTGTAAGCTCTCCTCCCGATTCGCGAGGCGGGCCAAACATTTCTATCAGTTTGTCCGAAAAAACCGGCGCAACGGTGGGTCGCCCATCGTCATCAAAACTATAATCGACGCCTTGTGTGTGATGAATGAAGAAATCCAGATCGAGTTCAAAACCGCCGTTGGCAGTGGTTCGGACTACCTGGCGCATCAAATCCAAATACCGAGGCTCGCCGTAAGGAGCCAGGCCCATGACCTTGCCTTCATCGCCATATTTCCGATATCCGATAAACTGGCACATGGCAGTGTAAAAAATGCCCATTGAATGCGGGAAATACACTCGTTCCAGAACAGCTAAATGCGTGCCTTTCCCTGTCGCAGTCATGGTAGACGCAAAATCACCAAAGCCATCAATGGACAGAACAGCAGCCTCTTCAAAGTCGGAGGGGAAAAAGGCACTGGCCGCATGGCAAAGATGATGTTCAATATGATGCACACGCGCACGAAGATCCGTAACTTGAACTCCACATGCCCGTGCTACCAATTCGGGGACATCGCGAATCTGAGCGCGGTTTTCCAAGCGTTGTTTTGCAAGCTTGCCGACGCGACTGAGATTAGCAACGGCAAAGCCAATCTTCTTTAACACATTGGCGGTCGAATCACGTCCAATGGCAATGTGATCCACCTGATCGATGGTGATATTGGCCATCTCTAACAACATGCGTATGGACTGCTCAGGGAAGCCTGCGTAATGCTTAACGCGATTGAGACGCTCTTCTGCAATGGCTCCAACAACATGGCCATCTTTTAATAAGACCGCTGCTGCGTCTGCGTGAAACGCGTTAATGCCAAGGATGTATTGCGAACGATGCGCCATGAGGTTATCCTGGGGTTTCTACTCTCAGCCGCCCGGCTGCTTCAAGGTGTTTATGACTGTTTGCATTTTTTTGCAGCTTTCTCAGCGTAGACCATAACACCACGAGCGCCCAGGGCCGCGACCAAGTCGAAGCATGAGGACGTCCACAAAACGATTTCCAGACGTGTTGCACCATGGATACAGAAAACCCATGGCTCTCCCAAAACACACGGTCATGGAACACATTCTGCGCGAATTCCCGTAAAGGCCCCACGAGCCATTCATGAAAAGGTAATGCAAATCCCTGCTTTGCCAACTGAGCAAGATGCTGCACCCGCACATCGGATACCGCATCACACAAGAGCGGCTTCTGCCTTCCTGGCACAAATCGAAAAGTATCGGGCAACCCAAGCACATAATCGACAAGCCGATAATCCAGCATGGGGACCCTTAACTCCAACGGATGCGCCATCGAGAACACGTCAGCATCGCGCAGCAACATGTTTCTCATGTAGCCGTGCAACTCCACAAAAGACCATTGTCCAAACAAGCTATTCGGCAACATTTCCGAGGGCAACGTGTGCTCAAATTCACAAACCAGGCCTAGCATACGACGCGATGATCGAGAAAACAGTGTTCGTCGAAAATTGACAAAAGAGGCGACCGAAGAATCGATTGTCGATATATCCCATGCTTTCTGCAGCTTCAAAGGGGTACGCGCGATAACCCAATTAGGCGGAAGCCAGTCACCCTTAACATACTGTTTCAGAAACGCCATGACACGCCCAATTTTCAGAACACGACTCATGAAATGCGCATGACGGTAACCCAAGAAAATTTCATCGCCACCAAGCCCAGACAGTGCCACTTTCAAACCATCGCGCGAAGCGGCACGCGTCACCAGAAATGTATTGGCACCATCAATCGTAGGCTGATCCATGGCGTCTAAAAAATCAAACAGCGACGCTGCAATTTCATCGGACTTTAGCCTAACGCTGCGCCAGTTGACACCCATGCTGTGAGCCAAGGTTTGCGCACGATCTGATTCATCCATAGCCGCGTGCTGCGTCTCAAACGCCACAGTAAATGCTGTGATGGACTTGCGACTTTCAGATTGCGTTGCAACCGCAAGAATCGAGGCGGAATCCACACCAGAAGACAGCAAGATTCCCAGAGGCGCATCGCTCACCAAGCGCAAATTGACAGAGCTCCTAAAAAGCTCGCCAACTTCATGAGCAGCGTCGTCGCGATTCAAAAACGCGTGTGATTTCACGTTTCCCAAATGCCAATACGCATGAGAGTTCATGTTTCCAGACTGATACGTGATCCATGTGCCAGGCTCCAACGCATATACGCCTTTTAGAATTGTATGAGGCTCATAGACGCACCCGAATTCCAAAAAAGCAGATACGGCCTGCTCTGAAATCCGGCTTTCAACACTACCAGCGGCACGCAACGTCCGAATTTCACTTGCAAATGCTAATCCACCCGACGAAAGCGTGTAATACAGCGGCTTGATGCCCAGTCTGTCACGAACCAAGTGGAGGCTACGCGCATGCCTATCCCAAAGCGCAAACGCAAACATACCATTGCATCGATCAAGGAATGAGGGGCCATGTTTAGCCCATCCTTCCAACAACACCTCGGTGTCACAATGTGAGCGGAAAATCACTCCTTGAGATTTCAACTCATCCATCAGCTCACGGAAATTATAAATCTCTCCGTTGTAGCAAAGCACATACCGCTGATCCGCAGAAACCATGGGCTGCTTGCCATGCGGCGACAAATCCTGAATAGCAAGCCTAGTGTGAACTAGACGCAGGGCATCCGGCCCTACACCTTCATAAACATTGCCGTGCGAATCTCGACCACGGTGCTCCAGAGAACAAAGCGCAGGCTCTGAAGCAAACGTTATATTACCAACAGCCCCCGCTATGCCGCACATCGATTCACCTTAACCCATCAAAGACACACGTTGGAATCAGGTTCATTGCGGCGGATGTGCTCTTTGTTCGATTGGTACCACTCAACGGTATGCTCAAGCCCTGCCTCAAGTGACGTTTGGGCCACAAAACCAAATCGCTCTTTGGCCAATGTGGTATCCAGCATTCTACGAGGCTGTCCATTAGGCCTAGACACATCCCAAAGAATCTTCCCCCGAAAGCCGGTTAGCTTACTAATGAGATGCGCCAAATCCCTGATGCTAATTTCAAACCCTGTCCCGACATTAACTGGGCTCGGATCATTATAGCAACGTGCAGCCGTAACTAACGCCTCAGCGCAGTCTGCTACATACAAAAATTCTCGAGTCGGAGTACCATCTCCCCATAACTCAATATGATCTTGCTGTTGGTCGAGTGCATCCACGCACTTACGAACCAACGCTGGAATGACATGACTGGATTGCAGATCAAAATTATCTCTAGGACCATACAAATTGACCGGAAGAAGACACACGGTGTTTAGTCCATACTGCTGCCTGTAAGATTGCGCCATGGTGACAAGAGCCTTCTTTGCAATACCATAAGGCGCATTTGTTTCTTCAGGATACCCATTCCACAGGTCAGCCTCCCGAAAAGGTACAGGCGCATACTTTGGATAAGAACATATCGTTCCAACTAATACCATTTTCTTAATCGCCGTCTGACGCCCGGCCTCAAGAACATTCATGCCCATTTGCATGTTTTCGTAGAAATACCTGCCGGGGTTTTGTTGATTGGCACCAATGCCGCCAACCCGTGCGGCAAGATGAAATATAACGCTTGGCCGCTGCTCAGTGAGATAGCTCTGAACACCCGCAAAATCCAACAAATCACACTCTTTATGGGTGGGACTCAACAATTCACGGCAACCCGCTTTTTCAAGCGCATTGGTAACAAATGAACCCAAAAAGCCATGTGCCCCGGTGATCATGACGCGTTCGCGTCGCATGTCGAGTTCTGCATCCACTGTCATAAGCCCATATTGCCCCTAAGAGCGCAGCAATTTGTACACCAAACGGTTTCTTTATAAAAGCACAACCTGACTAAGGAATGGCCACTTGACCCAGCCAGAAAATATCGAATCGATTCGCCGTCGTGAACGCAATGTCGGCCTAACAGTCATCACAGCAACCTTCTCAAGATTTGCTCGCATAGGCATACAGTTAATACTGGTAGCCATACTGGCGAAAAATTTGGACAAGGAGAGCTATGGCGTATGGGAACTTTGCAATTCTTTGCTACTCCTTTCCATGTTTGCAGATTTAGGCCTCGGAAATGGGCTGCTTAATGAGATAGGACATGCACTTGGCATCAAAGACATGCTTCTTGCACGCCGCGCAGTATCCAGCGCATTCTTTTTATTACTCACTATCGCAATTGCTGTCACTGTAGTTAGCGCCGCAGCGTTCCCTCTCGTGCGCTGGAACGAGCTTTTTAATGTCACCAAGCCTCTCTTGATTAATGAGATGAATCTCATAGCGCTGCTAGTGATCGCGCGACTCGTGTTGGGAATACTACTCGCGATCCCTGGGAACGTTCAAGCAGGTCTGCAGGAAGGTTTTATTAATGAAATTTGGTCTGTGGTCGGCATGTTACTGGGGCTTATTTTCACTTTGTTAGCCGTGCAAAGCCATGCAGGCCTTCCCTGGGTGGTAGGCTGCCATATTTTAGCGCCATTGGCCGCAAGCGCTGTTCAAGGAATAATTTTGTTTACCAAACAGCGACCGGAGCTACGGCCCGCGTTTGTCTATTCAGATCGCGCCATTTGCAAGCGGCTCCTCAAAGAAGGCCAGCTCTTTTTCGTCGTACAACTTGCTGCACTCATCGGATTCCAAACGGATAATTTTATTATCGCACACGTCCTCGGTCCAGAAGCTGTCATGCAGTACACCGTTCCGATGAGGCTTTTTTTATTGGTAACCACTACGGTTACCATGTTCCTTGCTCCACTATGGCCTGCTTACAGAGAAGCCTTTGCTCAAGGAGACTTTGCGTGGGTAAGGCGTACATTCTTTCGTTCTGCGCTTGTTTCTACGGGTATCACAGTGCCTGCCGTTTTGATCTTGGTGCTTGCCGGCCCCATGCTTATCGCACTTTGGATTGACACCACTCTGCCGCTCAGCCTTTCCTTACTTCTAGGCATGGGAACATGGGCTATTTTGTTCGCTATACTCAATCCAATTGCCATTCTGATGAACAGTAGGGGAACCATTAAAGCACAAGCGATCATGGGCACCGCGATGGCAACCCTTAAGATCCCTCTATCGATAGCACTCGTTAAGTGGATTGGCATACCAGGCGCGATATGGGGAACAGTTATTGCGCTTACCCTATGCTCGGTAGCGCCCTCGTTAGCACTCGTGCCCAGGCTTTTAAGGCGCTGACGCTCAGGAAAAACCGCAGGCCATGCACCATTGTGCATTCGTTTTCACAAGCTTCCCTCAGCAGCACGTTATCCAGATCTAACGTTAGCATCACTTGTCCGACTGAGCCCACATTACATAAAAGACGCTGCAACTGCATTGTTTGCCGCAGCAGTTAACAGGCCACTATTGCTTAAGCAAGCGCTCTCGAATTTTGCTTTACTCATCGCCAAACATTCACGCTAGCCCGAAGATGTGGCATGATTCCAGCAGAAACAATGCGTGTTGGCAAGCGAAGCCGCTCTTGATTATGCTCAATCTCACCCAGAATTTAGATCAGGAGCTCTATGGCGCAAACACATCACCCCTGCTTTTGGTTCCACACAGCAAACGCATAGATTTACGCAACCTATGGAGATTTTATGAAACCCTTTCTGCCACGCCTACAACACTTGACCAAGATGTTTAAAACCATGAACAACATTTCGGCTCAAATCAATCAGATGCAGCTTTCGCTTGGAAGAATCGAAAACAGACAAATCCAACAGCAAATCCCTATGGACATCGAAGCAGCAAGCTTTAAAGTATTTTCCCAATGGGGAGAAGACGGCATTATTCAATTTTTGATCAGGCATGTGCCCGTTCAAAAGAAGATCTTCGTGGAGTTTGGAGTGGAAGATTACCTTGAGTCCAACACTCGATTTTTATTACAAAACAACCAATGGGCAGGCCTTGTGCTGGATGCGTCAGCCGATGCAATTGCTGCGATTAGACGCGATTCTTTGTATTGGCAGTACAATTTAAAAGCAGAACATGCCTTCTTAAGCACAGACAACATCAATAAAATGCTAACTAACGGAGGAATTGGCGGAGATATTGGTCTTTTATCAATAGACATCGACGGCAATGACTACTGGATCTGGGAAGCTATCGAATGCATTACTCCCGCAATTGTCATATGCGAATACAACAGTCTATTCGGCTCCGAGCATAAGCTCACCATACCGTATAACCCAGCATTTCAACGCACCAAGGCCCATTACTCCAACCTTTACTATGGTGCCTCACTACCAGCCTTGGCTGATCTGGCTGAGCACAAAGGCTATGCCTTGGTCGCCTCAAACTCCACAGGCAGCAACGCCTTTTTTGTACGCAAAGACTGCCTTAGCTCACTTGAAGCAAAGTCCCCTGAAGCGGTATACAAACAAACGCATGTAAGGGAATCGAGAAACGAGGCGGGAAAGCTTTCGTTTCTATCGTTCGAACAAGCAACACGCATTATTGCAGACTTGCCACTCTACAATCTCGATACTAAAACCGAAATCACTTTTCGCCAATTAAGCGGCTCGCGATAGCTGTCATGACCATTTCATATACCATTCCCGTTTACCAACCATCAATCGCTGGCAACGAGAGACAATACGTCTTGGATTGCATCGAATCGAGTTGGATCTCTTCTAAAGGCGAATACCTTCAACGTTTTGAACACGCTTTTTCAAGTTACACCAGCGCCCAACATGCTATTGCTGTCTCCAACGGAACCGTTGCCATCCATCTTGCATTGCTAGCCCTCGGCATACAGCCTGGTGACGAGGTCATTGTGCCTAGCTTTACCTATGTGGCTTCTGTAAATCCCATTGCTTACCTCGGCGCGAAGCCCGTTTTCGTGGATTCGCACCGCGATTCCTGGCAACTGGATCCTCTCGACGTCCAGCGCAAGATTACTCACAAGACGAGGGCTATCATTGCCGTACATCTTTACGGCCACCCCGCTGATATGCCAGCCATCATGCGCATTGCACGTGAACGAAACCTATTTGTTATAGAAGATTGCGCGGAAGCTTTTGGCTCACGCATTAATAATCAACACGTAGGCACCTTTGGCGACGTTGGTACTTTTAGTTTTTACGGAAACAAAACCATCACCACAGGCGAAGGTGGAATGGTGATCACGAACAATGACTCGCTAAAGGAACGTTGCACACATCTCAAAGGACAGGGCTTGGCCAAAGGCCGGACCTACTGGCATGATATTGTTGGATACAATTACCGGATGACAAACATTTGCGCAGCGATAGGACTTGCTCAAATCGAACGCGCCACAGATCTCCTAAGCAAAAAGAAGCAAATTGCGCTTCAGTACGACTCTGCCCTGGCGCACCTACCCATTGAAACACATCATGCCACCAACCCCGCTCTAACACACTCTTACTGGATGTATTCGGTACTACTCCCTGAAAACCAACGCGACAAAATATGCCAAGGCCTTAGTGAACATGGCATAGAAACCCGACCCACATTTTACCCTGTTCACACAATGCCCATGTATGCAAATAACGGAAATTTTCCCGTGGCCGATGAGCTTGGTCGACGTGGCATCAACCTGCCGTCATGGCCGGACCTTAAACAAAATCACATTGATTACATAGCTGACCAGCTTGGAAACCAACTCAAAACACATGCTTGAAATTGTTGAATGCCGTCATTTGACCCCAAAAAACATTATATCTCTCGGAGATTTTTTTGAATCGCTAAACAAAACTGGCGATGCTAAATACTTTCACCCACACCCCCTAACCCAACAAGAAGCTTCAACTCGAATCGCATATCAAGGCAGAGACTTGTACTATGTTATTCGCGACGAACCGCGAATACTCGCCTATGGCATGCTTCGCGGGTGGGACGAAGGATATGAAACCCCAACCATTGGAATTGCCACCCATCCCGACTTCAGACACATCGGCATCGCACGCGCCCTGATGATTTTTTTGCACACATCCGCAAGGCATCGCGGCGCCAAACAAATTATGCTCAAAACGCATCCAGCAAATACGCCGGCGATTCGTCTATATGAATCGCTAGGCTACGTGCCCCACACAGCAAATGAAAAACAACTCGTTTTCCACAAATCCCTAGAATAACACATGCCCAATCTACGCATAGGTTACTACTACGCAGCCGCAGCACAAGGCTTACAGGGCGGAGGGATTGGGCCGTATACACAGCGCACACTGGAGCTTTTACTAGATTCTGACATTGCTGCTGACTTTCATTTGCTTATCACCAAAGATCAAGTCGGCTTGATCGAAGGGCTGCGTCTAAGATTCCCCCACCGACGCATTACCTCTTCGATACTACATATGTCGTCTCAGGCAAATTTTTTGCACCGAAGCTTCGATTACCTACGAACCAGAAGTCGTAAAAAATGGATGCCGTCTGTTTCTCATGCCACCAATTATCTCGAATGGCAAATTGCATCACACAAACTTGACGTGCTGCATAGTCCAATCCAAACGCTGCCGTTGTATTCTTGGCGCACACCTACCATCATCACGGTACACGATGTGCAGGAGCTTCATTTTCCAGAAAATTTTACCCCTCAGGCTCGCCATGCCAGGGCTTTGGGATTTTGGCTAGGCTTCGAATATGCCACAAAAATCGTTGTTTCCTACTCACACGTCAAACACGATATTGTTAACTATTTCAAGGTACCGTCAGACAAAATATTCGTATGTCCACACGCTGCCGATCGTCGTTGGTTATCCCAGCCAGACGCCGAATCCGCTCTTCATATTCGCAAGCTCTACAATCTGCCCACTTCCTTCATGTTGTATCCAGCTCAGACGTGGCCACACAAAAACCACATAGGCTTGTTGCATGCCATGGCTTACATGCGCGACGAACTTGGGATTACACCGCCGCACTTGGTGTGCACCGGCCATGTCAACGAATTCTATCCCGTTGTCGAAAGCAAAATTCAACAATTAGGATTACAAGATCACGTTCGTTTTTTAAAAACCGTGCCAGCCGAACATCTTGTCGCGTTGTATCAATCGTGTGGCTTTGTTATCATTCCCTCCAAATACGAAGCTGGGAGCTACCCGCTCATGGAGGCACTTATTCTTGGAGTGCCTGTGCTATGCTCAAGGGTTACATCTCTACCAGAAACCATGGCCAATCCGTCCTATACCTTTGAGACCACACCGAGTGAAATGGCTAACCTTATTAGACGCATGCTGAGCGAACCGTCTTTTTCAGAACAATGCAAACAACATAGCGTCCGGCGGGGCCAAGAGCTTCTAAAAGATACTGCACAAACAGCGTCTGCGTTTTCGGCGCTTTACCATTCGTTAAAGAGTTAGCCCACAATGGTTTGGGTACTCTATTTTCTCGTTCCTTGGCTGATTGCCCTATTCCGTCCAAAGACTGCATTGCTTTGCGCAGTTTTTTTCCTACCCTGGCTAGGGCTTTACGTCGACATTGGGCTACAAGTCACTCCATACCAAGCATTTATAACTCCACTGATTGCATTGTATGGAACACAGCGCCTGCTTCACAAAAAATCCTTCAGCCGAGCGTCGTTGCCTGTCGGCATTTGGCTTTTTTTGGCTTTTGCAATCTTTTGGACACTTGTCCAAATTCCTCTAGTACCCAAATACGTCACACACACGGGAGCATACCGAAGCAGCTCGCTTCGCATGATCTTTCAATGCGTCATGCTGATCATAGACTTTAGTCCGCTCGTCATCATCCCCTGGCTGTTAAATACATTAGACGACTATCAGCTCATGCTAAAGGCCTATCTTGCTTCGTGCCTAACCCTTTGTGCACTCGGAATGTTCCAAATAGCCGCCTGGCTGTACTCCGGCCAAGATATTTTCCCCATCGGAATGGTCAATTCGCTTTTAGGCACTAGTACGTTCGCAACCACACGAAGCGCCATATTACAAGCCGCCAATACCGATTTACTTCGAATGTCTTCGTTTGGTAGAGAGCCAAAAGAATTGGGCATGTCTCTTATTGTTGGGATGCTTCTAATCCAGGTATTTGGCAATCTTGCAAAACGACGGATGCTGCTTCATGTGACATGGAGCACGCTGTTTGTATCTACGCTGCTTACCGGCTCAACCTCTGCGTACTATTTATGGGCCATTGGCACCGTGATCCATTTGTTTCTTATCGCCATACTAGGCCGAATCCGGGGCTTTCAATCCATCACACTTCCCCGTGGATTTCGGTCGTTGCTGATTCTATGCATAGGCTTGGCATTGATTGCTTCCGCAGGAGCCTTTGGAGACCTGGACAGCGCCAAAGAAGTGCTGCGTGCACGAACCATCGATCGACAAGTGTACGAAGATTTCGACGAAGTGGTCTTCGATTTCTTAGCGAATGAGCCTATCTATGCTATCGCAGGCACAGGCCTAGGAGCAGCTCATGTCTATGCGCACAAATACATTCCCGTTCAGTACATGCATTACATGAAACAGGAAATATTTGTCGCACGCTCGGCCATTTTAAAAACCGTCTCCGAGTGTGGATTCATAGGGCTCGCTTTCTTGTTGTTTGGAATCTTTTCTGTACCCCATCGACTGTATGCATTTCTTAAACGTTCTCCGGCCAATTTTACATGGACCCATCACCTCACAACGCATTTGCTGTTTATGTTTATCGTGCTCGCGATAGAGTATCTAGCTAGAATCAACCTTTTCCCTCAGCTCGCCGTTTTTTCCGGCGTTTGTTTGGCTTGGACCTCTTCGCTCGCCCCGGCATATCGAAAGAGCCCGAAAACATTTCACGTGGCCCCAGGAATTCGCCTTCACGCGACCCCATCGAACGTTAGGGCAGGATAAACATGCCGAGGTTTTTGCTTAGACACGACATTGGATTTTCCACATGGCTAGCCTCTGATTCGCAGCCTATAGCCAACACAACTGATCGCGATCGATGGCCGCGTATCAGTATTGTCATGCCATCGTATCAACAAGCGGATTATTTAGACCGTGCCATAAAAAGCGTCTTGCTTCAGAACTATCCAAATCTGGAATTCATAGTCATGGACGGCGGCTCAACTGACGGATCGCAAGATATTATAAAAAAACATCAGAACAGACTTGCTCACTGGACAAGCCATCGAGACAAAGGGCAATCAGATGCACTCAATCAGGGGTTTTCAAAAGCAACCGGAAGCATACTTGCTTATCTCAATTCAGACGATTTTTACCTTCCTTTTCTACCTTTGCATTACGTAGCGAATTTTTTTCTAAAGCATCCAACCGTAGATATCGTACAAGGCCATTCTTATTTAGTGGACACCTGTGACAGAGTTATAGGCTGCTCTGTCGCCATTAAGTTTTCTATTGATGATTATTGCGCTGGAATTTGCAGCGTATCACAGCCCGCCACGTTTTGGCGTTCGGAAATTATGCAACGCGTCGGCTCATTTAATGTAAATAACCGCATAAGCATGGATAGCGATTTTTTTCTAGAAGCCGCTGTTAAGGGTGCTTCATTTGCACGAGCAGACAGGCCTCTTGCGGCTTTTAGGGTGCACGCAGGATCCACCACCATGAGCGGGAACCACGAAGCGCAGCGTTTGCTGGAATTCGAGCGCGTCAAAAAAAACTACAGCACTTTCGTCAAAACTAAACGCGGCGGTTTTGTAACGCGGCTAAACTATGGGATGCAACGCTACATGCTGATGCTCAAACACCACCCTGTACTCGCCAACCATCGGTATAAACCAGTTATATGAGCAAACTGCCCATCAGTGCTATCGTCATGACTTACAATGAGGCACGCAATCTCCGCGAGTGCCTGGCCTCCATTGCTGATCGTGTCGATGAAATCATCGTCGTGGATTCAGGGTCCATTGATGCGACTCAGCAGATCGCACTTTCATTTAATGCGAAATTCTTCAAAAACCCCTGGATAAATCACGCTGCTCAGTTTGACTGGGCTCTAAAAAACACCCATGCCCAAAACGACTGGATATTGCGCCTGGACGCAGACGAACGTTGGACTCCAGAAGGCCTCGACACGCTAGCCCAGCTTATCGATACCGATTCTGTAGATGGCATCTACGTAAAGATAAAAATTTTTTTCATGGGGAAATGGATGCGATATGGAGGGTTTTACCCCAATCATTTTTTGCGGGTGTTTAAAAAACAGCATGGAGCCATTGAGCAACGATGGATGGATGAACACATTTTTGTGCAGGGGCGTACCGTGGTTGCTGACATAGACGTCATCGAATCCAACTACGACCGACAACACGATATCTCACTGTGGATTGACAAACACAATCGCTATGCAACTCAGGAAGCCATCGACATCTTACGGTTATCGCTTCGGCTTGGTCCTTACACGACCATTGCCAAATTTTGGGGAAACAAAATAGAGAGAAAACGTTGGTTAAAAGAGCATGTTTACGCCAAGCTTCCTCTGTTTCTACGACCTTTCGCCTACTACTTTTACCGCTATGTTCTTCTTGCTGGATTTTTGGATGGCAGACGCGGACTTATCTTTCATACACTTCAAGGTTTTTGGTACCGCTTTTTGGTTGATGCCAAAGTATTTCAAATCCAACAAACCAGTCGCGTTCGAGACAAGAGTATTCCGTCCGTTGTCAGAGACCTTTATGGTATAGAAATTTCAAACAATCCTGATGCATCACACCAGCCTTAAAGTCGCCCACATTATTCCCTCGTTTTATCCGGCTCTCTACTACGGTGGACCAATGACCTCGACCTATGAATTGTGCCGCGGTTTAGTTAAGATGGGCTGCGAAGTTCGAGTGCTGACCACAAACGCGGCTGGCCTCTCGCGTGTGCTCGACAAAAACATTTCGCGACAACTCAAAGCCGAGACAGGCCTACATATCCGCTACTGTTCGCGAGTTGGCCGTGGAGACAAGTCCATGGAACAAGTGGCACTTATCCCTCACTATGTTGGCTGGGCAGATGTCGTACACCTCACTGCAGTATACTCGCTTCCCACTCTTCCTACATTGATAGCTTGCAACATCGCCAATCGACCAATTGTATGGTCTCCCCGTGGAGCACTGCAACACTGGCACGGCTCGACAAAGGCTCATGTTAAATCTGTTTTCGAAACTCTATGCAAGTATCAAACGCCCCCACGGATGGCTTTTCATGCCACATCCGAAGAAGAACGCTCTCAAATCCTCTCAAAATTTTCCGATACCACGTGTACCGTAATTCCCAACGGGGTTTGGATACCTTCTCATATAAGCCATTCTCCAGATCCAACCACGTTTCGCATTCTCTTTATGGGACGGTTACATCCCATTAAAGGATTAGAAAACTTATTGCACGCCTGCAGTCAATTAAAAGGTAACTGGAAACTTACAATCGCCGGGGATGGCGATGCCGAATACGTTCGGACTCTTACCAATTTGATACATCGCCTTGGACTTACCTCTCGAGTGGACCAACCAGGGCACCTTAACAGTGAATCAAAAGAACATCTATGGGCCACAGCAGATGTACTCATTGTTCCATCCTTTACCGAGAGCTTTGCCCTTGTCATCGCCGAAGCGTTAGCCCGTGCTGTTCCAGTCATTGCAAGCAAAGGCACGCCATGGTCCAGACTACATCAGGAAGACTGCGGCCTGTGGGTGGACAACGACCCCAACACATTGGCCAATGCGATGACGCACGCTCAAACTCTTCCACTTCGAGCCATGGGGGAACGCGGACGCGCTTGGATGGAGAGAGACTTTGACTGGGAACTTTTAGCACCACGCATGCTTGACCTCTACCATTCAGTCTACAAGAGCCCTAGCGCTTGATGCCATAGACCGTAATCATCATTCCCAGTCGCGCGCGATCAATAAGGTTCATCAGCATCTTCAGCGGCAACATAGAAATAATACTTTCACCTATCGCCATTCGCTTTGCTATGACTGAAGTTGGCATACGTGTCGTCCATTGCATGCCAGTCACCTGAAAGCCGTGCTTTTCAAACAATAGAGTAAGATTGGTGGGTCCGAAAAAATTAAGGTGCGCAGGCGGACAGATATAGGGATCTCGGTGTTGTAAGATTCTACGAAAAATGCTCTGAAAATTAGGCAACGCTACCGCCAGCACGCCTCCCCGACGCAACAATTTCGCGGCCCTTGATAGCCATTCATTAACATCGTGGGCGTGTTCAAGGATCTGACTCATGACAATCGCATCGTACGCACCCTCGGGCGCATCAAATGTTTCAAACGCCGTTGCATAAGGAGCAAACCCTAACAACTCTTCGGCAATGCTTCTCTCGGTTTCAGCCAGCTCAAGCGCAGTAACCTGGAAGCCACGCTCGATTGCTCGCTTTGAAAAAAAACCATAACCACAGCCCACATCGAGCATTTTCCAATTGCCAATATTTTGTTTAGACAAAAGAAGGACAACGGAGTCAACAATACGCTGCGCATCCAACGTCGAATTGGGATATTCCCGCTCTGCGGATGTAACTTGTTCCAACGAACGGCACGCCCCGTCGTGCCCATAATTCGCATAAAATTGCTTCAACCAATTTAATTCAGGGCGTGGCTCCACAAACGCATAATTGCACTTCGTGCATCGAACAACATCGAACCTCCCGTATTCATTGCTTAAAGTTCGCCATCCATGGCACTTCGCTGCACACACAGGACATTGAGGACTTGATTGCTTCAAACTCGCTATCGATGCTTCTTCCATTCGTCAACAAATTCCCAATCCGCGATTAGCCCTTTACGCATCAGCAATGTGAGCAAACTTCCAAAGAAACGTTCCCATCGAACTTCCGGCAAAATTTCACTCACATCTGCCCCCTGGGCCTGTGCGCTTAGCGCTTCGATCAGGTCCGTAGCAGTCAACGAATCGTTGGTTTGTCTAGCACGCACCGATGAACCTTTTGCCGCGGGCAACTTGACAGAGGTCCCATC
This sequence comes from uncultured Polyangiales bacterium, assembly GCA_964640175.1. Lineage (GTDB taxonomy): Bacteria > Myxococcota_A > Polyangia > Polyangiales > JACKDX01. The sequence continues at coordinate 21,953 of CAZXFW010000005.1, read as the reverse complement.
AAGCAAGGTAACGGTGATCATCTTCACATCATCTGACGCGGCCTCGGCCTTACCGTCGCCCTGAGCTGCCGCTGACTGCATTGGAGCAGCCTTAGGAGGCGCACTCCAACCCCTTGATAGCAAAATCTCTTTTGATGAGGCTTTGGAAGAAGCTGAAGCTTCAGCAATCGCGGAAGGCTGCGAGACTTCGTTTGGGCTTCTTCCAAAATAGTACACACCAATAGCACGACGAATCTCTGAAGGCGGAGCGATCATGGGCTTCACATCCATACGTGTAAGTTGCCGAACCTCTTCCAACGCCTCGACGTCACTTGGATCTTGCGTCGCTACATACAACATCGCATTGCCTTTGCGACCCACTCGAGTATAAACCGGAACCAAACAGTGCCGCTCAGCAAGCTGCGCTGGAATGAGGTTGAGTAGCTCGCGCGTAAACTGCACATGGTAAAGCGAAACCCATGGTACACTTAACAGCTTGGAAACAAATTGTGTGAACTGCGACTCGGAAAGGAGGCCTTTTTCAATTAACACCTCTCCTAAAGCACGCCCCGTTTGCTCACTTTCAAGCAAAGCACCTTGGAGTTGCGCATCGTCAACTAACCCCGACGCCTTAAGCCCTTGACCAATATGGTTTTGATCGACCACCGCTTGTCCCTAAGTCTGAGATACTGACTTGAGCCTATGAATCTAACATGCTTCCGTCAAGCAAACCTCCATCATGCCCTTAATTTCCTTACAACGTTTTCACTCACGACATCTGGCCTTGGGCGCTTTTTACTGCACCTTATTGCTTGCCCCCCAACTCTTTGGCGGAATCTTCGCGTGGTCCATCACGCTGTTATGTGGCCTAAGCGCATTGACTGCCTGGCTTACGTGGTGGTCCACGCGGAACGCCGAACGCACACTTGCAAGTGGCGGCGGCGTCATTGCCATGTTTGCGCTGCTTTTGTGGACAGCTGTCCAAGCAGTGCCCCTGCCCTGCGCGTGGCTCAAACTGGTAGCACCGCTTAGCACCACTGAATACCTTTATACCCGAAAACTGCTCAATCTTGCCACCGGATCGGTGTGCACACTTTCTCTTAGTCCCGGCGCGACGTCTATCGAAGTCATTAAAGGAGCGGCCATGCTAAGCATGTTCTGCTCCGCATGGATTTTGGCTGCAACGGGCAATCGTCGTCATGTGTTGCAAGCTGCAGCCCTGTCTTCGATTGCCATGGCACTCACCGCTCTGGCACACGCCCTGTTTGGCATGCACCGCGTATTTGGAGTGTATACCCCCCTATACGCCACGCCCCGCATTCTGGCTCCTTTGATGAACGAAAACCATTTGGCAAGCCTCATGAGCCTTGGGGCACCTCTTACCCTTGGATGTGCGATGCAGCACCGGGGCCTCGCACAACGCCTGCTCTGGCTGCTTGGTTATTTGTTACTTGCTTCCGTCACATTCTTAACGCTGTCTCGAGGGGGGATGACCAGCTTTGCCTTGGGCACGCTGCTCGTGGGGTTACTTATCTACCTGAATAGAAATTCGCAAGGTCAGCGTCGCATGGCGCTTGGCATGACAGGCGTTGCACTGGCTTTAGGGACCGCCACCGCACTCTATCTTTCGGCCGAGCAGTTGCCCAAAGAATGGCAGCAAAGCAAAGTGAACAAACTAGCCGTGTCTGCACGCGCTAGCACCGTAGCGCTTGAACAACCTTTTATAGGCATAGGCCGTGGCGCGTTTTCTCAAGCCTACGTACGTTACGCGCCATCAGGAACGCGCGACGAATTTCCCGAAAACATCCTGGTCCAGCTAAGCAGTGAATGGGGAATTCCTGTCGCCCTGATCCTATGTCTTATCATCGGCTCGGCCCTCGTCGGCGTATACAAGCATTCAGGGAATGGAATCCGCTCTTTGCTGAGGCTAAGCGCCGCAGTCGCAGCCTTAACCCTTATCCTCCATAACCTCGTTGATTTTAGCTTGGAAATGCTTGGCGTGTCGTTGGTTTTTAGTGGGGTCTTAGGCGGAGCATTGGCACCGCATTCCAACTCCCACCCCTCAACGTCGCGTTTCAGCAGCGTCCACATGGCAACATGGCTTCAATGGAGCGCAATCATTAGCTCGTTAGCCACGCTAATTGCGATCGCCTATGCCAATTCATGGGACCGTCGTGTTAATGAACAAAAACTTCTCGAACTGCACCAACATGGATCCATCAACGCTTTTAACACGGCGCTCCGACATGCGCTTTTGCTCTATCCAGCCGAGCCAACATTTACGCTGCTGGCAGGCCATGCAGCTCTGAAACATCATAAGCCCAACGCTATCCGGTGGCTTAATCGAACCATGCAACTTGCACCCAATTGGCCGGAGCCTCATGCGCTTGCAGCCCATTGGTTATACCGTGCACATTATACTGATCAGGCACTTTTGGAAATTCGCCAAACCGCAACGCGCGAGCCCGCCGCTGCCTTTCCGCTGGCTTGCAACATCGCTCAAACATCACAGAATCCTGAGCACATGCTGCGTGCTGCACCCAGACGTCCGCCGAATCGCATTGTGTTTTTAGACCGCGTCGCTCCGTGCTTTAAACCGGAATTCCAAGCTGTCATCGACAACACCATTCTGAAGGAAGATCCCAACCATGTGCCTTCAATGGTTCGTAAAGCAGCCTATTTGTTGCAAGGCAATACCCAGCAAGCCTATGCAGCTGTGAAGCTTTTGGAAAACGCAATCAACCAATCGCCCTCCGAACCATTCGCCCACATGACGCTAGCTCAAGCATGGCTTGCGTTAGACAAGCCCGATAAAGCATTGATAGCCACCAGGGACGCGGAAATTTTTGTGCAAGATCTTGATGCGATATTGCGGGTTCGAGTTAAAGCGCAAGCGGCCATGGGTGATTCTGAAGCAATGCGCGAAACTCTACGCCAACTCCGAGGCAGGCAATCTGACAATGCTGAAGCGTTAGCTGAAACTTGGTTTTTTACCGGTGAAATGGAACAGCAACTTCATAATCACGGACACGCATTACGCGCTTATGAGCGTGCTTACCAATATATTCCCACAGAACACCGCTATCTCGCGGCGATGGCCCGCGTCTTCGAAGATATGGGAAACCTGCAGCGCGCTCTTCAGATTTACCAAGAATTAACACTGAAAAAGTCAGCGTACCAATCGGAAGTGGCTAGATTACGGTTGCGTTTACACGTACAATAACCTAGCAATTACCGCTCGTAGAAAGTAGCCGTGCATTTTAACGAATCCAGCTCACGTTTGCAACCCCAAGACCCCCCAGAACTTGGGAAATTTATACACAATCTGTGGGCTTACAAATGGATTATCTTGGGTGTCACTTTAAGTGTTTTTCTCGCAACCGCGCTATGGACACTGCGTCAGCCTAAAATTTATGAAGGCGTGTGTACGCTCGAATACGACCCTTCTCCGCCACGTCCTTTGGGCAGTGAGGTTGAAGAAGTTGCAGGGGCAGCCGTCAACTTCTGGCAAACCCAGGAATGGTACGAAACTCAAAACCGGATCATCGCAAGCCGTGGGGTGGCAGAAAAAGTCGTTAAAGAACTCGACTTGCAACACAATGCCGATTTCAATCAGATCCCCAAAAGCAAACGCCAGCATTGGAAGGGCGTGTCTGTCGAAGATGCCGCTCAACTGTTGCAAGAAAAACTGCATGTGGAACAACTTAAAGAGACTCGCCTGGTAGAGCTCCGCGTTCAGGACCAAAGCGCCAAACGCGCCGCACTTCTAACCAACGCCGTTGCCGCAGCCTACATCGACAAGTCTTTGGAGGACCGCCTAAGCTCTACGGTGAGCGCACTAAACTGGTTAAGTGCGCAGCTGGATACCCAAAAACAAGAACTGCAACAAACCGAAAACTCTCTACATGAATTCAAGCGCAGTCATGATGTATTGTCGCTTTCCCTCGAGGATCGACAAAATATCGTTGCTCAAGATTTGGAGCGCTACAGCGAATCACTTACCCAAGCGCGAACCAAACGCATCGAGCTTGCCGCACGCCTTACTCAACTAAAAACGGCTCAAAACGAAGACCCGCTCAAAGTCGATCTCGCAGCATTCACCGAACACCCCGTTATTGCAGAGCTGCGCAACGCTTACCGCAAAAAACTAAGTGAACATCAAGCGTTGTCTGTTAAATATGGCGAATCTCACCCCGACATGCGAGCGCTCAAAGAAGAACTCGACAGCATCCGCGCGCAATTGCAACGCGAAATTCAAGGATTAATCCACAGTGCCAGCTCCGATCTTCAGCAAGTGCAGCAAACGGAAGCTGGCCTTGTTAAAGCCGCTAAAGATACCCATGAAGCCGGCCTCACGCTTAACAAGCAAGAGATTCAATATAACGCACTCAAGCGCCAGGAAGAAAACCAAAGCAAACTCTACAACATGCTTTTAGAACGCACGACTCAGACTGATCTGACGCGCATGCTCCACGTTTCAAACGTCAGAATGATCGACCGCGCCCTTCCCGCCGAAGCCCCCATCAAACCACGGCTTATCCTTAATCTGCTCATTGGCCTTTTAGCAGGCTTGATATGCGGAGCCGGCGTCGCGATCATTTTCATTCAGATCGACCGTACCATACGAACTCCCGAGGATGTGGAAGCTTTAGGAATTGCCATATTAGGTGTCATGCCACAAATATTGCAGCCTTCGCGACGCTTGCCGCTTATCAAAGGAATCAAGGCAGAGACATCACAAACAAACCCTGGACGCGATCTCATTGTTCATATGCAACCCATGTCTGTTGCAGCCGAATGCTGTCGCACCATTCGCACCAGCTTAACGTACACCGCAGCAAGTAAGCCATTCCGAGCACTGGCAATCACCAGCGCAGGCCCGCTTGAAGGCAAAACCACGGTTGCCATTAACCTAGCGATCAGCATGGCACAAACAGGCAAGCGCGTGCTTTTGGTCGACACCGACCTTCGACGACCTCGTATTCACAAGGCGTTTGATATCAGTTCTGCCGTAGGAATTACGTCCGTACTGGTTGCAGACCAGCCGTTAAACGACGCCGTCCAAGCAACGCAAGTTCCCAATCTTTTTGTGCTGCCATCTGGACCCATTCCACCCAATCCTTCAGAATTACTAAGCACGTCTGCATTTCGGCGCTTTATTAAGGAAGCCACAGACAACTTCGATCACGTGATTTTTGACAGTCCACCCTTAGGAGCAGTCACGGATGGCGCGGTCATCGCTCCTCAAGTTGACGGAACAATTCTTGTGGTCCGCGCAGATAAGACATCCCAGGAAACCGCCCGCTCAGTGTTACGCCGGCTCAAGGATGTTGAAGTCTACGTGATTGGCGGTGTGCTGAATGGAGTGGATCTCACTGGCAGACGCCATGGCTACGGCGGTTATTACTCTAACTACGAGTACCGCTCTTCCGGAGCGCCTCACAATCATGCAGCCAACGCAGCTTAAGGAATGGTCATGCAGCTCACTGGTTTAAGAAAATGGATTGTATGTTGCGCATGGGTTGTCAGTGCAGCGTGTGCTTCATCACCGTCTTCAAGCCGTCCCCCTCCAAGCGCGCCCGCGGCAGGCTCTACGGACGCACTGCTTGGCGCAGGCGATGTGTTTGAAGTGCGCGTGTATAATGAAAAAGAGCTGTCCGGGGAATACCGAGTTGGCCCCGATGGCAACATTGATTTTCCTTTTATCGGTCAGGTCCAGGTTCAGGGCCTTGCCCCCTCTGAAGTCTCTCAACGCATTGCCACGCTTTTGCGTGAGGGTGAGTATTTGCGATCGCCGCAAGTTTCTGTTTTCGTTAAAGCTTATAGCTCCAAACGCATCAGCGTATCTGGTGCCGTGGGCAAAGACGGTACCTTTCCGATGGAGTCTGGGTTAACCGTAGTTCAAGCCATCAGCATTGCCGGAGGCTTTACGCCACTTGCCAGTCAAAACAGCGTGGTCGTGACGCGCCGTGTGGATGGTAAACTTAAGCGCTATCACATTCGCGTCGAAGATATCACCGAAGGACGTGCCGAAGACTTCACATTGCAAGCAGGCGACATCATCTACGTTCCCGAGCGGCTTTTCTAGCGCAGCCAGCACATACCGATCAGCTCAGATCAAAGTCTTTACAGAATACCAAAAACCCATGCTCATGCGCGTAATGTGCATCGCGATGCTCACGCACGGGATAACCGTGGTTACAACGCTCTTTTTCAGGATCAAACAGCGCACATTCTTCACAGGTAAACCGTAACGAAAAACGGCGTCTTTCCCGAGAAAAAATGTCAGACTTGGCAATTTTCACGCTGTTTTTATGTCAATTTTGTCAAGACGGGCTTGGTGGCGACCGCCTTCGAATGTCGCTTGAAGAAACGCTTCTAGAATATCTTGCGCCAGCCCCTCGCCCACCACGCGTGAACCCAAACAGAGTACGTTGGCGTCGTTGTGCCGGCGTGCCATCTTCGCCATGTAAGCGTCGGTGCACAATGCAGCTCGAATGCCTGGATGACGGTTTGCGGCCATGCTCATGCCAATGCCACTGCCGCAGATCAACACACCAAGGGTTTCATCGTTGGCTTGACGAACAGCGTCGGCAAGAAGGTGCGCATAATCCGGGTAATCCACGGAATCCGCTGAAGAAGGCCCAAGGTCGATGACGTGATGCGGCCCCTTCTCCATTGTGACAAGCAACGCCGCTTTGAGTGTAAACCCCGCATGGTCGGAAGCAAACACGAGCTTCATAGGAGGCTCAACTATACCGCTTGAGGACCAGCGTGGCATTGGTCCCGCCAAATCCAAACGAATTGGACATCGTCACATTCAGCCGCCGCTCCCGCGCTTCGTGAGGCACCAAATCCAATCCATCACATTCGGGATCCAACCGATCCAAGTTGATGGTGGGCGGAACGACATTGTGCTTGATGGCCATCGCGCAGATGGCTGCTTCGAGACCACCTGCTGCGCCCAACAAATGCCCTGTCATGGATTTTGTGCTGGAAACCCACAATCCATTTTTGGCATGGTCTTTAAACACATTGCGAATGGCTTTGGCTTCGTTGATGTCGCCATAAGGCGTCGATGTCCCATGCGCGTTAACATAGTCCACTTGATCCGCGCTAAGCTCAGCATCTTTCAACGCTTGCACCATGGACCGCTGTGCACCCTCGCCCTCGGGCGCAGGTTGCGTCATATGGTACGCATCGGCTGACGCGCCATAGCCAACAATTTCTGCCAGGATAGACGCCCCTCGTTGCTGAGCCATCTCAAGCGCCTCTAAAATCAAGATGCCAGCTCCCTCTGCGATCACAAAACCATCCCGGTCTAGATCAAAAGGACGGCTTGCTTTCTCCGGCGCATCGTTGCGTGTCGATAGCGCCTTCATTGCGGTAAAGCCTGCTACGCCAAGCGCAGTGACACTGGCCTCTGAGCCGCCGGTCACTGCCGCGTCCATGTCACCACGTTGAATCCAACGAAATGCTTCTCCGATGGCATGTGCCCCCGAAGAACACGCACTGGTCGTGGTGTAGCTTGGGCCCTTTAATCCCCATCGCATCGAAACCTGTCCTGGAGCCAAGTTAGAGATCGTCGCAGGGATGAAATACGGCGAGACGCGCTTGGGGCCCTTTGCAAACAAGGTCTGCGACTGCTGCTCGATGAGCTCCATGCCGCACATGCCCACCCCTATAATGGTGCCGATGCGTTCTTTTTGTGCATCGGTAGGCTCAAGCCCCGCGGACTTGAGCGCCATGTCACTCGCCGCAATGGCCATATGGATGAAACGCGCCCCTTCGCGAAGCTTTCGTTTCTCGATCCATTGCTCAGGATCAAAATCGAGACATTCCCCACCGATACGCGAAGGATGCTGTGAAGCGTCGAACCGTTCGAGAAGCCGAATGCCGCTTCGCGCGGCAATCAGGGCCTCCCATGTGTTCTGCATGCTTGCTGCGCAGGGGCTTAAAGCCCCTACACCCGTAATGACGACCCGACGTTTCACATTAACCTATGGTTATACTCGCGTACGTTGCTTATTTCTTGGAGTGCTCTTCGATATATTTCACGGCATCGCCCACAGTGCGTATCTTTTCCGTGTCCTCATCAGGAATATCGATCTCAAACTGCTCTTCAAAGGCTAACACAAGCTCCACAATTGCCAAGGAGTCTGCGCCGAGGTCATCGATAAACGATGCCTCATCTTTGATTTGCGCCGTATCGACGTCAAGCTGTTGAGAAATGATCTCTTTGACTTTGCTAGCGATATTGCTCATTTACCTTCCTCCACACACTGTGTTCTAAACGTACATTCCACCATTGACCCGAAGCACTTGACCGGTCACGTAACTTGCTTCGCTGCTTGCTAGATAAACCACTGCTGCCGCAACTTCGTGAGGAGTTCCCACTCGGCCAGCAGGGGTTTGAGCTAGTACTGCAGCACTTGCAGCGACGGACATGTTGGCTGTCATATCGGTATCAATAAACCCGGGAGCCACGGCATTGACCGTCACCCCGCGCGTTGCGTACTCCCGAGCCAGTGTTTTAGTCAACCCAATGAGTGCCGCTTTGGTTGAAGAATACACCACTTGGCCGGGATTCCCCGCTTCCGCCACCACGCTGGAAAGATTGATGATGCGCCCGTATTTGGCCCGAATCATCGTGCGAATCGCTGCTTTTGCACAAAACATCGCCCCTGATACATTGGTGCGCCACGTTTGCTCTAATTCATCGGCTTTGACGCGAAGCAGCAAATTGTCGCGCGCGATCCCTGCGTTGTTAACCAGAATGTCGAGCCGCTTGTGTTTGTCTGTAATTGCGGAGACATGACGGTCAACAGCCTCAGCGTCTGCGATGTCGAATTGGGCAATTTCGGCGCTACCTTTGGCCTCGTGGATGGCTTGAGCCGTCTTACGCGCAGCTTCTTCGTTACGCTGGTAGTTGATCACCACATGGGCACCCTGTAACGCAAGTGCTTTGGCAATCGCCTCACCTATACCACGCGATCCCCCCGTCACTAAAGCGACACGTTGCGATAGATCAAACATGGACCAAGGCCACTATCCCTGCAGACTTTCGTCTGCAACGGCAATGACTTCGCGGCCTTTGTATTGTCCGCATGAGGGACACGCCCGATGAGGCCTCATGTTTTCGCCGCAGGCGGGACAAACACTCAGCCCAGGCACAGAAATTCGCTGGTGGTTTGCACGACGCATATCGCGTCTGGAACGGGAAGTTCTTCGTTTAGGGACAGCCACTGTTCTACTCCTCTGAAGGTTTAGCCTTCTGTCTGAATTTTAGTAAAGGCGCAAGTCTTGGATCGAGACTATCGCCATCCATGGCAGAGCCTTGCGCAAAGTCCGCCCCTGGACGCACATGCGAAGGAAGCGGAATTCCTTTGCAATTATCAGAACATAGCGGCTGCATGGGGGCATTTAATATGAGTTGATCGCGGACAAGATCATCTAACACGAGTTGCTCTCCCGTATAGTAATCTCGATCCAAATCCTCAGGCGTAAGCTCCAATTCTCGCGCCGCAAGGTTAGCCTCCACGCCCTGTGGGCTTAATAGCGCGCTTAGCGCAGCGTCCACTTCAAAGGGAGCGTCTTCAAGACATCGAAAACATTCACCAATTAGGTGGGCCCGCACTTGCCCCGTGATTAAAATGCTTGTGCCAGAACGCTGTGCTTGCACCGAAAGCGTCGCTTCCCCCGCGTTGAGATCGGGACGTAGGCCATCGGATCCCAAGGCCTGGACAAGCCAGCCTGAAGAGACTGCAAAGGCATAGTCCTTGGGGAAAGCCTCGATGTCTTTGACGTTTAGCACAAATTCCGCCATTTTTCGTAGGCGGTGTGTACGTTTTTGCGTCTGCTGTCAAGGGTCGGGACGGGTTTCTCGCCCAGAGAAGACGCGACAAACCGGAGGCTCTCCCATCTGTGCCTAGGGGGAGGCCCTTGCCTAAGACAGGGATAAACCGCTAGAAGTGCCGCCATTGTGGCCTCGATTCACGCAGTCAAGGGCATGAACGATATCTTGCCCTCTCAGATGCTCGCCTGGCGACGTTTGGAGACCGCCTACAGGCGTTTAGCCGCCCGTTATGGCTTTGAGGAGCTCCGCACTCCTGTGCTTGAGCCCACGGCCTTGTTTGAGCGCTCCATTGGGGAAGCCACGGATATCGTACAGAAAGAAATGTACACGTTTATCGATAAAGGCGAAAAATCGCTGACCCTGAGGCCAGAGGGGACGGCTTCGGTCGTCCGGGCCTACCTGGAGCACAACCTGGGCGCCCAATCGCCTGTGACCAAGTGCTTCTACCTGGGGCCCATGTACCGGCGGGAACGGCCTGCCAAGGGCCGTTACCGGCAGTTTTACCAAGCGGGGGCCGAGACCCTTGGCGATGGCAGCCCTTTCTGTGACGCCGAGCTGATTTCGCTTTTGGTAGGGTTTCTTGGTGAACTCGGCATTGTGGATATTAAAGTAGTTATTAACTCGGTGGGTAATGCAGAAACCCGAAACCGCTACCGAAAAGCGCTGGTCAGTTATCTTGAGCCCATTCAGGAGAAGCTCTCCGCAGAAAGCCAACGCAGGTTGCAGATCAATCCTCTGCGAATTTTAGACTCCAAAGATCCCGGAGACCAGGCACTTACCGAAGAGGCTCCTGCGTTGCTTGAGCATCTGAGCCCAGAGGATCACGATCACTTTGACGAAGTGCTGCGCTTGCTTGGAAGCACAGGCATTGAGTTTACCGTCAACCCACGACTCGTCAGAGGGCTCGACTACTACACCCGCACCTTGTTTGAAGTGGTGTCGCTCTCGGCCGACTTAGGAGCTCAGCATGCCCTGGGTGGAGGAGGCCGTTACGACAATTTAGTGCAAACGTTTGGCGGACCCAGCACCCCGGCTGTAGGGTTTGCCATGGGCATTGAGCGTGTGCTGTTGGCCATGCCCGAAGTGGCTCACGAAAGCATTACCGATGTATGGGTAGTCACCACCGATCAAACTCTTCGCGGTGAAGCGTTTGCATTAGTGCACTATTTACGTGCACAACATCTGAGTGCCGATGCAGATTGGCGCGGACAATCTCTAAAAAGCCAAATGCGTCGCGCAGACAAACAAGGCGCCAGGTTCGCCGTCATCCTTGGAGAATCTGAAGCAGCCAAAAAAAGCGTACAGCTTAAGGATTTGAAAGCACACACCCAAGTTCAAGTAAGCATCGCGGAGTTGGCACTACGGCTGCACGCTTTGCTTGAAGAGGCAAGCGAGACACCATGAACCGTTGTTTGCGTGGGTGTAAAGCGCTTGTGCTGGGAACCGTGAGCCAGGCATTGTGGTTTTGGCTAGGAGCGTGGCCTGCGTTAGCGCAAGATGCAGAGCCCACTTCGCAGCAACAAGAAAACACAATTTACAAACTGCCCAAGCCTGGTCGTACGGTGAGCTGGGTGCCGCAAGAGCCAGAAGACCCGTCGGACTCTACGTCCAAATCAGAATTCACTCTCCCTCCGGTTCAATTCAGTCACACAAAAAAAACACACCGCGTCAGCGTGTTTCCCTTGTATTTTTCTCGCACCACACCGGACGACAGCGAGTATTTGGTTGGCCTTTATTACCGACGGCGAAGCCCCAAACTTAATGTCGATGTCGCAGCGCCCTTTTACTGGTCATTTCGCGACCCCTACAACACCACCACGGTTCTTCCACCGTTTCACTATCGATATGGCACGGGCTTTGACGTGGGCCTTACCCCTCTCTTTTACCACGGCCGCGAAAAAGAAAAGCATTACACCGTCATTCCACCGCTCCTCACCGTTTCATGGCGCGACCAGATGGAAGCCCGCACTTTTTCGGCGTTGTTGTTCTGGCGATTACGCGACCAACGAGACATCAACTGGGGTATCTTTCCCTTTCTATGGGTCAAAGATGCGCCTGATTTAGAACATGTCATTGCCCCACCACTGTTCTTTCGCTTTGTCGACCATCAAGAACAGGATGCGTTCACTCTTGTTCCACCGGTCTACCATCAAATCTCTTTGAAAAGCGTCGATTGGGGTGTGGTCCCCTTTGTGTTTCATAGCCATGGAGAAAACTACGCCACCACTACCATCCCCCCCTTGTTTCATCTGTACGACTCTGACAAACGCTACCGCCTGCTGACACTGTTAGGAGGGTATCTCGAAGACGAAGCCAGCAATTCCCTTTATGCCTTGCTGTACATTCGTCATCGAGGAGACACCAAGCTTGATGCGGTTGCACCTATTTTTTGGCATTGGCGCGAACCACGCATGTATGCGTCTTCATTAATCGTCGCCCCACTTTTTTGGCATTTTCAAAATCCAGCCAGCCAAACCACACTCGCACTACCTTTCTTTGGACTGTGGAAAAAAGCGGAAGCGACCAGCACGTGGGCTACACTTCTCGCAGCACATTGGGAAAACTACGCCAAAGAGGCCAGCACAACCTGGGTGTTTCCCACATTCCAATATTCCGAGGATCCCACCAGTCGAACCTTTAATTTTCACCCACTGTTTTACTCCACGGGAGCGCACACCCATCGCAATCTTGTCATTGCGCCCATTTATTGGGACTTCGAAAACTACGAAGAAGATTACCGAACCTCAATCGTCTTCCCTGTTTTTTGGCGATTTCGCGATCGTGCCACAGTACACCAGGTTGCAGGGCTAACTTACTACAACGAAGGTCGCCGACACGGGGAGCCCTACTGGCAATTTCACCTCTTCCCGTTCTTCGCCTACGGCGAACCTAAGCCGGGAGATCATTGGTGGACAGTGCTTTACGGATTGGCAGGATACAGGCGCCAAGGAAGCTATGCCCGTGCGCAATTTTTATGGCTTGGACAAGTGCAAACCGATGGTCCTGAATAACTCACCTTTCCCTAAGGAGGAGGACGCTCACGGTCGAGATCAGGACGATACACCGGCGCTGGAGCTGTTTTACTAGCCGGTGTCAGCGTAATCGGTTTCCTTCCCGGCGCCACCGTTTCTTTGGGCGGCTGAGGTGGTGGCTGAGGGTTTTCAACATACTGCCCCGCAGGAAAAGTCAGGTAAATAAAATAATACCCGGTGTTTGCAGTTTCAGTACTCACCTCGGGCATGACGTCTTGCCTAAGGATCAACGCAGCAATTACATCACGCCTGTGCTTACGCAGTTTGGTTTCCATCACAGGCGTATTGAAATATTTGGTAATCACGCGACGTTTGTTGTTACTGCCCGGAAGCTTCGTGTCTTTAATCCGAACTTCAATTCGCTTCCCATGATGTGAGATGTCATGGGTAACAGGCACTGTTGTTTGGATAAAAATCCTTGAACGGCCATCAGGCATAAGCTGAAAACCAGGCCACGTTACCCTGGCCGGCCGCTCGCCAGGCTTGCCAAGCAAATGGGCAGGCTCACTGTGTTTGCCAGGAACGACGCCCTCATACCCACCAGAATCTTGAGCATAGGCCAAGGAGGCCATTGCCAAAAAAACGATGTTTATCGTCCACGCATGCCGCATCAGAGTCAGTTTAGATCAAAGCTTCCTCTTGAGGCAAAGTACTGCCGAGCCAGCCACTGGGTTGCCTCTCATTCAAGAAAAATAGGGGATGACCACGCCATTTCACCATCGACTTGCTCAATGCGCGCATAAAAAAACGCCGCATACACGTGAGCCTCAAGTTCCAGATACGAATGGGCACCCTCCGCAGAGGCCAACGTTCCCTCTGGCCCCACTAACACAATGCGTTTCACCACATCTGTACCTCGAGCACGTACTTTCACCGCGACTGGCTCCCCGGTTTTGATCACACTGCCCATGGGCCATCCGTTGGCGCGTACATCCAGAACAATTTTCGTGCCACTTGTCGCATAGCAACGACGCTCACGCAGAGCTTCTAGAATACCTTGCCGAGTTCGTCCGGTCGCTTGAACAGCCGTAAGACCTGTCCGAAAGGAATCACGCTTACGACTAATGCCATGATGCCATAAAAGACCATGGCTATCCGAACATGCGATGAAACCAAAACGACGCCCTTGACGCAACGCATTTAATGCCATGTGTTCACGTAGCTCACCACGTTGACCAAGTGGATGATCCGCGTATTCATAACACCCATGACTTGAACATATCTCCCATACAGGCTGTTTGGTCACCTCATGAGCCTCAAGGTTCGCTCCAGTCCACCCCACATGGTGAGGCACAGCAAACCCGCCTTGCGCATGAACGCGCTCCAACAATACCTGCCCTTCAGGCACATCGTCTCGTGAAACAATGTCTGCGCCTTCTGGTGGCGTGTACACGACTTTGTGCCCAGGCCCAGGATGAGATTTGGCTGTCCATTCGTAGGCAATCAACGTCACGAATTCTCTGGGATGATTGTAAGCGTTGGCTACCGCTTGCAAATACGCCCACTCACCTCGGCCTATCCGTTTACCAAGAAACGATTCATGATCGCTCAAGGCCGCAAAGTCGTCATGGTAGTAGTCTCGTGCCCGCAAATAGGCCTCTTCAGCACTGCCGCAGCCATCCGAATGCGCACTATGCTGATGAATGTCCCCAAACAATGTCAGACGACCCTCTGCCATGGCAGGATCGGCAGCGTATTTTTCAGTCTTGATCTCTAAGACCTCATTCGCAGCCGGCCGTCCACGGCTCGCCATGGATTCAGCACTCAATGCGGGCATGCCTTTTAGCGGCACCTCAAGGCGTTGCACCACAATCCCTTGCCGCTCGCGACGCGCTGTGAGGATGGCTCCATCATGCATGTGACATGCCGCCACGCGGCGCCCTCGACAACCCCACTCCGCATCTTCACTGAGCGCGACACGTTCGCCCCAACCTGCCTGGCCAAGGGTTTGCCACCAAAAGCAATGAGAACCGCGCCCAAACACCACCACGGTGCCGTCTGTCAACACAACCAACGTAGGAAACTCAAAGCCCTGCTCAATCCCTTCTTGATCAGGATTTCGATCATGCATGGAATGTAACGGCCGATACACCTGACCGCCTGCGGAGACGTAACGGAGCGAAATCCACTTCGCAAGGTCCTGTTCATTGGTGTCCGCACGCAGATTGTGATGGAAAGCAACCCAAAGCCCCTCTTGCCAAGCAGCCGCGCAAGGAGCCGCTGCAAGGGCTTGTGCTTTCCAGACTGTTGTCTCACGTTGGTTGGGATGGATGGCCTTCAGATGAGCAGGCCCTTTTCCCACCTCAAGGTCAACCGACCATCTGCCACAGGTCACTCGGCGTTCCACACCGATATCAAAGGCGGGCTTGGCTGACCCATCGCTTAGGTCAATCGCAAACACCGCATCCCCGCGCCACAGCGTTTGTTCTTGCCCAATGATCTCGCCATGGACGTCCAACGGCCACTCAAGGATTGCTTCTCCATCCCGATCCCAAGCAATCGCTGTGAGTACCGCGCCTTGATCTGTGGCCCTTAGACAAGGACTGCGTAAATAACGCTCCTTTTGCTGCGCTAGCAGCATGCCGTTACGCTTTCATCAAGGTGTTTCGTTGTCGCAATTGCCATATCCGAGTGCACAAAGCTGTTTGCGTGTCTCGTCATCGATCTGAGTTGATTCGCCCTTGAGCTGTTTGCTTGCCCCTTGGTTGGCTTGATACCAACGATGGCGATCCTTGGCCCCCAGAAACTGACCTAACAGGATTCGACTGTACCGCCAGGCAATAGGCGTTTTTGTCGAGCTGAGCTCGGTATGCTCGCCAGGATCACGTTGCAAATCAAACAAAGACCCATCCCCGCGTCCACCACGTTGCACAAACTTCCAACGCCCTGAACGCACCACCCTTCGATTGTCCAGGAAATCGCTAAACGCTGCTAAAGGCCGCTCTGGAACCACACCGTTCATGTATCCCCAAAGACTATGCCCCTCCAACACTTCGGGAATTTTTATGCCAGCAAGCTGCAAAATCGTGGGAGTCACATCCACCGTACTTACGGTGTAACCTACCGTACGATCCGCGGGCACTGTTTTCGGCAGTCGGAAACTCAACGGCACATGGAGCAACTCTTGATACACCGTGTGACCATGGCCATACTTGCCGTGATCGCCGAATTCTTCGCCATGATCTGCGGTAATCACAAACAGCGTGTCATCGTACACGCCCATGGCCTTTAATCGCTCAATAAACACTCCCAAATGGTGATCATGATAACTCACCTCACCATCGTACAACGCTGAAAGACGCTGTTTATCACGTTCGCTGAGAGTGATTTTACCCTGGCTTGCGTCGACTTGAACTTGAGCCGTCTTTCTAGGGTCCACCACGCCGCTGTAAGGCTGGCTATCATAGAGACCAAGAAACTCGCCTGGCGGATCGTAGGGCACGTGGGGATCGATGGTTTGAATGAACGCAAAAAACCGCTTGTCTTTGTTTTTTTCAATCCATCCAGCAGCTTCAGAAAACACTCGCTCTGCTTCGCTGTTTTTCTTTTCACGAATGTAGTTGGTGTAATAGTCCCACCCTTGTTTGAAACCAAAACGATCGGAAACATGCCCATTGGCAATAAAACTGCCGGTCGTGAGCCCTTGTTGTTTACACAACTCGCTTACCAAGGATGCGGCTTCAGGTAACTTGGCCTCCATGTCTTTGGTGCGATGACTTTCCGGATAGAGCGACGTTAAAATCGATGCAACCGAAGGCTTGGTCCAATTCTCAGGCGACTGAGCTTGAGCAAACACCACGCCTTCTTTAGAAATCTGATCCAGCACAGGCGTGCGCACGCGCGTTTTGGCATTGTACGGCTTGAGTTTGTCTGCACGCATCGTATCAATAACCAGAAGAACGACATTTTTAGCGGGCGTCTTAACCTCAGGCATGGCAAGCTTTGTGCGATACAGGCCAGGCTCTGCCAGTGCGATCTTCACCCCTGCCGTGGCCGCCTGCGCATGCACTTGCAGTTTGACCACTTGGCCAGACCACTTTGACAGGGGCACAAACTGGGTACTCCACGCATCTTTTGCACTCCCCTCGTACACCGTCGCCGTTCCGCCCTCATCTGTGCTCACGGTCACCTTGAGAGTCGCTGCGGTTTTGGGAGAAAGATTGACGAAACGAAACCCTAACTTCGAGTCCTTTGGAATCTCGGTATACCAGCTAAGGCGCGCCGGTGTTTTCAGAACAATCGCACTACGCGAATCGTCTTTAGCCTTAACTTTTTGCACAAGCGCTGCATACGACGTGCTCGCGTATCTCTCCGGAGGCGCTCCCTCAAATACACTGACAGAATCCACTGCAATGGATACGGGCTCGCCTTTGTAGACCTGCGTGCCGCCTAGTCGCCACAACAAATGGTTTTCACCTGACACAACGTGCCCTGCCGGCACAGCGATGTCGTAGTCTTTGAAATCTGCACTGTCCAACGTGATCGAGGGCAACACGTTGTTGTTGATGTACAGCGTCACGTTGCGGCTTCCTACAGGCTTAACCCGAACACGCAGTGTCAGCGCGCCAGGCTGCTCAACGGGAAAATAGGAACGAGCTGTCGTTGAAGCGATGTTCGTGTAGGTCACCTCGCCATCACGGCCTTCAGAGCCCCAACCGCTTTTCCAATTACCACCTGTGTATTTCAGACGGGCAGGTGTTCCGAAATCCATCACCAACGCAGGATCATAGACGTCAGCTAAGTGGACACGCGCCATCAGGTCAGTTTGCTTATGAAGGTCATCGAATTCCTGGACGATGCCTTCTGCTTCACCGAGCGCGGAAGCCTCACCTGTTCCAAGCCCGCCTTCTTTACTGCAAGCTCCGAATAATGCGAGCAAAACAACACATATACTACGAGAATACGTCATTTGCGGCAGATACCACACGGGTGATCCACGGGTCAATGGATCCGCCTAAGGCGTATTTTGCGCAACCAGCCATAAATTTCCGAGATCGATCACGCGTGTCTCCCCTTGATGAATGGCAAAAAAACGATAGCTCGTTTGATCTACCGATACCACGGCAAGCTCATGCTGCCCGGCTGCCAATGCGATCTCCTTGCGCGTCGTGTCGCCGTCCCATTGCAGCGGCCGCCCATCGACGTGAATGCGAGCCGCCGGAAGGGATCCGGGGGACTGCACAACGAGCAGCCCCTGATGCTCTTTGACCGATACGCCTTGCATGGACTGAATTCCTGATTGCCGCTCACCAATCTGAAACGGCTGTGCCTTTGTGGGCTGTGTAGTTTGCTCGGTACTCGCCACAGGCGGGATATCAAGAGCAGGTTCCTGCGCTTGAGGTGCTGCCACTTCAGGTGTTTGTTTCTTAGAAACAGGTGCCTGGGCGAATCCGTCAGAAACAGTACGCCGAGCAACCGTCGTTGGCAGCGTATTGAGCTGCCACACACGCCAACCAAGAAACCCAATACAACCAAGCAACACGAGACTCATCCCCCAAAGCCATGAGGCAACTCCCCAGTTTTTACGCCGAGCTGCCGGACGCTCTGGGCGGGTAGCCCGATCGACAGACGAAGGAGCCGCTGCCACGCTAATCGGCGCAGCCGGTGCTTCAGAAAGAACTGCCGCTGGAAGTTTCATAGTTGGCGGCCGTTCACTAAGGCCAATCAAACTTGAGTCAAACGATGAAACAAACTCAGAAGGGAACCCAGCCTCCGGCATGGTAGGCCTTGGCACAGCGCTCTCTCCGAACGAGGGAGCTTCGGACAACAGGTGACTGCTTCCGAGCTCTTCTACCACAACTCGCTCAGCGTGATGTTCTGTCCTTGACACGGCTTCAGAAGAAACGGCCGCAAATGCGCCCCCGAGGTCGGCACGGGCTGCTGCAGGAGGGGGATACGACGAGATGTGACGTTGCGTGTGTTCAGCAAGTTGGCGTAAGTCCTCATCGACATCCTCCTCAAAAGGATCGGGTAGTTGAGGTGAGGAGCGCACGCGGTTTTCCGCCTCGGAGACAGATTCCATCAACCAATGGGGTTGAATCGGCAAAGGCTCTTCGGGGGTCTCGATGCCGGCCAAACTGTCTCTGTAAAGATCCGCAAAGCCACCATCGCGGTGCGCAGAGCTTTCACGTTCTTTGAGCGACATGGCTACACGGTCTTCGCCACCAGGCCCCTGCACGCTTCTTAATGCGCCTCGGCGAGCAAGGTCCACCAACACCGATTCGAGCGACTGCGGAGCAACTTCCCCTGCCAAAATCAGCTCGCGTGGCCCCTGTCCTTGTGCAAGCTTTTGCACCAACTGACGCACGGGCTCAGGAGATGTCCGCATAAACGCGGTCATCACTTCATCGTTGAACGTCAAACTCGCAGCATGCATCAGCCCTGTGCCCGAGACGGCATCCATCAAGGCGCCCAGCCAACGAGTCCCTCGTCGAAGCGAATCTTCCAAAGGTTCATCAAAGACATTGCGCACAAGATGCTCGGCATCCGAAATCGTGAATCGACCGGAGGTTGCACCAAGAAGCTGAGGCAACGCGGCCTCGCCGCGGGTAAACGAACCGTCAGTCGCTGTGCGCGTGAGATCCGCCAAGCACCCACGACGAATATCGACTTCAAACAAGTTCCATGCATCCCGGAGCACAAAACGCGCATCGGGTCGCTCCTTCGCAAGCGTTCGAAGAAGGGGAATGATCCCAATACCTTCAAGACGGCCACGAACCTCGCCTCCTGCACGAAGCCGCTCTTCTAAACGAACACGAGGCTTTAGCACTTCACGAACGCGCTCTAAAATCTGCGAACTTCGTGCTTCTTTTCGAAGATACCCGCTGGCACCCGAGTTGAGTTCGCGCATGCGTTGCAAAAAGTCGTCCTTCCAAGACAGCAAAATCACAGGCACATCGGACAACCCCGGATCACGCTTGAGCTCGCGACACAACGCAAACCCATCCATCTCGGGCATGAGAATGTCACTGATCACGATGTCAGGACGGTGCTCACGTGCGGTATGCAGCGCCTCTAACCCGTGGCCCGCTTCATCGACCACAGCCCCTTCTTCGCGCATCAACCCTGCAAAAAACCAACGCACGGATGGATCGTCATCGACGATAAGCACTCTTCGACCTTGCAATGCCAGTTCGGTTCCTGACGCAGACATCACCGGAGTTTCAGATTCTGCCTGCTCGTCCACAAGCGCCATCATGGCAGGCCCGCCTCTTCGCGGCACATCACGAAATCGAATCTGTCCATGGCTTGCTTTGCTAAGCTCAGCACGCACCCGGCTTATGGCTCCCCACGTCGAAGCAAGGATGTCGGACCCATCGCCTAAATCCACCCGCACATCGTGTCCACGTTCAAGGGAATCGATCAGGCCACGCTCCATCTCTTGAGTCATGCGGCGAAACACCTCTAACGGCGAGGCTTTGCCAATGACATCCAGACGGGCACCGCCTTCCGAGGAAGTGTCGGTCACTTCACGGATGGCTTTAATGAGCGCTGCCGGCTGCACATGGTACGGCAACACCACATCCACTCCACGCTTGCGAAGCTCTGCAATGCGGTTGCCTTCGTTACGCTCGACCAAGGCAATCACTGGCACAAAATCGGTCAGCGGATCACTTCGAAGACGACTGATAAGTTCACTGTCTTGCTTTCCAACCAGCACTTCCGAAAACACCACCACGTCGGGAGCGATGGATCGCGCAAGCCGCAATGCTTCTTCAATGTCCTTCGTGCCCAACACTTCAAACCCCTCGCCGGGCAAAGCCGCACGCACTTGATTTTGGCCTTCAGGCGCATCCACCACGAGTACACTGAGCACATTGTACAACCCTCGCGGCTGTAATCCCGTCGGCTGAATGCTCGCCTGGCGCGGTGTTGGCACCGCCGTAAAACTGCCGCTGGCGCGCTTGGGCGGAACAGGCTGCAGCACCCTGCCTTCGTGCGAACGGGACTTTTCTGGAAGGTGAGATGCACGCTTGAGGAACGCCACGGGTTTGAGTTGGCCGTTCTCCGAACCTGCAGGCAGACCGACCACGGTGGGCGATGCCCCCAGACCGGGCGGCTCGGTGGCATTGGGTTCAGAACCGCCCAACCCCGGAAGTGCTGCAACCATTGCCTGCAACACATCGATATCGGCTTGGGAAATCCGACGGTCTTGATCTTTCGCCACGTCCAAGCGATCGAGGCCCACCTTGACCGTATCTGCCAAACTCTCGCTCTGAAACACCTGCGCTGACGCATAAAGCGCATGCAAGCGACGCCGCATCTCTTCCATCACTTGGCTTGCTGCGGGCGCCCCTAACAACCCAGGCAAAAAATCCTGTAGCTCCTGAGCTTTGGCAGGCAAGGAGTGTAAAAACCTCTCATGAGCTGCTTTGATGGGGGCATGTTGTTCAGGCCATTCAGTCATGAAATAAACCAGGGATTGCTAAGGGTTGTCATGCTTCTGTATGTACTGCCACTACATTTACCCCTTGGGAAGGGCATCCATGCGTTTTATTGATGAGGTTATAATCCATGTCCATGGGGGCAAAGGCGGCAACGGTTCGAGCGCCATGCGCCGCGAAAAATATGTCCCCCTGGGAGGCCCCGCAGGTGGCAATGGCGGGCGCGGTGGCGATGTGGTCCTACACACCGATCGCCAATTGCGCACGTTGCTCGACCTTCACTACCGCCGGATCCTCAAAGCTGAATCAGGCGAGCACGGGCGCGGTAAAGATCAACATGGCAAAGGTGGCCGCGATCTTGTCATACGTGTTCCCCTAGGAACGCAGGTGTTTGACGTGGCATCGGGGGCAATGCTTGCAGACCTTGCGCAAGCCGAAGCTACGTTTATCGCCGCCCACGGAGGCCAGGGAGGCTGGGGCAACAAACACTTTGTCACTCCCTACGATCGTGCCCCCCTCAAAGCAGAAAAAGGAGCGCCTGGCGAAGCGCGGGAACTTCGACTCGAACTCAAGCTTCTTGCAGACATTGGCCTGGTGGGGTTCCCGAACGTCGGAAAAAGCACATGGATCTCAGCCGTCTCCAAGGCCCGGCCCAAAATTGCAGACTATCCGTTCACGACGTTGGTACCGAACCTAGGCGGC